>CAVYIP010000006.1:0-21267 GCA_963768605.1 uncultured Actinomycetes bacterium | reverse complement strand
ATCCGAGTCGGTTCCTGGGTCCGCGTGGCGTGCGATCGCGAGGATCGCTGCGAGGTCGACGGCCTCGTCGCTCTTCGGAGACTCGGCACCGTTCGTGTGGAGTTCGGTGTTGGTGGCCGCGACGGCGGCGTCGATGCGGGCGCGCTCGTCCGCTGTGAGCGGCATACCCGGCTTCTCGGAAAGAACCAGTGCCGCGGTTGCAAGCCTGGAGGCGTCCTCCGCATCGCCGTGGCGCTGGTAGATCGTGGCGATGTCGGCGATGGCGATGGCAAGCGTGCGCTGGTCGTGCGCCGCGAGCGGTTCGAGGCTCTGCCGCAGCCATACCAGCGCCTCGTCGAGCTGATCCCTGTCGAGGGCGAGGCTCCCGAGCGAGCGCTGGCACACGCCGGTGCACCGGACGTCCCCGATCACCTCCAACGCCGCGAGGCAATCCACGAACAGCGACGGCGCGTCGGTGTCGCCGAGATCCATCGCGACCTGCGCGAGCGCGAGGGTCCCGTGGGCGTAGGTGCCGGGCATCTCTTGGGCGCGTGCGAGCTCCATGCTTTGCTCGAGCTCGTGTCGGGCCGCGGGGAGATCACCGATCAGTCGCGAGACGTTGCCTGCATACATGAGAGTGCGGGCGGCAAGAGACTCATCGCCCAGGTCGAGGAGTGCAGCGGCCCCCTGGAGGAGACCCTTGTGCGCCTCGACGCGGTCCCCTTCGAGGACCAGGGCGAGGCTGTCGTAGACCGCCAGAGTCGTATCGACCCATCGGCTCCCCAGGTGCGCCGCGATCTGCTTTGCCTCGCCGAACGCGGCTCGCATCAGGGGGAACTCGCGTCGCCACGCGCGTGCGAGCGAGAGAAACATGAGGGCGGCGGCCAGCTGATCCGGCGCTTCGTGGTTTCGGCAGATCTCGACTGCCTGCTCGAGCTCGTCGGCGCGCGTCGCGATGCCCGCGAAGCTGGACGTCGTCTGTGCGAGCGCAATGAATGCTCGAGCGCGCTCGAGCGAGCGTGAGTCGGTGGGGAGCTCGAGTGCGCGGGTGAGCCACCGCTGGCCTTCCCCCCAGTGTCCGCGCTCGGCCCAGTAGGTACCCATCGCGCCGGCAAGGAGCTCGGCCCGTTCGCCGTCTCGCGAAGCGATGAGGCGGTCGAGGGCCTCTCGAATGTTGTCGTGCTCGGCGTCGAGGGCGGCCATGGTCTCGGAATTCGGGGGCCCGAAGAATTCGTCGCGGCGAGAGTTCCGGGCGAGGGCGACGAAGTAGTCGAACTGACGGGCACGTGTCTGATCCGCTTCGCCACTGCGATCGAGTTGTTCGGCGGCGAATTCTCGGATCGCTTCGAGCATCCGGTAGCGGGCGGGGACTTGCGGTCTGGTCGGTGCGCACGAGGGAGGAGCCGACGAGACGCGCGATAGGTTCCGATGACGGAGTCGGTTGCATCGGGGTCGCCGTCGATGACGGCGGCGGCACCGGCCGAGCGTGAAGCCGGCGGGAAACACCGACAGTCTGCGGAACGCGAGGCGTTCGGTGTCGGCTGAGGAGCGTGTAGCTCCATTCGATCGTGGTCCGCAGCGCCCGTTGGCGTTCGGGGAGGCTCTCGTCGGTGGCCATCAGCAGGAGCCGGTTGCCGAGAAGTTCGAGGATCTCCGAAGGGGGAAGGGCGGCCGTCCACATGGCGGCCAGCTCGATCGCCAGCGGCACGCCTTCGAGGAAGCGGCACAGCTCACCGATCGTGGTCAGCTGCTCGGGGCTCCGGTCGAAGGACGCGCCGGCGTCGCCGGCCCGTTCGAGGAACAGCTGGACTGCGGGCGACGACGTGACCTCCTCGACTGCGACATCGGTCTCGGGCGTCGCGAGGGGCGACAGCGGCTGGACGCTCTCCCCGACCTGACCGATGACGACGCGAGAAGTCGCCAGCACGCGAACACCCGGACACGACGAGAGCAGCGAGCCGACCACCGCGGCGACGTCGGCGACGACGTGCTCGCAGTTGTCGAGCACGACGAGCACCTCGCGATCGCGCAGGAAGGTCTGCAGGAGCGCGAGGGGGTTGCCGGGGCCGTGCTCGTCACTCTCTCGGAGCCCGAGCGCGGTGGCGATATGGGTCGCCACGACGTCGCCGCTCGCGGCGGCAGTGAGGTCGACGAACCAGGCGCCGTCGTCAAAGCGGTCGACGAGTTTGTCGGCGACTGCCAAAGCCAGGCGTGTCTTGCCGCACCCCGCCGTGCCGGTGACCGTGACCAGGCGGGACCCTTCCAGCGCCTTGCGCGTTGCGACCACGTCGTCGTCCCGGCCGACCAGTCCGGTGAGCATGGCGGGCAGGTTGTGCCGCGGGCGCTGCGGTCTGGCGCGAGGTGGCGCGTCGAGATCCGGGTCGTGGACCAGCACCGCCTGCTCGAGTGCCCGCAGCGCCGGCGAGGGTTCGATGCCCAGCTCGTCGGTCAGGACGCGGCGGGCATCCTGGAACGCACGCAGCGCCTCGGCCTGCCGGCCGCATCGATAGAGCGCCATCATGAGCTGCTCCCAGCGGTGCTCACGCAACGGTTCTTCTGCGACCGCGCGAGCCAACGAGTCGACGATCAGATCGTGGCGACCCAGCGCCAGCTGGACGTCGCCCCACAGCTCATCGGCGCGGCGCCGCAGCTCCTCGAGGCCGCGACACCTCGCCGCGCAGCCACACCTCGTCGGCGAGTGCCCCCCACGGCGCGACCCCGCCACAAGCGCGCGCGCCGACTCGACATCGCCCAGGGCCCGCTCCGGCTCCGAACATCGCGAGGTCCTCGGCCTCGCCGCACCAACGACTCGAAATGCTCGGCGTCGATCTGGGCCCGCTCGATCGCCAACCCGTAGCCGTCATCGGTCGTCCGGAGCACCGAGCTCTCCCCGCCCCGATTGCCCGGCTCGAGTACCCGCCGCAGACGGCTGACGTGAACCTGCAAGCGCCGTGGTCGCGGTCGCCGGCGGTTCATCCCCCCACAGACGCTCGATCAGGGTGTCCCGCTCCACCGCCCGCGGCGCGTCCACCAGCAAGGCCGCCGAGTAGCCGCAGCGCCATCGGCCCGCCGAGGCGAATCGGAGCCCCGGCACGCAATACCCGAATCTCGGCCGAGGACTTGGTACTGCATGGACGGAACTCCTGCCGTATGCGCTTTGCCAGACTATTAGGAGGCTGTGAGCAGCCAGCCCACCGTCGCGCGGTTCGCGTGCTTGTCGGCGCCTTCCGCGCAGTCCGGGCGCAACCTGTAGGTCAGCGCTTGCGGCGCTCGCTGATCCGGTCGTAGTTGATCCGGAGGAGCTCGATCACCGCGTCGGCGTCGGCGTCGTCACGGATGTACTTCGTCGTCCATCCGGAATCCGGGTGGACGTGGTGCGGGCCGGTGCGACCCTCGGCGACGAGCTCGTCACGAACCCGGCGCGGGAACGGGATGTCCGCCATGTGGCTCCCGTGCACGTGCCCGATCGCGCGCCCGTCGAGGAGGAACTCGGTCTCTCCGAACTCGCCGGAGTCGGTCGTGATCCCCGGCCAGCTCGTCACCTCGTGGGCGATCCGCTCCCCTCGCGATGGTCACCTCGGTCGAAGATTCGTTGCGCGTCATGTCGGGAAGAACCCCAGGCTCCGGCAGCTGCATTCCTCGCCCCGCGTACGCTCTCGTCCCGTGCCCGACGACGCGGACCGGTGGTGGAAGGAAGGCGTCCTCTACCAGATCTATCCCCGTTCCTACGCGGACTCGAACGGCGACGGCGTCGGCGATCTGCGCGGGATCGTCGACCGTCTCGATCACCTCGCCTGGCTCGACGTCGACGGCATCTGGCTCAACCCGGTCACCGTCTCGCCCGACGCCGACTGGGGCTACGACGTCGCCGACTACACCGGCGTGCAGCCCGTCCTCGGGACGCTCGACGACGTCGACGCGCTGATCGCGGCGGCGAACGAACGCGACATCAAGGTCATCCTCGACCTCGTCCCCAATCACACGAGCATCGAGCACCCGTGGTTCGTCGAGTCGCGGTCCTCGCGCGACAACCCCAAGCGCGATTGGTACGTGTGGGCCGACCCGAAGCCCGACGGCTCGCCGCCCAACAACTGGCAGAGCAGCTTCGGCGGCCCGACCTGGACGCTCGACGACACGACGGGCCAGTACTACCTGCACAACTTCCTCGCCGAGCAGCCCGACCTCAACTGGTGGAACGAGGAGGTGCGCGCAGAGTTCGACCACATCCTCCGCTTCTGGTTCGACCGCGGCGTGGCCGGCTTCCGGATCGACGTCGTGCACATGGTCGTGAAGGACGCGCTCTTGCGCGACAACCCGCCCGCGACCGACGACGACCACTGGATGGTCCAGTTGACGGGGCAGCGGCAGGTCTACAACGGCAACCGGCCCGAGGTGCACGACGTCATCCGCCGCTGGCGCCAGATCGCCGACTCGTACGACCCGCCGCGCATCCTGGTCGGTGAGACCCACGTGTTCGACACCGACGCCATGGTCTCGTTCTACGGCCGGGGCGACGAGCTCAATCTCGCGTTCAACTTCTTGCTGCTGCACTCGCGCTTCGAGGCCGACGCGCTGCGCAAGGTCGTCGAAGACACGATGGCGGCGATCCCCGCAGATTCGTGGCCGGTGTGGACGGGCGGCAACCACGACATGTACCGGTTCCCGAGCCGCTGGGCCGAAGGAGACCCGGCGAAGACCCGCTGCGCGCTGATGATGCTCGTCACGCTGCCCGGGAGCGTGTTCCTCTACTACGGGGACGAGCTCGGCATGCCCGACACCGAGGTTCCGAAGGCGCGCCTCGAGGACCCGGTGGGGAAGCGGCTCTTCCCGGTGTACGGGCGCGATCCGGAGCGCACGCCGATGCCGTGGTCGCCCGGACCGGGCGCGGGGTTCACCGCGCCGAACGTGGAGCCATGGCTGCCCTTCGGCGACATCGCCGCGTGCAACGTCGAGGACCAACAGCGCGATCCCGGCTCGGTGCTCTCGCTGTGCCGTGACCTCATCTCGCTGCGCACCGCCGTCCCCGAGCTGCGCACCGGTGGGTACACGCGCCACGCCGCCGACGGCGGGTTGTGGGCATGGCGCCGGGGCGAGCGGGTCGTGGTGGCGTTGAACCTCGGAGATGACCCGGCTGAGCTCGACGTGCCCGACGGCATGGTGCGGATCGGCACCCGGCGCGAGCGCGACGGCGAGCGCGTCGGGGGATCGTTGTCCCTCGGCCCGTGGGAAGGCGCGGTCGTCTGGCTGGACGAGGCGCAGCCCTGAACTAGGCGAGGAATTCGACGAGACGGCGCGTCGTCTCGTCGGGAGCTTCCTCCGGGATGAAGTGCCCGACCGGGATCGGACCGCCGGAGACGTCGTCGGCCCAGGTCTTCCAGATCTCGAGCGGCTCGTACCAGCCGGCGACGGCGCCGGTGCGACTCCAGAGGGCGAGCGTCGGGCAGGTGATCCGTCGCGTCCCCCGGTCGGCTTCGTCGTGCTGGTAGTCGAGCGTGGCCGCGGCGCGGTACTCCTCGCAGATCGCATGGATCCGCTCGGGATCACGGAAGTTGGCGACGTATTCGTCGCGGGCCTCGGCCGGAGAAGACATCACGTTCGTCCGACCAGGCGTCGAGCATGTGATCGACCAGGACGTCGGGCGCGCCCGCGATGAGCTGCTCGGGTACCGGTTCGTCGGCGGCGAGGAACGACCACACCCAGAATCCCAAGCTGAAGTCCATGTCGGCGCGGCGGAACGCCTCGCCGGTGGGGACGATGTCGAGCACGGCGAGACGGGTGACAGCGTCTGGGATGGTCCAGAGCCATCCGGTAGGCGCAGCGTGCGCCACGGTCGTGTCCGACGACGCCGAACTGGTCGAACCCGAGCGCGTGCATGACTTCGATCTGGTCTCTGGCGATCTCGCGCATGCTGTACGGCGCGTGGTCGGGCGTGCTCGGTGGTGTGCCGCTGTCGCCGAAGCCGCGAAGGTCGGTGGCGACAACCGTGAACCGCTCGGCGAGGCGCGGCGCGACCCGATGCCACATGACGTGCGTCTCGGGGATGCCATGGAGCAGGAGAACCGGCGGACCGTTGCCCCCCCGACGCCCGTGAATGGTCGTGCCTGTCGTGGCGATGTCGAACGCTTCGAAGTCGTCGAGCACGAGCCAGGCCCTTCAGACCGGAGGGGAGTGCGCTACGCCGGCGCTTCTTCGTCGCGCCGGTCCTCGTCGGCGTCGAACTCGGCTTCCAGCGCCGCCTCCTCGAGCGCCGCGATCGCCGGGCCCCACTCGTCGCTGCGGCGGAAGCCGCGCACGCCGTACCAGATCGACCACGACATCAACGCCATCGTGACCGGGAAGCCGGTGACGAAGCCGACCGCGACGAAGACGTCGACGCCCAGCGCCAGCCAGCACGATCAGCCGCAGCACGGAGCGCGACACCATGTACGCGCCCCACGCGAGCGAGATCTGTCCGAAGATCCGCCGGTGGGTGCGCGACGCCTTCACCTCGTCGGGCAGCGGCAACATCTCCTCCGCGAAGACACCGGCGAGGGGCCTCCCGATCACGGTCGAGCCGATGAACACGAGGCCGTAGCCCGCGTTCACGAAGACCGGGATGGCCAGGTAGATCTCGGCGCTGCCCGTCCAGAGCCCGACCACCGCCTGGATCAGCACGAACGCGAGCGCGATCGCGGACGACGAGCGCGGGTCGGTCCTGCTGTCGTTCGTAGCGGTACGCGACGAGCGCGACGACCGTGGCGGCGACGATCCCCGGGACGAGGCCCCAGAGCTTCCACAGCACGTAGAACGCGAGCACGGGCCCGAACGCGTCGCGCGCGAAGCGCGGGCCGTTGCCGAGCAGGATGGCCTTGGCGGTGATCGGCGGGAGGTGAACCTCGCCCGGCGTCGGGGTGGCCGCCGCCTCGGCCACGACGATCAGGCCGCCTCGTGCGAAGCGGTCCACGCGAGCAGGTCGTCGCGTTCCCAGGTGTTGACGATGCGCTCCAACGGGACGGCCGCCTCGGCGGCGCGCGCACACCCGTACGGCTGCCACTCGAGCTGCCCGGGCGCGTGGGCGTCGCTGTCGATCGACACCTTGCAGCCGGTGTCGACGACCAGCTCGAGCAGACGCATGGGCGGGTCGAGGCGCTCGGGCCGGCAATTGATCTCGACCGCCTTGTCGAAGTGCGCGGCGGCGCCGAACACGAGCGGCGCGTCGAACTCCGACTCGGGCCGGCCCTTCCCGACGACCATGCGGCCGGTGCAGTGGCCGAGGATGTCGGCGTACGGGCTGGCGAGCGCGGCGACCATCCGGTCGGTCATCGGCTGCGCGGGCATACGCAGCTTGGAGTGCACGCTCGCGACGACGACGTCGAGCTCGGCGAGCAGGTCCTCGTCCTGGTCGAGCGTCCCGTCCTCGAGGATGTCGACCTCGATGCCGGTGAGGATGCGGAACGGCGCCAGCTCCTTGTTGAGCTTCGCGACCACGTCGAGTTGCTCGCGCAGCCGCTCGGCGGTGAGCCCGCTCGCCACCTTCAGGCTGGGCGAGTGGTCGGTCAGGGCCATGTACTCGTGGCCGAGCTCGGCGGCGTGGCGCGCCATCCGCTCGATCGGCGACCCGCCGTCCGACCAATTGGAGTGAAGGTGGAGGTCGCCGCGCAGCGCGGCCCGGATCGGCGCGCCGGGCCCGGCATCGGGCGCGTCCTCGGCCCGGAGGCGGGCGAGGTACTCCGGCACCTCGCCGGCCAGCGCCTGCTCGATCACGCCCGCCGTGCTGCTCCCGACTCCGGGCAGGTCCTGGAGGCGCCCCCGGCCCGCGAGCGCCTGGAGCTCGTCGGCGGGCATCTCGCGGATGGTGTCCGACGCCCGGCGGAACGCCTGCACCTTGTACGTCGCGGCCCGCGCCCGCTCGAGCAACGTCGCGACCTCGTCCAGCGCCTCGACCGGGTCCATGGCTGCGACGGTACCCTCCGCCGCATGACAGAGCATGCGAAGTCGGTCTCGGTCGAGCGAGAGATCGCGGCACCGCCGGAGAAGATCTTCGACGTCCTGGCGGACCCGTCGCAGCATCCCGTGATCGACGGGTCGGGCACGGTGAAGCACACCCGCGGCGAGGAGCCGTCCCGCCTGGCGCTGGGCACCAAGTTCGGCATGTCGATGCGCCTCGGGATCCCGTACGCGATCACGAACACCGTGGTCGAGTTCGACGAGAACCGCCTGATCGCGTGGCGTCACTTCGGCGGTCACCGGTGGCGGTACGAGCTCGAGCCCGCCGGCGCCGGCACCCGGGTGCGCGAGACGTACGACTGGTCGACGGCCATCCTCGGCACTCGCCTGTACATCGTCGCGACGGGTTGGCCCAAGCGGGCCGAGCAGGCGATGACCCGGACGCTGGAGCGCCTCGCCGCGCACGTCACAGGAAGCGACGCCGCCTGATCGCAGGCGGGCCGGCGGCGACCCGCCGGTACAGTGACATGCCCGGAGGGATGACCGAGCGGCCGAAGGTGCTCGCCTGCTAAGCGAGTGGGGCTCACGCCCTCGAGGGTTCAAATCCCTCTCCCTCCGCCATTGTCCAGGGACGATTCCGATGCCCGATCCCGCCGAGCAGCTCATGGCCCTGGGGGCCGCGACGCTCGGTGAATCAGGCGGCCGGCCGATGGCACCACGGATCCGGCCCGTCTGGTCGGGCGCCCGGCTGGCGGCGCCCGCCTTCGCGGTTCGCTGCACCCCGGGCGACAACCTCGCCGTCCACGTGGCCGCGGCGCGCGCCCCGGCCGGGAGTGCGCTCGCGGTCGACGTCGGCATCGAGGGGGAGCTCGGCTACTGGGGGGAGGTGCTCACCACGGCCGCGCAGGCCCGCGGTATCGCCGGTCTCGTGATCGACGGCTGCGTGCGTGACGTCGAAGCACTCCAGCAGCACTCGTTCCCGGTCTTCAGCACCGGCGTGGCGCTCCCGGGCGCGACGAAGCGGCTGCCCGGCGCGGCCGGAGGTTCGGCCCAGGTCGGCGACGTCCCCGTCCGGACGGGCGACTGGCTGATCGGCGACATCGACGGCGTCACGGTCGTGCCTGCGGAGCAACTCGACGACGTCCTCGCCGCCGGCACCGCCCGCGCCGAGCGCGAGCAGGCCCTGTTCGACGCGCTCCGCGCCGGCAAGACCACCGTCGAGCTCCTCGGCCTCGACCCGACGCCGATCGACGAGGACGAGGACGGGTAGCTCGCGTCTACGACCGTCGGGCGCCGACGAGGATCGACAGCATCGTGCACGGCTCGGACGTCCGGTTGCGCCAGGCGTGACGCGTCCCGTTCTGGACGACGCAGTCGCCCGGCCGCAGGTGCACCTCGGCGCCGTCGTCGAGCTCGAGGTCCATCTCCCCCGAGAGCACGAGGTCGAGGTCGACGGTGTCCGTCGTGTGCATCCCCGGGTTCTCGACCTCGTTGTGCTCGAGCATGCCGGGCAGCTTCTCGTTCACCTCGGCCAAGGCGCCCGCCACGTCGAGGTCCTCGGGCAGCGTCGCCGACCCCTCGGGCGGGATCGTGACGAAGACGAAGCGGAAGCCGCGCTCGGGCGGGAAGAAGGCGGGCGCACCCGGGGGCGTGCCGTCGGTGGGCAGCGACGCCGTCTCGTCACCGCCCCACACCCGAGCGAACTCGAGCCCGGGCATGAGCGACAACCTGATCGGCTCGATCTGATCGTCGCTGACGAACACGGACTTGCCGCTGCCGGTCTGGCCGGTCACGACTCGTCGCATCTCAACCTCCTGTGACGGGATTCTTCGGGCGTTCGCCCGCGAGGACGGCGACCACGTTCTCGGCCGCGACCTGCGCCATGCGCGTGCGGGTCGCCAACGAGGCGCTCCCGATGTGCGGGAACAGCACCGTACGGGGCGCGGCCAGCAGTCGCGGGTGCACCTCGGGCTCTCGCTCGTACACGTCGAGCCCGGCCGCGAAGATCGCGCCCTCCTCCAGAGCGACCGCGAGCGCTTCCTCGTCGACGACGGGGCCGCGCGACGTGTTCACGAGCACGGCGTCTCGCTTCATGAGGGCCAAGCGGCGAGCGTCGATCAGGTGCCGGGTCTCGTCCGGTGAGCGGCACGTGCAGCGAGACGATGTCACTCTCGGCCAGCAACCGGTCGAGATCGCCGCGCCAGCCGGCCATGCCGGTGTCGCGACGCGTGTGGTGCAGCACCTCCATGCCGAAGCCGGTGGCGCGCCGGGCGACCGCCTGCCCGATGCGACCGAAGCCGACGACGCCGAGGACGGCGCCGTGCACGTCGCGCCCGAGGTACTGGTCGATGTCCCAGCCCGGCCATCTCCCGGCGCGCAGGTCGGACTCCGCCTCCCAGATCTGCCGCGCCGCCGCCAGGATCAGCAGGAACGCGAGATCGGCGGTCGTGTCGTCGAGCACACCGGGTGTGTTGGTGACCGCGATGCCGTGGGCGGCGGCGGCGTCGAGGTCGATGTGGTCGTACCCGACCGCGACCGTGGCGACGACCTTCACCCGGGGGCTGCCCGCCGTCAGCACGGCGTCGTCGATCTGATCGGTCAGCCAACAGACGATCGCGTCGACTCCCGATGCCTGATGGACGATCTCGTCGTGCGTGAACGGCCGGTCGCCGTCGGGCTCGATGAGCTCGTGGCCGGCTTCGACCAGCGGGTCCAACCCGTCCGGGAGCCGGCGCGTGACCAGGACGCGCGCCAAACCCGTGTCAGTGCTCGGTGTAGTCGACTGCGGGCGCGTCCTTGACGCCGACGGCGAAGCAGAAGCAGTGGATCGGCGCGTGGTCGCTCACCGGACGCAGGCTGTGCACCAGGTCGGGCGGGATGTGCACGAGGTCGCCCTGCTTGATCTCCCGCTCCTCCCCGTCGATCGTCATGATCCCCCGCCCCGAGGTGACGTAATAGAACTCGTGGGTCGGGTGCGAGTGCGGGTCGACGAGGCCGCCGCCCGAAACCTCGAACTCGCTGACGAGCTCGAGGAAACCGCCGTCGGTGATCTCCTTCATCTCGCGCGGGTTCACGAGCCACCACACGGGCACGGTGCCGTTGTGCTCGACGACCGGCGGCACCTCTTCGATCGACCGCACGTCCATCGGTCCCTCCCTCGCCGTATGCTGACGCGCTCGTCAGAGCGTAATCACCGGCAGGGAACGCGGCATGGCCGAGACGATCACCATCGACGCCGAGCCCTTCACCCCCGAGGCTTGGCGCGAGTTCGGATGGGTACCCGTCCCGGACAGCGATCCGTCCGACGGCATCCATTCGCTCGAGTTCAGCTGGGAGGACGCCCACCTGAACTACATCAGTCACGCTCCGGACGAGCTCGAGCGCAGTGGCGACGCGTTCATTCTCAGCCGGCTGTACCACCACGACACGCACACACAGGCGCTCATGCCCCTCAACGGCCCGTCATGGATCGCGGTCGCGCCCGCGTTCGCCGACTTCTCGTACGCGGCACAGGTCGAGAGTGTGCGCGCGTTCCTGCTCGATCCGCTGGCGTGCATCGTCCTGCACCGCGGCACGTGGCACTACGGGCCGTTCCCCGTCGGCCCGGAGCCCCTACGCGTGTTGAACCTCCAGGGTCGCCGCTACGAGGACGACAATGCCTTCGTCGAACTTGACGAGGTCGCCGGGACGCGCGTCACTGTTCGCACGCGTTCGTGACGAGAGGGGTAGGGATGGCGAAAGCAGTGAAGAAGAGCATCGGATCGCCGGACGAGACGAGAGAGTTCGACAAGGGCCACGTCGATCTCGTGACGCTCGGGGACGTGGTGTTCGGCAGGGCGACGTTCGAACCGGGTTGGAAGTGGTCGGAATGCCTCAAGCCGATCGCAGGCACCGACAGCTGCGAGGTGCACCACAACGGCTACATCGAGTCGGGTCGGATGCACCTGGTGATGGATGACGGCACCGAGTTCGACTTTGGACCCGGCGACGTGTTCGTGGCTCCGCCGGGTCACGATGCGTGGATCGTCGGCAACGAGCCCTGCATCGCATTCGACTTCTCGTCCGACATCCAGCGGTACGCGAAGGGCTAGCTCTTCACGTATCGCAGCCCGTCGAGCAGGCGGTCCATCGCCGCTTCCATCTCGGCGCGGGCGGCGCCCGGGTCGGCGGCGCGGGCGACGACCATGCCGGCTTCGGTGAGCGCGCCGAACAGAACGTGGGCGAGCGGTTCGACCGGCTGTGCCGCGATGAGACCGGCGCCGATCGCGGCCTCGACGCCCGCGAGGACGAGGCCGTACCCGTAGCGCTGCTCGATCTCCTGCCACGTCTCCCAGCCGAGCACGGACGGGCCCTCGACGAGCACGACGCGCTGCACCGCGGGATCGATGCAGACGTCCAGGTACGCCCGCGTTCCACGACGGAGCTGCTCGAGCGGGTCGGTGCTCGTGAGCGCTTCCCGGGCGACGTGCTTGGTGACCTCGTCCTCGAGTTGCTCGAAAACCTCGCGGAACAGCGCTTGCTTGGCCGCGAAGTGGTGGTACAGGGCGCCGCGGGTGACTCCCGCGCGCTCGACGATCTCGGTCGTCGACGTCGCCGCGTAGCCGCGCTCGGTGAAGAGCTGCCGCGCGGCCGCGCTGAGCGCGGTCCGCGTGGCGTCGGTTTGCTCCGCTTTGCTGGGCGTCACCCGAAGATGTTGACCCTTTCGTCGAGCCCGTGTGAGGACGGGTCGGCGCGGCCGGTGGCCACGAGCAGGAACTCCTGCGGGTCGCCGGTGATCTTCTCGCCGCCACCACCGATCTCGATGACGTCGACGCCGTCGAGCGCGAGCGTGGCCGGTCCCCATCCCCGACGGCCGAGGTCGGCCGCAACCCAGTGGAGCGAGCCCCGCAAGCCGTCCCCCCGCACCGCCGGCGTTCCGAGCGCGGCGCGAATGTCGTCGGCGTGGAGGTAACCGTCGAACCAGAGCGCGAGCACGCCGTCACCGAGTGTTCCGTCGAAGTCGCTCCCGACCGGCGAGTTCCACGCCGCGTCGTCGAGCTGCTCGGCCAGGGCGGCGACGCCGGCCCGCCCCTCTGCGAGCTCGTTCGCGAGCTCGTCGGCCGAACGGCCGGCGCGCTCCTTCGCCTCGCGCTCGGTGACCTCGGGCGTGCCGAGCCCGTCGAGGCGGCCGTTCACGACATCGGTGACCTGGCCGACCATGTGCCCCGCGACGTCGCCGACGGTCCAGCCGGCGCATCGGGTCGGCGCGTCCAGGTCGGCGGGCTGCAGCGACCTGAGCAGCTCGCCGAAGTTGTCGAGCTCGGCGAGGAAGCCGGCTGAGATCTCGGTGCGGTCGAGGACGGTCATAGCGATACCTCCGGGTCACATACAGGCTGCCGGTATGTGAACACGGGAGGCGGCCCGGGGTCAACGTGACACCCGGCACGGCGTCGTCAGCCGGCGAAGCGCTCGAGCGTGAAGGGCGCGACGCCGTCGGGTCGGCGGCCCGACTCGATCCACCGCGCGAGCGCGTCGCCGGTCGCCGCCGCCATGAGGATGCCGGTGCGAAAGTGGCCACAGGTGATCCACGCGTTCTCGATGCCCGGGACGCGGTCGATGACGGGCTGCTCGTCGGCGGTCGTCGGGCGGAAGCAGCACCAGGCGTGCCCGACCTCGAGGCCGGCGGTGCGCGGCAGCAACGCCGTGAGCGCCTTGCGGATCCCGGTGATCACGTCGTCGCGCACCGCAGGGTCGTGGTCGCCCTCGTCGAGCGTCCCACCGGCAACGATCTCGCCGCCCGCGACCTGCAGCACGAGCCCCTCGAGTGCGGCCACCGCGGTGCGGAGCCGGAACGGCGCAGGCACGGTGGCGAGCAGGTGACCCTTGACCCACCGCTGCGGAACAGCCGGCGCCGGAAGCTCCGCCAACTGCGGCGCCAAACCCGTTGCGAACACGACCGCGCCGGGATGGATGTCGCCGTGCGACGTGAGCACGGTTGTGACGCGTCCGCCGACCGTGGCGACGCCGCGCATCTCGACACCGGTCGCGACGCTCGCCGGCGCGTGCCGCGAGTGCCGCGGCCAGCCGCAAAGGGTGGACGCGCGCCTGCTCGCGAATGCGCAAGGCGCCGAGGACGTCGCCCAGCTCGGGCTCGACCGCATGGGCGACGTCGGGATCGAGCACGTCGACGAGCGCGCCGAGCTCGGCGTCGAGCGGCAGCGGCCGGGGCAACGCGACGACCCAGTCGATCGGCTCGACGCCGATCGTGCCGTCCCATTCGTGGTCGAGCGCGCGCAGCAGCTGCAAGCTCGTGCGGGCCAGCGCGACGAACGGCTGCGGGTCGGTCCAGACGTGCGCCTCGGGAGTGAGCAGCGCCGCCGCGCGGCCCGACGCCCCCGCCGCCAGGCGCTCACGCTCGATCAGGACGACCCGGCCGAGCCCGGCGCGGGTACAGAGGGCGGCGGTGGCGAGACCGATGACGCCGCCGCCGACCACGAGCACGTCGGGTCGGCGGTCGAGATCCGGAGGAACGCCGGGCTCGAGGGCCGCGAGCACGCTCGGCGCCGGCGGTGTCGCGCCAGACGGCTTCCGCGACGGGCACGCCCCGAGGCTACGCGGGTGCTCGTGCGGTCAGCGCGACACCGCCGACGCGAGCCACCCCGGGCGTACACTGGCCGACTCCGGCGCTCGTAGCTCAATGGATAGAGCATCTGACTACGGATCAGAAGGTTGGGGGTTCGAGTCCCTCCGAGCGCGCTGCATACGGGCAGGTCAGAGCGTGTCTGCTCGGCAAGCAAGGTCGACGCACCGGCGCCGCGCTGACGAAACGCTGACGAGAACCGAGCGAACCGGCGGACCAGGGCGCTAGAGGAGGTGACTACGTATGACCGAGAAAGCCCCAACGAGGCAGCAGGCGTACCGTAAGAAGCGCGCCCTCGACCGCATCATCGCCGTCGCGTACGGCGCAGGCATGACACGCAAAGTCATCGCGAACGCTCTCGACCTGACCGAGTATCAGGTCGATCAGGCACGCGAGCGGGACGCACGACGCCGATAACGCGTCACCCCTCCACGGGACCAAGCCGAGAGCGCAGGGCGATTCGAGGTAGCGGAGAACGGCCGTCGCACCTACACGGAGGATTGTTCGCCGACCTAGGCAACGGCCGAGAGGAATACGCATGCTCCGCAAGAAGAAGTCGAAGAAGAAGGACGAGGCACGCGACGTGTCTATCCGTGAACGCATGGAGCGCGGCGAGTATTACGGCCCTACTCCGAATGGGCACGACGTGAGCGAGGACGACGAAGAGCTAGTCGACCACGAGTTCACCGAAGAGCTCCGCTATCGCCTCGACGAGGAAACGGAGGAGATCCAGGAAGAGGGACGAGCGTTCAACGTGGCAGGAAACGGCGAGGCACGCCCGCCAACGGAGGACGAAGCCGCCGACAAGGTGAACGCCATCTGGCGGCAGAGACTCGAGGACGACCCCAAGGGAGCGCTCAACGATCTACGAGCCATGGTCCAGGAGCTCGGCTACGACCTCGCCTATGCGGGGCGCACGTTCGGGGAGCCAGTTACGAAGCGCACGTACCACATCATCAATCCCGACGAGCGCGAACGCATCGCTCCTTTCCAAGACGGCCGCGTCGATTTGACGCTCCTTGAAGTGTGCTGGTGGAGCACTCTGGCGTTCAAGAGGTGGAAGGACTTCTGACGGCCGGATCGGGAAGCGGCTCGCCCGAAGCGCCGCGGGCAAGCTCACCGGGCGGGGACTCGGCCGCTCGTGGTAGACGCTCTCGCGAGATACGCCCGAACTGGACCCTCGGGGGTCCGTGGCGCCCGCCTCTTGCGCTCGCCCGCCGGGGGGTGGGTGCCGCCGCGTTCTCGGCACCCTCCGAGACCGGCGTTTGGCCGTCCGATGTGGTGCAGATGTGGTGCGGCGCACTAGCGGGACGTAGCGTGTGCGGCGTGCGCAGGCCCGTTCCCGTGGGGTTGCGATGAAGCCCCGACCCCGGATCGCCGGCGTGTTTGCCATCGTCACCGCGGCGCTGGGTGTCGTGTTGGTGATCATGTACGCGGTGGACGGACGGTGGGGATACAGCCTGTTCTTTCTGTTCTCCGCATGCGTGTTCGCCGTGCTCGCCGGGGTCAACCTGCGAGCGGCTCGGGGGCGGGGTAGGCGCTCCCTTCTCGTCGAGCTCGGCGAGCAGTCGAGCGGCTTCCCAACCGCGGCGCGCGGCGACGCGCCTCTGCCGAGCGTTCGTGCCGCCCCACACGCCGTACGCCCGCTGGCCGAGCTCGAACGCAGCCTCCAAGCATTCGCGCCGGACCTCACAGCGGCGGCAGTAGGACAACGGTTCCTCGTGTGGCGCGCCCTGGTCGGGCAGGAACACCTCAGGGTCGACACCGGCGCACGCAGCGTGCAGACGCCAGCGCTGGTCGCCGAATCGATAGCCGGCGCCGAACGCGAACTCAATCAGCGACACGCCTGTGGGCGGTTCCGGCGTGGCTGCCGCGGCCATCAGCGGCGATCGTACCGACAAGCGCGCGGCCGCGGGCGAATGCTCCGAGCGGTCGGTGGTCAGCACGACCCGGTGAGCCGTCTGGAACAAGGGATGTTTTGCACCCTTGTATGTCGGTCGCTGCTTGCCCAGGATTGTGGGAAGTGAGTCCCTGCAAACAGCGACTCGCGTTCTCTCGGCATCAGCCCGGGGGGCCACAAGGTTAGGAGGAAGGAAATGCAACCTGACCTGCGAGAGACAAGCTCGTCGTACGGTGCAGTTCCGAGAACGGTGCCGAAACGGCGGCGCATCTGGCGCAAGCTGATGGCCGCTGGTTTGTTGGCCGGGAGTGTGTCGTTGGTCGCAGTGGCGGGCCCCGCCTACGCGATCAACGACCCCCGGGTGCCGGGTAATGAGTGCTCGCCGGACAACTCGTCAGCTGTGGGTGATCCAGTGGGCGGGAACCCCGGCATCACTGGCAACAAGAATGTGCGGCCGTTTGTGTCCGGCAACAACCCTGGAGTATCGACTGGAGCATTGGGACAGCTGAATTCGAACGCGATCGGGAAGTGCCCTAACTCATTGCTGCCTAACTCTTAATCTCGCCGTCTTGATACGCGAAAGCCGGGGCGACTGCCCCGGCTTTCGTCTGATGACGGCCGTACGGGCACGACCCGCGGCGCGGTCAGCGCCCAACTGTTCTCGAGTCAGGTCCCACCCCCGGTTGCGGGGAGTTCTCGGCACCCCTTTAGAGGCTGGCGACGGCTGGTGGGTCAGGTTGAGGCCGCATGCGAGAAGGCGGGAGGCCTCCGGTCTGAAGCCGCCCGCCGGCGTCCTCCCGTTGCGGGTCCCTCACCCCTGAGGGGGGTTAAGCGGAGGGGTGGCCTCGCTCGGGAGTTATCCCCATTGTCCGCGCAGAACACACCCAGTGGTCAAGCGCCCACCGTCCGGCGCATGAGAGATGTGAGCAGGCGCAACATTGGAGAGACCGCCAACCTCGGCGGCTTCGCGGCCACCGTGACGGCCGCGTCGTTCGTGCAGAGCTTGAGCTGCTTCGAGAACGACAGGTATCTAAAGGTGTCTGTCAAGGTCTGCAACCGCAACTCCGATACCAACGACATCAACTCGACCCTCGATTGGAAGCTGCAGAACGACCACCGGCAACCAGATCATGCGGGGGATCACCAGCGCCCCCGACGCTCATGTCGGGCACCCTCGTCTGAGGTGGCGAACAAACTGGCGACCTCTACTGGGAGGTCGCTGACCAGAAGGGCGACTTCTACGTCGTCTTCAAGCCGGCGTCCGACCTGCGCGGCGACGAACAAGGCATCTGGAAGGTCACGATCTAGTCGCCGAGGAACCCATCGAGCGAGTATCGGACCTAAGGGCCCTGTCCCGCCGATATCCCCACTTTTGCAGTGGGTTGTAGAGACATCGGAGGTTCGGCAGGATCGGCAAACGGCTCGCACGGCGGGCCGCCGGCACGCCGACGGGGGCGCGGGCTCGGACGGCTGGTCAGGTAGGGCGCTTCGATCTCGACCGTGGGGAAATCTGGACCAGCGGTCGAAGACGTCCTCCAATTTGCTCGGCACTGCAAGACGCTGATACTTCCGTAGCTCCCCGTAAGTGCGTGATGGGCAGGGAGACCTGATGGGCCATGAGCTACGGCCAGCCTCGTTTGCGTGGTTCCGGCGTGTCCGCTCACCGTGGATCGTTGCGGCCGCGCTGGCGGTCGTCTTGGTCGCCGCCGCCTGCGCCCCGAAGGAGCCGCCGCCGCCCCCGTCGCCTTCCCCGTGCCCCGGCTGTACGGTCTATCTGACCTTCGACGATGGTCCCAGCGTGTACACACCCCAGATTCTCTCCGAGCTGGAGGCCAAAGGTGTACCGGCAACGTTCTTCGTTCTGGGCGAGCGTGCCGTGCAATACCCGAGCTACGTGCAACAGGAACACGCCGACGGTGACGGGATCGGCGACCACACCTGGGATCACCCGGATCTCACCACGCTGTCGCCCGCACAGGTGCAGTCGGAGTTGCAATCGACGGCCGACGAGATCGCGAACCTGACCGGCGCGCGCCCCACGCTTTGGCGACCGCCGTTCGGCGCTTTCAACGACACCGTTACGCAGATCGCCTCGTCACTCGGCCTGTCTATGCGCCTGTGGGACGTCAACCCGGCGGACTTCGACATGCCTGGCAGCGACGTAATCGTCAGTCGTGTCGTCGACAACGTGAACGATGGCTCCATCATCCTCTTGCACGACGGATCCCAAGAGACCGACTTTGACCGCTCGCAGACCGTTGCCGCGCTGCCGACGATCATCGACACGCTTCAAGCAGCGGGCTACTCCTTCGGCTCGCTTTCCACTGTCTCCGGAGCTGCTACAGCTAACGCACCTGCCGGTCCCAACGTCCCGATTGGCAGAGAGTAAATCGGCAAGCTCGGCTCATAGATTCCGCGCCTAGCCGATCTCGTCGAGCAGCCGCACCGCGTCCCACCCACGCCGGGAGGTCCAGGGGCATGGCCCTGAGGTAACTACCTGTTCTGTCCGGGAGGCGCCTTGCCCGCCGGATTCAGATTCGGCGCTGATACCGGCGGCAGCGCTGGAGCGGGATCCGAGGCGGGCGGCGCCGACTCCGGAGCGGGCGGAGGCTCGTTCTCGACCGCCGGGGGGCTTGGCGCCGAGGCAGGTGCTGCCGTCACGGTAGGGGCAGCGGCGGACGGCGGCGGCGCTATGGGCGCCGCTGTCGTCGGCGCCGGCTTGGTATCCGACTCCGCCGGCCAGTCGACGAGCCTGAGCGCCGCCGTCATGGCCCCGAAGCCGATGAGCAGAGCGGCCACACATGCCAGCGGCAGCCAGACAGCGCGGTTGCCGATCCTGTGAAAGAAGGGGCGGCCCTCTTCCTCATCGGCGGCAGCTTCGGTCGATTCCTCGGTGATGTCGTCTCGTCGCTGCGGCCCGCTGTCGTCTTGCGGCAGTGCGACGGGGATGGGACGAGTCCGTTCGAGCTTTCCGACCGACTCGAGCTCCGCGAGATTGTTTG
Source organism: uncultured Actinomycetes bacterium (assembly GCA_963768605.1). GTDB lineage: Bacteria > Actinomycetota > Acidimicrobiia > IMCC26256 > JACDBD01 > JALZAA01. Next base: position 1,841 of record CAVYIP010000006.1, on the reverse strand, counting down.
CGACGGTTGTGACGTCCCAGAAGCCGCCGTCGTCTGCTGACGGGCCTAACGCAACGGTCAAGGTCGTAGCGTCGGCACTCTCCCGCGCCTGGTGAACGTCGCGGACCGCTTCGATGAGTAGATCCTCGTCGATCTCCACGCGGTGGAGGCTACTGCCGCAACGTCTCGTCGATCGTGGCGAGCAGCTCGGCGGCGGTCAGCCCGCTTGCCGGACGCGGACTCCCCGACGCTCCATTAGGGTCCGGCCGGTCCGCCGGGTGCACCACGGAGGTTGTCCGCGAGGCGGACGCGGATAAGGCGCGGGCGGGCGCGCTCGGCGGACCCAATCCACACCTAAGGCCACTTGCTTCGGGCTGCGTCAGCGCGCTCGACGCGGGAGGCGAGAGATCCGGTCGTGTTGAGTGTCTCCCGCCTCCCAGTCTCCCGTCGCGGAGTCCCGTTCCCAGCTTGGGGGGTGGAGGGGACTCCCCGGGAGTTATCCAAATTGTCCGCGCAGAACACGTCCAGTGGTCAAGCGCCCACTGTCCGGTTTTGAGACGCGAGCGTGTTTGGGCCTGTTTACACCCGGGCGTGCGCGAGCGTGGGCGGCTGCTAGCGGTCGGCGGTCACCGCCAGGCGGTGAGGTTTGCAGGATGCCGTTGTGAGGTGGCGTGAGCGAATGGCCCACAACCCGGCGCGCTGCTTGACCGGGGACCCTGCTAGAGGTGGCGATGCGCCCACTCGTCGTGACGTTCTTCACGGTACGCCCGTTGAAGCCCACGGGGAAGCCCCGAACAGGCGACCGAGCAGCGGCGCTCGGGCGCATCTTCCGCTAGTCCTGGGACCGCACGCGAGAAGGCGGGAGGCCTCCGGTCCAGATGGCCTCCCGCCTTCCCACATCCCTGCCCTTCGAGGGCCCACCGCGCGGGAGCGATGCCCTCGTAGGCGGGAGTGTCGCGGCCACCGCTAAAGGCCCAGTAAACGGTGCGCGAGTTCCCACTGGGTGCGTTTAGCCCTGGCCCGATTCGGCACAGGCTGTCGACACCTCTCGGGGGAGTAGTGATCGTCCACTCGCGACCTCGGGGGAAGGAGGGCGGGAGACCGACACCGGTCTCCCGCCTTCCGCGTACCTTACGGGGAGGGCTCCCAGGCGCGGGCGAGATCGAGGCGGGCGGCGAAACGCTACGCGGCGGAGGAACCGTGCTGTTCACGACCGACGGCCGCATCATCAAGATCGACCCCGGGGATCAGTACGAGCGAGTAGTCGCCACTGTCATCAACCAGCTCGAAGAGCTTCCCGAGCGGATCAGCATCGAGAGAGGCGGCTGACCGACGGTGCATCAGGGGACTCAAGCGTGGTCGGTCCGCGCTGCCGGCAACCGCCCGGATAGTTCTTCTGGACCGGTACGAGGGTTGAGGAAGTACCCGGCGCCTAACGACACCTGCAAACGTGTTGCAAACGAACGCGCCAGCATGAGCCCGGACGGGGCGTCATGACGGTCCAGTGGCGATACTCGAAAGCGCAGGTCAACCGGACCGCGCGTCATCCACCCCGCACCCAGTGATACGGGCGGTGGCAGATTTTGATCCGATGGTCCCGGGTCGATTCCGCGGCGGCCCGTCACGGAGCCCCCCGTGGCGCCGACGTTGAATGTCAGCACGATGTCAGCACGATGTCAGTGCAACTCCGAGAAACAGCATTCAACTCGAGTCGACTTCACACCCTCGGGCGAAGCCGAGATCCCATTTGAGCAGCACCAACGCGAACTCTGGGAACTGCCAACAACTCGTTGGGCGGTCTACGGATCAGAAGGTTGGGGGTACGAGTCCCTCCGAGCGCGCTGACCCCCTCGACCCCGGCC
>CAVYIP010000005.1:0-159182 GCA_963768605.1 uncultured Actinomycetes bacterium | reverse complement strand
GGAAGCTTTCGTGGGGGTGCTGGGGGAGCGGCGCTTGGAGCTTGTCGAGGAGCGCGATGTGGTTCTTCAAGTCGGCGACGAGGAGGTCGGCGAGGTCACGCGACATCCCGTTCCGGATCACAATGCGGAGAGCGGCGAGATCTTGGCGGTTCTCGGGGAAGGTGTATGCGGGGATGAGCCAACCGTTCTCGCGTAGACGCGCGGACACATCGAACACCGTGTAGGGACCGCCGGGATTCTCGAGGGAGAACGCGAACACCGGAAGCTCGCTGCCGTCGGTGATGAGCTCGAACGGCCCCAGTTCGGCAATCGCGTCGGCTGTGTACCGGGCGACGTCCCGGCACGTCTGTTGCACCTGCCGGTAACCGTCGAAGCCGAGCCGTAAGAAGTTGAAGTACTGCGCCGCGACCTGATTGCCGGGACGGGAGAAGTTCAGCGCGAAGGTGGGCATGTTGCCGCCCAGGTAGTTCACGTTGAACACGAGGTCATCGGGCAGCGCGTCGGGATCCCGCCAGATGATCCACCCGACGCCCGGGTATACGAGCCCGTATTTGTGTCCCGAGGCGTTGATCGACTGCACACGGGGAAGACGAAAATCCCACACGAGATCAGCATCGATGAATGGCGCGATGAACCCACCCGACGCTCCGTCGACATGGACGGGCACGTCGAGCCCGGTGTCGGACTGGAGCTTGTCGAGGGCGGCACAGATGTCGGCGACAGGCTCGTACGAACCGTCGAACGTCGATCCGAGGACGGTGACCACGCCGATCGTGTTGTCGTCGCAGTGTTCGGCCGCTTGGGCGGCGGTGAGGTGATAGGTGTCACCTTCCATGGGGACCAGGCGAGCCTCGACGTCCCAGTAGCGGCAGAACTTCTCCCAACAGACCTGCACGTTGGCGCCCATGACCATGTTCGGTGCATCTGTGGGCTTGCCGAGCTTGCGCTGACGGTCGCGCCAGCGCCACTTCAGGGCCATGCCGGCGAGCATCGCCGCCTCGCTCGATCCCGTGGTCGAGGTACCCGTCGCCTCGTCTTCGGCGGGGGAGTTCCACAGCCGGCTCAGCATGTTCACGCAGCGTTGCTCGAGCTCCGCCGTGCGCGGGTATTCGTCCTTGTCGATCATGTTCTTGTCGAACGTGTCGGCCATGAGCTGCGTAGCGTGAGGATCCATCCACGTCGTCACGAACGTGGCGAGGTTGAGTCGAGCGTTCCCGTCGAGCATCAGCTCGTCCCGCACGAACTGGTATGCGGTGTCCGGTTGCATCTCGAGCTCTGGGATGGTGTGCCGGGGCGCGCGCAGGGCCTCGCCCGGGCGCGCGTACATCGGGCTGAGGAGGACGGGCGTGAGATCTTCGATGAGCTTGCGGTGCAGGACCACTAGTGAACTCCTTTCGGGCACGACTCCCACGGGCGGCACAGGCCACTGGTTCGAAACCAGTAGCGCACACTCCGGACCATCTCACACGTTCGATTCGGCAGTGACCCGGCCGTCCGTGATCGCCTGAACGAGGGCGGCGTGGTCGAGTGCGGTCTGATCGGCGTACGAAGTGGCGAAGCGGCCCAGGGCCTTGCCGAAGGCGTCGCCCTTGCCGAGATACCCGGAGATGGCCGCGGCGTCGCCGGAACGCGCGTGGGCGCGCGCCAGGGTCCCGCCGCACAGTTCGGCGTAGTTCATGAACGTGCTCGTCGGCAGGTTGTTGACGTCGGCGGACACCTTCATGTCACGCAGGTTGCGCCAGTAGTAGTCGCAACCCGAGATCTGGTCGTGGGTCCAACCCAGGAACAGATCGCTGGCGGCTTGCATGAGCCGCTGACCCTCGACGACGCGGCGGGCGTGGTTGTCGTAGATGGAGCGACCGAGGTGCGGCTCGAGCACCGACGCCTCTGCTTCCTTGATCTGGAGGATGAGCGGGTCGTCGTTCCCGCCCCCTTCCAGCAGAGCGATCCAGCATCGGGTGCCGACGCTGCCGACGCCGACCACCTTGCGCGCGGCGTCCGCGAGCGTGAACCGGTCGAGGAGATGGCAGACGTCGTCGGGGAGGCTTGCCCGGTACCCGTCGAGCAGCGATTGCATCCGGTCGATGTCGTCATCGCCTCCGACATGACCCACCAACGGAAGCTGATCGACGATCTGACGACGGCCGTCGACGACCGCGGTGAGCTTGTGTACGGCCTGCAGATTGTTGTGCGCGTGCGCCCGCGCGATGGCCTCGTCGAAAATCCTTTGGGTGTCGACGTCGCCCACCTCTGCCGCCATCGCGGCGAGCAATTCGGTATCGATGGTCCAATGCCAGGCGTCGAGCGTGGGAGACGTCGCGAAGCCGGACAGCAGGCCCGCGTACGCCAATGTCATCCGCAGGACGGCGGTCTCACCGATTTCGTCGGAGAGTCCTTTCGCCCGTGCCGCGACCGCGAAGCTCGCGCCGAGCCGCTTCAGATCCCACTCCCACGGCCCCGGCAGGGTCTCGTCGAAGTCGTTGACGTCGAAGATCAGTCGACGCTCCGGGGTCGCGAACCCACCGAAGTTCACGAGGTGCCCGTCGCCGCAGAGCTGCACCGTGATCCCGGTGTCGGGGGTGGATGCCAGGTCGGCGGCCATGCCCGCCGCGGCACCCCGGTAGAACCCGAACTGCGACTCCGCCATCCGCCCGTGACGGATCGGCAAGAGATCGGTGACCCGGCTCTCGCCCTGTGCCTCGAGCACGGCCACCGGGTCCGGTCGATCCGCAGCCGGCTCCCAGTCTCCGTGGCTGCTGCGGGGCACGACCTTGCGCAGCGCGCGACCTGCCGCGATGCGGTCGGCGCGATCGATGGTCCCCGTCCTGCTGTCCAACGCAGCCGGGCCTTTGGCGGCACCCGCCGCGCGCTCGAACGCGGCTGCACGTTCTCGCCGTGTCTTCGGGACCGCTCGCTCCGACGCTCCCGAACTGCGCTTGCCTGTCTTCTTGGGCCGCGCCGGGTCCGTCCTGGGGGTCGTCTTGGCCATTGCAGCGTTCCTTCGCTCATCCCTCGGGTCGCCTCGAGTGCGCCGAGCGGCACCGAGGTAGTGATCTACACCGTAGGCACACGTCCGTACGACCGCTCCGCGTCCGGCGGAGCGTCTGAGGCCTGGCAAAGGGTCATCATGGGCGGGTGACACCGCGGACCCGGCGCCGGCTGAGCGGGTGGCTGGTCGGGGCCGCTCTCATCGCGGCGGTGAGCGCTGTCGTCTGGCTCCTCGAGCCGCATACTCCGGTCACCGGTCTGGTCGTGCTCTATCTGCTCGCGGTTCTCCCAGTCGCCGTCTTCTGGGGCACCGTCCTGGCCGTGGTCGCTTCGCTCGCGAGCGCGGCGGTGTTCAGCTTCTTCATCTTGCCCCCGACTGGTTCGTTCAACCTCGAGGACACAGGGGAGTGGATCGCGCTCGCGACCTTCTTGATCGTGGCGGTCGTGGTCAGCGAGCTGGCGGGGCGGTCGCGGCGGGAGGCGTCGGAGTCGGCACGACTGGGCGAGGAACAAACCGCGCTCCGGCGGGTCGCGACCCTCGTGGCGCAACGAGTGTCGCCGGCGACGCTCGTCGAAGCCGTGACGCGCGAGGTCGGCTTGCGGTGTGATGCCGACCTCGCGCGGATGGAGCGGTACGAAGCTGACGGGACGGTGACCGGGGTCAGCGCGTGGAGCAGGGCGGAGGGGCAGCTCACCGTCGGTACCCGGATCGTGCTCGAGGGCGCCAGCATTGCCTGGCAGGTGCGCGAGAGCGGGCGTCCGGCGCGCCTCGACACCTTCGTCGGCACCTCCGGTCCCATCGCCGACGAAGCCAGGGAGCTCGGTATCCGGTCGTCGGTCGGCTGTCCGATCGTCGTCGGCGGGCGGCTGTGGGGGGTGATCGCCGCGTCGACGAAGAGTGACGTGCCGTTCCCGGCCGACACGGAGTCGATGATCGGACAGTTCACCGAGCTCGTCGGCACGGCGATCGCAAACGCCCAGAGCCAGGCGGAGCTCGCAGCCTCGCGCGCACGCCTCGTCGTCACCTCCGACGAGACGCGGCGGCGGATCGAGCGCGATCTGCACGACGGAGCGCAGCAGCGGCTGGTCTCGCTCGCGCTCCAGCTGAACGGCATCGAGGCGGGTATCTCACCGGAGCATCGGCGAGTTGAAGGCCGAGCTGTCGGAAGTCGTCGAAGGGCTCGATGATCCTGCTGGAGGAGCTGCGGGAGAACGGCGCGGGTATCCACCCGGCGATCCTCTCCGAAGGCGGCCTCGAGCCCGCGCTCAAGACGCTCGCTCGACGCTGTCCCGTGCCGGTCGCGCTCGAGATGCGTATCGAGAGGCGCGGCCACCCGAATCGGTCGAGGTTGCCGCGTACTACGTCGTCTCCGAGATGCTCACGAATGCCACCAAGCACGCGCAGGCGACCGTCGTCAGGTCGACGTGGAGCGGCAGGACGACGTCCTTCACGTCTTCGTCGGCGACGACGGCGTCGGTGGCGCCGACCCGGCCCGAGGCTCCGGTCTCGTCGGGATGAAGGATCGCGTCGAGGCACTGGGCGGCACGATGCTGGTCGAGAGCCCCGTCGGAGCGGGAACGTCGGTCACCGTCCGGTTGCCGCTTCGATCCCGACGTGTGAAGCACATAGACGCGGATCACGACCGGCTGCTGCCGGCCGTGATCCGCCGCAGCGGTGGGGTGTTTCTAGTAGCCGGGGGTACCGCTGCTGGAGCTCGATCCGCCCGAGGTCGATGGCTGGCTGCATGACCTCGTTGCCGGTCCCGGAGAGGGCGAACCACTGGGCGCCAAAAGCGTTCACGCCCTGACCGGTTGTGTCGCCGGCCTTCTTGTCGCCCTGGAAGGTATAGAGCGGGTGGCCGTTGTAGACGACCTGCGCCTTTCCGTCGGCCGCGGGCTGGTGCGTGAGCAGTGAGGCCTGGGTTCCCTTGCCGGCCTTCGGCGTGCCGCTCGCCCGCAGCGGCGGCCAGTTGGTCGCGCATGCGCCGGAGCACGCGCTCGTCGTCCCCTGGTCCGCTAGGAAGTGGTAGAGGGTGCGGCCCTTCGAGTTGACGAGGACGTTGCCCGAGGTCGGTCTTCGCGACGTGAACCGTCGCGGACTTGGCCTTCGCGGCTGCTTCGGGGGCGGTCGACGCGCCCGCGGCGCTGACGCCGAAGCCGGCGAAGGTCAGCGCTGCGAGCGGCACTGACTGCCGCGCGAGCCAAGAATGTGGTGCGCTTGCTGCGAGTCATGGCTCGCTCCTTCGGGTCGGGAGTTCGTAGATCCTTCCGCTCATCGTGGGGATCGGACGGCATGGCGTCTGCACCGCTAGCGAGCAACTTCGGCGGCCACCAGCGGGAAGTCCGGCCTTCTGGCTACCGGGGGTACGCACGGACGCTGGCCGTGGCGACACGAGCGGACGCCGTCGCGATGATCAGGTCATGCGTGAGAGCTACGCCCGGGACAGAGGTGCGGGAACCACTGCATTGCGACGCGTGCCGACGTGGGTGGTGGTTGCGATCGTGCCCGTTGTCGCTCTGATCGCAGTGCTCGTCACCGACGCGTGGTCCGGAAACGGGAGCGCGACAGGTCAGCGGCCACAGCCGACACCGTCGACATCAAGGATTTCTCGTTCTCACCGAAGCGGATCACCGTGAAGGTCGGGCAGCCGATCACCGTGGCCAATCAAGACAACGTCACCCACACGCTCAACCGCGAACGACGGGGCCTTCGATACTCGTGATCTCGGTGGCGGTCATCGCGACCGTCTCACGGTGGAAGCCGCCGGCACGTACGCGTACCACTGCGAGATCCACCCGTTCATGACCGGCACTGTTCTGGTGTCGCCATGACGCCTCGTCGCCCTCTCCTCTTGCTCGTGGGCGGCGTCTCGGTGCTCGTGAGTGGCTACGTCCACTACTACCTGTACTTCAAGGGTGGCTACCGGAACATCGCGCCCGACAACTTCGCCGGCCTCACCATCAGCAGGTCCTTCGCCATCAACGCCGTCGCCGGATTCGTCATCGCCTGGGCGCTCGTCGTCTCGCTGCGGTTCCCCAAGCTCGCGGTCCCCGCTGCACTCGCCGGCGTGGGCTTCGCGGCCGCCACGCTCGGGGCCTATCTGCTGACCCGCACCGTCGGACTGCTGGGGTTCGAGGACAACCAGCTCTCCGCCGAGGCTGTCGTCGCGTTCGTCGCCGAGCTCGTCGCCTTGGGGGCTCTGGTCTCATGGCTCGTAGGTGAGCGACCGCTTCTGCGGCCCGTCGGTCGAGCAGCGTGATGAATACGCGGTCGCGGGATGTGAGCACGGGGCTCGCTGCCACGGTGAGATCGTGAAGCAACCGACCGATCCGGAAGGAGCAGCCATGAACGATGTGCTGCCGTCACCCGTCACGGTGGAGGTTGCCGGCGGGTTCGTTGCCCCGGACGAGCGCGGGTATGCCGACGAAGTCGTCCGGTCGCTGTGCCGGCGAGCCGGCAGTGCACGCGGTCGGGTCGTGCTGGCCGTTCGCACCAACTCCGACGGCTCGACCACGACAAGCGCCGACGCGATCCTGGTCCTCGATGAGTACCGGCTCCTGTGTGCCGGTGCTGCGGCAACGACGATGAAAGAGGCCATCGAGGCGCTCGACGCGCGGCTGCAACGTCAGGTGACCGGGCTCCGACGAGCACAAACATGCCCTCGGACAGGTCATATGGCGCGGGGACGGCAAGGCGCGCCGCCGGCGGCTTCGCCACGAGCCCGTCGCGTCGTGATTATTCTCGGGTTGGCGGATGTCGGTACCGAGCCCCAACCCGCAGGACAGCACGAGCACGACGATCCCACGCGTCGTGCTCGCGGACGACGACGTTCTCCTGCGAGAGGGGCTCGCGAGCCTTCTCGAGCGATCGGGGTTCGAGGTCGTGGGGCACGCCGGTGACGCGGCCGAGCTCCTCTCGCTGACGCGCGCACACTCCTCCCGGATCTCGCGCTCATCGACATCCGGATGCCGCCGACGCACACCACGGAGGGCCTGGACGCGGCCAAGGTGATCAGGGACGAGCTTCCCGACCTCGGGATCCTGGTGCTGTCCGCGTACATCGACGTCGAGCACGCCACGAACCTCCTCGGCGCCGGCGAGCGGATGGGTTACCTGCTCAAGAGCCGGGTCACCGACGTGGACGAGTTCATGGAGACGTTGGAACGGATCATGAAGGGGGGCTCGGCGATCGACCCTGCGGTCGTGCAGGAGCTCGTCGCGACGCGCCGCGTCAACGATCCGCTCGGGGCTCTGACGGAACGGGAGCGTGACGTGCTGGCGCTGATGGCCGAGGGGCGCTCGAACGTCGGCATCGCGAACCGTCTGTGGGTCACCGAGGGCACGGTCGAGAAGCACGTCGGCAGCATCCTCACCAAACTCGACCTGTACTCCGAAGAGGACGACCACCGGCGAGTCCTCGCTGTGCTCACGTACCTCGATTCGCGCTAACCGGCCGGCACGCCGCCGTCGACGCGCGCTAGTCCGTGCTGCCGCCACTCTCGGCGAGGAGCTCCTCGACGGCCCCCGCGGAGAGCCGCGATTTGGACAGAAACCCGATCGCGGGGCTCGCGGCGATGAGGTCGGCGAAATCCTCGGCGGAGTGGGTCGAGATCAAGATGACCTTCGTCCCGGGCGAGTCTGCCTCGAGCTGCCGCGCGAGATCGAGACCGCTCTCCGACCCCAGCAGGATGTCGACGAGCACGACGTCCGGCTGCGTTTCTCGCACTCGCGCCAGGGCATCCACGCTCGTCGCCGCGGAGCCGACGACCGTGAGTCCTCCGCGGCTAAGCACCTTGGACGCGGTCTCGAGGAACCCCGGGTTGTCGTCGACAACCATGCATCGCACGCTCATACCATGACGATCCCACGGAAGGCGCCCGGCCACATGCCGGGTAGCTGCAATTTTCACGAGTTGATGTCGCGACAACACCGCACCTTCCGGTTAGCCGGTACGGGCGGACTCCGGCTGTCCGGGCGGTGCGCATCTCGATCGCCCTACGAAAAAGGGAGCCCGGCCGAAGCCGAGCTCCCTGTTGTGTGATTCCGGGCCGTCAAGCCAGGCGGCGATAGATGGTCTGCGTCGTCAGGACGGCTCCTCGCGTACACGCCGGCGGTCGCCTTGTCGACGAATTTCGCCCAACTCTCGTCACCTGCCAGCGCCTGCTGAGCCGCTTCGAGCGCCTGCACGTTCTCGTACGCGCTGCCCATGCGACGCCGCCGTAGTTTCCGGTCACGTCGGCGAGGAACAGCGACGGTGTGCTCATGATCTTCTCGGCACGTTGCGCGAGCTCGACTCCGGCTTCCATTCCCTTTGCGACGTTCCCGGTTGCGCAGACCGCACGCACCACGGTGACGTACTCGATCTGACGAGTCGGGTCCGGGTCTCCGTAGATGACCTGCGCCAAGCTGTCAGTCGCGCCGCCCACGGTCATTGCCGCGCCCTTGTCGGTTGCGGCGACGAACGAGTCGTCGGCTTGCAGCTTGTCACCGGCCGCTTCCAACGCCGCGAGATCTGGCACGAACGTGCTCCAACCGACCGCGCCTACTTGCGGCGAGTACACCTCCATGAACAGGCTCACCGGCAGGCCGGTGATCTGGTTCACCTTCTCGGTCTGCCCGAGCGCCCATGCCATCTGGTCACGCGTGTTGCCCGGCCCGAACCGAATCTGACGATTGAACAAGTACATCGCTGCCTCGATCTGCCCCCGAAGCCTCCAAGCCCGATCAGAGACCGTTCCCGTTCGGGGACGAGGGAGAAGAAACTATCTCTCTGCGGAGGGTTTCAGCTTCCCTTCCGCTGCACAAGGGGTAGAACCCTTCGTCCCGGTACGCGCGCCCCTTCCCGGGCTGAAATAGATGAATGTCTGAGAGAGGGCGGTCTGAGATGACGCACGCCAAGCCACGCGCGGGGTCGACCGGGATCGTTCTCGTGACACTGGCCGCGTGTTCTTCAGCCGGAGGATCCCAACCTGTCTACCGGGGGCGTTGCCCTCCGACGCGTGATCCGGCGCGGGCGATCTCGCCGACCACGGCCGCTACGCTCTCGGGCACCGGAGGGGAGTACTCCCGACGGTGCGCTCGTCATCACGGCTGCGGCCCGGGCGCGCCGGCCTCACCGAGGCGGAGAAGACCTTCGGCTGATGTGAACGCGAGATCAGCCGAAGGAGCCATCGCATGGACGTGCCCATCTGGGCGTGGGCGGGAGTGGTCGCTCTCATCTTGGCGATGCTCGCTGTGGATCTGTTCGTGTTCCACCGCGACGCCCATGCGGTCTCCGTGCGAGAGGCCGCGATCACGAGCGCCGTGTGGGTCGCACTCGGACTCGGGTTCGCCGTCGTCGTCGCCATGGCGTGGGGCGGTACCGCGGCGAGCGAGTACCTGGCCGGCTATCTCATCGAAAAGAGCCTGTCGGTCGACAACCTGTTCGTCTTCGCCCTGCTCCTCGGCTACTTCGCCGTCCCCGCCGAGTACCAGCACCGAGTGCTGTTCTGGGGCGTCCTCGGAGCCCTGATCTTCCGAGCGGTGTTCATCGCCGCCGGCGCAGCCCTGCTCGAGAACCTCCACTGGACGATCTACGCCTTCGGCGGCTTCCTGCTGTTCACGGGAGTGCGGATGGCCCGCCACCGGAACGCCGAGGTCCACCCAGAACGAAACCCGGTTCTGCGCGCGATGCGCCGCGTCGTGCCGCTCACCTCCGAGTACCACGGTCAGCGATTCTTCGTGCGCGACGGCGTCAAGCGGTACGCCACGCCGATGCTGGCCGTACTCGTCGCCGTGGAGACCACCGACGTGCTGTTCGCCGTCGACTCCATCCCGGCCATCTTCGCGGTGACCGACGAGCCGTTTCTCGTCTTCACGTCCAACGCCTTCGCCATCCTCGGCCTGCGGGCCCTCTACTTCCTGCTCGCCGGGATGATGAGCCGTTTCGTCTATCTCAAGTATCGGGCTCGCCGCCGTGCTCGTCTTCGTCGGCGTCAAGATGCTGCTCACCGACGTGGTCCACGTCCCCGTGTGGGCCTCACTGCTCGCGATCGGCCTTGTGCTCGCTACATCAGTCCTCGCGTCGCTCCGCGCGACGCGCCAGAAGAAGAGGAGGTTTCCCTCGATGCAATGCCCGATTGATAGCACCACCCTTCAGCTGTTCGAGCGACAGGGTGTCGAGATCGACTACTGCCCGCAGTGCCGAGGTGTTTGGCTCGACCGCGGCGAGCTCGACAAGCTCATCGAACGCGCCGACAACGACACGCTCCACGACGATCGCTCGCACGATCATGACCGAGAGCACACACCGGACCGATACCCAAGAAGAAGAAGCGCTGGCTGAGCGAGCTGTTCGACGTCGAGGGGTGACGGTGACGCGCGAGCCGTGCATTCACGATCGAATCAGAGGAGGTCCGAGCATGACAGCGAATACCGAATCGACCTACAGCAGTCCGGATGGCCGTCGACTGCTTGACACGACGCATGCACGAATTGGAGCGCAGGATCCAGATCATCCGCGCTGCCATCGATGAGTCCGAACCGAATCTCGAGTTGGTCCAAGAGCACATGCGTGTGCTGGCCGAGCATAAGAGGATCGAAGACTTTCTCGAACAGACAGCCGCTTCACACATCGCGCCCGATGATCCACAGCTCGTCGAGGTGGGCGACACCGTCACGATCCGTCTCGAGGACGGAACCAAGGAGGCTTTCGTGATCGTGCACGCCGTCGAAGCGTCCGTAGACGATGCCCGCATCTCCGTCGAATCGCCCCTTGCGAAGGCGCTTCTCGGCCGGCGGGTCGGCGAAAATGTCGAGGTCGCGGTCCCAGCTGGAACATATCGATGCAGCATCGTGACCGCGTCACGCAGGTAGAGGTGGGACTCCTCGGTAGGCTCGGAGAGATGGCAGGGCCGGTGCTCTTCGTGGTCGATCACGACACGAGCTCGCTGCGCGAGCTGCTCGCGGACCTCACACGGCGATTCGGCGACGACTTCACAGTGAAGGGCGACAGCTCGCCCGAGGCCGCGCTTGTAGCGCTGCAGGAGATGGCAAGCGCCGACGAACCGGTTGCACTCATGCTGGTCGGCGGCAGTCCGACCGACTTCCTCGCCCGGGCCCACGAGCTGCATCCGCGTGCAAAGCGAGTTCTGCTCGTCGATCGCGACTACTCGTCGACGAGCCCGGCAGTACAGGCCATGGCACTTGGGCACGCCGACTATCACATCGTGCGGCCGTGGGCGGACGACGAGATGCTGTACGGCGCGATGAGTGAGTACCTCGCTTCGTGGACCAAGGAGCAGGACGTCCCGAACTTCGAGCAGTTTCGGATCGTGGCCGAGGAGGGCGACAGCCGGGTACTCCAGTTGCGCGACGTCATGACGCGCTTCAGCATGCCCTTCGGTTTCTACCCGGTTGACAGCGAAGCCGGACGGCGTTTGCTCGACGAGGCCGGGCTCGATTCGTCGCGCCTCCCGGTGGTGATTCGTTACGACGGTCAGGTCATGGTCGATCCGAGCCTGCCTGATCTCGCCGGCGCCGTCGGCGTCAGCGTCAAGAACGACGTCGATACATGCGACGTCGCCATCGTCGGCGCGGGACCGGCGGGCTTGACGGCAGCCGTCTATGCCGCGTCGGAGGGGCTCGAGACGGTGATGCTCGAACAGGTGCTCTCGGGCGGCCAGGCGGGGGCCAGCCCCCTCATCAGGAACTATCCCGGGTTTCCCCACGGCATCAACGGTGGGGTGCTCATGGGGCGAACTTGCGAGCAGGCGTGGCTGATGGGTGCGCACATCGTGTTTGCCCAGCAGGCGGTCGCACTCGAACCTCGCGGCGACCATCGCTTGGTGCGCCTTCTCGACGGCAGCGAGGTGTGCGCGCGGACGGTTGTGATCGCCACGGGGATGGAGTGGCGCCGGCTCGGTGTCCCGCGCCTCGAAGCGCTTGTGGGATCCGGCGTCCACTACGGCGCGGCCGTGAGCGAGAGCCGAGCGATGGAGGGTCTGGACGTCTTCATCGTCGGCGCCGGAAACTCAGCCGGTCAAGCGGCCGTGCACCTTGCCAAGCACGCTCGCACGGTCACGCTGCTCGCCCGGGCCGACAGCTTCGCCGAGTCGATGTCGAGTTACCTCGTGCGCTCCATCGAGTCGACTCCCAACGTCATCGTTCGTCTCCGCACCGAGGTGGTCGACGGCGGAGGCGACGGCCGTCTCGAACATCTCAGGCTTGCCGATCGGGGCCGAGATACCGTCGAAGAGGTTCCCGCAGCCGCGCTGTTCATCATGATCGGCGGTGAACCGCACACACAGTGGCTTCCCGACGAGATCGAGCGCGACGCGCAGGGCTATCTCCTGACCGGGCGAGATGTCCTCGAGCAGCCGGGCACACGCTGGGACCATGACCGTGATCCCTTGCTGCTCGAGACCAGCATGTCCGGCGTCTTCGCTGCCGGCGACGTGCGACAGGGATCGATCAAACGCGTCGCCTCGGCCGTTGGCGAAGGAGCGACGGTCGTCCGCCTCGTGCACGAATACCTGCGCGAAGCCGAGCCCGCGCCCGTGGCGGACTAGGCAGAACGCCGCGCCTCGATCGCCGGGACGAAAGAGGGGCCCGACCGAAGCCGGGCCCCCATTACGTGTCGAGCGAGTAGTTACGCCAGGCGGCGGTAGATGGTCTGCGTCGTGAGCGATGGCTCGTCGGCGTACACGCCTGCCGTTGCCTTGTCGACGAATTTCGCCCAACTCTCGTCACCTGCGAGCGCCTGCTGGGCCGCTTCGAGCGCCTGCACGTTCTCGTAGCCGCTTGCCCATGCGACGCCGCCGTAGTTCCCGGTCACGTCGGCGAGGAACAGGGACGGTGTGCTCATGATCTTCTCAGCACGTTGCGCGAGCTCGATTCCCGCCTCCATTCCCTTTGCGACGCTGCCGGTTGCGCAGACCGCGCGCACCACGGTGACGTACTCGATCTGACGGGCCGGGTCCGGCTCGCCGTAGACGACCTGCGCCAAGCTGTCGGTTGCGCCGCCGACCGTCATCGACGCGCCCTTGTCGGTTGCGGCGACGAATGCATCGTCGGTCTGCAACTTGTCACCGGCCGCTTCCAACGCCGGGAGATCGGGCACGAACGTGCTCCAACCAACCGCGCCAACTTGCGGGGAGTACACCTCCATGTACAGGCCCACCTGCAAGCCGGTGATCTGGTTCACCCTCTCGGTCTGCCCGAGCGCCCACTCCATCTGCTCACGCGTGTTGCCAGGCCCGAAACGGATCTGACGATTGAACAAGTACATCACTGCCTCGATCTGCCCCCGAAGCCTCCAAGCCCGATCAGAGACCGTTCCCGTTCGGGGACGAGGGAGAAGAAACGATCTCTACGCCGGAGGGTTTCAGCTCTCCTCCGGTGGCGCAAGGCGTCGGACCTTTCGTCCCGGTACGCGCGCAGGCTTACCCGGCGAGGTCACGTCGATGGTGTCTCGGGACTCGAGGCCGCCGGCTCACGGTCTGGGATCCGGCGGCTGAAGAAGAACTACGAAGCCAGGATCTTGGCCTTCTGGGCTTCGAACTCCGCGTCCGTGAGGATGCCCTGGTTCTTGAGCTCGGCCAGCTCCTTGAGTTGCGCGACAGGATCGCGGTGCCGCGGCCGGTTGCGCGTTCTGCGGTTCCGGCGCGGACGCTGCTGCTGTTGTGCTCCTGTTGCGCCCAACGGTTGCCCTGCCGGCGCGAGACTCGGTTCGAAACGCCCGTTGCCGTGCCGGCGATCACGGCCGTGCGGGCGACACCTCGCAAGAGTCCGGGCATGTTGTCTCCTTCTCTCCGTGTGTTCGGAATCAGCCGGCGGCTTCGGTTGCATCGAGCGCGGCGGCGAGGTCGGCGAGTGGGATGTATCCCGCCGACACCAGCTCCGCGCCGCCGCGCCTGAGCGCCTGCGTGAACTGAGCGGCCCAGCGGTTCTCGAAGATCAGGATTCCCGCCGATGAGCCGGGATCGATCGCTGCTCCCGCGTCCTCGAGGTCGGACTGGTCGAGGAGCCCCGACGAGGCGCCTTCGAACACGGCCAGATCGAGCTTGCCGTCATGGTCGAAGTCCGCCAACTCGATGCCGCGGACCGTACCGTCTTGGTCACGGGTGACGAACACCAGATCGAGGATCCGGATCAGCCCGCGGTCCACGAGATCGACCAGGACTCGGAAGCCCTTCGCCCGTCATCTTGCTGCCTGGGAACTCCACGATCAGATAGCTGATCGGCCCCATCGCTTCGTCGTCGCTCGTCATTGCCACCACCTCCTCGGGGAGTATCACACCTCACTCATCTTCAGCTTCACCGGGGCGCCAGTGTCATCACGCCTATCCGGATGATCGACGCCGCCACGTAGGGTGAGTCCGAGGGGGACGGCCTGGCGGTCTGATCGCGGCGGCCGGGACCCGTTGCCGTCGACGTGACAACCTGGCGTGGTCGGGTCCTCCTGGTCAAGGACGGTGCGATGACGCGATGCGTGCGTGGGGGAGCCACTCGCCTTGTGGTCGTCGGCATCGTCCTGTCGTGCGCGACGGTGACGATGGCGACATCGGCCTCCGGAGCCGTGTCCGGTCGGAGCGCGGCTGCCGAGCCGGGGGACGCGACTGGACCTTGTACGGCCACGATTTCCGGAACACGCGGCTCAATGCCGACGAGACCAAGGTGAATCGCAAGTCCGTTGCCCGGCTGACCGCCAAATGGTCCAAGGACGGGTTGATCGGCGTCTCCGGCACGCCCGTCGTCGCCGGAGGGCAGGCCTACTTCGGTGACTGGACGGGCACGGTGTGGGCCGTCGACGCCAAGACCGGAAAGGACATCTGGAGCACCAAGATCGGGTCCGGGGGATTCGGGTTCATCGTCGGCGCGCCTGCGGTCGAGGGGAACGCCGTGTACGTCTCCAACGCCGGCACCCTCTACCGCCTCGATCGCAAGACGGGTGCGGTCCAATGGAAGGTCGTCGTCAACGAGCACGAGCTCGCGCAGATCAACGCCTCTCCGGTCGTCGTGGACGGCCTCGTTCTCCAGGGCACCGCCAGCGCCGAGGTGGCGATACCACGGTCCGAGTACACGTTCCGCGGGACGATCGGGGCGTACGACGCCAAGACCGGCAAGGAGAAGTGGCGCTTCTACACGACGCCGAACGACACCACCAGTGGAGCGGGCGTCGGCATCTGGTCGACGCCGGCCGTCGACCGCGAGCGCGGGATGCTCTACGTCGGGAGCGGCAACAACTACGACGCACCGGCCGGTCCGCTCGCCGATTCCATCCTCGCGATCAACTACAAGACGGGGAAGCTCAAGTGGTCGAAGCAGTTCACGTACCCGGACGTGTTCAGCGCCGGGAACCCGGGGGGCAAAGACGCCGACGTCGGCGCGTCACCCAACCTGTGGACGGCCAAGGGCCGGGCGCTGGTCGGGGCGGGCGACAAGGGCGGCGTCTACCACGCGCTCGACCGTGACACCGGGAAGGTGGTGTGGGAGACCACACTCACCCCGGGCAGCGTGTTCGGCGGCGAGATCGGCTCGGCAGCGTTCGTCGACGGACGGCTCATCGCCGTGTCGAACGTCGGCAACCCCCAGAACAACTCCCCGACCAACGTCGCCAAGGTGTTCGGTCTCGACCCGGCGTCCGGGAAGATCCGCTGGCAGGCCGAGGACTTCCCGGGGAAGATCTTCGCCCCCGTCGGCGCCGTGCGAGGGGTCGCGTTCGTCGGCACCGATTCCGGCGTCCTCGCCGCGCTCGATACGGGCACCGGGGCGAAGTTGTGGACCACCAACGCGCCCGACAAGACGGGCTGCGGGCCGTCCATCGTGGACGGGCGCGTCCTCTGGGGGTACGGGTTCACGCTCTTCATGGGCTCCGGCCAGGGCGGCGTCATCAGCTTCGAGGTCGGGAAATAGCAGCGCGGCCGCGGTCGATGGCGCGCTTCTCGCTGACACTCCTTGTGTCGGTCGTGATCGTGTCGACCGCCGCCGCCTGGTCGGGCGGTGGATCGCCGGCCCGGTCGTCACCGGCGGACGCGGGGCGCGCCTCGCCGTCGGCGGGATGTCGCGGGCGATCGCCGACGACGCCGGGCGTCTCCGACCAGACGATGATCTCCGGGGGCGTCGAGCGGAAATTCCAGCTCACCGTTCCCCAGAACTACGACGGCAAGAAGCCGTTTCCGATCCTGTTCGGGCTGCACGCCTTGAGCATCAGCAACACGTTCGTGTCGGGCATGACGGGGTTCGCCGACATGGCGCCCCGTTACAACTTCATCGGGGTCGCACCGTCGGGCCGGCTCGACGGCACGATCCCGTTCTGGCTGGCCGCCCCGACACGGGACAACTACGACGTGCGGTTCATCGGCGACCTGCTCGACAAGCTCGAACGCGACATGTGCGTGGACCAGGCACGGGTGTACTCGACGGGCATGTCCAACGGCGCGCAGATGTCATCGCTGCTCGCGTGCCGTCTCCCGAACCGGATCACGGCGGTCGCGCCCGTCGCAGGAGTCGAGTTCACGGACGCGTGCCGGGGGAGGCCGGTGCCGGTCATCGCGTTCCACGGCACAGCTGATCCGATCGTGACCTACGAAGGCGGGGGGCTGAACGCCGCCCGGATCGCCGACGTCGACTACTGGAAGGGCAACGTGCCGCCGGGCCTTCCGCAGCACCACGGTGTCGACGCCGCGATGCAGACATGGGCCAAGCACAACGGCTGTGACACGAAGCCTGTCGAGGAGCGGGTGGCGCCCGAAGTCCGCCGGCGGACGTGGCAGCACTGCAAGGCGGACACGATCCTCTATGCGATCGACGGCGGTGGGCACGCCTGGCCCGGGAAGCCCGTGCCGCAGTTCGAAGCGTCCTTCGGCCACGCGACGACCCAGATCGACGCGAGCACGCTCATCTTCAAGTTCCTGTTCGAACACCGAAGGGCGTAACTGTCGCGGTAACACCGCCGAGCTCGGTTCAGGGATGGGCGAACGATGGTGCGTTCTCGACGTCGAACGCGAGATCGTCGACGTAGCAGTACCACCAGTCCTCACCCGGTTCGTACGACTGGATGATGGGGTGGTGCTCCGAGCGGAAGTGCGCGGTCGCGTGACGGTTCGGTGAGTTGTCGCAGCAGCCGACGTGGCCGCAGGACATGCACAGCCGAAGGTGCACCCACGAGCTACCGATGCGGAGGCAGTCCTCGCACCCTTCGCTGCTCGGGGTCACATCTTCGACCTGGTCGAGGTGGGTGCAGGTTTGGCTCATCGCGTGCTCCTGTTCGTCCGGGGCGCAAGGAGCGTTGGCTCAGCCGAGTGTCACCGCGTCGCCTCGATGGACTGTACCGGCACGACGCACCCTGCCATGACAACCGGCGGATCAGCAGTCCCGCCGGATGTTGTAGACGTCGAAGGCCCGGGCGGCGCTGATCTGGTGCACGCCGACGCGCTCCTCGTCGCACCCGTCCGGACCCCGCCGCTTCAGGTCGCGGAGGAGTTGGTGTTCGTTCGTACGCCATTCGCGGTCATAGGTGCGGAAGATGATGACGTAGTCGACGCGTCGGTTCCTGAGAAACTGCGAGTACTTGGTGACGTCGGGCCAACTGTTCCGGCCGATGCTCTCGGGGAAGAACTCCGAGTCGAGCCGCGCGTTGTGCTGCACGAGCTGATACATGCCGATCTTGCCGTCGTGCGCTCGCAGGATGCGGTACGTCGCGCCGGCATCGAACTTGCTCGACTTGATGAAGGTGAGCAGCTGGGTGTCGGGTTTCCGATCGAGGGCGCCCCAGGAGTACTCGGCTTCGAGTGGTCCAGCCAAGACGACGTTCGAGAGCAGCAAGGCGAGGCACACGGCGGCAGGAAAGCGCGTGGTCACTCGTAGCGGCGTGGCGGGCGACTGCAGGCGCCGCTGAACGACCACCAACGCGATGGGCACGGCCAAGACGAGTATCCGCACGCCGAGCGTTCCGAAGAAGCTCGTGGCGATGACGACCGGATCGCTGTCTCCGAAGACCGGCGAGGCGAAGACGAGGAATGCCGCGGGAATGGCGGGGACCAACGACGCGGCGTAGTAGCGCAGCAGCTTCCGACGATCTGGCTCCCAGTACCACCACCACGCCACGAGGACGGCACCCATCGGCAGGACGACGGCCGGGTGTGTCGCCTGACCCAGCCCGGCGAGCACCGCCGCCGGCACGAAGCGCCGCCTCCGCCAGCACGCCACTGCGCCCATCAGCATCGAGGCACCCCAGAGGAACGGGAGCTGCCCGATGATCGACGCGACCACCAGGGCCGGGTTCAGAAGGACCGCGGCGGCCCACCAACCCCGGCGCAACTCGGGAAACGCCCAGAACGTCGTGGTGATGAGCCCGACCGTTCCGACGACCAACCACAAGGTCACGACCCAGTCGCCCAGTAACGGCCGCAGGAGCGCGGCGCTGAGCCACGGGACGAGCGCGTACGGGAACGCCAGCGCCTTTCCGTGCCCGATCACCGGCATGGACCACGGGATGTGGTGGAAGTGCCAGATTCGATCGCTCACGTACCACACGTGGCCGTAGTTGCTGATCGCGTCATCGGAGACGAACACGGCATTGCGCAGGATCAGGAGGAGGATGACTGCCCACGCGGCGGCGACGATCCAGAGCACGATCGAGCCCGTGGAACGCGCGCGCCGCGGCCCGGCGACCGTGCCCGTCCGCTGCGTCTCGGATCCCGGGCCCGAAGTCACGGCCGGAAAGGTATTCGCCCGGTTCGTCGCCGTCAGAGAATGACGACGAGGAGAACGACGAAGCCCACGCCGGTGAGGAGTGATCCCACCTGCGCGTTGGACTCCTTCTTGATGAGCCGATCGTGGACGAAGGCGATGTCCGCTCTCGTCGGTGCGAAGCCGACGCTCGGGCGACCGGCGTGCGTGAACAACGCCGTGGCGAGAAAGCCGAGACCGCCCAGAGCGAACGCCATCGCGAACAGGGCGATGATCTTCGCGGCTTCCCCTTGGCCGGACGCGTTCGCGAGGATGCCGGCCCCGGTCACCACGATGCCGGAGGCGGGGACGAGGGGGGTCGTCCGCGCGTTCACCGTGGAGGCCGACTTCTCGAAGTCTTCGATGACGGCGAGCGTCACATCCTCCTCGCTTTCACCCGAGGCGATCCGCTTGCCCATCTCGTCCTCGAGCGCGTCGAGCGGCGGGATCTTCTGCCCCAGGCGGTCCGCATGGAGATGAAACATCCGCCGCCACCCTCGGGCGCGTATCGCCTGCTCTGTGGTCGTCACCCGACCATCTTGGCAATTGGAGTCCGGGCGCCGCTGGACCACAGGGCGCCCGGTCCCGCGCTTCACGGGCTAGGGCCGGCGAACCGCTCGCCGTAGCCTCGTGGCATGGCCGACTGGACGACGATCTCAGCGCTCGCGACGGCCGGCGGCACGCTCGCGCTCGCGGCGGCGACCTACTCGGCGGTGCGGTCGGCCAATCGCTCCGCCCGCATCGCCGAGGAGCAGCGCCAGATCGGGTTGCGCCCGGTGCTCATGGCGTCGCGGCTCCAGGACCCGCCCGAGAAGGTGGGCTGGGTCGACGACCACTGGGCGAAGGTCGAGGGCGGCCGGGCCCACGTCGAGGCGGTCGACGGGAACATCTATCTCGCGGGGTCGGTGCGCAACGTCGGCGCCGGCATCGCGGTGCTGCAGGGATGGTGGCCGAGCGCGGAGGTCGTCTTCGCGGCCGACCAGCCACAGCAGCACGTCGAGCCCGAGAGATTCCGGCCGCAGAGCCGGGACCTGTACATCCCGGCGGGCGATGTCGGCTTCTGGCAGGGGGCGCTGCGAGACCGGGACGACGACGCGTACGCCGCTGTGCTGCGGGCCATCGAGCAGCGCCAACGCATGACCGTGGACCTGCTCTACAGCGACCACGAAGGCGGCCAGCGCGCGATCAGCCGCTTCGGGTTGTTCCCGGGTCAGGCGTCGGGATGGATGTTCAGCGTCGTCCGGCACTGGAACCTCGACCGGATCGACCCCCGCTAGCCGGCCGGGTCGCTCGCAGATCAGCGCCCGGGTGGCCGCGGCGCGTCGCGCCACCCGAGCTTCACCGTCACCCAGGTGATCCCCGAGAGCACAGATCCGGTGACGACCGAGGCGACGAACCCGGCGCCGCTGACCGTCCGGGCAAGCAGGAAGGTGACCACGGTCCACACGCCGACGCACGTCCCGAACTCGACGGCGAGCCACGCGGGATGGACCGTCTTCGTGTTGTCCCACGGCATGGTTCCGTGCTCCTTGGGTCGGGAGACGCGAGAATACGCGCCGGATCGACCACGTCTCCGCGGGACCTCGTTTGCTGGACTGGCGGGGAGGGCAATCCATCCTCAAGCCCAGACCGTATGAACGAGCAGCTATCGGCCGAGGTAGGAGAAATCATGCGCAAGCTTTTCGTCCTGACCGTCGTGGCGATCGCCGGCACCGCGCTCGTCGGCGGCGTCGCGCTCGCCGCCAAGAACCCGCCGGTCTCGCTGCAGGGCAAGGTCAACAACAAGGGCACGGCGACGGTGAAGAAGGGCAAGATTTCGGTGGAGGCGGACGACTTCTACTTCAAGTCGACGTTCCTGAAGGCTCAGCCGGGGACGACCGTCACGGTGTCCCTGAAGAACGAGGGAAAGACGCAGCACACGTTCACCATTGACGGTCTCGGTGTCGATCAGACACTCAATCCCGATCAGAAGGCGACGGTGAAGGTCACGCTGCCCGCGAGCGGCGCTACGAACTTCTATTGCCGTTTCCACGGACCTCAGGCCACGAACCAGGGCATGCAGGGCGCGTTCTACTCCAAGAAGGGCGAGACCGTGACCACGGGCGGTGCCGCCGCGGCATCGGCGTCGGCGGGATCCGCGCCGACGGCCACGACGACCGCCTCGACGTCGAGTTCGGGGATGGGCTCCGGCTACTGAGCCTCGTCGCGTCTCGACTCGGCATCGAGCGAGTCTGCGCCGGGTGACATGAACGCGAGCGGGATGCCGGCGCCGGCTTCGCGACGCAGCGTCGCTATGCGCCGGCCCGGCTGCACCGCGTCCTTGACCCGGCCGAGCCGATCGCCGAGGAGCGCGGCCGTGCCGTCGAGATCATCGACGGTGAACGCGATGCCGTAGAACCGGGCCGGCTCCGAACCGGCCGGCTCGACGGGCCCGATGAGCTCGAGGATCGGTCGGCCGAGACGGAAGAACGTCTGCGTGAACGGCGGGCCGTACTGGTCGGTGTGACGTCGCCGGCGCGGCTCGACGCCGCGCGCGGCCAGTGCTTTGATCGTGCGGTCGGGGTCGGGGGACATGACGACGAGATGGTCCAGGGCGACCGTCCCGTTGGCGTGTGACGCGGCTGCGACCGGCGGCGACGGCGCCGCGACCGTGGGCAGCCCGTCCACCTCGACGCCGTCCGGCACGTCGGCGAGAGCCCAGCCGCTGATCTTGCGGCCCGCGGAACCGAGGCGGATGGCGACGCCGTCGACGGCGCACACGTCGTCATCGTCGACGGCGAAGCCGAGCGCGCGCCACGCATCCGGATCGGCGGCGACATCGAGGCCGATCAGCTCGGGCGAAGCCAACAACGCTCTCCTCTTCTCCTGCCCATCGTGCACAGCGAGATGAGGGTCAGGCAGCAGCTTTCTCTGCCGTCGCGTGGTCGATCTCGTCGTAGGCGAGCAGCTCGCGGCCCGCCACCGTCGCGACCCGGTCGTCCCACGCGGCGGTGGGCGAGAGGTTCCGCCGGGCGAAGCGCACGCCCACCAGGGCCTTGTGCGGATCCGCCGACTGCTCCAGCAGCAACGCGGCCGACACGGTGCGAGCGAGCTGGGACGTGATGTGCGCGGCCCGAGCTTCGGCGAGGTCGGCCTCGAGCGAGGGAAGCTCGTCGATGCGCCGCTCCAGTTCGTCACGGGCGGTGATCACGATTCCGACCGCGTCGGCGACGTACTCGGGCCCGGCACGGGCTGTCTCGATCGCGCGGTCGACGCGCGCCAGCGCGGCTTCGTGGGCGGTGTCGCGCCGGATGGCGCGCAACACGTCGAGCTGGCAGATCTGCTCGGTGCCTTCCCAGATCGGGTGGCACTGTGCGTCACGCAGCTGGCGCGTGAGCGGCCAGTCCTCGCAGTACCCGTTGCCGCCGTGCAGCTCCACGGCCTTACCGGCCGCCTCGACGCCGAACCGGCACAGCCGCACTTTCGTCGCCGGTACGAGGATGCGGCGGAGACGGTCGCCGTCGCGCGAGCGTGCCGCCGCCGCGCACTCGAACCCGAGCGCGAACGCTGCTTCGAGCTCGGCGAGGAGGTCGACGAGCTGTTCCCGGATCAGCGGGAGGTCCACGAGCAGCCGACCCTTCGCCCGCCGGTGATGGGCCCAGATCGTGCCCTCGAGGAAGGAGCGGCGGGCGATGCCGAGACCCATGAGCGCGACACCGAAGCGCGACCCGTTGACCATCTCCATCATCCGGCCGAGCCCACCGGCGTCGGAGTCCGAGCCGCCGCCGTCACTCGTGCGGGTCGACCGCAGCGCGTACCCGAGCGCGTCGTGGAACTCGACCTCGCCCGTCGGCACGCTCTTCGTGCCGAGCTTCGGCTTGAGCCGGCGCATCGTGATGCCGTTGCGGGAGCCGTCCTCCCGTTCCTTGGGAACGAGGTAGAGGCCGAGGCCGGCGGGGCCGTCGGGCGCGCCCTCGGGCCGCGCCAGCATCACGATGGCGGCGCCGTCGATGTTGGAGCAGAACCACTTCTCGCCGTTGATCACGACGCGGCCGTCGCCGACGTCACGCGCCGTGCAGTGCACCGTGCGGCCGAGGTCGGAACCACCGTCGCGCTCGGTGAGGAACATCGACCCGTCGACGCCGCCGTCGAAGCTGTCACCGCGGAGGCCGGGCAGGAGCGCGTCGCGCACGTCGGGTGGCGCGTACGCGGCGACGAGGCCGGCGACGCCGCTGGTCATGCCCAGGCTGCACACGAGGCCGGTGTCGGCCTGCGACAGGAGGTAGCTGGTGGCGGCGAGCATCACCCCGGGCGCCGGGCGGCCCCGATCGGCTTCGTCGCGCGCGAAGCCGCCGACATAACCACTCGCCCACAGCGCCCGCTTCGAGTCGACGCCGGCAGGATGGTGGACGATCTCGTTGACCTCCTCGGCCCACCGGTCGTAGCGGCGGAGCTCCGGCGGATGGGCGTCGACCACCTCCGAGTTGGGCGCGACCCGCTCGCCGACGAGCCCACCGAACTCGCGCAGCTTGGCGTCGGCCCAGTCGAGATCCTCGGGCGGGCAGTCGCGCCGGACGCGCGCCTGGAGATCGGGGTCGAGGTCGTACCAGTTGTGCCCGATCGCGGAGTCGAGGCTGGCGTAATCGATCATCGATGCTCCCGGCTGGGTCGCCCGGCGTTTCCCGTCAGCCTAGGACGCTGCTAGGCATGCGCGGCGATGCACGTCGAACCTGCGGATCTCATCGAGACACGGTTGCGTGTCGCCACCTGGAACGTGTGGTGGCGATTCGGCCCCTGGGTGGAGCGTCAACCCGCCATCGCAGAGACCGTGCGCCGGATGGACGCCGACGTGATCGCGCTCCAGGAGGTGTGGGACGTCTCCGACGGGCCCGGCCAGTCCGAGGTGCTGGCGGACGCGCTCGGCTACCAGCACGTGTTCGCGTCCGGCTTCGATGCGGGGGAGGCATCGTTCGGCAACGCGGTTCTGTCGCGTTGGCCGATCGTGGCGAGCGACACGCGCACGCTCCCGACCACGTCGTCGACCGACGAGTTCCGGGTTGCGCTCAAAGTCGAGGTCGACGGCCCGCGGGGCCGGTTCGAGCTCTACACGACACACCTCAACTGGCGGTACGACGAGAGCCACGTCCGTCAGGCGCAGGTCCGGGCGCTGGCCGAGTTCGTGGGGGAGTCGAGAGGACGCCCGTACCCACCCATCGTGTGCGGCGACTTCAATGCCGAGCCCGACTCCGACGAGATCCGCATGCTCACCGGCCGCGCCGCAGTCCCGGTCCCGCGCCTGGTGTTCGTCGACGCGTGGGACGTCGCCGGCGACGGGCCGGGGTTCACGTGGTCGAACGACAATGCCTTCGCCGCTCGTGACCTCGAGGCCGACCGCCGCATCGATTACGTCCTCGTCGGATGGCGCAAGGAGCGAGGTGCCGGGCACGTCGTGGACGCGAGCGTCGCGGCGATCGAGCCGGTCAACGGCGTACACCCGTCCGACCATTACGCGGTCGTCGCCGAACTGCGGTACTAGGAGCAACCATGGTCGTCGATCTCGCCCCGCTGCAGGTGCCGTCGGGCAAGGCGCCCCGGCTCGACCGGCGCGACCCCGGTGACCGACTCGGTCTGACCGACAAGGCGTCGGCGCGCGAGCAGCGCGACGCAGTGCTGGACGAGCTCGAGGTGTTGCACGGGCGGCTCTGGGCCGAGGCGAAGCGGAGCGTTCTGCTGGTGCTCCAGGGTCTCGACACCGTCGGGGAAGGACGGCACGATCCGCCGGGTGCTCACGGGAGTGAATCCGCAGGGCTGCTCGGTGACGAGCTTCAAGGCGCCGACCACCCTCGAGCTCGAGCACGACTATCTCTGGCGCGTGCACAACGCATGCCCGGCTCGAGGACGGCTGGGCGTGTTCAACCGGTCTCACTACGAGGACGTCCTCGCGGCGCGCGTGCTCGAGAGTCGTCGACGAGCGCCATTGTCGTCGCCGGTACCGGCACCTGCGTGACTTCGAGCAGATGCTCGACCGACGAGGGCACGACGCGTCGATCAAGGTGTTCCTGCACATCTCCCGCGAGGAGCAGCGCCAGCGGCTGCAGGCGCGCCTCGACGACCCGACCAAGCGGTGGAAGTTCAGGTCCGAGGATCTGGAAGCTCGAGCGCAGTGGGACGCGTATCAATCCTGCGTACGAGGAGGCGATCACCGCGACCTCCACCGACGCCGCGCCGTGGTGGGTCGTACCCGGCGATCATAAGTGGGTCCGCGACGTCGCCGTGGCGACGCTCCTGCTCGAGACCTTCCGCCGGCTGGATCCGCAGTTCCCACCGCCTGATCCCCGGCTCGACGGGCTGACGGTGGAGTAGGGGTCAGCCGGCGCGGCGGCGTTCGTCTTCGGCAGCGGCCCGCCGGAACGCTTCGCGCGGCCGTTGCAGCGAACCGAGGGCGACGACGTCGCGGGGGAACAGCATCGCGACGGTCCAGTCGAGCGCGATCCGGACGCGGCGGTTCAGCGTCGGCATCTTGGCGAGGTGGTACGTGCGGTGGAGCCACCAGGCCGCGAAGCCGCGCACTCGGATGCGGCCGGGGAGTCGGGCGACACCGCGATAGCGGCCCAGCGACACGAGCTGGCCGCGGTTGTGGTAGCGGAACGGGCTGGGCGCCCGCCCCCGGGTCGAAGCGACGACGTTGCGGGCGAGCTGCTTCGCCTGGCGGATGGCGTGCTGCGCGGTGGGCGGGCACAGCCCGCCGGTCGTGAGGTCGGGCACGGCGGCGTTGTCACCGGCGGCCCAGGCCTCGGGCACGACACCACCGTCGGCGTCGTGCACGCGCAGGTATTCGTCGCAGGTGACGCGGCCCCGGTCGTCGACGGGGAAGCCCGACCGCGCCGCCAGCGAATGTGGCGCCACGCCGGTCGTCCACACGAGCGTCGTCGCCGCGAACTCCTCGCCGCTCGACAGCCGCATGATCCCGCCCTCGGCCGACTCCAACCTGGTTCCCATGCGGACGTCGATCCCTCGTCGCGTCAGGCGACGCTGCGCGTACTCGGCGAGGCCCTCGTCGATCTCGGGGAGGAGACGATCGGTGGCCTCGATCAGGACCCACCGCGCCCGCTCGCCACGAAGCTCCGGGTATCGCTTCAGCGCGGCCCGGCTGAGGTCCTCCAGCTCGGCGAGCGCCTCGACGCCGGCGTAGCCGCCGCCGACGACGACGAACGTGAGGAGGGCGCGCCGCCGATCGGGGTCGGTGGTCTCGGCTGCGGCCTCGAGCCGCGCCAGGACGTCGTTGCGGAGGTGGATGGCCTCGTCGATCGTCTTGAAGCCGACGGCCTGCTCGGCGAGTCCCGGGACCGGCAGCACCCGGCTCACCGAGCCCGGCGCCAGGACGAGCACGTCGTAGTCGAGGTCGACGGACGAGCCCTCGAGGAGATGGACGCGCGCCCGGCGGGCGGCGTGGTCGATCGTCTCCACCTCGCCGACGATGAGGCGGGTCCGGCGGAGGACGCGCCGCAACGCGACGACGACGTGGCGGGGCTCGATGGTGCCCGACGCGGCCTCGGGGAGGAACGGCTGGTATTGGAGATAGTTCTCCGCGTTCACGAGCACGATCTCGTCGTCGGGACCGCGGAGCCGGCGCTCGAGCCGCAGCGCCGCGTACGTGCCGACGAAGCCGCCCCCACACACGAGGACCCGCATATTGTGAAGAGTTTCACGAGGCCCGTCGGGGGTCAACCCACGTACCGATGCGTGCGCAGGGTGACCATTAGGGTCCCAGCGCACCCATCGATCGAGGAGGAGCGGCGATGCCGAGTCCGGAGCAGGTCCAGGCGGCGGTCGACGCGTACGTCGCCGCGTACATGGCGAACGACCGGGACGCGTTCCTCGACGCCTTCGCAGACGACGGCGTGATCGTGGACCCGGTTGGTACGCCACCGCACCATGGGCAGGACGCCTGTGGCGGCTTCTGGGACACGGTCCACCAGCTCACCGAGCGCATGAGCTTCGACGTCAAGGACGTCATCGTGTGCGGGAGCGAGGCGGCCATGGTCTTCCGGATCCACGCCGGCACCGATGACGCCGGGATCGTCATCGACGCCGTCGACATCTTCGAGGTCGACGACGACGGGAAGATCGCCTCGATGCGGGCGTACTGGGACATGAGCCGCGCCACGCCGGCCGGGTGACCCGCTGACCTGGGCCCTTGACCGAGCGGTCAACTCGACTGGTGAGGTCCCGCGGCCGTAGGCCACAATGATCCGGCCATGCGGGTTGAGTCACGGGATTCCCTCTCGCTGAAGCCGGCCGAGCTCGACGAGTTCGGCCAGCTTCTCGTTTCGGTCGAGCTGCCGATCAAGGACGATGCCCTCGATCTGCACGTCGAGCGGTTCCCGCTCGTGACCCGCACCACCGCCGACGACGAGCTGCACGGCTTCCTGTTCGGCTCGCTCGAGCGCATCGGCGGCACCCCGTGCATCCTCTGGGGGCTCGGCGCCATCCGCCGCGGCCGCCAGGCCCGCGTTGCGCTCGACGAGCTCGTCGGCGAGCTGTACCGCCGGGCCGCCATCTCGTTCCCCGACGAAGACGTGCTCGTTGCCGGCCGCTTCGCGCATCCGTCGTCGTACGCGCTGCTCAAGCCGCTCTCCGACGTGTGCCCGCGTCCGAAGTACTCACCGACCGGT
Organism: uncultured Actinomycetes bacterium; assembly: GCA_963768605.1. GTDB lineage: Bacteria > Actinomycetota > Acidimicrobiia > IMCC26256 > JACDBD01 > JALZAA01. The sequence goes on along the minus strand of CAVYIP010000005.1, from coordinate 131,829 downwards.
GAGGAGCGGGCGTGGGGCCGGCGGCTCGCCCGCCGCTTCGGCTGCGACAGCCGCTACGACGATCGCAAGTTCCGGCTCAAGGCGAACGGCGCCTCCGAAGCCGTGTTGCACTCGAGCGCGGTGAAGGCAGGCGGCAAGGCCGCCGCCGAGGTGGTCGGCACCATCAAGCCGAACAAGGGCGAAGCCATGATCGCCTTCGGCTGGGCGACGGCCGAGGCGCTGGTCGACGGGCTCGCCCCGCCCAAGACGCGCCCGTAGCGCTCAGCTACCGCGGCGCGACGCCAGCGCGGCGTCGAGCTCCGCGCGCAGGTCCTCCGCCGACGTGACCGGCTGCCGGCACGCGAAGTGCTCGCACACGTACGCGGTGGCCTTCTCGTCGACCAGTTCGCGATCTGCGAGCAGCGGCGTGACATCGGCGCCGGTACCGGGCGCGGCGCGGACCGTCACCGACGCCGGCAGCAACCTGCGGACCACCTCGCGCCGGAGCGCGTCGGCGCCGTTCGAGCCCGCGCCGACGATCGCGACCTCGAGCGGCGGCGTCACCAATCGCTCGAGCGCGCCGAGCAGGTACGCGAACGCGGTGGCGTGCTCGGCCAGCACCGGGCCGAGGAGCCGGAGCACCTCCTGCGCGGGAACTTCGTACCGGCCTTCGCCCGTGAGTGCGGCCAGCCGGAGCAGTCCGTTGGCGGCCAGTGAGTTCTCGGCCGGCGTCGCGTTGTCCTGGTACTCCTTCGGCCGCACGATGAGCGACTCGGCGTCGGTGCCGGTCGTGAAGAAGCCGCCGCCCTCGTCGTCGTGGAAGAGCCGCAGCAGCTCGTCGGCCACCCACCGGGCGTCCGCCAACCACGCCACGTCGTCGACCTCGGCCAGCGTCACGAGCGCCTCCAGCAACGCGGCGTAGTCCTCGGCGTAGGCGAGGTGGTGGGCGCGGCCGTCCTGCCACGAGCGCAGCAGCCGGCCGTCGTCGCGCCGCAGTTCCGTCAGCAGGAACCGCGCGTTGTTGCGTGCGGCGTCCATCCAGTCGTCCCGCTCGAACGCGGCCGCGGACTCGGCCAGCGAGCGCAGGAACAACGCGTTCCAGGCCAGCAGCACCTTGTCGTCGAGCCCGGGGCGGACGCGCTGCTCGCGCGCGGCGAACAGCTTCGGCACCGCCCGCCGCACCGCCTCCGGCGGTTCCTCGGTCCGGTCGACGACGTGGAGGATGTTGCCGCGGTAGCCGGTGTGCGGGTCCTCGAAGTTCCCGCCCCCGGTCACGCCGAAGTAGCGAACGACCTCGGGCGCGTCTTCGCCGGCGATGCGCTCGATCTCCTCGAGGGACCACAGGTAGAACTTGCCCTCGACGCCCTCCGAGTCGGCGTCCTCGGCCGAGAAGAAGCCGCCCTTCTCGTGACGGAGGTCGCGCAGGACGTACCCGATCGTCTCCTCGACGACGCGCCGGTATCGCGGCTCGCCCGTCACGAGGTGCGCGTGGAGGTACGCGCTGGTGAGGAGCGCCTGGTCGTAGAGCATCTTCTCGAAGTGGGGGACGAGCCAGTGGGCGTCGGTCGAGTAGCGATGGAAGCCGCCGCCGACCTGGTCGTACATTCCGCCGGCCGCCATGGCGTCGAGTGACACCCGCACCATGTCGAGCGTCTCGGGAGCCTCGTTGCGGACGTACGTGCGCAGGAGGAAGTCGAGCGTCATCGCCTGCGGGAACTTCGGCGCCGGCCCGAACCCGCCGAACTGCGGGTCGTACTGCGTCGCGCACCGAGTCGTACGCGCTGGGCGAGGTCCTCGGGCGACGGCGCCGGCCCGTCGCCGGTCGCGCCCAGGCTGCCGGTCCGCTCGACGACCTTCGTGAGCTTCCCCGCCTGCTCGACCAGGTCGTCCCGCCGGGTGCGCCACGCCTCGTCGACCGCTTCGAGCACGGTGACGAACCCCGGCATGCCGTGGCGTTCCTCCTTGGGGAAGTACGTCCCGCCGAAGAACGGGCGGCCGTCGGGGGCGAGGAAGACCGTCATCGGCCACCCGCCCCGGCCGGTCATCGCCTGCACAGCCTGCATGTAGATGCCGTCGACGTCGGGCCGTTCCTCGCGGTCGACCTTCACGCTCACGACCAGGCGGTTCATCACCGCGGCCACGTCCGGGTCCTCGAAGCTCTCGTGCGCCATGACGTGGCACCAGTGGCACGACGAGTAGCCGACCGAGAGGAGCACCGGCTTCTCCTCGGCGCGTGCCTTCTCGAACGCCTCGTCGCCCCACGGATACCAGTCGACGGGGTTGTCGGCGTGCTGGCGGAGGTACGGGCTCGTCTCGCCGGCGAGGCGGTTCACCGCGCCGAGGGTATCGGCCTAGCGCGCGGCGCCCGTCCCCAGCCGTTCGGCGGCGGTGGCCTTCGCCCACCGGTAGTCCGGCTTGCCGGACGGCGAGCGCACGATCTCGTCGACCAACACGACGTCGCGTGGCGCTTTGTACCCGGCGACGTGCTCGCGGACGTGCGCGTCGAGCTCGTCGAGTTGCGGCGTCGCGCCGTCCCGCGGTTGCACGACGGCGACCACGCGCTCACCCCACCGGCTGTCGGGCACACCCACGACGACGGCGTCGAACACCGCCGCGTGGCCCTTCAACGCCGCCTCGACCTCTTCGGGGTACACCTTCTCGCCGCCGGTGTTGATGGACACCGAGCCCCGCCCGAGCAGCGTGATGGTGCCGTCCTCCTCGATGCGGGCGTGATCACCCGGCACCGACCACCGCACGCCGTCGACCACCGGGAACGTGGCGGCGGTCTTCGCCTCGTCCTTGTAGTAGCCGAGAGGGATGCGGCCGCGGCGGGCGAGCTTGCCGACCACGCCGACGGCCGCCGGGCGGAGGTCGTCGTCGAGGACGGTCGTCTCGGCGTTCACGGAGAAGCGCGGGGCCTCGTGCACGGTCGCCCCCGCCGAGGTGATCGACTGGCCCTGGCCGCCCGACTCCGACGATCCGTACCCGTCGACGACGAGGCTGGCGGGCAGCTTCTCGGCGAGCCGGGTCTTGATCGACGGCGAGAGGATCGCGCCGCCCGAGAGGATCACGCTGCAGCACGACACGTCGACGTCGGGGTCGAGCTCGTCGAGCGCCTCGACCAGCGGTCGGGCGAACGCATCGCCCACGATCACGAGGAAGTTCACCTGCTCGCGTGCGACGAGCTCCCAGAGCCGCTTCGGGTCGAGGTGGCGTTCGGGGGAGATCACGACGCAGCCGCCGGTGAACATCGCGGCGAACGCCATCCAGTGCGCGGTGCCGTGCATGAACGGGCACGCCGGCAGGCAGCGGGTGCGTCCCTCGCGGGCGCGGTCGGCGATCTCCTCCGGGCTGGGTGATCTCGTTCCCGATGCCGCCGCCGCCCAGGGCGCCGAAGAAGATGTCCTCCGCGCGCCACATCACGCCCTTGGGCATGCCGGTCGTGCCGCCCGTGTAGAGGATGTAGAGGTCGTCGGGGGACCGCTCCTCGAAGTCGCGCTCGGGCGAGGCGCCGGCGAGCGCCTGCTCGTAGTCGACGGCCGAGAGCGCGTCGAGCCCGGCGCCGGATCCGTCCTCCACGGCGACGAACGTGTGCAGCAACGGGAGCTTGCCCCGCACGGCTTCGAGCTTCGGCGCGAACTCGCGGTGGAACACGACCGCCTTGGCGTCCGAGTCGTCGAGCAGGTAGCGGAGCTCTTCCTCGACGTAGCGGTAGTTCACGTTGACGGGCACGGCTCGGAGCTTGAACGCCGCCAGCATCCCTTCGAGGTACTCGGTGCCGTTATAGAGATAGAGAGCGACGTGGTCGCCGGGGCCCACCCCCTGTTCGGCGAGGTGGTGGGCGAGGCGGTTGGCCCGCTCGTCGGCCTCGGCGTAGGTCAGGCGGCGGTCGCCGCAGATGAGCGACTCCCGCTCGGGAACGGTGTCCACCACCCGTTCCCAGAGATCGGCCAGGTTGTACTGCATGGGCCGTCGAAACTAGTGGCGGTGCGGCGCGGGCGTGAAGTCACGCCCCGAGCCGCGTGTTCCTCAGAAGTCGGTGCCGCCGTCGACCGGGATCGTGGCGCCGGCGACGAAGCTCGCAGCCTCCGAGCACAGGAACACCGCCACCGCCGCGACCTCCTCGGGCACGCCGACGCGGCCGAGGTCGTTCTCGGCGCCGAAGTCGCGGACGATGGCCGCGTATCCCGCTTCGAGCGGACCGTCGGGCAGCCCCTTCGCGTCCGCTGTCGGCGAGGTACTCCTCGAGCGCGGGCGACATCACGGTGCCCGGACAGACCGTGTTCACGAGGATGCCTTCGGGTGCGAGCGCGCGGGCGAGGTTCTTCGAGGCGCTGGCCATCGCGGCGTTGGCGGCGGTGTGGGCGATGAGGCCGGGGCTCTGGTGACGAATCGACGCTTCGGCGAGGTTCACGATGCGGGCGAACGTCGCCTTCCGGAGGAGCGGAAGGGCGGCCCGAACGGTGCGGATCATCGAGACGACGCCGACATCGAAGTCCTCGAGCCATTCGTTCTCGGTGAGATCGTCGAGGGCGCCGACGCGTGACGGCCCGGCGGCGTTGATGACGCCGTTCAGCTCGCCCCACCGCTCGTCGAGGAACGTGAACGCCGCTTCGACCTCGCCGGTGTCGAGGAGGTCGCACTGCAGGCCGACGGCGTCCGGCGCGCCGGCAGCGAGGAGCTCCTCCTCCGCTTCGCGCACGTTCGCGTCCTCGCGACCGAGCACCGCGACGCGGCAGCCTTCGGCCGCGAGGAGGTCGGCGGCGGCGCGTCCCATGCCGCGTGACCCGCCGGCGATGCAGATCGCCCGGTCGCTCAGCCCGAGGTCCATGTTCAGGCGGCGAGCTGGCGGGCGAGATGCGCGGCGGTGAGCGGCTCACCCGTGGCGCGTTCGACGAGACGGTCCCACCGCAGCGATGCCCCGGGCCGGAAGACCTCGTCGACCAGGAGCCGGCCGGCGGCCGGCTCGTCGACGAGGCCGCCGGCACGCGCGTCGAGCGTCGCCTGGAGCTGCGAGGCGACGAGCTCCCCGTAGAGGTAGTTCTGGTAGTAGACGGGCGCCACGGTGAGGTGGATCTTCGCCGCCCAGTCCGGCGCGTGACGCCCGTCGGGACGACGCACCCGCTGGAACTGCTCGACCAGGTCCCACCAGAGCGTGTCGATGGTCGGCGTCGGGATCGGCGTAGAGGCCACGCTCGAAGTTCGTCATGACGAGCACCCAGCGGGCGAACACGAGCAGGGCCGCTCGCCGTGCCTCCCCGAGGCGGGTGGTGAGCGCCTCGACGTCCGCGGCGCCGATCCCGGCGACGGTCGTCAGCCAGCGGGGGTTGCGTGCCAGCCGCCCGAACAGCATGGCGACGCCCTCGGTCGTGAGCGCGTGGGCGGGCTCGCGCAGCAGCCAGGGCAGCGAGTCGTCGAGCTCGCGGTCGTAGACGGCGTGACCGAACTCGTGGAGCATCGTCTCGGTCCACCGCTCGTTGGGCTCGATGTTGCACAGGACGCGCACGTCGCCCTCGCGGTCGACGTCGATGCAGAAGGCGTGCTGGCTCTTCCCTTCGCGCGCGTACAGGTCGCTGCGGGCGAGCACGGGCCGGATGTCGAGGTCGAGGCCGTCGTAGGTGCGAACCGTGAGCGCTTCGACGTCGGCGTGTTCGAAGAGCGGGTCGAGGTCGACGGCGCCGCTGATCGGCGGGTCTTGGAAGAACGGGTCGTCGTAGGTGCCACGGGCGGAGGTCGGCGGGATCGCAGCCGAACCGCTCGGAGAGGGTGGTGTCGAGGCGCGCCTTCCACTCGTCGAAGGGGGCCGCGGTCGCCTGGTCGACTTCGTCGAGTGTGGCGAACAGTCGTCTGCCGTCGAGCTCGCTGGTGGCGAGGGCGAGAGCGAAGTGGTCGCGGTAGCCGAGGCGGCGAGCCGCTTCGTTCCGGAGTCGAGCGAGCTCGCGCACGCGGTCGGCGACCTCGTCGCCGACCTGCTTCGCCGCTTCCCATGCTGCTCGGCGCGTCGCGGAGTCGTCGCTCGTGCGCAGCACGTCGGCGATGGCGTTGTCGTCGACGCGCTGGCCGTCGATCTCGCCGCGGAACGTGTTGAACGTCGTCTCGACCTCGACCTCGAGCTCGACGATGCGGCGGCGAAGCTCGGCGTCGATCTGGTGAGGGGCGAAGGCGTCGTGGAGCACGTCGAGCTGGCGGGCGACGAGCGGCTCGAACTGGTCCGCCTTCGCCCGGGCCGCCTCGATCGCTCCGAAGGCATCCGGGTCGCCCAGCAGCTCGCGCCGTTCCAGCTCGATTCGTTCCCGACGATCGGCCGCCTCGGGCGAGGCGTGGGTGTTCGTCTCCCACCAGGCCTCCGCCAGCGCGGTGTCGAGCGGCCGGAGTTTGGCTTCGAGAAGGGCGACGAGGCGGTCCGCGTCCGACACGAGTGCGAAGTCTACGGGCGCGGTCGCGAAACGCTTCGTGCCCACGCCGATCAGCAGCTGGTCCACGCGCGTGATCGGGTCGGGGAGCGCCTCGGCGGCCGCGGCCGCGACCTCCCGGCGGAACCGAGACCAGTCCGTATCGCCGAGCGTGTGGCGGAGGTAGCGGCCCCAGAAGCTGGTCTCGTACCCGGCGAGCGCCTCGCGATGCGACACGTGCCGCCGGTACGTGCGCGCCTGGAGGTCGACGCGCCGGAGCCCGCTGCCCTCGAGCGCGCCCCGAAGGTGGGCAGCGTCGCCGAACCATGCTTCCCCCGGGATCGCGGCGCCCACGACGTCCTCGGCGGCGTCCATGTCGACGAAGCGCCCGGCGATCGACGTCCAGATGCCGGTCAGCTGGCGCTGCTGTCCGTCGTCGACCGGCTCGTCGTCGAGCGAACCCCACGTCGTGACGCCGAGCCGCCCGCCCGGGCGGAGGGTCCGGACCATGTCGCCGAGCCCGGCCTCGTAGCGCTCGAGGTGCGAGATGACCAGGCTCGCCACGACGACGTCGAACGTCTGCGCCGGGAACGGCAGCCCGGGTGTTCGGGCAGCAGCCAGCGGGACGGTCGTGTGGGCGCGGGCGAGACGGAGCATCGGCAGCGACGGATCGACCCCGACGACGACACCGCGCTCGGCATCCTCGGCCGCGGTCGCGGCCACGACGCCCGTGCCGGTGCCGACGTCGAGCACCGCCTCGTGCGGTTCGAGCGCGACGAGCTCCAGGAGGTCGCGTGCGACGGGCTCGAAGCTCGCGTGCCAGGCGCGGTCGTACTCGCCGGCGACCGAGTCGTACGACTGCCACCTGGGCGTACGCACGGGCCGGTCCGGATCAGTGGCGCTGTGTCACGGCTCGCGGATGCGGCTGCTTGAAGAGCGCCAGGTACGCGTAGCCCTTGACGTTCTGCGTGAAGGCGCCGGTCATGGGCGTTGCCTCGTAGGCGACCAGCTCCCAGCCCGAGGACCCGAGGTTGTTGAGGCGCTGATTGAGGCGGGTCAACTCCTTGGCTTGACGCTTCTTGCGCCACCACCGCTCCGGGATGTTCATCGCCTCGACGTGGTACGACCACCGTGTCATCCGAGCGGATCGTAGGTCTGTCGTTCAGCCGGCTGCGAAGGCGCACGGTTCTCGGCGAACCGGTACCCGCGTTGTCGCCTACTTGAACCGTCAGGCGGCGGGTGCGCGAGAGCCATGCCGGAAACTTATGGCGCTTGACCGTCGGGGACGAGCACTAAAGCGAAGAAATAGGTGTTGCTGGCGTAGCGTCCGGATTGGCAGATAGTCCGACGTCAGGAGAACCCGTGCTCGCGTATGACTACCCCCTGCTCGGGGTGTTCTGGACCGTGGTCCTGTTCACTTTGTTCTTCCTCTGGATCTTCGTGGTCCTTTGGACGTTCGTGGACAACTTCCGTCGCAAGGATCACAGCGGCTGGGCCAAGGCCCTCTGGGCCATCTTCATTCTCTTCCTTCCCATCATCGGGGTGTTCGTCTATCTCATTGCTCGCCCCGCTGACCCGGATGCTCTGGCGGGGGAACCCCAATACAGGTGAGGTGGCGTACCTCAGCGCAGAAGGCCCCCGCCTATTCGGCGGGGGCACTTCCGCAGTGACGTTGCTGGAGCGCTATCCGGTGACCCTCGGCACAGCCGACGACCCCAGCCGGTGCGCTCGCGCCCGGGGCAGCAGCACCCGGCGGCGGTTCCGTTCGGTGGAGCGGTTCCGTTCGGTGGAGCGGTTCCGTTCGGTGGAGCGGTTCCGTTCGGTGGAGCGGTTCCGTTCGGCGATCCATTCGACACGCACTCGTTCTCGAAGATCGCCATGCCTTCAGCGTCCCAGTTCTGTGAGTACGTCTGACCGTTGAGACTCGAACGGCGGAATGATGTCCTCACCGTTCTGGTGACCCGCGCCAAGGTGGCCGTTAAAGGCCCCTGCTGGGGCAATAGTTATCACCTCAAACGGATTCGAACTGGAACCCGTCGCGTGACAGAGCGTTACTTGCTCACGCCAGCTCCAGCTGACGCTGACAAGACGCCGATGCCCCCCACGGCGAGCGCCGCCAACGTGGCGCCGATCACCGCAAAGATGCCAAGCCTTCTACGCATCTCTTCGTACCTTTCTTCACCCCCGTCCGCTTTAGGCCGAATACCGTAAGGGCTCACTCGGCCGCGGGCGCGGATGCTCTTCATCTCTCGAACACGTGTTCGACTTTTGTCAGGTCGTGCCCGAACTCCCGATCCCGGAACTCGTCGAGAACCGGCGTCGCTCTGTCGCCATGCTGCCGAGCGGCCTGCCGGCCCTAAACCGGGATGAGGCCCTTGAACTCCTCGGACAGCTCGAAGCTGCTCTCCTCGAACTCCGGAGACTCAGGACACAGCCGGAGGCGTCGGAGACCTCTTCGACCAGTTGCAGCGCATAGAAACGCCACAGACGCGACACGAGGATCATTGAAGGAACGCTTCGCGGGTGTCCGCTGGTGACGTTGGGCAACGGTTACTTGAACCAGATGCGCTGGTACGAGCGACTCTCGGGATGGAGGAGCAGGCCGACCAGCGCGCCGTCGAACAACAGCGTGATGATCACCGGGAAGTTGATCACCTCGGCGCCGAACACGGCGATGAGCATGACGAGCTGGAGGATGGCGGCGGCGACGGCGACCGGGTACGCCCACTTCCACTCGTTGGCGATCCCGTACCCGCCGATCGCGAGTCCGACGATCGTCGCCAGGCCGAGCAGGAGGCTCGTGGAGATGACCCCGAACAGCAGTCCGAAGGCGGCGTTGATGTAGAGGAGGAGGGTGCCCAGCACGAGGGTCTGGGGCTGGGCCTGGTTCAGGAACTTCCGCTCGTTCACGAGCCCATTGTGGCCCATGCCGGGGCCGCGCGTGCACCGGAGGCGTCAGCTCGCCGCGACCTCGCGCTCGTACGCCCGGTCCACTCGATGGGTCGTGAAGCCGAGGGACGCGTAGAGGCGCAGAGCGGCCTCGTTGTCCCCGTCGACGAAGAGCATGCCCGTGCGGATGCCCTGGTCGGAGAGGTGCGACAGCCCTGCGACGACCAGCGCCCGACCCAGTCCCGAACCCTGGCGCGACGGGTCGACGCCGATCACGAAGATCTCGCCGAGCTCGGGTTCGGCGTCGGTCGCGGGGTGGACCTTCGTCCAGCAGAACCCGCCCAGCCCGTCGGCGTCGAAGGCGAGCAGGAAGCCCTTCGGGTCGAACCACGGCTCGGCCATGCGCCGCTCGAGCGTCGCCTCCACCCAGCCGCCCTGCTCGGGGTGATCGGCGAACGCCCGGTTGTTGACGGTCAGCCAGGCGCGGTCGTCCTGCCCGGGCACGAAGGGCCGGACCTCGATGCCGGGTGGCCACGCCGGCTCCTCGCCGAGCGGGAGCGGGACGCGCTCCTGGAGGAGATCCCGTTGATGGCGGAATCCGGCGCGCCCGGCAGCCTCGTCGTCGCGCTCGTCGGGCTCGAAGACCCAGAGCACGACGAGACCGCCGCCCTCGGCGGCGACGTGCTCGACGGCCCGCTCGAGCAGCGCGACCTCGGCGCCGGTGCTGCCGCGTACCTCGGGGTGCACGACCATGCCGGCGGCCCAATGGGGCGGGGAGAAGCTGTCGCTGCGGTACACGTACGCGAAGCCGACGGCCCGGCCGTCATCGGTCGCGAGAACGCCGGCCGACACCGGCTCGAGCGGCTGGTCGAGGTCGCGCCAGACGGCTTCGCCCAGGGATGGATGGCCGTCGGCCGCTTCGACGTCGTCGTGCAGCCGCGTCACCGTCACGAGATCGGCCGGCGTGACCGGCTGCAGGAGACGCGTGTGAATCACCGCTGGTCGAGGCTACTTCCGGCCCCGCGATACGTTCGGCCGATGGCGCGGCCGCGAGGGGCGAAGCAGCGCGCGGCGGAGGTCGTGAAGCGTCTCGCCGCCGAGTACCCCGGCACCGCGAAGGAGCTGTGCGCGCTCCGGCACGACAACCCGTACCAGCTCCTCGTGGCGACGATCCTCTCGGCGCAGTCGACCGACGAGACGGTCAACAAGATCACGCCCGCGCTCTTCGAGCGTTACCCGACGCCGGCCGACCTCGCGCACGCCAACCCCGACGAGGTCGAGGAGCTCATCCACGCCTCGGGTTTCTTCCGGTCGAAGACCAAGAGCCTCATCCTCATGGCGCGGGTGGTCGAGGGCCGATTCGGCGGCGAGGTTCCGAGCGACATCGACCAGCTCGACTCCTTGCCCGGCGTCGGCCGCAAGACCGGCAACGTCGTCCGGTCGGTCGCGTTCGGGTTGCCGGGCCTGCCCGTCGACACCCACGTGACGCGCTTGGTGCGCCGGCTGAAGCTCACGAACGAGACCGACCCGGTGAAGATCGAGCTCGACCTGAACGGCATCGTGCCGCCGGAGGAGCGCGGCGCGCTGTCGCTGCGCCTGATCCTGCACGGCCGACGGGTGTGCAAGGCACGCAAGCCACAGTGCGACGTGTGCATCCTGAACGACATTTGTCCCTCGGCGTTCAAGGTCTGAATCGATGCGTGGCTACGCGGTCATCGAGGCGCCCTCGGTGCTCGGGCTGTTCTACTTGAACCAGATGCGCTGGTACGAGCGACTCTCGGGATGGAGGAGCAGGCCGACCAGCGCGCCGTCGAACAACAGCGTGATGATCACCGGGAAGTTGATCACCTCGGCGCCGAACACGGCGATGAGCATGACGAGCTGGAGGATGGCGGCGGCGACGGCGACCGGGTACGCCCACTTCCACTCGTTGGCGATCCCGTACCCGCCGATCGCGAGTCCGACGATCGTCGCCAGGCCGAGCAGGAGGCTCGTGGAGATGACCCCGAACAGCAGTCCGAAGGCGGCGTTGATGTAGAGGAGGAGCGTGCCCAGCACGAGGGTCTGGGGCTGGGCCTGGTTCAGGAACTTCCGCTCGTTCACCAGCCCATTGTGGCCCATGCCGGGGCCGCGCGTGCACCGGAGGCGTCAGCTCGCCGCGACCTCGCGCTCGTACGCCCGGTCCACTCGATGGGTCGTGAAGCCGAGGGACGCGTAGAGGCGCAGAGCGGCCTCGTTGTCCCCGTCCACGAAGAGCATGCCTGTGCGGATGCCCTGGTCGGAGAGGTGCGACAGCCCGGCGACGACCAGCGCCCGACCCAGTCCCGAACCCTGGCGCGACGGGTCGACGCCGATCACGAAGATCTCGCCGAGCTCGGGTTCGGCGTCGGTCGCGGGGTGGACCTTCGTCCAGCAGAACCCGGCCAGCCCGTCGGCGTCGAAGGCGAGCAGGAAGCCCTTCGGGTCGAACCACGGCTCGGCCATGCGCCGCTCGAGCGTCGCCTCCACCCAGCCGCCCTGCTCGGGGTGATCGGCGAACGCCCGGTTGTTGACGGTCAGCCAGGCGCGGTCGTCCTGCCCGGGCACGAAGGGCCGGACCTCGACGCCGGGTGGCCACGCCGGCTCCTCGCCGAGCGGGAGCGGGACGCGCTCCTGGAGGAGATCCCGTTGATGGCGGAATCCGGCGCGCGCGGCAGCCTCGTCGTCGCGCTCGTCGGGCTCGAAGACCCAGAGCACGACGAGACCGCCGCCCTCGGCGGCGACGTGCTCGACGGCCCGCTCGAGCAGCGCGACCTCGGCGCCGGTGCTGCCGCGTACCTCGGGGTGCACGACCATGCCGGCGGCCCAATGGGGCGGGGAGAAGCTGTCGCTGCGGTACACGTACGCGAAGCCGACGGCCCGGCCGTCATCGGTCGCGAGAACTCCGGCCGACACCGGCTCGAGCGGCTGGTCGAGGTCGCGCCAGACGGCTTCGCCCAGGGATGGATGGCCGTCGGCCGCTTCGACGTCGTCGTGCAGCCGCGTCACCGTCACGAGATCGGCCGGCGTGACCGGCTGCAGGAGACGCGTGTGAATCACCGCTGGTCGAGGCTACTTCCGGCCCCGCGATACGTTCGGCCGATGGCGCGGCCGCGAGGGGCGAAGCAGCGCGCGGCGGAGGTCGTGAAGCGTCTCGCCGCCGAGTACCCCGGCACCGCGAAGGAGCTGTGCGCGCTCCGGCACGACAACCCGTACCAGCTCCTCGTGGCGACGATCCTCTCGGCGCAGTCGACCGACGAGACGGTCAACAAGATCACGCCCGCGCTCTTCGAGCGGTACCCGACGCCGGCCGACCTCGCGCACGCCAACCCCGACGAGGTCGAGGAGCTCATCCACGCCTCGGGTTTCTTCCGGTCGAAGACCAAGAGCCTCATCCTCATGGCGCGGGTGGTCGAGGGCCGATTCGGCGGCGAGGTGCCGAGCGACATCGACCAGCTCGACTCCTTGCCCGGCGTCGGCCGCAAGACCGGCAACGTCGTCCGGTCGGTCGCGTTCGGGTTGCCGGGCCTGCCCGTCGACACCCACGTGACCCGCTTGGTGCGCCGGCTGAAGCTCACGAACGAGACCGACCCGGTGAAGATCGAGCTCGACCTGAACGGCATCGTGCCGCCGGAGGAGCGCGGCGCGCTGTCGCTGCGGCTGATCCTGCACGGCCGACGGGTGTGCAAGGCACGCAAGCCACAGTGCGACGTGTGCATCCTGAACGACATTTGTCCCTCGGCGTTCAAGGTCTGAATCGATGCGTGGCTACGCGGTCATCGAGGCGCCCTCGGTGCTCGGGCTGTTCCCTCGCGGCGTCGAGCTCTACGATCTTCAACCCGGCTCTGGACACCGACGGCGTCACAATTCGGACACTTGTCGCGCGGCTGCGGCGCGCCCTCGGTAACGCCTGACGGTTGCGATTGGTCAGATTGGGGCATCATGTCGACGCGCGCGTCGAGCGTCGAAGTCCGTCAGTAGGTCTTGCAAGGGTGATCGGTACATCAGAAGCTCGGGCGTGGTTGGGCAGGAGAGGGTGCCTCGCGCGCGTGGTGGCCGTCGGCGGTGTCGTGGTCCTGGCCGGTTGCGGCGCAGCAAGGACGGAGACCGGACGATCGGCTCAGGCCGAGAACGCCGCTGCGAACGCGCCCGCCACGACCGCCCCTGCCCCCACGAGCACGACGACTCCCACGACCAGCTACCAGGTCAAGCGGGGAGACACGTTGACCGCGATCGCCAAATTCTTCGGCGTGTCGAGCGCGGCCATTGACGCCGCCAATCAACTCGGCGGCGGGGACCGTCTGACCGAGGGCCAGGTCCTGCAGATCCCACCATCCCCGCCGGCGGGTCTGAACGTGAACCCACCCGATGGGATCGGCGGCATGGTCTTCACCTTCACCGTGACCGGGGCGAAAGTCGGTGAGGCCATCACGTTCCAGGTCGTGGGCCCTGGTGGCGGGACCTTCACCGGTTCACCCCACACTGCGGCGCAGGACGGCTCCGTGAGCACCAGCTACCGGACCGACGGCGACGCAGCAGGGAAGTACGACGTCGTGGCGACGGGCGACCGAGGAACGTCTCTGCGCGCCACCTACCGCCTGTTGGGGTAGCCCACCGGATACTCGGGTTGCCCGCCGCGTGGGCAAATGGGATACTTCCTCCCACTTCGTACTAATCGTACGAAGCTCGCAAAAGGGGAGGGCGACCCGGGGTGCGGGGGACTCGGACGGTCCGGCGTCTGCTCGGCGTCGTGGCGGCACTGGCGCTCGTCGGTCCGCTGAGCAGCGTGGCTCGGCCCGACGTGGCGGCGGCAGCGCCGACCGGCTACGTCACGATGAGCGACGGCGTGTCGATCGCGGTGAACGTCCGCATGCCCACGAACTACGTCCCCGGGTTGCGCTACCCGACCGTCTTCGAGATGTCGGGGTACGACGGCGGATCCGCCAACGGCGGGACGCTCGCCAAAGATGTCGGCGTCCCGCCGGGTACCCCGGTTCCTGTTGACGACAGCCGCCAGCTCACGGACTACCTCAACGGCGAGTACGTGACCGTGCACGCCTCGGTGCGCGGGACGGGCTGCTCGAGCGGCGAGTTCGACCTGTTCTCGTGGCGCTCGGCGCTCGACGGCAAGGAGATCATCGACAACTGGATCCCGAACCAGCCGTGGTCGAACGGCGCCGTCGGCCTCCTCGGCCACTCGTACGGCGGCATCACCGGCTTCATGGTCGCGGCGACGCAACCGCAGCACCTGAAGGCCGCCACCCTCTCGGGACTGATCGACGACCTCTACCGCGGGATCGTGTACCCGGGTGGTGTCAGCAACTACGGCTTCCCCCTCATCTGGACGGGCGGGATCCGCACCGCGTACGACGTCGCCGGCGGTCTGCTCCCGGGCCTCGTCCGCCCGCAACGGCCCGAGGACAGCCCGGACCGCCAGCAGCAGTGCGCGCTGAACACGTCGGGCAAGAGCCGGACTGTCACCAACGACCCGGTGCTCCAGGGCCTCGCCGAGACCGACAACGACTGGTACCGGGCGCGCTCGCTGATCAACTACGTCGACAAGATCAAGGTGCCGATGCACATCACCGGCGCGTACCAGGACGAGCAGACCGGGCCGCGCGGCCAGGCGCACCTCTTCGAGCGCATCGGCGGCGTCCCGAAGCGGCTCATGCTCACGAACGGCGACCACAACACCGAGAGCACCGCCGACTACGGCGTGCCCGATATCCGCAACGACCGCAAGGCGTGGCTCGACCAGTGGGTGCGCGGCGTGAACGGCGGGTTCGGGAGCCTCGAGCAGGCGCGCTCGTCGGTCAGCGTCCTCTTCGAGACGCACAAGGAGAAGCAGGTCGACGAGGAGACGCAGGCCGAGAAGGAAGTGCTGGTCCCGAACGGTCGCAAGGACGCCAAGACCTTCCCACTGCCCGACACCAACTGGACGGACTGGTACCTCCACGGCGACGGGTCGCTGACAACGACCGCGCCGACCGCGGCGGAGCCGTCGCAGCCGTACGTCACCGGCACGAAGCGGCAGTTCTGGTCGTACCAGGCGGGCGGCGACGTCGGGCCGCCCCTGACGACTGCGGCCGGGCCGGACGAGCTGACGTACCGAAGCGATCCCGTTCCGACCGACACCGCCGTTGCGGGTCCGATCACGGCGACTCTGTTCGTGCAGAGCACCGCTCCCGACACCGAGCTGTTCGTCGAGCTCGTCGACGAGGCGCCGGACGGGAGCCGCACGTATCTGCAGCGCGGCGTGCTGCGAGCGAGTCACCGCGCCGTCGACGACGCGCAGAGCGACCACACGCCCGACGGGCGCATCTACCGACCGCAGCGGCCGCACACGAACCCGACGAACATCACGCCCGGCCAGACCTACGAGTACCTGGTCGAGGTGTGGCCGGTCGGGCACGTGTTCCGGGCGGGGCACCGCATCTCGGTCAAGGTGCACGCCCCGCCGTTCGTCGACAGCTTCTATGCGTACGTGCCGCGCAGCGCGCCCGGAGTCAACACCGTGCTCCAGGGACCCGACACGCCGTCGCGGATCATGCTGCCCATGGTCCCGCTCACCGGCGTGCAGCTCGGCCCACCGCTGCCGTGCGGCGCGCAGGAAGCCGTGCGCTGCATCGCGCAGCCCGGCTGACCCACCCGAGTCCGCTTAGCATCGGCGGCAACCGGCTTTGCCGACCGTTCCCACAAAGCCGGAGCTTGCGACGGCGACAGGAGGCCATTGGACATCGAGATCCGCGCGCCGCGGGACGACGAGGCCGAGGACGTCTTCGCGCTCTGCAGCGAGGCGTTCACGAGCCCGCCGGAACAGGTAGAGCCATGGCGGGAGTCCAAACGCATGGAGGACTTCCTGTGCGCGTGGAGCGGCGGGGAGCTCGTCGGCACGACCGAGGTCATGCCGGGCGGCCAGTACTTCGGCGGGCGGTCCGTGCCGATGGGGGGCGTGGCGTCCGTGGCCGTGCGCCCCGATCAACGCGGCCGCGGGATTGCACCGCGTCTGCTCGCCCGCGCCGTCGAACGGATGCACGAGCAGGGTCTCGTGATCAGCACGCTGCACCCGGCGACGACGCGCTTCTACCGCGGGCTCGGCTGGGAGATCGGGGGCGAGTTCGGTGTGCGACGCGTCCCGACCGCAATGCTGGCGGCGTTGCCGGCCGGCGAACCCGAATGCGTCCGTCCCGCCCAGGCCGGCGACTCCGACGACCTGCGCGAGTGCTACGCCAGAGTCGCACCGACGATCAATGGCGCCGTCGACCGCAGCGACGCGCGCTGGCACGCTTTGGAGTTGACGCTCGGCCATCCGCACCGTTACCGGTACGTCTACGACGGCGACGACCAGATCGACGGCTACGTCGTGTACGACCAGCGCTCGACCGGCCGGCAATGGGGCTTCGGCATCACGGTGCACGAGCTCGTCGCCGCCGACGCCCGCGCCGCGGTGACGCTGTGGCGGCACCTCGGCTCCCACGTCGCGCAGGTCGACACGATCACCGTGCTCGCGTCGCCACTCGACGTCCTGACGCTGCTCCTGCCCGAGCAGGTCATCGAGTTCGTAGCCGCGAACCACTGGATGACGCGCATCGTCGACGCTGCCGGCGCCATCGCCGCACGCGGCTATCCGCCCGGGGTCCGCGCCGAGGTGCATCTGCAGCTGGCCGACCGGGTCGCGCCGTGGAACGACGGCCGCTTCGTGCTCCGGGTCGAAGGAGGCGAGGGGAAGCTGACTCCCGGAGGCACCGGCGACGTGCACCTCTCGGTGAACGGGCTGGCGTCGCTGTACACGGGCTGGGCGACGGCGCCGGTGCTCGCGGGGGCCGGCATCGTGCACCACGCCACTGATCGCGACCTCGGCTTGCTGGACGCCGCCTTCGCCGGACCTCGTCCGTACCTCTTCGACAACTACTAGCCGGCCTGACCAGCCAGAACACCTGACAGCTCGCGTCGTCCTACCCGGGGAACGCCAACGGTGTGGCGCGCGAATTACCTGAACAGCGGTCGGAACTCGTCGACAACGGCTTCGACGCGGATGCAGATCATGTTGAGCATGGCCCAGGCGTCGATGCCGTCGGCTAGCGGGGTGCCCTTGAACGCGATGTGGACAGTGAAACTAGGGTCCACGTTCATCTCTGGGTCCGGCGGGTCGAAGAGGAATCTGGCAAGTTCTGCGCCCAGCTCCAGGGGCCCCGTAGGAAAGATCGCGTCGATGAGGCTGTCCGGCCTGTAGCGAGCTGTGCCACCGAACCGGTAGCCAGCTGTGTGGAGCGTCCGGTGCTTGTCGGAGTTCGACAGGCGCTTGAGGATCATGAGCCAGTGGTGGTCGGGACCGTTAATTCCGTGGTACGGCTGCAATCGCTCCATCGGTGCCATGAGATCCGGTCCGATGCCCTCCAGCTTCCGAAGGTTGTCCCAGAACTCTCGACTGCTTCGGTAGATCGGGAAGTGAGTATCGCGAGCAAGGCCGGAACGCAGCTTGCCAGTGTGGAGAATCGCGAGCTGGTAGGCGAGCAGGTCGAGGGCCGACGCGGCGTTGTGGAGACAGTCACCGATGATCGGTCCCCACTCAGGTCGCGGGTGCCTCACGCGATTGACCCTGTAGATGTGCTCTCGGCCTCCACGTTCAACGATGTGCCGGAAGCTGTAAGCGTCGCGCCCAAAGGCATCGAATTCCGCTTGGAGGGTGTGGAGGTGGTGTTGAGCCCGCTGGCACTTGAGCCGGACGCCGTCTAGCGCATGAGCCACCGCCATCGCACTAGTAGGCCCCCCAAAGAATCAGCACCGTCAGTCCGACGTACGTGGTGACCACCAATCCGATTTCCGAAGCCCTAACTCCGCCTCGAGGGCGTTACAGAAACCCTTGAGACGATCGCACGCTGCACCGCGCTGTCGGTGGATTTCGCGTCTCGGTGCGGCCCGCGAGGATGCCCGGATCTTCCCGTCTTCATCGGCACAGACTCCGCTTCGTCCCGACTTCACGACCGTCCCTCAATCATCACCCAGACCCTGAAGGTCATACGCTTCCTGCTCTTCCCGCTCGGCTCCCGGATCACGTTGGGCGGCCGCTTGACCACTGTGAGAGACTGTGGATAACTCCCGCGGGAGTTCCGCCCACTCGCATGAGTGACTCCCTGCCGGGAGAGGGAGGCGGGAGACCCCCCAACACGACCGGTTCTCTCGCCTCCCGCGTCTCGCTGCTTCTGGTCGCCCCAGCGTTGCGTAATCCGGAAGGACGACGACTCCTCGGCCGGAAACCCTAGCCAGGCAGTTGGCGTCGTGAGACGGTTGGCGGCTTGCCGCCGTACTCGTGGCGATGGAGCTGGTCATCGGCGGGGCGATCGCGTTCATCGGCTCGGCGATCGTGCAAGCGTTTGTCATCCCGCGGGTCAACCGGCGCACCCGAGCAATCGACCGGTGGGAGCAGGACGTGCTTCTCCCTGCAGAGGCGACTCAGGTCAAGCGCCGGAGATGCAGCGCCAGGACTGCGCAGTCGTCGTCGGGCTGCACGTCGCTCAGGAGCTGCGACACGATCCGCGTGCACCCACGACGAGGTGCCCCGGAATCACCGTCTGGCGCAGCCGCTCGATACCGATGTCGATGGGCTCACCACGTCGCTCCACGACTCCGTCCGTGAAGAGGTAGATCGTCGCCCCCTCGGACATTGCGACTTCCGTCGCCCGTCGCGGCGCTGCTGCGTCGCTCCCGATCGGCGGGTCGGCGGGCGCGTCGATCATGCTGTGCTTCTCGCGGTCGGCGACGTCATCAGAGGCAGACGGATGACCGGCGGCTGAGAGGTCATCCGGCGACGCTCTGGGTCGACGACCGCATACAGCACCGTGGCCATCTCGTCGGGCTCGAAATGGCACACCATGTCGTCGAGCCGGGTCAGCACGGCCGCGGGATCGTCAGAGTCGAGCGCGTACGCGCGCAAGGCGCTTCGTGATGCGCCCCATCACGGTGGCCGAGCGGAGACCATGCCCGACGACGTCACCGATCGCGGCGCCGACATGACCCGTCGGGAGCTCGAAGACGTCGTACCAGTCACCGCCGACGAGGCGATCGTGTCCGGGGAGGTAGCGGGCGGCGATCTCCAAGCCGCTGATGTCGGGCAAGCGCGGCAGCAGGCTGCGTTGGAGCGCCGTTGCGACCGTGCTCTCCTGCTTGAGCAACCCTGCATTGATCGCGAGCGCCGCCCGGTCGGCGACGAGCTGCAGCAACTCGGCGTCCTGGTCGGAGAACGATCTGGAGCCGAGGGTGCCGACGTGCAGCACGCCGATCGTGTCGCCGTCGACGATGAGCGGGACTCCGAGCAACGAGCGGATGCCGATGTCCAAGAGGATCGGGTTGCGGACGTTCGTATGATCCACCTTGTCGAGGATCACGGCTCGCCGTTCGGCCGCGACTCGTCCCGCGAACCCTGCCCGATCGGAATGCGCACGCCGCTGCGCACCTCTTCCTCGATGCCCTTCGCGGCGGTCGCGACCATCTCGCGTGAAGTGCGGTCGATCAGCAGGATGGCCGCGGTGTCGACCTCGAGGATCTCTCGCACCCGTTCCAACAACGTGTCGAGGAGCTCGTCGATCTCGAGGTGGGCGAGCGAAGCCTCGGTGACCGACTGAATCCGCCGGAGCTGCTCTGCGACCTTTGCTCGAGATCGGGGTCGAGGCGGGGTGATTCCGTTTGGGACGTCATCGCAGCAGGTCGCACATGGTGCGTACTCCAGTGCTCCCATGTCGGGACCCCATCGCCCTGTGAGCGGTTGGCGATGGGCAGTCACTCCATGCTCAGTGGTCGAGCGTGCAGCGCTGCGGATGGGCCCCGCCGCCTGCTTGACGGGAAGGGGCAGAGCATAGGCCCATCTCGGGGCCTGGTCGCGCGTCGGATCGTCTGACCTAGGAGCGGGCGAGGTCGTCGAGGGCGGCGATCGCCTTGTCGACCGCGCGCCGCGCGCTGATCAGCGTCCGCTCCGCGGCATAGAGGTCTGACGCGATCTGCGAGTCGGCGGTGTCCTCGTACCGGTCGGCGACCGTCACGACGCGGCGCGCGAGCTCCTCGAGCTGCGAGCGCACGGTGGACAGCTCGGCGAGATCGGACGACGCGGACACGAGGCCAGCCTTCACGCGTTCCGTGAGGGTGGGCAATTCGGACGGCCGGCGAGGGGTCGATGGTTACGATGGTCCGATCCCTGATGCTCTCCCGACTCGATCTTCGCGGCACGAATGCCGACCTCAGCCCGTTGACGGCGCGTGGGGATGCTGTTGACGCATCGGCAGTCGAGGGTGTGCGAGCGATCATCGCCGAGGTTCGGGGGCGTGGTGACGCAGCGCTGCACGACCTGACCGAGCAGTTCGACGGCTGCACGATCGACGAACTGCGGGTGCCGGGCGACGAGTTGCTCGCCGCGCTCGACGACGCTCCCACCGAGTTCCGCGCCGCCCTCGAATACGCGCGGGAGGAAGTCACCGCCTATCACGAAGCTCAGCTGGGAGACGACGTCCGCCTCGAGCGGGACGGCGTGCTGCTCCGCGAGCTCGTCGTTCCGGTCGATCGAGCCGGGTTGTACGTGCCCGGTGGCCGGGCCACCTACCCGTCGACCGTGCTCATGACCGCGATCCCCGCACGCGTGGCGGGCGTCCCGGAGATCGCGCTGTGCGTGCCGCCCGATCGTGACGGCCGCGTGCCCGCAGGCAACGCTGGCTGCCGCCGCGCTCGCCGGCGTGGACGAGGTGTACCGGGTCGGCGGTGCGCAGGCGATCGCCGCCCTCGCGTACGGCACCGAGACGATCCGGCCCGTCGACGTCATCGTCGGTCCCGGCAACATGTATGTCGCGGCCGCCAAGCGCGAGGTCGCCGGGATCGTCGGCATCGAGTCGCTCGCCGGGCCCTCGGAGGTCGTCGTCGTCGCCGACGACACGGCCGACCCCGCGCATGGTCGCGGCCGACCTCGTCGCCCAGGCCGAGCACGGCCCGGACGGCGCCGCCATCCTCGTCACCTGGGACGAAGCCGTCGCCGACGCAGTCGACGACGCGGTCGGACAAGCTCACGGCCGACGCACCGCGCCGCGCCGAGATCGAATCCACCTTGAAGTCGGGCGGTCGTACGGTTCTGGTCGACGCGCCCGACGTGGCGGTCGACGCGGCGAATGCAATCGCTCCCGAGCACCTGGAGCTGATCACGGCCGATCCGGAAGCGCTGGTGCCGCTCGTTCGCAACGCGGGCGCGGTGTTCTGCGGACCGTGGTCGCCCGCGGTCGTCGGCGACTACGTCGCCGGAGTCAACCACGTGCTCCCGACGGCGCGCACCGCGCGATTCGCCAGCGCGCTGCGCGTCGACACGTTCCGCAAGCACGTCCACGTCGTGACGCTCGACCAGGCCGCCCTCGCCCGGGTCGCGCCGTACGTCGCAGGCGTTCGCCGAGATGGAGGGGCTCGACGCGCACGGACGGTCGGTCGAGTTGCGCGGGACCTAGCGATGGGCGGACGTCTGTCGCCGCGCGACGACCTACGCGCGCTCGAGGGCTACCACTCGCCGCAGCTCGACGTGGCCGTGCGGCTCAACACCAACGAGAGCCCGTACGCGCCGCCGACGGAGTTCGTCGACGCGTGGGTCGACGCGCTGCGCGACACGCCCCTCAACCGCTATCCCGATCGCGCCGCCGCGCGACCTGCGCGCCGCGCTCGCCGACCAGCTCCACCAGCCGGTCGAGCGGCTCTTCTGCGCCAACGGCTCGAACGAGGTGCTGCAGACGCTGCTGCTCACCTACGGCGGCGCCGGGCGGTCGGCCGCGGTGTTCGAGCCCACGTACGCGCTGCACTCGCACATCGCCCGCATCACCGGCACCGACGGTCGTCGTCGGGGAGCGCACGCGCCGACTTCACGGTCGACGCCGACGGCCGCGCGCGCGCTCCTCGCCGAGCACCGGCCCGCGCTCGTCTTCCTGTGCAGCCCCAACAACCCGACCGGCACGGTCGAGCCCGAGGCCACGGTCGAAGCGCTCCTCGACGCGACCGACGGCTTGGTCGTCGTCGACGAGGCGTACGGCGAGTTCGCCGATCGCAGCGCGATCGAGCTGGTCGCGCGACGACCGGCCGCTGTCGTCGCCCGCACGTACTCGAAGGTGTGGTCGATGGCGGCGCTGCGCCTCGGCTTCTGCGTTGCACCGCCGTGGGTGGTCGAGGAGCTCGAGAAGGTCGTGCTCCCGTACCACCTGGCCGTGCCGACCCAGCTCGCGGGCGTGCTCGCCCTCCGGTTCGGGCGCGAGATGGACGACCGGGTCGCGCTCCTGGTCCGGGAGCGTGAGCGGCTCGCACGCCGAGCTGGACAGGATCGACGGAGTCACGGTCTATCCCGTCGGGCGCCAACTTCGTGCTGTTCCGCGTGCACGACGACGGTCACGCGCGTCTGGCAGCGCCTCGTCGACCGCGGTGTGCTCGTGCGCGACTTCTCGAGCTGGCCACGCCTCGCCGACTGCCTGCGGGTCACCGTCGGCACACCCGAGGAGAACGACGCGTTCCTCGCCGCGCTCCGCGAGGCTGTCGAGGAGGTGAGAGTCGCATGAGCCGGTCGTCGCAGCAGCACCGCGAGACGAAGGAGACCAACGATCGAGCTCACGCTCGACGTCGACGGCACGGGCCAGGCGAGCGCGTCGACCGGCATCCCGTTCTTCGACCACATGCTCGAGCAGCTCGGCAAGCACGGCGGCTTCGACCTGCGCATCGAGGCGGAGGGCGACCTCGAGGTCGACACTGCACCACACGGTCGAGGACGTCGGCATCGTGCTCGGCACCGCGTTCAAGGAGGCGCTGGGCGACAAGGCCGGCGTGCGCCGGTTCGCCAGTCGCGGTCGTGCCCGCTCGACGAAGCGCTCGTGCAGGTCGCGCTCGACCTGTCCGGGCCGGCCGTTCCTCGTCTACGAGGTCGACCCGGTCGCGAGTGGATCGGCACGTTCGACCCGCAGCTCGACCGAGGAGTTCTGGCGCGCGTTCGCGTTCGCGGCCGGCATCACGCTGCACATGCGCTCGCTCGCGGGCAAGAACGGTCACCACGTCATCGAGGCGTCGTTCAAGGGCGTGGCCCGCAGCGCTCCGCGACGCGGTGAAGATCGAAGGCACCGGAGTGCCGTCGACGAAAGGCGCCCTGTAGGCGGGTGCCCTTCGACCTGTACCCCTCGATCGACCTGCGCGGCGGGCAGGTGCGTGCGGCTGCACCAGGGCGACTTCGAGGCCGAGACCGTCTACGACGACGACCCGGTGCGCGTCGCGCACGCCTTCGCCGCCGCCGGCGCGCGGTGGATCCACGTCGTCGACCTCGACGCCGCCCGCACCGGCGAGCGCGTCAACCTCGCCGTCGATCGAGGCGATCTGTGCCGCCGTCCCGTGCCGAGATCCAGGCCGGCGGAGGCGTCCGGAGCGTCGAAGCCGGCGGCGAGTCTCCTGGCGGCCGGCGCAGCGCGGGTCGTCGTGGGCACCGCTGCGATCGAGCGGCCGGAGCTCGTCGAGGAGCTCTGCGACGCTGCATCCCGGGCCAGGTCGCCGTCGGGCTCGACGCCCGCGGCCGCGAGGTCGCCGTCCGCGGCTGGATCGAGGCGACCGGCGAGCGATCTCGTCGAGCGTCGCCGCGCAGCTTCGAGACCATCGGGGCGTCGGCGCGCTCGTCGTCACCGAGATCGGCCGCGACGGCACCATGGACGGCCCCGATGTCGGGCAGCTCGGTGCCGTGCTCGAGGCGACCAC
The DNA here is from genome assembly GCA_963768605.1 of uncultured Actinomycetes bacterium. GTDB lineage: Bacteria > Actinomycetota > Acidimicrobiia > IMCC26256 > JACDBD01 > JALZAA01. The sequence goes on along the minus strand of CAVYIP010000005.1, from coordinate 107,815 downwards.
CGCTCCCGGTGATCGCCAGCGGCGGCGTCGGCGCGCTCGACGACCTCGTCGCGCTGCGCGGCCTCGCGCGTCGGGCGGCCGGGCGCTGGCCGGTGCGATCGTCGGGCGCGCGATCTACGAGGGACGCTTCGGTGTCGCCGAGGCGCTCGCCGTCGTCACCTGACGCCCGGTGTCGGCGGCGGCCGAGTCGGGGTACCGTCGGCCGCGGACGGCGTCGGCCGGCGCCGCGCAGCGTCGAAGGGGGTCGCATGACCGAGGCGAACGGGGTGGTCGACGAAGGATTCCTGCAGCGGTACCGGCAGCTCCTGGATGCCGAGGACACCGCCTTCGACGAGCTCGAGCACGCCTACGAGGACGGCGACCGGGCTCACTACGACCACGAGTTCGCCGAATGGCAGGCGCTCGTCGACCGCCGGCAGGCACTCCTCGAGCGTCACGGCCTCGCCCCGATGCAGGCCGGGGTGCGGGCGCAGGCCTAACCGCTCGCCGCGCCCGTCTGGGTCGACTCGCGCTTGCCGACCGACGCGTTCGCCGTCGCCTGTGCCGGCCCGGCGACGTCGATGCCCGTGCCCGGTGTCGCCGCCATCACCTGGGGCATGAGCTGCCGTGCGACCCAACCCGCGGTGTCCGGCTCGAAATGGTTCCCGTCCCGTGGCCGCGGGCGGACGCCGGACACCTCCTCCGGGCACGGCTGAGTGCCGTTCGGGCACAGCAAGTGGGCGAGATCGACAACAGAGGTCCGATCGGCGTGCGAGCCGCGGCGTAGTCGCGCAAGAGACGGTTCATGTGCTCGAACGTCGGGTCCTTCGGCGGGTCGGGGAACCCCTCGCTGGGCGAAGGCGGCGCGACCGTCATCATCACGAGCCGCGCACCCGTCGAGGTGAGGCGGGTGGCGGCCTCGTCGATCAGCTGTGCGAACACGAAGCGCCCCGACATGGTGTTCGTGCTGACGTTCTGACCGTCGACGAGTCGTTCGTCGCGGTCCCAACCGCTCAGCCAGATCACAACATCGGGATGGATCTGCGCCAGCCGGACGGCCTGGTACTTCGGTACCTCTCGCTCGCACGTGGCCGCCCACTTGAACGGGGCGCCTGCGAGATCGATCGGCTGACCGCCGAGGATGCCGCAACCGGGCACGGACGCCGGGTACAGCTGCACACCCTGTTCGGCAGCGGTGTCCCGGAGCCCGTCGAGCAGGCTCTCGGCCAGTGAGTCGCCGACGAGCATGATGCGCCGCGGCGGGGGCGCGGTGGGCGCACCCACCGGCGCGGCGAGCGCCGCTTCCGGTGCCGGCGCCGGTTGCGACTCCGGCTTCGGCAGCTGCTCGGCGCGCGACGTGAGCTGGCCGGGTCCGCTCTGCAGGTACGCCGGCGGTGGCGCAGCGCCGGCTGTGGCGACCAGGACGACCACGCCCGTCGCGACGAACGCCGACGGCGACACGGCCAACGCCCATCGTCCGCGCAGCGCCCTGTGCCGGATGGGCTGCTCGACCAGGTAGAAGGACGCGGTGGCGAACGCGAAGGTCAATCCGACGCGCACGAGCGGTGAGCGATGCGCCGTCGAGACCGGTCCGTGACGGCGACGCCACGACGATGACCGGCCAGTGCCACAGGTACAACCCGTAGGAGATGCGCCCGATCCACACCAGAGGCGCGAGCGAGAGGAACGACCGCAACGCGAACCGACCCGGCTGCACCGCCGACGTGATGACGAGCGGCAACGCACAGCCCGAACACCGCGTAGCCGCCGCGGTACATCCATGCCGCCGTATCGGGGACCCACACCCAGAAGGCGAGGCACGTGACGGCACCGGCCAGGCCGAGCGCGTTCACGGTCGAGCGCGCCGCGCGCCCGGGACTCCATCGAGCCAGCACGAGCGCGAGGCCGGCGCCGATGAGCAGCAGGTGCGCACGTCCGTCGGTGCCGTAGTAGGCGCGGGACGGGTCGCTCGGGTCGTACAGCACCGCCATGGTCGCGATCGACGCCCCCGCGCCGGCCCCGCACACCAGGCCGAGCAGCCAGTGCCGCCGCCCGTGCGAGGCGCAGGCACACGAACGTGATCAGCGGCCACACCAGATAGAACTGCTCTTCGATCGCGAGCGACCACATGTGACGCAGCGGCGAGGCTTCCGAGAACAAGTCGAAATACGACTGACCCGACTCGATGAACCTGCCAGTTGGCGCCGTAGAAGAGCGTGGCGAGGCCGTCGCCGCGCAGCCGGTCGAGTTGGTCAGCCGGCACTTCGAGCACCGCAAACGCGGCGACCGCGAGGAGCACGAGCAGCAGCGCGGGGAGCAACCGGCGCGCCCGACGGGCCCAGAATCCGGCGAAGCTGATGCCGCCGCGTCGCGCCCACTCGCCGATGCAGCAGCGATGTGATCAGGAAGCCCGAGAGAACGAAGAACGTGTCGACGCCGAGGAAGCCGCCCCGCATCCAACCCGCGTCGAGGTGATACGCGAACACGGAGAGAACCGCGAACGCGCGCAGCCCATCCAGGGCGGGCTGATAGGTGAACCGCTTGTTTTCGCTCACATCCCCCCAAGGTGGGCGAAAGCTCCGCCGCGGCGCCCACATGCTAACGAGTTCTGAGAGGCGCTATCAGGTTTCGCCGTTTTGACAAGCTCCGTAAGCGTCGGCTTACGTAGTGGCGTGGAAGCCGCCGCACGGGCCCTGGCCGAGCCCCGACGCCGTGACATCCTGCGCCTTGTCCGCGACGACGAGCTGAGCGCGGGCACGATCGCATCGCATTTCGACGTGTCCCGCCCCGCGATCTCGCAGCACCTCGGGGTGCTCAAGGACGCCGGGCTGCTCGACGAACGACGCGACGGCACCCGGCGGCTGTACCGCGTCCGCCCGGAGGGTTTCGCCGAGCTGCGCGAGTTCCTCGACGACTTCTGGGGTGAGGGCCTCGCGCGCCTGAAGTCGGCCGCCGAAGCCGATCATCGCGTCCGGCTCGCCAAGCGACGAGGAGTAGTTCGTGGCCGTCAATGAGGAGCGGATACCCGTCGAGCGCGAGGTCCGGATCGACGCGCCGCCGGAGGAGATCTTCAAGTTCTTCGTCGATCCCGAGCAGATGATCCGGTGGAAGGGTGTCGAGGCGACGCTCGACCCGCGGCCCGGTGGCATCTACCGCGTGAACGTGACCGGTACGGAAGTCGCCCGCGGCGAGTACGTCGAGGTTTCACCCAACGAGCGGGTCGTGTTCACCTGGGGCTGGGAAGGTGAAGGCAACCCCGTGCCACCCGGCTCGAGCACCGTGGAGATCACGCTCGTGCCCGACGGTGCGGCAACGATCGTCAGGCTTCGCCATCACGGTCTGCCCGGGGGTCCCGAGGACCGGCACGCCGAGGGTTGGGAGCACTACCTGGCCCGCCTCGCGGTGGCCGCGGGCGGCCGTGACGCCGGAACCGACCCGTGGGCGCAATCCCCGGGCGATCAAGCGATGTAGCGAAGGAAGACCCCCGACAGACAGGAGCACACCAATGGGTAACCCGGTTGTCCACTTCGAGATCGGCGTGAACGACGAAGCCGCCGCGCAGAAATTCTACGCGGACCTGTTCGGCTGGAAGATCAACGCCGACAACCCGATGAACTACGGAATGGTCGACACCGACAGCGGCGGCGAGGGCGTCGGCGGCGGCATCTCCAAGCCGCCCGACGGCAGCGGGCCGTACACCGCGTTCTACGTGAACGTCGACGACGTGCAGGCCAAGCTCAATGAAGCGGAGAAGCTCGGCGCCAAGACGATCATGCCGCCGATGCAGGTCCCCGACGGGCCCGAGATCGCGATGTTCGCCGACCTCGACGGCAACGTGATCGGCCTCTCGAAGATGTAGCTCAGGCCGCGTGGCGCCGGCGCGAGCCGGTCCACGTAGCCGGAGGCAAGCTCCACGAGGCGGTCGGTGCGCCCGACGAAGAAATGCGACGCTCCGCCGACGACGTGGACGTCGGTGTTGGCCCAGCGCTCGGCGAGCTCCGTGACCTCGGCAGGGTCGCGGTACTCGTCGTGCTGGGCCAGCGCGAGGAGCTTGGGCCGGGGGTCGGCGGCCAGCCCGTCGATGTCGTGCACGACGACGGCCGGCGGCGCGATCGCCATCCACGCGTCGACGCGCCGCGTCGCGCACGGACAACGCCATGTCTGCGCCGAACGACCAGCCCGTCAGGATCAGCGGCGTCCCGGGAGAGAGTCGTTCGCGCAGGGCGCCGACGGCGGTTTCGGCGTCGACCCGCTCGAGGTTGCCGAAGTCGTGCTCGCCCTCGCTGCCTTCGACGCCGCGGAAGTTGAAGCGCAGACAGGCGACGCCTCGCGGCGGCAACGCGTCGAACAGTGCGCTGATCACGATGGAGCGCATCGTTCCGCCGTACTGCGGGTGCGGATGGCAGAGAACAAGGCCGCACCGCGGCGGACCGTCGGGAAACGCGAGCTCGGCTTCGAGCGTGACGCCGTCGGCCGTCGTCAGTTTCATCGGCTCGGGCATCCGCGCAGCGTAGGCTGCCGCATCCGTGGCCCCGACATTCGATTTCGATCGCGAGACCGCGGTGCGCTCGCTCGGCGACGGGCGCTACGAGAGCCGGCTCGACCGGGCGTGGTGGGTGCATCGAGGCCCGAACGGCGGGTACCTGGCCGCGATCGTGTTGCGGGCGCTCACCGAGACGGTCGGGGACGCCAAGCGATCGCCGCGGTCGCTGACCGTGCACTACGCGGCGCCGCCGACGGAGGGTGCGCTCGAGATCGCCACGACGATCGAGCGCGCCGGCCGGTCGCTCACGTCGTGCTCGGCGCGCCTCACGCAGGACGGCAAGCTCATCGGGCTGGCGTTGGCGGCGTTCTCGCAACCGCGGCCCGGTCCGGAGTTCGCCGACCTGCAGCCGCCGGCCGCGCCGCCGCCCGATGAGTGCGAGGTCGTCGAGGTGCCGACCGACGACCCGTTCATGCCCGACATCGCGTTGCGCTGGGAGAACCGGATCGTGCGCGGCGGGTTTCCGCTCGAGGCCACGGGCGAGGCGGTGATCACGCGCTGGATCCGGCTCCCGGAAGGCAGGGTGGTGGACGGGCTCGTGGCCGCGGCGATCACGGACGCCGTCATCCCCGCCGTCTTCGGTCGGGTCGAGGAGCAGATCGTCGTCCCGACGGTCGACCTCACGATCCACTTCCGGTCGTCGCTCCCGCTGGCGGATGCCAAACCCGACGACTACGTGCTCGCCGACTTCCGCACGAACGTCGTCGCCGAGGGCTTCCTCGAGGAGGACGGACAGATCTGGAGCCGGGACGGCGTGCTCCTCGCGCAGAGCCGCCAGCTCGCCGCGATCTTGCCGATGCCCGGCTAGGTGACGCCGAGCTGGTCGAGGAGGAAGGCCAGGACGAGCGCCTCGTCACGCCAGGCGTCGTACCGACCCGACGGGCCGCCGTGCCCCGCCCCCAGCTCCGTCTTCAGCAGCAACGGGCGGTCGTCGGTCTTCATCGTTCGCAGCTTCGCCACCCACTTGGCCGGCTCCCAGTACGAGACGCGCGGGTCGTTCAGGCCGCCGGTGACGAGCATCGCGGGGTAGGCCTTCGCCTCGACGTTGTCGTACGGCGCGTACGACTTCATGACCTTGTAGATCTCGGGGTCGGCGACCGGGTTCCCCCACTCCTCCCACTCGGTCACGGTCAACGGGAGCGTCTCGTCGAGGATCGTGGTGAGGCTGTCGACGAACGGCACCTCGGCGACGATGGCACGGAACAGATCGGGCCTGAGGTTGGCGACGGCGCCCATGAGCAGGCCGCCGGCGCTCCCGCCCCGTGCTGCCAGCCGGTCGGGCGCGGCGTATCCCTCGGCGACGAGGTGCTCGGCGCACGCGATGAAATCGGTGAACGTGTTGGGCTTGTGCTCGAGCTTCCCGTCCTCGTACCAGTGGCGCCCGAGCTCGCCGCCGCCGCGGATGTGCGCGATCGCGAACACGCAGCCGCGCTCGAGGAGGCTCACCCGCGCCACCGAGAACGACGGGTCGATCGAGATCTCGTACGAGCCGTAGCCGTACAGCACCGCCGGTGCGGTGCCGTCGTGCGGCAGGCCGCGGCGGTGGACGACCGAGACCGGCACCCGTACGCCGTCGGGAGCCGTCGCCCAGAGGCGGTGCGACTCGTAGGCGTCGGGGTCGTAGCCGGGCACCGGCTGGCGCTTGACGAGCGTCCGCTCCCGGGCTTCGAAGTCGTAGTCGTAGCTCGAGACCGGCGCGACGAGTGACGTGTACTCGAACCGAAGCGTGCGCGTGTCGAACTCCGGGTTGGCGCCGACGCCGGCCGAGTACACGGGGTCGGGCATCGCGACGACGTGCGTGTCGTCGTCGGCGAGGCGTCGCACGACGATCCGTTCGAGCGCCTCGGCCCGTTCCGACAGCACGAGGTGATCCGCGAACGCGTCCACGTCCTCCAGGCGGACGTCATCGCGGTGCGGGATCACTTCGCGCCATTGGTCGCGGCCTGGCTGTTCGACCGGAGTGACCATGAGCTTGAAGTTCTCGGCGCCGTCGTCGTTCGTGACGACGAAGAAGCGGTCACCATGGTCGGCGGAGTGGTGGTGCTCGACGTCGTACTCGACGCCATCGCGACGCGGCGCCACCACCCTGGGCATGCCGCCGGGATCGTCGGCGTCGACGAACCACGCCTCGCTGGTGATCTTCGATCCGACGGAGACGACGACGTAGCGGCCGGTGCGGGTGCGCCCGACCGACGTGTAGAAGCGCTCGTCGTCCTCCTGGTACACGAGCTCGTCCTCGTCGGTGGGCGCGCCGAGCCGGTGGCGCCACACCTGCCACGGGCGCATCGCGGCGTCGGGTCGCACGTAGAAGCACGTGCTGTTGTCGTTGGCCCAGGCCAGTCCGTAGTACACGTCGGGGACGACATCGGGCAGGTCCTCGCCGGTCGTGAGGTCACGGAAGCGCAGCTCGTAGCGCTCGCCTCCGGTGACGTCCACGGAGTAGGCCAGGCGCGTGTGATCGGGGCTGACCGCGAAGCCGCCGAGGGCGAAGTAGTCGTGCCCGGCGGCGAGCTCGTTCTGATCGAGGAGCACCTCCTCGCCGGGCGGCGCTGCCCGGCGGCGCGAACGGGTCGGGCAGCCCCGGAGTCCCCGCCGGGCGCCGGCACTGGATGCCGTACTGCCGGCCCTCGATGGTGCGGCCGAAGTACTCGTACGGTCCCTTGCGGACCGGCGCGGTGGCGTCGGTCTCCTGGACGCGGCTCTTGATCTCCTCGAACAGCTGCTGCTGGAGCGATTCGGTGCGCGCCATCACGTCGCGCGTGTACGCGTTCTCGGCCTCCAGGTACTCGCGGACCTGCGGATCGTCGCGGTCGCGGAGCCAGAACCAGTCGTCGACCCGCTCGTCGCCGTGCGCGCGCAGCACAGTCGGGCGGCGGGGCGCGACGGGGGGAGTCGGGGTCACGACGGCGGGAGGTCGCGAAGGCGGGTGGCGGTGTCGGCGTACGGACTCGAACTCGTACCTGCAATGCGACGCCCAGAGCGCCTTCATGTCCTCCGGTGTCATCGGGCGTCATCCTAAAGGCGGCCGGAACCGCCAAAGTCCACGGCTACTCTCGCTTCCGATGCCGACCGCAACTCCGATCGTCGCCGCCGAGGAGGAGCTCGCCGCCGTCGCCTTCGACGCCGACGGGCTGGTCCCCGCCATCGTCCAGGAAGACGGGACCGGCCGCGTGCTCATGCTCGCGTGGATGGACGCCGAAGCCCTCCGCCGCACGCTCGACGAGGGGCGGACCTGGTTCTGGAGCCGGAGCCGCAAGGAGCACTGGCGCAAGGGGGACACGTCCGGCGACCGGCAGTGGGTGCGCGCCGCCTACTACGACTGCGACATGGACACGCTGCTCTTCGTGGTCGAGCAGGAGGGCCGCGGCGCCTGCCACACCGGCGAGCGCACCTGCTTCTTTCGCGCGTTCGGGAGCGGGGCAGAGCCCGGCACGTTGTGAGCGGCCCGACACGCGATGAGTTCGTCGCGTTGGCGCGCGACTACACGGTCGTCCCGGTCTGGCGCGAGGTGCTGGCCGATCTCGAGACCCCGGTGTCGGCATTCGCCAAGCTCGTCGGTGACCGTGAGGGCTTCCTGCTCGAGTCGGTCGAGCACGGCGAGCACTGGGGTCGGTTCTCGTTCATCGGACGGGACCCCGCCCTCACGCTCGTCGCTCGCGGGCAGCAGGTGGAGATCACGGGTGGTGCGACAACACCGGGTTTGCCGCGCGACCAGGGGATCCTCGCCGCGCTGGAAGCGCTCCTGTCCTGGTACCGGGCTCCGACCATGCCGGATTTGCCGCCCTTCCACGGCGGCTTCGTCGGTTACCTCGGCTACGACATCGTGCGGGAGATCGAGCGCCTGCCCGACGTCCCATCCGACGACCTGGGATACCCCGACGCCGTCCTCTCGCTGACCGGTCACGTCACCGCGTTCGATCACTTCCGGCAACGCCTCTTCCTCATCGAGAACGTGTTCGTCGTGCCGGGTGCGAGCGCCGACGACGCCGGCGTGGCGTACGACCATGCGCAAGCCCGCCTCGATGCGAGCGTCGACGAGCTCGCACGGCCGCTCCCGTACGTGCCGTCGGCGCCGCCACCGGAGCAGATGGACGAGCTGCCGTCGTTCACCTCGACGATGCCCGGCGGGCTGTTCCAGGCTGCGGTCGAGGCGGCGCGCGAGTACATCTTCGCCGGCGACATCTTCGAGATCATCCTTGCCCAACGGTTCGACCTCGACGGCGACTTCGATCCGTTCGAGGTGTACCGCGTGCTGCGTCAGATCAACCCGTCGCCGTACATGTACTTCCTCGCGCACCCCGAGGCGACGGTGGTCGGGTCCTCGCCGGAGGCGCTCGTGAAGCTCGTCGACGGTCGAGTGATCAGCCGTCCGATCGCGGGGACGCGGTGGCGGGGACGGACCGAGGAGCACGACCGTCGCATGGCCGCCGAGCTGATCGAGGACCCGAAGGAGCGGGCGGAGCACATCATGCTGGTCGACCTGGCCCGGAACGACGTCGGACGGGTGGTGCGGTACGGCAGCGAACGCGTCGACGAGCTCATGACGCTCGAGCGCTACTCGCACGTGATGCACATGACGAGCCAGGTGTCGGGTGATCTCGCCGACGGGAAGACCGCGGTCGACGTGCTTCGTGCGACGTTCCCGGCCGGCACGGTGAGCGGCGCGCCCAAGGTGCGCGCCATGGAGATCATCGACGAGCTCGAGCCGAGGAAGCGCGGTCCGTATGCGGGCGTGGTCGGCTACTTCGACTTCTCCGGCAACCTCGACACCGCCATCACCATCCGCACGATGCTCTGGCGTGACGGACGCGCCAGCGTCGCCGCCGGCGCCGGAGTGGTGGCCGACTCCGACCCCGACGACGAGAACCTGGAATGCCACAACAAGGCCAAGGCGTTGTTGACTGCGGCGGCCGCGGCGCAGCGCCTCGCGCCGCTCGACACGCTGGAGACCGGGAGCGGGATGCCATGAGCCTGCACGACGAGCTCGAAGCCCTGCGGACGACCGCGGGGGTGGTCGACACCTCCGAGCGCGGCGCGGTGCTGGTGACCGGGCCGGACGCGTGGTCGTACTTGCAGAACCTCGTGTCGGCCGACCTCGACACGGTCGGTGACGGCGAGGGCGCCCATTCGTTGCTGCTCACACCGCAGGGCAAGCTCGACGTCGACTTCCGCCTCCTGCGGGTGGGCGATGAGGTGTGGCTCGATTGCGATCCGGGATTCGGCGAGCAGCTGGCGGCGTCGCTGAACCGGTTCCGCATCCGGGTGAAGTGCGACGTCACCGACCGCAGCGGGAGCTGGGGCTCGCTGGCGGTGCGAGGGCCGAACGCAGTCGACGCCGCGTCCGCGCTGGACGTCGAGGTGCCGGCCGCGCCCCATGCGCACGTCCCGTTCGAGGACGCGGTCGTCGTGCGCGCGCCTTGGCCGGGTGGCGACGGCTTCGACGTCGTCGGACCGCCCGCCACCGTCGCGAATGCGGCCGGCCGGCTGTCGGCTGCGGGCGTGGCGGCGTGCAGCACGGAGGCGTACGACGCGCTGCGCATCGAGGTGGGCGTCCCGCGACAGGGATTCGACCTCGACGAGAAGACGATCCCGCAGGAGGCGTTCCTCGAGCGCGACGCCGTCTCGTTCTCGAAGGGCTGCTTCCTCGGCCAGGAGCTCGTGTGCCGCATCGATACTCGTGGGCGTGTGAACCGGTACCTCCGGCGGCTCACCGCGATCGAGGACGGCCGCCCGCCGCGGGGCGCGGAGATCGTGACCGGCGACAAGGTCGTCGGGACGGTGACGAGCAGCGTCGCCGCCGGCGACGTGCCCGCCGCCGCGCTCGGCTACGTGCGCCACGAAGTCGAACCACCCGCCGAAGTCGAGCTGCGCTGGGACGGAGGTGCGGGCCGGGCGGTCGTCGAGCCGCTGCCCACATCCGCGTGAGCGCCGACGCGGCGGCGACGGCGCTGTTCGTGGTCGGCTACCCGACGTCGATCGTCGTGATCCTGCGCTTCGTGCCCGTCGTGCGCGAGCGACGGATGAAGTGGCTCGTCGCGCACGATCTCGCGGTGGCGGCGATCGTGGCCGGCTGGGCGCTGAAGGGCGACCGCGGCGCCGTCGTGATCAACGCGTCCTGGCTCGTCGCCGCCAACGTCTGGTACGCGCTGGGCGGCCGCCGTCGCGCCCGACGTCACGAGACGGCAGGGATCCTGACGACGAAGCGAGTGCCCTGACCGTCGAGGGCGCGCACGTCGGTGGTGCCGCCCATCGCGGCCGAGAGCTCGTGCACGATCGCGAGACCGAGGCCGGTCCCGACCTTGCGTCCCGGAGCAGTCCTGGACGTGTACAGCCGTTCGAACACGTGGGGCAGGTCGCCGGGGTCGATGCCGGGCCCGTCGTCGTCGACCCGGAGCTCGAGCGTCCCGTTCTCCGACGACACTCCGACCGTGACGCGTTCGTCCGCGTACTTCAGCGCGTTCTCGACGAGGTTGGCGACGATCTGCCCGAGCCGCTCGGGGTCGGCGTCGACCGGCGCCGTCGCCGGACCGTCGACCGCGAGGGTGACACCCAGTTCCCGGGCCGACGGGTGGAAGGCCTCGACCGCTTCGCCGACGACCTCGGCGGCGTCGACCGGGCGCGGCGTGAGCGAGAACTCGTGCGCGTCGAGCCGGGCCAGGTCGAGCAGGTCGGCGACCAGCCGCTCGAGGCGGCGGGCCTCGGCGGCGATGATCTCGGCCGCACGCTTCTGCGCATCGCGACCTTCGACCGCGCCGTCGGCGATGGCCTCGGCGTACCCGCCGATCGACGTGAGCGGCGTCCGCAGATCGTGCGACACGCTGAGCAGGAAGCCGCGTTCGAGTCCCCGCGCCGCTTCGAGCTGCGCGGCCATGCCGTCGAGTGCGCGCGCCAGTCCCGCCAGCTCGTCGTCGGGGTGCTTGCCGAGGTCGACGCGCGCCGACAGGTCGCCGGCCGCGATCCGACCTGCGGTCTGTCCCATGGCGGTGAGCGGTCGCGTCAGCCGCCGGGCGAGAAAGAACGCGACGATCCCGGCGACGGCGAGCGCCAGCGCCCCGGCGAGGAGGAAGAACGGGCCCGCCCGTCCCAGCGGTTGCGTCTCGACCTGTTGGGTGAGGATCACGACCGGCGTGTTCCCGTTCACGACGTCGAGCGGCGCGGCCACGAACGCGGTCCGTCCCTCGCGACCGCTCTGCTCCTTCCCGGCGAGGAGCGCCCGGGCATCGAGGTCCGCCGGGGCTGAGGCCCGCGGGCAGGTCGGTGAGGCCGGCCTGCGCCGCCTGGTTCCCGAGGAGCGGCGCGATGCCCTCCTGGATCTCGCCCGTCGGCGTCACCTGGACGACGCTCACATCGGCGGCGCGCAGGGTGTTGGCGACGATCGACCGCAGGTTCCGGCCGAGCCGGCGCTCGGCGGCCGACTGGCCGGCGGTCGGGTTGAGCGAACGGAACGCCGAGAGGCGCTGGACGGAGTCGCTCACCGCCGGCGCCTTCTCCCGCAGGTCGTGGAGGGCGGAGTCCGTCGAGGTCTGCCGGAAGAGCCCGGCCGTGCCCGCCGCGCTCAGGACGAGCACGCCGAACGCGATCGCGAGCATGGCGACGAAGAGGCGGGTGCCGAGACGGCGCGCGGGCGGCTTCAACGCCGGCTGCCCCGGTGTCGGTCTCACGACTCCAGCCGGTAACCGACCCCGCGCACGGTCGTGATCTCGACGGTGTCGCCGAGCTTCTTGCGTACCTGCGCGATGTGCACGTCGACCGTGCGCGCGTCGCCGTACCAGTCGTAGCCCCACACGCCATCGAGGATCTGCTGACGGGAGAGAGCGAGGCCCGGTCGCTCGGCGAGGTACCGCAGCAGGTCGAACTCCTTCGTGGTGAACTCGACCGGCTCGCCGGCGACGCGCACCTCGCGCCGGCCGGCATCGATCGCGACATCACCGGCCTGCGTCACCTCGGGGGCGGGGCCGCCGTCGACGCGGCGCAGCACCGCCTTCACCCGGGCGACGAGCTCGGCGGGGGAGAACGGCTTCGTGAGGTAGTCGTCGCCGCCCAGCTCGAGGCCGAGCACGCGGTCGACCTCGCTGTCGCGCGCGGTGAGGAAGATCACCGGGATCTGCGACGTGGCGCGCAGCCGCTTGCACACCTCGAGCCCGTCGACGTCGGGCAGACCGACGTCGAGCACGACGAGCCGGGGACGGTGCTGCTTGACCGCCTGGAGCCCGGCCTCCCCGGTGTCGGTCTTCAGCACCCGGAAGCCTTCGCGAGCGAGGTAGAGATCGACGAGGTCGGCGATGTTGGGCTCGTCGTCGACGACGACGATGGTCCCCTTCTGGTCCTGCACGACACCCATCGTCCCATTTCTCTCGCCCGAAAGCGCGCCGGGACACATGCGTATCCGAGGGACGCTATGCGTCCTTCAGATACGCATCATGGGAACGTCAAGCGTCGAAGCGGTTCGAGCGGGCGATGTCGCCCAGCCAGCGGGCGCTCGGCTTCACCGTGCGGGCCTGCGTCTCGCGATCGACGGCGACGAGGCCGAACGTCGGGCGGTAGCCGAGCGACCACTCGAAGTTGTCCAGCAGCGACCAGTAGAAGTAGCCGCGCACGTCGAGGCCGTCTTCGAGGCAGCGGCCGACGCGGCGCAACGCCTCGGTGACGTACTGCACGCGCTGGTCGTCGTCGGCGGTCCCGATGCCGTTCTCGGTCACGTAGACGGGCGTACCGGCGACCTCGATCGCCCGCCGGATCGTCGTCTCGAGCGCCTGGGGCCAGAACTCGTAGCCCATCTGCAGCGCGGGAACACCCTCCGCCGGCCCGAGCAGGCCGTCGGGACCGAACCGGAGGCGCGTGTAGGTCTGCACGCCGACGTAGTCGTCGCCGCGGCACGCGTCGAGCCAGACGTCTTCCATGCGGTCGCGCGCCCGCGCCATCTGCGCGTCCCCGCCCGGGTCGGCCGCGAACTCGTGCATCGACAGCGTCATGCCGACGGGCGCGTCGCCCGGACCGGCTTTGATCGCGTCGTACGCGAGGCGGTGTGCGTCGGATCAGGTTGTCGGTCGCCTTGCCCATGGCGCCTTCGTCCCTCGTGCCGGGCGGGAAGACGCCGAGGTAGAAGCCCATCAACGCGACGACGTTGGGCTCGTTGAGCGTGCAGTGGATCCCGACGCCGTCGCCGAGGTGGCTGCTGGCACGCTCACAGAAGCGCCCGAACCGCTCCGCGGTCGACGGGTTCTCCCACCCGCCGTCCGACGCGGCCCAGCGGGGGGTCGTGAAGTGGTGGTACGTCACGACGGGAAGGACGCCGTTCTCGCGACAGGCGTCGATCATGCGCCGGTAGTGGTCGAGAGCGTTGTGCGAGAACTCGCCGTCCTCGGGCTCGATGCGCGACCACTCGATCGAGAACCGGTACGCGCCGAAACCGAGATCGGCGAGCAGCGCGATGTCCTGCGGGTAGCGCCAGAAGTGGTCGCACGCGTCGCCCGAAGGCTCGGCGCATCCCGATCCCGGCGTGTGCTCCCACGCCCACCAGTCGTTGTTCCAGTTGCCGCCTTCGACCTGGTGCGCGGCGGTGGCCGTGCCCCACAGGAAGCCGTCGGGAAAGGTGATCGCCATGGGCGGGAATCCTAAGCCCCCGTACACTCACCAGCGCATGAGCGTGCTCGAGGAGATCCTCGCCGCCAAGCGCGCCGAGCTCGCGTTGCTCCAGGAGTCCGAGGCGCGCGACCACGTTGCGACGCGCCGCCCTCGACGCTCCGCCGGCGCGCGACTTCGCCGGCGCGCTGCGCCGTTCCGACGGCCTCCTCGCCGTGGTCGCCGAGATCAAGCGGCGGTCGCCGTCGAAGGGCGACCTGGCGCCGGGCCTGGACCCGGGCGTCGTCGCCAAGGCGTACGAGACGGGCGGCGCCGCCGCGCTCTCCGTGCTGACCGATCGGCCGTTCTTCGGCGGATCCGTCGAGGACCTGCAAGCGGCCCGGGCGAGGGTCGAGCTCCCCGCCCTCCGCAAGGACTTCACGATCGACGAGACGCAGGTCTACGAGTCTCGGGCGATCGGCGCCGACGCCGTGCTCCTCATCGTGGCCGCCCTCGATGACGACGGGCTGCTCGCCGGCCTCCGCGAGCTCGCCGAGGAGGTCGGCTTCGTCGCGCTGGTCGAGGCGCACGACGACGCCGAGCTCGACCGTGCGCTCGCCGCCGGTGCCACGGTCGTCGGAGTGAACGCGCGCGACCTCGGGACCTTCGGCGAGGACCTCGGCCTGAGTGAGCGGCTCGCCGATCGCATCCCCCCCGACGTCATCGCCGTGGCAGAGAGCGCGATCCGCGCCGCCGAGGACGCCGAGCGCATGGCCCAGGCCGGGTACGACGCCGTCCTCGTGGGCGAGGCGCTCGTTCGCAGCGACAATCCGACCGCGCTCGTGCAGGCGATGAGCCGGCATTCGGTCCGACCGAGGAGGTAACTGGTGACTCGAATCGTCCTGTCGGAGGAGCAGCTGCCGACCGCTTGGTTCAACGTGCTGCCGGTGATGCCCGAGCCGTTGCAGCCGCCGCTGCATCCGGCGACGCGCGAGCCGGTCGGGCCCGACGACCTCGCGCCGCTCTTCCCGATGGGTCTCATCGCACAAGAGGTGTCGACCGACCCGTGGATCGACATCCCGGGCGAGGTGCTCGACATCCTGCGCCTGTGGCGCCCGACGCCGCTCGTGCGCGCCGAGCGCCTCGAGGCGGCGCTCGGCACGACGGCGCGCATCTACTACAAGGACGAGTCCGTCTCGCCCGCCGGTTCGCACAAGCCGAACACCGCCGTCGCGCAGGCGTTCTACAACAAAGCCGAGGGCGTGCAGCGCATCGCCACCGAGACGGGCGCGGGGCAATGGGGCAGCGCGCTGGCGTACGCGTGCGCGCAGTTCGGCCTCGACTGCAAGGTGTACATGGTGCGGGCGTCGTACGACCAGAAGCCGTACCGCAAGATCATGATGGAGACGTGGGGGAGTGAGGTCGTCCCGTCACCGGTCGACGAACCCGACCACCCCGGGTCGCTCGGCCTCGCGATCAGCGAC
The DNA here is from genome assembly GCA_963768605.1 of uncultured Actinomycetes bacterium. GTDB lineage: Bacteria > Actinomycetota > Acidimicrobiia > IMCC26256 > JACDBD01 > JALZAA01. The sequence goes on along the minus strand of CAVYIP010000005.1, from coordinate 92,248 downwards.
GCGGTGCGCGACGCAGTGGGTCGCGACGACACCCATTACTCGCTCGGGTCGGTGCTCAACCACGTGCTGCTGCACCAGACGGTGATCGGGCTGGAAGCGAAGGAGCAGCTGGCGCTGGCCGGCGACGCGCGGCCCGACGTCGTCATCGGCTGTTGCGGCGGCGGGTCGAACCTGAGCGGCATCGCGCTGCCGTTCGTCCCCGATGACGGCGTACGGCTCGTCGCCGCCGAGCCGTCGTCGTGCCCGACGCTCACGGAGGGCACGTTCGACTACGACTTCGGTGACACGGCGGGCATGACGCCCCTGATGGCGATGTACACCCTCGGCCACGAGTTCGTGCCGCCGCCCATCCATGCCGGTGGGCTGCGCTATCACGGCGACGCGCCGATCGTGTCGAGCCTCGTCCGCAGCGGGCGCATGGAAGCGGTCGCGTACCCGCAGGGCAAGACGTTCGAGGCCTCGATCCAGTTCGCCAACGCCGAGGGCAAGCTCCCGGCCCCCGAGACCGGACATGCCATCCGGGCCGTGATCGACGAGGCGCTCGCCGCCAAGGAGACGGGGGAGGAGCGCGTGATCCTCTTCAACTTCAGCGGCCACGGGCTCCTCGACCTGTCGGCGTACGACGACTATCTCCACGGCCGCCTCATCGACTCCTAGTCGCCGTCACAGCCGCGCGTAGCCCCGTGGCCGTCGCGCCGACCGTCCACCAACTTCCGCGTGCGGTGCGCTACCTATAGAGAGGTAGTGAAGCAACCCGACGGGGTGTTTGGTAGGCGATGTTCGTCAAGATCTGCGGCATCACGACCGAGAGGGACGCGCTGCTCGCGATCGCGCTCGGCGCGGACGCGCTCGGCTTCGTCTTCGCGTCCGGGAGCCCCCGCATGGTCACCGTCGAAGAGGCCTCGGACATCGTGAAGCACCTGCCCTATGACGAGGTCCTCACGTTCGGGGTCTTCCGGGACGAGCGCCCCGAGCGCGTGGCCGAGGTCGTGAACAAGGTCGGGCTCAAGGGCGCGCAGCTCCACGGCCGCGAGTCGGCGGGCGAGGTCGCATACGTCCGGCAGCGCGTACCGCTCGTCATCCAGGGCTTCGCCGCCGGCGATCCTGCGATCTCGATGGCGTCGGAGGGCCCCGCCGACATCGTGCTCCTCGACGCGCCCAACCCCGGCTCGGGCCGTGTGTTCGACTGGTGCGAGGTCAGCGGCGCGTTGGACAGCGTTCGCCTTCTGCTCGCAGGCGGGCTCACGCCCGACAACGTCGCCGAGGCGATCTGGCGTGTCCGCCCGTGGGGCGTCGACGTCTCGACCGGCGTCGAGACTGCGCCCGGCAGCGGCCGGAAGGACCCGCGCAAGCTGCGGCGGTTCATCCAGGCCGCGCGAGCGGCGAGCGCCGCGCTCGAGCACCGAGGCAGTCCCAACGGGGGTATCGGTCACCAGCCCTACGACTGGCAAGCCGAAGGCGCCTGACCCGGCCTCAGCACGCGTCGAAGGGGTGCGCGCGGCGGCCGTAGTGTGGCGGCATGGCCGCTTCTGAAACGCCCACCGCAGCAGCCGCCGGCACGATCACGATCGGCGGCGATCTCACGGTCAATCGTCTCGCGTTCGGTGCGATGCGCATCACCGGGCGCGGCATCTGGGGCGAGCCGCCCGACGTCGACGAGGCCAAGGCGGTGCTGCGCCGCGCCATCGAGCTCGACGTGAACTTCATCGACACCGCCGACTCGTACGGACCGGAGGTGAGCGAGAACCTCATCGCCGAGGCGCTGCACCCGTATCCCGACGACTTGGTGATCGCCACCAAGGGAGGTCTCGAGCGAACCGGTCCGGGACGATGGCCCGCCAACGGCCGACCCGATCACCTGAAGGAGGCGTGCGACGGCAGCCTCCGCCGCCTGCGGCTCGACCAGATCGCCCTCTACCAGTTCCACCGGCCGGACCCGTCGGTGCCGTTCGGCGAGTCGATCGGTGCGCTGCTCGAGCTCCAGCGGGAGGGGAAGATCCGCCACATCGGGTTGAGCAACGTGTCGGTCCAGCAGCTCCGTGAAGCGCAACGCCTCACGCCGATTGCGTCCGTCCAGAACCGCTACAACCTCGGTGATCGCGGATCGGACGCGGTGCTCGACGTGTGCGAGCAAGAACAGCTGGCGTTCCTACCGTGGGCGCCGATCCAGGATCACGAATCGCACGCCGCCGTGCGTGAGGTCGCGCAACGGCATGGCGCGACCGCCCATCAGGTGGTGCTCGCCTGGCTGCTCGCCCGCTCGCCGGCGATGGTGCCGATCCCGGGGACCGGCTCGGTCGCGCACCTCGAAGAGAACGTCGCGGCTGCGGGGCTCGATTTGAGCGCAGACGAGGCGCAGACCCTTACGAGCGGTCGCTGACCCGAGCCCGCCGAAAAATCGAGCGCGCGGGCTCCCGCTGTCTGATCGAATGCGGGCTCACCTCGGGAGGGATTCCCATGGGCGTGGTCTTCCGTGTCCGGGCACGCACCGTCCGGACGCTCCAGGCGCAGTCGGCTCGGCCAGCACTTCCTCGGTAGCTCGCGACTCGCGTCACAACTCCTCACCGACGCCCGCGTCACAAGCGACGACCGGGTGGTCGAGCTCGGCGCCGGGCGTGGAGTGCTCACGAACGCGCTCGCAGAGCGAGCAGCACAGGTGCTGGCAGTCGAGCTCGATCCCAAGCTCGTCTCGATCCTGGCACGGCGGTTCGAATCCACCGGCAACGTCACCGTGCTGGGTGCGGACGCGCGTGGACGTGCCGCTCCCGGCGAATCCGTACCGCGTGCTCGCCAACATCCCGTTCGGCGTCACGAGTGACGTCCTTCGTCGACTGCTCGATGTCCCGTCGAGCGGACTCGGGCGCGCCGACCTCATCGTGCAATGGCAAGTGGCGCGTGAACGAGTCCGCGCCGCCGGCGGTCCGCCCACCGACCTGCTCGGCGCCCGTTGGGGGCCGTGGTGGGAGTTCCGCCGAGGTCGACGACTTCCCGCTGACTGCTTCCGGCCTCGGCCGTCAGTCGATGCCGCAGTGCTCGTCGTAACCCGCCGGGCCGAGCCGATGCTCCCGACCTCGGCGAGCGGCCGCTACTCGGCGTACGTGGCTCGAGCGTTCAGATCGAGGGCCGACGCACGAGACCTCGGTGTGGATCAATGGGTCGCGCGGTTCCGGACCTTCGATCGAAGGCGCTCGGCGGGCTAGGCCGCGGCGAGGATCCGGGCCCGATGGAGGATCTCGGCCGAGTCGTCCTGGTGCTCGTGCCGGGCGATGTTCTCGGCTGCCGCGATCATCGCGACGTCGTCCTCGGCCCAGTCCCTGACTGCTGCGGCGGCCTCGTGCACACCGCCCTGGCGATGCGCCTCGGGGGCGAGGAAATCGCCGATACGCACCAGGTCACGCAGGTCATCGGCCTGGGTGAGTTCGGCAGGTTCTGGGCTCTTCCAACGCTTCATAGCGCCCCTCCTCCGTTTCCGCTCCAAGGAGCCTCCCCGGGAGCACGGCGGCGAGAAACCGCTGGTCAGCGCGGTCGTCATGCCCAGCGTCGAAGAAGCGCCTCGGCCCCGGTCGTGATCTCGACGACGACGTCGCGCGCCGGCACGACACCGGTGACGTCGGTCACGGACTCACCGGCGTACAGGGCCATTGCGTCGACCGAGCCCGTGGTCGCCCGGGTGGGTGCGAGCACCGAGAGCCGCGGCACGGGCATGGTCGTTCCGCCGATCTCGACCTCCCCGACTGCGTCGTCGTCGAGCGCCTGTGCCTTGTCGACGCACGATCGCAGGACTCGATGGGGCGCGTCGGGCCACATCACCGAGAACGCCTCGGTCAGGACCGTGTCCTCAGCTCGGGCGCGTACCAACGCGTCGGCGTAGTCGGGATGGGTGTCGGCTTCCTGCGTGGCGACGAAGCGCGTCCCTACTCGGACTGCGTCCGCACCCGCAGCGAGTGCAGCGGCCGCGGTTCGTGCGTTCCCGATCCCGCCTGCGGCGACCACCGGGACGTCTACCGCGTCGAGCACTTCCGCGAGAAGTGCAAGCAGTCCGACGCTGCCGCGGACATGCCCACCGGCTTCGACTCCTTGGGCGATCACAATGTCGCACTCGGCATCACGCGCGGCTTCCGCCTCGGCTCGGGAGCCGATCTGCCAGGCGGCGAGCGCCCCACCCTCGTGCGCGATTCTCACGAGCTCGGCGTCGGGGTCGCCGTAGAAGAACTCCACGAGTCGACACCGCGACGACGCCAGCCTCGACCGCGTCGCGGTCGACGAACGGCACGAGGACGTTGAACGCGAGCGGCGCGCTTGTTCGCTCTGACATCGCGTCGAGCGTCTGGGCGACCATCGGCGCGGGCATCATGTGCAGCGCGACAGTGCCGAGGCCGCCCGCGGCAGATACCGCCACCGCGAGGTCGGGACCCGCGACGCCTCCCATTCCGGCCTGCTGAATCGGGAGCTCGCAGCCGACACGATCGGTGAATCTGGTGTGGAGCATCGAACGACCCCTGGATCGACGAGACCAAGTGTGCGCCGACAGCGCTTGCCGGGCCAACGCGTGCGAATCGCTTCGGGCCGTGAACGACTTCCCCGTACAATCCGCCCATGACAGCGCCGGTACGTGGTGAGCCGGTCCGGCTCGACCCGCCCGGGCCCGAGCCGGTGGGGCTCGGCCGCTACGGCGAGTTCGGCGGCCGGTTCGTCCCGGAGACGCTCGTACCCGCTCTCGAGGACCTGGAGCGAGATTTCCGCACCGCGTGGGCGGACGACGGGTTCCGCGCCGAGTACGCCGATCTGCTCACCAACTACGCAGGCCGGCCGACGCCCGTCACCGAGTGCCGGCGGCTGTCGGACCGCCTCGGCGTGCGGGTGCTGCTCAAACGCGAGGACCTCACGCACACCGGCTCGCACAAGATCAACAACGTGCTCGGCCAATCGCTCCTCACACGACGGATGGGCAAGGAGCGCGTCATCGCCGAGACGGGGGCCGGACAGCACGGCGTCGCCACGGCGACGGCCGCGGCGCTCTTCGGCCTCGAGTGCAAGGTCTTCATGGGGGCGGTCGACATCGAGCGTCAAGCCCTCAACGTCTTCCGGATGAAGCTCCTCGGCGCCGAGGTCGTGCCCGTCGAGTCGGGCAGCGCGACGCTCAAGGACGCGATCAACGAGACGCTGCGCGACTGGGTCGCGAGCGTCGCGACGACGCACTACTGCATCGGCTCCGTCGTCGGTCCGCATCCGTTCCCTTGGATGGTGCGGGAGTTCCAGCGGATCGTCGGCGACGAGGCGCGCGAGCAGTGCCGGCAGATCCTCGACGGGGCCGACCCCGACTTCGTCGTGGCGTGCGTCGGTGGAGGGTCCAACGCCATCGGCACCTTCGCCGGGTTCGTCGACCTGCCGCACGTGCGGCTCGTCGGCGTCGAGGCGGGAGGGCTCGGGCCCGAGACGGGCAAGCACGGGGCTTCGGTCAACCGCGGCGTCCCGGGTGTCCTCCACGGCTCCCGGTCGCTGTTCCTCCAGGACGAAGACGGCCAGATCCGGGAAGCGCACTCGATCAGCGCCGGGCTCGACTACCCGGGCGTCGGGCCCGAGCACGCGCGAGCTGGCCGCGACCGGCCGCGCGGAGTACCCGTACGCGACCGACGACGAAGCGGTCGCCGGCTTCGAGCTCCTCTCGGTCATGGAGGGGATCGTGCCGGCGCTCGAGCCCGCCCACGCGATCGCGTGGCTGGTGCGTGAAGCCGGCCGGTCCGTCCCCGCCGGATCGACGGTGCTCGTGACGCTGTCAGGCCGCGGCGACAAGGACGCCGCGCAGGTCGCCGAGCGCGTCACCGGCGAGCAGCTCGCGTGAAGCTCGAGGCCCATCTGCGCGAGCGACGCGACGCCGGGCACGCGCTCCTCGCGCCCTACATCACCGGCGGTCTCGGCTCGGGCTGGCTCGACGTCGTACGGGCGGTTGCCGACGCCGGCGCCGACGCCGTCGAGATCGGCATCCCGTTCTCCGACCCGGTCATGGACGGACGCACGGTCCAGGAGGCGTCGCAGCGCGCGCTCGATCTCGGGGCCACACCGGCGAAGATCGTCGCCGAGGCTGCGCAGCTCGACGTGAGCATCCCGCTCGTCGTCATGACGTATTACAACGTCGTCGCCCACGCGGGCACGGAGCGGTTCGCCGCCCAGCTCGCCGACGCCGGCATCGACGGCGCGATCGTCCCCGACCTGCCGTTGGACGAGCTCGACGGGTGGGGCGACGCCGCCGACACCGCCGGGGTCGAGACCGTGCTCCTCGCCGCGCCCACGACGCCCGACGCGCGACTTCGCGCCATCTGCGATCGGTCGCGCGGCTTCGTGTACGGCGTGTCGCTGCTGGGCGTGACGGGCGAGCGGGCGACCCTCGCCGACGAGGCGGTCGAGATGGGCAGGCGTTGCAAGGCGACCACCGACATGCCCGTGCTGCTCGGCGTGGGGATCTCGACGCCCGAGCAGGCGGTGGCGGCTGCGAAGGCGGCCGACGGTGTGATAGTCGGGAGTGCGCTCGTGCGGCGGGTGCTGACCGGCGGGGGACCGGACGAGGCAGCCCGGTTCGTCGCCGAGCTGCGCGCCGCCCTCGACGCCGCCGCCGGAGACGGAAGGAGCATCCCGTGAACACCCGAACGCTCGACCTCGACACCCCGCACGGACCGATGCCGCTGTACGAAGCGCGACCGGACGGTGACGCCCGGGGCGCGGTCATCGTCGTCCAAGAGGCCTTCGGTGTGAACTCGTACATCGAGGACGTCACGCGCCGCTTCGCCGACGCCGGCTACCACGCGGTCGCGCCGCACTTGTTCCACCGGGCCGGCGGCGGTACCGCGCCGTACGACGATTTCGGCAAGGTGATCCCGCTCTACGAGCACCTCGACGACGACGGCATCCTCGTCGACGTCGACGCCGCCCGCGAACACCTCCACGCCACCGGCTGGGACGACTCGGCTGTCGGCACCGTCGGGTTCTGTTTCGGTGGTCGCGTCACCTTCCTCGCCGCGTTGCGCCGGAAGCTCGGCGCGGCGGTCGGCTTCTACGGTGGAGGCATCGTCTCGCAACGCTTTCCACAGTTCCCACCGCTGGTCGACGAGGTACCGAAGCTCCAGACGCCCTGGCTCGGGCTGTTCGGCGACCGCGACCAGTCGATCCCGGTCGAGGACGTCGAGCAGCTGCGCGACGCGCTGAAGTCCGCGCCTGTCGCGACCGAGATCGTGCGGTACCCCGAGGCAGGTCACGGGTTCCACTGCGACCAGCGCGACGCGTACGACGAGACCGCCGCCAAGGACGCCTGGAACCGGACGCTCGCCTGGTTCGAGGCGCACATGGCGGTCACGACGTGACGGACACGGAGGACGCGCCCGCCTCGGACTGCGACCTCTGCGAGGCGGCGCGGATCACGCCCTGGTACCACGAGGACGAGATCTGCTGGATCGCCGAATGCGAGATCTGCGCAGTCCCGATGGTGGTCTGGCGCAGGCACGGGAAGGACCCCTCAGCCGCCGATCTCGAGCACATGCTCGACCAGCTCGGCCGCATCGCCGCCGAGCAGCTGACCGTCGAGCACTACGTCGACGACAACATGCGGAACATCCCGGATCACTTCCACGCCCACGCCCGACCCCGGGGTGGGTTCTTCGGACACGGGTTCCGCAGGACGTAGGCCCAGCCGCGACCCGAAGGTCCCGGTCAAAGGTGCGGAAGGTCCTTGACGGGGACCCCGATGACCCGATGACCGACGAGGAGATCATCATGCCCGAGAGCTTCACCGTCCGCGTCGAACGTCCCGAGCTGTGGCGGGTCACATTCGACAACCCGCCCGTCAACAAAGTCGTCCCGGAGATGATCCTGAAACTCCAGGCGCTCGTCGGGCAGCTCGAAGCCGATCCGGACGTCAAGGTCGTGGTCTTCGACAGCGCGATCCCGGACCAGTTCCTCGGCCCCTACGACATGTCCCGCGCCGCGGACACACCGTCGGAGCCGGGTCCGACCGGGTTACCGCCCTGGCTCGATCTCACCGTGCGCTTAGCGCGGCTGCCCGTAGTGAGCATCGCCGTCATCCGCGGGGTTGCCCTCGGCTGCGGCAACGAGTTTGCGCTCGCGTGCGATCTCCGGTTTGCCAGCCTCGAGCGGGCGTCCATCCAGGAGATCGGGGTCCACGTCGGTTACGGGCCCGGCGGCGGCGCCGTGCCCCGGCTGCCCGCGCTCATCGGGCGGGCACGGGCGCTCGAGGTCGTCCTCGGTTCGCAGCCCTTCGACGGCGCGACGGCGGAACAGTACGGACTCGTCAACCGTGCGCTCCCCGATTCCGAGCTCGACGCGTTCGTCGCCGCGCTCGCGTCCGACATCGTCGAGGCTGGCCAGTTCGCGCTGACGCACGCGAAGGCCCTCGTCGATCCGGTGACGCTCCCTTCCGACGACGATCTGGTCGCGGCCTACGAGGCCTTCTTCTCGTCTGTCGCTCATCGGACCGGCTGACGGTCGGGACGAACAGGCAGTGGCGTGCTCGTCCCGGCGTGTCCCCGGTCCTAGTGGCTTTCGCGGAACCGCACGGCAGGGGGCTACGTACCATCAGTGTGATTCGCACGAAAATGGGGTGTATCGACGCGGGTCCCGCCGGGCCTAGCCGGGGCGAACGACGACGGCGAGGGCTACGGTGAGCGGCGACGCCCAATCCGGGCGGGACGCCGGAGCGTAAACAACATGTGGGCTGTCTCCGACGACGCGCTCCTCGCAGGCCTGGCGACGGGAGACTCCGACGCGGCCGCCGCGTTCGTCCAGCGGTTCCAGCGCCGCGTGTTCGGCCTGGCAGTCACGATCGTCGGGGACCCGCGCGCCGCCGAGGACATCTCGCAGGAGGCCTTCGTGCGGGCGTGGCGCCACGCCGGCGCCTACGACTCCCGGCGGGGGACCGTGGCGACGTGGCTCCTGACGATCACCCGGAACCTCGCCATCGACTCGGTGCGGGTGCGCCGCCCCGTGGTCGTCGACCCCGACTCGATCCTGGCCCTGAACCTCAGCGCCGGCGGGCCGCTGCCCGACGAGCTCGCGGCGTTGCGCGACGACGCCGATCGGCTGTGTGCGGCATTGACCCAGCTCCCGGTCGAGCAGCGACGGGCGCTGGTCATGGCCGGACTTCTCGGCCATACCGCCCGCGAGGTGAGCGAAGCGGAGGGCATCCCCCTCGGCACCGCGAAGACCCGCATCCGCACCGCGCTGCTGCGCCTCCGGTCGGCATTGACCGAGGAACGAGCCGAATGACGCGGCACCGATGAGCCCGTCGATGTGCGCCGAGGTGCGCGAGCTCGCGCCCGAGCTGGCGTTGGGGATCGTCGGCGGGCCCGAGCGCGCCGAAGCGCTCCAGCACGCCAGCGAGTGCGGACCGTGCCGCTCCCTCGTCGGCGAGCTGGCCGAGGCGGCCGACGCGTTGCCGCTCCTCGCCGCCGAAGCCGAGCCGCCGCCGGGGTTCGAGGAGCGCGTGCTCGCGGCGCTGAGGGCGCCGCGACGTCGCAATCGCCGGCGCAGCGCCGCTCTGGTCGCGGTCGCCGCCGCCGCGGCGACAATCGTGAGCATCGTCGGCGTGCGAGTAGTCGAGAGCGTCCAGGAGTCGAACCGCGTCGTGACCGCGGCGAGCGACGTGCGTTCGGCGCAAATGAACGGCGCGAACGGCTTGGAGGTCGGGAACGTGTTCGCCTCGAACGGGACGCCGTCGTCGGTCGTGGTGAACGTCAACTACTGGGTGCCGTCGGGCACCTACGGAATCGAGTTCCGCAACGGCGCGACCGAGAAGCACCTCGCCGACGTGAGCATCCGAGACGGTCGTGGCTCCTGGGGTGGCGTCGCGGCCCTGCCGGGTGGTGCGGCCGGTTCCATCGTGCTCGTCGGCGCCGATGGCGCGGTCGTGTGCGAGGCGCACCTCCCGCCTGTCAGCTGAGCGGCGAGGAGTCAGCGCACGGGTTGCCCGATGCCGACCAGGTTCCCTTCGCTGTCGTGGAACCATGCGCCCCGCTCGCCGCGACCCTTGGACGAGTAGTTGCCCTCGATGTCGGCGATGCCGTCGACCGTGCGGAGGCCGGGGACGTCGACCTCTTCGAACACGACACCGCGCCTTCGCAGCTCGGCGACGACGGACTCGATGTCATCCACCTCGAGCGCCATCTGCGTGTGGTCACCCGAGGCACTGCCGGCCGACTGGAACAGGGAGAAATGGCAGCCGCCACACTCGGTAGCGCAGGCCGCCTGCCCGTTCCTCGACCGGCTCGAGGTCGAGCTTCTCGGCGTAGAAGGCACGGGCCCGCTCGAGGTCCTGCGCCGGGAGCCGGGTGGAGACTTCAGCGTTCTCGAACAATGTCATACGGGATACGACCTCCCGCGTCGCCGCCGCTCATCGCTGAAGCGGCGAACTTTTCATTGCCGGCTCCTTCGCTGTTGTCGACGGATGTCAGGCTGGCCCCGGGGATTCGGCGAGCGTCGCGGACACCGTGATCTGCTCGACGCCGCCAAGGGCGCGGGAGACGGCACAGCCCGCCTTCGCTCGGTCGGCGAGCTCGCGGAAGCCGTCAGCGTCGAGGCCTGGAACGTCGCCTTTGGTCTCGAGATCGATCTGTTGGATCGTCGGCATGCCGTCGACGAGGCGCAAGTGCACCTGCGCCGTCGTCTCGATCGAGCGCGGCGTGTGACCCGCCCCGCTCAGTGCGGAGGAGAGCGCCATCGAGAAGCAGCCCGCGTGGGCGGCTGCGATGAGCTCCTCGGGGTTCGTGCCCGCACCGTCCTCGAAGCGGGAGGCATACGAGTAGTTGCCGGTCCATGCCCGTTCACCGACCGTCACCTGACCGGAGCCGTTGGCCAGGTCGCCGTTCCATCGTGCGCTTCCGTTTCGGGTCGCCATCGGTCTGCTCCTCCTGTTCGGGGTTTCCTTGTCAGTTCGCGCGTCACTTGCTCAGTTGTGGGCGATGACGACCTTGCCGAAAGGCCGGGCGTCCTCGTAGTAGCGGTAGGCCGCCGGGGCGTCGTCGAAAGAGAAGACGCGGTCGATCACCGGTGTCAGGCGGTTGACCTCGATCGCTCGGTTCATCGCCTCGAACTGCGCCGGCTGCCGACGGCGATCGCCCGTACCGTGAGCGCCGACGTCCAGAGGACACCGGGGTCGATCGGCGTGAGGCCGGCGTCACGGCCCAGCAAGCCGACGAAAGCGATCTCCCCCTCGAACGCGATCGACTTGGCCGACTGTTCGAGCGTTCCCGCTACCTCGATCACATGGTCGGCGCCGCGGCCGCCGGTCAGTGCACGCACCCGCTCGGACCAGGCGGGAGTCGAGCGGTAGTTGATCGCCGCGTCGGCCCCCAGCGCGAGTAGCCGCTCCGCCTTCTCGTCGCTACCGGCGGTCGCGATCACCCGCGCGCCGGATGTCTTTGCGAACTGCAGGGCGAACAACGAGACGCCGCCCGACCCGAGCGTCAGCACCGTCTCGCCCGACCGGAGGCCACGGCCCCCGGTGAGCGCGTTCCAGGCGGTGACAGCGGCGCACGGGAGGCACGCGGCCTCCTCGAACGAGAGGTGATCGGGAATGTGGACGAGTGCGTCCTCGTCGACGATCGCGAAGTCGGTCAGCATCCCGTCGAGCGACCCGCCGAGCTGCGCGGTGTGCTCGGTCGCAAAGCCCCCGTCGATCCAGCGCGGGAAGATCGACGCGGTGACGCGATCGCCGACGGCGACGCGGGTCACGCCTTCGCCGATCTCGACGACCTCGCCGGCTCCATCCGACACCGGGACAACGTCCGGCTTGATCGGTAGCGGATACCAGCCGCGCAGGATCATCAGCTCGCGGAAGCTGAGCGACGTCGCCCGGACACGGAGTATCACTTCGCCTGGCCCCGGTCGCCGCGCCTCGTGCTCGCGAAGCGCAAGTCCGTCGATCCCGGCACCGAGGCTTGCGTGGTAGCTCCTCACGCGCCCTTCATTCGCCGATCGGCGGGGACCGGCCCGCCGGCGCTTCATTCGTCTGCATGATTCGCAAAGTAAAGATGCGGCGTGGAGTCAGCAATACCCGCGAGGGAATGGGAGTCGCTGGTACCGCTGCGTACGCTCCTTGTGTGACCGCAACCGATATCGCACCCGAGTTCGCGAGCGAGCTCCGTCGCTGGCGCCGATCGCGACGGATCAGTCAGCTCGAGCTGGCACTGCGCGCCGGCACAACGCAACGCCACGTCAGCTACGTCGAGCAGGGCCGCTCGCGTCCCGGCCGGACGATGGTGTTGCGACTCGCGGAGTCTCTGGAGCTTTCGCTGCGGGAGCGAAACGCGCTGCTGCTCGCCGCCGGCTACGCCCCCGTGTTTGCCGAGTCCCGGCTCGACGACGATGCGCTGAGCCCGGTCCGCCACGCCCTCGACGGGATCCTCGCAGGGCATATGCCGTACCCGGCGGTGGTCGCGGGCCCCGGCGGACGGCTCGTGGCTGCGAACGCCGCCACCGACGTGCTGACCACCGGCGCCGCGCCGGAGCTCCTCGCACCGCCCGTCAACGTGTTGCGCCTCGCGGTCCACCCCGACGGCATGGGCCCCCGTGTCGAGAACCTCGCTGAATGGGGCCGGCACATCATCGAGAACGTCCGCGCCCACCAGCTTCGCAGCCCCGACCCAAGGCGCGAGGAGCTCCTCGCCGAGATCGAGCGGTATGTGCCTGCCTCATCGCCGGGGCCCGACCACGTCGGATTTGCAGTCCCGCTGCGCCTGCGATGCGAAGAGGGCGTGTTGCAGCTGATCTCGACGCTGACCTCGTTCGCGACCGCCCTCGACATCACTCTCGCGGAGCTTCACCTCGAGGCTACCTGCCCGCCGATGAACCGACCGCGCGCATCCTCCGTGATCGCCGCCGCCGACCCGGCAGTGACGCGTTCCCGCCGGGCTCATGGTCGGAACCTGATCTCTCGCGTGGGCCCGATCTGTCCTCAGGCAGGGGTGAGGAGCCGCTCCTGCAGGAACGCCAGCACCTGCTCGAGCGCGGCCCGGGTCGGATGGCCGGGCTCGTCGACGAGGTCGAGCGTGAGCACCGAGTGCGCCCGTCTCTTGATCCCGTGCGGGTTGCCGCGTGACGAGTCGATCTCCACCGCGATGAACGCGTCGCCCAGCTCGCGTCGCAAGGTCTCGAAACGCTCGGCGGGCACGTTTGCGTCGGCCGTGAACCGGAGGCCCAGCACGCACGCGCCTTCGCGCGGCTCGCTTCTTGACCACCTCGAAGTCGGCGTCGCTGATACCGACCGCCGCCTTCCGCTTCCGACCGACCGAGAACGGGAGGGACGGCTGGCTGAGCACGGGCGCGAGCATCGTCTCGTCGACCATCATCCCGAGCGCGAACCCGCCGGTGAAGCACATGCCGACGGCACCGACGCCCGGGCCGCCGCACTCGGCGTGGGCGTCGGCGGCGAGCCGGCGCAGCCAACCGGTGATCGGGCTCGTGCGGTCGAGCGCGAAGTTCGTGAACTCGCGAGACACGCACGCGGGCACAAGTGAGCGCATCGTGTATGCCCAGCCGAACTGCTTCCCGGGCGTCCCGAACAACGACGGCATGTAGACGGTGAACCCGGCGTCGACGACGCGGCGACCGAACGCGATCACCTCCGGGTGCAGGCCGGGGATCTCGTGGATGACGATCACGGCGGGTCCGATGCCGGCGCGGAACACCTGCCGGCTGACGCCGTCATGCGTGAACGTCGACTCGTCGAACCCTTCCAGAGCGGTGTCGGGCATCGGGCTTCATACCTCCGACGGACTCACCTCGTCGAGTGTTCGATCGGCGGGCTCCGGCAGCCACGGCAGCACGAACACGGCCGCGAGCAGTGAAGCGATGCCACACAGGGCTATGGCCGGGCCCAATCCGCCGACGACGTCGTCCAGGTTTGTCGCCAGCAAGAGCCCGGCGGCGGAGCCGGTGACCGCGCATACGAGCAGCAACGCGTTCGAGGTGCCACGGATCTCGGTCGGGAACAGCTCGGTGTCGAACGCGACCAGCACGATCGCCGCGCAGCTGGCGGCGATGATGGCGAACGTCGCCGTCACCCAGAGCACGAGGCCGCCGCCGAGGAAGAACGCCATCTGGAGGATGGTGGCCGCGGCGAGCGCGACGATCGCGACTGGACGGCGGCCCCGCGTCTCTGCGAGGCGCGCCGCGATCACGATTCCTATCAGCCCGGGCAGTCCTGCGGTCACGCCACGGAACACGGCGATCAGCGTGTTCGAGTAGCCGTGCTCGTCGGTGAGGAACCGGTTCGTGAGCTGCGCCGACGGGGCGCTGAAGAAGTTCGTGAGGAACGCGGCCAAGCCGAGCAGGAGGAACCGGAAGCCGTAGACGTTCGCGAAGACCTCACGGAGCTGCCCACGGCGCCTCGTCCGGTTGGCGAGATTCGCGTACCGACTCGTCTCGTGGAGGTTTCGTGCGAGGCGCGGGAGCAGCAAGATCGTCAATGCGCTGATGGCGAAGACGATGCGCCACGCCTGCGGCGCGACATCCGAGATCGGCAGGAGCACGACGGCGATGGCGAAACCGGCGCCGTAGGCGAGCGCGAGCATCGACAAGGCGTAGGCGCGTGCGCCGTCGGGCGCTTCCTCGACCGCCGCAATACCCGCGACGACCAACGTCGAGTTCACGAACGCCCGGGTCAGCACCTGCGCGCCGGTGAACGCGACGAAGTTCGGTGCGATCGCCGAGATCGCGTTGGTGATGCCGACACCCGCGAAGCAGATCAGCAGCAGGCGTCGGCGCCCTTGCCGGTCTGCGAGCGCGGTCGCGACGAGTGAGACGAGCACGCCTCCTCTCGACACTGCCAGGGCAAGGCCGAGCCCCCGGTTCGACTGGCCGAACGTCTTCGTGACCGAGTCCGCGGTCTGGCCGAACAGCGCACCGCCGAAGTTCGCCAGCGCCGCGATGGCCGCCACCGTTGCCAGCAGCGCCGTAGCCCGCGCGGGGAACGGCACCGGGGGGAGCAGTGGCGAGCGCTTGGGTGGCGAGGGCTTCGGTCGGCCCTCGACCTCGGCCGCGAGGAGCTCGGCCCGGTGCTGCATCGTGCGATGCTCACCTCGGCGCAGGAGCGGGCCGAAGAACCACTGGAAGTACGGGACATGTGGCGAGCCCTCGAGCTCCAACGAGACCCGTGTCCCTCCCGTGTCCTCGGGCTCGATCTCGACGCGCAGGCGGGCGTTCGGATCCGTCCAGTCCAGCAAGGTTCCCGTCAGGGCGCCGTCGTCGTCGCGGCGCAGTCCGAGCGTGTTGCGCGCGGCCTTCTCGACCTCGCTCGGGGATGCCTCGACGGTGACGGTCACGGGCCGAGACACGTGCGGCATGCTAGGGCGTTCGCCTTCGACGACCATGAGGAGCGCTCATGCCCAAATTGAAGCCCGGTGACAAAGCCCCTGACTTCGCGCTCACCGACCAGCGCGGAAAGAGCGTGAAGCTCAAGGACTTCCGGGGCAAGAAGCTCGTCGTGTACTTCTACCCGAAGGCCGACACGCCGGGGTGCACGACGCAGTCGTGCGCACTGCGCGACGCCGAGCCGGACTTGAAGAAGCTCAAGGCCAAGGTCGTGGGCATCAGCCCCGACACGCCCGAGAAGCAGAAGAAGTTCGACGACAAGTACGGCCTCGGGTTCCCGCTTCTCGCCGACGAGAACCACAAGGTGGCGCAAGCGTGGGGGACGTGGGGGAAGAAGTCGCTGTACGGGCGGAGCTTCATGGGCATCATCCGCTCCGCGTTCGTCGTCGACGAGAAGGGCAAGCTCGCCGACGTGTTCTACAAGGTCAGCCCGAAGGCCACCGTCCCGAAGGTCACCGAAGCTCTCGAGGGGTGATGCGCGCGCAGCGTGCTACGCCCCGATGGCGTGAAACCCTCCGTCGACGTGCAGCATCTCGCCGGTCGTCGCCGGGAAGAGATCAGACAGGAGCGCCACGCACGCTTTGGCGACCGGCTCGGTGTCCTTGATGTTCCATCCCAGCGGCGCCCGCTCGTCCCACACCGACTCGAACTGGTCGAAGCCGGGGATGCTCCGCGCCGCGATCGTCCGGATCGGGCCCGCGCACACGAGGTTGACGCGGATGCCCTTGGGGCCGAGGTCACGCGCGAGGTAGCGGGCGGTCGACTCGAAGGCGCTCTTCGCGACGCCCATCCAGTCGTACACGGGCCATGCCTGCGTGTTGTCGAAATCGAGCCCGACGATCGATCCGCCCTCGCCCATCAGGGGGAGCGCGCCGACGGCCAGCGCCTTCAGCGAGTACGCCGAGACCTGGAGGGCGACGGCGACGTCCTCCCACGGGGCGGTGAGGAACCCGCCGCCGAGGCACGACTCGGGCGCGAACCCGATGGCGTGGAGCACGCCGTCCAGGCGGCCGCCGACGCGGCCGGCGAGCGCGTCGACATCCTCCGAGTTGCTGACATCGAGCTCGACGATCTCCGGCGGCGATGGCAGTCGCTTGGCCGCCCGTCGCGTCAGGCTCATCACCCGCCCGAACGACGTGAGCACGACCTCGGCGCCCTCTTCCTGGGCCAACTTCGCGACCCCGAACGCCATCGACGAGTCGTTGAGGACGCCGGTGACGAGGATTCGCTGTCCGTCGAGGAGCATCCGCCGATTCTGCCTCAGAGTGGCGAGTTCGAGTGCCGGCGGGACGAAGGGCTCTCCTGCTTCGTGTCGAGGCGAGCCAGCGCCGCTCCGAGCACGCGGCGGGTGTCGGCGGGCGCGATGACCTCGTCGACGTAGCCGCGCTCGGCGGCGGGCAACGGGCTCGCGAACCGGTCTCCGTACTCGCTGCTCGAGCTCGGCGTGCTCGGCGCGGCGCGTCCTCCTCGTCGGAGATCCCGGCGAGGCGCTTGCCGTGCAGGATCTGCACTGCGCCGGAGGCGCCCATCACGGCGATCTCGGCGCCCGGCCATGCGCCGTACCAGTCGTTCCCGAGGGCCTTCGAGTCCATCACGATGTACGCGCCGCCGTAGCGCCTTGCGGAGCACGACGCACAGCCGCGGCACGGTGGCCGCCGCGTAGGCATGCACGAGCTGCGCGCCGTGCCGGATCATGCCCCGCCATTCGAGGTCGGTGCCCGGGCTCGAACCCGGGCGTGTCGACGAAGGTCAGCAGCGGCACGTTGAACGCGTCGCACCACTGCACGAACCGTGCTCCCTTGCTGGACGCGTCGATGTCGAGCGTTCCGGCTCGCTGACTGGGCTGGTTCGCGATGACGCCGATCGACCGTCCGCCGAGCCGGGCGAGCGCGGTCACGAGGTTCGGTGCGTGGTGGGCGCGCAGCTCGAGGAGGCTTCCGGCGTCGCACGACGTCGCCGATGACGTCGCGCACGTCGTACGACTCTTTCGACACGCTCGGCACGGCCGCCGCGGCGAGCTTGCAGTCGCGGTCGACCGGGTCGAGATCGGGAATCCACGCGCGGGTCTTCGAGGTGATGATCGGGTAGGTAGTCGAGGATCGCAGCGATGCCGGTGAGCGCGTCTGCATCGTCTTCCACTACGAGGGAAGCCACACCGCTGCGGAAGCTGTGCACGGCCGCGCCGCCGAGGTCCATAGGGCTGACGGGCACACCGGTGAACGCGGTCACGGTGTCGGGTCCGGTGACGTACGCGAAGGCGTCCGCCGTCATCACGACCTGGTCGACGAGCCCGAGCACGAGGGCAGGCCCGGACACGCACGGCCCGACGACTGCAAGCATCGTGGGCACGACGCCCGACGCCTCGCTCAAGCGCCCGGGCCACGCGTCCCCAGCTGCGTGCAGCGACTCCACGCCTTCCCCGACGTCTGCGCCCGAGGTTGCGACGCGCGCCGACCACCGGCACGCCGAGGTCGATCCCGAGGCGTACCGCCCGCTCGAGCGCCTCGCCCTCGGCCACGCCGATCGCGCCGCGGTGCTTGCCGCCGTCGAGGCGGAACCAGCTGACCGTTCGCCCGTGCAGATCCGAGAGCGCCGCGGTGACGGCGTCGCTGCGCTGTGCCATCACCGGCGCCGCCGGCGTCGGCGAGAACAGCGGCGTCACCGGGCTGCGATCAGTCTGCAGCGGTGAGAACGAGGCTCGCGTTGTGGCCGCCGAACCCGAACGAGTTGGAGATCGCCGGCTTGGCGCCCGACCTCGCGTGGTGAACCCGCCACCACGTCGAGCTCGATGTCGTCGCCGATGCGCTCGAGGTTCGCGGTCGGCGGGACGATGCCGTCGCGCACGGAGAGCAGCGCGGCGACCGCCTCCACCGCCCCCGCTGCGCCGATCAGGTGCCCGGTCACGCCCTTGGTCGAGGTGACCACAGGCGGGGCGTCGCCGAAGACCTTTCGGACGGCTTCGGCTTCGGCGGCGTCGTTCAGCGGCGTCGAGGTGCCGTGCGCGTTCACGTGCCCGATCGAGGACGGCTCCATCGCGGCGTCGTCGAGTGCGAGCTGCATGCAGACGGCGGCGCCGGCACCTCCGGGTGACGGTGCAGTGATGTGGTAGGCGTCGGCGTTCCGTCCGTAGCCGGCGACCTCGCCGTACACGGTCGCGCCGCGTGCCCGTGCCGCGCTCCAGCGACTCGAGCACCACACAGCCGGCGCCCTCGCCGATCACGAAGCCGTCGCGGTCGGCGTCGAAAGGCCTGGACGCAAGCTCGGGGTGGTCGTTGCGCGAGCTGAGCGCGCCCATGCGGGCGAAGGCCGCGACGGTGAGCGGCGTCACGGCTGCTTCCGTGCCACCTGCCATCACGACGTCGGCGGTGCCGTCGCGGATCAGGCGGACGCCCTCGCCGATGGCGTGCGCGCCCGCGGCGCAGGCGGTGGCGACGCACAGGTTGGGCCCCGTCCAGCCGAGTTGCATCGCAACGACGCCGGCGGTCGCGTTCGGCATCATCATCGGCACGAAGAACGGGCTGACCCGGGACGGGCCCTTGTCGTAGTACAGGCGCTGGTTCTCCTCGAGGGTGTGCAGCCCACCGACACCGGTGGCGATGATCACGGCACAGCGACTGGGGTCGGCGCCCAGCTCACCTGCGTCACCGAGCGCGTCGGCGGCGGCGCCGAAGCCGAGCTGGGTTACCCGGTCCTGGCGACGCGCCTCCTTGGGCCCGAAGTACTCGACCGCATCGAAGTCCCGCACCTCGCCGGCGAACGTGATCGACAAGCCGGCAGGGTCGAAGCTCTCGATGGTCGCGCGCGCTCGCCCGACCCGCGCGCAACTGCTCCCAGAACGACGCGACGTCGTTCCCGGCCGGCGTCTTGACGCCGACGCCCGGTGACGACGACGCGCGGGCGGCCGCGCTGGTCGAGGTCGCTCATGCTTCGGCGCCGACTTTGCTCAGAACGAGGTCGACGGCCTGTCCGACGGTCGTGACGCCCTCGAGGTCCTCCTCGGGCACCGAGATGTCGAAGCGCTCCTCGAGCCCCATCACCATCTCGACGAGGTCGAGGCTGTCGGCGTCGAGATCCTCCTTGAAGCGCGCGCCCTCGGTCACGCTGTCGGGCTCGACGCTCAGAACTTCGACTGCGACCTCGCGCAGCACGCTGAGTGCTTCGTCACGTTCCATCCAGTCCTCCAGTCGCGTACGGATGGTCGGGGTTCAGTGTCCCATCCCCAGGCCCCCGTCGACGGGGACCAGAGCTCCGGTGACGTAACCGGCAGGGTCCGAACAGAGAAAAGCCACCACTGCGCTCACCTCGTCCGGCCTGCCGAACCTACCCAACGGCACCGCTTCCTCCGCCTTGACCTGCCACTCGTCGGAGAGGCCCTCGGTCATCGAAGTCACGATAGGCCCCGGTGCGACGACGTTGCAGGTGACGTTGCGCGGCGCGAGCTCCCGGGCGACCGAGCGCGTCAGCCCCAAGAGCCCGGCCTTCGCCGCCGCGTAGTTCGCTTGGCCGGGGCCGCCGCGATGGGCTCCGACCGAGGAGACGTTGACGATGCGGCCCCACCGGCGCGCGCATCATCTTGGGCGCGGCGCGTCGGATCGTGTGGAACGCGCCCGTGAGGTTCGTGTCGATGACGCGTTGCCATTGGTCGTCCGTCATGCGGGCGACGAGTCCGTCCTCCGTGGTGCCGGCGTTGTTCACGAGCAGCTCGACGGGCCCGAGTGCGTGTTCGATCTCGCTGAACGCGCTGTCGACCGCGGCCGGGTCGCGAATGTCGGCTCGCACCGCGAGCGTGTCGGCGCCCGCCTTCTCGACCGCGGCGCGCGTGGCCTTGGCGCCGTCGTGGTCGCTCGAGTAGCAGAACGCGACACGGTGGCCGGCTTCGGCGAGCGCGACCGCGCAGGCGCGGCCGATCCCGCGCGACCCTCCGGTGACGAACGCGGTCCGAGCGTCGGTCACGGCTTTCCCCATCGCAGGAGCGCGCTGGCCCAGGTCATCCCGGCGCCGAATCCCGACATGAGCACGAGGTCGCCGTCCTGCAGCCGTCCGTCGTCGGCGGCCTCGGCGAGCGCGAGCGGGATCGACGCCGCCGACGTGTTGCCGTAGTGGTCGATGTTCACGATCGTCCGGTCCCCGCCGATGCCCAGCCGGCTGGCGGCCGATTCGATGATGCGGATGTTGGCCTGGTGCGGGACGAACCACGCCACGTCGGAGGGCGCCACGCCGGCGCGATCGAGCGTCGTGCGCGCCGATTCGACGACCACCCGCACCGCTCGCCGGAAGACCTCCTGGCCCTGCATCTTCAGGTACTGCTCGCCGGCGGCGATGGTCTCCGGTGTCGCCGGCATGCGGCTGCCACCGGCGCGGATCTCGAGCAGCCCGGCCGCCGAGCCGTCGCACCCGAGGTCCCAGGCGAGGACGCCGGGGCCGTCGTCGGGGGAGCGGCTCAGGACGGCGGCGGCGGCGCCGTCGCCGAAGAGGATGCACGTCGCCCGGTCGTCGGGGTCGATGAGGCGGCTGAGGATCTCGGAGCCGACGATCAACACGTGGTCGAGGTTGCCGGTCGCCAGGAGCGACGAGCCGACCACGAGCATGTAGACGAACCCGGCGCAGCCGGCGCCGAGGTCGAACGAGCCGCAGCGGAGCCCGAGGCCCTCGCCGACGAACGCGCCGGTGTGGGGGATCGGCTGCTCCGGGCTGGCGGTGGCCACGATGAGCAGGTCGATCGCGTCGGGCGGGATCCCCGCGTTCTTGATGGCCGCGGTGCCGGCGTCGATGGCGAGCGACGCGGTCGTGTCGGTCGCGGCCGCGACGTGCCGTTCGCGAATACCGGTGCGTTCGACGATCCACGCGTCGGTGGTGTCGACGCGTTGCTCCATCTCGGCGTTGGTGACGAGCTTTTCGGGAACGGCCGTGCCCCAGCCGCCGACGCAGGCCCGCACCGCTACGCGACTCGCAGCCAGGCGACGGGCTCGCCCTGACGAAGACGCTCGCCGTCGTTGGCGAGCAGACCGGCGAGGACGCCTCGGAACGGGCTACGGACGGGAGTCGAGATTCCCGGCCCTTCGATCACCCCCACAGCTTGCCCTGCGTCGACGTTCTGACCACATGCGACGTCGTGGCCGAACAACGGACGGAACACGCCGACCGAGGGTGCCACGATCACACGCTCGGGCACTGTCAGACCCTCGCCGTGTACCAGTGCCAACTCGATGGTCATCGAACCTCCGTGAGTGCGGGCAGATCTTCGGGGGTGGCCACGCCCTGGACGGGCAGATCGGACACGATCCGCTTGGCCAGCGTCGCCAGCATCGAGCCGTTTCCGACTTCGAGGCACCGGGTCACGCCCATCCCGGAGATGGTCTCCATCGACGTGCGCCACCGGACGGGATCGGTGACGTGCACGGCGAGGCGGGAGCGCCAACCGTCGGCGTCCTCGTAGGGCTGGGCATCGCCGTTCGAGACCACCGGCGCGTCGGGCGGCGACAGGGGGACGGCCGGCAGTTCGGCCGCGAGGCCGTCGGCGGCGTCGCGCATCAGCGGGGTGTGGAAGGCGCCGCCGACGTTCAGTGGAGTAGCCCGCTTGACGCCGAGCTGCTTGGCCTGGGCGGAGCCCTCTTCGACGCCGTCGGGGGTGCCGGCGATCACGACCTGGCCGGGGGCGTTGTCGTTGGCGATCCAGCATCCGTCGGGCGCGGCCCGGCACGCTTTCTCGGCCTGCTCGAGCGAGGCGCCGAGCAGGGCGGCCATGCGACCGGGATGGGCGTCGGCGGCCGACTGCGTGAGCTCCGCACGCCGGGCCGCGAACTGCACGCCCTCCTCGAGCGGCAGCGCTCCGGACGCGATGAGCGCCGTGACCTGCCCCAGAGAGTGTCCGGCGAACGCAATCGGCGCCTCGATGCGTTCGCGCACCGCCTCCCACGCCACCAGCGAGGTGAGCAGGACGGCGAGCTGCGCGTCCCGGGTTCGGGCCAGCTGCTCGGCGGGAGCATCGAGGACGAGCGAGGAGAGGGGCTCGCCCAAGGCCGCCTCGGCGCGGTCGACGACGCTCCATGCCGGGTGGTCGCGCCACGGCGCGCCCATGCCTGTGGTTTGGGTCCCCTGACCGGGGAAAATGACGGCGATGCCCACGAGCTCGCTTCCGCCCGGACGTGTGGTTGTTGCTCCGACCAGCAGTGCGTGGGCAGGGTTACACCTCCAGATTGCGCCCGGGAAAACGGCATGTAACGTCTCGGCGCTCGTGGCGGCGACCTGAGGAACAGCCGGTGGGGATCGATTCCGATGCGCTCGTCGCCCTGCTGCCGCACCGCCCGCCGTTCCGGTTCGTCGACGCGGTGGACGCCCTCGATCCGGGTGTCTCCGTCCGGGGCCGCTACCGCGTCACCGGTGAGGAGGCGTTCCTCGCCGGTCATTTTCCCGGGAACCCGGTCTTTCCCGGAGTGCTCCAGCTCGAAGCGCTGGCGCAGACAGGGGCCATCGCCGTGCTGGCGGACGACCGCTACGCCGGCAAGCTGCCGCTCTTCGGCGGGGTGGAGAAGGTGCGATTCCGCCGTCTCGTCCGGCCGGGTGACGAGCTGGTCACGGAGGTGGAGCTCGAGCGGCTCAGCGCCCGCGGCGGCTGGGGCCGAGGCCGGGCAACGGTCGAAGGAAAAGTGGCCTGCGAAGCCCGGCTGTTCTTCGCGCTGGCGAACGCGGAGTAGCCGCTAGGCCGAGGAGGACCGGCGTTCGGGGTCGAGATCGAGGACCTCGGCGCGGGGGCCCGAGGGACCCTCGGCTTCCTCCTCGTCCTCCTCCTCGGCGATCTCCTTCGGGTCGTCACCGAGCAGGAGCCTGGTCTCGACGTCGCCGCGGATCGGCGGCTCGGACCGGATCCGCCGCCACGGCGCCACCACGATGACGACGAGGGCTCCGAGGCAGGCGACTCCGACGAGGATCGCCACCCACTGATTGGTTTCCAGGGCGAGGTACATCACCACTCCGCGCGTCTACCTGTGCATCCTAACGAGGGCGTACCCACATACCGCGCTTTCAGAACGGCGGAACAGGATCGACGAGCGACCGGTGCCCGGGGTGGGATTCGAACCCACACGCCCTTTCGGACAATGGATTTTGAGTCCATCTTGTCTGCCAATTCCAACACCCGGGCGGAATTTCGAGACTACCGGTGCTTCTCGAGCTCTACTGCCGCTGATGGGCCACGCATCGCGCGTTGTTCGACGGGCCCGTCTCCTAGGTGCCGGCGGCGTCGGCGGCAACGATCACCGGACACGGCGCGTTGCGCACCACGTAGTCGCACACCGACCCGAGGAGCGCCCGCTTGAGCCGGCCTCGCCCCCGCGTTCCCATCACGATCGCAGTCGCCGACGCATCTTCGGCGAAGGAGCACAACGCCGGACCGGGTCGACCCTCGAGGACGCGTGTCTCGACGCCGTCGAAGCCGAGTCCCTCGGCGGCGTGATGCAGGATGGTTTCACCGTCGGACCGCGTCTTCTCCTGGAGCATCCGGAGCTCCTCGGGTGACATTGTCGCTCCCGCGTGGCCGCTGCCATCTGCAGCAAGCATCGGGTCCACTTCGTCGACCACCGTGACGACGATGACCTTGTCGGTAGGTCGCAAGACGGAGCGCCCGGCCGCCATGGCGCGCTGCGCGAGGTCCGAGCCGTCGGTGCAAAGGACCGCGGTGGTCGTCATCAGTCGCCGGCGCTGATGCCGAGGCGCTTGGCGATCACGTTGTTCATGATCTGGTCGGTGCCGGCGCCGATGCGCTGGAGGCGGGCGTCGCGCCAGGCGCGGCTCACCGGCGTCTCCTCCATGTACCCGTAGCCGCCGTAGACCTGGAGGCACGTGTCGGCGAGGCGGTTCTGCATCTGGGCGCAGTACTTCTTCGCCATCGAGATCTCCGCGACGGGATACTCGCCGTGCAGAATCCGCCACACCGTCGCGTAGAGGAGCGCGCGTCCGGCCTCGAGCTCGGTGGCGGCGTCGGCGAGCATGTGCGCGATCACCTGATGGTCGGCGATGGGTTTCCCGAACGCACGCCGTTCCCGGGCGTACGCGATGGTCTCGCCGAGGATCTTCTCGGCCTGCCCGACGCACGCGGCGGCGCTCGCCAATCGCTCGTACTGGAACTGCCACATCTGCTGCGAGAATCCCTGGCCGGGCTCGAGGCCGATGAGGTTCGCGTGCGGAACGGGCACGTCGTCGAGCGCGATCTCCGCGGTGTCGCTCGAGCACATCCCGAGCTTCTTCAGCGTCCGGGACACCGACACACCGGGCAGGTCCGTGTCGACGAGGAACAACGAGATGCCGCGGTACCCCGAGCCGGGCTCGGTCTGGGCGACCAGCGTCAGGAAGTCGGCCCGGGCGCCGTTGGTGATGAACATCTTGCGACCGTTGACGATCCACGTCTCGCCGTCTCGTACGGCGCGCGTCGAGATGTTGGCGACGTCCGAGCCGGCATCGGGCTCGGAGACGGTGATCGCGCCGATCTTCTCGCCCGCGATCGCGGGGCGCAGGTACCGCTCACGCTGCTCGTCGGTCCCGAACTCCGCCAGCGCGGGCGTCGCCATGTCGGTCTGCACCGAGATCGCCATCGGGATCGCGCCCGCCCCGCAATGCGACAGCTCCTCGATGAACACGATCTCGGCGGCGAGGTCGCCGCCCGCGCCGCCCCAGCGCTCTGGGTAGTGCAGCCCCAGGAAGCCCAGCTCGCCGCAGCGCCTGAACACCCAATCGGGGAAGTAGCCGGCCGCTTCCCACTCGTCGACCGACGGCGCCAGCTCCTTGTCGACGAACCGTCGCACGGCGGCGCGGAGCTCGTCGTGCTCAGGAGTGAAGATCGCGCTCGGGACGTCCACACGCCCATTCTGACCGAGAGCAAGTTCCCCATGGGATTGGCGGTCCCAGGCCGTAGACTGCCGGTCCCATGTCCCAGTCGATCCTCCAGCGGCGGCTTGTCGACGTGAGCGAGCGGCTCAAGCGTCTGCGGTCCGAGCTGGCCGTCACCGACGAGCAAGTTGCGTTCCTCGAGGACGAAGCCGACGAAGCTCGCCTCCGGGCGCTCGTGGCCGAGACGCCGCTGGGCGACGTCGAGGCTCGCGACGCCCGCCGTCACGCGGACGCGCTGGCCCGCCACCGCGACACGCTCGCCGGGTCGATCGTCGAGCTCGAGCGCGAGCAGGACGCGTTGCTCGACCGGATGGCGGCCGAGCTCTCCGCCCACTGATCACTCCCGAACCACGGAGCGCGCCCGTGCCGGATCCCACACGCGTCGTGATCGCGGAGGACGAAGCGATCATCCGCCTCGATCTCAAGGAGCTCCTCGAAGAGGAGGGCTACGAGGTCGTGGGCGAGACCGGTCGCGGCGACGAGGCCATCGAGCTCGTCCGTCAGAACCAGCCCGACCTCGTGATCCTCGACATCAAGATGCCGGGCATGGACGGCCTCACCGCGGCACGCCACATCACCAGCGAGCGGCTCGCGGCCGTGCTCGTGCTCACCGCCTTCTCGCAGCGCGACCTCGTCGAGCAAGCCCGCGACGCCGGCGCGCTCGCGTACCTGGTCAAGCCGTTCCAGAAGAGTGACCTCATCCCCGCCATCGAGATGGCACTCGGGCGCTACGCCGAGCTCGCCTCGCTCGAGCGGGACGTCGGCAACCTCGCCGAACGTCTCGAGGAACGCAAGACGATCGACCGCGCCAAGGGCGTCCTCATGGATCAGCACGGAACGACCGAGCAGGAAGCGTGGCGGTTCCTCCAACAGCAGGCCATGCACAATCGGGTCAAGGTGCACGACATCGCCCGTCGCGTCCTCGACGGCGAGCTCACTCCCTGAGCCGCGCGCCCGATTCCGTTTCCCGCTCGCGCGGCGCGGGTACCCAGCGAGCAGTGACAGCCGAGCCCGGCTGTCCGGACCTGGAGGATTCAATGCTGCTCGCCGCGTTCGAACCCGCGTCAAAAGAGCTAGCGATCTTCTACATCATCGCCGTGGCCTGCTTCGTCGTCGCCGCGTTCGCCGGGACGACCGTGGGCCGGCGCGCCGGCGGCTCGGTGGGGCTCGTCGCCATCGGGCTTGCCTTCTTCGTGTTCCCGACCATGTGGAACCAGGTCGACGCTGCGTTCTGACCAGGCAAGTCGCGCGACAGCGGGAGTCGCCGGCCTTGGTGCCGGCGACTCTCCGCGTCTGGCGGGGGGTCCCGGGCATACGATCAGAACGTGAGCAAGCTCCTCCTCCTCGACGGCCATTCCTTGGCGTACCGCGCCTTCTACGCCCTCCCCACCGACCTCGCGACCCGGACGGGGACGATCACGAACGCGGTCTACGGCTTCACGTCGATGCTGATCAAGATGCTCGGCGACGAGAAGCCCGAGTACATCGCCGTCGCCTTCGACACCGGGGCGCCGACGTTCCGGGACGAGATGGACGCCGAATACAAGGCGGGGCGCAAGGAGACCCCGGACGTGTTCTCCTCGCAGCTCCCGCTGATCCACGAGGTGCTCGAAGCGCTCGCGATCCCCGTGCTCGAGGTCGGGGGCGTCGAGGCCGACGACGTCATCGCCACCCTCGCCGAGCAGGCGGCGGGGGAGGGCATCGACACCGTGATCGTCACCGGCGACCGCGACACCTACCAGCTCGTCCGCGACCCGCACGTCAAGGTCCTCTACAACCGGCGCGGCGTGTCGGATTACGTGCTCTACGACGAAGCCGGGATCGTCGAGCGCACCGGCGGAGTCACTGCCGCGCAGTATCCGGACTACGCCGCGCTCCGCGGCGACACGAGCGACAACCTTCCCGGCGTCCCCGGTATCGGCGAGAAGACGGCCGCGAAGCTCATCGTGACGTACGGGAATCTCGAAGGCATCTACGAGCATCTCGACGAGCTGCCGCCGAAGCAACGACAGAACCTGGGCGATGCGCGCGACCGGGTGTTCCTCAATCGCGAGATGTCGCGCCTGCGGACTGACGTCGAGATCGACTTCTCGGCCGCCGACCTCCGCCAGCGTTCATGGGACAGCGAGCAGGTGCGCGTCCTGTTCGACCAGCTCGAGTTCCGGACGCTCCTGCCTCGACTGTTCGAGGCTGTCGGCGAAGAGGCCGCCGAGCCCGAGGCCGAGACGTTCGAAGCCGACGTCGTGGTCGTGCCGGACGCGGCCGCGGCGGCGACCCGGCTACGGGATCTCGGCGCCGTCGAGAGCTCGTACGTGCTCGAGGGCCGGTGGGAAGGCGAGGCCGGTCGCAGCGCGTTGATCGGCGTGGCCGTCGCCGACGAGGACGGGCGTGCCGACTACATCGACGCCGAGCTGCTGCGCGACGCGAAGGTGAGCGACGCCCTCGGCGTGCTCGTGCGTGAAGGCGGACCGCCGCTCGACACGCACCGCGCCAAGGAGCTGATGCATGCGCTCCCCGTCGACGTGCGCTCGCTGCGCTACGACACCGCGGTCATGGCGTATCTGCTGGACCCGGCGGAAGGGAAGTACCTCCTCGAGGACCTCGCGCTGCGGTACCTGTCGCTCGAGGTGCGTTCACCCGACGCCGAGGAAGGCACCCTCGACCTCGACATGGACGGCCAGTCCCGAGTCGACGAGACCGGCCGGCGCGCGCTGGCGGTACGGCGCCTCGCCGGCACGCTCGCCGAAGCGCTCGAGGCGCGCGAGCTCACCGACCTGTACGAACGCGTCGAGCGGCCGCTCGTCCGTGTGCTGGGGCGGATGGAGGATGCCGGCGTCAGGGTCGACCGCGAGTTCCTGGAGGGCCTGCGCGCCGAGCTCGCCCAGAGCTGCGAGGACCTCGTGGGGCGGATCCACGCCCACGCCGGCGAAGAGTTCAACGTGAACTCCACGCTTCAGCTGCGCCAGGTGCTCTTCGAGAAGCTCGGCTTGGCGCCGGTGAAGAAGACCAAGACCGGCCCGTCCACCGACGCCGACTCGCTCCAGAAGATGGTCGAGGAGCACCCGATCGTCGAGGACCTGTTGCGCTACCGCGAGGTCGAGAAGCTGCGGAGCACGTACGCCGACGCGTTGCCGCCGCTCATCGGCGACGACGGCCGCATTCACGCGACCTTCAAGCAGACCGACACGACGACCGGGCGAATCTCGAGCGAGAACCCGAACCTCCAGAACGTGCCCGTGCGCACTGCCGACGGTCGGGAGATGCGCCGCGCGTTCATCGCCGACGAAGGCTGCGGGTTGCTGACCGCCGACTACTCGCAGATCGAGCTCCGGGTGCTCGCACACCTCACGGACGATCCCGGGCTGATCGAGGCCTTCTCCCGCAGCGCCGACATCCACACCACGACGGCCGCGATGGTGTTCGGCGTCGAGGAGAAAGACGTCGACGCCTTCCAGCGTCGTTTCGCGAAGGTGGTGAACTTCGGCCTCGCGTACGGCATGGAGGCCTACGGGCTCGGTCAGCGTCTCGGCGTCCCGACCGAGGAAGCCCGTGAGATCCTCGACAACTACTTCGCGAGCTTCCCGAGCGTGAAGGCCTTCATGGACAGCACCGTGCGGGAGGCGAAGCAGCGCGGCTACACGACGACGATCTTCGGCCGTCGGCGTCAGATCACCGAGCTGTCGTCCGACAACTTCCGCATCCGTCAGATGGGGGAGCGCATGGCGCAGAACGCGCCCGTGCAGGGCTCCGCCGCCGACGTGTTCAAGCTGGCGATGGTCGAGCTCGACCGCGCGCTCGACGACGCCGGCCTCCGGTCGCGCATGATCCTCACCGTGCACGACGAGCTCGTCCTCGAGGTGCCGCTCGAGGAACGGGAGCGAGTCGAACCGCTCGTGCGCGAAGTGATGGAGTCCGTCTGCACGCTGAAGGTCCCGCTCGTGGTCGACCTCGGCTTCGGTCCCACCTGGGCCGAGGCCAAATAGCGTCAGTCGGTCTCGGCCACGCCACCTGGGTTCGCCCCGGCGGCCCGTAGCTCCTTCACGTACGTCTCGGTGATGGCCGTGGCGCCGCGCATGAAGTCACGGATCACGTCCCAGCTCGTCGGCGGTGTACTTCGCCATCGCCTCGAAGCTCCGGTTCATGTACGGCGCGTAGTACCGCATGGCCGTCTTCGTGCCCTCCGGCGTCTGCTCGACGAGCACGCGTCGCCGGTCCTCGGTGTCGCGAACTCGCCGGACGTAGCCCGACGTCCTCGAGTCGGTCCAGCACCGCGGTGACGGCGCCGGTCGTGAGGTGGCCGGCGCGTGGCGAGGTCTCCGGCGGTGATGCGCTCCGAGCCGGGCGATGATCTCGAGGACACGGTGATCGGTGCGATTGATCCCCATGCGCCCGGCGATGATCTGGTTCACGGCGTCCACCGCGCTCGTGTACTCGCGGAACGCGGTCATCAAATCGAGAAATAGGTCACGTTTTGTATGTCTTGACACATTGACAATTCAATTCTTAAGCTAACCCCGAGTCAAGCCGGACACTCGGAACAAACCGATGAGTTCCGCGCTGCCGCACGGTCGAAGCGGAACCGAACCAGTCGACACAACCCCCCGAGACGCAGAGGTCCCCCCGATGCTGAAGCGCCTTGCCCGTACCTGTTACCGCCGCCGCTGGCGAGTCCTCGCCGCGTGGGTGGTCTTCCTCGTCGCCGTCTCCGTGTCGAGCTCGGCCGCGGGCGGTGTCTTCCGCAACGAGTTCTCGCTGTCCGGCTCGGAGAGCAAGCAGGCCCAGGACCTGCTCGAGGAGCGGGGTTTCGACGCCCGCGCCGGTTTCAGCGGGCAGATCGTGTTCACATCCGATCGCGGCGTCAACGACCCGACAGTTCGCCAGGCCATGGAGGAGCTGTTCGCGCGGGTCGAGCGCACGGTGCCGCGCACTCAGGTCGTGAGCCCGTACGACGCCCGAAGGTGCGCGCCAGGTCTCCGGGAACGGTCGGATCGCCTACGGCGAGGTCAACTTCGCCGACCGTCCCGACAAGGAGTTCCAGGACGCGGCCGACAAGGTCAAAGCCGAAGCGAAGGACGTGAAGGTCTCCGGCCTGCGCATCGAGCTCGGCGGGCAACTCTTCGGTGACCAGGAGTTGCCGGCGAGCGAGGCCATCGGCGTGTTGCTCGCGATCATCGTGTTGCTCATCGCGTTCGGTTCGGTGCTCGCGGCCGGTCTCCCGATCCTCACCGCCCTGTTCGGCATCGGCACCGGCATCGCGCTCGTGCAGCTCACCGCCAACGGGCTTGACGATGCCCGACTTCACGACGCAGGCCGTCGCGATGATCGGGATCGGTGTCGGGATCGACTACGCGCTGCTCATCGTTACCCGGTATCGGCAGGCGCTCCGCGACGGTCATCAACCCGAGAGCGCGGTCGCGCTCGCGGCCGACACCGCGGGCCGCTCGGTCGTCTTCGCGGGCACGACCGTCGTCATCGCCGTGCTCGGAATGCTGCTGATCAACGTGCCCGCCGTGCAGGGCCTGGCGATCGGGATCGCGCTCGGCGTGCTCATGACGATGCTCGCCGCGATCACGTTGCTTCCGGCCGTCCTCGGCTTCGTGGGCCGAACATCGACAAGCTCGGGCTCCCGCACAAGAAGCGCGCCGAGGGCGAGGTTCGAGAGTCGTTCTGGTACCGGTGGAGCCGATTCCTGCAGCGGCGCCCGTGGCCGGTGAGCGATCGCCGGGGTCGTCATCCTCGTCGTGCTCGCGTTGCCCGTGCTGTCGATGCGGCTGGCGTTCGCCGACGCCGGCAACCGGCCCACGTCCGATACGACGCGGCGCGCCTACGACCTGCTGGTCGAGGGCTTCGGGCCCGGCTTCAACGGCCCGATGATCCTGGCGATCGACATGCCAGGAGGCCAGCGTGACCTCGGGACCGTCGAGCAATTGTCACAGCGGTTGCAGACGCACACGGGGCGTGGCGTTCGCCACCCCGCCGCAGACGAACGAGGCCGGCAACGCCGCGATCGTGCAGGTGTTCCCGGACAGCTCGCCACAGAGCGAGGAGACGTCGAACCTGGTGGACCGCCTGCGGGGCGACGTGATCCCGCCCGTCACGCAAGGGACGGACGTCGACGTGAAGGTCGGCGGCATCACGGCCGGCGCCACCGACTACTCCAACTACACCGCCGAACGTCTCCCCGTGTTCATCGGGCTGGTCCTGCTGCTGTCGTTCCTCCTTCTGATGGTGGTGTTCCGGAGCGTCCTCGTCCCGCTCAAGGCCGTGATCATGAACCTGCTGTCGATCGGCGCCGCGTACGGAGTGATCGTCGCCGTGTTCCAGTGGGGCTGGCTGAAGGATCTCATCGGGGTGGCCGAGTCCGGTCCTATCGAGGCATGGGTACCGATGATGCTGTTCGCCATCGTGTTCGGCCTCTCGATGGACTACGAGGTATTCCTGCTCTCAGCCGGATGAAGGAGGAGTACGACCGCACCGGTAACAACGCGACCGCGGTGGCGGACGGGCTCGCAGCGACCGCGAGGGTCATCACGGCGGCTGCCTTGATCATGATCCTCGTGTTCAGCGCGTTCGTGCTCGGCGACGATCGTGCGATCAAGCTGTTCGGCTTTGGTCTCGCCGATTGCGGTATTCCTCGACGCAACCATCGTCCGGTTGATCCTCGTGCCGGCCACGATGGAGCTGCTCGGTGACAGCAACTGGTGGATCCCGAAGTGGCTCGACCGGATCCTGCCGACGGTGCGCGTCGAGCCCGCCGAGGACCTCGACGCCGAGCTCGCGCAACTCGACAGGGAAGAGGAGAAGGAGAGGGCCCCCGCCTCGTAAGCCGACCCGCGGGCGATGGGGCTCGGGCGGCGGGGTGCGCGTCACCGTCTGAGGCTCGACTAGCGGCGCCGGAGCGGAACCGCTCCGTCGGCTTCGAGGCGTGCTTGAACGTGGCGGGGGATCGAGACGACCCAACGTCCGCGTTCGAGCTCGGCCTTCGTGACGGAGTACTCGCCTCCGTCGTGGGGGCCGGTGGTGATGTGGAAGATCCACTCGCCTCCCTGGTCGACGACGCTTCCGAAGTTGTGGGTCTCACCGGGGGAAACCGGGCCGAGCTCGAGCCATCCGTCGCGGGCGTTGCCGGTCACTTCGATGTCCACGAGATAAGGCGTCTCATTGACGACAGTCATACGGTCGACGAGCTCGGGGCCTCGGAGCACGGCTTGGATCCCGACGAGGGCTGCGACGGCGATCGCGCCGGCGAGCACGACCACGAGTACTTCGCGCGAGAGGAGAGCGGGCCTCGATCGAGGGCGCGGACGGGTCAGGACTGGACTCATTGTTCGTCTCCTGAGCTGATCATTGGGGCGGGGACGCGCCGGGCGATCCAACGCGTACGACTGGCGAGCAGCGGCCCGGCAATGGCGAGGATGAGGACGTAACCGGCTACGAAGGGGCTGAGCCGCCCGTCGAGCCCGGCTCCGGTCGCGACCGCAGCGAGCACCAGGGAGAACTCGCCGCGCGCCAGAATCGTGACGCCGACGTTCGTCGCGGGTTCGGCATCGAGCCGGTACAAGCGGGCCGTGACGAGCCCCGCGGCCGCGTTGAGCAGCACGGTCAGGACCACGGCGGCGCCAATCGGACCGGCCACGTATGCCACGTCGCTGACGTTGATGCTGAGACCGAACGCGAAGAAGAACACGGCCGCAAACGCGTCACGCAACGGCAGGACGAGGCGCTTGATCCGGTCAGCCGACGGGCTCGCGGCGAGGACGACTCCGATCATGAACGCGCCGATGGCCTCGGAAACCCCGAGCTCTTCCGCGAGCCCGGCAGCCAGGACCGCGAGCCCGATGAAGCACACGGTGAACAGCTCGTCGTCGTCGCTGAAGATGAGCCGTCCGACGAGGCCGGAGCCCCACCGGGCGATGACCCCGAGGACGACCAGAAAGGCGAACGCCTTCCCGAACGACGTCAAGGTGGCCGCGACTCCCTGCGTGCCGCTGAGAACCGGCTGCAGGATGGCGAGGTAGAGAGCGACGAACAGGTCTTCGACGACGACGATCCCGAGAATCAGCCGCGTCTCGGGATTCGCGAGGCGATGGAGCTCGACAAGGAGCTTCGTGACGATCGCCGAGGACGAGATCCCGACCACGCCCGCGATCACCAGCGCCTCGCGGGCTCCCCAGCCGAGCGCGAAGCCGAAGGCGAGCCCGCCGCCGATGTTGAGCGCGAGGTAGATGCCGCCGGCTGCGGCCAGACGGCGGCCGCCGCCGATGAGGTCATCGACGGTGAATTCCAGGCCGAGATAGAAGAGCAAGAGGACAAGACCGAGGCTCGCGAGCAACGCGACGTCGCGAGGGTCCTCGACGAACGCGATGCCGGGGGTATGAGGGCCGAACACGATTCCGGCCAACATGAACAGCGGAATCGTGGGCAGCCCGATGTGACGGCCGAGGCGCGCGACGACTCCGGCCGCGAGAAACGTGCCGCCGAGCGCGAGGAGCTCGTCACCCACGATCGGGCCCCACCACGTGGCGTAAGAAGCCACCGAGGTCTTCTTGGCGGCCCACGACGACGAGCCGGTCGCCGGCGCGGATCCTTTCGTCCGGCTCGGGGGCGAGGACGGTCGTGCCGTCTCGCAGGATGGCGACCACCGTCATGCGGGTACGCCGCCGTATCTCGAGCTCGGCGATCGAATGGTCCGTCGCCGGAGAATCCGGCCGCACCGTGACCCAATCGATCAGCAGATTGCCGATGACGGTTTCGACGTCCGCGACAACTGCAGGCTTGAAGTACGCGCCGCCGAGCACCGCACCGAGTCTGCGAGCCTGATCGTCCGTCAACGAGATGCTGGCTGCGGGAGCGTGATCGCCGGGTGCTCCAGCGGGGAACGCGTACAGGTCGCGGCGACCGCTGTGATGGATCACGACAACGACGCGCGCGCCTTCGGCAGCCGGAAGCGTGTAGCGGCGTCCGATCCCCGGCAGGGTGACCTCGAAGATGTCCAGCCCCGCGGGCTGGCCCTCGTTCACGACCGCGCTCGCCGCGCCATCCGCCGCGACCGGATACCGCTGTAGACGAGGCCCACGAGCATCGCAAAGGGCATCAACAGGAAGAGCGCGCTCAATGCGAGGATGACTCCGTGTGAAATATCGGTCACGGAAGCCGCGGTCGCGGGCAGCACGTTGCTCTCGAATGGATACATGGATCTGCTCCGTTCGTAGCCGGGAGGAAGTCGCTTCTCGAGGCCGGCCACAGACCCATTGGTGTCGCGAACGCGCGTCGAGGACGCGTTCAGTCAGCTGTCATTCACGCGTCCGAGACGCGCGCAGGGTGTGCGGCGCGGCTAGAAGAGCCGACTCGACGGAGGCGCCCGGAGCGCGACGGTGCCGCGAAATGGGTGAAGCGGCCGATGCGCCCAACGATGGTCGGTACGCCGTCGTGTCCAGAAGGCGGCGGCTGCGATGGCGGCGAAACCAAGGGCGGCCAGCAGCTCTCGCGACTGGGACGGCCTGTCGCCGACAAAGCTGCGGACGAGCGATGGGCCTCTCTGGACGACAGCAGAGTCATCGGAACCGACACCGTGATCGATGCCGATCGACGGGCGCTCGGATCCGAACACGGCGGGTCCCCAAACCCGGCTCGACGTCCACCCGAGCGCAAGCGCCGCGGCCACGACCACAACAACTGCAACCGTCCGGCGCCTGCTCATCATCGATCGAGGATAGTCGGGGCGCGCATTTTCACGTATCGGGACCAGTGCCTTCGGCTCCCCGACTGTTCGTGGTTCAACACGATTGCCCGACACCTCGGACCGGCTTACGTGTGGAATGCCTTCAGGAAGAGATCTGATCGCCCAACAGCGCTCCAGAACGTGCAATATGGCGACGCGCTTGCTTCCGCACCTCTAGGGGATTTGCACATGCAACTCAGCACTCGAAACCAGTTGGCTGCCACGGTTCAAGAGGTAACTGAAGGTCATGTCATGGCAACAGTGAAGGTGGTGCTCGGGGACGGCGAAGAGGTCACCGCGGCGATCACTCGCGAGGCTGTGCAAGACCTCGCCCTGGCAGCGGGCGACCGGGTAACGGTGCTCGATCAAGGCGACCGAAGTCATGCTCGGCAAGGAGGAGTAGAAGAGACCGGAGTGCGGCTCCGCCCAGAAACTGCGGACGCCATAACTGCTGATCCGCCCTTCATCCGTGACCGACATGCCGCCGGTGCCGTCCGGTCCCTGGTT
Organism: uncultured Actinomycetes bacterium; assembly: GCA_963768605.1. Lineage (GTDB taxonomy): Bacteria > Actinomycetota > Acidimicrobiia > IMCC26256 > JACDBD01 > JALZAA01. The sequence goes on along the minus strand of CAVYIP010000005.1, from coordinate 56,763 downwards.
CAACGCGTTGCTCGATACCTCGGACCGGCGTACCTCCGGAACGCGTTCACGAAGGGAACGGAGCAGGAGGTCGGGTTCCTCGTCGACGTGCTCGGGCTCGAGGCGGGGGAGCGGGTGCTCGACGTCGGATGTGGCCCGGGCCGGCACGCCCTCGCGCTCGCCCGGCGGGGGATCGACGTGGTGGGCGTCGACCTGTCGGAGGACTTCGTCACGCTGGCCCGCGATGCCGCCGCGGCGGACGGCCTGCCGGCGCGCTTCGAGGTCGGCGGACGTCCGCGAGCTCGCCTACGACGCAGAGTTCGACGCCGTCATCTGCCTCTGCCAGGGCGGGTTCGGCCTCCTCGGTGGCCGCGACGAGGCCGCGTGCCTTCGAGCGGATCGCGGCGGCAGCCCGTCCCGGCGGCCGGCTCGCGCTCACGGCCTTCTCGGCCGCTTTCGCCGTCCGCTTCCTCGAGGAGGGCGAGACCTTCGACCCCGCCACGGGCGTGCTCCACGAGCGGTCCACCGTCCGGAACGAGGACGGCGAGGAGGAGGTCTTCGACCTCTGGACGACGTGCTTCACCGCGCGCGAGCTCGAGCTGCTCGCCCGGCGCGCCGGCCTCGAGGTCGTCGGAGTGCACGGCGTCACACCGGGTCGGTACGGAACCGCGCCACCGACGCTCGACGACCCCGAGTTGCTGCTCCTGGCTCGGCGGCCCGCCTGACCTTGGGTTACGCTAATGAACGGTCCTTTGGGGCCGGTTTCCCGCGCTCGCGTCGTCACCCGAGGTGCGCCGGCAGGCAGGGGGAGCGATCACTGTTTCCAAGGAGCAATGTTGTCCGAGCAGGAGGCCACGGGAGCGACCGACAACGCTCCCGTGCCCGAGACGAGTCAGAGTGAGCCGGCTGCGGCAGCTGCGCAGCCGTCAGGCGCCGAAGGCGCTGTAGCAACAGCCGAGTCCCCGCCCGACGGCGGCCCCGTGGTCCTCGATGACCTCGGATCGCAATCCTTCTCCGACGCGGTCGACGCCACGATCGTCGAGTTCGACGACGGCGACATCGTGTCCGGCAAGGTCGTCAAGATCGACAGCGACGAGGTCCTGCTCGACATCGGCTACAAGTCCGAAGGCGTCATCCCGTCGCGCGAGCTCTCGATCCGCAACGACATCGACCCCCACGAGGTCGTCGATCTCGGCGAGGACCTCGAGGCCCTCGTCCTCCAGAAGGAAGACAAGGACGGCCGCCTGATCCTCTCGAAGAAGCGGGCGCAGTACGAGCGTGCCTGGGGGACGATCGAGGCGGTCAAGGAGAAGGACGGCATCGTCTCCGGACCCGGTCATCGAGGTGGTCAAGGGTGGCCTGATCCTCGACATCGGTCTCCGCGGCTTCCTGCCCGCGTCGCTCGTCGACCTGCGCCGGGTGCGCGACCTCCACCCGTTCGTCGGCCGGAACCTCGACGCCAAGATCATCGAGCTCGACAAGAACCGCAACAACGTCGTGCTGTCGCGGCGCGCATACCTCGAGGAGACGCAGCGCGAGCAGCGCGACGAGTTCCTCGCCAACCTCAAGCCGGGCGAGATCCGCAAGGGCGTGGTCTCGTCGGTCGTGAACTTCGGCGCGTTCGTCGACCTCGGCGGCATGGACGGCCTCGTGCACGTCTCCGAGCTGAGCTGGAAGCACGTCGACCATCCGAGCTCCGTGGTGCAGGTGGGCGACGAGGTCGAGGTGCAGGTGCTCGACGTCGACCTCGACCGTGAGCGCATCTCGCTGTCGCTCAAGGCCACGCAGCAGGATCCGTGGCAGGAGTTCGCCAACGGCCACCAGGTCGGCGAGCTCGTCTACGGGAAGGTCACCAAGCTCGTGCCGTTCGGCGCGTTCGTCCAGGTGGGCGAAGGCATCGAGGGGCTCGTCCACATCTCCGAGATGGCCGCGCACCACGTCGAGGCGCCCGAGCAGGTCGTCACCCCCGGCGAGGAGCTGTGGGTGAAGATCATCGACATCGATCTCGACCGGCGGCGCATCTCGCTGTCGATCAAGCAGGCGGCCGAGGGCGGCGAGGTCGCGGCCGAGTACCGCGAGCACTTCGGTGAGGACGCCTTCGACGAGCAGGGCCAGTACATCGGTCCCACGGCCGAGGAGACGGCGGCCGCCGACGCCGCGGCAGGCGGAGCGGCACCCGCAGAAGGCGACACCGCGGCCGCGCCCGAAGCGCCCGCCGCGGACGAAGCACCAGCCGAGGCGTCGGCCACGGACGACACACCGCCGGCCGAGACTGCCTGAGTTGCTCCTCGTCGGGCTCACCGGCGGGATCGGAGCCGGCAAGTCCACTGTCTCCGAGCTGCTCGCCGGGCGCGGCGCAGTGATCGTCGACGCCGACCAGGTCGCGCGAGCCGTCGTCGAGCCCGGGCAACCGGCGCTGGAGAAGCTCGTCGAGCGATTCGGCGAAGGCATCCTCGATGGCGACGGACGACTGGCGCGGGGCGCGTTGGCCAAGGTCGCGTTCGCCGACGACGAGTCGAGGCTCGACCTCGAGGCGATCACGCATCCCGCCATCAACGAGGAGTTCACGCGCCGCGTGGCCGAGGCGCCGAGCGACGCCATCGTCGTCCTCGACGTGCCGCTCCTCGCCGAGTCGGAGCAAGCCAGGAAGCGTCCGTATCAGACCGTGATCGTGGTCGAGGCGCCCCGTGACGTGCGGCTGGCGCGGCTCGAGGCCCGGGGCGTCGACCGGGCCGACGCCGAAGCGCGAATGGCCGCGCAAGCCGATGACGAGGAGCGCCGCAAGCTCGCCACGTACGTCGTCGACAACGCCGGCGACCGCGCCGCGCTCGAGCGCCAGATCGACGAGGTGTGGGCCGACCTCGAACGCCGCCACCGCGACGAGCAGGATCGGGCGAGCGCTACATGAAGTTGCGCGTGTGGAGTGCCGACAGCTCGGCTGCCTCGTCGGCGGGGAAGCCGAGGCGCACGAGCCGACGCCGGCGGCCGTCGTCCATGTCGACCGTGAGAGTCTGCACCCGCCCGTAGCCGGTCGCGATCGCGTCGGGTGTCCATGCGCCGGCGGCGAGCACGACGAGCGCGTCGAACACGTCCTGGTTCAGTCCCGCCGTCGACGCCAGCGCGTCGTGGCGACGTTCGATCGCGAGGCGGAGCCGGCCCAGCAGCCCGGGATCGACAGTGACCCGGTGCTCGAGGTGGGCGAGGCCGAACGCGACATGCCGGGCCTCGTCCTGCAGCGCGAGGTGCGCAACCTGGCGGGTCACCGTGTCGGGGGCGTACGTCTCGATGAACGACAAGAGATTGAGGAAGGTGCCCTCGCCGAGCACGGAGAGCAGGAACGATGCCAGCGAGAAGTCGGGCTCGTCGAGCAGCGTCTGCAGCGACGCCCGCCCTCCCGTCGTCGACACGCCGAGCGGGCCACCGCGCAGCGCGGCCCGCCGGGCGAACACCTCGACGTGGCGCGCCTCGTCGGCGACCTGCACTGCGAGCAGCTGCACGACCTCCCGAAAGTGAGGATGCACCCGGCCGACGAATCGTGCCGGCACGACCAGGGCCGCCTGCTCGTTCTCGACGAGGTACGTCATCACCTGTACCACCGCCGCCTCGATCTCGGCCGGAAGCTCCTCGGCGGCATCCCACGAGATCTCGGTCGCGGGATCCCACTGGCTGGCGGCTGCCTGCGCGTACAGGCGCGGAGCGATGTCGGCCCACACGACGCCGCGGTCGTCCAGGTCGAAGCCCGACGTTCTCGCTCCGGCTTCGACGAGCGCGCCACGAGCCGCGAGCCCCCACGTCGGGTCGGGCCGGTCGACGACGCCTTCGGGGCCGGGCGCGCCGGCACGAACCGCGCCCACCCAGCGGTCGGACTCCGCGGCGCCCTTGACGACGACGTTCGCAGGTTCGAGCCGGTGGCCCCGATGGCGGCACCACGGCGCGAGATCGACACTCAGCGCGGGATCGCGACCCACTACCTCGAGGCGGCTACCCGGCGGGAGCGGCGCGAGCGCACGCTCGAGAAGGAGGCCCGCGCCGCGATCGAAGCCGAGGCCCTCAAGGTCGATAGTCGGCGTCGCCAAGGCGTCCTTCATCGTCGTAGAACCCGGTCTCCGACACGGCCGCGTCCAGCAGCCCGTAGCCGGACGTTCGCCCCTCTTCCCACGCCTTCAATCCTTCGAGGTCGAGCAGCGGCCGGACCTCGGCGTCGCCGTAGGACATGCCGAGCAGCAACTCGTTGAAACGTGCGATCGCGTCCCGTGGACCATCGGCGCGCACCGTCATGTTGCAGTGGTCGAACCGATCCGTCTGCCCGATGACGGCGGTGGCGCCGGTGGGCAACGTGCCCTCGGCGCCGAAGACCAGGTGGTTGCCGTCGATCATGCACGCGGCGTCGACCTCGCCCGCGACGAGCGCGCGGGCGGCGTCGCGCTCCCCGCCGATGTGGTCGCCGTGGAGCCCGACGCCGATGTCGAAGCGCCGCACGTCGAGGTTGCGGCCGGGTTCGAGGCCCGCGGCCCGCAGGTACGACAGCGGGATCAGCGTGGACTGCGGCGAGTCGATCGCGCCGGTGGCGACGACCTTGCCGTCGAGGTCGGCCACGGCCGAGATCCCCGAGTCCGCTCGGACGACGACGACCGACGTGAGATCGCGGTCGCTGTCCCGCATCGTCAGCGCCTCCACCGGGACGCCGGCGGCGTGGCCGAGGCGCTGCGCGCGTATCCACGCCAGCGGAGAGTTCCACGCCGCGTCGATACGGCCGGACAGCAGCTCCTCGACCTGGCGCTCGTAGTTCGAGTACAGGACGTAGTCGAAGTCGAGGTCGCGGCCACGGAGCCAGGTTCGGAAACCGTCCCAGATCGTCACCACCTTGGGGTCGTACGCCACCGCGCCCATCACAAGCGCGTCGCTGCTCATGCCGGGGCCTCGTCGAGCAAGGGCAGCCCGCACAGGGCGCGGCCGATGAAGTCGTTGAGCGCGTCGGTGGTCGGCGCCATGACGCGGGCGGCGCGTGCGTCACGGAAGCGCCGCTCGATGCCGAGCTCCTTGCGGAACGCGGCGCCGCCGCACACCTGCATCGCGAGGTCGGTCACGTCGATCGCGGCTTCGCCGGCGGCAGCCTTGACCTCGAGCACGCGCAGCTGCGCGTCCTCGCGCCCCGCCCCGATGGCGGCGAGCGCGTCGGACAACAATGCGGCGGCTCGATCCGTCTCGATCCTCATCTGTGCAATGCGTGCTCGACCGACGGGTTGCTGCGCGAGCGTCTGGCCGAGATGGACGAGCTGGGTGCGCGTCAGGTGCGCCGTCGCCTCGTCCGTTACGGCTTGCATCAAGCCGATGCTCGCTGCCGCGTTCAGCACGAGGAACCACGGGAGTACGACCGTCAAGGCGATCTCGAGGCCGGCGCCGTCGCCGCCGAGCATGGCCGAAGCCGCGACCTCGACCCCGTCCGCCGTGACCGGGCTCGACGCGTTCCCGCGCAGCCCGAGACCGTCGAACGGCGCCGGCACGCTGAGGCCGGGGGCATCGGACGGGACGATCCACAACGTCATCGGCCCCGCCGCCGCCACCGGACGGCTCGACCATACGTAGCTGTCGGCCTCACCGGCGGCCGTCACCCAGCTCTTCTGGGCGTCGAGGCGGACGGCGCCGTCCTGCTGGGTGGCGGTGCCCAGCGGAGCCCAGAAGTGGCTCCGGCTCCCGGCTTCCGAGAACGCGAGCGTCGTCACGTGACGGCCGGCGGCGATCGCCTCGCGGACGTCGCGCGGGCCATGGGCCTCGATGACGGCCGTCGCCGAGTAGTGCATCATCACGACCATCGCCGTCGACCCGCAGTAGCGGGCGAGCTGCTCCACGACGGACGCGGCAGCGGCGAGGTCCCCACCACCACCGCCGACGTCGGGCGAGCTGGCGAGGCCGAGGATGCCCGCCTCGCCGAGGGCCTCGAGCTGTGCCCGCGGGTAGCTCCCGTCGCGGTCGACGGCAGCGGCACCCGGCTCGACCACGTCGTCGATGACGCGCGCGAGCGCAGATTCGTAGTCCATGGATCCTCCTGCGGTTCCGTGTGGTTACGGCAGCCGCGCGCCCGAGAGGGAGCGGCCGCGTTCGCCCGACCGGGCGAGGCTGGCGTGCGCTCAGCGACGCCTCATGCGGCTCCCCCTTCCTCGACGCCGAGAATGTGACGCACGCTATCCCCGACATCGGCGAGGCAGTCACACGCCGCCGGTACCATCGGATGAATGCCGCTCCTCGAGCTCGTTTCCCCGTTCACGGCCGCCGGCGACCAGCCCGAGGCGATCGAGGCGCTCGCGACCGGCGTCGAGCGAGGAGACCGGTACCAGACGCTGCTCGGCATCACCGGGTCCGGGAAGTCGTTCACCATCGCCGGCGCGATCGCCCGGGCGCAGCGACCCACCCTCATCCTCGCCCCCAACAAGAGCCTGGCCGCCCAGCTGGCGAGCGAGTTCCGGGAGTTCTTCCCCAAGAACCGGGTGGAGTACTTCGTCTCCTATTACGACTACTACCAGCCCGAGGCCTACGTCCCCTCGTCCGACACGTATATAGAGAAGGACTCGTCGATCAACGACGAGATCGACCGGCTCCGCCACTCGGCCACGAGCGCGCTCATGTCGCGGCGGGACGTGATCATCGTCGCCTCGGTCTCGGCGATCTACGGCCTCGGCTCCCCGGAGCTGTACGAGCAGCAGTGCCTCATGCTCGACGTCGGGGAGGAGCACGACCAGCGCGCCATCCTGCGCCGGCTCGTCGAGCTCCAGTACGAGCGCAACGACGAGGGCTTCGTCCGGAACAAGTTCCGGGTGCGCGGCGACTCGATCGAGGTGTTCCCCGCGTACGAGGAGCGGGGCGTGCGCATTCAGCTCTTCGGGGACGAGATCGAGCGCATGAGCTCCGTCGACCCCGTCACCGGCGAGATCGTCGAGGAGCTCGACCGGTTCGTGCTGTTCCCCGCGTCGCACTACGTCACCGACGAGGACCACATGCAGCGGGCGATCGAGGGCATCGAGTCCGAGCTCAAGGACCGGCTGGCGTGGTTCGAGGAGAAGGGCAAGCTGCTCGAGGCGCAGCGCCTGCGGATGCGCACCACGTACGACCTCGAGATGCTCCGCGAGATCGGCTCGTGCTCGGGGATCGAGAACTACTCGCGGTTCCTCGACGGCCGGGAAGCCGGCCAGATGCCGTACACCCTGCTCGACTACTTCCCCGACGACTTCCTCTGCGTGCTCGACGAGTCTCACGTGACCGTCCCGCAGCTGCACGGACAGTACGAGGGCGACCGGTCCCGCAAGGAGACGCTCGTCGAGCACGGCTTCCGGCTCCCGTCCGCGCTCGACAACCGGCCCCTGCGGTTCAACGAGTTCATCGAGCACGTGAACCAGGTGGTCTTCATGTCGGCCACGCCGGGGGCGTTCGAGCTCGAGAAGTCCAAGCAGGTCGTCGAGCAGATCGTGCGGCCCACCGGGCTCGTCGATCCCGAGGTCATCGTGAAGCCGACCAAAGGGCAGATCGACGACCTGGTCGCCGAGATCAACGCTCGCGCCGAAGCCGAGCAGCGCGTGCTCGTCACGACGCTCACGAAGAAGATGTCCGAGGACCTGACCGACTACCTGATCGAGCTCGGCATTCGGGTCCGGTACCTGCACAGCGAGATCGACACGCTCGAGCGGGTCGAGATCCTGCGCTCGCTGCGCCTCGGTGAGTTCGACGTGCTCGTCGGCATCAACCTGCTGCGCGAGGGCCTCGACCTTCCCGAGGTCTCGCTCGTCGCGATCCTCGACGCCGACAAGGAGGGCTTCCTGCGCTCCGACACGTCGCTGATCCAGACGATGGGACGAGCGGCCCGCAACGTCGACGGTCAGGTGGTCATGTACGCCGACCAGGTGACGGACTCGATGCGCCGCGCCCTCTCCGAGACGAACCGCCGGCGGAAGGTCCAGCTCGAGTTCAACGCCGAGCACGGGATCGACCCGCAGACGATCCGCAAGAAGGTCGTCGACATCCTCGAGATGGTGCGTGCCCGTGAGGGAGAGGACGACGAGGTGCGCGTCGGTCGAGGCCGCGGACGGGGACGCGGGCGCGGGGCCAAGCGGTCGGCGGTGTTCGACCTCGAGGGCGTCGCGCCGGACGACGTCGGCAAGCTCATCCAGACCCTCCAGGACGAGATGCACGACGCCGCCAAGGACCTCCGCTTCGAGGAGGCGGCTCGCCTGCGCGACGAGATCGGCGAGCTCAAGCGAGAGCTACGAGAGGTGAGTTGAGGCACGGCGGGGGGTAGACCTGCGCCGACGCCGATCCGGCGATCGAGGAGGGGGCAATGCTCGAGGACCTGAAGAAGTTCCTACTGCGAGGCAACGTCATCGACCTCGCGGTAGCGGTGATCATCGGGATCGCGTTCGGGGCAGTCATCTTGTCGCTCGTGAACGACGTGATCATGCCCGTGATCGGCGCCGTGTTCGGGAAGCCGAACTTCAACGATCTGACCTTCAAGGTCGGCGACGGCGTCGTGGCCTACGGGAAGTTCATCACCGCCCTCGTCAACTTCCTCATCATCGGGACGGCGTTGTTCCTCATCGTGCGAGCCGTGCAGCGGGTCTTCCGCCAGGAGGCGACGCCCACCCAGGTGAGTCTGCTGACCGAGATCCGTGACGAGCTCCGGCGCCGGTAGGAACGACCCCGAACATCCGTTCGCTCGGACACCCGCCCCGGTAAACTGACGCCGTGGCGGACGTCATCACGATCCGGGGGGCTCGCGAGCACAACCTCAAGAACGTCGACCTCGAGCTGCCCCGGGACCGCCTGATCGTCTTCACCGGCTTGTCGGGCTCGGGGAAGTCCTCGCTGGCCTTCGACACGATCTACGCCGAGGGGCAGCGCCGGTACGTCGAGTCGCTGTCGGCGTACGCCCGGCAGTTCCTCGGCCAGATGGACAAGCCCGACGTCGACTTCATCGAGGGTCTGTCGCCGGCGATCTCGATCGACCAGAAGTCGGCGTCGAAGAACCCGCGGTCGACCGTCGGCACGATCACCGAGATCTACGACTACCTGCGGCTCCTCTACGCCCGGATCGGCGTGCCGCACTGCCCGAACTGCGGGCAGGTCATCACCCGGCAGACGCCGCAGCAGATCGTCGACCGGGTCCTGCAGCTGCCGGACGGCACGCGGTTCCAGGTGCTGGCGCCGGTCGTGCGGGGCCGGAAGGGCGAGTACGAGGGGCTGCTGACCGAGCTCGCCGGCCAGGGCTTCACGCGGGCGCGGATCGACGGCGAGGTGCACGAGCTGTCGAGCATGCGCGGCTCGGGCGGGAACGCACGGAGTCGGGAGCGCCTCGCCCGGTACGAGCAGCACACGATCGAGGTCGTCGTCGACCGGCTCGTTCGCCGCGCGGGCATCGAGCGTCGGCTCACCGACTCGCTCGAGACCGCCCTGCGCCTCGCCGAGGGTGTCGCCGAGGTCGAGATCGTTCCCCGGGAGGGAGAGCAGGAGCGGGACGAGGACCGCGAGGTGCTCACCTTCTCGGAGCATCTGGCCTGCGCGAACTGCGGCTTGTCGTTCGAGGAGCTCGCGCCGCGCAACTTCTCGTTCAACTCGCCCTACGGCGCATGCGAGCGCTGCGACGGGCTCGGCACCCGCTTCGAGGTCGACCCGGAACTGGTCGTCTCCGACGACGACCTCTCGATCTCGGACGGGGCGATCTCGCCGTGGGCCGGGTTCCGGAGTCAGTACTTCGACCGGGTGCTCGGCGCGGTCGCGAAGGAGTACGGGTTTTCGGTCGACACGCCGTGGCGCAAGCTCCGCAAGCGCGACAAGCAAGCCGTGTTGCACGGTTCGGGCAAGCGCGCGATCAACGTCCGGTACCGCAACCGGTACGGGCGGCAGCGTTCGTACACGACCGAGTTCGAGGGCGTGGTGCCGTGGCTCGAGCGGCGTCACTCGGAGGCCGAGAGCGACCGCGTGCGCGAGCAGATCGAGGGCTACATGCGCGAGGTGCCGTGCCCGGTGTGTCACGGCGCGCGCCTGCGCCCGGCCTCGCTGGCCGTCACGGTCGGCGAGACGAACATCTACGAGCTCGGCGAGTTGTCGATCGCCAAGGCGGCGGACTTCCTCGGGGGGCTCGAGCTGTCCGAACGCGACCTGATGATCGCCGAAGCCGTCTTGAAGGAAGTCAACGAGCGGCTCCGCTTCCTGCTCGACGTCGGGCTCAACTACCTGTCGCTGAACCGGTCGTCGGCGACGCTCGCCGGCGGAGAGGCCCAGCGCATCCGGCTGGCGTCGCAGATCGGCAGCGGACTGGTCGGGGTTCTGTACGTGCTCGACGAGCCGTCGATCGGGTTGCACCAGCGCGACAACCACCGCCTCCTCGACACCCTCGTGCGCCTGCGAGACCTCGGGAACACGGTGATCGTCGTCGAGCACGACGAGGAGACGATGCGCGTCGGCCGACATGGTCGTCGACATCGGCCCCGGCGCCGGGGAGCACGGCGGCGAGATCGTCGCCCGCGGAACACTCGACGACGTCGTTGCCGAGCCGCGGTCCATCACCGGTCAGTACCTGGCGGGGGAGCGGTCCATCCCGGTGCCGGAGATGCGCCGCCAACCCGGCGAGGCGTGGCTCACGGTGCGTGATGCTCGTGAGCACAACCTCAAGAACATCGACGTCGAGTTCCCGCTCGGATGCTTCGTCGCGATCACCGGCGTCAGCGGCAGCGGCAAGTCGACGCTCGTGAACGACATCCTCTACCACGCGCTGATGCAGAAGGTGTACCGGTCCCGCACGGTGCCCGGGCCGTCACAAGACGATCGAGGGGACCGAGCTCCTCGACAAGGTCATCAACATCGACCAGTCGCCGATCGGCCGGACGCCCCGCTCGAACCCGGCCACGTACACCGGCGTGTTCGACAAGATCCGCTCGCTGTTCGCGTCCAGCCTCGAGGCGAAGGTGCGTGGATACCAACCGGGACGGTTCTCGTTCAACGTGAAGGGCGGACGGTGCGAGGCGTGCTCGGGCGACGGGACGATCAAGATCGAGATGCACTTCCTGCCCGACGTCTACGTGCCGTGCGAGGTGTGCAAGGGCGCCCGGTACAACCGCGACACGCTCGACGTCACGTTCAAGAACAAGAACATCGCCGAGGTGCTCGACCTCTCGATCGAGGAAGCGCTCGAGTTCTTCAAGAACCAGCCCACGATCGCCCGGCAGCTGCAGACGCTCTTCGACGTCGGCCTCGGCTACGTCCGGCTCGGTCAGCCCGCGCCGACGCTGTCGGGAGGTGAGGCCCAGCGTGTGAAGCTGGCGTCCGAGCTGGGGAAGCGGGCGACGGGCCGGACCGTCTACATGCTCGACGAGCCGACGACCGGCCTCCACTTCGACGACGTGAACCGGCTGCTCGGTGTGCTGGCGCGGCTGGTCGAAGGGGGCAACACGGTCATCGTGATCGAGCACAACCTCGACGTCGTGAAGTCCGCCGACTGGGTCATCGATCTCGGCCCCGAAGGCGGCGACGCCGGCGGGCTCGTGGTGGCCGAGGGCCCACCCGAGCACGTGGCGAAGACCGAGGGCAGCTACACCGGCAAGTTCCTCGCCCCGATCCTCGGGCTCGCCGAGCACGCCGTCGCGTGACCGAGGGCGATCCCTGGGAGCGACACGCGGGATGGTGGCAGGACAAGTTCACCGACGGCGTCGATCCCGAGTACGAGGAGCAGCTCCTCCCGCTGGTCGACGAGCACTTGGCCGGTGCGAACCGCGTGCTCGACGTCGGGTGCGGTGAAGGCCAGGTTGCTCGGCGGATCGCAAAGCTGGGCGCCGAGGTCGTCGGCATCGACCCGACCGCGGGCCAGGTCGCGGTCGCACGGGAACGGGCCGGCGGCCCCCGGTTCGTCCGCGCCGGGGCCGAGGCCGTGCCGCTGCGCGACGGGTCGTTCGACGCCGCGGTGTCGTGCCTCGTGTTCGAGCATCTCGACCCGTTCGAGCCGGCGATCGCCGAGACTGCGCGCGTGCTCGCGCCCGGCGGCCGCTTCGTCCTGTTCCTGAACCATCCGCTGCTCCAGGCGCCCGGCAGCGGGTGGGTGATCGACCACATCCTCGACGAGGAGTACTGGCGCGTCGGCCCCTACCTGCCGGACGACGTGGCGATGGAGGAGGTCGCGCCGGGCGTCGATCTGCCGTTCATGCACCGACCGCTCTACCGGTACGTCAACGAGCTCGCGGCGCACGGCTTGCTGATCGAGCACGTGGACGAGCCGCCGCCGGCCGCCGGCCTCCTCGCGCGCGCCCCGAATACAAGGACGCGGCGACGATTCCCCGATTGCTCCTGCTGGTGACGCGAAAGCGCTAGTCGACCTTCGCTGCGGCGGTAGGAACGCCCGGGAGGTCGAGCATGCGCTGGAGCGCGACGCGTGCCCACTCCGCCGTGTCGGTCATCGACCACGACCTGGTTGACGAGCTCGCCGCGTACCAGCGATTCGAGGCACCACGCGAGGTGCGGGCCGTCGATCCGGAACATCGTCGAGCACGGGCAGATCAGCGGATCGAGGGACACGACGGTCTTGTCGGGATGGTCCGCGGCCATGCGCTGCACCATGTGGATCTCGGTGCCGACGGCGAGCACTGATCCCGGCCGCGCCGCCTCGACCCATTCGAGGATGCGCTCGGTCGACCCGACGCGGTCGGCGACCTCGACGACCTCGTGCGCGCACTCCGGGTGAACGATCACCTCGCCCTCGGGATGCTCGGCGCGGAACGCGTCGACGTGCTCGGTCCGGAACCGCTGGTGCACGGAGCAGTGGCCCTTCCACAGCAGGAAGGTCGCGTCCTTGACGTCGGGCTCCTCGAGCCCGCCGAGGTCGTGCCGCGGGTTCCACACGCGCATGTCGCGCTCGTCGAAGCCCATCTGGTAGCCGGTGTTCCGGCCGAGGTGCTGGTCGGGGAAGAAGAGCACCTTGTCGCCGTGGGACGAGGGCCCAATCGAGGATGGCCTGTGCGTTCGAGCTCGTGCACACGGCGCCACCGTGCTCGCCGACGAACGCCTTGAGCGCGGCGGACGAGTTCATGTACGTGATCGGCACGATCCGGTCGACGTCGGTGACGCCCGCGAGGGACTCCCAGCACTCCTCGACCTGGTCGAGATCCGCCATGTCGGCCATCGAACAGCCCGCGTTCAGATCAGGGAGGACGACGCGTTGGTGTTCGCCGGTGAGGATGTCGGCCGACTCGGCCATGAAGTGCACGCCGCAGAAGACGATGTCGGTGGCGCGATCGTTGTCGGCCGCGAAACGTGCCAGCTTGAACGAGTCGCCGCGAGCGTCCGCCCACTTGATGACTTCGGGGCGCTGGTAGTGATGCCCGAGGATGAGGAGCTTCGAGCCGAGCGCCGCCTTGGCGGCGGCGATCCATTCGTCGATCTCCTCGGGCGGCGCGAGGGTGTACCGGTCCGGCAGGAGGGCCTGAAGTCGCAACATGGGTGTGATCCCTTTCGGGAAGCCCCGGTTGCGGCCGGCGGGGACAGCCTGGTCGCCCACCGCGGGGTTGTCGGCCCCGGGACTGATATGTGGCCGGAATGCCAGGCCGGCCTATGAGCAAGTGTAACGCCGCCTCATCCCCCTCTCATCCAACGATCGGTTAGGTGGCAGCGGTGTCCGCCCGGCGCTTCCTGCTCCTCTTCGTGCTCCTCGCCGGTGTGCGCTTCGCGGTCGTCCCCATCGCGCTCTCCTCCGACGCGACGGCGCCGAGCAAGTACCGCATCCTCCCGGGCGACGCCCGGCGCTTCCACAAGATCGCCAGCCACGAGGGGCAGCCGTACCGCGACTTCGCCGTCGAGTACCCGCCGGTGATGGTGGCTGCGATCGACGTGATCGACGGCGGGTCGTTCCGGTCGACGACCGTCCGACTCATGTGGTCGCAGCTCGTCGTCGACCTGGCGATCGCGGCCGTCGTCGCGTGGGCGTGGGGACGGCGCGCCGGCATCGCCTACCTCGTGCTCGGCCTTCCCTTTCTCCTGCTACCCGTTCATCTACCTGCGGCTCGATCTTCTCTCGGTGTTCCTCGCCGTTCTGGGCATCGCGCTCGTTCGCCGTCGACATCAGTACGCGGGCGGGGCGACGCTCGCCATCGCGTGCTTCGCCAAGCTCTGGCCCGTCGTGCTGGTGCCCGTGCTCATCGTCCGGCGCGCCTGGCGGGCGCTCGCTGCATTCGTCGCCGTCGGTGTCGCGGGCACCGCGGCATGGATCGCGTGGGGCGGCATCGACGGCCCGGTGCAGGTTCTGACGTTCCGCGGCGCCAAGGGCTGGGAGTTCGAGAGCACGGTCGGCGCGCTCGTGCGGAGCGCCGGTGGCGTGACCCCGCACATCGAACGCGGGGCGTGGCGAGTCGGTGAGGTCACGAGCCTGGTCAGCGGCCTACTCGTGCTCGCGCTCCTGGCGGGGCTCGCGGCGGCATGGGTCCTCGCGTCGCGTGCCAAGCCGCGTGGCACGGACGTGCTCGACGGGCTGGCACCGATGGCCGCGATCACCGTGTTCCTCGTCCTCTCGCCGCTGCTCTCGCCGCAGTTCCTGGTGTGGCTCTTGCCGTTCGCGGCGATCGCCGCCGCCCACGGCGAACGCCTCGTGACACGTCTCGCATTCGTCGTCTTCGGTCTGAGTGTCGCGTTGCTCGCCCTGTTGCCGGAGCTGATCCACGGCGGGACGTTCGCGCTCTTCGTCCTCATGACCCGCAATGCAGCGCTCATCGCGTTGCTGGCGGCGCTGGCCCTGCGGCTGATCCAGTCGACGGGCTGGCGACGCGCGCCCGCTCAGCTCGCGCCGGCGACGGAGCTCGCGGCCTGACCCGACGCGTTCACGGCGTGGCCGCCAGGCGTTCCTCGGCCTCGGTCATGACGGCGGACACGAGCTCCCGGATCTCGGTGGGGGCCTTCGAGGGCGCGCCGGTGTCGTGCGGCGGCTGCGGGTCGTACTCGATTCCGAGCTGGACGGCCTGGGCGACCTCGGCCCCGTGCAGCCGGTCGACGAGCGTGAGCGCGAGGTCGATGCCGGCCGACACGCCGGCAGCGGTGGCGACCTTTCCTTCGATCACGACGCGCTGCTCCGTGGGTTGGGCACCGTAGGTGCGGAGGTGGTCGTAGGCCATCCAGTGGGTCGTGGCCGGGAGCCCGTCGAGCACGCCGGCCGCGCCGAGCAGGAGCGCGCCGGTGCAGACGGACGTGGTGTACGTGGTCGTCTCGTGGGCGGCGCGAATCCAGTCGACGATCGGGCCGCCCTCGGCGGCAACGCGTCGCGTGATGAGCCCGCCGGGGACGAGCAGGACGTCGGGCGCCGGCACTTCGTCGAACGTGTGCTCCAGATCGAGGTGGAGCAGGCCGCTTTCGTCGGCGAGCGGCCCCTTTCGGTCGGCGCACACGACGACGTCGGCTCCGGGGACGCTCGTGAACACCGCGTACGGGCCGATGGCGTCGAGGGCGGTGAACCCGGGATAGAGGCCGATGGCGATCTGCACGATGGCGCTCCTTTCAGGAAGCCCGCCGGCTGAAATGCTGGCGGTAGCGATCGGGTGTCGTGCCGAGACGACGGTGGAACGCGCGGTGCAGGGTCTCGGCGTGCTTCATGCCGACGCGACCGGCGACGGCCGCGACGGTGAGATCGGTCGTCTCGAGCAGCCGGCGCGCTGACTCGACACGAAGATCCTCGACGAATGCCGCCGGCGTCGTCCCGGTCTCGCGACGGAACACGCGTGCGAACGTGCGCGCGCTCATGCCGGCCCGCTCCGCCAGCCCCTCCACCGCGAGGTTCTCGTCGAGGTGATCGCCGAGCCATGCCTGCAGCTCCGCGATCGACGTCGTGGTGGCGCGTTGTGCGCGCAGCTGGGCGCTGAACTGCGACTGGCCGCCGGGTCGCTGCACGAACACGACCAGCCATCCCGCCGCTTGATGCGCCAGCGCCGCGCCGTGGTCGGCCTGCACCATGGCGAGGAAGAGATCGACCCCCGCGGTCACGCCTGCCGAGGTCCACCGGTCGCGGTCGTGGACGTAGATCCGGTCCGGCCGGACGTGCACCTCGGGATAGCGGTCGGCGAGCGCGTCACACGTCGCCCAGTGCGTGGTCGCCTCGTAGCCGTCGAGCAGACCGGCGGCGGCGAGGAGCCAGGCGCCGGTGCAGACGGACGCGATCCGCGGCGCCCGCGCCGCGACCGCGGCGAGGTCGGTGAGGAAGCGCCGGTCGAGACGCGCCGACCGGGTGCCTTCGCCGCCCACGACCACGAGCGTGTCGATCCGGTCACGAGACCGGGCCAGGGCCGCCAGGGAGACGTCGGCGGCGACGGACACGCCGCTCTCAGAGCGGACCGGTTTTCCGTCCGGGGTCGCGATGACGGTCTGATACGGAGGCGAGGCCCCGAGACGGGTGGCGGTGCGCAGCACTTCGGCGGGGCCGGCGAGGTCGAGCAGCTGGAGGCCGTCGAAGGCCACGATGGCGACGTTGTGGGCGGCGGGGGCGGGGGGCATGGGGACATCATCGAGGACCCCGCCGTTGGCAGCAATGTCATTTTCCTGATGATTCCTGCCAGTTTCTCGAACCTTGGATAATGGGGGGGTGATCGATCGACCGGAGCCCGGCACCATCCCGACCGGCCCCGGCGCCTACCTGTTCAAGGACGCCGAGGGCCGGGTCATCTACGTGGGCAAGGCCAAGGGGCTGCGCAGTCGTCTCTCGAACTACTTCGGCCCGCCGTCGTCGATGCCCGAGCGCACCCGTCAGATGGTCGCCGTCGCCGAGAGCGTCGAATGGATCGAGGTCAGGAACGAGGTCGAGGCCTTCTTCCTCGAGTTCAACCTCATCAAGCGGCACCGGCCCCGGTTCAACGTCCGCCTGAAGGACGACAAGTCGTACCCGTTCCTCGCCGTCACGCTCGACGAGGAATGGCCACGGGCGATGGTCATGCGGGGCGCAAAGCGCAAGGGCGTTCGCTACTACGGGCCCTTCGCGCACGCGTACGCCATCCGGGAGACGCTCGACCTGCTCCTGCGGACGTTTCCCGATCCGCACGTGCACGCAGGCGAAGTTCGATCGGCACCACCGACTCGGACGGCCGTGCCTCTACGCCCACATCGAGAAGTGCGCGGCGCCGTGCGTCGGGGCCGTGCAGCGCGAGGAGTACGACCAGCTCGTCGCCGATCTGCTCGAGTTCCTCGACGGCGATCACTCGCCCGTCCTCGACCGGCTCGACAAGCAGATGCACGAGCGCCGCCGACTCGCTCGAGTACGAGCGCGCGGCGCGCTTGCGCGACCAGATCACGTCGGTGCGCAAGGTCATCGAGCGTCAGCAGATGGTCGGCCCCAAGGAGGAGGACTTCGATTGCATCGGCCTCGCCGAGGATGCGCTCGAGGCGTCGGTGCAGGTGTTCTTCGTGCGGAAGGGCCGGGTGGTCGGGCGCAAGGGCCTCGTGGTCGACAAGGTCGAGGACCTCGAACCGGCCGCGCTCGTCGGCCGCATTCTCGAGCAGCTCTACGGCGACGTCCCGGCGACCGACGTGCCCCGCGAGGTCCTCGTCCCGGTGCTGCCCGACGACGCGGAGCTGTACGAGGAGTTCCTGACCACGGCACGCGGGTCACGGGTGCGCGTGCGCGTGCCGCAACGGGGCGCGAAGCGTCAGCTGCTCGGGCACGGTGACCCACAACGCCGGCGAGGCGTTCGCGCGTCACAAGCTCAAGCGGGCGAGCGACCACAACGCGCGTGCACGCGCGCTCACCGCGCTCCAGGACGCGCTCGGCCTCCCCGAGGCGCCGCTCCGGATCGAGTGCTTCGACATCTCGAACCTGCAAGGGACCGAGATCGTCGGATCGATGGTCGTCATGGAGGACGGCCTCGCCGAAGCGCTCGGACTACCGGCGGTTCAAGGTCCGCCGGCAGGAGGGCCAGGACGACTTCGCGGCGATGGAGGAGGTGCTCACGCGCCGGTTCCGTCGATATCTCCAGGAACGTGACGAAGGCGCGCGCAAGGGCAAGCGTTTCGCGTACCCGCCCAACCTCCTGCTCGTCGACGGCGGGAAGGGTCAGCTCGGCGTGGCCGTCCGCGTGCTCGAGGAGCTCGGCCTGGAGGAGATCTCGGTCGCGTCCCTGGCCAAGCGGTTCGAAGAGGTGTACGTGCCCGGCCAGCCGGACCCGCTGCGGGTGCCCCGCGACTCCGAGGCGCTGTATCTCCTGCAGCAGGTGCGCGACGAAGCGCATCGCTTCGCCATCACGTACCACCGCCAGCTGCGGCAGAAGAAGATGACGAAGTCGGCGCTCGACGAAGTGCCGGGGCTGGGGCCGACGCGTCGCTCGCGGCTGCTCAAGGAGTTCGGCTCGGTCAAGAAGTTGCGGGAACGGAGCCTCGACGAGCTGCTCGCCGTGCCGTGGCTCCCGGAGCAAGTCGCCCGATCGCTATACGCGCGGCTGCACGGTGAACCTGCGACGATGGATGGTCGCAATGGATGACCCGGCGACTCCCCTCGACGTCACGATCGTCACCGGCATGTCCGGGGCGGGTCGGTCGGCGACGGCCGACGTGCTCGAGGACCTCGGCTTCTTCGTCATCGACAACCTGCCGCCGGCGCTGATCCCGAAGGTCGCCGAGCTCGGACGCGACCGCGAAGGCAGCCGGTTCGCGCTCGTCGTCGACACGAGGGCGGGGGAGTACCTCCCCGACCTCGAGTCCGCCCTCGCGGAGTTGCGCGAGACGGGCGCCCGCACGCGCGTGTTGTTCCTCGACGCTTCCGACGAGGTGCTGGTCCGCCGGTTCGACGCGACGCGTCGCCGCCACCCGGTCGCGGACGCGAACCGGGTGAGCGAGGGCATCGCCCGGGAGCGCGAGCTCCTCGAGGAGATCAAGGGGCAGGCCGACATCGTCGTCGACACGTCCGAGCTCAACGTGCACGAGCTGCGCGACCGCCTGCGTGAGATCATCGGCGAGCCCTCCGACATGCCGAGCGGCCTCCAGATCAACGTCGTGTCGTTCGGGTACAAGCACGGGCTCCCGCTCGACGTCGATCTCGTCTTCGACTGCCGCTTCCTGCCCAACCCCCACTGGATCGACTCTCTGCGTCCGCTCCCCGGCACGGACGCCAAGGTGCGGCGGTACGTGATGAAGCAGGAGGAGACCCAGAAGTTCCTCGAAGAGCTGTCGGGGCTCTTCTCGCTCCTGCTGCCCGCGTACGTGCGGGAGGGCAAGTCGTACCTGTCGATCGGTGTCGGGTGCACGGGCGGAAGGCACCGCAGCGTCGTGATCGCCGCCGAGATCGGCCGCCTCCTCGAGCGCCTGGGCTTCCAGGCCCGCGTGCACCACCGGGACCTCGACCGTGAGTGATCACGAACTGCCGCCCGACGGACCGGCCGTGGTCGCGCTCGGCGGGGGGCACGGGCTGTCGGTCGTGCTGCAGGCGGCACGGGAGTACGCGGGGACGATCACGGGCGTTGTGAGCGTCGCCGACGACGGCGGATCGTCGGGCCGGTTACGACGTGACTTCGGCGTGCCCGCGCCGGGCGATCTGCGCCGGTGTCTGGTCGCGCTGGCCGGCAGCGACACCGTGTGGCGCGACGCGTTCGAGCATCGCTTCGGGGGAGGCGAGCTCGGCGGGCACGCGCTCGGCAACCTGGTCATCGTCGGCCTGACGGAGACGCTCGGCGATTTCAGTGCCGCGCTCCAGGAGGCGGGCCGGCTCCTCGACGCGGTCGGGCGGGTGTTTCCGGCGACGGCCGACGCGGTGGTGCTGAAGGCCGACGTCGAGGGCGAGGCGGTCGAAGGGCAGGTCGCGGTGCAGAACAGCGCCGGGCGCATCCGGCGGGTCGAGCTGGTCCCGAGCGACGCCGGCGCCCCCGCCGAGGCGATCGCCGCGATCGCGAGCGCCGATCAGGTGGTGCTGGCGCCGGGGTCGCTCTACACGAGCCTGCTGCCGGTGCTGTGCGTCCGGGACCTGCGCGCCGCGGTGGCCTCGGCACCGGGCCGGGTGGTCCAGGTCGCGAACCTGCGGCCCCAGCAGCCCGAGACCACCGGGCTCGACGCCACGGATCACTTGCTGGCGGTCAAGGAGCACGGCGCCCGGGTCGACGCCTTCCTCTACCAGCGGGATGGCGCCCTCGCCGCCGATGAGGCCGTGATCCGCGACTGGGGGGTCGACCCCGTGCCGGCCGACGTGGCGCGGACCGACGGGCTGGTGCACGATCCGGGCAAACTGGCGGCGGCGCTGCAGGCTCTGCTGTAGTCCGCCGGCGCGAAGGAGCACATTGGCTACCGAGCCGAGACCACGGAGGCACATCTGATGACCGTACGAGTAGGGATCAACGGATACGGGCGGATCGGCCGCTCCTTCCACCGGGCCCTGCTGGACCGGGGAGAGCGCGCCGGGGTCGAGCTGGTCGCCGTGAACGACCCGTTCGGCGACAGCGAGACGATGGCCTTCCTGCTCAAGCACGACTCGGTCGGGGGCACGCTGCGCAACGAGGTGAAGGTCAGCAACGGCGGGTTCTCGGTCGACGGCAAGGAGGTCAAGAAGCTCGACGTCCGCGACCCGGCCGAGATCCCGTGGGCCGACCACGGCGTCGAGGTGGTCATCGAGTCGACCGGCGTGTTCACCGGGCGCGAGGCGGCGGCGGGGCACCTCGAGGGCGGCGCCAAGCGGGTGGTCATCTCCGCCCCATCGGGTGACGCCGACCTCACGCTCTGCCTGGGCGTCAACGACGCCGCGTACGACCCGGCGCAGCACACGGTGATCTCCAACGCGTCGTGCACGACGAACTGCCTGGCGCCCCTGGCCAAGGTGCTCAACGACCGGTTCGGCATCGAGCAGGGCTTCATGACGACGATTCACGCGTACACGAGCGACCAGGCCCTCCAGGACATCGCGCAGACGAGCCGCTCGGGCAAGGCCGACATGCGGCGCATGCGCGCCGCCGCGCTCTCCATCATCCCGGCCAGCACCGGCGCAGCAAAGGCGATCGGGCTGGTGCTGCCCGAGCTCGACGGCAGGCTGAGCGGCACTTCCATGCGGGTCCCGGTGCCGGTGGGCTCGATCACCGACCTCACCGCCGTGCTGGGCCAGGGGACGAGCGCCGACGACGTGAACGAGGCTTTCGCGGCCGCGTCCAACGACGCCTCGTACAAGGGCGTGCTGTCGTACACGGAGGAGCCGCTGGTCTCGGCGGACATCGTCGGCGATCCGGCGTCGTGCATCTTCTCGGCCAAGGACACGATGGCGAACGGGACGATGGTGAAGGTGCTCGGCTGGTACGACAACGAATGGGGCTTCTCGAACCGGCTCGTCGATCTCAGCGCGTTCCTTGGCGAGCGCTGAGCTCGGGATCCCGCGTCTCGAGGATCTCCCGCTCGAGCGCGGGCGACGCGTGCTCGTGCGCGTCGACCTCAACGTCCCGCTCGAGGACGGCGTCATCACCGACGACCTGCGCATCACCACCGCCCTTCCGACGCTCGAGTGGCTCCGCGAGAACGACGCCGCCGTCGTCGTGGCCGGGCACCTCGGCCGACCGAAGGGCGCACCGGACCCGCAGTATTCGATGGCGCCCGTCGCGGCGCGCCTGGGCGAGCTGCTCGGACAAGAGGTTCCCCTCGCACCACGCGTCGTGGGCGCCGCCGTCGAGCCGTACGTGGCCAGCCTCGAGGCCGGCGACGTCGTCATGTTGGAGAACCTGCGCTTCGAGCGCGGTGAGACGACCGACGATCCCGCCTTCGCGACGAACCTGTGCGAGCTCGCCGACGCCTACGTGAACGAGGCGTTCGGCGCGTCGCATCGGGCGCACGCCTCGATCGTGGGGCCGCCGCGTGTCCTTCCGAGTGCCGGGGGCCGGCTGCTGTTCCGGGAGGTCGACACGCTCTCGCGCCTGCTCGAGGCGGGGGAGCATCCCTTCGTGGCGGTGCTCGGCGGCGCGAAGGTGAGCGACAAGCTCGGCGTCATCGACGCCCTCCTCGAACGCTGCGACGCGATCCTCGTCGGTGGGGCGATGATGTTCACGTTCCTCCTTGCGCAAGGGCATTCGGTCGGGGACTCGCTCGTCGAGCCCGAGATGGTCGACGAGTGCCGGCGCCTCCTCGACACCGGGCGCGTCCGCATCCCGACGGATGTCGTTGTCGCCGAGGAGATCACGGATGACGCCGAGGCGCGCGTGGTGCGTGCGGACGCGATGCCGGCGGACGTGAAGGGGCTCGACATCGGTCCCGAATCCGCCGACGCGTTCGCGGCGGAGATCGGCGACGCGGCCCTGCTCCTCTGGAACGGGCCGATGGGCGTGTTCGAGGTGGCGCCGTTCGCGGCCGGCACCCGCGCCGTCGCGGAAGCGGTAGCGCGGTGTCCCGGCTTCACCGTGGTGGGTGGCGGTGACAGCGCAGCCGCCGTGCGACGCTTCGGGCTCGGCGATCGGATCGACCACGTGAGCACCGGCGGTGGCGCGTCCCTCGAGTTCATCGAGCAGGGCGACCTGCCCGGGCTCCGAGGCACTCCGTGAATCGAAGAAGATGGAGAGGTGATGGCGAGCAACGAGCGGCGGCCGATCATGGCCGGCAACTGGAAGATGCACCACACGCACCTGGACGCGATCCAGGTCGTCCAGAAGCTGTCGTACCGGCTCGAGGACCGCGACTACAAGGAATGCGACATCGTCGTGTGCCCGTCGTTCACGGCGCTCCGCTCGGTCCAGACCGTCCTCGAGGCCGACCGCATCCCGATCCTGTTGGGCGCGCAGAACGTCCACTGGAAGGACCAGGGCGCGTACACCGGTGAGGTGAGCCCGCCGATGCTGGCGAAGCTCAACGTGCGCTACGTCATCGTCGGGCACTCCGAGCGTCGTCAGCTGTTCGGCGAGACGGATGAAGAGGTGAACCTGAAGCACAAGGCCGTCATCAAGCACGAGATGACGCCGATCGTGTGCGTGGGCGAAACCCTCGAGGAGCGCGAGTCGGGGAGCACCGACGAACGCGTCGACAGCCAGACCCGCGCCGCGTTCGCCGGTGTGCGATCGGGCGCGGCCGCCGCGTCCGTCGTCGCGTACGAGCCGATCTGGGCCATCGGGACCGGGCGCAACGCAACTCCCGAGGACGCCAACGCGACCATCGCCGTCATCCGCGCCGCGCTGCGGGACATCTACAACGCCGAGACCGCAGGCGGGATCCGGATTCTCTACGGCGGCAGCGTGAAGCCGGGCAACATCGCCGACCTCATGGCGATGCCCGAGATCGACGGCGGCCTGGTCGGCGGTGCGTCCCTGGATCCCGACGAGTTCGCCCGGGTCGTGCGGTTCCGTGTCTGAGGCCTGTGTTAGCGTTTTCTCCTCGACGAGAGGGAACGACCGCCCGTGCTGAACGCCATTCTTCTGGTCCTCGACGTCATCGCCTGCAGCTTGCTGATCCTCTTCGTGCTGCTCCACGCCGGTCGCGGTGGCGGTCTGTCCGACATGTTCGGCGGCCAGATGGGGGGTTCGATGGCGGGATCCACCGTCGTCGAGCGGAACCTCGACCGGATCACGGTCGTCACCGCCATCGTGTTCACGTTCTCGACCGTCCTGCTCGCGCTGCGCGTCTAGCGCAGCCCGTAAACTTCTTGTTCGCCGCGCTTGTCGCGCGGTGCACGTCGGAGTGGCGGAATCGGCAGACGCGCTCAGCTTGAGGGGCTAGTGCCCGCAAGGGCGTGGGGGTTCAAGTCCCCCCTCCGACACGAACCTTTGGGCCGCTTGGTCGAATTCGATTGGCACTAGCTCGCGTGGCGAAGCTACGAGGACGGAAGGACCGATCGCTGTCCCCGAGTCCTCACGGGCGAACGCGGATGATGGTCTTCCCGTTGCGTCGCTCGGTCGGGTTGAGGGCGGTGACGGCGTCGTCGAGGGTCGCGACGTTGCCGATGTTGGTCCGCAGTCGTCCGTCCCGCACCCGCTGGACGATCTCACCCAGCTGGGCACGATCGGACTCGACAACGAAGTCGATCGCCAGGCCGTCCGCGGGCCGCGCCTCGGGCGGCCCGACGACCGTCACCAGTGTTCCTCCGGCTCGGATCATGCCTGCGGATCGCTTCTGGATGTCGCCGCCGATGACGTCGAAGACCAGGTCGACTTCGCCGACGTCTTCGAGGGTGTCGTTGTCGAGGTCGACGAATTCCATTGCGCCGTAGTCGAGCGCCTTCTGGCGGTCGGCGGCGCGTCCGGTGCCGATGACGTAGGCGCCGGCCTCTCGGGCGAGTTGCGTCACCATCGTCCCGACCGCGCCGGCGGCGCCGTGCGCGAGGACGCGCTCTCCCGCCTGGAGGCGGCCGTGCTGGAACAGTCCCTGCCACGCGGTGAGGCCAGAGATCGGCAGGCTTGCGCCCACTGTGAAGTCGACGTCGCCCGGCAACGGCGCGAGGTTGCGTGCCTCGACGGCCGCGTACTCGGCCAGGGTGCCGTCGCGATGCCAGTCGGTGAGACCGAACACCCGCTGTCCTACCGAGAGACCCGTCGTGCCGTAGCCGAGGATGGTGACAATTCCGGCCAGCTCGTGCCCGGGGATCGAGGGTGTCCGATCACGGTCGCGGCGATCGGTCCAGGTCGAGGGCCAGGCCAGCTCGGTCGGGACGAATCCCGACGCATGAATCCGAACGACGACGTCGTTGATCGCTGCCGGCGGCTCGGGTCGCTCCGCCAGCGTCATCCCGGCCGTTCCCGCAGCCTGGTCGGTCACCACGATCGCTTTCATGAAATTGTCTCCTCGGTCATGTGTCTCTTCGGCGGAATGTTGCAGGGATGGCCGTGTGGCACTCACGGACGAACGCGGATGATCGTCTGCCCGCTGATCCGCTCGGTCGGATTGAAGGCCGTAACGGCATCGTCGAGGGTCGCGACGTTGCCGATGTTCGTCCGTAGTCGTCCGTCCCGCACCCGCTGGACGATCTCACCCAGTTGGGCACGATCGGGCAGGACAACGAAGTCGATCGCCAGGCCGTCCGCGGGCCGCGCCTCGGGCGGGCCGGCGATGGTCACCAGTGTTCCTCCGGTTCGGATCATGCCTGCGGATCGCTTCTGGATGTCTCCACCGATGACGTCGAAAACCAGGTCGACGCCGCCGAGGTCCTCCAGCGCGTCGTTCTCGAGGTCGACGAACTCCATTGCACCGAAGTCGAGCGCCTTCTGACGGTCGGCAGCACGGCCGGTGCCGATGACGTACGCACCGAACTCCCGGGCGAGCTGCGTCACCATCGACCCGACAGAGCCGGCCGCGCCTTGCACGAGGACGCTCTGCCCCGCCTGGAGGCGACCGTGCTCGAAGAGTCCCTGCCACGCGGTCAGACCCGGCATCGGCAGGCTCGCGCCCACCGTGAAATCGACGTCGCCCGGCAACGGCGCGAGGTTGCGTGCCTCGATGGCCACATACTCCGCCAGCCCGCCGCCACGATACGAGTCCGTCATGCCGAACACCCGCTGTCCCACCGAGAGACCCGTCGTGCCATAGCCGAGAGCGGTGACCACTCCGGCCAGCTCCTGCCCGGGAATCGACGGTGTTCGGTCACGGCCGAGGCGATCGGTCCAGGTCGAGGGCCACGTCAACTCACCCGAGGTGAATCCCGACGCATGAACCTGAACGACGACGTCGTTTATCGCCGGTTCCGGCTCCGGCCGCTCCACCAGAGTCATCCCGGCGGTTCCTGCAGCCTGGTCTGTCACCACGATCGCTTTCATTCGGACACCTCTCTGTATCAGTCCTCGCCTGCACGGCGTTCACGGCTCATCAATGTCAGCAGCGCCAGGCCTCGGCGTCTTACCCGCTGATCGGCACACGTGTGGAGCGAGGACATCGTTGTCGAGCAACGATTCGAACCGGCTCAACATCTCCGGTGAAGCCGCGTGCGACGACTGGCATGGTCACTTCTCCTCGGCTTGATCGGACGGCATTAGGCGGCTTGTTCCTGCCACTTCGGGAGCCGTCAGTCCGGCCGCACGGTCCCTAGCTCATTCCTAGCGAAGACAAAATGCAATATCGAGTCCAAAACTCAGGAGTCGACTGCACCTCCTCGATGGCAGCGCGCGGGTCGCAAGCAAACGCGCATCGAGCCGCTCAGGTGGAGTGCGGGAGCGCACATCGCCGGTTCCGGGTGGGGTGTCGGTCGTCGTCGGGGCGCGATGGGCTGTTGCTCTGTGCTGCGACGTCACGCGTCAGCTAACGCCTGCAGCGGCGCCTGCGTGCCGCCCACGCGCTCACCCAGCACTTGACCATGAGGGCCGACACGTTCACCAAGGTGGGCGCCGTGCTCGCCGGCCAGGAGGTCGACCTCACGCTCTTCTGACCCGGTCACGAGAGGCCGAGCGGGGTGGGCGGGAGGCGACGTTAGGATCGTTGTATGCCAGCAAGCGTCCGCAAGGCGGCGCTGGTGCTCGACCTCTTCTCTGACGAGCGGCCGGACTGGGGACCGACGGAGGTGTCGGAGGAGCTGAAGGTCGCCAAGTCGACCGCCCACGCGCTGCTGGCCGAGCTGGCGAGCGTCGGGCTGACTGAGCGGCTGCCCTGCGGCCGCTATCGGCTTGGATGGCGGACGGTGGGTCTGGCGCGGACGATGCTGGCGACGAGCGGGTACCGCGACGATGGTCGTGCCGACCGCCCGCCGGCTGGCGGGTCAGTTCGGCGAGACGGTCCACGTCGCGGCGTGGGACCGCGGCCGCGTCCTCTACGTCGCCAGCGAACGGCCGCAGCATGGCGTGGCGGCCCCGGCGGTGCCGGTCCCGGCGGACCTCACGCCGCCCGGCCTGGTGCTGCTGGCAGACCGAGCCGGCGACACCGGCGGTGGACTTGACCCGGACGAGGCCGAGCGAGTGCGGCGCCGCGGCTACGCGGTCGGGACGCAGCGCGCGCTCGACGGGGTGGACTGCGCCGCCGCGCCGCTGCGCACCAGCGACGGGCCGGCTACCGCCGCCTTGGCGCTCTGCGCGCCGAGCGATCGGTTCAGGGCGCGGCGCGACGAGTACGCGCGCGCGATCGCCGGCGCGGGCAAGCGCATCTCGCGATCCGTTCGGCGATAGCGAACGGCGGTAGCCGTGCCCGTGTGGCAGCGGCATGCTCGAGTCATGCCTTTCGAGCACAATTCACCTGACAGAAACGTTCTACGTCCGCAAAGGGCGACGTCGCCACGGTGGGCGACTTCGTAAACGTCCCGCGGCGCGCTGCACCGGTTCCACAACGCCGGCTCGGCGTCGGTCCACCTGATCCTCACCTTCTCCCCAACAGGCATCGAACGGTTCCTCGAGGAAACGCTCGAGCGCGCTGAAGACCCCAACCAGCCGCCGCAGGCAAGCCACTCACCTAGGAGGTCAGTCTCGTGCGCATCATCGTCATCGGAGGCGCCGGAACGATCGGCAAGGCCGTCGTCGCCGCGCTGTCGGATCGACATGAGCTCGTCGTCGCCGGGCGCCGGTCGGGCACCGTGCCCGTGGACATCCAGTCGCCCGACTCAGTGCGCGACATGTACCGCAAGGTCGGGACCTTCGATGCACTCGTCTGCACCGCGGGCGAGGCCTATGTCGGGCCGTTCGACACCATGTCCGAGCAAGACCTGGCGCTGGGGATCGAGAGCAAGCTCCTCGGTCAGATCCACCTCGTCCTGCTCGGGCGGTCGCTGATCTCCGAGGGAGGCTCGTTCACGCTCGTGTCCGGTTACGTCCTCGACGATCCACTCCCGGAGGCAATCGGCTTCGCCGTCGCCAACGGCGGCGTCGAAGGCTTCGTACGCGCCGCCGCCCTCAGCCTGCGCCGTGACCTCCGTATCAATGCGGTGAGCCCGGGGCTGGCCGAAGACAGCTATAGCCAATTCGGACCGTTCAACCCCGGGCGGATCCCCGTCCCGATGGGCACGATCGGCTCGGCCTTCGTGCGAAGCGTGGAGGGGTGGCGGACGGGCGAGATCATCAGGGCATGGTGACCTCGTCACCGGCGAACCGGCCGGAGGAGTCTGAAGGAGAGCGCAGTGAGTGAGACGAGCGAAGATGGCGCGGTCTTTACCGGTCCGGCAGCCGGGGCGGCGTTGCTTGACCCCGCGTCGATCATGCAGGTTGGCATGGGCTTTTGGCCGTCGAAAGCGTTGCTGTCGGCCGTGGAGCTCGGCCTGTTCACCACGCTCGGCTCAGAGGCGTTGATCGGGGCAACAGATCGCGGACCACCTTCAGCTGCGTTCCCGTGCCTTGTACCGACTTCCTCGACGCGCTCGTCGCGCTGCGGTTCCTCGAGCGCGACGGGCGACGGCGACGACGCTCGCTACCGCAACACCCCCGAGACGGCGCGTTCCTCGACACGCAACAGCCCGCAGTACATCGGCGGGATCCTCGAGATGGCCAACGCCCGCCTGTACCGCTTCTGGGGCGACCTCACCGAAGCCCTGCAGACGGGTCAGCCGCAGAACGAGATCAAGCACACGGGCCACGTCGATGTTCGAGGAGCTCTACAGCGACCTGGCCCGGCTCGAGCAGTTCATGCAGGCGATGTCGGGCATCTCCGCCGGCAACTTCTCGGCTCTCGCGGAGAAGTTCGACTTCTCCCGCTACCAGTACGCTCTGCGACGTCGGCGGAGCAACCGGCCAGCTGTCGATCATCGTCGCGCAGCGCCACCCGCACCTGCAGTGCACGAGCTTCGACCTACCCGTCGTCGAGCCCGATCGCGACGCGCACGATCGCAGCGGCCGGCCTCGCTGATCGGATCAAAGCGGTAGTCTGGCGACTTCTTCGCCGATCCCCTCCCCACGGCCGACGTGATCACGATGGGCATGATCCTGCACGACTGGAACCTGGAGCGGAAGCATGCAGCTCATCCGGGCCGCCTACGACGCTCTGCCCGCGGGCGGCGCCTTCATTGTCATCGAGAACCTGATCGACGACGCGCGGCGCGAGAACGTCTTCGGGCTGATGATGTCGCTCAACATGCTGATCGAGTTCGGCGACGCCTTCGACTACACGGGCGCCGACTTCGCGGTGCTGGTGCACCGACGCCGGCTTCCACGCGGTCGAGGTGCTTCCGCTCGCAGGCCCGGTCAGCGCCGGCATCGCCTACAAGTAGGAACTTCCCGCCACGAGCAAGTACCCGAGGCGGATCGTCGGTTCTACGAGTCGAGGTGGCGAAGCCGACGCGACCGAGCCGAAGAGATAGAGAACAAGGTCCGGCTGCGACGGCGAGTAATCTCCACGACGCGCGGACTCGCGCCGTGCTGCGCGAGGCACTCCAGCACGCCGAGCAGAGTGAGGACAACCTGTGGGTAGCGACGCCGAGTTCGAAGCAGTAAAGGCGAAGATCCTCGCCGGTTGACCAGCGGCGATGACCGCATGACGGATCCCGCGCACGATCTCGAGGTCAACCGCGCGTTGTGGACATTGGTGAACGCGGAGTTCACCGACGCGCACGCGGCCTCAGCCTGGGCCACGGCCGATATCACGTGGGGGCTCTTCGAGGTACCTGAACAGGAAATGCGGAGTTCTCGGTGACGTTGCTGGCCTCGACGTCATCGAGCTGGGCTGCGGTACCGCCTATTTCTCGGCGTGGCTCGCGCGTCGCGGCGCCCGCTCCGTTGGCGTCGATCTCACAGCCGCGCAACTCGACACTGCCTGCCGTTGTCAGCAACAGTTCGGTGTCGACTTCCCGCTCATCGAGGCGGACGCGGCAGCGGTACCTCTCCGTGATGCGAGCTTTGACCTGGTCGTCAGCGAATACGGCGCGAGCGTGTGGTGTGAGCCACAGCGCTGGGTACACGAAGCAGCGCGGCTCCTGCGTCCGGATGGCCGCCTTGTTTTCCTGACGAACAGCGTTCTCGCCGCCCTGTGCGTGCCCGACGAAGAGGGCGAGGCGCGGGATCGGTTGCTGCGACCACAACGCGATTTGAACCGTGTGCACTGGCCGGGCGGTGGCGTCGAATTCCATCCCGGTCACGGTGACTGGATACGCATCCTGCGAGCCAATGGCTTTGTCATCGAAGCGCTGCACGAGTTGTATGCGACTGCCGCCGCGAAGAATCCTGAGTACTACAACATCTCGTCCGCACGCTGGGCCTCGCAGTGGCCGATCGATGACCTTTGGGTCGCGCGTCGAGGACGGTTCTGATGAGCGGAAGCCGATCTACGCGTCACGGTTACACGGCGATCAGCAATGTTTGCCAGGGGTCGTGTGTACTTCGGGTTTGTATCGCCTCTCCGACTCAACTCTGAGCGACGCGGATCGAGCGTCACGACGCGCTCGGTCCTAGCGGGCACTCACAGGGCGAGGGACGTGCTCTCGGCCACTCGGGCGTCAGTTACGTCGAGGATCGTGTCGAGATTCTCGGCGATGTCCTCCGCGGTCAACGAGTCCTTCGAGATGCCTTGCGTGTGAACGACGGCGAGGCGGGCCACGCCTCCCATACCGATCTGCAGGGCCTCGCCGTTGAGCGGGCACGACTCGTGAGCCAGATAGGCGGCCGCCGGCGCGCACAGCTCGGGGGGCATGCTGGCGTTGATCTGTTCCATCGCCTCCTGGGGCATGCCCAGCATGTCGGCGAGGGCGTCGGAGCTGGATGCCGACATCCGCGTGTAGGCGCGTGGTGCGAGCGCGTTGACACGGATCCCGTGGCGAGCACCCTCCGTTGCGAGGTTGCGCGTGAGCCCGAACACGGCTCCTTTCGCCGCGCCGTAGCTCGTGAGCTCGGGAATTCCGCCGAGCATCGCCTCTGAGGCGGTGTTGACGACGCGGCCGTACCCGGCCGCCGTGAAATGCGGCCACGCGGCCCTCGTGACGAAGAGCGTCCCGAAGAAATGGACGTCGAGCATCCTTCGGAACTGGTCGCCGGAGAGCGTCTCGAACAGTCCCGGGTCGTGGATGCCGGCGTTGTTCACTACGACATCGATACGACCGAACGCGTCCAGAGCGGTCTGCACGATCGATGCAGCCTCGGTGTCGTCCGCGACCGAGGCATAGCTCGTCACGGCCTCTGCGCCACCGGCCCGAATCTCGTCGACGACGTCGTCGGCGGGCCCGTGCGAAGAGCCGGTGCCGCCGATCTCCCCACCGACATCCGCGACGACGACGCGGGCGCCCCTCGACGCAAGCAGTAGTGCATGACTTCGACCGATGCCACGCCCTCCGCCGGTGACGATGGCCACCCGGTCGTCGAATCGCAGCTCCTGCATCTCACTCCTTGGCTGACGGGCTCGCCGGTCCCGGCCCGAGGACCATGGGGAACGCGTCCACCGATCGGATGCCCGGGCTGTAGTCGAGCTCCACGCCGGGCTTCACGTAGTAGTCCGGAATGCGATGGTGCCATTCGCGGAGCGCGACGCGAAGCTCGAGGCGCGCCAGGTGCGAACCCAGGCAGCGATGGATGCCGCCGCCGAACGCGAGATGGCGGTTCGCCTCGCGGTCCCATCGCAGATCGCCGGCGTCGGGACACTCCTCGTCGTCGAGGTTGGCGGCGCCGATGAG
The DNA here is from genome assembly GCA_963768605.1 of uncultured Actinomycetes bacterium. GTDB lineage: Bacteria > Actinomycetota > Acidimicrobiia > IMCC26256 > JACDBD01 > JALZAA01. The sequence goes on along the minus strand of CAVYIP010000005.1, from coordinate 25,352 downwards.
TGCGAGGACCTGGTCGCCGGCGTGAATCGGGCAATCTCCGATCTCGTCGTCGCGCGTCGCCACGCGAGCGACGGCCATGACCGGCGTCTCCCAGCGGAGGAGCTCTTCGACGACGTTCGGGATCGACTCGGGATGCTCGACGATCTGCCGGCGATCGTCAGGGTGGCCGGCGAGATAACCGAAGCTGCAGTCGAGCGCGGCTGTCACCGTGTCGAGCCCGGCGATCAACAGCTGAAAGGCGATGTCCACGATCTCGTCGCGGGTGAGTCGCTCGCCTTCGACTTCGGCATCGAGGAAGTGGCTGAGGAGATCATCGCGTCGGATGCCGGACCGGTCGTCGAGCAGCTTCTCGAAGTACACATAGATCGAATCTGCGGTGGCCTGCTGATGGCTGTCGGTGTCGGCGTGGCCGAGCGGCTGGCCGACGACGACCTGCGGGCGGATGATCCCGTCCTTCATCTCGAGGAAGCGCGGCAGCTCGTCGAGCGGCAGCCCGAGCATGGTGAGGAAGACCTGCGAGGGCAACGGCGCCGAGAACCGGGCGGCGAAGTCGACCTCGCCGTCGTCGATGAATCCGTCGATGAGCTCGTTCGCGAGCCGGGTGACCGGTTCCTCGAGGAGCTTCATGCGTTGGGGGGCGAACAGCGGGTCGAGGAGCTTCCGGTACTTCCGGTGTGCCGGCGGGTCGATCGACATCGGGATCAGGGGTCGGCGCGTTTTCAGGTCGATCGCCGACATGTTCGACGAGAACACGTCGGGGTGGCGGAGGACCGCATCGGCCGCTTGTCGGGAGGCCGCCACCACGCCGACGCCGTCCATGCGGAACGCGGGTGTGGTCTCGACCAGCGACCGGTAGGTGGGCTGCGGGTTGCGAGCGAGCTCGGGGTCTGCCGCGAGGGGTGCTCCAGGGCGATCGTCCGTGTCCGGCATGCGCCGTACGCTACTCCGGCTCCGAACCGAACGTTTGGTCGCCACCGAGTGCGCGGGGAGGAAGGCAGTGGTCACTACTGTTTGGTCCGATGGTGACGGACGGAGCGCGGCGGGAGGAGATCCTCGAGACGGCGGCTGCGCTCTTCGCGTCCTCCGGCCTGCGCACCTCACTCCGAGAGATCGCTGATGCGTGCGGGATCCTGCCGGGGAGCCTCTACCACCACTTCGACTCGAAGGAGGCGATCATCGTCGAGCTCGTCGAGCGCTACCGCGACGACCTCGACCGGGTTGCCAAGGAGGCCCTGGACTCGCTGCACTCCCTGGAACCGGCACCGCTCGACGACTGCATCATCGAGTTCGGCGAAGCGATCGCTGCCTGCGCCGTGCGTCACCGGGCGGCCTTGATCCTGACGCTCTACGACCCGCCGAAGGTCACGGGTGACGAGCTGGTCGAGCTGGCGCGTGATGCGCCGACCGCGATCGACGGCGCCATGCTCGAGATCCTGCGGGCCGGCCGGACGGCGGGTGCGATTCGCTCCGGCATCGACCTGGCGATGCTCGCAGAGCGTGTGTGCCAGAGCATGTTGCACGTCGGGGTCGGAGCGTTCCACAGCAGCGCCCGGGCAAAGGGCGTCCCGACGCAGAAGTGCCGCATCTTCCTGCACGGAGTCGCGGTGCGTCCGCCGTCGAAGTCTGCGCTCGATCGGTCGCCCGCCATGCGAGCGGCCCGAGAGGGCATCGCGGCGTGGAACGGCGCCACAGAAGAGGACGAGCGTGTGGCGCACCTCCGTGCGGCCGCCCGTGCAGAATTCGGGCGTCGCGGCTACGAGGCGACGACGATGCGGGACATCTCCGCCGCGGCACGTCTCAGCACCGCGTCGGTGTACCGGATGTTCGGCTCCAAGGAAGATCTGCTCGCGTCGATCATGCATTCGTTCGTCGAGAACGTGACGCGCGGCTGGGATGCGGTGCTGGAGTCCGATTCGTCGGCACTCGAACGGCTCGACGCGTTGATGTGGGTCAACACGAACCTCCTCGACCGCTTCAGCGAAGAGTTCAAGATCCAGCTCGCCTTGCTGCGACAGACGCCACTGACATCGCTCAACCTCGGTCGGCACGTTCGCGAAGCAACAGCGTCAGATGAAGGACCTGCTCGCGGACGGCACACGTGCCGGCGAGATGCGGATCGAGGGTGCGTCCGCCGAGGCCCGTATCTTCTCGATGATGGAGCTGGTGTGGATGCCACCGAGCATCGTGCAGAAGGCGGGCACGCGCGCGGCGCACGCGCTTGCACGCGACACGGTGCTGCGGGGTGCGGCGAAGCGCTCCTGATCCTCGGACGAGGGTTGCGCTAGCTCGTGATCCCGAGACGCTCGCAGATGCCGGCGACCTCGTCGAAGATCGAGGAGGGCACCGTGAAGGGCTCGGTCGCCGAGATCTCGCCGACATGTGACGCCACGTCATCGGCGGTGGGCTTGCTGCCGGGTTCCGCGAGCCAACCCTCGCCGAGTCCGACGAAGACACGCGCGTAGCGGCCGGCGCAAGCCGAGTAGTTCTGGTGCGTGAGCTTGCAGGCTGCACTGGCAAGGAAGACGACGACGGGCACGACCAGCTCAGGATCGATGGCCCGCAGGAACGACGACTCTTCGAGAAGCTGCTCCCGGTTTCCGATTGTCTCGGTGACCATGCGCGAATAGCCGAACGGGAGCACGGTGTTGGCGAGGATCCCGTGCTGTGCCCCTTCGATCGCGATGACGTTCGCCAGCCCGACGAGGCCGGCCTTGGCGGCGGCATAGTGCGCAGCCTCTGGTTGGCCGAAGAGACCCGCCGAGGAGACGATGAAGACGAAGCGGCCATAGCCCTGCGACTTCATCACCCGGAATGCCGGCTGGCTCAAGTGGAAGCCGCCGTCGAGGTGCACGTTCAGCATGCGGCGCCAGTCGGCGGTCGAGAGGTCGTCGAACCCGACGGTCTGAAAGATGCCTGCGTTGCTCACGACAGCGTCCACACGACCAAACTGGTCGGCTGCGGATCGCACGATCGCTTCTCCGCCCTCCGGGGATGCAACGGAGTCGTGAGATGCCGCGGCGATGCCACCCGCGCGCTCGATCTCGGCGACGACCTGGTCGGCAACGTCGGGGTCTGAACCATCGCCATGCATCGTGCCGCCGATGTCGTTGACCACGACGGACGCGCCTCGTCGCGCAAGCTCGATCGCGTACAACCGCCCGAGACCGCGGCCGGCTCCGGTGACGATGACGACCTGCCCGCTGAAGTCGATCAACTGCATCCCTGTACGGTTGACCCACCGCCACGTGCCGCGTCGATTGACCGGACGCGAAAGCGCATCCTACGGTGAAACAACCATTAGGTTACGCAGGCGGTTGAATGACGCCGAGGAGGTGCGGTGCCGGACGTCGCCGCTTCCGAGCGACTCGGCCGGTTCCGGCTGCTCGCCTCGGCTTTCGCCGCGCAGCCGCTGGAGGTGGGCCCGGGCGAGCCCGGTGAGTTTGCCTGGACCGACGGGACGACGATCTTCGTCAACGACGAGAACGACGAGAAGAACCTGCTGTGCAGCATCGCGGTCCAGGCTCTGCTCGTCGCGTCGGGAAGCCTCGCCCCGGAACTGATGGAGAAGCTCGCTCGCAAGCCCGCGTCTAGCCGGCGGTACCTCGCGCTCGAGGGAAACCGTGCTCTTGCCGCGATGGGGGACTTCCTCCCCGCGTTCGTGCAAGGGCTCGTGGATCGGGAGGTGGCATCCCTCAGCGGCTCCGCGGAAGAGTCGCTCGCGCTGGCGGGCGGCCGGGCGCCGATCCCCGACCCGCCCGAGGTCTTCGGCACGATCCGACCGAAGCGCGTTCGCACGCCGGTCGACTCGCTCGCCGAGGCACGGTCCGCCGAGCACGTCCTGCAACGCAACGAGAGATCCTTGCAGGACCTTGACGACGGCGAACTCGACGACGAGCGTCCACCGCTCGATTTCCTCTCGAGCCCGGTTGGCGGCGGTGGACCATTCGGTCGATTGCTGAAGCGGCTGCTGGGCGACCTGCGCTCGGGTGGAAGCGGTGCGCCGGGCGCCGACGCGCCGACCCACCGAACGCGGCGCTCTACCCGCGTGGCGCGGCGCTCAGCCGTCACGACTGGGGCAGCGTCCATGGTGGACGACGCCGAGGTCGTCGCGCAGGGGAGCGCTGTCTATCCGGAGTGGGATGTGTTCGGGCGGCGTTACCGCCGTGACTGGTGCACCGTCATCGAGCGTGCGGTCCACCCGGCACCTGGGACTGCGCTCGACGTGCCGGACGGCGCACGCCCTACGGCGTGCGCTCGCGCGACTCGGCACGGAGCTCGAGCGACGTCACCGTCAGCTGCAAGGCGACGACATCGACATCGACGCCGCGGTCGAAGCCCTCGTCGAGAGCGCCGCCGGATTGCCGCCCGACGACGCGATCTACGTCGAGAGCGTCCGGTCGCGGCGCGACCTCTCGGTGCTGGTGCTGCTCGACGTCTCGGGCTCGGCCGGCGAGCCCGGCGCGTCGGGCGGCACCGTGCACGAGCACCAGCGGGCGGCGGCCGCCGGCCTCGTCGGCCGCGCTCCACGATCTCGGCGACCGGGTCGCGCTGTACGCCTTCCGTTCCCACGGCCGCACCGCGGTGCAGGTGCTGCGGGTGAAGCCCTTCGACGACGCGTTCGACGCCGCCGTGGCGCGGCGCCTGCAGGGCTCGTTCCCCGGCGCCTACACGCGGCTCGGCGCCGCCATCCGCCACGGCACCTCAGTCCTCGAGGGCGACGGCGGAACGCCGCGACGCGCTGCTCGTCGTCCTGTCCGACGGCTTCGCGTACGACCACGGCTACGAGGGCGCGCTACGGCGAGGCCGACGCGCGCCGGGCGCTCGCCGAGGCGCGCCGCCGCGGTACGGCTGCCTCTGCCTCAGCGTCGGCGCCGAGCACCGACCCCGCGGCCCTGCGGCGCGTGTTCGGCACCGCGGCCCACGCCCCGATCGCCCGGGCGGAGCAGCTTCCCGGGCTGATCGGCGCCGCTGTTCCGGTCGGCGCTCCGCTCGGCGGAGGCTGCGGCGCCGAGCGTTCCAACGCAACGCAGCGCACGCGGGAGCGGCTCGCGATCGAAAGGAGGACGGCATGACGCCAGGGACGCGGCCGTACTACGTGCCGGTCGGTGACGAGGAGCAGGTCTTCGCGGCCGCGTTCCGGCAAGGTCTGTCGCGTCCTGCTCAAGGGCCCGACCGGCTGCGGCAAGACGCGCTTCGTCGAGGCGATGGCCCACGACCTCGGACGGCCGCTCATCACCGTGTCGTGCCACGACGACCTCACCACCGCCGACCTCGTCGGCCGGTTCCTCCTCCAGGGCGGCGAGACCGTCTGGGTCGACGGCCCGCTGACCCGGGCCGTGCGCGACGGGCGCGATCTGCTACCTCGACGAGGTCGTCGAGGCCCGGCAGGACACGACCGTCGTGATCCACCCGCTCGCCGACCACCGCCGCCAGCTCCCGATCGACCGCCTCGGGCGTCACGCTCGACGCCGCGCCGGGCTTCTGCCTGGTCGTGTCCTACAACCCCGGCTACCAGAGCGTGCTCAAGGACCTCAAGGACTCGACGCGCCAGCGCATGGTCGCCATCGAGCTCGACTTCCCGCCGCCCGACGTCGAGGAGAAGATCGTCGCGCACGAGGCCGGCGTCGACCACGAGATGGCGGCGCGGCTGGTGCAGCTCGGCCAGGCCATCCGCCGGCTCGAGACCGCCGGGCTCCGCGAGGTGGCGTCGACGCGGGTGCTCGATCGCCGCCGGTCGGCTCGTCGGCCGAAGGCCTGCCGCTTCGCGGACGCGGCGCGCGCCGCCGTCGCCGGCCCGCTCACCGACGATCCCGCCGTGACCGCCGGGCTCGTCGAGATGATCGACGCGTACCTCGACGAGACGCGATGTGAGGGACGTCGTCCCCGACGGCTTCGTCGGTTGTGACGGAACAAACGTCAGGTTCAGTCGCCCGACGGGCCAGCGATGGAACGGAGGCGTCGTGTCCTACGAGAGTCATGCCGAGCCGATCAAGCTCGGTGTACCTGTTCGACTTCATGCTGCCCGACGACTACCCGCAGGAGCTGCGGGACGACCTCACCCAGCCGTTCGAGCTGGTGTTCGAGGAGGGTCTCGAGCAGGGGATCATCGACCGGCCGGTGGAGATCGTCTTCCGCGAGGTCGAGGGCCTCCCAAGGGCACGGTCAAGGCGGTGATCGACGCCTACGGCGAGCTCGTCGACGAGGGCTGCCTCGCCGTGTTCGGCCCGGCCATCACCGACAACTGCGTGCCGACCGCGCGAAGCGATCGAGGAGCGCTTCCAGCGTGCCCGCGATCAGCGTGACCGGCACCGAGGACTGGCTGGGCGAGTGGACGTTCTCGCTGCCGCATGGGTCGATGACCGACGAGCCGATCTTCTGGGCGCACCTGCTCGCCAAGGGCGGGCACACCGAGGTCGGCGTGCTGGTCGAGCAGTCGCTGGTCGGCGAGACGCTACATCCGCAACTTCCGCAAGGCCTGCCGCGACGAACGGGCATCCGCATCGTCGCCGAGGAGTGGATCGCGCAGACCGCGCAGGACGTCGAGCGACGCGGTCCGCAAGCTCCACGAGGCGAAGGCGACGGCGCTCGTGCACTGCGGCTTCGGCTTCGGCGTCGTGCTACGTCAACCCGGCGCTCGCAGGCGCTCGGCTGGGACCCGCCCCGGTTCATGGGCACCGCGTTCCAGAACGCCTGGATCAACCCGACGCGTGTGGAAGGCGATCGCTCGGATGGACCGGCGTCGACCAGTACGACGAGGGCAACCCGGTCGGCCAGGACTTCCTCGACCAGTTCGAAGCCGCGCTACGGCCGGCGGCCGGAGTACTGCGTGCCGGTCGTGAACCGCGACCTCGCCACCGTGCTGCTGCACGCCTTCGCCGACGCCCACCCGCTGACGCCCGCGCGGGGTGAAGGAGGCGCTCGAGCGGGTGAAGATGCTGCCCGCCGCGTCCGGCGCGCCCGGGACCCGCCTCTCGTTCGGCAAGTGGACGCGCCGGGGCTGGATGGGCGCCGGCTACCTCGTCGCCCGGCGGCTCGACCCCGACGGCGTACACCGCGCACCTCGTCGACCGCTTCGGCCAGGACTGAGGTCACGTGACGACCGACGCTCGAGCCGCGCGCCGACGCGTCCGCGCCGGCGCGCACGCCGCACCCGCGGCCGCCGGTGTGGCTGCTGGCTCCGCTGGGCGTCGTGCTGCGGTCGCGCTCCTCGGCGTCGTCGTACAACGCCCGCACGCGGCGCGGTCGCCGAGCGGATCGCGAACCCCGACGTCGACCGGCGCGCCCCGGCCGGTGGAGCCGCTCTTCGGCTTCGACCGACTGGATCGCGCTGCACCAGGTCGGGACCGTCGCTCATGATGGTCACGCTGGTCGCGGTCGTGCGTGGTGGTCTGGCGGCGCCATCCCGGCACCCCGTCCTGCTGATGGTGCTCGCCACGACCGTGCTCGTCTGGCAGGACCCGATCATGAACTGGGCGCCGTACGCGGTCTACAACCCGCAGCTCTGGCACTGGCCGGAGACGTGGCCGCTGGTGTCGCTGTCGCCGACGGTCGAGCCGTTCATCGTGATCGGCTACGCGACCTTCTACATGGCGCCGTTCTTCCCGGCGGTGTGGCTCCTGCGCCGCATGCAGGCGCGCCGGCCGGTCGAGTCGCTTCGTGTGGCGGCACCCGCTCCTCATGCCTCGCGGCGCTGATCCTCGTGATCGGCTTCGTGTTCGACGCGTTCCTCGAGATCTTCCTGCGTCCGCACCGGCCTGTACATCTACTCGCACGTCATCCCGTTCGGGTCGTTCGTCGGCGGGGGAGTGGTACCAGTTCCCGCTGATCTGGGAGTCGGCGCTGGTCGACGCTGGTGATGATCCCGGCCGGCGTGCTGCTCTACCGCGACGACACCGGTCGCACGCAGGCCGAGAAGCTCGCGCAGCGGGTCCGCGGCTTCCGGACGCGACCCGCGCTCGGCACGTTCCTCGTGATGTTCGCCATCCTGAACGTCGCCTACTCTCTGCTACGGCGGTGGGTTCGCCGTCATCCGTGCGACGGGCTCGGCGACGTCGGTCGCCTGCCCGTGGCCGTACCCCGAGGCGAAGGTCTACGACCCGCAGGGCTTCTACGAGAAGGCGGGGCAGCCCGGTCCGTACTTCCCCGGCATCTGGGCGGGCTGGCAGTCAGGCCAGTCGGGGCGGCCGGAGGTGAGCGCGCCGGCGGACGGTGGCCGCTGCGCGCCGAAGAAGGGCTGACCGCCCGAGGAAGGATCACGATGGCCGAGCACGTGCGACTCGGTTCGAGACCAGGATGCTCGTCGACGGCGCGCTCGTCGACGGCGAGGCGGGGACGTTCCCGAACGTCAACCCGGCCACCGAGGAGGTGCTCGGCGAGGTCGCCGACGCCTCGAAGGCGGACATGCGCCGCGCCATCGACGCCGCCCGGCGAGCCTTCGACGAGACCGACTGGTCGACGAACCGCGCGCTTCCGCAAGCACTGCCTCGAGCAGCTCCAGGAGGCGCTCGAGTCGGAGCGCGAGGAGCTGCGCGAGCAGCTGATCCTCGAGGTCGGGTTGCCCCCGGATGGTCACCCACGGGCCCGCAGCTCGACGCCCCGCTCGCCGGCGCCCTGACGCTATCCCGGCCAAGCTGATCGACGAGTACCCGTGGGAGACCGATCTCGGCGACGCGATGGTGGACCTCACGGGTCAGCTCGACGAGCCGCCGGGTCTGGCGCGAGCCGGTCGGCGTCGTCGGCGCGATCGTGCCGTGGAACTACCCGTTCGAGGTCACGATCAACAAGCTCGGGCAGGCGCTCGCCACCGGCAACACGGTCGTCCTCAAGCCGGCACCCGACACGCCGTTCAACGCGACGCTGCTCGGCCGCCTCATCGCCGAGCACACCGACATCCCGGCGGGCGTCGTCAACGTCGTCACCGCGTCCGACCACCTCGTCGGCGAGGAGCTCGACGCTCTCGCCGAAGGTCGACCTCATCTCGTTCACCGGCTCGACTGCGGTCGGCAAGCGCATCATGGAGAAGGGCGCCGCGACCATGAAGCGGCTGTTCCTCGAGCTCGGCGGCAAGTCGGCCGACGATCGTCCTCGACGACGCCGACCTCGGCGGCCGCGTGCTTGATCGGGCATCGCGTCGTGCATGCACGCCGGCCAGGGTTGCGCCATCCCGACGCGCATGCTGCTCCCACGCTCGCGCTACGACGAGGGCGTCGAGATCCTGACGCGCCATGTACGAGGGCGTCGTCGCTCGGCGACCCGCAGCAGCCGGACGACGCTGTGCGGTCCGGTGATCTCGGCCAAGCAGCGCGATCGCGTCCTCGGCTACATCCGACGGGGTATCGACGAGGGCGCCAAGCTGCTCGTCGGTGGCACCGAGGCGCCGGCCGGACTTCGACGCGGGCTTCTACGTCGAAGCCGACGCTGTTCGTCGACGTCGACAACTCGATGACGATCGCGCAGGAGGAGATCTTCGGCCCGGTGCTCGTCGTCATCCCGTACGAGGACGACGACGACGCCGTCCGGATCGCCAACGACAGCGTCTACGGCCTCGCCGGCAACGTGATGTCGAGCTCGCTCGAGCGATCGCTCGCGCGTCGCCCGCCGCCTCCGCGCCGGCGTCATCGGCGTCAACGGCGGCGCTGCCTACGGCGCCGACGTGCCGTTCGGCGGCTACAAGGCGAGCGGCGTCGGCCGCCAGAACGGCTACGCCGGCTTCGAGCAGTACCTCGAGGTCAAGTCCGTCGCCTGGCCCGTTACGGATTGAGCTCCCCGGTCGGTCGGGCGACGAGCTCGTTGATGCAGACGCCGTCGGGCAGGCCGATCATGAACGCGATGGCGTCTCCGAGCGCCTCGGGAGCAGCAGGGCCGCTTCCTTCCGCAAGCATCGGGAAGTCGTTCTCCGGGACATCGCCGTCGATGACGACGCCCTCGAGGGTGAGGCCCTCGGTTTGGAAAAAGCCGGGCATGACGAAGCTCGCATTGACGCCTGAGGGCGCGAGCTCGAGACGCAAGGTGTCGAAGGCGGCGCGCAAGCCGCGCTTGCTCGCGCCGTAGATGCCGGTGCCGGGCATCGCAACGATCGCCCCGGCGGAGCCGACGAGCACGACGTCGCGGCGACCCGTCGGCGGGAAGTGAGCGAGCGCATACCGGACGGTCGCGAGCGGGCCGACGAGGTTGAGGTCGATCAGCTCGCGCCATCGTTGCGGCGTTCCCGTGGCGATCGATCCGGCCATGCTCTTGCCGGCCACGGCGATCACGCCGTCGAGCGCGCCGAGTGACCGCGCAGCTTCGTCGATGGCCGCCTCGAGCCCGTCGTGGTCGGTGACGTCCGCACGGATCCCGACGGCTCGCGCACCGATCTCTTCCTCGAGCTCGTCGAGCCGTTCTTTGCGCCGGGCCAGCATCGCGACCGAACCGCCGCAGCTGACGATCGATCGGCATGTGGCGGCGCCGATGCCGCTCGATGCGCCCGTCACGAGCACGCGCCGGCCGGTGAGATCGACACTCACACCCATCCGGTCCTCCTCTCGTGCGGCCGACAGTTCACGAACGCGCAATGCGTGCGTTTCAGGCGAAGACCGGCAGCGTCTCCCAGCCGCGCACGGTCGATGTCGAGGCGAGCATGGCCGCGTCCTCGTCGACCGTCCATGTCGGAAATCGCTTGAGCACCTCCTCGAGCGCCACCCTGCCTTCGAGCCGAGCGAGCGCGGCCCCGAGGCAGTAGTGGATGCCGTAGCTGAAAGTGAGGTGCCCCCCTGGCTTCCGGTGGACGTCGAACCTGTCGGGGTCGGGGAACCGTCGCTCGTCGCGGTTTGCCGAGCCCACGAGGCAGAGCAGCGCGCTGCCCGCCGGGACGGTCTCGCCCTGGAACTCGGCGTCGCGGACTACAAAGCGCGCGACGTGGGGCCCGGGCGGTTCGTAACGAAGCAGCTCCTCGATCGCGTTCGGGATCAGCGACGGGTCGTCGACGAGCTCTCGGCGCTGGTCGGGGTTGTCCGCCAGCACCTTGCCCGTCCAGCCGATCAGCTTCGCCGTCGTCTCGTTGCCGGCCCCGGCGATGATGTTGACGTAGGTCAGGATCTCCTCGTGCCGAAGCCGGCGGGTCGTCCCGGTCTCGTCCTCGAACTCGGCGTTCAACAGGTCCGTCATGAGATCGTCCGAGGGGTGCTCGGCCCGCCAGTCGATGTAGTCGGCGAAGACTTGGCCATCCAGCGTGGCTGCCGCCGCGTCGATGGGTTGTCCCGGTTCGGTCACGATCCCCGCATCGACGTAGTCGCGGATGAACTCTTGGTCGCCTTCAGGAATGCCCAGCAACATGCCGATCACCCGCATCGGCATCTGGGCGCCGAGATCCCGGACGAAGTCGAACCGCCGGCTGCCGACGAGTCGGTCGAGGCTGCGGGCACAGAAGTCACGCACCTGCGGCTCGATGGCCGACATCTTCTTGGGCGTGAAGACACGTGAGATCAGGCCTCGGTGCATCGTGTGCTGTGGCGGGTCCTCGAAGATGAAGATCCCGGGCGGAAACTCCGCGCCCGCCTTGATGAACTCGAGGACGTCCGACCTCGCGTTGCTGAAGGTCTCGCGGTCGGTGAGGCCGCGCTCCACGTCGTCGGCGCGGCTCACGGCGTAGAAGCCGTGCTCCTCGTTGCGGTACACGGGCGCCTCGTCCCGGAGCCGGCGGAACACCGGGTAGGGGTCGGTGTTGATCTCGACGTCGTACGGGTCGTAGTAGACGCCGGTGGTGTGACCCACGGTCATGAATTGCCTCCTGGTCCACACGTGCTGGTCGCGACCTGGGCGTCACCAGACGTCGCCTCTCCGATCGCATCGGTCCACGCACGCGCCACCATCTCTGCGCCCACGCGCGTGCGGTACTCCGCCGAGCCGTGCAGATCCGACGGCGCCTCCGAGACCTCCGAGACCGCCTGCCGGCCCACCTCATCGGGGATGAGACCCGCAGGTTGGCCTCGTACCGCAGTCTCCGCAGCCGTCGCCCGCAACGGTGTGGCACCGAGACCAATGAGGCTGATCGCGCAACGCCGTATCCGGTCATCAGAGTCCAGCTCCACAGCGACGATCGCGCCTGCGATCGCAAAGTCGCCGTACCGCCGGGCGAACTCCCGCACGCCATAGCCGCACCGGCCGGTCCAGACCGGGCACCGGATGCTCACCAGCAGCTCGTCGGGCTGCAGGTCGGTGCTCCAGAAGCCGGTGAAGAAGTCGGCTGCCGGTATCTTTCGCCGCCCGCGAGGTGAGAGCGCCTCCATCTCGGCGTCGAGAGCCAGAGCGACGGCCGGGTACTCCGCCGCCGGATCGGCGTGTGCGATCGACCCGCCGACGGTTCCTCGGTTTCGGATCTGGAAGTGGCCGATGAACGGTGTCGCCCGAGCAAGCAGGGGAGCGGCGGCGGCGACCTCGTCGCTCGCTTCGACGGCGGCATCCACGGTGCCGGCACCGATGACCACCGCGCCGTTGCCCGCCTGAATTCCCCTCAGGTCCGCGATCCTCCCCACGTCGACGAGGTGTTGGAAGGCGGCGAGCCGGAGCGACAGCATCGGGATCAAGCTCTGGCCCCCGGCGAGCACCTTCGCGTCATCGCCGAGATCGGCTAGGAGCCGCACCGCTTCGTCGGCAGTCGTGGGGGCGTGGTACTCGAACGCGGCCGGCTTCAAGGAGACGGACGGTAGCAAAGAACCAAAGATTCGTTCCCCCCGCTACGATGCGCCCCCGATGGTCAGCCCGGCGAGTGGATCAGACAGCCCGCCCATGGGTGATGTCGCGGTGCGACTCGTCCTGAACGGCGAGGTGCGGGAAGACGTGGTCGAGCCCCGCTTGACGCTGGCCGACTTCGTCCGCGAGCGACTGCCGGCTGACGGGGACGCACCTCGGGTGCGAGCACGGCGTGTGCGGCGCGTGCACCGTGCTCGTCGATGGCGCAGCTGTGCGCTCCTGTCTGATGTTCGCGGTCCAGGCGAACGGGTCCGAGGTGACGACCGTCGAGGGGTTGGGTTCACCCGATGGTCATCTGAGCCCGGTGCAGCAGGCGTTCCGCGATGCAGCACGGCCTGCAGTGCGGGTTCTGCACGCCGGGCTTCGTCGTGTCGGTCACCGCGCTTCCTCCGCGACAACGCCGAGCCGACCGACGAACAGATCCGCGAGGCGCTCTCCGGGCAACCTCTGCCGCTGCACCGGGCTACCAAGGGATCCTCGACGCGGTGCGGCTCGCGGCCGATCGGACGGGGCCGTCGTGACCGACGCACGCCGACGTCGACGTCGAGCGGCGCGGCGCGCTTCGTCGGGCAGCGTGTCCGTCGCCACGAAGACGCTCGGCTCCTGACCGGGCGTGGCGCCTACGTCGACGACATCGTCCTGCCCGGCACGCTGCACGCCGCGTTCGTCCGCAGCGACTTCGCCCGCGGCACGCATCACATCGCGTCGACACGGCGGCGGCTGCGCGACATGCCGGGCGTCGTCGCCGTCTTCACGGCGTCGATCTCAACCCGTCTCGTCCGCGAGTGGTGGGTCGACTTCGAGGGACCCGACGGCGCGGCCCGACCGTTCCGCCTGCTGGCCGAGGATGACGTGCGCTTCGTGGGAGAGCCGATCGCGATGGTCGTCGCCGACGCCCGATACCGCGCCGAGGACGCGGCCGAAGCCGTCGATGATCGATGTCGAGCCGCCGACCCGCCGTCGTCGACCTCGAGCGCGCGCTCGATGACGACGCGCCGCTCGGTGCATCCCGACCGGGAATCGAACCTCGTGCTGGATCATGCCCGCGATCGGTACCGCCGATGTCGAGGAGGTCTTCGCTTCGGCTCCGCGCGCGTGTTCACGGAGACCTTCCGGCAGCACCGCTACACGAGCGTCCCGATGGAGACGCGCGGCATCGCTGGCCAGCTGGGACCCGTATCGCCGAGAGCTCGACGGTATGGATCTCGACGCAGAGGCCGCACGACGTGCGGCGGACTGCTGGCACGGGTCACGGGGCATCGACGAGCAGCCGGATCCGCGTCATCATGCCGGACGTCGGCGGTGGCTTCGGGCAGAAGATGTGGCCTCGCCCGCGAGGAGCTCGCAGTGGTCTTCGCCACGCCATCGGCTCGGCCGGCCGGTGAAGTGGATCGAGGACCGCCGCGAGAACCTGCTTCGCGGCGAGCACGCCCGAGAGGACCACGCAACGGTGAGCTTGGCGGTCGACGAGGACGGCACCATCCTCGGCGCGCAAGCTCGACCACCTCGAGGACTGCCGGCGTCGTTCCCGGTGGCGGCGAGCAGCGCCGTGCTGTTCGTCCGCCGCTGTTGTTCCCGGGCCCGTATCGGATCCCCAGCGTACTCCGGCTCTGGTCAGACCGTCTACACGAACACGGCGGGCGCGGCGCCGTACCGCGGGCCCGTGGATGTTCGAGACGGTCGCGCGCGAGCAGATGATCGACCACGTCGCGCGCGGCTCGGCATCGACCCGCTGGAGCTGCGGCGCCGCAACGTGATCCGCGACGAGCGACCTTCCCGTACACGACGGCCATCCGGCATGCGTCTACGACCAGATGACGCCGGCGGAGACGCTCGAGCAGGCGGCGGAGATCATCGGGTACGACGCAGTTCCGCGACCGAGCAGCGGCGACTGGCGCGAGCGAAGGCCGGCTGCTCGGCATCGGCATCGGCCTCCTACGTCGAGCCGACGGCGATGGCGTTCGGCTGGCTCGGCACCGAGGCGGCGACGGTCCGCGTCGAGCCTGACGGGCAGTGTCGACGTCGTGCATCGGCATCGGCCAGCCACGGGCAGAGCCTCGAGACGACGATCGCGCAGGTCGTCGCCGACGAGCTCGGCGTCGACGTCGACGACGTGCGGGTGCTGCAGGGTGACACCGCAGCCGACGCCGTTCGGCGCCGGGACCGGCGGCAGCCGCAGTGCGGTCGTCGCTGGCGGCGCGGCGCGGGATGCGGCGCGGCGCAGGTGCGCGCGCAAGATCGTCGAGCATCGCCGCCCATCAACTGGAGGCGGCGCCCGAGGACCTCGAGATCGACGACGGTCGGGTCTCGGTGCGTCGGCACGCCGTCGCGCGGCGATGCACGCTCGCCGATGTCGCGCGCACGGCGTACGTCGACGCCGGCCGGGCTGCCGCCCGGCCAGGTCCGCCGGGGCTCGAGGCGCAGTCCCGCTACACCCCGAGCTCGCCGATCACGTGGTCGAACGCGTGCCACATGTGCGTGTGCGAGGTCGACCGCGACACCGGCGCCGTGACGATCCTGCGCTACATCGTCAGCGAGGACTGCGGCGTGATGATCAACCCGATGCGTCGTCGAAGGCCAGATCGCCGGCGGCGTCGTGCAGGGCATCGGCGGCGTGCTGTACGAGCACATGGCGTACGACGACGACGGCAACCCGCTTGCGACCACGTTCCTCGACTACCTCCTGCCGACAGCGGCGGAGGTGCCGACGATCGAGTACGGCCACATCGAGACGCCGGCCCCGACGAACCCGGGCGGGCACAAGGGCATGGGGGAGGGCGGCGCCATCGGGGCGCCGCCCGCGGTGATCAACGCCGTCGCCGACGCCCTGGCCCCACTCGGCGTCGTGATACGAGCCCAGCCCCTCGGCCCGGCCGACGTGGTGTCGATGATCGTGCAGCACGAAAACGCACAGGCCGACCGGAACGAGCAGGTGTGACGCGGGACCGACTTGCGGCCCGGCGACACAAACGTTAGGTTAGCCAGGCGCAAAAAGGGCGTATCGGCCAGGGCAGTCGTCACGGGGGGCGGCGATGTCGAGGACGCAGATGCCAGGCCGCGGAGCAAGGCGTTGGACGGCGACGTTCATTGCCGTGTTGGCCGGGGTGACCCTGCTCGGCGCCACGGGGGCCGGCGCGCAGCAGAATCCGCCGGTCAACCAGCCGGGCGTGACCGACAAGGCGATCCGCGTCGGTGGAGTCGCCACGGTGACGAACAACCCGACCGGACTTCCGATGAAGTCCTCTTTCGACGGCGTCGAGGCGTACTTCGACTACGTCAACCGCACCCAGGGTGGCGTCTACGGCCGCAAGCTCGAGCTGGCCTCGAAGCGTGATGACCAGGTCGCGAACAACCGCCAGGAGGTGCAGGGACTCCTCAGCGAGGACAACGTGTTCGCGGCGCTGCCGATCGCGACGGCCCTGTTTACCGGCGCCGACCTCCTCACCAGTGCCGGGATCCCCACTTTCGGTTGGGACATCAACGGGGAGTGGGGCTCCGAGGACCACAATCCCGGGCCGGCCAACCTCTTCGGGCAGGGCGGGTCGTTCATCAACTTCAGCTCGCCGGGTCCCAACAACTTCCCGCAAGCTTGGCTGCCCAAGAAGCTCGGGCTGAAGCGTGTCGGCCTCATTGCGTACAACGTCCCCCAGTCGGCGGACGTGTGCCGGGCCCAAGCCGACACGATCGAGAAGTTCCGGACCGCCAAGGTCGTGTTCACCGACACGAGCCAACCGTACGGCGGCCAGGACTTCAGCGCCCCGGTCGCGCAGATGAACGACAACAAGGTGGACCTGGTCATCGCGTGCCTTGACATCAACGGCAACGTCAGCCTCGCGCGCGAGATGCAGAGGCAGGGCCTCGACGCCGCGAAGCTCTTCCAGAGCTCCTACATCCACGAAGTTGTCCAGAAGAACGCCCAGGTCCTCAACAAGACGTACATGGTCACGGACGTCGCACCGTTGGAGACGAAGCCGAAGCCCGAGGGCCTGAAGCTCTACGAGAAATGGATCAAGCGGACCGGCGGCGCTGAGGACCTCAACTCGTTGGTCGGGTGGGTCAACGCAGATCTCTTCGTGACCGGCCTGAAGAACGCGGGTCCCGAGTTCACGCGGCAGAAGGTCGTCGACGCCATCAACCAGAGCAAGGACTACAAGGCCGGCGGCATCCTCGCGGGCGTCGACTGGACCACCGCGCACCAAGCGGCTTCTCCCTGTTACACGTTTGTCAAGGTGGTGAACGGCAAGTTCAAGCCGGCGTTCGGCGAGCCCGGCAAGCGGTTCCTCTGCTTCCCGGGCGACCTCAAGACGATGCCAATGAACCCCGAGCCCGTCGGCTGACAGTCGGCTGGGTCGCAGCCACCGTTCCACCTCGAGATCTACGCGGGACGACGCTGGTTCGCGATGGGGAAGGACCATCGGATGGCGCTCGCCGCGACGATCATGGCGGGCTGAACGTTGATGCGGAGTTCGTACGGCGTCAGCGGATCAGGCCGAGGCCCTCCTGGCAGTGTGGGCCGCCCCAGTGCTCGACGATCTTGCCGTCGCGCATGCGGAGGATCGCGGTGCCGTTGATCTCGACCGGGTCCCCCGAAGGAGGAACGTCGTAGAACGCGGAGCCGGTGTGCGTGCCCTTCACGGTCCAGTTCGAGACGATGAGGTCACCGGACTCGATGACGAGGTTCACGGTGAACGTCATGTCGGGGAACGCCGATCGTGCCTGCTCCCACCACTGCTGCTCGGACCCACGGATATCGGCCCCCACGCGGTCGGGAGTGACCCGCCCGGTCACGTGACTCTCGAAATCCTCTGACCAGAACGCGTAGACCGCTTCGGTGTCGCCGGCCTCCATCGCCGCGCTGTAGTCGGCGAGGGTCCGCAGGTTGTCCGACATGCCCCACCCTTCCTTGTGTCCGGGAGGGCTTGTGTAACACGGCCCGAGCGGCGGTCGGGCTCTGGGTTGTGCTGCGCCGCCCCGGCCGCTATATTCACCCATATGGGTGAACATCCTGCTGCAGTGCTCGACCGGGTCTTCTCGGCGGTCTCCGATCCCACGCGCCGGGCGATCCTGGCCCGTCTCGCCGACTCGGACGCCCGAGTCACCGATCTCGCGAGCGACTTTCCGATCTCGCTCAACTCGACGTCCAAGCACATCCGGATGCTCGAGAGCGCGGGACTGGTGCGGCGGACGGTGCGCGGGCGCGAGCACATCTTGAGCTTGGATGCCGCACCACTTGCCGAAGCCGCCGAGTGGGTCGAGTACTACCGCAGTTTCTGGAGCGATCAGCTGGCCTCGCTCGACGCCTTCGTCACCGGTCGAAACAACACCGAGACGGCGTCATGACGGTCGAATACGCGGTCACGGTCCGGCGGGAGATCGCGGCCCCGGCCGAGGTGCTCTTCGACGCATGGTTGGACGCGCAGAGCCTCGGGATGTGGCTCAAGCCTCGCGGCGTTCGGGAGACCCGTGCCGAAACGGACCCGCGGGTGGGCGGCGGGTTCCGCATCGTCATGGTGAGCGACGACTCCTTCGAACACACCGGCACCTATCGCGAGATCGATCGGCCGCGCCGCCTGGTGTTCACGTGGTCTTCGCCATGCGACCGGGTTCCGCGAATCGGTCGTCACGGTGACCTTTCAGCCGTTGTCGAGCTCGACCGTGGTCGAGATCCATCAAGTGGGGCTCCCGGACGACGAAGCCAAGACCTCGCACCACGAGGGATGGTCGGACGCCCTGCGTGAGCTCGACCGCGCCACCACGTCAAGGAGAGGAGCGGAATCGTGACGATCACATCCCACACAGTCGGCACACGCGAAGAATGGCTCGCAGCGCGCCTCGAGCTGCTCGACGCCGAAAAGGAATTGACGCGCCGCAGCGATGAGCTCGCGCGACGGCGGCGTGACCTGCCGTGGGTCCCGGTCGAGAAGGAATACCGGTTCGTGACCGAAGACGGCGATGCGTCGCTCGCGCGATCTGTTCGGCGGGCGTTCGCAGATGCTCGTCTATCACTTCATGTTCGGGCCCGACTGGGACGAAGGTTGTCCCAGCTGCTCGGCAGTCGCCGACGGGTTCGCCGGCAGCATCCCGCACTTCGAGCACCACGACGTCGCGTTCGTCGTGGTGTCGCGCGCGCCGCTCGACAAGATCCTCGCGTACAAGCGGCGCATGGGATGGGACTTCCGTTGGGTCTCGTCGTTCGAGAGCAGCTTCAACTACGACTTCCACGTGACGATCGATCCCGCCGTGGCACCCGTTGAGTACAACTACAAGGACCAGGCACAGCTCGAGTCGGAGAACGTCGCCTGGCGCGACTGGTCGGGTGAGCAACCCGGCATGAGCGCGTTCGCGCGTGACGGCGACGACGTGTTCCACACGTACTCCGCGTACGCCCGCGGCCTCGACGGATTGTGGACGATGTGGCAGTGGCTGGACCGTGCACCGAAGGGCCGCAACGAGGGCGACCTGTCATGGTTCCACCGCCACGACGAGTACCCCGCGAGCACGGGCGGGCCGTCGTGACACTCGCACACATCGCGGGGGTACCGGTCGAGGAATGGGTGATGCCGCTCATCCTCTCCGCGGGTGCCGCGTTCGTTGGCGTACGCGCCATGTTCAGTTCGTTCAAGAACGAAGCGATAGGAGTCCGCCATGAACACACCGCCGATCGTGTCGCCGAAGGAGTGGGAGGCTTCGCGCCAGCAACTGCTCGTGAAAGAGAAGGAGTTGACCCACGCGCGTGACGCGCTGGCCGCCGAGCGCCGGCGGATGCCGTGGCTGGCCGTCGAGAAGGAGTACGAGTTCGACGGGCCCGAGGGCAAGGCGAGCCTGCTCGACCTGTTCGACGGTCGCCGGCAGCTGATCGTCTACCGCGCCTTCCTCGAGCCCGGCGTGTACGGCTGGCCCGAGCATGCCTGCATCGGCTGCTCGATGGTGGCCGACCAGGTCGCCCATCCCGCTCATCTCAACGCCCGCGACACGTCTCTCGCGTTCGCGTCGCGTGCTCCGCAGGCGGACATCGAGCGCGTGAAGGCGCGGATGGGCTGGGAGAAGATCCCCTGGTACACGATGACGGACGGCTTCGACAAAGACTTCGGCGTGGACGAGTGGCACGGCACGAACGCGTTCATCCGCGACGGTGACCGCGTGTTCCGCACCTACTTCATCAACGCGCGCGGTGACGAGCAGATGGGGGGCACCTGGAACTACCTCGACATCACTGCGCTCGGGCGCCAGGAGGATTGGGAGGACTCGCCGGAGGGATACCCCCAGACGCCGCCGTACGGATGGTGGAGGTGGCACGACGAACCACACCTGACGGATGTCCGGTCTGGTTAGCCGCGCGCCGAGACATCACGCGGCGACACTCCTCACGACTCAGCGTCCACGCGGGACGCATGCGGAGTGACCGATGCAGCGCCTGCAGATATGCGTGTGCGGGTCACGATCCTTGCCATGCCGTGCACGCTCGATTGTTGTGCTCGGCGCTCAGTCGGTCTTCTGGTCGCCAACCGAGCCGAACACGCTCTTCGCAGTGCCGATCGCGGTCATCGCGTTCGGCCAGCCGGCGTAGAAGGCGAGGTGAGTGATCACTTCGACCAACTCGTCCTTGGTCACGCCGTTCTCGAGAGCGCGACCGAGATGGAACGCCATCTGCTCGGTGCGGTACAGCGAGACGAGCGCGGCCACGGTGATCAAGCTGCGATCCCGCTTGGACAGGCCCGGGCGCTCCCAGATGTCCCCGAACAAGACGTCGTCGGTCAGCTCCACGAGCTTCGGCGCGAAGTCACCGATCATCCGCTGGGTGGGTGAGGGTTCAGCTGGCATCTCTCGACTCCTTCGGTTGTCGGCCAAGCAGCTCTCGTGAGACCCCCGGGTCAATCCGCAGCGGCGAAAAGTCGCCAACTTCCGGGCACGCCCTTGAGCTCGTGTTCACCGCGATCGACGAACGTCAGTCCGGATCCCGCCACCAAGTCCTTGACCGTGCTCGACACGACGATGTCACCGCCGCCGCCAGTGGCCGCCACGCGAGCGCCGATGTGCACCGCGAGCCCACCGATCTGCTCTCCCCGCACTTCCACCTCGCCGGTATGCACGCCAACCCGGACCGCGAGCTCCGATACGAGCCAGCGCCTCATGCAGAGCGCGGGCGCAGCGGATCGCACGACCGGGCCCGTCGAAGGTGGCCAGGAAGCCGTCGCCGGTCGTGTCGACCTCGCGTCCACCAAACCGCGCCAGCTCGCGCCGCATGATGGCGTCGTGCTCATCGAGTAGTGCACGCCAGCGGGTGTCACCGAGCGCGGCGGCTCGCGCGGTGGAGTCCACGATGTCGGTGAAGAGAACGGTGGCGAGGCGTCGGTCCGGATCTGGTGAGGCGCGAGTTCCGGTGAGGAACTCCTCGACCTCGCCGACGACGTCGTCCGCGTTCTCTGTGAACCACAGGTGGTCGGCTCCTTCGAGCTCCACGTATCTGGCGTTGGGGATGTGGGCGGCCAGGTACTGACCGAGCTCCGGAGGAGCGATCTGATCGTGAGCGCG
Source organism: uncultured Actinomycetes bacterium (assembly GCA_963768605.1). Taxonomy (GTDB): domain Bacteria; phylum Actinomycetota; class Acidimicrobiia; order IMCC26256; family JACDBD01; genus JALZAA01. The sequence continues at coordinate 4,091 of CAVYIP010000005.1, read as the reverse complement.
CTGGAGCACGAGGGTCGGCGCCTGGATGATCGGGAGCAGCTCGCGGACGTCGGTCAGCACCGACTGCCGGAAGTAGTGAGCCACCGCACCGGGCGAGACCGCGGCCCGTCCGAGGCGGACGAGTTGGTCGTTGAAGCGCGCATCGCCGGCGCGGCTGGGGGCCAGAAGCGCCATGTGGTCGGCGTCGCCGGCAGCCCACGATTGCGCCTGGAGACGAACGATCTCCAGAAGCACGTCCTCCGGCGGTCCCCACGGGTAGTCGGAGGCGGCGCTCAACCGGGCCGCCGTGTTGAAAAGAACAAGTGCCGCGACACCGTTCCGGGAGGGAAGCGGCCAGGAGCAGCGCGAGCGGGCCACCCTCGGCCAAGCCGAGGATCGCGGCCTGCTTCGACCCGGCGGCGTCCATGACCGCACAGATGTCCGCCACCTGGGTCTCGAGGTCGGGGAGGTGATCGAGGGGCACCGGGTCGGACAGACCCGTTCCTCGCCGGTCGAAGATGATCAGGCGCCCGATGGCAGCCAGCCGCCGTCGCTGGTGCGCCAGCTCCGGGATCTCCCAGAACGCCTCGACGTGGTGCACCCAACTCTCGATCAGCACCAGGTCCAGCGGGCCCTCGCCCAGGACCTGGTAGGCGATGTGGACGTCGCCGTTCTTCGCGTACTTCGTCGTCGGCAAGCCGTCCACGGCTCGCAAGCTTGCCATCATGACCACATGGTCGAGTGCATCCATGCCGTAGGAGATGTCATGGCTGAGTTCTTTGGTTACGAAGTGGACCGACGGCTTGCGCCGTTCTGGCTCCCATTCGGTCTCCGTCCGAGCAAGGACGGCGTCACGATCACCGACGACGGGACTTTCCGAGCGACCTTCGGTTTCTTCAAGGTGGAGACCCCGCTCACGAACATCGATGAGGCTCACGTCACCCGCGACTATCGGTGGTGGACTGCAGCCGGCGCGCGAGGGTCAATGGTGGATGACGGGCTGACGTTCGGGACCAATCGACGGGCGGGCGTCTGCGTGCACTTCCGTGAGCCTGTCCCTTCGCCTCTCCGGCGGAAGGGCCATTCGGCGATCACGGTCACCGTCGCCGATGTCGACGGTCTCGCTGATCGACTCCAGCCCTAGGAACGTCGAATCGCTCTCCCAAGTCCGGTCAACGAATGGTGCCTACCCCCGGTATCAGTGGCAGGTCGAGCGCGGTCACCCAACCGGGCGGCAGGTCGTTGACCGCGGGTACGGCGTTGAGTGCCCGAAGCCCTGTGGCCAGGCAACCGGCGGCCGCGGCGTCGCGACCGCTGCCGTCGGTGAAGCGGAAGGCCGTCTCCTGCGTGATCGACGGCGTCCCCTCGATCTCGACCCGGTAGACGTCGTCCTGCGTGCCGCGACGCCAGTCGGGCGCGGTGTTGGTGCCGACCCGGTTCACATGCTCCAGCTGGATGCGGGTCTCGCCGTTGTAGACGCCGTTGATCGTGAAGTTGATGGCGGCCACTTCACCCGGCTGGATCACGCCCTTCGCCGTCTCGATCTCTTTGTCGGTGACCCACTTGTCCCACGTCGTGGTGATCTCGTCGAGCTCGATGCCGATGGCGTGCGCCATCATCGGCACCGTCGCGCCCCACGCCATGATCAGGATCTCCGGATGCTCGAGCATCGCCCGGTATTCGGGGGGACGTCCGATGCCCATCTCGTTCTCGTAGTCACCCTCGTAGTTGGTGTAATCGAGGATCTCGAGCGCTCGCACCACGCGCACCTCGGCACAGAGCCCCATGAGCGTCATGGGAAAGAGGTCGTTGGCGAAGCCCGGATCGATCCCCGTCGTGAAGCACGACGCGCCACCCGCCTCGCAGGCCTCGGTGATGGGAGCGATCCAGTCCGGCGGGTTGAGCGTCATCGCCGGCCAGACCCACGGCGTCATCGCCGTCGAGCACACGTCGATCCCGGCACGGAGGAAGGCGCCGATGTCCCGGATGTTGTCGACCGGGTGCGCCGCCGTCGGCCCGTAGTGGACGAGGGCGTCGGGCTCGAGGGCAATGAGGGCCTGGACGTCGTCGGTGGCCGCCAGGCCGACGGGACCGAGGCCGCAGATCTCCCCGACGTCCTTTCCCACCTTCGCCGGGTTGCTGACGCCGACGCCCACGAGCTCGAACGCCGGGTGCTCGAGGATCTCGGGGATCACCATCCTGCCGACGAAGCCCGTGCCCCAGACCACGACTCGCTTGGCCATCTGTCTCCTCTTCTTCTTCTCCTCGGGTCGAAGCCCAATTCCAGGGCGTCCGGCTCGGGAATGAAAGGCCGATCCGGCGCGTTTTCTACACGTAATCCTGTAATCAGAGGCCCTGGAAGCCCAGGGAGGCCCCGTGAACGAGACCGCCGAACGCCTGACCCTGCCCCTGCTGCCGCTGAGCACTGGTGTGGTGCTCCCGCAGATGGTCGTCACCCTCGCGCTGGAGACCGACGAGGCGAAGGCCGCCGCCGACGCCATTGGGGACGACGGGCAGCTGATCCTCGTGCCGCGGGTCGACGGGCGCTACGCCCGGGTCGGGACGATCGCCCGGGTCGAGAGCGCGGGCGAGCTGCCGAACGGCGTGCGCGCCCTCGTGCTGCGTGGCGTCCAGCGTGCGGTTGTGGGTGTCGGCGTGGCCGGCACCACCTCCGGCCTGTGGGTCGAAGCGGAGCCGGTCGACGACTCCGGTGAGCCGAGCGAGCACGTCCGCGAGCTGGCGCGCGACTACCGGGCCATCGTGGGCGCGATCGCCGAGCGCCTCGGCGCCGGCCGCCTGCGCGAAGCGCTGCGTGGCGTCACGGATCCGGGCGCGCTGGCCGACACGGCCGGCTGGTGGCCCGACCTGGAAGCAGAGCGCAAGCTCGAGCTGCTCGAGACGCTGGACGTCGAGGAGCGGCTGGAGAAGGTCGTCGCCTGGGCGCGCGATGCGCTTGCCGAGCTCGACGTCGCCGAGAAGATCCGCTCCGAGGTCACCGACGGCATGGAGCGTCAACAGCGTGAGTTCCTGCTCCGGCAGCAGCTCAGCGCGATCAAGAAGGAGTTGGGCGAGGACGGCGGCGACGACGTGATCGAGGAGTTCCGCCGTCGCATCGCCGAGGGCGGCCTCCCCGAGGCCGTGCGCGAGTCGGCGACCCAGGAGGTCGACCGGCTCGAGCGCACAAGTGAGCAGAGCCCGGAGCACGGCTGGATCCGCACCTGGCTCGACTCGCTGCTCGACGTCCCGTGGGGTGAGCGTTCCGACGACAACCTCGACGTCAACGACGCCCGCCGCATCCTCGACGAGGACCACACCGGCCTGTCCGACGTGAAGGACCGCATCGTCGAGATGCTCGCGGTGCGCAAGCTGCGCGCCGACCGTGGTCTCGATGAGACCGATGGACGTCGCGGCGCGGGCGCGATCCTCGCGCTCGTCGGCCCGCCCGGCGTCGGCAAAACGTCGCTCGGCGAGTCGGTCGCCCGCGCGCTGGGGCGAAAGTTCACCCGCGTCTCGTTGGGCGGCATCCACGACGAGGCCGAGATTCGCGGCCACCGCCGCACCTACGTCGGGGCTCGCCCCGGGAGGGTCGTCCGCGCCCTCACCGAGGCGGGCACGATGAATCCTGTCGTGCTGCTCGACGAGATCGACAAGGTCGGAGCCGACTGGCGCGGCGACCCGTCGAGCGCGCTGCTGGAGGTGCTCGACCCGGCGCAGAACCACACGTTCCGTGACCACTACCTCGAGATCGACCTGGACCTGTCCGACGTGCTGTTCCTCGCGACCGCCAACGTCGCGGAGACGATCCCCGGGCCGCTCCTCGACCGTCTCGAGGTCATCCGCCTCGACGGCTACACAGAAGACGAGAAGGTCGCGATCGCGCACGACCACCTGCTCACGCGTCAGCGCGACCGCACCGGACTACGCGAAGAGGACGTCACCGTCGACGACGACGCGCTCCGGCTCGTCGTCACCGACTACACACGTGAGGCCGGCGTTCGGAACCTCGAGCGGGAGATCGGCAAGCTGCTCCGCAAGGTCGCGGCGCGGCTCGTGGGCGGTGACGTGCAGCCGCCCGTCACCATCGACGAGGCCATCGTGCGCGATGCGCTGGG
>CAVYIP010000004.1:47500-312379 GCA_963768605.1 uncultured Actinomycetes bacterium | reverse complement strand
CCGGGTCGCGGTCGAGGTGTTCCAGTCGTGTCGGGCCTGCGATGCGTGCCGCGCCGGCGCGTATCAGCGCTGCGAACGTCACGGCCTGGCCGACATGTACGGCTACATCCCCGTCGACCAAGCCTCCCGGCCTGTGGGGCGGCTACGCGGAGACCCAGTACCTCGGGCCCGACACCATCGTCCATCGCATACCGGACGTGCTCGATCCTGTCGTCGCCACACTGTTCAATCCGCTCGGGGCCGGCGTGCGCTGGGCCGTCACCGTGCCCGGTACCTCAGAAGGCGACGTCGTCGCGGTGCTCGGGCCGGGCGTGCGAGGTCTCTCGGCGGCCGCGGCGGCGAAGGACGCCGGCGCCGCGTTCGTGATGGTCACCGGGCGCGGGGCACGGATGCCGAACGGCTCGCCGTCGCCGCCGACTTCGGCGCCGACCTTGCCGTCGACGTCGCGGACACCGATCCGGTACGCGCGCTGCGGGATGCGACGGGAGGCCTGGCCGACGTCGTCGTCGACGTCACGGCCAAGGCGCCCGAAGCGTTCGCGCAGGCCGTCGCGCTCGCCCGCGCCGGTGGCACCGTCGTCGTGGCCGGGACGCGCGGCGGTCCGGTGCCGGAGTTCCAAGCCGACCACATCGTGTTCAAGGAGCTCCGGATCATCGGCGCGCTCGGAGTCGACTCGGCCGCGTACCGCGCCGCGCTCGCCCTACTCGCGACGGGCCGGTACCCGTTCGCCGATCTGCCGCGGCGGGTCGCCCGTCTCGACGACGCCGAGGACCTGATCCGCTCGCTCGCCGGTGAGGGTGACACGCCGCCGCCCGCTCACGGCGTGATCGCGCCGGCCTGACGAACGAACGTGTCGAACAGCCGTTGCTGCGCCGGGTCGTCGGCGGCGGTGTCCTCGGGGTGCCACTGCGCCCCGACGATCCATGCGTCGCCTTCGAGCTCGATGCCTTCGATCACGCCGTCGGGACTGCGGGCGCTGACACGCAGGCCGTCGCCGGTGTGCTCGACCGCCTGATGGTGGTGCGACGAGCACGACGCGTGCGTGACGCCCATCGCGGACGCCAGCCGGGACCCGGGCTCGATCTCGACGTCGTGGACGGTCGACCCGCCCGGGACGCCGGGCTTGCCGTGGGGGAGGACCCCGTCGCGGTCGGTGATGTGCTGGTCGAGCGAGCCGCCCAACGCGACGTTCAGCACCTGGTGGCCGCGGCAGATCGCCAGCGTCGGGACACCGCGATCGACGGCAGCACGTGCGAGCGCGAGCTCGAAACGGTCCCGGTGCGGGATGACGCCGTAGATCTCGTCGCGCCGCTCTTGGCCGTACTCCTCGGGGTGGAGGTCGCCGCCGCCCATCAGTAACAGCCCGTCGAACCGTTCGAGCACCTCGGCCGCGTCGGCGTCGTCGATGGCGACGGGCATGAGGATCGCCTCCAACGCACCGGCGCGCTGCAGCGCCTCGACGTACGGCGTCGGCGCGGCCACGCCCGGCTTCTCCCAGCCCTGCACCCGCCCCGCCTTCACCGGGTACGCGGGCACCGCGATCAAGCGGTCGCGCATCGCTCAGAATTGCTCGAAGTTGCGGCGGCGTTCCCAGTCGGTCACCACGCGGTTGAAGCCGGCCCACTCCTGGCGCGCGGTGTTGACGAGGTGTTCGTGCACGTCGGAACCGAACGCCTTGACCGCGACCTCGCTGCGCTCGAGCTCGCCGATGGCGTCCACCAACGTCTCGGGCACGCGCTCGAGGTCGTCGCCGGCATAGGCGTTCCCGTCGAAGGGCGTGCCCGGGTCGAGATCGTGCTCGATGCCGTGGAGGCCGCCGGCGATCGTGGCCGCGAACGCGAGGTAGGGGTTCACGTCGGCGCCCGGCAGGCGGGATTCCACCCGGAAGCCCCCGCCGTGGCCGACGACGCGGAACCCGCACGTCCGGTTGTCGCGGCCCCACGCCAGCGCGGTCGGCGCCCACGACTCGGGCTGATAGCGCTTGTACGAGTTGACACTGGGCGCGAACAGCCACGCGAGCTCGCGGCCCGTCGCGATCAGCCCGCCGAGCCAGCCCCGGAACACGTCAGAGAGATTGTGTCGGCGCGTCGTCGCTCCACATGAGCGAGGTCGCGCCGTCGCCGTCCCACACGCTCGAGTGCACGTGGCAGGACGAGCCGACCTCGTCCATCGAGTACTTCGCCATGAACGTGATCGAACGGCCCGCGAGCGAAGCGATCTCCTTGGCGCCGTTCTTGTAGATCACGTGACGATCGGCCATCTCGAGCGCGTCGGCGTATTCGAGGTTGATCTCGTGCTGTCCCCGCCCCGCTTCACCCTTCGAGAACTCGACCGGTACGGCCGACGCGTCCATCGCGTTTCGGATCGCGCGGATCAGGTACTCGTCCCGCGTGGTCTGGAGCACGTGGTAGTCCTCGATGACCGGCGAGTGCGGCTCCAGGCCGGCGTAGCCCTTGGCCGCGGCCTCCTCGTACGAGTCGCGGAACAGGTAGAACTCGAGCTCCGACGCGCACTTGACCGAGTAGCCGGCAGCGGCGGCCCGCTCGACCTGCCGCTGGAGGATCCGACGGGGCGACACCTCGACCGGTGTTCCCGTCTCCTCGTCGACGAGGTCGCACAGCACGATGGCGGTCTTCTCGAGCCAGGGGACCGGACGCAGCGTCGCGAGATCGGGGACCGCCTTCATATCGCCGTAGCCCTGCTCCCAGTTGGCGAACGTGTAACCGGGGACGGGCGTCATCTCGACGTCCACGGCGAGGAGGTAGTTGCACGCCTCGATGCCGTCGCCGTCGACGACGTGGTCGAGGAAGTAGTGACCGGTCACGCGCTTGCCCATGAGGCGACCCTGGAGATCGGGAAAGGCGACGAGCACGGTGTCGACGTCGCCCGTGCCGATGCGCTCCCGAAGGTCGTCGAGCCCCAAGCCGCTGCTCATCGCGCTCCCTGCCTACTCCGGTGTCACGTAGGCGGCGGTGATGCCGCCGTCGACGACGAGTGTCGTCCCGGTCATGAACGAAGAATCGTCGCAGGCCAGGAACAGGGCGGCACGCGCGATCTCCTGCGCCTGCCCGGGGCGGCCCATCGGGATGTGGACGAGCCGGCGCGCCGCCCACTGCGGATCGGCCATCAGCTCGGCCATGAGCGGCGTCTCGATCGGTCCCGGGCACAAGACGTTCGCCCGGATCCCACGACGGGCGTACTCGACCGCCAGCTCGCGGGTCATCGCCAGCACGCCGCCCTTGCTCGCGGTGTACGCGATCTGCGGTACCGCGGACCCCATGAGCGCGACGAGCGACGACACGTTCACGATCGAGCCGCCGCCCGACTCGAGGAGCGCCGGGATCCCGTACTTGCAGCCGAGCCAGACGCCCTTCAGGTTCACGGCCATCACGCGCTCCCACGTGGGTTCGGGCGTGTCGAGCGTCCCGGCGTCGTCGGGCGGGAGGATGCCGGCGTTGTTGTAGAGGACGTGCAGGCCGCCGAACGTGTCGAGCGTGAACCGGACCATCGCCTCGGCCTCGGCGGCGTCGGAGACGTCGGCCTCGACGAACGCGGCGTCTCCGCCGGCGTCGCGGATGGCGTCAACGGTCGATCTCCCGTCGCCTTCGACGACGTCGGCGACGACGACGCGAGCGCCCTCGCGGGCGAACAGCTCGGCGGCGACCCTGCCGATTCCACCGGCGGCGCCGGTGATCAGCGCCACCTTTCCGTCCAGACGTCCCATCTGCGTCGTTGCCCTCGCAAGCTCGCGGTGGCGTCATCTTCTCGCATCGTGCCGGTGCCGATCACCATCGCCGGGCGCGGCCGTCAGGTGAGCAGCCGGCCGTAAGCTCCGACGTCGTGCACCCCCGCCGGGTTCTTTCTGCCGCGCTTTGCGTCGCGATCGCGTCACTCGGCGTCGTATCCACCACACACCTCGCCGGCGCGACGGCGCACGCATCGCCGGCGACGGCACCGGCGGCGGAAGCTCGACTGGAAGAGCTGTGGCGACGGCAGCGACTGCGCCAAGCTCACGGTGCCGCTCGACTACGAGCACCCGGACAACGGCAAGACGATGAAGGTCGCGCTCTTGCGAGTGCGCGCCACCGACCGGAAGAACCGCATCGGCTCGCTGCTCATGAACCCGGGAGGTCCCGGCGCCCCCGGCACGGAGTTCGCTCGGGACTTCGCGAGCATCCTCCCCGGCGAGATCACCAAGCGTTTCGACATCGTCGGTTTCGACCCGCGCGGGAGCGGCGAAACGAGCCCGGTGAAGTGTGAGGACAACCTCGACGGCGTGTTCTCCGCCGACTACTCGCCCGACACTCCGGCCGAGCGGGCCGACCTCTCCACCGAGCTCCAGCAGCTCGCTCAGTCGTGCGAGGCGCGCAGCGGCGACCTGCTGCCGTACGTCTCGAGCGAGAACACGGTCCGCGACATGGACCGCATTCGCCAGGCCGTCGGCGACAAGAAGCTCACCTACGTCGGGTACTCGTACGGGACCTATCTCGGCACGCTCTACGCCAAGCTCTTCCCGAAGAAGGTGCGAGCGCTCGTCCTCGACGGCGCCATCGACCCGAACCTGAGCGCGGTCGAGATCGGCGCCGAACAGGCCGGCGGGTTCGAGCGTTCCCTCGACGCGTTCCTGGCGAACTGCTCGGCGAACCGGCGCTGCCCCTTCTACAACGCGGGCAACTCGGCCGGCGCGTTCGATCAGCTCGCGGCGCAGATCGACGCACAGCCGCTGGCTGCCGGCGACGGTCGGACCCTGGGCGGGGGCGAGTTCGACCTCGGCGTCGCGCAAGCCCTGTATTCGGGTCGGGCGGGTTACCCGCAGCTGGAGCAGGCGCTGGCCGCCGCGGTGCGCGGTGACGGAGGACGCCTGCTCGCGCTCTCGGACGAGTACACGGGCCGTCACGACGACGGCACCTACGACTCGTCGCAGCCTGCGTTCTGGGCCATCGGCTGTCGGGACGGGCCGCCGGTGGGCGGGCCGGACGCCTACGAGGCGGCGGAGCCCCAGTTCCGTGCGGCCGCGCCCCGCGTCGGCGTCTCACTCCTCAACGCCGGGCTCATCTGCGCGTACTGGCCCGTGCCCCCGGTGCAGAACCCGGCGCCGATCCGCGTCGACGGCACGCCCCCGATCCTCGTCATCGGCACCACCAACGACCCCGCCACCCCGCTCAAGTGGGCGCAGGGGCTCGCCGGCGAGCTGTCGTCGGGCGTGCTCCTCACGGCCGAGGGCACACAGCACACGTCGTTCGCGACCGCCGGCAACACGTGCGTCGACGACAAGGTGACGAAGTACCTCGTCGACCTCCAGCCACCGCCGACCGACACGAAGTGCGACTGACCTCGCCGGAGCGAGGGACGGGCTAGGATCTGACGACCCGTCAGATCACCGCGACGGAGGAGCCAGGTGCCGGACGACTTCCCGAAGATCGTGAGCGTCGACGACCACGTGGTCGAGCCGGCGCACGTGTGGGAGCAGTGGCTGCCGGCGAAGCACCGCGACAAGGGTCCCCGCGTCGAGCGGCGCGGCATCGGCACCATGCGGCACGTCGGCGGCGGCACGTACGAGCAGACCTTCGACCCCGACGGCCCGCAGGCCGACTGCTGGGTCTACGAGGACCTCGTCTACATCCACAAGCGGCACGTCGCCGCCGTCGGCTTCGACCGCGACGACATGACGATGTCGCCGATGACGTACGACGAGATGCGTCCCGGCTGCTACGAGCCGAAGGCGCGGGTCGACGACATGGAGCTGAACTGGGTCGAGGCGTCTCTCTCGTTCCCGAGCTTCCCGCGCTTCTGCGGTCAGACGTTCCTGGAAGCGAAGGACCGTGAGCTCGCCGAGGCGTGCGTCTACGCGTACAACGACTGGATGGTCGACGAGTGGTGCGGCGACAGCGGCGGCCGTCTGATCCCGCTGCCGATCATCCCGCTCTGGGACGCCGAGCTCGCCGCGGCCGAGGTGCGCCGCAACGCGGCGCGCGGCGCCCGGGCCGTGTGCTTCAGCGAGATCCCGGCCGTGCTCGGGCTTCCGAGCATCCACACCGGCGACTGGGACCCGTTCTTCGCCGCGTGCGCGGAGACGCGCACGGTCGTGTGCATGCACATCGGGTCGTCGTCGAAGATGCCGGCGACGTCCGCCGACGCTCCGGTGGCGGTGGCCGCCACGCTGAGCTTCGGCAACGCCATGTCGTCGCTGACCGACTTCCTGTTCTCGGGCGTGCTCGTTCGCTTCCCCGACCTGAAGCTCGCGTACAGCGAGGGGCAGATCGGGTGGATCCCGTACATCCTCGAGCGGGCCGACGACGTGTGGCTCGAGCACCGCGCGTGGGGTGGCGTGCGCGACATCGTGCCGGAGCCGCCGTCCACCTATTACTACCGCCAGGTGTTCGGCTGCTTCTTCCGGGACCGGCACGGCATCGAGTCGCTCCAGACGGTCGGCGTCGACAACACCACGTTCGAGACCGACTACCCGCACACCGACTCCACGTGGCCGCACACGAAGAAGGTGGCGCAGGAGTTGATGGCCGGGCTCCCCGACGATGTCGTGCACAAGCTCGTACGCGGCAACGCCATCCGTATGCTCGAGCTCGACCTCTGAGCACGACGCGCCATATCGAGCTCGAGGGTCCCGCCAACTTCCGGGACCTGGGGGGCTACGCCGCCGCCGGCGGACGCGTCGTGCGCCACGGGCGTGTGTTCCGGAGCGATTCGCTCGCGTCGCTGAGCGAGGCCGACATCCGGTACGTCGTCGCCACGATCGGGCTGCGCACGGCCGTCGATCTCCGGGCCGGGCACGAGGTCGACGACCATCCCCACCAGCCGTTGGCCGAAGCCGGCGTCGTCGTGCACCACCGCCCCATCGTCGACCAGACGCGTCGTCGAGGTGTCGGCATCCCAACAGACCTCACGATCGACGAGGCCTACGTGATGATGCTCGAGCGCTTCGGCGATCGGTTCGCGGCAGTCGTCGAGCTCGTCGCCGACTCAGGCGGTCACCCGGTGGCGTTCTTCTGCGCAGGTGGCAAGGACCGAACCGGGCTCGTCGCCGCGCTCGTCCTCGGAGCACTCGGCGTCGCCGACGAAACGATCGCCGCCGACTACGCGCTCACGGCGGGGATCCTCCCGGTGCTCCTCGAACGCAACCGCGTACGCGCCGAGGCCCGCGGCGTCTCGGCTGAGGTTGACCAGCACGAGTTGCTGACCGCCGAGGCGACGACGATGCTCGCCGTCCTCGAGCGACTCCGTTCGGACCACGGCTCCGTCGAGGGCTATCTCGAGAGCCACGGGTTGCCGGCCGACGCGGTGCCGTCCTTGCGGACCGGCCTGCTCGCCTGACGCCCCGTCAGATTCACCCCGTACACTGCGCCGCACATGGACCTCCGGTACTCCGAGTCCGACGAGGCGTTCCGGGCCGAGCTGCGGAGCTGGCTCGAGCGCACCCTGCCCGAGCTGCCGACCCGCCCGAGCTGGGACGACTGGGCGGGCCGGCGCCGCTTCGACACCGACTGGCAGCGGCGCCTGTTCGAGGCCGGGTACGCCGGGATCAACTGGCCCCGGGAGTACGGGGGGCGCGACGCGTCGCCCTCGGAGCAGCTCGTCTTCCTCGAAGAGACGACCCGGGCTCGGGCGCCGTACGTCGGCGTGAACTTCGTGGGCTCGTTGCACGCAGGCCCGACGATCATGACCGAAGGCAACGACGAGCAGAAGAACCGCTATCTGCCGGAGATCCTGCGGGGCGACGAAGTCTGGTGCCAGGGCTTCTCGGAGCCGGGCGCCGGCTCCGACCTCGCCGCCCTCCGCACGAGCGCGGTGCGCGACGGCGACGACTACGTCGTGAACGGCCAGAAGATCTGGTGCTCCTTCGCGCACATCGCCGACTACGGCGAGCTGCTCGTACGCACCGATCCCGACGCCCCCAAGCACCGCGGGATCAGCTGGCTGATCCTGCCCATGGACACGCCCGGCATCGACGTGCGTCCCATCGACACGGTGCTGGGCTCGTCCGAGTTCTGCGAGGTGTTCCTCGACGACGTGCGGGTGCCGGTGACCAATCGAGTGGGCGCCGAGAACGACGGCTGGCGCATCACGCAGGTGACGTTCGCGTTCGAGCGGGGGACGGCGTTCGTGAGCGAGCTCGTGGAGGCGCGTCGCATGGCCGAGGATCTCGGCGGGCTCGCGCGCGACCCTGCGCACCGGCACGAGCTCGGCCATGTGGTCGCCGAGCTCGACGGGGTGTGGGCGCTCACGAAGCGCAATGTGACGCGCGCGGCGCGCGACGGGTCACCCGGTGACGGCGCGCTCATGGTGAAGCTCGCCTACTCGGAGAGCCGTCAGAAGCTCGGCGACCTGTCGGTTCGGGTGCTCGACCGCAGCGCCCTCGACATCGACAACGAGTTCGTCGTCGAGCGGCTCCGCACGCTCGCGCTGACGATCGCGGCGGGGACGTCGCAGATCCAGCGCAACATCATCTCGGAGCGCCTGCTCGGCCTCCCGAGGGAGCAGCAGTGGACTTCGAGCTGAGCGCCGATCAGGTCGCGCTGCGCGACGGGATTCGCAGCCTCTGCGAGGGTCGCTTCCCCATCAAGCGCGTCCGGGACGGGTTCGACCGAGGCGCGCACGCCGAGCTCGCCGAGGCGGGCGTGTTCTCGCTGCGGTCCGACGGCTTCGGTGTCGCCGACGCCGCCGTCGTGTTCGAGGAGCTCGGCCGGGCGGTGGTGCCCGGACCGCTGGTGTGGTTGTACCTCGCGAACGGGCTCGTCGACGGTGTTGCCGGTGGTCTCGAGATCGCACACCGTTCCCCGCCGTGGATGGTGGAGCACCTCGACGTGCTGGACGCGCTCCTTGTCGTCGGCGACGACGGCGTGCAGTCGCTCGCGGCCGGCAAGATCGCCGGTGCGCTCCCGGTGGCCCGACCGCTCGATCCGCTGACGCCGGTCCACCGCGTCGACCAGCTCCCGGCGGGCGAACCGGTCGGTGACGCCGATCTCGTGGCACGTTGGCGGCTCGAGGGTGCGGTGGTGACGGCGGCGTTCCTCGTCGGTGCCGCCCAGGCGTGCACCGAGCTCTCCGTTGCGTACGCCAAGGAGCGGCGGCAGTTCGACCGGCCCATCGGCTCGTTCCAAGCCGTCAAGCATCTGCTCGCCGACATGCTCGTCCGTGCCGAAGTGGCGCGCGCGTCGGTGCACGCGGCGGCGTGCACGCTCGACGACCCGGACGTCGGCGACGTCGCTCGCGCCGTCGCCGGCGCCAAGATGCTGGCGGGCGAGGCGGCGATCACGAACGGCAAGACGGCCACGCAGGTCCACGGAGGCATGGGCTTCACGTGGGAGGTCGACGTGCACCTGTACCTGAAGCGGGCATGGGTGCTCGACACCGTCCTCGGCTCGGTCGACGAGCACGCCGACGCAGTCGCAGCGACCATCCCGGAATGAGCAGCTGGGACGAGCTGCTCAAAGACCTCCAGGCGCGGCGCGACGCAGCGCGCGCGATGGGCGGGAGCGAACGGCTCGAGCAGCATCGCCGTGACGGCCGCCTCGACGCCCGGACGCGCGTCGACCGGTTGCTCGACGACGGCACGTTCGTCGAGCTGGGCACGCTCGTCGGGTCGGTGCATCGGGGGGTCGTGCCTCCTGTCCCGGCCGACGGGCTGATCGCCGGGCACGGGCTGGTCGAAGGCCGCCCCGTCCTGGTCGGCGCCGAGGACTTCACGGTCATGGGTGGCTCGATCGGTCTCGGGACGACCGCCAAGCGCCAGCGCCTCGCGGAGCTGGCCGGGCAGGAGCGGGTCCCGCTCGTCATGCTGCTCGAGGGCGCGGGCGAGCGGACGCAGAACGCGTTCGAGCGGCGGGGCCGGGCGCCGAACGACCTCCAGACCCTGGCGCATCTGTCGGGGCTGGTGCCGACGGTCGCGGTGGTGATGGGACCGTCCGCCGGGCACGGGGCGCTCACCGCGCCGCTCATGGACTTCGTCGTGATGGTCGAAGGCGCGTCGCTGTTCTCGGCCGGCCCGCCGCTCGTGAAGGAGGCGACGGGCGAGGACGTCACCAAGGACGACCTCGGCGGGACCGCCTTGCACACGACGGTGAGCGGCGTCGCGCACAATGCCGCTCCCGACGACCGCGAAGCGCTCGCCCTCGTTCGCCGCTACCTCGCTTATCTGCCGTCCAACGCGTGGCAGTTCCCGCCCGGTCTCGGCGGATGCCGACGACACCGGCCCGCGCGACATCGATGCGCTCACCGACGTGATCCCGGCCGATCCCCGCCGCGGCTACGACGTGCGGCAGGTCGTGGAGCTGCTTGCGGACCGCGGCTCGTTGCTCGAGGTCGAGCCTGCTTTCGGCCGTCCGATCGTCACCGTCCTCGCCCGCCTCGGCGGCGCGCCGGTGGCGATCGTGGCGAACCAGCCGGCGGCGAAGGCGGGCGCCATCGACAGCGAGTCGGCCGACAAGGCCGCGCACTTCATCGACGTGGCCGACGCGTTCCACCTGCCGCTGGTGTTCCTCGCCGACAACCCGGGCGTGCTCGCCGGGACGGCCGCCGAGCGCAGCGGCGTCCTGCGCCACGCGGCCCGCATGTTCGCGGCGCAGGCACAAGTGCGCTCGCCGAAGCTGCACGTCACGCTGCGCAAGGCGTACGGCTTCGGCAGCTCGCTGATGGCGATGAACCCGTTCGACAGTCAGACGGTCACGTTGGCGTTGCCCGGTGCCCGCCTCGGCGCGATGCCGGCGACCGGTGGCGGCGCCGCCGCCGGTGTCGACGACGACGCGCAGCGAGTCCTCGAGCACGCCGAGCTCGGCGGCGCGTACTCGTCCGCCGACACGATGAGCTACGACGAGGTGATCGAACCCCGCGAGCTCCGCAACGCCCTCCTCGCCGCACTGCGGCTCACCGGGGCGCGGCGCTCGGAGCCTCCCGAGCCCGCGCGCCATCACGGCATCCGCCCGTGAGCTCGCTCACTCGATGATCGAGATGTCCGGCTCGATGACCACCTCGGTCGTCAGGCTGTTGGCGATGAAGCACTCGCGATGCGCGACCTCGACGAGGTGCCGCACGCGGGCCTCGCTGACGTCTTCCGAGACGACGATCTGAGGCCGCAAGGTGATGCGCGTGATGCGCATCGGGGGGTCGTCCTCGGGCATCTCGCCCTCGGCCTCGTCCCGGTACTCGATGACGTCGATGCGGGCGCGGGCGGCGACGGCCAGGAACGAGAGCAGCTGGCACGACGACGCCGCCAGCACCAGGAGCTGCTCCGGGTTGAGGAGCGCGGGGTCACCACGGAAGGCCGGGTCGCTCGAGAGCTGCAGGGTCGCCGGGGCGGGCGGGGCCTTCGCCTCGTGGGTGCGCGGGTAGGCGTCGTACCCGGCGGCGGTCGACCCTTGCCACGCGCACGACGCGGTGTAGCGGTGCACGCGCGCCGGGTCGCTCACGCCGGGCAGCTTACGGACGGCTTGTTCGACGCCGCAGACGTGACGGTAGTGTCAGCTCCGTGAGTGAACGGCCGCAGACGACCGTGCTCGAGGCGCTGAGCCGCCGCCTTGCCGCCGATCCCGACGGGCCGTACCTCGACTTCGAGGGTGACGAGTACTCCGCCCGCCGCATGGACGGCGAGAGCAACCGGCTCGCTCGCGCGCTCGGCGAGCTCGACGTCGGCAAGGGCGATCGCGTGGCCACGCTCCTGGAGAACGGTCCCGCCCAGGTCGTGAGCTTCTTCGCCGCGCTGAAGCTCGGCGCCGTTCAGGTGCCGGTGAACACGGCGTACAAGGGCGACTTCCTGCGTCACCAGCTGGCCGACTCCGGCTCGAAGGTGATCGTCGTCCAGGGCGACTTCGCAGGCCGGGTCGCGCCCTTGGCGGGGGCGGAGGTTCCCGAGCTCCGGGCGGCGGTCGTCGTGGGACCGCCGGACGAGGTGATCGACGCCGTTCCCACGCACGACTGGGACCGGGTGCTTGCGTCATCGTCGGACGATCCCGTGCCCGACGCCGGCGTGCGTCCGGCGGACCTCGCGTGCTTCATCTACACCGCCGGGACGACGGGGCCGTCGAAGGGGTGCATGCTCCCGCACAACTACATCGTGGCGCTGGCCGACCAGATCGCACGCGCCTGGCAGCGTCGCCCCGACGACGTCGTCATCACGCCCCTGCCGCTCTTCCACTTCAACGCGATCTCGGTATGTGTCGTCGGGACGCTCGTCGTGGGTGGCAAGTCCGCCATCGCGCGCCGGTTCTCGGTGTCACGCTTCTGGCCCGAAGTACGCCGGACGGGAGCGACGATCGCATCGATGCTCGGGTCGCTGGCGATCCTCGTCGCCGACGCCGACGACCATCCCGACCAGCAAGGTCACCGGCTGCGCCTGTGCGCGGCGGCGCCGATGCCGCCCGACATCGACCGCATCTGGAACGAGCGCTTCGGGTGCAAGACGTTCAGCGCCGGCTACGGGCTCACCGAGGCGTCGCTCATCTCGATGCTGCCGGCGGGCGAGGCCAACAAGCCCGGCGCGGCCGGGAAGCGCAACGCAGTCGACTTCGACGTGCGCATCGTCGACGACGACGACGTCGAGGTGCCGGTGGGCGAGATCGGCGAGATCGTGTGCCGTCCGACGGGCCCGAACCTCATGTTCGCCGGGTACTGGCGCCGCCCCGAGGAGACGGTCGCAGTCCTCAAGAACCTCTGGTTCCACACCGGCGACCTCGGGCGCCTCGACGAGGACGGCTTCCTGTTCTTCGTCGACCGCAAGAAGGACTACCTGCGGCGCCGAGGAGAGAACATCTCCAGCTTCGAGATGGAGCGCACCTACCACGGGCACCCCGCGATCAAGGACGTCGCCGTGCACTCGGTGGCGAGCGACGTGGGAGAGGACGACGTCAAGGTCACCGCCGTTCTCCAGCCGGACGTCGCCCTCACCGAGGCCGAGCTGTGCGAGTGGAGTGTCGAGCGGGTCCCGTACTTCGCCGTGCCTCGCTACATCGAGTTCCGCGACGACCTGCCCCGCAATCCCGTCGGCCGCGTCCTCAAGTACCAGCTGCGCGACGACGGAGTCACCGCCACGACCTGGGACCGCGAGGCCGCCGGCGTCACGTTCGAACGCCGGTAGACGCGCTACATTTCGGCGCCGGCCGCCAGTCGGTGGTCGTGGACATGGGCAGGGGAGTTACAGCAATGAGGCGTCGCGAGGCACGATCGTGGCCGGCACGGCCGTGTCGGCATTCGCGCAGCCGCTCAGCAACAGCGAGTTCAAGAAGCAAGGCAACGCGATCTGTGCCGAAGGCAACCGGCAGATCGACGCGGCGGCGGAGCAGGTCTTCGCCGGCCTTTCCGGAACCAGCGGCCGACAGCGGAGCAGCTCACTGCATTCGCCACCGTGGCGGTCCCGAACATCAAGCAGCAGGTCGAAGACGTCGCGGCGCTCGAGCCGCCCAGGAGCCTCAGGGCCAAGGTCAAGAAGCTCATCAAACGGCACGGGCCGCAGTCGCCAAGGTCGAGGCCGACCCGTCGCTCCTGGCCGACGAGAAGCACAACCCGTTCGCGGCCACCGACAAGCAGGCGAAGAAGCTCGGACTGAAGGAGTGCGCGGGCGGCGAGGGCTCGTAGCGCGCCGTCGTGGCGGCTGGATGAGCCGTGCTGCGGCACGCGTAATCTCGTCGCATTCCGGCTTCTGAACCCGCCACGTACCGCGAATCGAGCCCGCCACCGGGGCTCCGCGAGCACGTCGCCGCCGTCTGGATGCGCGATGGCACGCCGGACGGCAGCCCGCCGTTGCGCGTCGTGCCGGACGGCAGCGCCGACATCATCTGGCGCGAAGACGGACGCTCCGTCACCACCTTTACTGCCGGCCCTGATACGGAAGCGCAGCTGGCGTCG
This sequence comes from uncultured Actinomycetes bacterium, assembly GCA_963768605.1. Lineage (GTDB taxonomy): Bacteria > Actinomycetota > Acidimicrobiia > IMCC26256 > JACDBD01 > JALZAA01. The sequence continues at coordinate 298,528 of CAVYIP010000004.1, read as the reverse complement.
CTGGCCGAGGGAAGCCGCATGGTCGGGATCCGCTTCGCGCCGGGCGCAGCCGATGTGGTCCTCGGCATGCCGCTCGACGCGTTACGCGACCAGCGGGTGCCGTTGGGCGAGCTGTGGGGAGGGGTCGCCGAGGAGTTGGCGGAGCGTGTAGCGCTGTCCGACCAACCCGAGGTGGCGTTGGCCACCGCGGTTCAGGAGCGGATCACCGAGGCACCGGATCCCACGGCCGCAGCCATTGCCCGGCAGTTGGAGTTCGCCGCCGGGCCGGGGGTCGTGTCCGGCGTGGCCGACGACGTGGGTGTGTCGGAGCGACAACTGCAGCGCCGCTGTCGAACCGCCTTCGGCTACGGGCCGAAGACACTTCATCGGGTCCTCCGCTTCCAGCGCGCGTTGCGCTTGGCGCGCGGCCGGCGGTCGTCTCGCCGACGTAGCCGCGGTCGTCGGTTACGCGGACCAGGCCCACATGGCTCGGGACACACGCCGCCTCGCCGGAGTTCCCCTCACCGAGCTGCTCTGAAAGACGCGGTGTCTTCAGCCCTCTCGGGCGGTCGATCGCGCTTCCCGGTGTCCGATCTGTTCAAGACGCCGGGGACGGCCCTCCCGCATCATGTAAGGACACGCTGACCGTCCATCCACGGAGACGCCATCACATGCCTGCTCAACTTGCCGCCTTCGGAATCGTCGTCGACGACATGGCCCGCGCCCTCGCCTTCTATCGGGAGCTCGGGATCGACCTGCCTCCTGACGCCGACGGGCAGCCGCACGCGCAGACCGCGGTGTCTGGCGGTCTGCAGCTGATGTTCGACACGGTGGACACGATCCGATCGTTCGACCCCGACTGGCAACCGCCGCCGAACGGCCTCCACCGCATGGAGTTGGCGTTCCAGCTCGATACGCCCGCCGAGGTCGACAACCTGTACGGCAGGCTCACCTCGCTCGGCTACCACGGGCACAAGCAGCCGTGGGACGCCTTCTGGGGCCAGCGCTATGCCGTCGTGCACGACCCCGACGGCAACGGCGTGTCCCTGTTCAGCCCGAACACGTGAGCTCGGTCGGGGCTCCGAGTCGGGAGGCCTTCCGCGCTACTCGGGCCAGTCGAGCTGGGACTCGGGAACGCCCATTGACCGTGCGTGGGCCTCGGCCTCCGATCGCCCGCCCTTGTCTCCGCGTCGGTACCGGAAGACGCGCTCCGCGAAGACGACGAAGGTTTCGGTTGGTGAACGGAAATCGCAGTACCAGCCGAGCCGCTTGTCGAGGGCACGACTGAGCGCGGCAGCCAGCTCTTCTGCCTCGTCGAGCGGTGCTTCGAACTCGATGAATGTCCACGTCAACGGTTGTCCGGCGTCGGTGTCCCCGTCGTCGTCGCGGGCGATTCTCCGCACGGTCAACGTGACGCCTTCGAGGCGCGCCCCGGTTCGCAAGCTCTCGGCGATGAGAACACCGGCAATGGCCATCTACCGCTGAACGCTCCTCCCTATGCGATTTCAGGACGTCGATGATGTCAATCACCACCAGCATCCGGCGACGATCGACCAGGTCGGGCTCGACCGTGCGAGGCTCTCAGCCGATGCCGGACGAACCGGAAGATCTCGCTGATGTCCCGCCCGAGGAGTTCGTGGCCGCGCGCGACGAGCTCGCGAAGCGACTGAAAGCCGACGGCAAGGCGACGGAAGCAGCGGAGGTGAAGAAGCTCCGCAAGCCCACCGTCACCCGGTGGGTCGCAGATCAGGTCCGCCGGCACCACGCGGAGGAGGTCGAGGCGCTGCGGGCCGCGCTGAGCAATGTTGCGGCGGCACAGGAAACGGCGATCACCAGTGGTGATCGCGGCGCGCTGGCGGAAGCGACCGCGCAGCGGCGGGACGCGATGACGGCGTTGGGTCGCGCGGTCGATGACGTCCTCGCCGCCGGCGAGCGTCCGGGCCACCATCGCGACGAGGTGCTCGGCGCGATCGAGGCGGATGTCACCGCCGAGGTCGCGTCCCACGGAACGTTCGGCGTGCGCGACGACCTCGAGGTCCCCGAGCGAGCGGCGAGGAAGCCGGCGCGCGACCGCGTGGCCGAGCGGCGGGAGGCAAATGCCCGGGCTGCGATCGAAGCGGCGGAGGCCCGCGTCGGCCGAGCACGTGAGGAGCTCGAGGCCGCCGAGGCGGCGCTCGAGGCCCTGCGTGCGCGCCAAGGCGGAGCGGACGGCGGCTGAGACGCCGAACTTGACCGTGCGCCTCCGGGCGGTGTAATCAACCATCCGGTTCATCAACCTTCCAGGTGAACAGGCATGGCAGTCGACCAGCTCAGCAGCACCTTCTCGGCCCTCGCCGACCCCACGCGCCGGGCGATCCTCGAACGGCTGGCCGGCGGGGAGGCGACCGTCAACGAGCTTGCCGAGCCGTTCCCGGTGACGCGTGCAAGCCGTCTCGAAGCACCTGAAGGTGCTCGAGCACGCCGGCCTCATCACCCGCGGGCGGGCCGCCCAGTGGCGTCCGGCCCGGCTGCGCGGGCGTCCGCTCGAGGACGCCGCCGGCTGGCTGGAGCGCTACCGGCAGTTCTTCGAGGGCAGCTTCGACCGGCTCGACGATCACCTGCGCGCCATCCAGAAGGAGCGCAATGGCTGAACCGCCCATCGGCCGGGAGTTCACGATCACCCGCGTCTTCGACGCGCCGCGCGAGCTGGTGTGGAAGGCGTGGACGGACCCGGAGCACGTCTCCCGCTGGTTCGGCCCGCGCGGATTCTCCACGCCGCGGTCGACCGTCACCATGGACGTCCGCCCCGGCGGCACCTTCGAGTTCACGATGGTCTCCGACGACGACGGCAACGAAATCCCGTCGGGGGGCACCTTCCTCGAGGTCGAGGAGCCCGAGCGACTGGTCTGGCGGGATCGCGACATCGACCTGATCGTCACGGTCACGTTCGCAGATCTCGGCGGGCGAACCGAGATGACGTGCCACGTGGCCGGCGAGACCGGCGGCGCCGCCGCGTACGACGGCTGGTCGACCATGTTCGACAAGCTCGCGGAGTCGTTGGCTCGATGATCGAAGCGTTTCTCGACTGATCCGGACACGGAGGTACCCATGGGAAAGATCGTGGTCACGGAGTTCATCTCGATGGACGGCGTCATCGAAGACCCCGGCGGCTCCGAGGACTACGAGCACGGCGGCTGGAGCTTCCAGATCGACAGGGGTGAAGAGGGAAACAAGTTCAAGCTCGACGAGACCATGGCGACCGACGCCCTCCTCCTCGGGCGCGTGACGTACGAAGGCTTCGCAGACGCGTGGCCATCGAGGGAAGGCGAGTTCGCCGACAAGTTCAACAACATGCCCAAGTTCGTCGTGTCGACGACATTGGACAAGCCCGAATGGAACAACTCGACCGTGATCAGCGGTGATGTCGCGGCGGAGGTCGGCAAGGTCAAGGAGCAGTTCGCCAACGACGTCGTCGTTCACGGCAGCGCGCAGCTCGTGAACACGCTGAAGGAACACGATCTCGTCGACGAGTACCGGTTGATGGTGTTCCCGGTCGTCCTGGGGAAGGGGAAGCGGCTGTTCAGCGACGGCGGCGATCTCACCCCCCTGAAGCTCTCGGAGGCGAAGCAGGTCGGTAGCGACGGCGTCATCATCCTCACGTATCAGCGGGCACCGAAGTAGCTCGCGTCAGGTGCGGCGGCCCCAGAAGAGGATGCGCTTGAACGTGTAGAGGTACGGCTGCTTCTCGCCGATCTCGTCAAGGAGCCGTCGGCGATAGCGCTCGACGTAGAGGTCGTAGAGCTCGTCGCTGAGGCGCGCCCGGAAGTACGTGAGATGCGTCCCCTTGACCCACTCGAGGACGTCCTCCGAGGACGCGAGGTGGTGGACGTACACCTGCAGCCGGACGTGCTGCTCGCCGAACCCGAGCTCGTCGAGGAGCTCGGCGTAGGACTCGGGGGCGAGAACGCGTTTCGCGGGATCGGGCGGCGGGTCGGCGGCGAACACGTCGGCGAACGGCGCTTCGGCGGCGACGGCCATGCCCACCGTGTGCGACGGATGGTCGCCGTTGGCCGGAACCTGCACTGCGATCTGGCCCCCCGGCGGGATCTCGCGGGTCAGGCGGGCGAGCAGCCGGCGGTGGTCGGGCAGCCAGTGCAACGCCGCGTTCGAGAACACGACGTCGTACGGGGCGGGTTCCCACGTGGCGATGTCACCCTGCTCGAAGCGCACGCCCTCGCCGGCGAAGGCGTTCGCCCGTTCCAACATCGCCGGTGAGTTGTCGACGCCGACCGTCTCGGAAGCCTGGAGGAGTTGGTGCAGCTCCCGGGTGAGCTCGCCGGTGCCGCAGCCGAGATCGACGACCCGCCCGCCGGGACAGGGCTGCACGAGGGCCGCGAGATCCCAGAACGGTCGCGCTCGTTCGGCCTTGAAGCGCTCGTACTGATCCGGGTCCCATTGCCGCGACTCGATGTCGTCATTGAAGGCGACCGCACTCTGTCATCCGGTGAAGCGCGGCTCCATGGGCATCCTGCCTAGGCACGATCGTAGCGGCAGGGCGAACGCGACCGTGTGGTCCACCGGGCTCGCTCATCATCAGCCACGCTTGCGCGGCAGCATCGGAGATGCGCTCGCGAGGTCGTCGAGAGCGTCCTGCGTCCGCGACGGTCAGTGGATCACCTCCGCGCGCCGGCGTACGGCGGATACCGGGGAAGTGTTCGGCGATCGCCATCGTGAGCCGGCGAAATGGCTCGGCCGGGTCGGGTGCGAGATAGCAGGCACCTTCAGGGAAGCGGTCGAGGCGTGTCAGGCTGAACGGGAACGCCGAGAACCGCGGAGCGCCTGGCGGACGGTGTCGGTCGTGGCCGCCGAGATCGCCTCGGTGCCACGAATGGGAACAGCACGGTGATGTGGCGGAACGCCGCGGAGCGCAACAGAGTCGTGACGAAAGCGGTGCCGCTGCACGAAGGGCTCGGCCTCGGGCACCGGTACGAGCAGCGCGCTCTCGAGTGGCGCAGGGTCGCTGCGCTTCCGGACCTTCCAGATCTGCTCGGCGGGCCAGCGGCGCGCCCAGTCGTGGGGCGCGAAGTCGTCGTAGGTCGTGGACGCGTCTTCGCGCGGCCGCAGCTCGATGAAGTCCTCGACCGAGAATCCGCTCTCGCGAAACAGCCGGAACCACTCACCGTGTGGGATCTGGAAGTCGATGGTGCCGTCGCCGAGCTCCAAGCGCCCGAGACCGAAGTACGAGCGGTGCAACTTGGTGTCCTGGCGCTCGCGCCGCTCGTCCCACGTCAGGTATAGGAGCGGCGAGGTCTGGGCGAACGCCAGGAGGCCGCCGGGGCGCAGGAGACGGGCCACCTCGGGCACCGTCACGCGGGGATCGCAGAAGCTCATCGCGCCGTGATCACAGAAGACGACGTCGAACGACGCGTCTCGGAGGGGCACCGCTTCGCCGCTCGCGGCGACGAGCGGGACGGCGACGCGCGCCGCGTCGCGATTGGCGACCGCGTGCTTCAGCTGCACGATTGACTGGTCGAGCCCGACCGAGCCGGGCCGTCCGTGCCGCCAACGCGATCGACCACTGGCCGGCGCCGCAGCCGAGCTCGAGCACGTCGAGGCCGCCGACGTCACCGAGGACGCCCAGCTCCGCCTCCGGAATCCGCCACGCTCCCCACGCCAGCGCGCGAGCACTCAGATCCCCGCCGTGCACGGCTTGATAGTCGTCGGCGTCGGCGTCCCAGAACTCTCGGTTGTGGCGCTCGTGCGGGTGGCGCTCGTTCACGCAGAGTCGATGAGCTTCTCGCGCGCCTCCCGCTGCTTCTTCCACTCGTCGAGGAACGCCTTGCGTCCCGCCTTGGCCGCCGAGCCGGCCGACCGCACGTTGGCGTCGACCTCGTCTGCGAGCGTCGAGAACGCGTCGCCGATGCCGTCGACCGCCTCCTCCATCTGCTTGGCGGCGTTCTTCCACGCATCGCCGCTGGCGTCGGCCGCCTGAGTCGAGCTTGGTCCGCGTCTCTGCCTGGCGCTTCCGGAGGGCGTCGATCGCCTTGTCGAACCGATCGCGGGCCTCGGCACCGGCCAGGTTCGCCTGGACCTTCAGCTCGTCGATCTGCTGCTGGATCTTCTCGAGCGCTTCGCGGGCCTTCGCGCGGTACTCGTCCTGCGTGGCCATGGCTGCTCCTCCCGGTGCACCGGCGTGTCGTCTCCCACGCTACGCCGTGCGTGCCGTGAGCGGTACCGTGCACGCACACCAGGGAAGGACGACATGGCCGTCACCGATGCGCGAATCGATCTGAAGTTCGTCGACGCCGACGGCCACGTGCTCGAACATCCCAACAAGATGCTCGAGTACGCGCCGGAGGAGTACCACGACCGCATCTGGCACATCGAGACCGACCACGACGGCAAAGAGTGGGTCGTCTGGGACGGCAGCCGCGACCCCGCGAACTACTTCGCACTCGCGGGTGCCGGTGGGATGAGCACGGAGGAGCAGGCGAAGATCGCCGCCGGCGAGCGCAGGTACACGGAGCTGCGCCCCGGGGCGTTCGAGCCCGCGCCGCGCGTCGCCGACCTCGACACCGAGCGCATCAGCCAGACCGTGCTCTACCCGACGACGCTGCTCGGCATCGCGGGCGTGAAGGACCTGGATGTCGCGGTCGCGCAGTGCCGCGCCTACAACGACTGGCTCGCCGACTTCTGCAGTCACGCGCCCGACCGCCTGTTCGGCATCGCGATCATCCCGCAGCAGGACGTCGAGGCGGCGGCGGCGGAGATCCGGCGCGCATCGAAGGTCCCGAACCTCGTGGGCACGTTCATCCGTCCCAACCCGGTGGTGGAGTGGCGTCACTTCCACGACCCCGTGTACGACCCGATGTGGCAGGCGGCGTCCGATGCGGGCTGGCCGATCGGGCTCCACCCGTACCTCGCCGCCGACGTGCCGGGAGCGGTCGAGGGGCTGCGGCTGAACAAGGTGCAGTCGGAGGCGTCAATTCTCCGGTACCAGTCCCGGATGAACATCCGGAACATCTTCTACACGCAGGCGATCGGCAACCCGGTCGACATGATGACGAGCTTGGCGTTCCTCCTCGCCGGTGGCGTGTGCGAGCGGTTCCCCGACCTGCGCTTCATCGTGCTCGAGACGAACGGGGGATGGATCACCCCGTGGATGGAGCGCCTCGACCACAACGCCAAGACGTTCCCGTGGGACGTTCCCGACTGCAAGCTGCCGCCGTCCGAATACTTCCGCCGCCAGTGCTACATCAGCTTCGACGCCGACGAGGAGACGCTGGCGATCGCCGCCGAATCCCCGTACGTGGGTGCGGACCGCATCATCTGGGCGTCCGACTACCCGCACCCCGACGCCAAGTTCCCGGGGACCGTCGACGAGTTGCTCGAGAACATCGGGAAGCTGGGTGCCGAGGCCCAGCAGGACATCGCCTGGCGCAACGCGCAGCGCCTCTACGGGCTGCCCTGAGCGACTCGTCCGCTCAACCCTTCGGCAGTACGACGAAGGCGATCGCGGCGAAGTGCAGGACCAACGCCACGAGCACGAACACGTGGAAGAGCTCGTGGTATCCGAACACCTCCGGCCACGGGTCGGGTCGCCGGGCGGCGTGGATCACCGCGCCGACCGTGTACGAGACGCCGCCGAAGAAGATCAAGAGGAAGCCGACTACGCCGAGCGACGTCCAGAGCTGGGGGACGCCGATGACCGCCACCCATCCGAGCGTGATGTAGACGGCGGTCACCCAACCCTTCGGCGGCCGGTACCAGACCCATTCGAGCGCGATGCCGACGAGGGCGCCGAGCCACACCGCCGAGAAGACGACCGCGCGTATCACGCCCGACATCGCGAGGAGCGAGATCGGCGTGTAGCTCCCGGCGATGAGCAGGTAGATGCCGGTGTGGTCGACCTTGGTGAGCACGCGGGCTTGGTCGGCCGACCACGTGCCGCGGTGCAGGAGCGCGCTCGCGCCGAGCATCCCCGACACCGAGAGCGCGTAGACCGCGGCCGTCCAGGTTGCGAGACCCCGCGGCGCGGTCGCGACGAGGACGGCGCCGGCGATCAGGGAGACGTAGAGGCCGTAGTAGTGCGACAACCCGCGGTAGCGGGGCTTGACCGCGATGGCCTCGGCGACGGAGGCGTCGCGCACTGCGGCTACTGAGATTCTGGCGTCGTCGTGTCGGCGGCGCGCTCGGCTCGCCGGGCGAGGCCGCGCGCCTCGAGGCTCCGGGTCCACGGGGCGAGGAAGACTCCGGCGACGACGGACGCGATCGCCACGGTGATGATCGCGGCGCCGAGGAAGATCGCCACGATCACCGTCAGCAGGAACGCGACGGCGGAGTCGATCGCCCAGTGGACGAAGAGCGGCCGCGGGTCCCGGGGCGGGAGCGGGCGCGGCGCGTCGCCGTCGGCCAACGCCGGCCTACGCGGTGGGCGAGAAGTCGGTCATCTTGACCGGCCCCTCGCGCTCGATCTTCGGCCGCCGGGCGGACGAGCGCGGCTCGATGTCGACGCCGATGGCCTCCGCCCGGAGCGCGCCGACCGTGGACTGCTCCCGGGGCCGGTGCCGGAACGGGTCGTACGGAGAACTCTCGCATCGCGTTGAGGTGCGTCATGCGGTCGATCTCGTCGTCGGTGAGATCGGTGCCCGCGAAGTCGCTCATGAGTCGCTCGGGTGCGCGTGGCCACGTGGTGTCCGAGTGCGGGTAGTCGATCTCGACCGTGATGCGGTCGACGCCGATGTCGCGGGCCATGCGGGCCCCGACTGCGTCGGAGATGAAGCAGAGCACGACGTGCTCCATGAACACCTCGCTCGGCATCTTCGAGCCGAAGTCGGCGCCCGTCCACGCCTTGTGCACGCTGTAGCTGTGGTCGAGGCGCTCGAGGAAGTACGGGATCCAGCCGATCCCACCCTCGGAGAGCGCGACCGTCACGTCGGGGAACTTCTTGAACACCGGCGAGTGGATGAGGTCGGCGGCCGCCTGCACGATGTTCATCGGCTGCAGGACGATCATCACGTCGATCGGCGCGTCGGCGGCCGTCGTCACGAGCTTCGACGACGAGCCGATGTGCATGCAGACGATCGTTCCCTCGTCGGCGCACGCGGCCCAGAACGGGTCCCAGTGATCGGAGTGCAGGCTCGGCAGGCCGAGTGGCTCCGGGTTCTCGGGGAACGTGACGGCGTGGCATCCCTTCTTGGCGACGCGGTGGATCTCGCCGGCCAGCGTCTCGGGATCCCAGATCGTCGGCACCGCCAGGGGGATGAACCGGCCGGGGTACGTGCCGCACCACTCGTCGATGTGCCAGTCGTTGTACGCCTGCGCCAGCGCGAGCGCGGCGTCCTTGTCGTCGAGGGCGGCGAACAGCCGGCCGGCGAAGCCGGGCAGCGACGGGAAGTTGAGCGAGCCGAGGACGCCGTTGGCGTTCATGTCGAGGATGCGCTTCTCGATGTCGAAGCACCCGTCCCGGATCTCGTCGAAGCTGGTCGGGTCGATCCCGTACTCCTCGGGCGGCCGGCCGGCCACTGCGTTGAGCCCGATGTTCGGCACCTCGAACTCCAGGAACTGCCAGACGTCGGTGCCGTCGTCCTTGTGGATGACCCTGGGCGCGACGTCGCGGTACTTGGCGGGGAGATGGCGCTCGAACAGGTCGGGCGGCTCCACCACGTGGTCGTCGACGCTGACGATGATCATGTCCTCGGTCTTCATGGGACGATCTTCTCCTGTCGTCGTCGCCGTCGCCGCGAGCGTACCGTCACGGCGAGAGGGGGTGTCATGGCGCACGAGATGACCCGGGACGAGACGCGGGCGTTTCTGCTCGAGGGCACACGCACGGGGAAGCTGGCGATCGTGCGTGCCGACGGCCGTCCCCACGTGACCCCGACCTGGTTCACGCTCGATGGGGACGACGTCGTGCTCACCACGCACGGGACCTCCATGAAGGCGAAGGGCATCCGGCGTGACCCGCGCGTCGCAATGTGCGTCGACGATCAAGCACCGCCGTACAGCTACGTGCTCGTCGAAGGCACCGCCACGCTGTCCGACGACCTCGACGAGCTCCGGCGTGTCGCGACGGCCGTCGGCGGGCGCTACATGAGTGCCGACCGAGCCGAGGAGTTCGGCGCCCGCAACGCAGTGCCGGGAGAGCTCGCCGTGCGCATCACGCCCACGAACATCATCGCCCGCGCCGACATCGCGGACTGATGTCGGAAACGGTCGTCCTCGACGTCCGGGGCGTGCAGTGGGCGAGTGAGAAGGCCCGCGTCGAAGTCGATCCTCGGCCGACCGGCCCGGCGTCACGAGCGTCGACGCCAATCCGGTCGCGCAGACCGCCACCGTCACGATCGACCCGTCGCAGACCTCAGTGGAAGCCCTGCGCGACTGGGTGCGTGACTGCGGCTACCACTGCGCCGGCCAGTCGGTGCCGCAACACGTGTGCGACCCGCTCGCGGTAGCGGACGACGGTCACGATGACCACGACGACATGTCGATGGCCTCGATGGTCACCGACATGCGCAACCGCTTCCTCGTAGCCGCTCTCTTCTCGATTCCGATCGTGCTGTGGTCGCCGATCGGTCGCGACGTCCTGAACTTTTCCGTCGCGGCGCCGTTCGGGCTGCGGGACGACGTGTGGTCGCTCCTGCTGAGCCTGCCGGTGATCTTCTATTCGTGCTCGATCTTCTTCGTCGGCGCGTTCCGAGCGCTGCGGGCCCGGACGCTCGACATGATGGTCCTCGTCGCGGTGGCGGTGGGCGCCGGCTGGCTCTACTCGGTCGTCGTCACGCTCACCGGCGGCGGCGACGTGTTCTACGAGGCCGCGTCGGTGCTGGCCGCGTTCGTGCTGCTCGGCCACTGGTTCGAGATGCGAGCGCGCGGCGGGGCGAACGACGCCATTCGCACCTTGCTCGACCTCGCCCCGCCGACGGCAGTCGTCCTCCGGGACGGCGAGCCCGTCGAGGTGCCGACGTCCGAGGTCGTCGTCGGTGATCTCCTCCTCGTGCGCCCGGGCTCGAAGATCGCCGTCGACGGCGTGGTCGAGGACGGCGACAGCGAAGTCGACGAGTCGATGGTCACCGGCGAGAGCCTCCCCGTCCACAAGGAGCCGGGCGCGACGGTGATCGGCGCCACGATCAACAAGAACGGCACGCTGCGGGTCCGCGCGACGAAAGTCGGCGCCGACACCGCGCTGGCCCAGATCGTCGAGCTCGTACAGGAGGCGCAGAACTCGAAAGCGCCGGGCCAGAAGCTCGCCGACCGGGCCGCGTTCTGGCTCGTCCTCGTGGCGCTGATCGGTGGCGCGCTCACGTTCCTGGCCTGGTTCGTGCTCAGCGACCGCCCGACCGAGGACGCGGTCCTCTTCGCGATCACGGTGGTGGTCATCACGTGCCCGGACGCGCTCGGGCTCGCGACCCCGACGGCGATCATGGTCGGCACCGGCCTCGGGGCGAAGCGCGGCGTGCTGTTCAAGAACGCGCTCGCACTCGAGACCGCGGCGCGCATCGAGGTCGTCGTCATGGACAAGACGGGGACGCTCACCAAGGGCGAGCCCGAGGTGACCGACGTCGCCGTCGACGGCATCGACGAACGGGAGCTGCTCAGGCTGGCGGCGGCAGTGGAGCGCGAGTCCGAGCACCCACTCGCCGACGCCATCGTCCACCGGGCGGACGCCGACGGGGTGCCGCACGCGCCGGTCGAGTCGTTCGAGAGCGTGCCGGGTCACGGCGCCCTCGCGACCGTCGACGGTCGACGCATCGCGATCGGCAACCTTCGACTCATGGAGCAGCAGCACATCGAGCTCGGCCCCCTGCGGGAGCGTCGCGCCGAGCTTGCCGACGGCGGCCGCACCGCGGTGCTCGTCGGCGTCGACGGACGCGCCGCCGGCGTGATCGGCATCGCCGATGCGCCCCGCCCGACCGCCGCGCAGGCCGTAGGTGCGCTGCACGATGCCGGGGTGCAGGTGGTGATGCTCACCGGCGACAACGAGGCCACGGCGCGGCGCATCGCGGACGAGCTCGGCATCGACACCGTGATCGCCGAGGTCTTGCCGGGCGACAAGTCGGCGAAGGTCCGTGAGCTCCAGCAGGGTGGTCGCAAGGTCGCAATGGTCGGCGACGGTGTCAACGACGCGCCGGCGCTTGCGCAAGCCGACCTCGGCATCGCGATCGGGGCGGGCACCGACGTCGCGATCGAGACCGCCGACGTCGTGCTCATGCGATCGGATCCCCTCGACGTCGCGATCGTGCTCACGATCGGTCGGGGCACGCTGCGCAAGATGCGCCAGAACCTCGGCTGGGCGATCGGTTACAACGCCATCGCATTGCCGATCGCGGCCGGTGTCTTCGACCCGGTCTTCGGGCTCGTCCTCCGCCCCGAGATCGCGGCGCTCTCGATGTCCGGATCGAGCTTCATCGTCGCTGTCAACGCGGTGATGCTGAAGCGCTTGAATCTCCCGCGCGCTCCCGTTGACGAAGCCGCGCCGCGCCGCCCGGTTACCGTTGAAGCGCATGGCGCGACAATCGGGTCTGAACGCCAGCCGGGATGACTGGGCTCATTTCGCCCGCTGGTGTGTCGCCCGCGGTGAAACCGTCATCCCCGCCACGCCCGTCGCGGTCGTCGACTACATCCAGCATTTGGAAGCGAGCAACGAGGCGGCGACGGTGCCGCGCCGCGTCGCCGCTATCCGGGACTGGCACCGGGCATCCGGGCTGCAAGCGCCAACCGAGGACGACCGCGTCCGGCTCGCGCTCACGCGCGCGGAGTGGCACCAGCGACGGGCGCCCACGCACACCGTGCCGCTCGACGTCACCGAGCTCACCACAATCCTCGCTGCGACTCCCGACAGCCTGATCGGACTGCGCGACCGCGCGCTGCTCCTCATCGGGTACGCCGCCGGTCTGCGTCCCTCCGAGCTCGTTTCCCTCGACGTCTCGGATCTCAGGGTCGTCGAAGACGGGCTGGCCACGAGCTTGATGCGGGGCCGCATCGTGATCCCGTACGGCGTCGAGCCGGACCTGTGCCCGGTCCTCGCCTGGGAGGACTGGGAGGCTGCCGCCGGGCTGACCGCGGGCCCGGCATTCCGATCCATCGACCGCGACGGGCGACTGGGTCTCACGCGCCTCGGCGAAAAGGCGATCACCCGGATCGTGCAGCGCGCCGCCGAGCGAGCCGGGCTCGACGAGTCGCGTTACTCGGCGCTGTCGCTGCGGCTCGGCATGCTGGCGTCGGCGCGACCCGGCTGACGCATTAGACGCTCCGCGGAAGACCACCCCACGCGACGACCGGGCCGGCCGCGTCGACCAGCTTGCGCGTGAGCGAGAGGTCGACGGGCACGTCGACGATCGTCACCCCGGGCTCACGTGCGGCAGCGTGCAAATGCTCGAGGTGGTCCTCGGCGCGGCGGACCGGTCCGCCCGCGCCCCACACGTCGATCGCGAGCGTCGCTCCGAGCTCGGTGGCGAGCTCGAGCACTCCGAGCGTCGACGGATCCAGCGGCTCCGTTGTGACGGCAACCGCGGGAAGACCGCGCAGCGCCGCCACCAGTGCGAGCGCGGCGGCGATGCCGGCCGTGGCCGTCGCGGGGACGACGACCGTTCCCGGCTCCGTCGTAGGAAACGTGCGCGCCACCCAGAGCCCCGCGACACCGGGGTCGCCGATGATCACCCCGCCGTCGGGGGCGGCGGCGCGCACGTCGGCGACGGCGCGGGCCGGATGCAGCGGGACGCGGTCATCCCCGTATCCCGGTTGTGCGACGGCCGACAGGCGCGTGTAGAGGTCGTTGGATGGGATGGGCTCGAGGGCGGGCGTCACCCGGTCGACGAGTCGTCCGAGCGCCGTCGGAGGGATGTCGACGATCGGCGCGAGACCGAACCGCTCTTCGGGAGATTCGGCGAGGTCCGTTCCCGTGGCGATGATCGCGTCGTAGCTCGCGAAGTCGAGCAGCTCGAAGTCGCGCGCCTGCAGTCCGCACGTTCCCATGTGGTGCGGGCTGTCCCACGGGAGGATGCCCTTGGCGCCCCAGGTGTTCGCGATCGGGAGGTTGGCGGCCGCCGCGAAGGCGCGGAGCCCGTCGACGCTTCGGGTGCCGACGACGCCCGGACCGGCGAGCACGACGAGGCGCCCGTCCGGCAACGCATCTGGCTGCCCGGCCGCGTCCTGGTCGGGATCGAGCCCGAGCGCGTACGCCATTGCCGCCGGCACCTCGACGCGATCGAACTCATCGGCGATCGATCCGGCGTCCGTTCCCTCAGCCCCGCCCTCAGCCCCGGCGCGCAGCAAGATACCGACGGTGTCCATGCGGTCATCGTCTCACGGTGGCCGCGCGGCACGGCGGTACAGTCCCTGCCCCATGCCTGAGCGCAACCTGTATCTCCACGAAGTCATCGACATCGTGGGGGAGGGCGCGATGCGCTACATGGAGCACACGGTCGGGTTCAACGCCGATGCCGCCGCCGACCGTGGGCTCGAGCTCGTGGGCACGTGGTACACGATGGGCTCGACCGGCCGCTGGCCCCAGGTCGTCAACCTGTGGGAGTGCGTGGACGGATGGTCGGGGTGGCGCCGTCTCATGGAGTCCACGAATCTCCGCCGCACGACGAACCCCGAGCTCAATGAGTGGTGGCAGGAGGCGCTCAAGTCGCGCACCGGCGGCTTCGACCGCCTACTCGGCGCGGCGCCGGGCTGCCCGTCGCTCGCAGACCTGCGCGCCGGCGAGGTGCGTGGCTCGGTGTTCGTACACGAGGTCTCGGAGGTGCAACCCGGCGCCGCCCTCGAGTACCTCGCAGCCGTGCGCGAGAACAGAGCTCCGTTGCTCGCCGAGCACGGGCACGTGCTCGTCGGCTTGTACGAGGGGCTGCTGACGGATTTCGAGGTCGTCACGATCTGGGCGACCGACCCCGCCGGGCACGAGGCGCTCATGCGCGCCACGGACGCAGGAGGCGACGAGCGCTTCGCCCGGTGGCACGAGCAGGCGCGAGCGGCGGGACGGATCCGCTGGCGCGAGGAGCTCATGACGCCGCATCCCGACAGCCCGCTGTCGCGGGGCGACTCGCTGTGAGCCCGGCGCCGGCGTCCGGTCCGCTGACGGGCCTGCGCGTGATCGAGAGCTCGCTGCTCGGTCCGGGCGAGCTGACCTCGTTCCTGGCCGACCTCGGCGCCGACGTGGTCAAGGTCGAGCCGCCGCAGGGCGACTACGTGCGCGAGATGACGTGGCCGATCGTCGAGGGCGAGTCGCTCATGCATCTCCACATCCATCGCGGGAAGCGCAGCGTCACGCTCGACCTGCGCAACCCCGACGCGGTCGAGGTGTACAAGGACCTCGTCCGGGGCGCCGACGCGGTCGTCGAGGCGATGCGGCCGGGCGCCCTCGAGCGGCGCGGCCTCGGGTTCGATCGCCTCAAGGAGGTGAACCCGCAGATCGTGTTCTGCACGCTCTCGGGCTACGGCATGACCGGGCCGTACCGCGACCTGCCCGCGCACGGGATCGCATTCGACACCTGGGCCGGCGTCGTCACGCCCGCCTACGACGAGGACGGCTCGTCCTACATGCCGGAGCATCCGTCGATCGGGATCCACGCCGGGCCGTTGCTCGGCGCCTTCGCGCTGCTCGCCGGCGTCACTCGGGCGCGGGCGACGGGGGAGGGATGCCAGATCGAGATCGCGCAGTCCGACGCGGCTGCGTACATGGACTGGTACCGCATCGAGACGTGGAAGGCGTACGAGCGGCCCGAGTCGGAGGTGACGGGCAACCCGAGCGACGACTACGAGCGCCGCGCCCCGGGCACTGCGGGCATGCGCGAAGGCGTCCGCTACCAGATCTACGAATCGGCCGACGGCCATGTGCTGTTCATGGCGTCGGAGCAGGCGTTCTGGAGGAACTTCTGCGAAGGCGTCGGTCGCATGGACCTGTTCGAGCGGTGGCCGGGCAAGCCGTACGCCGACCACGCCCGCAACAACCGCGAAATGCAGCATGAGCTGCGCGACATCTTCAAGACGAAGACGTCGGCGGAGTGGATCGACTTCGGCAACGAGGTCAACACCCCGATCGCGCCCGTCAACACGTCTCAGTCCATCGCCGACGATCCCCAGTTCCGCGATCGGTTCCCGTGGATCCCCGCGTCCCGGCTCGGCGCCGACGAGATACCGCTTCCCGTGCACGTGCTCGGCGAGGAGCTCCCCGAGCCCACTCGGGCCCCCAAGGTCGGTGAGCACACCGACGAAGTCCTGGCCGACGTGCTCGGCTACGACGCGGCCCGAATCGCAGCGCTGCGCGAGTCCGGCGCGCTGGGATGACGTCGCCGGGCCGCTGGCCCGAGCACCTGCGCGTCGGCGCGTTCCGGCTCGTTCGTTCGAGTGCGAACTTCGACGCGACGATCGCGTTCTACCGGGACCTCGTCGGCCTTCGCGTCGTCGACGAGTTTCGTGGGAGCTACGGCGAGGACGGGACGATCTTCGGCCTGCCCGGCACGGAGACCCACCTCGAGATCGTTCGCACGCAGCCACCGGGACCAGCAATCGATGCGTTCGACCAACTCGTCTTCTACCTGCCCGATCAGGCCGCAGTCGACGACGCGACGAAGAAGCTGCTCGCCGGCGGGGTGCGTCCCGAAGCCGACCAGCATCCCTACTGGGACGAGAACGGAGGGGTCACGTTTCGCGACCCCGACGGACGCGGCGTCATCTACGTCTCCTGGGTGTACGGGCGCGACCCGCAACCGTCGGATGCGGGGCACGGAGGGCCATCCGGTTCCTGACGACGTGTCAGATCGGCGCCGGGGAGCCAGGTAGCCTGATCGGCCGTGCCCTCCTCACCTGCGACGACGGCCGAGGCGGCGGCGGTCGCGCTCGACGGCCGGCCGCTCGGCAAGCGGGGGGCCGCCACCCGGCGTCGCCTGCTCGACGCCACCGCCCGGCTGCTCGAGAGCGACGGCGTGCGCGACCTGCGCGTGGTCGACATCGCCCGAGAGGTCGGGACGTCGCCGGCGACCTTCTATCAATACTTCCGTGACGTCGAGGAAGCCGTCCTGGCGCTGAACGCGGAGGTGGGGGAGGAGCTCGCCCCGGTCGACGAGCTGCTCAGCCGACCGTGGACGGGCCCGGCGGGGCTCGACGCCGCCCGCGAGATGGTCGACGCGTTCATCCGGTACTGGGACGGGCACCGGGCGGTGCTCCGCACGCGCAACCTGGCCGCGCAGGAAGGCGACGTGCGTTTCCGCCAAGTGCGGAACAACTCCTTGCGACCGATCACCGATCACCTCGCGACGACCGTCACCGAGTCGCAGGCCGAGGGCCGCGTGAGCGCGGAGATCTCGCCGATGGCGGCGGCCGCGGCGCTCGTCGCGCTGCTCGAGCGCATGGCCGCGTTCCATCACGACCTCGAGTCGCTCGGCATCACCCGCGCCGACGTGGTGGAGACGACCGCCCGGATCGTGCACCAGACCGTCACCGGCGGGGAGGCGTGACGACCTCCGAGCCGCTCCACGTCGTGTTCCTCTGCACCGGCAACGCCGCCCGCTCGGTCATGGCCGGCGCACTCCTCGAAGCCCGTGCTCCCGCGCTCCGCATCACGACCGCGGGGACGCACGTGGTCGAGGGCATGCCGATGAGCTGGCGCACCCGCGACGCCATCGCCGAGCTCGGCGTGGAGAGCTCGATGCACCGCAGCCACCAACTCACCGACTTCGACGTCGACTCGGCCGACGTCGTCATCTGCCTCGCCGCCGAGCACGTCGCCTACATGCGCCGCACCCACTCCGACGCCGACGCCAAGACCGTCACCCTCAAGCGACTCGTGCGCGATCTCCCCGGTGCACCCGGAGCATCGTTCGCCGAGCGTCTCGCCGCGCTGGACCTCGCCGACGCCGAGCTCATGGCCTCGGAGGACGTCGAGGACCCCGCCGGCGGCGACCTCCCGATCTTCCGCGCGTGCGCGCACGAGATCAGCGACCTCATCGACCAGCTCGTGCCCGAGCTCGAAGCCGACGTCGCCCCCGACGAGGAGATCGCTTAGGGCGCTCAGTGCTACGACGCCGCGAGCGCGGCCCGCGAGCCGGACGGATGGCACGTCACCTCGAGCTCGCGGCCGAAGACCTTCTCGAACAGCTCACGCTTGCGGCGCGTGCCCCACTGCTCGAGCTCGGCGTCACGATTCCTCGTCAGACGGATCATCACGAGCGATGGGTTGACGTGCACATTGATGTCGTCGACCGCCTGGCTGCGGCTCCGGTCGAGGCCGTCGGCGATGCGCAGGAGCGCCGTCAGCTTGCGCAGTCGCTCCTCACCGCCGGGCCCGAGCGGCCCGAGCTCTTCCGTCGCGCGGGGTTCGCCCCGCCGGTGCCACCGGGCGATCGCCGCGAGCAACGCGACCTCCTCCGGAGCGAAGCCGCGCAGCCCGCCGTGCTGGATGAGGTAGGCGGCGTGGCGATGGTGCCCGTCGTGCGCCACGTGCTCCCCGATGTCGTGCAGGAGGGCGGCGTACTCGAGCAGCTCGCGGTCGTCGGCGTCGAGCCCGTGCAGGTCGTTGGTTTGGTCGAAGAGCTCCAACGCAAGCCGGGCGACCTGCTTGGAATGCGCCTCGGGATAGCTGCAGCGGCGGGCGAGGCTCTGCACCGACGCCCGCCGGATGGAGCGGGGGTCGTCGGTCCAGTCCGCCGGGTCGTGGTGCCCGATGGCGTCGAGGAGGATCCCCTCGCGCAAGGCCCATTCGCTGATCGTCATCTCGTCGAAGTCGAACACCTCCATCGCGGTCGCAAGGAACGTCGAGCCGGCGACGATGAGGTCGACCCGGCGCGGTTCGAGCCCGACCATGCGGCGTCGCTCGGACGCCTTCGACGCGAGGATCTCGTCGTGCAGCGCGAGGAACTCGTCGCGCGTGAACGAGAGCTGGTTGAGCGAAGCGGGCACCTGCGCGCCACGGCGCGCCGCGACCATGGCGGCGATGTCCTCCAGGGTGCCGCTGCTCCCGACCACGAGCTTGGGCTCGAACCGGCGCACTTCACGCGCGATCCGCCGCAACGACGTCGTCAGGTGCGCACGGAGCGCGCGTCGATCCGATTTCGAGATCGGGTCGGAGTCGACGAACTCGGCGGTGAGGCGGGCGACGCCGAGGTTCTCGCTCGTCGCCCACAACAACTCCGAGGCCGTTCCGACCATCACTTCGAGGCTGCCGCCGCCGAGGTCGAAGCACAGTGCGGGCGCCGGCTCGAGCAGCACGCTGGCCCGGATGGCGCCGAAGATCAGCCGGGCCTCGGTGAGCCCGTTGATCACGTCGACCTCGACGCCCGTCTCGCGCTCGATGCGGTCGACGAGCTCGTCGCCGTTGGCGGCCAGGCGGATGGCACTGGTCGCGCAGGCCACGATCTCGGTCGCGTCGGCGGCCTCGGCGAGCATCTTCATCCGCCGCACGGTCGCCACGGCGACGTCGGCGGCGTCGGGCGGGATGAAGCCTTCGCGGCTCACGCTGTCGCCGAGGCGGAGCATCTCCTTCTCTCGGGCCAGCGGAGTGAAGCTCCCGTCGGGATGCACGTCCGCGATCAGCAGGTGGAACGAGTTCGTCCCCAGGTCGAGCGCCGCGATGCGCATCGCGCCCGACTGTAACGGCGCCGCCCTTCAGTGCGACGCACCTGGCAACCGGACGCTCTCCCTGACGCCGCCGTCAGCCTGACGGGGCCTCAGGTACGATCGGCGAAGGTCTGCACAACCGGTCTGCACAAGGGGGAGGAGCGGCGAATGAGCGAGCTGGCGGCCGAACCGCGGATGCTGATCGACGGGAAGCTCGTCGAGGCGGCGTCCGGCGCGACGTACGGCAACATCAACCCGGCTACCGAAGAGGTCGCGGGCGAGGTCGCCGACGCCGGCCCCGACGACATGGACCGGGCCATCGAAGCGGCGCGTCGGGCGTTCGACGAGACCGACTGGTCGACGAACCCCGCGTTCCGGCAGCGGTGCCTCCAGCAGCTCAAGGACGCGCTCGACAAGGAGAAGGAGACGCTGCGGCCCCAGATCGTGACCGAGGTCGGCGCACCGATCATGCTCACGTACGCCGTGCAGCAGGACTCCTGCATCGAGGACATGCAGTGGGAGATCGACCTCATCGATCGCTACGAATGGGAGCGCGTGCTGCCACCCCACGAGTTCATGGGGATGCAGAGCAACCGCAAGGTCGTGCACGAGCCCGTCGGTGTGGTCGGCGCCATCACACCGTGGAACTTCCCGTTCATGCTCAACCTGTCGAAGATCACGCCCGCACTCGCGGCGGGCAACACGGTGGTCCTCAAGCCCGCCCCTGACACGCCGTGGAGCGCGACGTTCATCGGCCGCGTGGCCGCCGAGCAGACCGACATCCCACCGGGCGTGCTCAACATCGTGACGTCGGGCGATCCGGCGACCGTCGGGGAGATGCTGACGAACGACCCGCGGGTCGACATGGTCAGCTTCACCGGCTCGACCGCGACCGGCCGGCGCATCATGGCGAACGGCGCCGAGACGCTGAAGAAGGTCTTTCTCGAGCTCGGTGGCAAATCCGCCAACGTGATCCTCGACGACGCCGACTTCGCGACCGCTGTGCCGTCCGGCTCGATGATCTGCATGCACGGCGGTCAGGGGTGTGCGATCACCACGCGCATGCTGCTGCCGAAGTCGCACTACGACGAAGCCGTCGACATGCTCAAGACCGCGTTCGAGAACGTTCCCTACGGCGACCCGACGGATCCGGGCAACATCATGGGGCCGCTGGTCAACGCCCGTCAGCGTGATCGCGTCCTCGGCTACATCGAGAAGGGCAAGGCGGAGGGAGCCAAGTTGCTCGTCGGCGGCGGCCGTCCGCAGCACCTCGACAAGGGGTACTACGTCGAGCCGACGTTGTTCGTCGATGTCGACCCCGACGCGACGATCGCCCAGGAAGAGATCTTCGGCCCCGTGCTGTGCGTGTTGAAGTACGACGGCGACGACGACGCCGTGCGCATCGCGAACAACTCGATGTACGGGTTGTCGGGCGCGGTCACGAGCGCGTCGCTCGAGCGCGCCGAGGCCGTGGCGCGCCGGATCCGCACCGGCACGGTGTCGGTCAACGGCGGGCTGTGGTTCGGGCCCGACTCGCCGTTCGGTGGTTACCGGCAGAGCGGCACCGGACGCGAGCACGGCGTCGAGGGATTCGAGGAGTACCTCGAGACGAAGACGCTCGGTCTCCCGGTAGGCGCGTAGGAGGAGCTCCATGACGACGAAGGACGACACCGAGACGCTCATGGCCGCCGCCAACTACCTGCCGAAGTTCGACACGGTCGAAGAGGAACGGCTCCACCGCAAGCAGCGACTCGCGGCGGCGTACCGGCTCTTCGGGAAGTTCGGGTTCGACGAGGGCATCGCCGGGCACATCACCGCCCGGGACCCCGAGCGGCTCGATCACTTCTGGGTGAACCCGTTCGGCATGAACTTCAGCCACATCCGGGTCTCCGACCTGATCCTCGTCAACGACAAGGGCGAAGTCGTCGAGGGCGACTACGGCGTCAACACGGCCGCGTTCGTCATCCACTCGCAGGTCCACGCGGCGCGGCCCGACGTGATCGCCGCCGCCCACGCGCACTCGATCTACGGCAAGTCGTGGTCCGCGCTGGGGCGGCTGCTCGATCCGATCACCCAGGACGTCTGCGCCTTCCACGAGGACCACGCCCTGTTCGACGACTACACCGGCGTCGTCCTCGACCTCGAGGAGGGCAAGCGCCTCGCCCACGCGCTGGGCGAGAAGAAGGCCGTCATCCTGCGCAACCACGGGCTGCTCACGGTCGGCCACTCCGTCGACGAGGCGGCGTGGTGGTTCATCACCATGGAGCGGTCGTGCCAGGCGCAGCTGCTCGCGTCGGCGGCGGGCGATCCGGTGCTGATCGAGCCGGACATGGCGAAGCTCACGGCCGGACAGGTCGGCTCGCACGTCTCCGGGTACCTGAGCTTCCAGCCGCTGTACGAGAAGATCGTGCGGGAGCAACCCGACCTGCTCGACTGAGTCGAACCCATGCGGCGGGTTCTCGCTCTCACCGCCGCTGCGACGATCACGGCTGTTCGTTCGCCGCCTGCGGTGGCGGCAACGCCGACACCGAAGAGGTCGGCGCCCGCAAGGCCGCGTGCAACAACGCACCAGATTTCTCACTCGCCGCCTTCCGACCCGGCGCGTTGCCTCCCGAGCCGGTCGAGGTGCTGTTGCCAAAGGCCAAGTTCGTGATCGAGGCGAGCGTGGCACGCGTGCTGTACCAGGGGGAGAAGCCCGAGCGCGACACCGAGAAGAACGTCGCCGGGCCGATCCCGCCCGACCGGTGTCAGGTCGTGCAGCTCGACGTGACGCGCCGCGTGGCGGGCGCTGATCCCGGCACGTCGATCACGGTCGTCAAGCCGCTCGCGCCGTACGTGCTGAAGGCGGGGCAGTCGACGAGCGGGATGGCGTTTCTCGTGGAAGGCGGCGATCCGTTCCCGATCATCCTCGGGCGCTACGGCCCGTACCCGAGTCCCGAGGTCGAGGCTGCGTTGGGGACCGGCCAGTAGGGTTCGCGTTGCATGGGCAGGCGTGACTACGAGATGGAAGACGCGACCAAGGCGGTCGAGGGGCAGGTCTCGGAGCCGATCGTGCGGGCGCTGCTGGTCGGTTCGGCGGGTAGCAGCGAAGGAACGCTCGGCGGGGCGTTGAAGAGCCTCTTCGGTCGTTCTCGTCGCAAAGCCGGCCTGCATTCGCGCAATGCGCTCGTGCTCACGACGACGTCGATCCGCGTGTTCGCGTGTGACGCTCACGGCTGGCCGCCCCGGGCGCGCGACGAGGTCGGCGCGTGGCCGGTCGGTTCGGTGCGCGTATCGGCCGAGGCGGCGGAGAAGTGGTCGGCGTTCAACGCCAGTCACAGCGGCTCCCAGACGAACCGCTTCTACAACATCACGCTCACGCCGACGGCGGCCGACGAGCCGATCGTCGTGCAATGCCCCCGCACCGACTCGGCGCGGACGACGATCCAGGCGCTCGAAGACGCGACCGGAAGCAAACCGTCACGGATCACCGCCCGCCGCCGCAAGAAGCAGCAGCGCGAGCGAGAGGCCGCCGCGCACGCCGAGAACCCGGAGAGCGCGGAGGCGCCGGACTAGCCGAGCGCGCCTCGGCTGCGCAGGTATTCGATCGTTCCCTGCTGGAAGCCGTCGGGGTCGGCGACCTTGCCGGCGACGATTTCCTGGAACCACTCGGGCACGTAGATCTCGAAGGCGCCGGAGTCGAGCTGGTCGACTACCGGCTGCACGATCGCCTCGACCGGCAACGCCATGCTCATGTCGGCAACCGGCTCGTCGTTGTCGGGAAGCCGGAACAGCTCGGTGTCGATGATGGCGGGATTGACGACGTGCACCTTGACCCCGGTGTCGGCGAGGTCGATCGCCATCCCCTCGGACCACGCCGTCGAGCGCGGCTTTCGACGCCGAGTACGCCGCCTCGGTGCCGGGCCCCAGACGTGCCGCGATGGAGGAGATGTTGACGATCCGCCCGCTCCGCTCGATCAGGCGGGGGAGGAGCGCCAGCGTCAGGCGAACCGGGGAGAGGTAGTTGACGGCCATGACGGCGTCGACGACCTCCGGCGACAGTTCCGTCACCCGGCGTCGCTTCGGGATCCCGGCGTTGTTCACGAGGACGTCGATCCCGCCCAATTCGTCGTCGGCGCGATGAGCGAATGACTCGACGGCATCGAGATCGGACAGGTCGATGACCCACGAGCGCGACTCGGGCGAATGCTTGCGCAGGCGCTCGAGCACGTCGCGCAGACGGTCCTCGCGGCGCGCGCAGATGCCGACGACCGCGCCCCGTTCCGCGAATCCCTCCGCGAGCGCGGCGCCGATCCCTGACGATGCCCCGGTGACCATCACCTTCTTGCCGTCGAGTGCGTAGGTCATGCCGGTCAGCCTAGGGGGGCGGTAGCCTCGCCGGCCGTGCCACTCGAGCCGTCTGCCGCGCTGCTGACGGATCGCGTCGCGGTGGTGACGGGCGCGGCGGTCGGGATCGGCGAAGCCATCGCACTCGCGTTTGCCAACTTCGGCGCGCACCTCGCGATCTGCGACCGTGACGTCGCCAACCTCGACCGTACGGCCGACGCGATCGAGGCGTCAGGCCGCCGGGTCGTCGCCGGCGAGATCGACGTCCGCGAAGCGGACCAGGTCGAGGGGTTCCTCGGTGTGGTGCAGGAGCAGTTCGACCACGTCGACGTGCTGGTGAACAACGCCGGCGGTGGCTTCTACGCCTCCTTCCTCGACGTGAACGCCAAGGGTCAGGACTCGCTCGTGCGCGAGAACTTCGTCAGCGTCACGAACTTCATCCGTGGTGTTGTTCCGCTGGTCCCGGACACCGGCGGCTCGATCCTCAACCTGACCTCGATCGAGGCGCACCGCGCCGCACCCGGCTACGCCGTGTACTCGGCGATGAAGGCCGCGGTCGCGAACCTCACCAAGACCTTGGCGCTCGAGCTCGGGGACCGGATGATCCGCGTCAACTGCATCGCGCCCGACGTGATCCCGACGCCCGGCATCGGGGTCGACCTCCCCATGAGCACGCCGCTGCCGCGGCGAGGCCACGTCGACGACGTCGCCGCGGCCGCCGTCTACCTCGCCAGCGACCTCGGACGGTTCGTGACCGGGACCACCATCCACGTCGACGGCGGCAACCTCGCCGCCGGCGGGTGGAAGCGCACCGACGACGGAAGCTTCACGACGTGAAGTTCGGCATCGCGCTCGGCGCCCTCAACTCGCACTTCCACGTCGACGCCACCGACGAGGCCGAGCGCCTCGGCTACGAGTCGGTCTGGCTTCCCGAACACCTCGTGCTGCCCGTGCGGATGAGCCGATCGCCGCACCCCGGCGACGAGCACCCGCCGGTGCCGCCGACCACTCCGGTGTTCGACGCCTTCGCGTACCTCGGCTTCCTCGCCGGGCGAACCAGCCACGTGCGCCTCGGCACGCACGTGTACAACCTCGGGTTGCGCCACCCGTTCATCTCGGCGCGCGCCGTGCAGACGCTCGACGTCCTGTCGGACGGGCGCTTCGAGTTCGGCATCGGCGCCAGCTGGCTCGAGGAGGAATGGCGAGCCGTCGGACTCGACTTCGACACGCGTGGCCGTCGCGTCGACGAGGCCATCGACGTGTGCAAGCGGCTGTGGACGGAACCGGAGGTCGCGTACGACGGGGAGTTCTTCCGGTTCGACGCCGTCGCCTTCGAGCCCAAGCCGGTCCAGCAACCGTGGCCTCCGATTCTGGTCGGAGGCGAGAGCGGGGCGGCGCTGCGGCGCGCGGCGCGTGTCGGGAACGGCTGGATCGGCATGGGTCACACGTTCGAGTCGGCGGCCGGGCAGATTGCGCGCCTGCGCGAGCTGCGTCGGCGAGTACGACCGGGATGCCGCCTCGTTCCAGATCTGTCTCGGCGGTCCGGTGACCAGCGTGGACGACGTGCGTCGTTGGGAGGAGCTCGGGCGTCACCCGGCTCGTCGTCTCGCCGTGGCGGCGCTCACCCGAAGCGGTGGACGGCATGCGCCGGTTCGCCGATCTCGTCGGCCTCGAGACCAGGAGTGAAGGATCGCGAGATGGTTGAGTCTCGTGCCCGCGCCGCGGCGCGCGTCGTCACGGCTCGTCACCGTGGCTCTGGTCGCATTGCTGTGGGGCGCGCTCCCGGTTGGAGCGGGTGATCCGGTCGGCCAGGTCACCGAGTTCACAGCCGGCCTGACCCCGAACAGCGGGCCCAACCGGATCGCGGCGGGCCCGGACGGCAACCTGTGGTTCACGCAGAACATCGGCGGGATCGGTCGGATCACCCCGACCGGCGACATCACCGAGTTCACGATCCCGAGCCCCAACAGCGGACCGGTCGGGATCACGGCGGGCCCGGACGGCAACCTGTGGTTCACCGAGATCGAGAATCCCGGGCGGATCGGTCGGATCACGCCGACCGGCGCGATCACCGAGTTCGCGATCCCGAGCCCGAACAGCGGACCGCTCGGGATCACGGCGGGCCCGGACGGCAACCTGTGGTTCACCGAGTTCGCCGATCCCGGGCGGATCGGTCGGATCACGCCCAGCGGCGACGTCACCGAGTTCACCGACAACCTGACCCCGAACAGCGGACCGGTCGAGATCGCGGCGGGCGCGGACGGCAACCTGTGGTTCACCGAAGGCAAGAGTCCCGGGCGGATCGGTCGGATCACTCCGACGGGCGCGATCACCGAGTTCAGCGACAACCTGACTCCCGACGGCGCACCGAACCGGATCACGGCGGGCCCGGACGGCAACCTGTGGTTCACCGAGTTCGACAATCCCGGCCGGATCGGTCGGATCACGACGGCCGGCGCCATCACCGAGTTCGCGATCCCGAGCCCCAACAGCGGACCGCTCGGCATCGAGAGCGGCTGCGACGGCAACCTGTGGTTCGCCGAGAGCGCCAACCCGGGGCGGATCGGTCGGATCACGACGGCCGGCGCGATCACCGAGTTCACGATCCCGAGCACCAACAGCGCACCGGTCGGGATCGCGGCGGGGCCGGACGCCAACCTCTGGTTCACCCAGAACACCAACCCGGGTCGGATCGCCAAGATCGGCGCCGGCTGCGTCCCCCCGCCCGAACCGCCGATACCACTCACGGTCGAGCCCCGCTTCACAGGCTGAATTGCTCGGTAACGTCTCCCTTGATGGCTGACAAGGGCGGCGAGTCACGGGACGGGGTGTCGCTGACCAACCTCGACCAACCGCTGTTCGAAGGCGCGGACGCGACCAAGCGGGATCTGCTCGATTACCTCGACGGCGTTCGCGATCGGATCATCCCCGAGTTGGAGAACCGGCCGCTGTCGGTGATCCGGGTCCACCGTGGTCAAGAGGCGTTCATGCAGAAGAACGTCCCGAAGTACACCCCCGACTGGATTCGTACGGTGCAGTTCTGGGCGGAGTCCTCGAAGCGGGAGGTGACGTACGCGTTGTGCAACGACCGCCGCACGTTGCTCTGGTTCGCCAACCAGCGCGCGGTCGAGTACCACCCGACTTTGGTGCTGGCCGACCGCCCTGACCGCATCACGCATCTCGTGCTCGACCTCGACCCGCCCGACCCCGACGCCTTCTCGATGGCCGCCCGGGCGGCCCACCTTGTCCGCCAGGCGCTCGCCGACCTCGGGTTGGAAGGCGCGCTCAAGACCAGCGGAGCCAAGGGCGTGCACGTGTTCGTGCCGATCGACGATCAGGCGCCGCTGGAGGACTCGGCCGCCGCGACCCGCGCTATCGCAGCGCGCGCCGAGCGTCTTGATCCCGAGATCGCCACGACCGCGTTCATGAAGGAGGACCGTGGCGGCAAAGTGTTCGTCGACTCCACGCGGGTCGGCGGGGCCACCGTGGTCGCGGCCTACAGCCCGCGACTCCGACCGGGCGTGCCCGTGTCCTTCCCGGTGAGCTGGGACGATCTCGATGACATCGCGCCCGCCGACTTCACGGTGCACACCGCGCTGGGTCAGCTCGGGGACGGCAACCCGTGGGCCGCGCAGATGCCCGGACCGCAGCACCTCAGCGCAGAGCTGATCGAAGAGGGGCACGCCATCCCGGTCGCTCGAGTGCAGGCCATGCACGAGGGCAAGCGCCGGGCCCGCGCCCGTCGCCGTTAACTCGTCCCCACCGGGGCCGTCACCGCTCGTCGACCGGTCCCAGCACAGGCTTGATGTCGACGACCGGGGTGCGGTCGAGCGCCTCGAGGTGCCTGACCTGGATCCGCGTGTCGTCGATCGCAAGGACCTGCACGCGGTGGAGCCCGATCGGGTTGGGACGATCCTGGGAGCGGGTGCTGAACACGCCCAACGCGGGACGGTCCGTATCACCGCGAGGATGCACGACCAGCGTGTCGCGGTCCGCGCGATCGAGCCACGTGAGCACGATCACCTCGGCGCCGACGTCGAGGTCGCGAACCGCCGGCCGCATCGTCGGGTCGAGCACGAGCCACGCGTCGGGTGCCCCTTCGTCGCCTTGCAGCGGCGCGGCGTCCCGGTCGACGAGCGGTGACTCGACCCAACCGATCGGATGAATTGCGAAGTCCGTCTCAGGCATCGGTCTCCTCGTCGGTCTCGAGGATCGTGAGATCGAGGGCGTCGAGGGTGTCGGCCTCGGCGAGCATGTCGATGTGGACGACCTTGCCGTCCCTGATCGTGAGGTCCCACG
The DNA here is from genome assembly GCA_963768605.1 of uncultured Actinomycetes bacterium. Taxonomy (GTDB): domain Bacteria; phylum Actinomycetota; class Acidimicrobiia; order IMCC26256; family JACDBD01; genus JALZAA01. The sequence continues at coordinate 270,391 of CAVYIP010000004.1, read as the reverse complement.
CGACCTTGGCCCGTCCGCTCACCGCCCACACGATGCCGACGGCCCCGTCGATGAGCGCCGGTTGGGCAGCGAGCGCACGACCCGAGAAGGTGCCGGCGACCGCCGCCGCACCCTGCGTCTCCTCCGGCGAGCCCATTTCCACGGCGGCGGCGTCGGCGACGAGCACGATGTCCGGGTCGAGCAACGCCACCAGCGCGTCGAAGTCACCGCTGCGTGAGGCGGACAGGAACGCATCGACGACCTCGCGCTGACGGGCAGGATCGGCGTCGGGAGCCGTGCCCTTTCCCTGCACCTTGTGGCGGGCACGGCTGGCGAGCTGCTTGGCCGCGTTCGGGGATCGGCCGACGATGGGACCGATCTCGTCGAACGGCACTGCGAACATGTCGTGCAGCACGAACGCCAACCGCTCGGCGGGGCTGAGCGTGTCGAGGACCACGAGCAGGGCGGAGCCGACCGTGTCGGCCAGCATCGCTTCGTGCTCGGGATCGCCGCCGGCCGCTGGGCTCTCGAGCTGGTCCGGCAGCTCACCGCCGGCGGGTTCCTCGCGTCGGGAGGCGCGGGACCGCAACATGTCGAGCGACACCCGGGACACGACCGTCGTCAACCAGCCGTCGAGGTTCTCGATGGTGCTCGTGTCGGAGCGGTTGAGCCTGACCCATGCTTCCTGCACGGCGTCGTCCGCCTCGCCGGTGGACCCGAGCATCCGGTAGGCCACCGCCCGCAGATGGGCACGCTGGGATTCGAACCGGTCTACCAGCCAGTCGTGTTCGGCCACCGTTACCTTCATCCCTCGCGATCCGTCATCACACTGACGATCCAATCCGGATCGACGTAACACACGAGTGTGAGGAGCTCTCGATGGCGTCAGGCTTGGTAACCATCATCTACCCCGTCAAGGACCTCGCGGCGGCGAAGCAGGTCTTCGGCACGGCCTTCGGCGTTCCGCCGTACATCGACGAGCCGTACTACGTCGCGTTCAACGTCGGCGGCCAGGACGTCGGTCTCGATCCCAACGGGCACGGCAAGGGCATGACCGGCCCCGTCACGCTACTGGCGCGTCGACGACATCAACGAACGCCTCGCAGCCCTCCTCGCCGCCGGCGCCGAGACGCAACAGCCGGTCAACGACGTCGGCGGCGGCCGGCTGATCGCAACGGTGCGGGATGCCGACGGCAACCCCATCGGACTGCTGCAGGACCCTGCAGGCGGCGTCGCCTGATCGCTCACGCGCTGAGCGCGTCGCGACGGTCTAGGCGGGGGAGCGCGGCTCGAGCACGCGCTCTCGCGTCGGGACCCGAAGCACGATGTACGCGACGCCGATGGCGCCGAGGGTGAGCACAGCGATGCGGAGGGGCCAGGCGCCGATGAAGACCACGACGCTGAGCGTCACGAAGACGACGATCATCGAGATGGCGATCAGCTTTGCCCGCCGGGGCATGCCGAGCCCAGCTCGGTAGTCGTGCACCATCGGACCGATGTGCGGGAGGGTCAGGACCCACCGCTCCAGTCGTGGGCTCGAGCGCGAGAAGCACCACGCTGCGATGACGAAGAACACGGTGGCCGGCATGCCCGGTACGACGATGCCGACACCGCCGAGCACGACTGCGAGCAGCCCGACGAGCATCCACCCCGCCCGTGCGATCGGGCTCCGGTGTGCGAGTGGAGGCTGCTCGACGCTCACGACACGAGCTCGCTCACGTCGAGGGCGACGAGAACGAGCAGGAACACGATGACCACGCTGTTGAGCGTCATGAGTGGGACGCGCCACGCGTGCGCGCTCGCGCGCCATCGGCGAATGCTCAGGAGGTTGAAGGCGATCGCGACCACGCCGACGATCACGCCGACGGCCGGTCCGACGCCTCCGGCGATCCCGAGCACGGGCAGGACCCACGGGAACACGATGTAGGTGAGCAGGCACCGCGTTCCCGAGATCACGATCGAGAGGCTGAAGAGGCGTGCTGCCTCGTTCTCGTCGCCGGGCGCGGGACGGGTCGGCGCCGTCGAGGCGGGCGTGGTGGTCGTGGTGACGGCTTCCGTCGGATTGCTCACGAGCCCCCAGATTGCCTCACCCGGGAGCGGGTTCGCGCATCAGGCGGTCACGCGAGCTGGCCCCGACAGACCACATTGCCGGCCTGGTCCACGAGCTGGACGGCGACGGGACGATCGACCGGGGTAGCGCGGCCGCTCCATGTCCCGCGTCCGCCCGAGACCTCCAGCACTCCGACCGGCTTGGCGTCGCCGTTCCCGTCGAGTGCGGCGAGTCGGTAGTGGCCGTCGGGAACCCAGTAGTCGACGCTGACCGCGAGCTTCAGAGGTCGGTCGCCGGTGGACACGACCCGGCCGACGGTGACGTCGCCGGCGCCGACCATCGGGGCCGAGCGCAGTGCCGACGTCGTTGCCGTGGACCCGCTTCCGCTCCCGTCGCGGGCGACGAGGGCCACGGTGAGGCCCGTCCCGGCGGTCAGAGCGAGCGTGGCCGCGGCGACGAGTGCTGCGACTCGATGACGCCGGCGACGGTGGCGGGCGGGTTGCATTGCCGCGAGGACGGGCGCAGCCAACTCGCCGGCGGGTTCCGCCTCCGGAACCAGGTCGAGCAGCGCGTCGGCGACCGACGCGTATTCACCGACGAGCGCCTGGCACGACGGACAGCCGTCGAGATGCGCGACGACCTCAGCGCGTTCCGGACCGGTCAGGGCGCCGAGAGCGAGGTCGGGTGCACGTTCGCGAACGCCGGCGCAGCTCGATGTGCTCATCGCGCCGGCTCCGCGTCTGCACGTGCGTGCCGGAGCTTGTCCATCGCGAGCCGGATCCTCGACTTGGCGGTTCCCAGCGGGATGTGCTCGTGCTCGGCGACGTCCTGCGCCGTGAAGCCGAGGATGCCGGCCAGCACCACCGCACGTCGCTGCTCGTCGGGGACGTCGTCGAGCGCGCGGCGGAGCCAGTCGACGTCGCTCGCCCGCACCGTGGCGTCGGCGGGATCCGTCTCGCGCGCCGGGGGTGACAGCCATTCGAGCTCGTCGGGATCCAGGAACTCGGAGCGGGGCTGTGTCCGCATGGCGTCGACGGCGAGGTTGCGTGTGATCACGATCAACCAGGTCGCCACGCTCCCTCGACGGGGATCGAATGTCTCCGCATGTCGCCAGGCGCGCAGGAACGCTTCCTGCGCCAGGTCTTCGGCGAGGCGCGCATCACGCGTGATGGCGAGCGCGATGCCGTACACGCGGCTCTGGAACCGCGCGATGAAGGTCTCGGCGGCGCCGGCATCGCCGACCGAGAAGCCGGCGAGGAGAGCCTCGTCGGTGAGTCTCCACACATAAGGGATACGAAGAAATCCCCCGTCGGGATCACCCGGGAGACATCTGTCACGGCGGTGATCCCGTGGTCGGGTTTGCCGGTAGTTGAGGGCATGAAAGATCGACGCTTGGTGTGGTTACCGGCGCGGGTACTGGGCGCCTTGTCGCTCTTCGCCGTGGGCGCCGTGCACCTCCAGCAGTACGACGACCTCTACTCGGCGATCCCGACGATCGGGACGCTGTTCGTCCTGAACTTCATCGGCGCGACCGTCCTCAGCGTCGGGCTGCTCGTGCCCTTCGAGCGCCTGTCGAGGCGGTGGGGGCCGCTTGTGGTCGCGGCGCTGGCGCTGGGCGGCATCGCCCTGGCGGCGGTGTCGTACGTCTTCCTGCTCATCGCCGAGCGCAGGCCGCTGTTCGGGTTCATGGAGCCCGGCTACAACCCCGGCGCGATTCGGTTCTCGCAGGTGACTGAGATCGCGACCGTCGCGCTGCTCGGCGTGTACCTCGTCGCTCGTCACGTTCCCTTCGGGTCGCTGCACCGGCGGCCCGCAATCGAATCAGCTTCTCCTCGGGAGGTCAGGACATGAAACGACTGTTCGCACCTGCGGTGCTCGCCGCCGCTGCGATTCTTCTTGCCGCGTGTGGCGGAGGCGGCGGCGAGCTCGATGGGGTCGAGCTCGTCCCGCGACACCGCGACGACGGTGGCGACGAAGCGCGTCGACGGTCGGACCGTCTTGGTCGACGCCGGCGGCAAGGCGCTCTACATGTCCGACCAGGAGGCCGGCGGCATGGTCCACTGCACCGGGGCCTGCCTGAAGTTCTGGGAGCCGCTGACCATCCAGGGTCAGCCCTCCGGCACCGTAACTGGCGGGACGCTCGGCGTGCTCACGCGTCCTGACGGCAAGACGCAGGTGACCTTCAACGGTGCGCCGGTGTACCGGTTCGTCGAGGACCAGTCCGGCACCGTCAAGGGTGACGGCGTCGACGACGCGTTCGCCGGCCAGCAGTTCACGTGGCACGTCGTCAGCACGGCCGGAGCACCGCAGGCTCCCGCGACGACGAGCGGCTCGAGCGGGGGGATGTCCGGCTACTGATCGCGCAGGAGCGCGTCGGGATGACGGGCGAAGTCGCGGATGCTGCCACGGTTGCGGAACGCGACCGGCATGACCGACGGCTGCATCGTGTAGCAGACCGCTCCCATCATCGGACCGAGCTCCTCGGCCGAGTCGACGGCCTCGAGGTCCATGCCGCGGCCCATCCCGATCTCGCACGCCCGCCGCAGCACGATCGCCGCCTCGGCGGCGTCGGGATCGAGCGTGTCGTCGGCCCAGCGGAAGAACCCGCCCCGCCACGGCGCCTCGTCGTACGGCGGGCTGTCGACGAGCCCGCGGTCGCGCGTCGACAGCGTCCACGTCAACAGGAGCTCCCCGTCGCGCCAGAGTCGCGGATGGGTGACCCCGTCCACGGCCGGTGGCAGCTCGACGTCGTACTGGCGCTGCTCGTCGCCGCGTGCGGCGTGGCTGACGCAGAGACCGGTGAGGTCGAACTGATGGGTGCAGTTCATGCGGGGATCGGCGACCTCGGCGATCGCGGTGCAGCGGGTCGAGAGGGGCATGCCCTCGAGTGGACGGAGGTTCTGGGCGGCGGCCGGACACGTGTTCCACGGCCACCGTCGGGACCGTGACTCGACGGTGGTGACGCGCGCCGCCGTCGTGACGCAACGTGATCTCGAAATGATGGAAGTCGTCCTCGAGAGCGCCCTCGACCACACCGTCGTCGGCCGCGACCAGGCGGATCCGCCGCCGGAACGGGCCGTCGGGATCGCCGATGCGGACGGCCGGCGCGCTCCCGTCGCTCACGCGCTCCGGTTCCTCCCGCCCGGGTAGCCGCCGCCGCCGAACTGCTCGTCGAGGGCGTCGTAGTCGACCGCGAAGCCGTCACGCGGCAGCTTCTCGATGAACTCGACGGTGCGGGGCTTCTTGTACGAGGCGATGTGGGCGCGGCAGTGCTCGATGATCGCCTCGGCGGTTGCGTTTGCACCCTGGTTGAGCACGACGATCGCCTTCACGCTCTGCGTCCATTGCGCGTCGGGAACGCCGATGACGGCGCACTCGGCGACGGCCGGGTGCTTGGCGACGCATCCCTCGACCTCGGCGGGGTAGATGTTCTCGGCGGCCGACTTGATCATGCGCGTCGCCGGCCCGATGAAGGTGATGGTCCCGTCGGCTTCGCGGCGGCCGAGGTCGCTCGTGTGGTGCCAGCCGCCGCGCCGGCGGCGAGCGTTCTCCTCGGGCCGGTTCCAATAGCCGTTCATCACGGTCGGCCCGCGAGCGACGATCTCGCCCGTCTCGCCGACGGGGAGCTCGCGGTCGTCGGGATCGACGATCCTGACTTGGACGACGGGGGACGGGCGTCCGTGCGTGCCGGCGGGGGAGTGCGCGAGCGTGTTGAAGGTCAGCATGCCCATGACCTCGGTCTGCCCGTACCCGCCGGGATTCCGGGCCCACGGGCTCGTGTCCACCGTGATCATCTCGTTCCACTCCGGCTTCCCGCGGAACGCCCGGAGGCTCTTCAGGTCGTAACGGTGGTCCTTGTTGGCCTCGAGGATCTGCTTGATCGTCGGCCCGACGACGAAGGCGCCCGTGCAGCGTTCCGACTCGATGAGCCGGCACAGCTCTTCGGCGTCGACACGGCGCGTGAACACGTTCGTGCCGGCGGCGACGTACGTCGCCAGCGTGGTCATGAAGGTCGCGATGTGGAACAGCGGCCCGCAGTTCAGGTACACGTAGTCGGCGTCAATGCCGGCCAGGCGCCCCATCACGATCCCCTGCGTGATGAGCGCGGTGTGGCTCAGCATGGCGCCGTTCGGCCGTCCCGAGAACGCGGCGGTGTAGATCAGCAGGAGCGCGGCCGACGGGTCGACGCCGACGGCGGGATCGGCGTTCGACGCCCCGGTCAGGAACTCCTCGTAACTGCCGTCGCCGTCGGCGTCGTGCTGGAGCCACAGCGCCGACGAGCCCGTGAGGTCGCGTGCCGCGCGGACCGTGGCGCCGATCTCCTCGTCCTGCCAGATGACGACCTTGGCGTCGACGTCGCCGATCACGAACGCCAGCTCGTCGGCGCTCTGCCGCCAGTTCGCGGGGCAGAACATCGCGCCGAGCTTCGCCGCCGCCGCCAACGCTTCGACGACCCGGAACGAGTTCTGACCGAGCCACAGGATCCGGTCGCCGTCACCCACGCCGGCGGCGGCGAGAGCGTTGGCGAGCTGGTTCGTGCGGTCGTCGAGCTCGGGGTAGGTGAGGCGGACGTCGCGACCGAAGTCGCCGTCGACCACCGCCAATTGCTCCGGCCGGCTCCGTCGCTGCTCGCGCAGCACGTCGGCGAACGTGAGCCCGTGTAAGGCGTCCACGATCGCAGTCTCGCGCAGTGAACTGACGCCAATGTCAGCTCCGGGCCGCGCCAGGTATCCTGCCGCCGCGTGAGCGCGACGGGGGTCATCGACTGCGACCAGCACCTGTACGAGTCGCGGACGCTGTGGGCGCGACTACGCCGACCCGAACCGCCGCGACCAGGCGATGCAGATCGTCGACGACCCGGCCGGGAACGCGTGGCTCGAATGGCACGGCCGGCGCATGGTGCTCGCCGACGTGACCGTGCCCGGCGAGACCGACGAGGTCGGCGCCCGGCTCCAGCGAGCGCTCGCGGGGGAGCCGCCCGAGCGGCTCTACGACGAGGCGCTCCCGGCCGCGTACTGGCAACCGGCGGCGCGCCTCGCCGAGCTCGACCGTCTCGGCCTCGACGAGGCATTCCTGTTCCCGAACTACGGCCTGGTCTGGGAGCACAACCTCGTCGCACGACCTCGAGGCGACGAAGACGAACATGGGCGCGTGGAACCGCTGGGCCGTCGAGGTGGCCGCCGAGGGGAAGGGCCGGCTCAACCCCGTCGCGCACCTGACGCTGCGCGACCTCGACTGGCTCGATCAGCAGCTCGCGGCGCTGGCCGCCGGGGGAATCCGCCTGGCGATGATCGCACCGGCGCTCGTCGACGGCCGCCCGCTCTCGCATCCCGAGCTCGATCGCGCGTGGGCGGCATTCATCGAGCACGACGTGGCGCCGGTGTTCCACGTCGCGAACCAGCAGCGGCCGTTCGACGAGGCCTGGTATGCCAGTGATCCCGAGCCCACGAACCCGGTGTTGTCGTCGGTGTTCCTCTGGGTGCCCGCCGCGCTCGCGATCTCCGATCTGGTCGTGAACGGCGTGCTCGAGCGACGGCCCGAGCTCCGCCTCGGCGTCATCGAGCTGTCGGCGGTCTGGCTGCCGATGTTCCTCATGTACCTCGACGGCGGTGTGCGCTTCGTGACGCGGCTGCACGGCAAAGCGGTCGCCGACATGCCGTTGGCGCCGAGTGAGTACGTGCGGCGGCAGGTGCGCGTCGCGGCGTTCTCGTACGAGCGTCCCGAACGGCTGATCCGGCGGGTGGGTGACCTGTTCATGTGTTGCAGCGACTACCCGCACTCGGAAGGGACCGCGCAGCCGCTCGACGATTACCGCGCGCTCGACGACACGACGTCCGACCCCGCCGGAGCGCCGGGCCTCTACCGGGACAACGCCGCGTGGCTCCTCGGTCGGGGCAACGGCGCGTGACCGCCGCCGACGCCGAGTTCGAGTTCCTCGCGCCTCGCCACGACGTCCCGACCGGCGGGCGCAGCGGCTTCACGATCGTCGGGGAGCGGCAGGTCCACTACCTCGAGTGGGGGAGGAGCGCCGCCCCACCCGTCGTGTGCCTGCACGGCGGAGGACAGACCGCGTACATGTGGGAGGAGCTCGGCGCCGCGCTCGCTCCGACGCACCATGTGTTCGCGCCCGATCTCCCCGGTCACGGCGACACCGATCCCGTCGACGAGATGGATCGCCGTTCACTGGCGGCCACGATCCCACCGCTCCTGGACCAGTTCGGGATCGAACGCGCCGCGTTCGTCGGCGCGTCGCTCGGCGGGATCGTGAGTCTCACGCTGGCGGCCGAACGGCCCGGACTGGTCGCCGCGATCGCGCTCATCGACATCGGGCACCGCCTCGAAGACGAAGGCGTGAACCGCATCATCGACTTCATGACGAAGCACGAGTCGTTCGCGTCGCCGGAGGAGGCGGCGGTCGAGGTGGCCGAGTACCTTCCGCATCGCCGCCAGGTGAACCCCGACAACCTGCGCCGCAACCTCCGCGAGCTACCGGACGGGCGCTGGGTGTGGAAGCACATGTTCGCTCGCCGCCTCCGCGGAGCGCAGGCGCCGGTGGGTGGCTGGCGCGAGCTCGTCGCCGGAATGGGCGAGGAGGCCGCGATGCTCACGTGCCCGGTGCTCGTGCTCCGGGGTGCTGCGAGCGACGTGCTCTCGAACGAGGGCGCCGAGGAGATCGCCTCGCTCATCCCCGACGCCCGCCTCGCAACCGTCGGGAGCGCCGGGCATCACGCCGCCGGCGACAATCCCGAGACGACCGTCGACCTCGTGCGGGGCTTCCTCGCCGAGACGGGGTCCTGAGGGTCGGGGGCTCACCCCGGCCGGCCGAACCCGCCAATTCGGGCCGGTCGTGTGCGCCGACATTGACGAGCGTCGGGACTGAGTAGTACGCAGACAGCCTGTGGATAAGGCGCAGGACCCGGTGAGCGAGCACGAATCGCCCGTCGTCATCAGCGACGACGTCGAGTCGATCACGAGCAGCGCGCCGGCGAGCGGGAACGGCGCCGCGCCCGCATCGAACGGCGCGTCGCCCGAAGAAGGCGGCGATCGCTGGCTCGCGGAGCTGGAGACGCTCGAACGGGACGAATCGAAGAGCAACGAGGAACAGCGCGCCCGCGAAGCGGGCGAGCGCCGGGCGCGCTGGGATGCCGAATACGAGCGCGCCGAGCAGGCCGCGACGGAACGCGAGTCTCGCGAGGCGAATGCACGCCGGGAGCGGTGGCAGGCCGAGGACGAGCGCCTGGCGCAGGAAGCCGAAGAGCGGCGGGTGCGGTGGCGGAACGAGTACGAAGCCGCTGAGAGCGACGCCCGATCGCGGGCCGTGCGGGAGGCGGAGCAGCGCCGGGCGCACTGGGAAGCCGAGTACGCCCGCGCCGAGGCCGAGGTGCAGGAGCGAGAAGTCGCCGAAGCCGATCAGCGTCGGGCGCGTTGGGAGGCCGAGCACGAGCGCGCCCTGCGCGAGACCGAGGAGCGGCGGGCGCGGTGGCGGCGCGCGTACGACCACGCACTGGGTGAGGCAAGGGCGCGGCTCGAGCGTGAGACCCAGCGGCGTCTCGAGCGCTGGGAGTCCGAGTTCGAGCGCGCCGAGCAGCAAGGGTTGGAGCGCGCCGAGCAGGATGCCGTCCAGCGGCGAGCGCGCCTCGATGCAGACCTCGAGCGGGCGTCGCGCGAGGCCCAACTCGCCGTGGAGCAGGAAGCCCGTCTCACGCGTGAGCGCTGGGAGGTCGAGTTCGGACGATCGAAGCGGGAGGCGGACGAGCGTACGCAGCGAGCCGCGCAGGTGCGACGGCAGCGCTTCGAGATCGAGTTCGAGCGGGCCGAGAGCGAAGCGCAAGAGCGCCGGGAACGCGCGGTGAGGGAGCGGCGCCAGCAGTGGGAGGCGGAGTACGAGCGCGTCGAGGCCGAAGCCGAGGCGGTTCGCCGCAAGGGCCTGGAGGAGGTGCGCGCGCAGGAGGCCGAGTGGGTGCCGGCGCGGTTCCGAACCGACGAGAAGGCCGGCCGGCGGGAGCTCGCCAAGCTTCACGATCGGTGGGCGAAGGACGACGAACAGGCGCAGCGCGAGCGGCGGAAGCGACGCGAGCCCGAGCTCCAGGCCCGGCGGCAGCGCTGGGACGAAGAGGAGGAGCAGGCTCTGGCCGAGGCGCGCGAAGGGAGGGCCGAAGCGGCCGATGCGCTTACGCCGTCGCTGGGAGTCCGAGTACGAGCGCGCCGAGCTCCAGGGCCGGGAGCGGGCGGCCCAGGAGACCGAGGAGCTCCGTCGTCGCTGGGAATCCGAGTACGAGCGGGCGCAGCAGGAGGCGCAAGCGCGGGTAGCCCGTGAGGCCGAGGAGCTCCGGCGCCGGTTGGAGGGCGAAGCCGAGGAGCAGGACCAGGAGGCCCGCCGCCAGCAGGCGCGAGAGATCCACGAGCGGCGCCAGCGCTGGGCAGCGGACGACGACCGGTATCTGCGCGAGTTCCAGGAACGCGCGGCGCGTGAGCTCCGAGAGCTACGCGAGCGCTGGATCTCCGAGGAAGAGCGTGTGTATCGAGAAGCCGAGGAGCGCGCCGCCCGGGAGGCCCTCGAGCTCCGCGAGTGGTGGGAGAGCGAGGACGAGCGCGCCACGCGCGAAGCAATGGCGCGTGCCAGCCGTGAAGCGGAGGCGCTGCGCTCGTGGTGGGAGGCCGAAGACCGGCGCGTTGCCCATGAAGACATGGAGCGCGCCACGGCCGAGGCCGGCGAGCAGCGCGCACGCGAAGACGCGCTGCGAGCCGAGCGCCATGCCCGAGCCGAGCAGTCCCTTCGAGAGATCGCGGACCGGGTGGCAAATGAGGCCCGGGAGCGGCGCCAACGGTGGGCGGCCGAGGATCACCGCACCGTCGAGGAGGCTGTCCGGGGAACGGAACACGAAGCGCAGCAACGCCGCAAGCGCTGGGAGACCGAATACCAGGACGCGGTCCAGGCGTGCTACGGCCGGGAGTTGCAGGACACGCAGCAGCTGTGCGATCAGCTCGAAGCCGAGTATCGGGGGGCGCTCGAAGAGGCCCAGGCTCGCGCCGCCGAGCACGGCGAGGAGCTGCGCGAATGGCACGTCGACGACCGCGTGACCGCGACCGGGGTCGACGTGGTCGGTGCGCTCGATGCCGTTGAAGAGGTCGATCCGTTCGATCCGGTCGAGTCGCCCTCCGACGAAAGTCGCTCCCTAGGCCGGGAGCACGCCGGTGATACTTGGTACATGCATGACGCCCGTCGCGAGGTCGTTCGCCGCGGCTATGACGAGATCGCAGACCGGTACCTCGCGGCGCGCGCAACAGGAGGGGACCTCGCGCTCCTCCCCGAGCTGGTTGCGCGCCTGAGCGACGGAGATGCGGTGCTCGACGCCGGCTGCGGCGCCGGCGTTCCGGTCACGACACAGCTCGTGGCCGCGGATCTCGAGGTTGTCGGCTTTGATCTTTCGAGCGCGCAGGTCCGTCTTGCTCGTTCACACGCGCCTGGCGCCCACCTCGCGCAAGCCGACCTCGTGGCGCTGCCGTTCGGTGACCGCAGCTTCGATGGCCTCGTGTCGTACTACGCCGTGATCCACGTGCCGCGTTCCGAGCACCGAGTTGTCTTCGACGAGTTCCGACGCGTCCTGCGCCCGGGTGGTGTCGCCCTCCTCTGTCTCGGAGCCGGCGATGTGCCCGAGGACGACGACACGGAGAGCTGGCTCGGCACGCACATGTTCTGGAGCCACTTCGACGCCGACACCAACCTGGAGATGCTGCAAGCTGCCGGGTTCGACATCATTCGACACGAGCTCGTCAAGGACCCCATGGACCACGGGCGTCATCTCTTCGCGTTCGTGGCGGCACACTGAGCCGGGAAGATATGGAGGCGCGATGACGGCCGTGGACCAGGAGCAAACCGAGGCGATTCGACAGCTGGTGCCGTTCGCCGCCGCGCTCGGCGTCGAGGTCATCACGAGCAGTCCGGACGAGGTGCGGGCGCGCGTCGCATGGCAGCCCGAGCGATGCACGACCGCCGGCGTGCTGCACGGCGGCGTCATCATGAGCCTGGCCGACACGACCGGGGCCACGTGCGCCTTCCAGAACCTGCCCGACGGAGCCGACGGGACGACGACGATCGAGAGCAAGACCAACTTCCTGCGCGCCGTGCGCAACGGCTACGCGGAGGCGGTCTCCCGTCCGCTGCACGCCGGACGCACGGTGGTGGTCGTCGAGACCGACGTCACCGACGCCGACGGACGTCCGGTCGCCAAGGTCCTCCAGACCCAGGCGGTCCTGCGTTCGGCTTGACAGCCCGCGGTTCTAGCTCGACGGGCGGACGTTGATCACCAAGGTGAAGATCGACTTCACGACCGGTTCGCCGGAGGCGGCGTCCTTCCAGTCGGTCTCGGTGACGTAGAACTCGAGCTTGCCGCCGTTGGATCGTTCCTTCTCGTAGACGTCGGTGATGACGCTCGTGCCCTCGAGGACGTCGCCCACCTTGGGCCAGCGTTCGTACTCGAAGGCCTGTTCCCCGTGGAGGATGGCGCGGCCGGGTCCGCGCAGGCGGTCGATCGGCAGCCCGGCGGCGCCGCCGGTGCCGAGGGATCCCCAGTACGACATCACGAACGGGAACGTGGGCGGAACGAGGGCGTCCTCGCCGGCGTACACCTCGTCGTCGTCGCCGAGCGCCTCCGCGAAGACGCGCACCGGCCCGCGCTCGATGACGACCTTCTGGGTGCCCGTTTCCTGTCCCTTGAGCTCGGTCAGCGCCATGGCGGGGGACCCTATAGGCCCGAGGCGCTCGTTGGCCTCCTCGAAGAAGCTCGCCGGCGACCTCGTGTCGAGCTCCGGCTCCAGCGTCTCGGGGTTCCATTGCGACATCTCGCGGTCGAAGAAGTCGCCGCCGTACACGTGGATCGCGCCGGTGCAGGTGCCGAGCGGGTTGTGCACGGCGTGGATCGCGTCGTCGCCGAGCAGCACGACGTCGTTGGTCGAGAGCTCGCGGGTGCGCCGCGGCTCGAGACCGCCGTCGACGCGACGGAAGAAGGTGTTGTCCTCCTGTCCGGCGTAGATCCCGATCGCGGCCCACATCTGGTGGTCGTGGGGCCAGATCGACATCCCGGGCGCCCACACCACCTTCAAGACCGTCAGGTCGGGGGAGTGGTGCAACGTCGTGAGCTCGGCCCGGGTTGCCGGAAGCGCTGCTTCGCATTGCGCCGGCTCGCTCATCGTCCGCTCCAACAGGTCGGACACGGCCAAGCGAGGCTCAGGCTCGTTCAGGCTTGCCCGACACTCCGCAACGAACCGATCCACATCGAGCATCTCTCCGTCGCGTCCAGCTGCGGTGCCGGTCGGCAAAGCCGCTGTCACCGCCAGCTACGACGATTTCCTGCTCGTCGTTCCGGCGGCGTCGTCGCCCAGCAAGTGCTTCATGACTTTGCCGGTTGCGTTGCGCGGGAGCTCGTCGACGAAGTGTCACCTGCCGGGGGCGCTTGTAGTCGGCGAGGTGCTCGGCGCAGAACGCCTGGAGCTCGTCGCCGCCGACGGCCGCATCGGGCTTGCGGACGACGAAGGCGGCGATGTCCTCGCCGAGCACGTCGTGCGGGATACCGACGACCGCGGCCTCGCGCACCTCCGGGTGCTCGAGGATCACGCTCTCGATATCCGTCGGGTACACGTTGTGTCCGCCCCGGACGATGAGATCCTTCTTGCGCCCGACGAGGTACAGGAACCCGTCGTCGTCGAGGTAACCGAGGTCGCCGCTCCGCAGCCAACCGTCACGCGTCCAGGTGCTCGCGGTGGCGTCGGCATCCTTGTAGTACTCGCGCTGGCGTCCCGGCAGTCGCGTGAGCAACTCGCCGACCTCGTGGGGCCCGCGCTCGTTGTCGTCGTCGTCGACGATCTTGATCTCCATCGGCGGGATCGGCTTGCCCACCGACCCGATCCGCTTCGTCACCTCTTCCTGTGGCATCACGATGAACGCCGGGCCGGCCTCGGTCATCCCGTAGGAGTTGGACACACTGGCCTGCGGCAACCGCTCCACCAGCGTCATCAGCGTGTTCGGCGCGAGGGGGGCACTCCCGATCGAGACGGCCTGCAGGCTGTCGAGGTCGGCGGTCGCGAAATCGGGATGGGCGACGAGCAGCTCCGCCATCGCGGGAACGAGGAACGCCATCGTCGGGCGCTCGCGCGCCACGATCCGCAGCCACTCACCGGCGTCGAACTTCGGGAAGTACAAACCGGCCATGCCCATCTTCATCGGGTTGTAGATGAACGAGATCCCCGCGAACGTGAACAGCGGCGCGCCGTGCAACCAGCCGGCGCCCGTCCACGGCGGCTCGTGGTTCGGGATCATCGCCACGTTCCGGTGGCGGACCGCGACGCCCTTGGGCAGACCGGTCGTTCCGGACGTGTACATGATGTCGGCGAGGTCGTCGAGGTCGACGTCGACCTGGATGTCGCTGTCGTCGGGGTCGAGCGCTTCGTCCCATGCGACTTCGCCCGTGCCCGTCGTCGGCTCCGTCGCTGACGAGCAGCTCGAGCGACGGGAGCGCGTCGCGCACTTCACGCGCGGCCGGGAGCAGCGCCGGGCACGTCAGGAGCGCGCGCACCTCACCGTGACCGAGGATCGCGATCAGCTCCCGGACGGACAGGCGGGTGTTGGTGGGCACGGCGACCGCTCCCGCCTTGTGCGCGGCCGCGTACGCCACGATCCAGCGGAGGCACTCCTCGCTCGGGAGGTAGATCGACACGCGATCGCCGCGTTCGACGCCGCGTGCGACGAGGCCCCGTGCGAGGGCGTTCGAGCGGCTGTCCCATTCCGCGAAGGTGAGCGTGTCACCTGAGCCCAGGTCGCGATACGCGACCTCGTCGCCGTCGCGCCGCGCCATGAAGCGCAGCTGGTCGACGAGCAGCTCCCCCCAGTCGGGCATGGCTATCTACCCCAAAGGGCCGGTCACATCGAGAACGCCATGCTCGGGATGGCGCTGCCGCCCTCGGCCGGTGCGAAGAGCTCGGCCTTGTGGGCGATCAGGTCGTCGACGGTCCAGGGCTTGCCGCCGGCGGCGAGCTCGTTGGCGAGCGACCAGCCGCGCATCAGGTACACGCGGTCACCCCACATGACGAAGACCTGACCGCTCACGTCGGCGGCGGCGTCGCTGGCGAGGAAGCCGATCAGCGGCGCCATGTTGTCGGGGTCCCAGGCGTCGAACTCGCCTTCCTTCGCCGCCATGAGCTGGTCGGCGCCGGCGACGGTGTCGGTCAGACGTGTCCGGGCTCGAGGGGCCATCGCGTTCACGGTCACGCCGTACTTCTGGAGCTCCCGTGCCAGCACGATCGTCATCGACGCGATCCCGGCCTTCGCCGCGGCGTAGTTCGACTGGCCGGCGTTCCCGAACAGGCCCGACTCGCTGGACGTGTTGATGATCCGACCGGAAACCGGCTCACCCGCCTTCGACTGCTCGCGCCAGTACACGGCCGCGAACCGGCTGGGTGCGAAGTGCCCCTTGAGGTGGACGCGGATGACGGAGTCCCAGTCCTCCTCGGAGAGATTGAAGCTCATGCCGTCGCGCAGGATCCCTGCGTTGTTCACGAGGATGTCGAGCTTGCCGAACGTGTCGACCGCCTGGCCGATGAGTCCCTCGGCGCCCGGCCACGACGCGACGTCGTCGTAGTTGGCGACCGCTTCGCCACCACCGGCGACGATCTCGTCCGCGACCTCCTGTGCGGGCGTCTTGTCAGCGCCTTCGCCCTCGCGTGCCCCGCCGAGGTCGTTGACGACGACCTTGGCGCCTTCGCTCGCGAGCAGCAGCGCCTCGCCGCGGCCGATTCCTCGGCCCGCGCCCGTCACGATCGCGACTTTGCCGTCGAGCGCACCCATGCAGTTCTCCCTTTTCCTGCTCACGCGGCCGGTTCAGACGCCGAACCTTACTGACTCGGGCGTCAGGTACGCTGACTCGGCCACGGAACCGGAGGAAAGAAACCCATGCCTGATGCCGTCATCGTGTCCGCCGCCCGGACCGCCATCGGGACGGCGCGCAAGGGATCGCTCGCCGACATCGACGTGTTCGAGCTCGCCAAGGCGTCGATCAGCGAGGCGCTCAAGCGCTCGAGCGTCCCCGCCGAGGACGTCGACGACATCATCATGGGCGAATCGCTCCAGGGTGGCGGTTGCGTGGCGCGCTACGCCGCCGTCGACCTCGGCTTGACCGATATCCCGGGCCTGGCGCACAACCGCCACTGCGCGTCGGGCATGGCGCCCATCCAGACGGCGGCCGCGAGCATCCGCGCCGGCATGGACCGGGTCGTCATCGCCGGCGGCGCCGAGAGCATCACGCAGAGCCCGACCGTGATGAAGAAGCTTCCCGGACCGTACGCGGGCGTCGAGCCGTGGCTGTCGCCCAGCCATCCGGCGACGCCGGACGCGCCGACCATGGACATGTCGATCACCGTCGGCTGGAACACGGCGGTCAAGGCGGGCGTGAGCCGCGAGGAGCAGGACAACTGGGCGTACCACTCGCACATGCGCGCGGTCGCCGCCACCGACGAGGGACGGCTTCGCGACGAGATCTTCGCCATGGAGGTGCCGGTCCGGGGCAAGCGGGGTGAGACGCGCACGTTCGACGTCGACGAGCACCCGCGCCGCGACTCGACGCCCGAGAAGCTCGCCAAGTTGCCGCCCCTGCATCCGGAGATCGACGGGTTCAGCATCACGGCCGGGAACGCGTCCGGCCTCAACGACGCCGGCTGCGCGGTCGTCGTCGCCGACCGCGACTACGCCGAGGAGCACGGGCTCGAGCCGTTGGCGATCGTCCGGTCGTGGGCGTCGGTGGGGGTGCCGCCGCGCGACACCGGACTGGCGCCCACCCTCGCGATCCCGAAGGCGGCCGAGCGCGCCGGCATCGCCGTCTCGGACCTCGACCTGGTCGAGATCAACGAGGCGTTCGCGGCGATGGCCGTCGCGTCGTCGCGCATCCTCGGCTTGCCGCACGAGATCGTGAACGTGAACGGCAGCGGCTGCAGCCTCGGCCATCCCGTCGCCGCCACCGGCGCCCGCATGGTCGCCACGACGATCTTCGAGCTGCGGCGCCGCGGCGGTGGGCTGGGTTGCGTGAGCATGTGCGCCGGCGGCGGCATGGGCTCGGCCACCGTGCTCGAGGTGCCACCGCCGTCGTAGGTTCTCCGTCCATCGACGAAGACCTCGCCTTCGCGCTCGAGCTCGCGGACGCCGCTGACGACATCACGCTGCCGCGGTACCGCGCCACGGACCTCGTCGTCGAGACCAAGCCCGACCTGACGCCGGTGACCGAAGCCGACCAGGCGGCGGAGAAGGCGCTGCGCGCCCGCATCGAAGCCGAGCGACCTCGCGACGGGGTCGTCGGCGAGGAGTACGGCGAGACGACCGGGTCGGGCGGCCGGCGCTGGATCCTCGACCCGATCGACGGGACGAAGAGCTACGTGCGCGGCATCCCCGCCTGGGGGACGCTGATCGCGCTCGAGCGTGACGGCGAGATCGTGGTCGGTGTCGTGTCCGCGCCCGCGCTGCGCCGGCGCTGGTGGGCGTCGCGGGGTGCGGGCGCGTTCGCGGACGGTGAACCGATCCGGGTGTCGCGCGTCAGCGCCATCGAGGACGCGTTGCTCTGCTACACGTCGTTGCCCGCGTTCGAGGAGCACGGGCTGGGCGAGGAGTTCCGTGCGCTTGCAGCTCGCTGCTGGGAGGCGCGTGGCTTCAGCGACTACTGGGCGCACGTGCTCGTCGCCGAGGGGAGCGCCGACCTCGCCGTCGAGCCGGTCATGAACCTGTGGGACAACGCTCCGCTCCAGGTGATCGTGGAGGAGGCCGGTGGACGGTTCACGGACCTCGAGGGCCGGCCGCGCGCCGACGGCGGCAGCGCGGTCACGACGAACGGGTTGCTCCACGACGAAGTGCTCGCGGCGTTCGGGCGAACGGGCGCGGACCGATGAGCGAGGTCACCGTCGGTGTCGACATCGGTACGTCCTCGGTGAAGGCGATCGCGGCGGACGCCGACGGCAACGTCGTCGGCTCGGCACGCATCCCGCACCGGTTCTACGTGCCGACCGCGGGTCGCTTCGAGCACGACGCCGACGAAGCGTGGAGGCGCGGTCCCGAAGCCGCGCTGCGCGAGCTCGCGGGCACGCGGCCGGCGGGCGTGAGTGTGGCGGCGATGGTCCCGTCCCTGACGGCGGTGGACGGCGGGGGCGTGCCGGTCACTCCCGGCTTGCTGTACGGCGACGAGCGCGGCCGCCACGGGCAGCGAGCCGGGCACCCCGGCGAGAGCGGCGAGCTGCTCGCGTTCTTGCGCTGGACCGTCGGCGCCGCGCCCGACGCCGCCGGGTACTGGCCGGCGCAGGCGGTCGCCAACCACGCCCTGGCGGGCGAGGCGGTGCTCGATACGACCACCGCCTCCACCGCATACCCGCTGTTCGACTGGAAGGGATGGGACGCCGAGATCGCGGGTGACGTCGGCGTGCGCGTCGATCAGCTGCCGAAGCTGGCGCCGACGGGTTTCGAGTGCGGGCGCGTCGGCGGTCTCGATGGTCCCGCGCTCGGTCCCGGTTGCATCGACGCGTTCGCCGAGCAGCTCGTCGCGGGCGCCGACGAGGACGGCGACGTGCTCGTGATCCTCGGCACCACCTTGATCGTGTGGGCGGTGACGTCGAGCGACGAGCCGGTGCCCGACCACTACGTGATCCCGCACACCGCGGCGGGCAAGACGCTCGTCGGCGGACCGAGCAACGCCGGCGGGCTGTTCGTGAACTGGGTGTCGGATCTCGTCGCCGACGGCGACCCGCCCGTCGGATCCGGGTGCCGTCCCGGTGTGGGCGCCGTTCCCGCGGGGCGAACGAGTGCCGCTGAACGATCCCGCTCGCCGCGCCGTGCTCGCAGGGCTCGATCTCACGCACGGCCCGGGCGCGGTGCGCCGCGCCGCGTTCGAGGCATCCGGCTTCGTCGACCGCGCCGGATGCTGGAAGCGGCGAAGGTCGACGCGCGCCGCATCGTGGCGACCGGCGGCGGGACGCGTGTCGACCAGTGGGTGCAGGCCCTCGCCGACACCACCGCCCTGCCCGTCGACTGCGTCGCCGTGCCCGAGGGCGGCGCGCTCGGCTCGGCGTGGCTGGCGCGGATCGCGGCCGGGCTCGAGGAGCCGGCGGCGATGACCGACGGGCCGTCGGTGGGCCCGCACCGGAAGACGCGTCGAGCCCGACGCGCGCTGGGCGCCCGCAGTCGCGACGCGCTACGACGAGTTCCTCGACCTCACCGGGCTCGGGCGCCCCTGCCCACCGCGGATCGATCGGTGATCGTGCCCAGGGCGCGCTCGACTTCCCACGCCGCGGTCAGGCACACGTCCTCGCGGTATCGCCGGCCGATGATCTGCACACCCAGTGGGAGGTTGTGCTCGACGCCGGCCGGAATCGCAACTGCCGGCAGGCCGAGGCAGTTGCACAGGAGCGTGAGGTCGAGGGTCCGGCGAATGCGGTCGACGTCCTCGGCCCCGCCGAGGTCGGCGCCGACCGCGAACGGAAGCTGAGTGCAGACCGGCGCGACCACGAGCGGGATGTCGGCCTGGAACTCCGCCCACGTCCGGGCGATGCCTTGGCGCGCCATGAACGCGACGGCGTACGCCTCCTGCGCGAGGGGCTCGCCGAGCTCGAGCGCGGCCGCGAGGAATGTTCTGGCGTCGTCGGAGACGATCGACTCGAACAGCATCCACATCATCCGGATCTCGGCGAGGACGAGGCTGAGCCACACGTCCGACGCCTCCGTCACGAGCGGTAGCGGGACCTCTTCGACCGAGTAACCGGCGTCGGCCAGCGCGCCTGCCACGCGCCGCACGCCGTCGGCGACCGCTGCGTCCACGCCGTGCCCCGAAGGATCGGTCGCGACGGCGACACGGATGGGGTTGGAGAGCGCGGCGCCCGAGAACGGAACAGGCGTGTACCACGGGTCGCGATCGTTCGGCCGGCTCATGACCTCGAAGGCGATGCGCAAGTCGAGCATCCCGCGCGCCATCGGCCCTTGCACGGCCATGAGCTGCATCGTGAGCGGCGCGTCCGCCGGCTCGAGCGACGTCGCCGTCGGGATGCGCCCGAGCGTCGGTCGGAGCGCGGCCGTTCCGCAGCACGCCGACGGCCAGCGCAGCGAGCCGCCGAGGTCGGAGCCGACGCCGAGCGGTGTCATGCCGGTCGCGAGCGCGGCGGCTTCGCCACCGCTCGAGCCACCGGGCGTACGCGCCGGGTCCCACGGGTTGCGCGTCGGCCCGTGGAGCGCGTTGTCGGTGTGCCAGCGCAGCCCGAGGTCGGGCGCGTTCGTGCGCGCGAGCGGTATGGCGCCGACGGCGCGCAGGTTTGCAACTGCAGGCGCGTCGAGCGGCGGGATCGCCTCGGCCAGCGCCGTCACGCCCTGCGTCGTCGCGCGACCCGGCGAGGTCGATCGACTCCTTGACCGTGATCGGCACGCCGTGGAAAGGGCTCGTCGGCTCGCCAGCGCGCCACGACGGCGTCGGCGTCGTCGGCGGCCGCAAGGGCCTCGTCGGCGAGCGTCGTCGTGACCACGTTGACGGCGGGATTGACGTCGTCGATGCGAGTGAGGTGCGCTTCGACGACCTCGCGGCTCGAGGCGACACCGTCCCGGATCGAGGTGCCCAGCTCGAACGCGCCGAGCTCCCAGAGCTCGCTCACGTGCCCGCCCGGTGTGCGTCAGCGCCGGAGCCCGGCCGCGTGCGGGCTGCCGGGCGGCGGCAGCGGATGGCGGAACAGCGCGGCCGCGTTCTCGTGGCTGATCATCGCGACCTCGTCGGCGGGCAGGCCGCCGTAAACTTCGTCGAACACGGCCTGCGTGTCGGGCCACGTGCCGTCGCCGTGCGGGTAGTCGGTCTCGAACATGATGTGGTCGACGCCGACGGTGTCGCGCGTGCAGATCGTCGACGGGTCGTCGATCGTGCAGAACCAGAAGTTGCGGTGCAGCACCTCGGCCGGGCGCAGGTCGCCCGGGAAGTAGTCGCCGTAGCCCGAGCGGTCGACGATGTTCTCGAGCCGGTCGTGCAGCATCGCCACCCAGCCGATGCCGCCCTCGCTACATCGACGATCTTGAGGTCCGGGTGCTTCACCGCGTAGCCCGACCACAGCCACTCGGCGCACGCGGCGAGCGACAGCTGGCCGAACAGCGTCGCGCCGAGCGGCACCATCGGCGCGCCCGGCGGCATGTCGGCGACGCCGGTCGAGCCGACGTGCAGGCAGATCGACGGTGTCGGTCTCGGCGCACGCGGCGATGATCGGATCCCACCACCCCGAGAAGATCGGTTCGGCATGCCGATGCGGTGCGGCTGCTCGGGCAGCGTGACTGCGGTGAAGCCCGCGCTCGGCGTTGCGCCGGATCTCGTCGGCGCCCTGCTCGGGGTCGGCGAGGTACGTGATGCCCATCGGGACGATGCGCTCGGGGTACGGCGCGTACCACTCCTCGTAGAACCAGTCGTTCCACGCCTGCGTGACCGCGAGCCCGAGCTCGGGGTCGGAGCACTGCGAGAACACCGCGCCGCAGAAGCCGGTGATCTGCGACGGGAAGTTCACCGACGCCCACACGCCGTTGATGTCCATGTCGCTTGACGCGGGCGTCGATGTCGTAGCAACCGGGCGCGCATCTCCTCGAAGCGCGTCGGCTCGACCTTCCAGTCCTCGCGCTTGCGACCGACGACGGCGTTGAGCCCGACCTGGAAGTACAGCTGCCCGTCGAACTCCCAGACCTCGTGGCCCTCGTCGGTCTCCACGACCTTCGGCGCGAGGTCCTGGAAGCGACGCGGCAAGCGGCCCTCGAACATGTCGGGCGGCTCGACGAGGTGGTCGTCGACCGAGATGATCGTGTACTTGATCTCGCGAGGCTCGGGGTCGGGGAGCAGCCCGTGCGTCTCGCTCTTCTTCCAATGGAGCTTCGGCTTCTCCGTCGTGGTCACGCCCGTTACCCTACGAGCCGTGGCGCTGAAGATCGAGATCAACCGCGACGCCTGCATGGGCTCGGGGAACTGCTCGTTCTGGGCGCCGGGCGTGTTCGATCTCGACGACGACGGCGTCGCGGTCGTGATCGATCCCGACGCGCAGCCGGAGGACAAGGTCATCCTCGCCGGCCAGGGATGTCCGACGCAGGCGATCACGATCGTCAGGGACGGCGAGAAGATCGTCTGACGGGATGCCCGAGCAGTCGACCCTTGCACCGATCGTTTTCGTGCATGGTGGCGCGCACGGCGCGTGGTGCTGGGCGCCGCTGCTCCCGTTCCTCGACGGTGACGTTCTCGCCGTCGACCTGCCGCCGAAGTCGGTCCGGGGCGGATCGCGCCGCCTCGAGCCCGTCCCCGAGTTGCGCACGCTGACGATCGGCGACTTCGCCGACTCGGTCTTGCGCGACGTCGACGCGGCCGGGTTCGAGCGATTCGTGCTCGTCGGTCACTCGATGGGAGGGCTCACGATCTCTGAGGTCGCCGGGCGCGTGCCCGACCGGGTCGAGCACCTCGTCTACGTGTCGTGCATGGTGCCGCCCGAGGGCGGATCGGCGATCGAGGCGCTGCCCGAGGACCTGCAGCGACATGACGCGCGAGGCAGTCGAGGAGGCGCGGCGAGGCGGCGACAACCCCATCGGCGGGCTCGACGAGGAGACGACCCGATTCATGTTCTGCAACGACATGGACGAGGAGCAGGCCCGGTACGTCCTCGATCGAACGGGCACCGAGGCCGCGGTCGTCCTCGCCGAGCCGGTGTCACGGGCAGCCATCCCGGCCGAGCTCCCCAAGACGTTCGTGAAGCTGCTCCGTGACCAGTCGCTCCCGCCCGACCACCAGGACGTGCTCGTCCAGAACCTCCGCGACTCCCCGGGTGGCGACGTCGACGTCGTCACGATCGACGCCGGCCACGACGTCATGATCAGCCGACCCAAGGAGCTCGCCGACGTGCTGAACCGTCTCAGCCGGTGAAGACGGGCGTGCTGACGACCGCAGCGGCGGGGTCGGGTGCGGCCGGTGCCGGCGCGGCTGTTCCCGGTGCCGGTTCGACAAACGTGTTGGTGACGGTGAAGGTCACGTTGTTGGACGTCTGTTCCGGCGAGTCGAACGTGACCGCGTTGCCGGAGTCCGCGCAGCTTGCGTTGATGCCGTCATCTTCGCAGGCATAGGCGACGACGGCCCCGCCGGTCGCCGTCTCGGTGATCGTGCACGTCGTGCCGGGCGCGTTGGCGTTGAAGAAGTTGTCGTTCGCGGGGACCGGGTCGCCTGTGGCATCGAAGGTGAGGTCGCCGGACGGGCCGCCGTCGGTGCAGGCGTAGTGGACGGTGAAGGTCGTGCCGGCGGGCGCGCTTCCGACGACGACCTTGTTGACCTCGACGTGCAAGTTCTCGCCCGCGGATGCAGGCGCACCGAGAGCAAAGAGCGTGCAGGCGACGAGTGCGGCAGAGGCGAGGATCTTCGTACGCATGACGGGGGACTCTAGAGCGTCCCGCCCTGCGGGGTCAGCCTTTCGGCGTTCGTGACTTGCAGCACGCCACCGTGGTCGTCCGGCACGGACGTCGTGTTCGCGCATCCGCCGTCGGCGTGGGACTGGTAGTTGACGGTGAGTGCAGTGGGGGCGAAGTGGTCGCCACGGTCGCTCACGACCTCGAATTCCGACCACCGCGCGGTCACCGAGGGATCGTCGCAGCGCGCGAACACCTCCGACCAGACCATCGGGTCGCCGAGGAACGGTGCTGCCGCCATCAGGTCGCGCACCGTGGTGGCGTCGCCCGTGGTGAGGTCGGTGACCTCGCCCCGCCACGCGCCCTCATCGACGCGGTGCACGCGAAGCCGGTACGCGCGCTCCGACTCCCAGGGGTAGTCACGAGTGTTCGGATCGGCAGGCGTGCTCGGCAACGGCGACTCGGTTCCCGCGAGCAACGAACCGTCGGCTGCATAGCCGCCCCAGTTCACGGCACCGAAGCCCGGATGCCGGTCATTCCATTGGAGGCCGAGGTGCGCGGCCCCCGCGCCGGGGAAGGCGACCTGAAGCGCCCAGAAGTAGAGATGGTCGACCACGGGCGGCGTGAGCACCTCGAGCGTGACGCTCGCCGCCACGAGGTGGCCGGCCGCCGGTGGAAGTCGCCACGCGAGATGGAACGACGAGGCGCCGTTCCCGGATGGCGGGAAGCCGCGCGTGCGCGCACGTCGCCAGAAGGACACCGTCCGAGCCTACGAGCGCGAAACCTGACGCTCGTGTCACCGCGCCTAGGATCCAAACGCATGCCGATCGGGATCAGCGAGGAGCACGAGGCGCTGCGCCAGGCGGCGCGCGGATGGGTGGAACGGCATTGCGGTCCCGCCGTCCCGCGGTCGTCGCTGGACGCCGAGACGGAGTCGCTCCCGCCGTTCTGGGCCGACCTGGCGGCGCAAGGCTGGCTGGGACTGCACGTCGACGAGGCTCTCGGTGGCGAGGGCTACGGCCTGCCCGAGCTGGCGGTGGTGCTCGAGGAGCTGGGGCGGGCGTGCGCGCCGGGCCCGTTCCTGCCCACGGTGCTCACGGCGGCCGTGCTGCAGGCCGCCGGCAAGGAGATCGCTGCCGACATCGTCCCCGGGCTGGCGTCGGGCGAGACCGTCGGGACGGTCGCGCTGGGCGGACGGCTGGATGCCGAGCCGGCCGGCGACGGGCTACGCGTGCGCGGAACGCTGCGGGCCGTGCCCTCTGCTCACCTGGCGGGCGTGCTCGTCGTTCGAGCCGCGGACGAGTGGTGCGCGCTCGTCGCGGGCGAGTTCACCGCCACCGAGCTGCAGAGCCTGGACCCGACCCGGCGCGTCGCCGAGGTGCACGTCGACGCCGCCGTCGTGCCGAGCGCGCGCCGGCTCGACGGCGTGGAAACGGAGGGGGTGCGGGACCTGGCGGCGGCGGTGTTCGCCGCCGAGAGCGTGGGCGTCGCGCAGTGGTGCGTCGACACCGCGTCCGAGTACGCCAAGGTGCGGGAGCAGTTCGGCCGACCCATCGGCCAGTTCCAGGGCGTCAAGCACAAATGCGCCGACATGCTCGCCGAGACCGAGCTTGCGCGCGCGCAGCAGCGTGGGACGCCGCCCGCGCCGCCGACGAGCCGGACGTCGCCCCGCTCACCGCTGCCGCGGCCGCGAGCCTCGCGATCGACGCCGCGTACGGCGCGGCGAAGGACTGCGTCCAGGTGCACGGCGGAATCGGATTCACCTGGGAGCACGACGCGCACCTGTACCTCAAGCGGGCGACGGCGACGCGTCAGCTCCTCGGGCCGACGTCAGCGTGGCGTGTGCGCGCCGCCGAAGCCGCGCGCGGAGGCGCTCGTCGCCGCCTGGCCGTGGATCTTCCGCCCGAAGCAGAAGCGCTGCGCGAAGAAGTCGGCTCGTTCGCCGCCGAGGTCAAGGGTCTCGACGCCGTCGAGCAACGGCACCGTCTCGCCGACGCCGGGTACCTCGCGCCGCAGTGGCCGAAGCCGTGGGGGCGCGACGCCAGCGCGTTGGAGCAGCTCGTCATCGACGACGAGTTCCGCAAGGCGAAGGTGCGTCGGCCCAATATCAGCGTCGGCGCGTGGGCGCTGCCGCCGCTGATGGTCTACGGGACGAGCGAGCAGCAGCAGCGCTGGATCCCTGCGACGCTGCGAGGCGAGATCTCCTGGTGCCAACTGTTCAGCGAGCCCGGTGCCGGCTCCGACCTTGCTGCGCTCACGACCCGTGCCACGCGCGACGAAGGGGGCTGGGTCGTGAACGGCCAGAAGGTGTGGACGTCCATGGCGCAGGACGCCGACTGGGGGATCCTCATCGCCCGGACCGACCCGGACGCGCCGAAGCACGACGGCATCAGCTACTTCATGCTCGACATGAAGACGCCCGGCATCGACATCCGCCCGCTCCGTGAGCTCACCGGCGAGGCGTGGTTCAACGAGGTGTTCTTCAACGACGTCTTCGTTCCCGACGAGTGCCTGGTCGGTGCGGAGCACGATGGATGGCGAGCAGCCCGCACGACGCTCGCCAACGAGCGCGTCTACATGGGCAGTGGCTCGTCGATCGGCTACGGCGTCCAGGGCGTGCTGGCGCTGCTCGACACGGCCGGGCTCGCATCCGATCCGATCGCGCTGGACGAAGCCGGGGGGCTTGTCGCCGAGGAGCACGCACTCAGCGTCCTCGGGTTCCGGCTCACCCTGCAGGCGCTCGGCGGCGCCGATCCCAGCGGATCGGAGGCAGCGGTGCGCAAGCTCCTCGGGGTCGAGCACGACCAGCGCGTCCAGGAAGTCGGCCTCGAGCTGCTCGGCGGCGAGGGCGCCGTGACCGATGGCGACGCCGCCATGTGGGTGCGCGGCTTCCTGTTCAACCGGTGTCTGACGATCGCCGGTGGCACGAGCGAGGTGCAACGCAACGTGATCGCCGAGCGCCTGCTCGGCCTGCCGCGCGACCCGTAGCGGGCAGCGCTACAGCGGCGGCAGCTCGACGACCTCGCCCGGGTACACGAGGTTGGGGTTCCCCGAGCGCAGCCGCGGCAGGTTGATCTCGACGACGCGTAGCCAATAGGGCGCGATGTCGGCGGCGGCGAGATCGGCCGGCGACTTTCCGATCATCGTCGCGACGTGACCCGCGGCGATCGACCACAAGTGCTCGCCACCGGTCACCGTGTGCGTCGCGCCCGCGGTGGGCGTAGGTGCAGACGGGGCGGGCGCGGCGGGCACGACCGGTACGACCGGCGGCTGTGCGGTGGGCGGCGGGAGGGCGCGGTCGTCGGTGGCGGCGTGGGCACCGGTGCGCGATCGATGGGCGGCACGCTCGGCACCGGCAGCGGATCGACGCCGTGTCCCGTGCGCACGCCGGACGGGGGACGCGACGGAACGCTCACCGGATCGCGATGATCGGCGTCGACGACCACGGGCGCGGCCGCCGGGCTCGTCGTCGGCGGCGGATCGGCGGCGGCGGGACGGCCGACACCCAACGCGGTCGCGGCCACGATCGACACCGCGGCGGCGCGGTCGGCCCATCGCCGGACCGCCGGCAGCGTGGCCCAGCCGAGGGCGGTCGCAGTGCCGTGCAGGCGGGCGACGCGCGCCGCGACGTAGAGCAGCGTGCTGCCGAGGAGCCACCACGCGGCCACGAGGGCCGCGAGCCGAACACCGGCGAGGAGCACCTCTTCGCTCGGCGTCTGCTGCAGCCACCGCGCCAGGTCGTGGCGGGGGATCGCGAACCCGTCGACGCCGCCGAGGCGATGCAGCGCGACGACCGCGATCGCCTCGCCGGCGACGAGCAGGGCGAGCATCCGGCGCGCTTTCGAGCCCTCCTCCACGCCGGCACCGTACGGCACGCCATCCAGCGTGTCAACGCTTCAAATGACGTCAGATTGTCTCAGCTTGAGGAGCGGAATTCCCTGGCCTACTTCTTTCGCCTCGGCCTTGCCTTTCCGCCGGATGAATTGAGCGCGACCGCGGCACGGATGAGCGCCTTGAACGCGCCCGCGTCGACCTTCTCCCCCTCGTGGATGTCGATTGCGCGCCTCGTGTTCCCCCCGAGGCTCGAGTTGAAGAGCTTGGCCGGGTCCTTCAGCGAAGCCCCTTTGGCGAACGTGAGCTTCACGACGGACTTGTACGTCTCGCCGGTGCAGATGATTCCGTCGTGCGACCACGTGGGAGTGCCCGGGCTCGTCGGCTTCACCCACTTCACTTCCTCGACGACGTCCGGGTCTGCGTCCTTGACGAGCTTGCGCATCCTGCTCAAGGTCTCCCCGCGCCAGTCCCCGACGTCGGCGATCATCTCGTCGATCCGCTCAGATGCCGACTGGCCCTCGTTGGAATCCGACTCTTTCATGCGATTCCGTCCTCCGTCGGCGAGCGGGCAACTAGAAGTCGGGCGACGCGTAGTAGTGCTCGGGGCCGGCGGCCTTGATGTCGCTGAGCCAGTCGCCGTCGTAGAAGTCGGTCGGGCCCTGGATGCCGGGGGAGACGAGCTCCCAGGCGTTGCGCTTGTACGTCCAGTTGTCGGGCTGGAGGCGGTGGGCGGCGCGGAAGTGGGCGCGGGCGTCGTCGACGTGACCGGCGTGATGCAGGTACTGGCCCAGCTCGAACTCGGCGGCAGCCTCGGCCACGGCGGGCGGGCGCGGCGCCGACCTTCGCACGACCTCGTCCGGCGAGAGCGCGTACTCGCTGGCGGCTCCGTGCTCCACCCAGTCGCGCAGCGCGTCGATGTAGTGGTCGGCGTCGAAGCGGGGGATGCGCTTGACCTGCTCGAGCATGTCGCGGATGTGAGCGTCGAGGTCGTCGGGGAGGCCCTCGGGGGTCTTGAGCTTGCTGAAGTCGTAGCGCTCGACGGCGGCGGTGTGCGGCGGGCGCACGATCATCCCGTTCTCGTCGACCCAGAGCGCGCTCGGGACGTTGACCACGCCCAGCAGCTCGTCGAGCCGGTGGGCGGTGTCGACGAGCTGCGGATGCTCGGCGCCGGAGCGCTCGATCCACGAACGGGCGGCATCGACCTCGAGGTCGAGCGCCACGGTGACGATCTCGAGGCCCTGCGGGTGGAGCTCAGTGCGCAGTTGCCGCCACACGGGCAGCGCCATGCGGCAGCCTCACCACGACGCCCACGCCGCGATCAGCACCTTCTCGCCGCGGAGCGAGGCGAGGTCGAACGGCCGCCCGTCCACGTCGGCGAGGACGATCGGAGGCAGCTCGGCTGACGTGAGGACGCGATCGCCGGCTTCTGGTCCGAGGGCCCAGAGGTCGTGGCCCTCGTCGTGAACGAGGGGCATGCCGAGCCGCTCGGCCACCACGGTGAGGTCGACCACGCCGTCGGCGCCTGACCCATCCGGGAGCGGAACGCACCGGTCGTCCTTGCACAGACCCTCGGGCTTCAGCTCCCACCCGGTCTGTCGCTCGAGCTCCTCGGGCGTGACGTCGAGCCGATCCGCGATCACACTTGCACGCTAGCTCGCCGTGCTACGTTCCCCGGCGTCCTCGATGAGGGGGGTTCGGCATGGTCCTGGCTTCGGCCCTCGACATCTTCTCCCGGTCAGGGTTCTCGTTCCTGTCCCGGTGGTCGCATGTCTTCGTCGGCATCACGTGGATCGGGCTCCTGTACTTCTTCAACTTCGTGCAGGTGCCCGCCTACGCCGAGATGGAGGCATCCGCCCGCAACAACGCCATCGACAAGCTCACGTCCCGGGCGCTGTGGTGGTTCCGGTGGGCGGCGGCCGCCACGCTCGTCAGCGGGATCCTGCTCATCATCTTCCAGGAGCAGTACGAGAGCGACTTCATGAAGACCCCGGGCGGCGTCGCCATCTACGCCGGCATCCTGCTCGCGGTGACGATGTTCCTCAATGTGTGGCTGGTGATCTGGCCGAACCAGAAGAAGGTCATCGCCAACGCCCGCAACGTGCAGGCCGGGGGTGAAGCCGATCCGACGGTGCCGCCGGCGGCACGCAGGGCAGCGCTGGCCTCGCGCCAGAACACGATCTTCTCGCTGCCGATGCTGGTCTTCATGGTCGGCACGAGCCACTTCCCCTACGACAGCGCGATCGACTCGTCCGGGAGCAAGCGGGCGACGTTCTGGATCATCTGGATCGTGATCTTCGCCCTGTTCGAGATCAACGCGCTCGGGCTCTTCGGCACGAGCCCCGGTGGTACGAGAGTCATCTACGACAATCACCGCAACGCGATCATCACGTCGTTCGTGTACGCGGCGGTCGCGATCATCTTGTTCTCGTACGTGCTGACGAGCTGAACGCGCCGCGGCGCGCTCAGAGGCCGATGAGGTCGGCGACGCGAGCGCGGTGCTGCGCGGCGTTCCCGAACAGCAGCGAGCTCGACTTCACGCGGCGCACGTACAGGTGCATGTCGTGCTCCCACGTGTAGCCGATGCCGCCGTGGATCTGGATCCCCTCCTTGGCGAGCAACGCTGCGCAGTCGGCCGCCGCCGCCTTGGCCGTCGACGTCGCCAGCGCCCGGCGGTCGTCGTCCTCGGCGATCGTGAGCGCCGCGAAGTAGCTCGTCGCGCGGGCTCGTTCGAGCGCCACGAGCATGTCGGCGAACTTGTGCTTGATGGCCTGGAAGGACCCGATCGGCGCGCCGAACTGCTCGCGCTGCTTGGCGTACGCCAGCGTGATGTCGAAGATCGCCTGGGCGGCGCCGACGGTCTCGACGGCCAGCGCCGTCGTTGCCACCTCGACCGCCCGCCGAACCGCCGTCGCCGTCGCAGGGCCCGGATCGCCGAGGGCGCGGTCGGCGCCGATCCGGACGCCGTCGAGCGCGACGCGGGCGAGCGGGCGGGTCGCGTCGAGTGCATCGACCGGGTCGAGGCTGACGTCGGCGCGGGGAACGACGAACGCACCCACGCCGTCGTCGCCACGGGTGCCGGGCGTCCGGGCGATCACCGCGATCTCGTCGGCCGCTGACCCCTCGACCACCGTCTCCTTGACGCCCTCGAGCACGAAGCCGTCGCCGTCGGGCGTGGCGGTGGTGGTGACGTGCCCGGCGTCGACGCTGCCGCTCTCCTCGACGAGTGCGAGCGTGCCGGTGAGCTCCCCGGCCGCCATCCCGCCGAGGAAGCGGTCCTGCTGCTCGGGTGAGCCGGCTTCGGCGACGAGCGGCGCGAACTGCGTGACGGTCGGCACGAACGGCCCCGGTGCGAGCACCCGGCCGAGCTCCTCGACCACGACCGCCAGCTCCACCGCGCCCATCCCGAGCCCGCCGGCGCGCTCGGGGACGGTCAGCGCCGGCCACCCGAGCTCGACCATCTGGCTCCAGAGGGCGTCGGGAGTCGTGCCCTTCTCGACGACCTCGCGCACCAGGCTGATGGGGCACTCACGGGCGAGCATGGCGCGAACGCCGTCGCGCAGCTCCTCCTGTTCGGATGTGAACTCCAGGTGCACGGCGACCGCGCTCTCTCAGAAACCTGACGTGCGTGTCACCGTATCGGCTGCCCAGAATCGGTCACAACCTCGCGCAGCGCGCGCCGATCGACCTTCTCCATCGGGGTGAGCGGGAGCGACTCGACGACTCGGAGTGCCTCGGGGAGCTTGTAGGGCGCGAGATGCGGCGTGGCGAACTCGCGCAGTTGCGCGAGTGAAGGTGGCGCGGCGGCGTCGCTCGGGACGATGACGGCAACGCCGATCTCGCCCATGACCGCGTCGGCGACCGGCGTGATCGCCACGCCCGCAACCGCGGGGTGCGTCGACAGCACCGCTTCGACCTCGACCGGGAACACGTTGTACCCGCCGCGGACGTACATCTCCTTCGTGCGACCGACGAGCCGGAGGCGCCCGCGGTCGTCGACCCAGCCGAGATCGCCGGTGCGGACGAATCCGTCAGCCGTGAACGCGGCCCGGGTGGCGTCGGCGTTGCGCCAGTACCCACTCATCACGGCGGGGGAGCGGAGGCACACCTGGCCGATCTCGCCCGGCGGGACCGGCCGGTCGTCGTCGTCGAGCACGCCGAGGTCGATCGCGGGGTGCGGCCGGCCGACGCTGACGATGGCGTCCTCCTCGGGGTCGTCGAACGCGGTGCCGAGGCCGATCCCCGCTTCGGTGCACGAATAGCGCGTCGCCAGCGCGGCGCGGAAGCGATCGCGCGCCTCTTGCGCCAGGCCGGGAGTGATCGGTCCGCCTCCGACGACGAGGAAGCGGACGCTGTCGAGGTCGTAGGCGTCGAAGTCGGGCTCCCGGAGCATCAACGCCAGCTGCGTCGGGACGCCGGCGACGGTCGTCATGCGATGGTCGACGGCGAGCCGGAGCGCGTCCGCGGCGCGCCAGCGGCGCATGACGAAGCTGGTGCCGCCGCGCCGCAGGTTGCCGGGCAGCTTCGTCATGAACCCGAGGTGCGCCATCGACGTACCGACCGGGCTCCGGCCGCCGCCGCCCCACGTGTCACCGACGTCCGTCTGCGTGATGAACGCGAGCTGGCGGTTGCAGTACAGGGCGCCCTTCGGCATGCCGGTCGTGCCCGACGTGAACACGATGGCGACGGGCCGGTCGGGCTCGTCGGCAAGCGCCGGGGGCGTCTCGTCCGTCGCCGCGCAACTCGTGGAGCATCGCGTCGGGGCCATGCGCGGGCGTGACCGTCTCGACGTTCGACACACCGTCGGGCTCGAGCCCGGGCGCCGCGAGCACGAGACGCGGGGTGGCAGTCTCGAGGAGCGCGTTCCGCTCGGCGGTGGTGAGGCGGTCGTTGACGCCGGCGGTGATCGCACCGAGCTTGGCGGCCGCGAGGTACGCGACGGGATACTCAGGTGACGGAGGCAGCGACGAGCGCAAGGACGTCTCCGGCGGTGAGGCCGCGCCGGGCGAGCCCGACCGCGAGCTCGTCCGACACGCGGTCGAGATCGCGGTAGCTCAGCGCCCAACCGTCCGGGGCGACATAGGCGGTAGCATCCGCAAATTGCCGGCCGGCTTCGCGTGCGATCGCGGGGAGCATCGTGGCGAGATCGTACAAGTCAGGGAACGGGGCTCGATCCGGGTCCACGCCGTCGGGGCTCGTCCGGGACCCCCGCACAGCAACGCGAGCTGCGCGCCCAAGGTCGGCGCACGATGCGCAAGCTGTTCGACGCCGGGATGCGCGTCTTCGCCGAACGCGGATACCACGCGGCGCGGGTCGACGACATCGTCCGCACCGCTCGAACGTCGCACGGCACCTTCTACCTCTACTTCGCCAACAAGGAAGACCTGCTGCGCGCACTGGCGGTCGACTGCGCGGACGAACTCGCCAAGCTCGCCGACCACATCGGGCCGATCACGCCCGACGAGCAGGGCTTCGTCGAGCTGCGCGCGTTCCTCGCCGAGTTCGTGGCGACATACCGCCGCTACGGCCCCGTGATCCGCGCCTGGATGGAGGATCAGGTCGCGGACCCCGAGATCGACCGCTTGGGCGTGAAGGCGTTCACGGCGATCGGGGCGCGGCTGGGTCAGCGCATGCGCGAGGTCGGCGCCGTGACCGCCGACAACGAGACCGCCGCCGCCGGTGCCCTCATGGCGATGCTCGAGCGGTTCAACTACGCGCTCGCGTCACGGCGCCTCATCCTCGACGACGACGAGTCCTCGACACGCTCGCCCACATCATTCACCGAGGGTTCTTCGGGGCGCCGGCGCGCTGACCCGGCCCGGTTACTCGGCGGGCTGATCCGGCCGGTACTTGAGCCGGTGCGACACGATCGGAGCCTTGCCGCCGGGGACGAGCACGTTGACGTCGGCGTTGACCTTCCGGTCGTCGTCGTCGTGCTCCTTGACGACCACGATCGGCTCGTCCTCGGTCAGGGTGTCGACCGGCTCGTGCGCGTTCTCCTTCGGCGGCGGGGTGAAGACGAGCACGGTGATCTGCCGCGGCCCCTCGCAGATGTACACCTGGAAGCGGTTCTCGTTGGCGCAGATCCAGAGGGATTCGATGGGCTTCCCGAGCGGCCTTCGCCCGCTGTGATCGCCTCGCGATAGCCGGCGCGCAGCACCTCCTCGACCCGCTTCCCGCGCCACCAGTCACCGAGCCAGTGCTTGCGGAAATGGCCTGCATCCCCGGTCTTGAGCTCGGCGCGCACTCCGGAACCGCTGATCGGCGTGGCTCGCGGCGAGATCACCCAGCGGCTGGTCGATCCGGCTCAGCGCCGCGTCGTAGGCGGCCATGTACTCGTCCTCGCTCCCGCCGAACTGTCGGTCGAGCATCAAGAACTGGTACCCCTTCCCAACGAAGTATCCCGGCATCGACGGCATTCGTGGCTCCTCTCTCAGTTTTCGCTCTTGCTCACCTGGACGGCGAACACGTGGTGCGGATCGCTGACCCCTTTGAACTGATGCAGGCCACGATCGACGAACTGCACTGATGTTGACGAGCGAGCAAGGCTCCGCACCGTGTCCGAGACGAGCGTCTCGCCCGGCGGAGCCGCGTCGCACACCCGCGCTGCGATGTTCACTGCGCCTCCGTGCACCGCGGACCCGATCCGCAGCACGTCACCGGCGTGGATGCCGACGTGGAGACGGAAACCCGCGGCCCGTGCGCATTCGTGGGCTCGGATCGCGCATTGGATGGCGCTCGTGCCGGAGGAGAACACGGCAACGACACCGTCGCCGAGCGTGACGCCCTCGATGTCCTCGCCGCTGCTCTCGCGGACGGCCCGGCGCACTGCTCGCTCGAACTCGCCCGCCTTCGACAGGTACGCGGCGTCGCCGAGCCGCTCGGTGAGGGCGGTCGAGTCGACGATGTCGGTGAACAGGATCACCGCGGTCTCGGCGCCGATGGCCGGCGCCGGTCGTCGACGCTTCGCCGGAGAGGCCCGTCAGGAGCTCCGCGGCTTGCTGCTCGAACGCGGGCATGTCGAGCTCGTCGAAGAGCGCGCGAGCCAGGGTGGCGAGCTCCAGTGCCTCGGGCGTGACGGCGCGATCCGGGCCGGACAGCAGCCGCGCCAAGTCGAGATAGACGCGCCCGAGCTCCGGGCGCAGGCCGAGTGTCGTCGCCCGCGAGATCGCCGACCGGAGCAGTTCCTCGGCCTCGTCGACGTGCCCGAGACGTCGAGCGACGATCGCGCGTACCCGGTCGAGGAGGAGGACGGGGCCGTCGGACAGGACCATCCCGCGCTCGGCCGCCCGCGCCAGCGCCGGGCCGACGCGGTCGAGCGAGAGGTCGGCATCGATGAGGTCGGCGATCTCGGCCAGCGCTGCGTACCGGCCGACCGTGCCGAGCGCCACCGGCCAGCGCGCCGCGATGCGCTCGGGGCGCGCGAACACGGCCTGGCGCACCTCGTCGTGCTGCCCGGCGTGGGCGCGCACGAGCTGTCGAAGCAACCACGTCGCTTCGGCGTACAGCTCGGCGTCGTCGTTCTCGAGGAGCTTGTCGACGGCGGATTCGGCGAGCCCGTATGCGCCGCGCAGCATGCGACCGTTCGCGAGCGCAGGAAGGAACAGTGACGCGCTGTAGCCGTAGCGGGAAACCCGGGACGCCAGCCACGCTTCGTCGGCGGCGCGTTCCGCGCCGCGGAAGTCACCCCGTCCGACGCGCAGCGCCACCTCGACGGCGAGGCCGAGGCTCCGCTCGGCGATGTCGCCGCTCGCCTGGGCGCGCTCCTCCGCCTGGAGTGCGTTCCGTGCCGCGCCGTCGACGTCGCCCAGCCAGAGCTGGGTGAGCGCGATGCGGGGGAGCGGGAGCGTTTCGAGCCACGGGATCGTGGGCAGCACGCGTGTGCTCGAGACCGTCCTCGAGGTGCGCGAGCGCGTCCGTGAGATGCAGCCCGAGCCAGTCGATGACGGCGAGCGCGTCGAGCGCCCGCACGCACGCCTCGTGCTCGCCGACGGACGCCCCGATCGAGACGGCGCGCTCCGCGAACTCACGCCCGCGCTGGAAGTCGCCTTGGAGCCAGAAGCGCGTCCGCCATCTGCGCCAGGAGACGGGCCTGGAGCCCAGGGTCGTCGAGATCGGCGAGCGCCGACTCCAGCGGCTCGAGCGCGACGCGCGTGCCGAAGCGGCCGGCGGTGAGCTCGGCCCGGGTGCGGTCGGTGAGCGCCTGCGCGACGCCGCCCGGATCGGACGCCTTCCGGTACGCCGCCTCCGCCCGTTCGAGGAACGTCCGGCTGGGCACCGGATCGCTGTTGCGGTAGTGCGCGACCCCGGCCCGGTAGGCGAGGTCGGCGATCTCACCCGGCGGAGCCTGCCGGCGTGCCGCGGCCCGGGTGGCGGCCTCGAAGCAGCGCGCCGCCTCGCCCCAGGCCAGGAGCGCCCAGGCCCGGTCGCCGCCGGTCCGCGACCATCGCACCACGGCGGCGGGGTCGGCGCGGTCGCCGGCGTCACCGAGGTGCCGGGCGATCTCGATCGCGTGATGCTCGGAATCAGGAAGCGTCTCCAGCGAGCCCGCGATATCGAGGTGGAGCTGCTGACGGCGCGCCGCGGGGACGCGCGTGTAGGCCGCCCGGGCGTACAGCGGGTGCGCGAAATGGAACGCGTCCGTCGTCGCGCTCCAAGATGCCGCGTGCCGCCGCCGCTTCGAGATGGTCCATGACCGTGTCCGGCGGTTGGTTGCCGGCGGCGGCCACCCGCTCCGGCTCGAAACGGTCACCGACGACGGCGGCGAGGGTGAGCGTGTCCTGCACCGGTCCCGGAAGCTCGGCGAGACGTTCGGCGACGGCATCGGTGATCTCGCGTGGACCGGCGGTCTCGAGCTCGGCAACCGACGCTCGCCTCACGGTGCTGCTCGTCGCCCCGGGCGAGCTGGTGGACGACGTTCTCGATGAAGAGCGGGTTGCCGCCGGCGACGCGGTACACGGTGTGCTCGATCTGGCGCGTCGAGTCCGGGAGCCCGAGGGAGCGCACCATCTCTCCGGCCTCTTCTTCCGGGAGCGGTCGGAGCGCGATCGGGTGACAGATCTCTTCCCGCCGGAGTCGTTCGATGTCTTCCGAGAGCGGCGAGGTGGCTCAGCGTCCCGGTACGTCGCGGCGAGCATGACGGCCACCGGCTCGCTCATGGCGGTGTCGGCGATCTCCAGCGCCAGGTGGGTGAACAAGTCGAGCGACGCCCGGTCGGCCCAGTGGAGGTCGTCGAGGACGACGAGGAGTGGGCGGCGTTCCGCGAGCCGGATGGTGGCCGCGGCGACGGCGACGAAGACGCGTGTCTGCTCGTGTTCCTCTGATCGCGTCGCCGCCCGCCGGTGGGCTCTCGGCGTCGTCGCCGAGCAGTCGCTCGATGACGGCTGCGTGCCGGCCCAGTGCCGGGTCCTCGCGAGCGAGGAGCTGCAACCTCGGGAGCAGCGACGCCGCGAACGGCAGGTACGGGAGGTCGAGGTGCTCACGGCACCGGCCCGTGGACACCTCCATGCCGCGGCTCGAAGCCGTCCGCTGCACCTCGCGCACGAGCCGGGACTTCCCGATTCCGGGCTCGCCCGAGATCAGGACCAGTTGCGGTTGACCGCTCCGGGCGTCGTCGAGGCGCTCCTCGAGCCACTCGCGCTCGTGGTGTCGATCGACGAACGGGCGAGTGCCCGTCGTCTCCTGCCTGACCACCGCAACCCCCAACTCGCTCGAGCCCCGCGGCGAAGGGTAAGTCATTCGGCGCCCGCAAGCTCTCAAATCTCTATGCGTCGACTCCAGGCGCCGCGGAGCTCGAACACGTACTGGTCGGGGAGGACAGCGAGCCGCAGCGCGACGTCGCCACAATGCGGACACCGCAAGACGATTCCGGCGCCCCGGTAGCTCCGATGTGCGCCCGCCGGATTGCGATCTCCGCACGACTGGCACGTGCGCTCGAGCGTCGTGAACTCGGCGACGAAGATCTCCTGGAGGATCCCGGCGATCGCGTTGCCGTCGGTGTGTTGCTCGGTCGCGTCCGTCATGATCCTCCCGTCGGTCCGAAGCGCTCGGTCTTGATGGCGTGCGGGTCGCGCCCGAGCTGCACGAGCAGGTCGGCGACGTGCTCGACGAAGCCGGTCGGGCCGCAGACGAACACGCGCAGCGGCTCCGATCGGTCGGCGCCGAGCTCGCGGAGCATGTCGGCGTTCGACGCGCCCGGCCCATCCTGCCCATTCGGGCGGTTGCACGCGAGTGAGCGTGTAGCGGACGGTGACCCCGTCTTCTTCGTCGTGCGAGGCGAGCTCGTCGCGATACAGCACGTCCTCCCACGATCGCGCCGACACCAGCACCGTCGCCGCCGCGTCGCTCGCCGCCGCGGCGCGGTAGCGCAGCATCGCCATGAGCGGGACCAGCCCGGAGCCGCCGGCGAGCAGCAGGAAGGGACCGCCGTCTGCGGCCTCCCAGGTGAAGTAGCCACCGATCGGGCCCCGCAGCTCGAGCTGGTCGCCGGGGTCGAAGCTCGTCGGTCAGGTACGGGGACACCTCACCGTCGTCGATGCGTTCGATCGTGATCGCGAGGTGCGGGTCTTGCGGCGCCGACGCGATCGAGTACGACCGCTCCGCCTGGTAGCCGTCCTCGGCGGTCAGGCGCACGTCGATGTGCTGACCGGCGAGATGCCCGGGCCACTCCGGCACGTCGAGGATCAGCGTCGTCGCGCTCGGCGTCTCGGGCTGCAACCGGGCGACGGTCGCGACGCGCCATGTCAACGGCGCGCGTCGCGTTGCTAGTCGCTCCAATACCTCTGTTCCTTCCAGGGGTCACCGCGGTTGTGGTACCCGTTGGTCTCCCAGAAGCCGGGCTCGTCGTGGTCGAGGAGCTCGAGTCCGCGAACCCACTTCGCGCTCTTCCAGAAGTAGAGGTGCGGAACGAGCAGGCGTGCCGGACCGCCGTGCACGGGCTCGAGCGGCTCGCCGTCGAACTCGTAGGCCACCCACGCCTGCCCGTCGGTGACGTCGGCCAACGGGAGGTTCGTCGTGTAGCCGCCGTCGCAGAAGGCCGAGACGAACTCGGCGGCGGTGTCGACGCCTTCGAGCAGGACGTCGACCGAGACGCCCCGCCACGCCGTGTCGAGCTTGGACCACTTCGTCACGCAGTGGATGTCCTTCCGGATCTCCTCACTCGGCAGCGCGAGGAACTCCTCCCACGACCACGACGCGGGCTCGTCGACGGCGCCGGTGATCGAGAACGTCCAGGTGTCGAGGGACACGGAGGGCGTCGGACCGGCTGACAACACGGGGAAGTCGTCCACGACGTACTGGCCGGGCGGGATCCGGCTCGGGTCGACGTCCCGTCGCCGACGGCCGCCGAACCCACGAGAGATCAGCGGGCTCATCCGGTCACACCTCGCCGACGACGTGCGCGTTGACGGTCACGCGTGTCCGATCCAGACCGACGGCCGTCCTTCCACGACCTCCATTCCTACTCCACGCCGAGGATGGCCGTGCTCGCCGACGAGAACCAGCCGCCGGTGCCGTTCACGCACGCGAGCTGGGCGTCCGCCACCTGCCGGCCTGCGGCCTCGCCGCGTAGCTGCCGCACGGCCTCGACGAGCAGGAAGATGCCCCGCATCCCGGGGTGGCAGGCGGACAGGCCGCCGCCGTCGGTGTTGGTCGGGAGCGACCCGTCGACGCGCATCGTGCCGCCCTCGACGAACGGCCCGCCTTCGCCCTTCTTGCAGAAGCCGAGTGCCTCCAGGCTGAGCAGCACCATCGGCGTGAAGGCGTCGTAGATCTCGCACACGTCGATCTCGTCGGGAGCGACTCCGGCGCGCTCGAACGCGAGGCTCCCCGAGCGCGCCGCGGGCGACTCGGTGAAGTCGTCCCACTCGCTCATCGTGGTGTGGGAGACGGCTTCGCCGGTACCCAGCACCCACACCGGACGCGCCGCCAGGTCGCGGGCGCGTTCCTCCGAGGTGAGCACGATCGCGCCGCCGCCGTCGGACCGGATGCAGCAGTGCAGCGTCGTGAGCGGGTCGGCGATCAGCGGCGAGCCGTTCACCTCGTCGACGGTGATCGGATCGCGGTAGTACGCGTCCGGGTTGAGCGACGCGTTGTGGCGCGTCGACACGGCGATCTCGGCCAGCTGCTCGATCGTGGTGCCGAACTCGTGCATGTGGCGCCGAGCAGCCATCGCGTACTTGGCGATCAACGTGTGACCGAACGGGGCGTCGAACTGCACCGGGCCCCGGCTCCCGAACGAGAGATTCGCCCGACGGTCGCGCCGCTTCAGGTCGGCCCGAGCCGTCGAGCCGTACGCAAGCACGACGACCTCGGCGTGGCCCTCGGCGATCGCCGCCGTCGCGTGCTCGACCATGAACTCCCACGTGGCGCCGCCGACGCCGGTGCCGTCGACCCACGTCGGTCGGAGACCCAGGTACTCGGCCACCTCGATCGGGGCGAGCAACCCGGTGCCGCACGAAGCGAAGCCGTCGACGTCGCTCTTCTCGAGGCCGGCGTCGGCGAGCGCGCGGCTCGCGGCCTGGTAGTGGAGCTCGAACGGTGACTTGTCGTCGACGCGGCCGCAATCCGACAGCGCGGCCCCGACGATCGCGACGCGGCGACCCATCCCGCTCGCTATCTCGAGCGCCAGTCGATGCGCGTGCCCGACTCGAACAGCTTCTGGCCCTCGGCGATGGAGTCCTGGTTCGTCCCGAGCCCGACATACGCATATCCGAGGCGCAACGCCTGGCGTTGACCGAGCTCGCGGGCGCCCCAGATGGCGCGGACGGTGCCTTCGATCGCGAGGGGCGGTTGCGACGCGATCGCGTTCGCCGCCCACGCCGTGCGCTCGTGCAGCTGCTCCTTGGGCGCGATCTCCGACACGAGCCCGATGTCGTACGCCCGGCGGGCCGACAGGCGCTCGTAGTTGCCGAGCAGCGACAGCCGCATGATCTCGCCGAACGGCATGATGCCGGACATGTGGATGGGCTCGAACGCGGCTGTCATCCCGTACGTGACGTGCGGGTCGAAGAACGTGGCGTGCTCGGCGGCGATGATGAACTCGACCTCGCCGAGCATGTAGAAGGCGCCGCCGCAGGCGATGCCGTTCACGGCCGCGATCACCGGCTTCCAGAGGTCGGAGCTCTTCGGGCCGATGTTGTCGCCCGGGTCGTTGAACATGAACGGCGTGCTGCCGGAGCCGACGACGTCGGGATCGGTGCTGTCGTCACCCTCGTCGCCCATCTGCTCCATGCGGTCGATGCCGGTGCAGAACGCCTTCTCGCCGGCGCCGGTCAGGACGACGCAGCGCACGTCGTCGTGGCGGCGGAGCCCGCGCCACAACGCGTGCAACTCCCGCTGCATGAGCGAGTTGAACGCGTTCAGGCGGTCCGGCCGGTTGAGCGTGACCCAGGCGACGCCGTCACGCTCCTCGTAGAGGAGCGTCTCGAAGTCGGTGTCCACTTTCGGAGGCTAACGCTTCTGCTGTGCGGCGATGCCGGGGTTCACCGTGTGGAAGACGTACTTGTTGAGGATGTTGCCGACGTCGGCGGCATCCCACCGCGCGGGCTTGCCCTCGTTGTCGGTGGCGAAGAACTCCTCGCCCATCTGCCACGGCTGGTACACGCAGAGCGAGTTGCCGACCATGCGCAGCACCTGGCCGGTCGTCGGCTTGGACTCGTCGGACGCGAGCCACGCCACCGCCGGCGCCGAGTTGCCCGGGTTCATGCCGTCGAACTCGGTGTACTCCTCCGGGTTCTTGATCGTGATGTCCGAGCGGGCCTGGCCGACCATGCGCGTGAAGCCGCCGGGCCCGATGCAGTTGGCGCGGACGCCGTAGCGAGTCAGCTCGAGGCTGGCGATGATCGTCATCGCCGCGATCCCGGCCTTGGCCGCGCCGTAGTTCGACTGGCTCGCCTGGCCCTGGAGCCCGGCGCTCGAGACCGTGTTGACGATCGACCCGCTCGGCTGGCGGCCCTCCTTGGACTCGGTGCGCCAGTAGGCCGAGGCGTGGTGCATGGTGCTCCACGTGCCCTTCAGGTGCACCCGGATGACCGAGTCGAATTCGTCCTCGCCCATCGTGAACAGCATCTTGTCCCGCAGGATCCCGGCGTTGTTCACGAGCGACGTCGAGCTTCCCGAACGCCTCGACGGCGGTGTCGATGATGCTCTTGGCGCCGTTGAAGTCGGCGACGTCGTCGTAGTTCGCGACCGCCTCGCCGCCCCTGCTCTTGATGACGTCGACGACCTCGTCGGCGGTGCGCTTGTCGGCGCCCTCACCCGTCACCGAGACGCCGAGGTCGTTCACGACGACCTTCGCGCCCTGGTCGGCCAACTCGATGGCCTCACCCCGTCCGACCCCGTTGCCCGCGCCGGTGACGATGGCGACCTTGCCGTCCAGCAACCCCATTTGCGCGTCCTTCTCCCCGCGTTGAAAACTGACGTCGGCGTCACGGTATCGCGGCGGTTCACGCGCCCGTCAAACAGCGCGGCGAGCCGCGCCGGAGGAATCGAAAGGGACGGATGGCCCTCGACACCAGCGTCATCGGGAAGCCGACCGGTGCACACCGCGTCACCATCGAGCGCGGGCCGGTCTCGAACTTCGCGAGCGCGCTCAAGGACGACAACCCCGTGTACCACGACCCGGCCGCGGCCGAGGCCGCCGGGTTCGGCCGGCATCCCGGCGCCCGCCGACGTGGTCGTTCGCGATGCAGTTCTGGGGACGCTTCGCCGAGGATCAACCCGAGGACCCTTCCGGCGGCGAGAACCCGATGCGCAAAGTGATGGGGGAGCTGTTCGCCAAGGGCGGCCTGGTGCTCCACGGTGAGGAGGAGTTCCAGTACCACCGGCCGATCGTCGTCGGCGACGTGCTGTCGGCGAGGGTCGCATCGTCGACCTGTACGAGAAGGAGAGCAAGGGCCGCACGATGACGTTCCTCGTGACCGAGACCGTGTGGCGCGACGAGAAGAGCGGCGAACCGGCGGTCACCGAGCGGTTCAACCTCATCCACCGCTCGTAGGCGGGCCTACCGGGGGAACTCCGACCATGGGCCGACTCGACAACCGGGTCGCGATCGTCACCGGCGCGGGGCAGGGCATCGGCCTGGCGTACGCCAAGCGGTTTCTCGACGAGGGTGCGAAGGTCGTCGTCGCCGAGATCAACGAGGACCGCGCCGCCTCGGCGATGGAGCAGCTCGAGAAGCTCGGCGAGGCCGCGTTCGTCCAGACCGACATCTCCGACGAGCAGTCGACGCTGGCCTGTGCGGCGAAGACGAACGAGCAGTTCGGCGGGATCGACATCCTCGTCAACAACGCCGCGCTCTATTACGACATCGACAACGAGCGCAACGACTACGAGTACCTGCAGAAGGTCTTCAGCGTGAACCTCCACGGCGCATGGCTGATGGCGCGAGCCTGCGCGCCGGCGATGGTCGAGCAGAGCTGGGGTCGCATCATCAACCAGTCGTCCGGCGCCGCGTACCTGTACAACATCGTCCCGGCCGGGGAGTTCCAGGAAGTCTCGGGGTTCACGTACAGCCAGACGAAGTGGGGCGTCGTCGGGCTCACGAAGTTCCTCGCCGCTCAGCTCGGGCAGTACAACATCACGGTCAACTGCATCGCGCCGGGTGTGACGATGACCGAGGCGACCAAGAAGATCGTCCCCGAGGCGTTCATCGACATGCTGCCGGCGATGAGCGCCATGAAGCGCAAGCTCGAGCCGGAGGACCTCGCCGGTACGGCCGTGTTCTTCGCGAGCGACGACGCCGCCCTCGTGACGGGTCAGGTCCTGTGCGTCGACGGCGGCTCGATCATGCCCGCCTAGCGCGCGGCGACGGTGCCGTCCTTGACGGCGTGTCAGTTACGGTGTCGCCGTGCATTTTGGCGTGACGATGTTCGCAACGGACCAGACGATGCGCCCCGACGAGCTGGCGCGTGCGGCGGAGGAGCGTGGGTTCGTGTCGTTGTACGTCCCGGAGCACACCCACATCCCGGTCAGCCAGCGCACACCGACGCCGACCGGCGACGCGGTCTTGCCCGACTACTACAAGCGGGCGTTCGACCCGTTCGTCGCGCTGGCAATGGCGGCGGGCGCGACCGAGCGGCTCCGCGTGGGAACGGGCATCTGCCTGGTGGCGCAGCGAGACCCGATCGTGACCGCGAAGGCGGTCGCCAGCCTCGACCACCTCTCGAACGGGAGATTCGTGTTCGGCACCGGCTTCGGATGGAACGCCGACGAGATCGAGGACCACGGGGTCGAGATGGGCAGCCGCCGCGACGTGGCCCGCGAGCACGTGCTGGCCATGCAGCGCCTCTGGGCCGACGACGTGGCGAGCTTCGACGGCGAGCATGTGCACCTGCCGCCGAGCTGGTCGTGGCCCAAGCCCGTGCAGAGGCCATGGCCGCCGGTCCTCATCGGCGGGGCCGCGGGCCCGAAGCTCTTCCACCACGTCGCCGAGTACGCGGACGGCTGGATTCCCATCGGGGGCGCCGGCGTGCGCGAGGCGCTGCCGCAGCTCCACCGCGCAGCGGAGGCTGCCGGCCGCGATCCGGCTGCGATGCGCGTCATCCCCTTCGGATCGATCCCCGACCCCGGCAAGATCGAGTACTACTCGTCGATCGGGATCGACGAGGTCGTGCTGCGCGTGCCGGTCGGAGGCCGCGACGTCGCCTTGCCCGTCCTCGACGGTTACGCCGAGCTGGTGGACGCATGACCGCGAC
The DNA here is from genome assembly GCA_963768605.1 of uncultured Actinomycetes bacterium. Taxonomy (GTDB): domain Bacteria; phylum Actinomycetota; class Acidimicrobiia; order IMCC26256; family JACDBD01; genus JALZAA01. The sequence continues at coordinate 226,425 of CAVYIP010000004.1, read as the reverse complement.
CGACCGGGTGCGCATCGGCACGCTCGGCGCAGCACGCGATCACGCCCGGCGCGTTGATCAAGCCGGCGCGGGTCGTCGCCGAAGCCGAGGTGGTGGCGGTCGCCGCCCGTGACCCGGCCCGGGCCGAGAAGTTCGCCCGCAAGCACAAGATCCCCAAGGTGCACGCGACGTACGAGGACGTCATCGCCGACCCGGACGTCGATGCGATCTACAACCCGCTCCCCAACAGCCTGCACGCCGAATGGACGCTCAAGGCGATCGCGGCCGGCAAGCACGTCCTGTGCGAGAAGCCGTTCACCTCGAACGCCGCCGAAGCCGAGACGGTGGCCGCGGCGGCTGACGAGCAGCGGGCTCGTCGTGATGGAGGCCTTCCACTACCGGTATCACCCGCTGGCGCAGCGGATGCACGACGTCGTCGCCGGCGGCGAGCTCGGCAAGCTCGAGCGTGTCGAGACGACGATGTGCATCCCTCTCCCGATGTTCAAGGACATCCGCTACCGCTACGACCTCGCCGGCGGGGCCACCATGGACGTCGGCTCCTACACCGTGCACCAACTCCGTCTGCTCGGCGGCGACGCGCCCAGGGTCATCAGTGCACATGCCCGTCTCCGGTCGCCGAAGATCGATCGCTGGATGCAAGCCGACGTGCGGTGGCCGGAGGGACACACCGGTCGCATGACGTGCGCGTTGTGGTCGAGCACGCCGCTGAAGCTGTCGATCCGGGCGTGGGGGGAGCGAGGCGAGCTGCGCGTCTTCAACCAGACCGGCCCGCAGTTCTTCCACCGGTTCACCGTGCTCCGTGACGGCAAGAAGACACCGCGAGAAGTTCCCGCGCAAGCCGACCTACGCCTACCAGCTCGAGGCGTTCACGAACGCGATCCTGCACGGCGGCCCCGTCCTCACCCCGCTCGCCGACGCGGTGCAGAACATGCGCGTGATCGACGCCGTCTACCGCGCTGCCGGCCTCCCCATCCGGGGGGAGCCGGACTAGATCAGCTCAGGCGTTCGATGATCGTGACGTTGGCTTGGCCGCCGCCCTCGCACATGGTCTGGAGGCCCCAGCGCCCGCCGGTGCGGTCGAGCTCGTGCAGGAGCGTCGTCATGAGCCGGGCGCCGGTGGCGCCGAGCGGGTGGCCGAGCGCGATGCCACCGCCGTTCACGTTCACCTTCGTGAGGTCGGCGCCCGTCTCCTGCTGCCACGCCAGCACGACCGAGGCGAACGCCTCGTTGATCTCGACGAGGTCCATGTCGTCGAGCGACATGCCGGTGCGCTCGAGCGCGTAGGCGGTGGCCGGGATCGGCGCCGTCAGCATGAAGATCGGATCGGCGCCCCGCACGCTGAGGTGGTGGATGCGCGCCCGGGGCGTCAGACCGTGTTCCTGCAACCCGCGCTCCGACACGACGAGCAGCGCGGCGGCGGCGTCGGAGATCTGACTCGACGCCGCCGCGGTGACACGGCCGCCGTCGGTCAGCGGCGGAAGCGAGGCCATGCGCTCGAGCGACGTGTCGCGCCGTGGCCCCTCGTCGGTCGTGACGTCGCGGTAGGGGAGGATCTCCCGCTCGAACCGCCCCTCGTCGATCGCGGTGACGGCGCGGCGGTGGCTCTCCAGCGCGAACGCCTCCATGTCTTCCCGCGACACGCTCCACTTCTCGGCGATCATCTCGGCGCTGCGGAACTGCGACACCTCCTGCGTGCCGTAGCGGGCGCGCCACCCCTCGGAGCCCGTGAACGGGTCGTCGAACCCCAGGGGCTGGGCGACCGTCATCGCCGACGCGATCGGGATCATGCTCATGTTCTGCACGCCGCCCGTCACGATCACGTCGTTCGTGCCGCTGAGGACGGCCTGGGCGGCGAAGTGGAGGGCCTGCTGGGACGAGCCGCATTGCCGGTCCACCGTCGTGCCCGGCACGTCGTCGGGCAGGCCGGCGGCGAGCCAGCACGTGCGCGCGATGTCGCCGGCCTGCGGGCCGATCGTGTCGACGCAGCCGAAGATGACGTCCTCGACGGCCGCCGGGTCGATGTCCGTCCGATCGAGGAGACCCGAGATCGCGTGGGCGCCGAGGTCGGCGGGGTGCGCGGCGGCGAGCCCGCCGCCCTTCTTGCCCACGGGCGTCCGCACCGCGTCGACGATGTAGGCCTCGGCCATCACTGCTCCTCGGGGAGTCGGTCGGTGTCCAGGATCGCGCGTCCCACGCGGGCGTCGTGCCAGGCGGCGTCGCCCCACGAGGCAGCGAGAGCCCACGCCCGCTTCATCCACAGATGCAGGTCGTATTCGGTCGTGTAGCCGATCGCCCCGTGAACCTGGAGGGCGACCCGCCCGGCCCGCAGCGCGGCCTCGGACGCGCGCGCTTTCGCCATGGCGACGTGCACCGACCGGTCGTCATCGCCGCGCGCGATCGACCACGCCGCCCGGTACACGAGGGGGCGCGCGAACTCGAGCGCCAGTGCGACGTCGGCCAGGTGATGCTTCACGGCCTGGAACGAGCCGATCGGCACGCCGAACTGACGACGTTCCTTCGCGTACTCGACCGTCATCGTCAGCATGCGGTCGGCGAGGCCGATGAGCTGCGCGGCGACGCCCAGCGCGGCGCGATCCACGCTCGCGAGAGGGATCGAGGTGGGAGGAGCAGCGACCGCGAACAGTCGCCGGGATCCGTCGACCGACTCGTGCCGCCGCAGCTGAAGCGCGCCCGGCTCGACGAAGCGATCACCGAGCAGCACGAGGTCGGCGGTGTCGGCGTAGAGCACGAGCCCGGATGCCGGCGCGACCGTGACGGTCATGTCGCCGCCGGCGGCCGCTTCGGCACGCGCGTCGTCGAGCAGCGGCACGGCCACCGCGGCGTGCTCGACGACGGGCTCGGGGAGCGCGGCGCGGCCCGTCTCCTCGAGCAGGAGGACGAGGTCCAGGTAGTCGCCACCGAAGCCGCCGTGGGCCTCGGGGGCGAGCACGCCGAGCACGCCGAGCTCCCCGAGCCGCGACCACAGCCCGGAGCGCCCCGTGTCGTTCGTCCACGCGTCGCGCACGACCTTCGGTGGGCACTCCTTGTCGAGGAAGGCCCGCACGGCGTCGCGCATGGCGAGCTGCTCGTCGGTGAAGGCGAACCTCACGTGATCACCGCCGGGGGAGCCCGAGCACGCGCTCGGCGACGACGTTGCGCTGGATCTCGTTCGTGCCCGCGTAGATCGGGCCCGAGAGCGCGAACTGCCAGCCCTTCATCCACGCGGCGGGGTCGTCGCCGTCGACCAGCTCGGCACGGGAGCCCAGCAGCTGCAGTGCCGTTTCGTGCAGACGCACGTCGAGCTCCGACCAGAAGATCTTGACCAGGCTCGCTTCCGGCCCCGTTTGCCCGCCGTCCATCAGACGGGTGACGGTCCAGAACGTCTGCCACCGGTACGCGTCGGCGTCGATCCACGCGCGCACGACGGCGTCGCGCACGGTCGGGTCCGAGTCCAGCGCTCCGTCGTCGGCACGGCGGCGATACAGGTCGGCGAGTCGCGCTGCAGCCGCCATGAACCGGCCCGGGCTGCGCAGCGTCAGGCCGCGCTCCGAGCCTGCGGTCGCCATCGCGACCCGCCAGCCTTCGTGCACGGCGCCGAGCACGTCGCGGTCGGGCACGAACACGTCCTCGAGGAACACTTCGGCGAAGCCTTCGTCACCGTCGAGGCGTTCGACAGGACGCACGGTGACGCCCTCGGCGCGCAGGTCCACGAGGAAGTACGTGAGGCCGTGGTGGCGCTCCGCGTCGGGGTCGCTTCGGAACAGGCCGAACAGACGGTCGCAGAACGCGCCCCGCGTCGTCCACGTCTTCTGGCCCGACAACCGCCACCCGCCGTTCGCCTCGTCGGGCACGGCACGCGACTTGATCCCGGCGAGGTCGCTGCCCGCGTTCGGCTCCGACCAGCCCTGGCACCACGTCTCTTCGGCCGACGCCATCTTCGGCAGGATTCGGTCTCGCTGCTCCTCGGTGCCGAGCTCGAACAGCGTGGGCGCGAGCAGGAAGATCCCGTTCTGCGTGACTCGTTGGGGCGCGCCGGCCCGGTAGTACTCCTCCTCGAAGATCAGCCATTCCATGAGGCTGGCGTCACGCCCGCCGTACGCCTGCGGCCACGACACGACCGCCCATCGGGCGTCGAACAGCGCCCGCTCCCATTCCTTGTGGAGCGCGAAGCCCTCACGCGTGTCGCCCGACGGCAAGGGCGGGCGGGGAACGTTCTCTTCCAGCCAGGCACGCGCCTCGGCGCGGAACGCGTCCTCCTGGTCGGTGAAGGTCAGGTCCACGGGCCCTCAGCGGGCGAGGATCACCGACGAGCCGTGCCCGAACAGGCCCTGGTTCACGGTGAGCCCGACCCGGGCTCCTTCGACCTGCCGCTCGCCCGCCGCGCCCCGCAGCTGCCAGGCCACCTCGCACACCTGCGCCAGCGCCTGGGCCGGCACGGCCTCGCCGAAGCACGCCAGCCCGCCGCTCGGGTTCACCGGGATGCGACCGCCGATGGTGGTCGCGCCGTCGTGGACGAGCTTCTCGGCCTCGCCGGGCCCGCACAGCCCGATGTTCTCGTACCAGTCGAGCTCGAGGGCCGTCGACAGGTCGTACACCTCGGCGAGGTCGAGGTCGTCGGGCCCGAGGCCGGCCTCGGCGTACGCACCCTGTGCGATCGCGTCGCGGAACGTCACCGGCCCGGCCGGAACCGCCGCCGCCGAGTCGGTGGCGAAGTCGGGCATCTCGATCACCGCGTTCGGGTACGACGGCGTCACCGTCGAGATCGCCGCCACCCGCACGGAGTTGCGCGCGCCCCGACGCTGCGCGTACTCGACGCTCGACACGACCACCGCGGCCGCGCCGTCGCTCGTCGCGCAGATGTCGAGCAGACGCAACGGCTCGGCGACCACGGGCGACGCCATCACCTCGTCCTCGGTGACGGCCTTGCGGTAGCGGGCGTTCGGGTTCGCCAGCCCGTGGGCGGCGTTCTTGACCTTGACCTTGGCGAAGTCGGCCGGCGTCGCGCCGAACAGCTCCATGCGCCGGCGGGCGTACAGCGCGAAGTACGTGGGGTTCGTCGCGCCGAGCAGCCGGAAGCGGAGCCAGTCGGGATCGTCGCCGCGCTCACCCGCGGTCGGGGCGAGGAAGCCCTTGGGCGTCGTGTCGGCGCCGACGACGAGCGCCACGTCGCACAGGCCGCCGAGGATCTGGGCCCGCGCCGCGTTCAACGCGGTTGCGCCCGACGCGCACGCCGCGTAGCTGCTCGCCACCGGCGCGCCCTGCCAGCCGAGCGCCTGCGCGAACGTCGCGCCCGAGACGAACCCGGGATAGCCGTTGCGGATCGTGTCGGCCCCGGACACGAACTGGATGTCACCCCACTCCATCCCGGCGTCCTCGAGGGCCGCACGCGCCGCGACCAAGCCGTACTCGACGAAGTTCCGGCCCCACTTCCCCCACGGGTGCATGCCCACCCCGAGGACGGCGACGTCGTGATCACCCATCGGACCGCGCTCCCTCGATCGGCTTCCACTTCCAGACGACGTACTCGTGGTCGTCGTCCTCGAACAGCGTGCCCAGCACCAGCTCGACCTCGTCGCCGATCCGCATCGTCGCCGGGTCGACGCCGTCGGCCACCTGCCCGAGCACGACCATCTTCTCCTCGGGCAGCTGGACGGCGGCGACCGAGAAGGGCTCGAACGGATCGGCCGCCACGTACGGCGGCGGCGGTGCGTAGTGGTTGGTCGTGAACGACCACACCGTGCCGCGGTTCGACAGGGGCACCTCCTCGAACTCGGTGCCGTCGCAGCTCGGGTTGCGGCAGAACGCCGACGCCTTCGGGAAGAAGTAGCTGCCGCAGCGTGTGCACCGGTTGCCGAGCAGTCGCGGGTCGGCGTCGTCGAGCGTGAACCAGCCGTCGACGGCGGCGACGCGCTCTTTCGTCGTCATGCCCCTCCCTTTTCGAGGCGAGTCAACGTCTGCTCCGCCTCATCGATGATCCTGGTGACGAGGTCGGCGACCGTCGGGAGCTCGTCGATCACGCCGACGCCCTGCCCGGTGGGCAGGATGCCGGTCTCGAGGTGTCCGTCCACCATCGTGGCCTTGGTCAGCATGGGCGCGTTGGCGCCCATCGCCACCTGCGACCACGTGAGCCCCTCCTTGCGCTTCATCGCCCGACCCTCACGCACGAGCGCACGCAGCGACGTGCCCGTCAGCTTGCGGAAGGCGAGCGCGTTGCGCAGGGCGCGGGGGAGTGCCGTGAGGCGTCCCGAGTGCTCGAGGTGCTCCACCACGTCGGTGCGGATCACGCGCTGCGGGATAGCCGTCGATGCGCTTGGTGACGACCGTGCCCGTGACCGGTGTCTCCACGTACACGCCTTTCACTGTGTCGGGCACGGTGCTCTCCTTCGTGAGGAGGAACCGAGTGCCCATGGCGACGCCCGCGGCGCCCCACGCCAGCGCGGCGACGAGGCCGCGGCCGTCGGTGAACCCGCCTGCCGCCAGCACGGGGATGTCGACGGCGTCGACGACGGCTGGGAGCAGCAACGACGTCGGAATGGTGCCGGTGTGGCCGCCGCCCTCGGCGCCCTGGGCGATGAGCGCGTCGACGCCCCACGCGGCGACCTTCTCGGCGTGACGGGGCGCGCCCACGGTCGGCATCGTGACGACGCCCGCGTCGCGCAGCCGCTTCACGAGCGCCTCACCCGGCGCCTGGGCGAAGCTGGCGACGCGGACGCGCTCACGCACGAGCAGGGCGATGCGCTTGTCGATGTCGTCCTGGTCGGCGCGGAGGTTCACGCCGAACGGCTCGGTCGGTGCGGCCCTGCACCTCGTGGATGGCGTCCTCGAGCTGGTCGTACGTCATCGTCGCCGACGCGAGGATGCCGAGCCCGCCGGCGGCGCTCGTGGCCGACGTCAGCCGGGCGCCGGCGACCCAGCCCATGCCCGTCTGCACGATCGGGTAGCTGCACGCCGAACAGGTCACACGCCGCGGTGTGCAGCGCCGGGTGCGTCATCCCGGGACTTCCTTGCTGCGCAGGTCGTTCGGGTCGATCACGTCGCGGATGAGCCGCAGCTCGTCGTCGGTGGGGAGCCGCGACTCGGGCACGTCGTCCGGGATCACGAGCTCGAAGCCGGTGGCGGCGACGACCTCGTCGACGGTGACGCCGGGATGCAGCGAGCGCAGCCGCATTCGCTCATCCGAGCTCTCGAAGTCGAGCACGCCAAGGTTGGTGATCACGCGCTTGAGGTGGTGGAAGCGACGCTCGGCTGGATGCAGCTTTCGGGCCCGGTCGTAGCCGACGCCGCACACGACGTCGACCTGCTCGACGAACACCTTGGGCGAGTGGTTCGGGATCCAGTAGCTGGTGGTGTCGTTGATCGTGTTGCCGGGTGCACCCCGGAGGCCGAGCAGCTGCGCCTTGGGCTTGGCGGGATCGCCGATGAGCGCGAAGTTCTGGTTGCCGTAGGCGTCGATCTGGCTGGCGCCCATCATCACGTGCCGCCGCCCCGACCACACGACGTCGAACATCGCCCGGTACGGGTTCCACGACTCGACGACCTTGGGCGCGTCGTCGACACCGACGGGGAGCGTGTTCCCGACGAGCAGCGCCTCGCCGTCGGTCATCACGAGGTCGGGCTCGAAGGCGGCACGGGCGAGCCGGCCACCGATCATCGGGACGTTGCCGATCGGGTTGGCGAGGATCTCGCCGTCGCCGCGGAATGCCTCGGCCACGGCGACGACGCAGACCTCGGCTCGGGTCGTGTCCGTCATGCCCGGCTCACAGCCCGACCGCCTTGCGGTACTCGTCGTGGCCGCCGACGTCGAGGTAGCGGGCCCGGAACGCGTCCCACGCGTCGTCGTCGCGCGCGGTCGCGGCGTACTCGCGCTGGAACGTCTCGTCGCGCTCGTAGTCGGGCGGGCACGACGTGAAGTGCGCGCCGAACGGCGCCTCGACCACGCCGTCGACCATGAGCCGGTTGACGCGCATCGTCTGCACGGGGCCGTTGCCGGCGAGATCGTCCGTCGGCTGCACCTGCTCGACCGACATGAACCGGCGCTCGGCGGCCATGCAGAACAGGTCGTCGAAGTACGGGTCGACGCCGAGGTACTGGCCGTTGCCGCCGGCGTCGCCGCGGTTCATGTGCACGAGCGCGACGTCGAGCTCGAGCGCGGGCACGGCGACCAGCTCCTCGCCTTCGCCGTCGGGGCTTCGGTACGGCGACTGCACGGTGCGCAGCTCGGGATAGAGGCGGAAGACGTCCGACCCGAGACCGGCCCGCGTCGGCAGGAACGGCACGCGCCACGCGGCCGCCTGGAGCCCGAGGAGGAACATCCCCTCGTCGAGCTCCCGCGTCTCGACCGCACCCGCCTGGCGGGCGGCGCGGAAGTGCGGCTCCAACGGGATCGTGTCGAGCGACACGAAGGCGAACACGACCCGCTTGACCTTGCCCGCCCGGCAGAGCAGGCCGACGTCGGGCCCGCCGTAGCTCACGACGGTGAGGTCCTTGACCGGGGAGCGGGCGATGGCGCGGATCAGCGACATGGGCTTGCGCCGGGACCCCCACCCGCCGACGCCGATCGTCATGCCGTCGCGCAGCTCCGCCGCGACCTCGTCCTCGGACATCCGCTTGTCCGGCACGGATGCTTCCGGCTACTCGCTGAACCGGGGATCGCGCTTGTCGACGAACGCGTCGCGGGCTTCGTCGGCGACGCCGGAGAGATTGAGCTCGAACGTGTATCCCTGCTCGAACCGGTACGACTTCTTGACGTCGACGGGATCGATGCCGTTGAGCGACTCCTTGGCGGCGCGGATCACGATCGGGTTCTTCTCGGCGATCTGGTGGGCGAGCGCGAAGGCGGCGTCGCGCAGCCGGTCGGGCTCGACGACCGCGAGCACGGAGCCGTAGTGGTGCAGCTCCTGCGCGGTCACGGTGGCCGCCGTGTACACCATCTGGCGCATCTTGTGCTGGGGCACGAGGCGGGCGAGATGGGTGGCGGCGCCGAGCGCGCCGCGGTCGACCTCGGGGAGCCCGAAGGTGGCGTCGTTCGTGGCGAGGATGATGTCGGCGTTGCCGGCGAGGCCGATGCCACCGCCGAGGCAGTAGCCGTGCACGGCGGCGATGACCGGCACGGCGCACTCGTACACGGCGGCGAACGCGGCGTAGCAGCCGCGGTTGGCGCCGACGAGCGCGTGGAAGCCCTCGGTGCGCTGCATCTCCTTGATGTCGACGCCGGCGTTGAAGCCCTTGCCCTCGGCCCGCAGGACCACGACGCGCACGCGCGGGTCGTCGCCGAGGCCCCGAACGGTGTCGGCCAGCTCGAACCATCCTGCGACGGCGAGCGCGTTGACCGGCGGATTGTCCATCACGACCTCGGCGATGCCGTCGCCGTCGACCGCGTGCGAGATTCCCATCGCGTTCCTGATCTGATGGCGCGTCAGATGTGACGGCTACCTTATCCGCATGGCCGATCCGCTCGACTTTTCGGGCAAGGCAGTGATCGTCACGGGAGGATGCCGCGGCGTCGGGCGCGGGATCACGGAACGGTTTCTCGCCGCCGGCGCCGACGTCGTGATCTGCTGTCGCCACGAGCCCGAGACGATGCCGCGATCCGGGAACCGCGAAGCGCTGTTCATCGCGGCCGACGTGCGCGAGCCCGAAGAGATCGACAAGGTGATCGGGTTCACCGAAGAGCGGCTCGGGCGGCTCGACGTGTTGGTGAACAACGCCGGGGGATCGCCGCCCGCCGACTCGGCCACCGTGTCACCGAAGTTCTCGAACGCGATCATCTCGCTGAACCTCGTCGCGCCGCTCGTGTTCGCGCAGAAGGCGAACGCGGTGATGCAGCAGCAGGCCGAGGGGGGCGTGGTCATCAACGTCGCCAGCGTGAGCGGGATGCGTCCGTCGCCCGGAACCGCTGCCTACGGGGCGGCCAAGGCCGGGCTCTTGAACCTCACGCAGACGCTGGCCATGGACTACGCCCCCAAGGTGCGGGTGAACGCGGTGACGGCCGGCCTCGTCAAGACCGAGCAGTCGCACCTCTTCTATGGCGACGACGAGGGAATCGCCGCCGTGGGCGCGACGGTGCCGCTGGGCCGGATGGCCGAGCCGTCCGACGTTGCCGACGTGTGCTTGTTCCTCGCTTCGCCGCTCGCCCGCTACGTCAGCGGCGAGAGCATCGTCGTGCACGGCGGCGGCGAACGGCCCCCGTACCTCGACGCCGCGAAGAACACGGGCGCGCCGTGATGCGCTACGGGTGCTGGCTGCTGACGGAGACGACCTCGCCGGTCATGTAGGCGGAGTAGTCGCTGGCGAGGAACACAATCACGTTGGCGACTTCCCATGGCTCGGCCGAACGGCCGAACGCCTCGCGGGTCACGAGCTCGTCGATCGCCTCTTGCGGCATGACCTTGGCGAGGTGCTCGTGCACGGCAAGGCTGGGCGCGACGGCGTTCACGCGCACGTTGCCCGGCGCCGCCTCGATCGCCGCGCACCGCGTGAGCGCCATCACTCCGGCCTTCGCAGCCGCGTAGTGCGCCTGGCCCTCCTGGGCACGCCATCCGAGCACCGACGCGTTGTTCACGACTGCTCCCGAGCCGCGAGGCAGCATGTGCTGCAACGCGGCGCGCGTGCACCGGAACGTGCCGTTCAACGTCACATCGAGCACGCGCAACCACTGGTCGTCGGTCATCTCGACCAAATGAGCGGTGCCGCCGAGACCGGCGTTGTTGACGACCACGTCGAGACCACCCGTGGCCGTCGATCGCGGTGTCGAACATCGCGTCGACCTGCTGTTGGTCGGTCACGTCGCACACGGCCGTGGCCGGCCTCGTGCCGATGGCGTCCTCGAGCCGCTCGGCGGCTTCGCCGAGACGCCGTTCGTGCTGATCGCTCAGCACCACGACCGCGCCCTCCTCGGCGCAGCGCTTGGCGGTCGCGAACCCGATCCCGGTCCCGGCGGCCGCCGTGACGAGCACCGACTTGCCGTCGAGGAGCGCGTGGCTGCCCGGGGACGGCGGCACCGGCGCGGTCACGCCGTCACCTTCGGCTCGGGCGGCAGCCCGAGGGCGCGCTCGCCGATGACGTTGCGCTGGATCTGGTCCGAGCCGCCGTAGATGGTGTCGGCCCGCGTGTACAGGAACAGCCGTTGCGCCGGGCTCAGCTCGTACGGCGCTGACGGCGCCACCTCGCCGTCGGGCCCGAGCACGTCGACGGCGAGCTCACCGAGCTGCTGGTGGAAGTTCGCCCAGTAGAGCTTGTGGATCGCGGTCTCGGGGGTGATGTCGCCGCGCGCCATCGACGTGAGGCCCCGCAGCGCGTTGTACCGCATGATCCGCAACCCGATCCATGCACGCGTGAGCCGCTGGCGGGTCACCGGATCGGTCGATCGTCCGGTCTTCTTGGCCGTCTCGGTGATGTCGGCCAGCTCGTTCTCGAACGAGAGCTGCTGGCCCAACGTCGACGCACCCCGTTCGAACGCCAGCGTGCCCATCGCGACCTTCCAGCCGCCGTTCACGTCGCCGACCACGTCGTCGATCGCCGTGCGGGCGCCGTCGAAGAACACCTCGTTGAACTCGGAGGTGCCGGTCATCTGGACGATGGGCCGGATCTCGATGCCGGGCTGGCGCATCGGGACGAGCAGATACGAGATCCCGCGGTGGCGGGGCGCCTCCCGGTCCGTGCGGCACAGCACGAAGCACCAGTCGGCCCAGTGTGCGAGCGACGTCCAGATCTTCTGGCCGCTGATCACCCACTCGTCGCCGTCGCGCTCGGCGCGTGTCTGCACGTTGGCGAGGTCGGAGCCGGCGTCGGGCTCCGAGTACCCCTGGCACCACACTTCTTCGCCCGACGCGATCTTCGGGAGGAAGCGGCGCTTCTGCTCCTCGGTCCCGAAGTGCAGGATCGTCGGGCCGATCAGTCCCTCGCCGATGATGCCGATGCGCCCCGGCCCGCCGGCCCGCGCGTACTCCTCGTAGAAGATCACCTGCTGGAGCAGCGTCGCGTCACGGCCGCCGTACTCGTGCGGGAACGAGAGGCACGTCCAGCGGGCGGCGCCGAGGGCGCGCTCCCACGCCAGTCGCTCCTCGAACAACGCGTGCTCGTCGCCGGGGCCGCCCCGGCCGCGCACGATCGCGAACTCCCCGGTGAGCTGGTCGGTCAGCCACTCGCGCGCCTCGGCGCGGAACGAGTCGTCCTCGGCGGAGTACCGCAGGTCCACGCGGAGAAAACCTACTCGGACACTGCTAGAACCTGATGATGCGTTCTCGTCTCACCTCGCTGTTCCTCGTCGCTCCACTGGTCGCCACCGGCATCGCGCTCCTCGACTCGGCGCCCGCCGCGGCGGAGGACACCGGGGTCTGCTCGCTCGTCACGCGCGCAGAGGCGGGTGAGCTGCTCGGCGCCAAGGTCGTCAAGACCACCACGAAGACGAGTAAGGCGAACGGCGCCGAGGAGTGCACGTACAGGACGAAGAAAGTGCAGAAGGAGCTCAAGCGCAACCTCAAGATCTCGCTCGAGTTGACCGTGCAGCCCGTCACGGACGAGGTGCGATCGGAGCTCCAGAACATTCCCTTCGACGACGGCAGCCGTGTGCAGGGACTCGGCGACGAGGCCTACGTCACGAAGTTCGACCAGGTGATCGCGATCTCGGGCGACACCGCCGTCGCGGCCAAGCTCCAGAACTACCGGGGCGCGTCGAGCAAGTTCAGGAGCGTCTCGGAAGGCGCGGTGAAGGCCGCGCTCCCGCTCGGCCAGCTGCCTCCGCCGCAGCGTGAAGCGGCACTCCGGCAGGGGCCGGGTTTCCCGGCCCCGGTTCGAGACGATGGTTGGCTGGAGCACTTGCGCCAGCAAGTGCGACCAGAGAGTCAGTCCGCGCCGTCGGCCTCGAGGCGCTTTCGTTCCTCGGGTGAGAAGCCGAGCAGCTCGCCGAGCACCCAGTCGTTGTCCTGACCCAACGTCGGGCCCGGCCGGTCGTAACCGTGGGGTGTGTCACCGACCCGGGTGCCGGTGCGCTCGTAGAGGCCGTCGCCCATGTACGGGTGGGTGAGCGGGACGAAGTGCTCGCGGTGCGCGATCTGCGGGTCGTCGTGGACGTCACCGAAGTCGTAGACCGGCACCGCTTCGATCCCCGCCGCCTGCAGCAGGTCCGCGATCTCCTCGCGCGTGCGCGTCGCGGTCCAGGCCTCGACGGCGGCCTCGACCTCGTCGACGCGCTCGAGGCGCGCTTCGAGCGTGGCGAGCGACGGGTCGTCGAACCCGAGGAACCCGGTCAGGCGGGCCCACTCGTCGTCGGTCCAGCACGCGATCGCGATCCACCGGTCTTCGCCCTCGCACGCGAACGCGCCGTGCGGCACCGCCCGTGGCGAGCGGTTGCCCATGCGCTTGCCGATCGTTCCGTCGTGCTCGAAGTCGAGCAGCCACGGGCTCAGCGAGTAGCTGCCCGCCTCGACCTGGGCCAGGTCGAGGTACACGCCCTTCCCGGTCCGCCGCCGGTACAGCAGGCCGGCGGCGAGCGCGGACGCCACGAACCGCGGCGCGAGCGAGTCGGTGATCGTCCCGTACGGTCCGAGCGGCTCCCGGTCCGGCCAGCCCGTCAGCCAGTTGAAGCCGGAGAGCGCCGCGCCCTGGCCGCCGAAGCCGGGGTAGTCGCGGTGCGGCCCGGTCTGTCCTTGGAGGCACGAGCTCAGCATCACGAGCTCGGGCTTCATCGCGGCGAGCGTGTCGTAGTCGAGCCCGAAGCCGCGCATCGCCCGCGGGGCGAAGTTCTCGACGACGGCGTCGGCCCAGTCTCGGATGATCCGCTTCGCGACGTCGACGCCCTCCGGATGCTTGAGGTTGAGCGTGACGCTCCGCTTCCCGACGTTGAGGCCGTCGAACATCGGCGCGCCTTCGAGGCCGTGCGGGTTGTCGGGACCGAGCGCGTACACCCGCAGGAAGTCGGGCCGGCTGCGCGACTCGACGCGCAGCACCGTCGCGCCGTGCTCCACGAAGTAACGGGTCGCGATCGGGCCCGCCGCGCCCGATCCGAACTCGACGATGTTCGTGCCGTCCCACGCCGCCGGCCCTCCGGTGCGTTGGGTCGCGGACGCCGCGTCGCGCCGGTTTCCGACCCAACGCGACAAGGCCGGTGGAGCCGACCGCAGGCGCCGGACCGGTCGGGCGCGCCGGCGCGACCTCGCCGTCACGGCTCGAGACGATCACGAACGAGCGAGGGAAGCGCGCAACGTCTCCCACCGGGCCGAAGAACTCCCGCGCCGCCAGCTGGGCGCTGGCGTAGATCTCACGGGGCGAGTTGCACGGGGCCAGCATGAGATTCGTCTCGCACGCGATCTCGTACAGCTCCTGCATCGTGTGGCGGGCGAAGTACTCGCCGACCGGCTGCGCGATGGCTTGGAGCTCGTCGTCGGTCGCGGTCGTGGGCGAGAACTCGGCCCAGTCGCGCTCGGCGAGCGCACCGGCGTCGATGCCGTCCTCCTCCGCGACGAGGCGGGTGAGCGTAGTGAGGCTCGGGACGCGCGCTTTGCCGCCGCGTAGCCCGAACGAGACCCAGCCGTCCTTGCACGGCCAGATCTCGCGGGTGCGGCCGATGTTGGCGCCGCGCCGCTGCCCCGCGATGACCCGTCTTCGGGAACGAGGCGACCCCGACCATGTTGGCGACGAACACGACCTCTTGCATCGAGATGTCGATGCGATGGGGCGAGCCCGAAGCGAGCGCGGTGAGCACGGCGAACGCGGTCTCGGCGCCCACGTGCGCGTACCCCGACGGCTCGGTGCACCGCACGGGCGGCCGGTCGGCGTCTCCGGTGGCGTACATGTTCCCGCTGGCGGCCATGACGCCGAGGTCGGAGGCTCGCCAGCCCGCGTGCGGACCGGTGCCGCCGAACGGCGTGACGCGCGCCCAGACCGCGGCGGGCGCGCGGGCCGGGTCGAGGTCGAACGCTCCCGGGAAGCCGGGCGTTTCGATGACGGCGTCGGCGGTGGCGAGCAGCTCGTCGAGTTGCGGGTCGCCGGGCCCGTCGACGGCGACGCTCGCCTTGCCCGCGCCCCACGCGAGGAAGCGGCGGGGGAGCGCGCGCAGCGGATGGCCTTCGCGCGGCTCGACCAGGATCACCTCGGCACCGAGGTCGGCGAGGATGCGTCCCGCCATCGCGGCGGGCTCGCCGGCGAGGTCGACGACACGGATCCCGGCCAGGAGTGCTTCGGTCATCGTCACCCACCTCGAAGGGCTCGGCCCGGACGTCGACCTGACGCTCGTGTCAGGCTAGCCTGACCGCGCGATCGTCCCGAGCCGAGTGCAGCACGACCCCCGCACGGGAGGAACTCCGGCATGACCAAGTACCGCATCGTCGACGCCGACTGCCACATCCTGGAGCCGCCCGACATCTGGGACAACTGGCTGCCGGAGAAGTACCAGGAGAAGGCGCCCAAGCTCGTCAAGGACGCCGAGGGCGGCGACGCGTGGCTCACCGCGGTCGGCGGCGACCCCGACCCGATCGGGCTCGTCTCGACGCCGGGGATGCCGTTCGACCAGTTCCGGTGGCTGGGCGTCACGTACGACGAGGCGCGCAAGGGTTGCTACAACGGCGCCGGCGCGCGTCGAGGACATGGACATCGACGGCGTCGACGCCGAGGTCCTCTTCCCGCCGCAGCGCACGATGAGCCACTTCCTCGGCGACGAGGACCCCGACTTCGTGCTCGCCGGCGTCGAGGCGTACAACAACTTCTTGTTCGAGGAGTTCTGCGCGCCCGACCCGACGCGTCTCATCGGCATGGCCCAGATCCCGTCGCTCGGCATCGACTCCGCGGTCGACGGGCTGCGCAAGGCCAAGGCGCGCGGCGCCAACGGCGTGGTGATCTCGAACTGGCCGTCGGGCGGCGAGAGCGTCTCGACCGCCGACGACCCGTTCTGGGCCGCGGCCGTCGACGAGGGCATGCCGGTCACGGTGCACATCAACATCGTCAGCCGCGAACAGCGCATGCGGCAGCGCCAGGCGGCCGCGAAGTCCGGCAACAAGATGTACGGCGGCAAGGGCGAGGCGGTGAAGGCCAAGGCCGTCGGCAGCCTGAGCCACGTGTTCTCGATGTCGGCCGGCAACATCTCGCAGATGATCTTCACCGGCGTGTTCGACCGCTTCCCCGAGCTCCACGTGGCGTGGATCGAGATCGGCGTCGGCTGGCTACCGCACTTCATCGAGATGCTCGACGACAAGTACTGGCGCAACCGGTCGTGGGGCGAGCTCCCGATCGGCCAGCCGCCGTCCTTCTACTGGCGGCGCAACAACAGCGCCACGTTCATCACCGACCGGTCGGGCATCGAGCTGCGTGAGCGCGTCGGGGTCGACACGATCATGTGGTCGAGCGACTACCCGCACCACGGCAACGACTGGCCGTACTCGCGCAAGGTCATCGAGGACACGATGGGCAACATCCCCGCCGGCGAGCGCGACCGCATGATCGGCGGGAACGCCGTCCGGATCTTCAACCTCGACGACTAACGCGCGCCCGGACCGCCCGCGCCACGGCCACGAAGCGCGCGTTATTGCGCGCGCTCCGTTGCAATTGCGCGAATCGTGCAATACCGTCCAGATCGGACCCCGGGTGCGGGGCTCGTTCTCCTTCTGGAACGGTCACCCCTGCCCCGGGGTCCGTGCGCGCCTTTCGGCGTGCGACTAGTCCAACGAAGGTGACGCTCGCGCGCGTTACGCGCGCAACCTCTGCGCGCCTTGTCCGGCGATCAGCCAGGGCTGCTCGATGCGAACGTGTCACTACGAAGCCGCGTTCGTTCGGCTTCCATGCGCGCCTACGAACGTGAGAGATAGCGTCGAAAGTTGGACCCCGGGTTCGGGACTCGTCCTACCTTCTGGGGTAGAGGCCCGGCCCGGGGTCCATCTGCACGCCGAGCGGCGTGTACCCCCGCTACAACGCCGACGACGCGGCGTGCGTTACAAGAGCTCCTAAGCCTCCAGGCCGACAACCGGGCACCGGCCTGGAGGAGCTCAGGAGCGGCGTCGGGTCGATCGGCTCATGGCCCTGGCCCTGGCCCTGGCTCTGGCTTCCGGGGTCGGGACGGGGGCCCGGGCTCGGCGCTGGCCGGGTTGGCGTGCTCGTCCCCCTGACTGTTCTCCGCGCCCGCAGGTCCACCAGCCGACGGCGAGTTTCCGCGGCCGGGGGTCGCGTCGGCACAGAAGTCGGCGACATTCTGCAGCGCCACCGGCGGCCGATGCCAACGCCTGGAACGCGGTCGAGTCGGCCCTGTTCCCGTTCGTGGAGCCCTGCCCGGCGGCCCAAGCGGTGCACAGTCCGTACTTCGCCGGATCCGGTCGCATCCGGACCGTTGCCGTTCGACGCGCCGAGCTCCGATGCCGGCGCCGGGGTCGCGGCTTCCGGCGCCGAAGCCGAGACGGCCGTGCTCGGTGGCGTGAGGGCGGCCGAGCCCGGCGACGGGCGCGTGGCCGCCGTCGTCTGCCCGTTGTCGGCAGCGAAGGGCAGGCTGTTCGTCGACGCGGCGACGGCGACGCCACCGAGAGCGCCGAAGACGGTGGCTGCGGCGAGAACGGTGAGCTTGGCGCGGCGGTGCCGGAGCATGCGGACCTCCGAGGACTTCTGCCCTGTGTCGAGCGAGAAGAACGCTCCGGAGGCCGGCGGCGTTACAGCGCGCTACGGGCGATTGCCGGCGCCGTTGCCGGGGTTCGTCGCTGCGGGCCCGCCCGGCGCCTGCCCCTTCCCGATGCCCTTTGCCGTCGACGGGGGAGTCCCATGGGACCGCGTGCCGGGTTGGCTGTCGCCGTCGCCCTGACCCGGTGCCGAGCTCGCCGGGCCCGGCTCGGCCGGCGGGGCCGCCGGCCCGTTCCCGGATGGGTCCGGCGTCACGCCGGCAGTCGTCGGCGGCGCCGGTGAAGTCCAGCTCGGGGCCGGAGGCTCCTGCTCGGCCGGCTTCTCCTCGCCGCCGGTCGGCACCGAGATCCCGACTCGGCTCAGCACCGCCGACGCAACACCCTGCGCCGACTCCGGGAGCGCGCCCGCCGCCGCCAGCCCGCCCGTCAGCGCCACGCCGCACGCGACGAGGGACGCCGCCGCGAGCCGCGCCACCCTCGTCACGGACCGTCGTGAACGACGCGAGCCTCGGGTTCGTCGCTCGAGCGCGATGGCGGCCGCGATCCGGTCTACTGCATCCGGCTCGCCGACCAGCTCGGAGCTCTCCGGCGCCTCTCTGAGCGCCTGGAGCGTCGTCGCGACCGCCCGGTACTCGGGCGGCGCGTCTCCGGCGTCGGCGCGCCCGTCAGAAGCCGCTCGGCCGTGCCGGCATCGAGCGCGAATGGATCCATGTCGCCCGGGAAACCGTTGCCCGCGCGTCATCGCGTTACACCTCGTCGCTCGCCCGACTCTTCGGCGAGCTTCTCGGCCAGCCGCCGGAGCCCCCGGTGCTGGAGCACGCGCACGTTGCCGGGCTGCTTGCCGACGATCGCAGCGACCTCGCCCACGTCGAGTCCGCCGAGCACGCGGAGCAGGATCACCTCAGCCTGATCTCGCGGCAGGCACGCACGGACCAGCGCGACGGCGGCATCGGCGCGGAGCACGTCGACCGCCGTGATCGCCGGGTCGTCGTCGGCCGGGCGCTCGACGAGGTCCTCCGGCGCTACGGCGACGCTGCGCCGCCGGCCTTCGCGCCTTCGCCAGTCGATGAGACGGTTCCGTGCGATCGTGAACATCCACGCGCGGAACTGCGCGTCGTCACCGCGAAAGCTCGACAGATCTCGAGCAGCGGCGAGCCAGGTGTCGGCTTCGACATCTTCCGCTGCCACCGGGTCGAGTCCTCGCAGGAACCGCAGTAGCCGCGGGTGCAAGTCGTGCCAGAGAACTGCGATCGCCCACTGCGCGCCCTCCTGGGCTGCTGCGAGCACCTCGCTGAACTCGGTCGCGGCCACGTCAGCTGATCAGTCGAGATGCGTAGAGGTCGCTGGCGAGTGAAGACATGACGTCGAAATGCGTCGAGCCTGTCGGCGGCGCTCTGGCGCCCCGACCATACACAGCACGACGCGCTGAGTGCACCTCCCGCGTCCACCGACGAATTTGGGCCGAAGGTGGTGTCCGCGCCCTTTGCCGTGATTGCATCGGTTGACATCTGCGGGCGGGCGGCCAGAGTCGCCTGAGCGGCAGCGGGTTGTCACGCGCGCGTGTCCGTCGGTCGAGCATGCATTATTGAAAACCTTTGGCGTGACCGGCAGGGATCACACCGGGGTTCATCGCCAACACCAAGCCTCGACTCCTCGAGCAGCGGGGAGTCTCAGAAGGGGGGACTGGTGAGAGTTCGAGCTCATCGGACACGCTGCGATCTCGTCGCGGGAACGACCCAACAGCCGGCTCGGCGAGGAAGGCGCAGAGTATTCGCGTTCGTCAGCGTTCTGTCGATCGCGCTTGCCGTCGTGGCCATCAGCGCCGTGTCCGCCTCAGCTCGAGCGCAACAACGCAGACAAGGTGACGATCTGCCACCGCAGCGACGCTGTCGGAAACGACAACCCGTACGAACACGTGCCGTATCTACGGTGGACGAGAGCGGCCAATCGGCAACGACTTTGTTGAACACAACGGGCACCGCTGGTCACACCAGACGCGAGTCTTCCCGCGCCACGGGTCCCGGGATCATGTGGGGTGACATCATCCCGCCGTTCGACGTCTACCCACGGCCATGAACTTCACCGCGGAGGGTCAGGCGATCCTCGAGAACGACTGCGCAGATCCCGGGACCGCCGCCGACGACCACGCCGGCGACGACGACGCCGGCGACGACCACGCCGGCGACGACCACGCCGGCGACGACCACGCCGGCGACGACCACGCCGGCGACGACGGTGCGTCGGTGCCTCCGGGTGCTCGGTGCTCCGGGTGCTGCCGGGTGCGCGCGGGTGCGGCGGCCGCCGTGACGGTGGTGCCGCGAGTGACTGGTTAGAGCGCGGAGCGGTTCAGGTCTTCATCCACCGGGGGAGGACGACGTCCTCCACCCGGTGGAAGACCACGCGCACCGGGTCGCCGATCTGAATCGTGGCCGGGTCGATCTCGTTGATCGCGCCGTCGGGCGTCTCGACGAGGTTGCCGACGAACCGCAGCGTCGGGTCCTCCTCGAGCGCGACGACGATCGCGTTGTAGGGCGCGAGCTCCTGGTACGCCGGCAGGAGCGGCGGGTGCGGCACGATGAACGACCAGATCGTGCCCCGCCCCGACGTCGGGTCCCACCGGAACTCGAGCGAGCGGCAGCGCGGGCACATCGGGCGCGGCGGCATCCGTCGTAGCCCGCAGCTCTTGCACGTCTGCACGAGCAGCTCGCCGCGGGCGCAGCCGGCCCAGAACTCGGCCGCGTCCGGGTCCTCGACGTCGGGGAGCAGGAAGTCGGACTCCACCGCGCCTACCTCCGCAGCAGGAGCGCGCTCGTGGGCACGCCCTCGCCGCTCGTGACCAGGCACGTCTCCGCCCCGTCGACCTGGCTGGTCGACGTGCCGCGCATCTGGCGCACGCCTTCGAGCACCAGGTTGAAGCCGTGCACGTACGCCTCCGACATGCCGCCGCCCGCCGTGTTGGTCGGGAGCCGGCCGTCGGGCCACTCGAGCGCGCCGTCGTCGGTGAACGCGGCGCCCTCGCCGCGCTCGCAGAAGCCGTAGCCCTCGAGCGACAGCGGGATGAGCGGGCTGAACGCGTCGTAGATCTGCGCGACCGGCACGTCGTCCGGCGTGAAGTCGGACTGCGCCCACAGGCGCTCCGCGCACGCGTACGACGGCCCGATCAGCGGATCGTCGTTGAAGTAGTTCGTCATCACCTGGTGCTGCTGCGGGATGCTCTGCGCGAACGAATGGACGTACGCGGGCGGCTGCGGAAGATCCTTTGCCCGGTCGGCCGAGACGATCACGGCGGCGAGCGCGCCGTCCGTCTCCAGGCAGTTGTCGAACAGGCACAGCGGCTCGGAGATCCAGCGGGCGTCCATGTACTGCTCGCGCGTGAGCGGCTTGTCGTGCATCGTCGCCGCCGGGTTGCGGTTGGCGTGCTTGCGGAACGCCACCGCGACGTTGGCGAGGTGCTCGCGGGTCGCGCCGAACTCGTGCATGTACCGGCGCGTGAGCATCGCGATCTCGTCGACCGGGCGGATGACGCCGAACGGCCGGCTCCACTGCCAGTGACCGGTGATGCGCCGGCTCACCTGCGCCCACGGCCGGCTGCCCTTGGCGGCGCGCTTGCGCGCCCGCCACGCGACGGCCACGTTGCACTGACCGGTGGCGACGGCCATCGCCGCGTGTCCGACGACGCCGCACCCGGCGCCGCCGCCGTAGCCGACCTCCGAGAAGAACGTGATGTCACCGAGGCCGACGTTGCGGGCGACGTCGACCTCGCGGCCGTCCTCCATCGAGAACATCGCCAGCCCGTCGACCTCGCTCGGCGCGATGCCGGCGTCGTCGAGCGCGGCCGAGACCGCCTGGCACGCGAGCGAGAGCTCGGAGTCGGGCAAGCCCTTGGCGAACGACGTCTGCCCGATGCCGACGATCGCCGTTCGGTCGGTCAGCGGTCCGGCCATTCGGCTACCAGCCCTTGAACTCGGGCGGCCGGCGCTCGACGAAGCTCGCCCGGCCCTCCTGCATGTCTTCCGTGCGGGTGAGGAGCTCCTGGGCGTACGCCTCGTCCCAGAACGACCCGTCGCGGTCGGTGTCGAGCGCGCGGTTCGTGAGCCTCTTCGCGAACGCGATCGCGCGCGTCGGCATCTTGGCGAGACGCCCGGCCCACTCGCCGAGCTCCTTGTCGAGCTCCGCCCGCGGCACGACCTTGTTTGCGAGGCCGATGCTCTCGGCCTCGGCCGCCGGCACGTCGTCGCCGAAGAAGAACAATTCCTTGGCCTTCTGTGGGCCGACAAGACGCGTGAGCAGGTAGGGGCCACCGGCGTCCGGCAGGATGGCGCGCCGGATGAACACCGAGATGAAGCGGGCCTCCTCGGCCATGATCACGAGGTCGCTGGCGAGCGCGAGGTGCATGCCCCCGCCGGCGGCGGTGCCGTTCACGCCGGCGATCACCGGCTTCTCGCAGTCGAGGATCGACGTGATCAGCCGTTGGAATCCCCGCTGGATCGTGCGAGCCGCGTCCCCGACGATCATGCCGGGCGCGCCCGCGGGCCGCTCCAACGGTGGGCGCGCCTCGCGCAGGTCGGCGCCGGTGCAGAAGCCCTTCTCACCGCGGCCGGTGAGGACGACCGCACGCACCGAGGCGTCGATGGACGCGTGCTCGAGCCACTCGATGATCTGGTTCCGCATGGCGACGGTCATGGCATTGCCGGCGTCGGGTCGGTTCAACGTGATCCACAGCACGCCGTCCTCCAGCCGGCGCTGGACGTCCTCGATCGTCTCGGTCATCTCGCTCATGTCCGCACCACCAGGGCATCGAGGGCGACCGCCCCGCGCGGCCGCACGATCAACGGGTTGATGTCGAGCTCGCGCACGTCGCCGGCGAGGTCCATCGCCAGGCGCTGCACGTTCATGATGACATCGACGAGCGCGTCGACATCGGCCGGCTTCTGGCCTCGTGCGCCTTCGAGCAGCGCGTAGCCCTTCAGCTCGCGCACCATGCGCCCGGCCTCGTCGGCGCTGAACGGCGGGACGCGGAACGTGACGTCCCGCAGCACCTCGACGAACACGCCGCCGAGGCCGACCATCACGACCGGGCCGAAGAGCGGGTCCTGCGAGACGCCGACCACGGTCTCGACGCCGCCGCTCACCGTCTCGCAGACGAGCACGCCGTCGATACGCGCCCGCTTCCCGCCGGCGCGCCGTGCCTTGCGCATGAGCTCGTCGTACACCGCACGGACCTCGCGCGCCGTCCCGACCCCGACCCGCACGAGGCCGAGGTCGCTCTTGTGCGTCAGATCGGGCGACGACACCTTCATCACGACCGGGTAGCCGATCGTCTTCGCAGCTTGCACCGCCTGTGCGCCGCTCTCGCACAGCACGTCGCGGCTGGATCGGACGCCGTACGCCTTCAACACCTGCTTCGACGCGTGCTCCGAGAGCGCCTCGCCCGCCGCGCCGGCGGCGAGCACGCGGCGCGCCTTCGCGGCCGCCGGCGACGGCTCCGTCGGCGCGTCCGCGAACGGCGACCGGTACCGCGCCGCGAACTCCCAGTAGTCGACGTATGCACGCACCGCCTTCACGCAGTTCGCGAACGTGCGGAACACGGGCAGCCCGCCGTCGAGCAGCCGGAAGTAGAACGTGTCGTCCGTCCCGGGCGGCGCGCCCCAGATCACGAAGATCGGCTTGTCGGTCGTCTTCGCCACCTCGACGAGGTCGCGGGTGAACGGCTCGCTGAACAGGTCCACCGCGCCCGTGATCGGGACGACGAGCAGGTCGACGTTCGGATCGGCGACGAGCAGGTCGAGGATGCGGCGGCCGCGGGCGTCGGCGACGGGCGGGCCGCCGCAGTCGACCGGGTTCGAGACGCGCAGGTACTCGGGGATCAGCCCGTCGTGCAGAGCGCGCTGCGTCTCCTTGGTGAGCGGCGGGATGCGCAGCCCGGCGGCGGAGACCATGTCGGCCATGTGCGCCCCGGTGCCGCCCGAGATCGCGTAGATGCCGACGCCGTCGCCGGCCGCGGGCTTCGTGCGCGCGAAGGCGGCCGCGGTGTCGAGCAGCTCGTCGAGCCCGTCGGCGCGGGTGATGCCGAACTGGCGGAACACGGCCGACGTCACGGCATCGGAACCGGTGAGGTGGCCCGTGTGCGCCATCGCCATCGATTCGCCCTCGTCGGTGCGCCCGACCTTCACGATCACCATCGGCTTCTTCAACTGTGCGGCGTGATCGGCGGCGAGCATCAGTGTCCGCCCGTCCTTGAATCCTTCGATGTACGCGGCGATCACACCGACGTCCGGCTGGTCGGCGAAGTAGCGGGCGAAGTCGGCGAACTCGAGGTCGACCTCGTTGCCGGTCGGCGCCCAGTGGGTGAGCCGAATGCCGATCTCCTGGCCCTGGAACACGGGCCGGCCCTGGTGGCCGCTCTGGGTGATGAGCGCGATCGAGGGCCCGGTGAGGTCGGCGCGGAAGTCCTCGAAGGCGTTGAGGTTCGTGTTGGGGCCGAGCAGGTGCACCTCGCCGTCGCGCACGAGGTCGTCGAGGCGGGCTTGGAGCTTGGCGCCGTCCTTGCCGGCCTCGGCGAACCCGGCGGCGAAGATCACCGCGAAGGCGGCCTTGCGCTGCAGCACCTCTTCGAAGGTGTCGACGGCTTTGCCGGTGAGGATGACGGCGAGGTCGAGATCGCCGGGCACGTCGAACACCGAGGCGTAGCAGCGCTCACCGAGCACCGTCTCGTGGCTCGGGTGCACGGGGTAGAAGGTCGCACCGTGGGCGTCGGCCCAGCCCTTGATCTTGCGGGTCATCGCCGTGTTCGGCTTGCGTGACGCCTCCGACGCGCCGATGACCGCGACGGTCCGCGGATGCAGGAACCGGTCGAGGTCGACGTCGCGCAGCGCGAGGGCGCGGCCACTCACATCGACGCGTGGAGAAGCAGACAAGCAGGCTCCGATTGCCGGCGGTATTCAAGTATGACGTGAGAGTCAGGTTTCCTGCTACTTCACGACCCGCTGTAGCGTGCCCGCGTCGTGGCCACGCCGCGCACGATCGTCATCGTCGGCGCTTCGCTCGCCGGGCTGCGCGCCGCCGAGACGTTGCGGCGCGAGGGCTCTCGCGATCGGGTCGTGCTGGTGGGCGCCGAGTCGCACCTGCCGTACGACCGTCCGCCGCTGTCGAAGGAGCTGTTGGCGGGGGAGTGGGAGCCCGAGCAGGTCGCGCTGCGCAAGCAGCCGTACGACGACCTCGAGCTCGACCTGCAGCTGGGACGGCGCGCGACCGGGCTCGACGTGTCGGGTCGTGCCGTCGAGCTCGACGGCGGCGAGACGCTCCCGTTCGACGGGCTCGTCGTCGCCACCGGCGCACGCCCGCGCACGTTGCCCGACACGCCCCCGCTCGAGGGGATCTTCGTGCTCCGGACCCTCGACGACTGCCTGGCGATTCGCTCCCGCCTCGAGACCAGGCCGCGCGTCGTCGTGATCGGCGCCGGGTTCATCGGCTCGGAGGTGGCGGCGACGTGCCGCGGACGCGGCCTGGACGTCACGGTGCTCGAGATGCTCCCGACGCCGTTGGCCCGGGCCGTGGGTCCGATCGTCGGCGACGCGTGCGGGCGGTTGCACCGCGAACACGGCGTCGACCTGCGCTGCGGCGTGACAGTTGCGGGGTTCGAGGGGCGAGAGCGCGTCGAGCGGGTGCGCCTTGCCGACGGCAGCGCGATCGACGCCGACCTGGTGGTCGTCGGCGTCGGTGTCGCGCCCGAGACCGCGTGGCTCGACGGCAGCGGCCTCGCGCTCGACGACGGTGTCGTGTGCGACGCGACGTGTCTCGCCGCGCCGGGGATCGTCGCGGCCGGGGACGTCGCCCGCTGGCCCAACCCGTTGTTCGACGGGGAGAGCATGCGCGTCGAGCACTGGACGAACGCGACCGAGCAGGGTGTCGCCGCCGCCCGCCGTCTGCTCGTCGACGACGCGAGCGACGCGGAGGAGTTCGCGCCGGTGCCGTTCGTGTGGTCGGACCAGTACGACGTGAAGATCCAGGTCGTCGGCTCCATCCGCGGCGACGACGAGGTCGCGGTCGCCGACGGGTCGCTCGACGAGGACCGGTTCGTGGCGCTGTTCGGTCGCGGCGGGCGGCTCGTCGGCGCGCTCGGCTTCAGTAGGCCGCGGATCGTGATGCAGTACCGGCGGTTGATCGCCGCGCGCGCCTCGTGGGAGGACGCCCTCGCGCACGCTGCCGGCGGATAGCCGTTGGCGCTGTCGCCTCGGGCGCGGCGACGATGGCGCCCGTGCCCCCGCGTGAACGCCTGCTGACGCCGCGCTTTCTGCTCGTCGTCGCGTCCGGCCTCAGCTACTTCATGGCGGTCGGGATGCTGATCCCGGTCGTCCCGCAGTACGTGAAGGGCCCGCTCGGCGGCGGCAACGTGGGGGTCGGCGTGGCGGTGGGCTCGCTGTTCGTGGGTGCCGTCCTCCTGCGGCCGTATGCAGGGCGCGTCGGTGACCGGTTCGGGCGACGGGTGCTCATCATCGGCGGCGCGCTCATCGTCGCGGTGACCACCGCGTTCTACGGCGCCGTCGACGCGCTTCCATACCTGGTGCTGATCCGGCTCCTCAGCGGCATCGGGGAAGCGGCGTTCTTCGTCGGTGCCGCCACGATGATCACCGACCTCGCGCCCGAGCACCGCCGGGGCGAAGCAGTCAGCTACTGGTCCGTCGCCGTGTACGGCGGGCTCGCCTTCGGTCCCGCCCTCGGGGAGACCGTGCTCGGCGACGACCGGTTCGTGGCGGCGTGGGCAGTGTCGGCGTCGCTGGCGCTGCTCGCGGCGGTGCTGGGCACGATCACGGTCGAGACCGCTCGCCGTGTCCCACCCGAGCCCCCGGGCAAGCTGCTGCACCGCGCCGCGCTCGCCCCGGGCACGGTCCTCTTCCTCGGCCTCATCGGCCTGGCCGGGTTCACGGCGTTCGTCCCGCTCTACGTGCGCGAGCTCGATCTCGGCGGCGCCGACTGGATCTTCCTCCTCTATGGCGGGCTGATCTTGTGTGTGCGCATCGTCGGCGCCCGCTTGCCCGACGCGCTCGGCGGCCGCGTCGCCGCCACGATCGCGCTGTCGTGCGGCGCGGCGGGGCTGACCGTGATGGCGGGATGGCGGAGCATCCCCGGGCTCGTCGTCGGCACGGCCGTCTTCGCGGCGGGCATGTCGCTCCTGTACCCCGCGCTGATGCTGCTCGCGCTCACCGCAGTGCCCGAGCACGAGCGCGGCTCGGTCGTCGGGACCTTCAGCAGCTTCTTCGACCTCTCGCAGGGCCTCGGCGCGTTGATCCTGGGCGGCGTGGCGGCGCTCGGCGGCTACCGGGGTGCGTTCGCCGGCGGCGCGATCGCTGCCGCGATAGGCGTCGTGGTCCTCCAAGTCGGGTCCGGCCTGAAGGCCCGCGGCGCGGCACAACCGGCGGGCGCGGCCGCAGGCCGCGTCCCCGCGTAGGCGCGCGCCGCTCTGTGACGTCGCTCCTTGTCACGAACGACTTCCCACCCAAGGTGGGCGGCATCCAGTCGTACCTGTACGAGCTGTGGCGGCGCCTCCCGCCCGAGGAGACGCACGTGCTGACGACGCCGTATGCGGGCGCGGCGGACTGGGACGCGGCACAGCGCTTCAGCATCGAGCGAGTGCGCCAGCGGGTGCTGCTGCCGTCGCCGCGCCTCGCCCGTCGCGTCGACGCCGTGGCGCGCGAGCGGGAAGTCGACGTGATCTTCCTCGATCCGGTGTTGCCGCTGGGTCTGATCGGAAGCCGTCTGCATGCCGCGCCGCATGTGCTGATCGCGCACGGCGCCGAGGTCAACGTGCCGGGACGGCTGCCCGGGAGCCGGGCGCTCGCCCGGCGCGTCCTGCGTGCGGCTTCGGGTCTGGTCGCGGCAGGGGAGTACCCGGCGCGGGTCGCCGCCGGCGTTGCCGG
This sequence comes from uncultured Actinomycetes bacterium, assembly GCA_963768605.1. Classification (GTDB taxonomy): domain Bacteria; phylum Actinomycetota; class Acidimicrobiia; order IMCC26256; family JACDBD01; genus JALZAA01. Next base: position 198,917 of record CAVYIP010000004.1, on the reverse strand, counting down.
CGCCGCGCTCCCGACACTGGTCGTGCCGCCGGGTGTCGACCCCGACCGCTTCCGTCCCCTGAGCGCGGCGGAAAGCGTCGCGGCGCGCCATCGGTTCGGCCTCGCCGCCGAACGCCCCCTCGTGCTCGGCCTCAGCCGCCTCGTTCCGCGCAAGGGCTTCGACGTCCTGATCGACGCCGTCGCCGGCCTCGATCCCGGAGTGCAGCTCGCGGTGGGGGGCGCCGGCCGCGACGCTCGGCGCCTCGCACGCCGCGCCGCCGAGCGCGGGATCACCGACCGCTGCACGTTCCTCGGTCGGGTGCCCGAAGCGGATCTCGCCGCCCTGTACGGATGCGCGGACGTCTTCGCCATGGTGTGCCGGGAGCGATGGGGCGGCTTGGAGGCCGAGGGCTACGGGATCGTGTTCGTCGAGGCGGCGGCGTGCGGCGTGCCGTCGATCGCGGGTCGCAGCGGTGGTTCGCACGAGGCGGTCGTGGACGGCGAGACCGGGTTCGTCGTCGATCCGCACGACGTCGACGGCGTGCGTGCCGCGCTGGATCGGGTGCTCGGCGACGACGCGCTCCGCGAGCGTGCTCGGCGCCGCGGCGCGGAAACGCGCCGTCGAGGAGCTGACGTACGACCGGCAGGTGGGGCGCCTTCTGCCCGTCACGCGTGGAGACCTCGGCGCGCTGTCGCCACTTCGCGACGTGTAGAGGCGGCCGGTACGCTCGTCGCCGATGTCGGCGATGTCAGGTGCGACGGCGCGCGACCCGCAGCGCGGCGAGCGGATCATCGTCGTCTCGTGGGTCGGGAACGCGTTGTTCGCCGTCACGGCGATCCCCGCCGCCCTCGGCGTGAGCGCGTTCGACGTCGCCGCGATCGCGGTGGCACTGGGGCTGTTTGCGATCTCGCTCGGCGTCTGGTGCTGGGCGTTCGCAGTCGCGCTGGCCCGGACGACGCGGGGGGACGACGTCGTCGTCGCCAGCATGTTCCTGGTGCAGGGACCGGCGCCGAAGCGGGTGCGCGTGCACCTCTTCGGGTCGCTCGCCGTGTGCATCGCCGTGACCGCCGCCACCGCCGCGGCCGAGCCGTTCGGGATCCTGGTCCCTATGCTGCCCCTCGGGCTGCTCGGGCTCTGGGGAGCGCGTCACGGCGTGTTTCCGCCCCGCCGCATGCCCGACGCCACCACGCGAGACAAGGGAGCGAGGAGGTCGAGTGGCCGAGCAGGTGAGTGATCGCATCCGCATCGACGCGCCGCCCCAGCGTTGCTACGAGGTGGCCATCGACTACGAGCGGTATCCAGAGTGGGCCAAGGACATCAAGCAGGCGACCGTCCTCGAGCGCGACGCCGAGGGCCGGGGCGCGAAGGCCGAGTACCGGGCCGCCGCCTTCGGGCGCAGCGCCCGGTACGTGCTCCAGTACGACTACTCGGCGGCGCCGGCCGCATTCAGCTGGACGCTCGTCGAGGGCGAGATGGTGCGGGCCATCGACGGGACCTACCGGTTCGACGCCGACGGCGACGGCACTCGCGTCAGCTACGACCTCGCGATCGACCCGTCGATTCCCTTGCCGGGCTTCTTGAAGCGACGCACGGCGGGCATGATCGTGAGCACCGCGCTGAAGGAGCTGAAGAAGGAAGTCGAGACGGCCTAGTGCGCATCCTGTTGTTCACCGGCAAGGGGGGCGTCGGCAAGTCGACCGTCGCCGCCGCCACCGCGCTCCGGACCGCCGAGGCGGGGCAGCGGACGCTCGTCTGCTCGACGGATCCCGCGCACTCACTCGGCGACGCGTTCGACGACCCGACGCTCGGCGACGAGCCCAGGCCCATCGCCACACTCGGTCGTGGGTCGCTGTTCGGCCAGCAGCTCGACGCCCGCGCCCGGCTCGAAGAGTCCTGGGGCGAGGTGCGCGAATACCTGACTGCGCTGCTCGACTGGGCCGGTGCGGGCGCGGTCGAGGCCGAAGAGCTCGCCGTCATCCCGGGCCTCGACGAGGTGTTCGCGCTGGCCGACATCCGCGCGCACGCCGAGTCCGGCAACTACGACGTGATCGTCGTCGACTGCGCTCCCACGTCGGAGACGCTGCGCCTGCTCTCGCTGCCCGACGTGCTCACCTGGTACATGGAGCGCATCTTCCCGGCGCAGCGTCACGTGACCCGCGCCGTGCGGCCGCTCCTGTCCCGCCTCGTGAGCCCGCCGATCGCGGGCGACGACGTGTTCACCGCCGTGCGGCGGTTCTACGACCGGCTCGACGGCGTGCGCGAGCTTCTGACCGACGGCGCCGTGACCAGCGCCCGGCTCGTCGTGAACGCCGAGCGACTCGTCGTGACCGAGGCGCGCCGGACGTTCACGTACCTGTCGCTGTTCGGGTACCACGTCGACGCCGTCATCGCGAACCGACTGCTTCCCGACGCCATCGCCGACCCGTGGTTCGCTTCGTGGAAGGACGTGCAGCGCGAGCATCTCGACTCGATCCGGGCGGCGTTCGCGCCCGTCCCGGTGCTGACGGCCGACCTGGCCGACCACGAGCTCGTCGGCGTGGACCACCTGTCGGATTTCGGCGCCGAGCTGTACGGGCTGCACGACGCCGCCGCCCGCCTGTCGGTCGTCGAGCCCTTCCGGGTCGTCGCCGAGGGCGACGCGCTGGTGCTGTCGATGCAGCTGCCGTTCACGGACCGCACCGACGTCGAGCTGGGGCGCCGGAACGGTGAGCTGCTCGTCGCCGTGGGTGCACACCGGCGCGCGGTGGTGCTGCCCGAGAGCCTGCAGCGGCGTGAGGTCTCCGAGGCGCGCATGACGGACGGGCGTCTCGAAGTCGAGTTCGTGGAGGTGGCCAGTGGCGACGTCGGGTGATCAACATGCAGACCGGGAGACGCCAGGTCCCGACGAGGCTGCAGGCGACGCAGACGACTGGCGGGCGGCCGCCGAGCACCCCCCGCTGGGCGCGCTCGGCCGAGGCGGCCGTGGCCGCGCTCTTCGACGCCGGCCCCGAGGCGGTCGAGCACCTGCTGAAGGCGGCCCAGGAGCTGCTGCTGGCGGCGAAGGCGGTCGTCGACGCAGGGGAGCGCGCCGTCGATGCGCATCGGTCGGCGGCCGACGCCACGGGGCCCGCGCCCGGCGAGGACGCGCCGCCCGGCCGCGGGCGCGTCCGCCGCATCGATCTCGCGTGACCGAACCGGCGGAGGATCCTGCTCCGCCCACGATCGGGGTGGACCTCGGCGGGACGAACGTCCGCGGCGCAGTCGTCGACCGGGGCGGGCGCATCCTCGCCGAGCTGCGCGACCACACGGGCGAGAACGGCGCCGACGTCGTCCCGACGACCGTCGCGCTGGTTGCGAAGCTTCGCGACGACTTCCCGGCGGTCACGGCGGTGGGGGTGGGCGCGGCCGGCCTCGTCGACCGCGACGGCGACGTGCAGTACGCGCCGAACATCCCGGCGTTCCGACGAACGCCGCTGCGGGAGACCCTCGCGACGGCGATCGGTCTCCCGGTCGTGGTCGACAACGACGCCAACGCGGCGGCGTGGGGCGAGGTCGTGCACGGCGCCGCGCGCGGTGCCCTCTACGCGCTGATGGTCACGCTGGGGTCGGGGATCGGTGGCGGCATCATCGCCCGCGGACGGATCATCCGCGGCGCGCACGGCTTTGCGGCCGAGGTCGGGCACTTCCAGATCGATCCGAACGGGCCGATGTGCGCGTGCGGCGAACGGGGGCACTGGGAGGCGTTCGCTTCGGGACACGCGTTGGGGCGGATGGGCCGCGAGTGGGCCGCGGCCGGTCGGGCGCCCGGGGTCCTCGCGCGCGCCGGCGGCGATGCCGCCGCCGTGACCGGCGTCCACGTGGGCGATTCTGCGCAGGCCGGCGAAGCCGACGGCCGCGCCCTCATCGACGAGTACGCCTCGCTCGTGGCGGTCGGGCTCGCCGGGCTCGCCAACATTCTCGACCCGGAGCGCATCGTCATCTCGGGCGGACTCGTCGAGCTCGGGGACACGTTGCTCACGCCGGTCCGGGACGCGTTCTCACGCCGCATCGAGGGCACCGAGTACCGGCCCCGTATCGACATCGTGCCGGCCGTGCTCGGCGAGCAGGCGGGAGTGATCGGCGCGGCCGCGCGGGCACGCGATCTGGAACCCGGCGAGTCGGGCGTGTGGACGAAGTGAAGCTCGGCGTCACCATCCCGAACTTCCGCGAGGAGCCGGAGCCGGCGTTGGCGGTCGCGCACGCCGCCGAGGCGGCGGGTCTGGACGGCGTGTTCGGCTTCGATCATTTGTTCCGGCGCGCCGGCGACGGTGCACTGCGTCCTGCCCTCGAGGGTTTGACCCTGCTCGGCGCGGTCGCGGCCGAGACCACGCGCATCTCGTTCGGTCCACTCGTCGCGCGGGCGTCGCTGCGGCCCGCCGCCACGCTCGCCGCCGCGCTCGACACGCTCGCCCGGATCGCTCCCGACCGGCTGATCGCGGCGCTGGGCGCCGGCGACAGCCAGAGCCGCGAGGAGAACGAGACGTACGGTCTGCCCGCCGGCACCCTCGACACGCGCGTCGCCGCGCTCGGCGAGGCTGTCGCCGCAACCGTCGACCACGGCTACCCCGTGTGGGTCGGTGGCGCGTCGTCGTTGGTGGGGCAGGTCGCGGCCGCAGGCCGATGGCTGGAACCGATGGGGCGGGCCACTGGCCCGGTTCGAGCGCGAGGCGCGGGCGATACGGGAGATGCACACCCGCCGGCCGTTCACGATGTCGTGGGCGGGAATGTTCGTTCTCGACACGAACGAGCGCGCCGCCCGGGCGAAGGCGCAACGGCTCGGCAGCAACCCCGAGGCGACCGTCGGTGGTCCCGAGCAGGTGGCGGACGCGCTGCGCGCCTACGGCGCCGCCGGCGCCGAGTGGGTGATCGTGGGCGCGGTGGACTCCTCCGACCCCGACAACGCCGCCATCCTCGGCGAGCTGGTGAAGCCGCTGCTTCACGGCTGATCGACACCCGGCCTCAGCGAGGGCGGTCATCGAGGACGATCGGGGATCCGCGGACGTCGGTGTGCTCGAGCCACGGCGTGAACGTCGGCAGGGATAGCGCTGCCGCACGACCTCGTCGAGCAGGTCCGACGGCTCGAACGGATTCGTGCTTCTGCTCGTCCGGGCCGACCTCGAGCGACGCGCTGTGCGTCGTCGCAGCGAGCGGTGATGGCGGCGATCTCCACCGGGGTCGAGGGTGAATTCGACCGCGGGTTCCGGGTCGCCGAGATCGCAGGACTGGCGCCGATGTTGTTGGCGTACCGGTCGCGCTTGGTCAGGAACCAGTGTCGCCGCGCTGGCCGGGGCCCTGCGCGGGGCGCCGAGGAACCGCCACTCGAGGAAGCGGAGGATCGGACGTGTGGTCGTACAGGCCGTGGTCGACGTACCCGCGGCGTGCGTAGGGAGACGCCACGAGTCGACGGCACGCGGAACCCGACTGGCCGAAGTTCTCGAGATCGTCGGAGCTGGCGACGCGCGAGTCGGGCACGGTCGGCGGATGGCACGTGGTCGAAGAAGCCACCCCACTCGTCGTACATGAGCATGAACATGCCGCGCTGCCACTGCGGCGACCGGATGAAGGCGACGTAGATCGGCTTCGATGAAGCGCTGGCCGAGGCTCGATGTCGCCGCGCGGGTGGTCGTCCGTGCGGAACGGCCCGCCGAACCGGGGCGTGACGAACGTGACGTTCGGCAGCGTGCCGGCGTCGCGTCTTCGAAGAACTGCGTCGACCGTCCTACGAACGGGAACATGCGCGAGCCCCAACAGCAATGCGATCGGGAGGTTCGTGAAGTACTCGGCCGCGGGACGCCCCGCTCGGGCGAGGTGCTCGAAGATGGTCGGGGAGCGGTACATGCCCGAGGTCGACCGGATGCCAGGCTTCGTCTTGAACCCTTCCGACTGTTGCCGAGTACAGGTACATGCCGGTTCGGGAACGTCGGTCCGAGCAACGACGCGTGATGGCGGTCCATCACGGTGAAGGTGCCGCGCCATGTGCGCGTGGACGGGGATGTCCTCGGTCGAGGTAGTAGCTGGCTGCGAAGTTGTCGTTCCCGGTGCCCATCGGCGAGGAATCCGAAGTCACGTTGCGCACGACCGGCGTCCCAGCTGTGGCCGGGATCCTTGTGGTTGCACCCACGGATACGGGCTGGGATCGTCGCCGAGCTCAGCGTGTGCCGGGTCGGGACGCTGGACGTCGAACGGGTTGCGTAGGTCTCGTCCAGGCGCGCATTGACGCGGAAGCTCTTTCCGTACCGGCGGCGACCCTCGTCGAGGTAGCTCCTCGTCGCTCGACAGCCACCCGAGGTAGTGGTCGAACGACCGGTTTTCCATCGTGAGCACGACGACCGTGTCGATGGGCGACTCCGTGGCCGCGTGCCCGAGCATGCTGTCGGGCGGGAGCGGGAGCCGCGGCACCTTCGTGGCGCTCGCGGACGAGCCGCCGCTGCACGCGAGGAGCCCGGGGCCGCCGATCATCGCCGCCCCGCCGGCGAGACCGGCGGCGCGCAGGAATTGGCGGCGGTTGATCGAGCTCATCGGGCGGGACTGTATTCAACGCCCGGCGGGCGCCGGCGCGCGGGAATCCTCAGCGCGGCCGGTCGTCGGCGATGGCGGGGAGGTCGCGGACGTCGGTGGCTTTGAGCCACGGCGTGAAGGTCGAGCCGTCCGGGTCGACCCCCGTCGCGAGGGACTCGAGCCGGTCCGACAGGTCGATCGGGTTGGTCTGGTTGTCCTTCCCTGCTTCGCGCAAGCGCTGCTCGTGGTTGCAGTCGTTCGACGCCAACGGAATCTTTGCCGCCGGTGAATCGAGGTCGACCTCGGGATCGGGGTTGTCGGCGCGGAGGCTGGCGCCGTAGTTGTGGGCGTTCTGGTCGCGTTTGGTCATGAACCAGTTGTCGCCGTCGCGACCGGGGCCCTGCGGAGGTGCGCCGAGGAATCGCCACTCGAGGAAGCGCAGGATCGACGTGTGGTCGTAGAGCGTGTTGTCGACGTAGTTGCGGGGCGCGTACGGCGAGGCCAGCACGGAGGGAACGCGGAATCCGACTTGCCCGAAGTTCTCCTTGTCATTGGAGCTGGCGCGGTTGTCGGGGACCACGGGCGGCTTCACGTGGTCGTAGAAACCGCCGTGCTCGTCGTAGGTGAGGACGAACATGCCGCGTTGCCACTGCTTTGAGCGGACGAACGTCGCGAAGATGGCTTGGATGAAGCGTTGGCCGAGGGTGATGTCGCCCTGGGGATGGTCGTCGGTCCGGAACGGCGTGGCCATGCCGGGGGTGATGAACGTGACGGCCGGGAGGGTGCCGGCGGCGGCGTCCAACCAGAACTGATCCAACGATCGAATGTTCGGCCGCATCCGCTCGCCCCAGAGCGCTGCCACGGGGACGTTGATGAAGTACTCGCGAGCCTCGACGCCGGCTCTTGTGAGGCGGTCGAAGATGTTCTCGGAGCTGTACGCGCCGACGTCGAGGGGCTTCGGGCTGGTCTTGAAGCCTTCGGACTGGGCGGAGTAGATGTACTGGCGGTTCGGCCACGTCGGGCCCATCACGGAGGCGTGGTGGCGGTCCATCACCGTGAACCGGCGCGCCATGCTCGACTGCACGGGGATGTCGTCGCCGAGGTAGTAGCCGGTGGCGAAGCGGTCGTTGCCGGTGCCGGCACCCAGGAAGCCGTTGTCGCGCTGCTTCCGGCTCGCTCCCCAGCCGTGCCCGGGGTCGTTGTGCATGCAGCCGCGGAACGGGTTGGGCTCGTCGCCGAGCTTCTGGATGTGCGTGGTCGGGACCTTGTTCCCGGACACGTCGCGGTAGTGCATGTCGATGGTCCCGTCGATCGCGAAGTCCTTGCCGTGGAGGCGGCGGCCGTCCTCGAGGTACTGCTGGTCGGTGGCGAGGTGGCCGAGGTAGTGGTCGAACGACCGGTTCTCCATCGTGAGCACGAGGATGGTGTCGATCGGGCACTCCGACGCGGGCGAGTTCAGGATGCTGTTGGCCGGTACGTGCGGTCCGCCGAGGGTGGGCGCTTGCGACGCAGCGCTCGAAGGATTCCCGAACCCGAGGAGAGTGGGGCCACCAATGGCCGCCGCGCCTCCCACGAGGCCGGCGGTACGGAGAAATTCGCGTCGGTTCATCCTGCCCCACTCGTTAGCGGAGAAAGTCTATTCGTGCAGGTTGCGGCAGAGCGCGCGGCCGACCGCTCAGGGGAGCGGGTCGGCGGCCTGGCGGCGCTCGTACGCCCGCTCACCGAAGTACTCGACCGCCCGGTCGAGGTCGATCACGACGAACAGCCCCTCGGCTTCGGCGGTGACGCTCCCGTCGACGGTGAGCGTCCCGCGGGTCACGACGCGGCGACCGTCGACCTGGTCGGTCCACCCTTCGAACACCATCGGGCGGTGCAGGGGAGTCGGGCGCCGGTACCGGATGGTCAACCGTCCGGTCATCCCGGGATGGCCGCTGGCGATGTTCGCCATGCCGAGGATCTCGTCGAAGCCGAGTGCGATCCATCCGCCGTGCACGTAGCCGGGCGGGCCCTCGTAGGCGGCGTGGAAGACGCCGCGGCCGAACACCCGCCCGTCGCGGTACTCGTACTCGACCGGCGGCGCGATCGGGCTCACGACGCCGACGAGCGGGCTGCGAGGCAGGTAGTCGTCGTGCGACTCCTCGGAGCGGGAGCGCACACCCGACGGGCGGTCGCCCAGCTCGCCCCGACCGTGCAGCGCGGTCGCGATTCGCTCGACCTCCTCGGCGGCATTCGCGAGCTCGCTCGGACGACGCGTCCTCCGCGGTGAGGGTCGCGTCGACGAGGTGTCGGACGGCCTCGGCGAGACGGACCCGCCCCTTCGTGACGAACGTGTCGTCGGGCGCAGCCCCTTCCCGCTCCATCACCTGCCCTTGTAACTCGGCGCGCGCTTCTCCGCGAACGCGCGCGGGCCCTCCTTGGCGTCCTCGCTCGCGAACACCTCCCAGCCGATCTTGTCCTGGATCTGCATGGCCTCGGCGTCCGGAAGCCCCTCGGCCTCGCGCCACGCTCGCAGGATGGCCTGGCAGGCGAGCGGTCCGTTCGCCGCCACCTGGTCGGCGACGGCGCGGGCGCCGGCGAGCGCGTGCCCTTCGGGCACCACCCGGCTGATCAGACCGAGATCGAGCGCCTCGTGCGCCGGGATGGGACGGCACGTCAGGAGGATGTCCATCGCGCGGGCGTACGGGATCTGGCGGGGCAGGCGCACGGCGGAGCCGCCGAGCGGGAACAGCGCGCGCTTCGCCTCCCACACGCCGAACGTGGCCGTGTCGGCGGCGACACGCAGGTCGGTCCCCTGGAGCATCTCGGTGCCGCCGGCGACGGCGTAGCCCTCGACCGCGGCGACGAGCGGCTTCGACAACCGGTAGTCGCGCAGCAGCGCCTTCCAATGGAGGTTCGGCTCCTCGGCCAGCCGCGACCGGACGTGCTCGCTGTCCGACGGCTTCGACATCGCCTTCAGGTCGGCGCCCGAGGAGAAGTGGCCGGCGGCACCGGTGAGGATCGCGACCCGAACCTCGGGCTCGCGGTCGACGTAGTCGAACCCGTCGGCGAGCCCCACGAGCATGTCGGGGCTGAGGGCGTTGCGCGCCTCGGGCCGGTCCATCGTGAGGATCACGACGTGCCCGTCGCGCTCGACGCGGCAGTGCTTGGTACTCAGGTCGAGCAGCTCGGGCATCGATGCACCTCAGGTCGTCGGGGCCGGCAGAAACTAGAACAGATTCTAACGACGACCGGATCGGCGCTAGATTGCGGCGGTATCGGCGGCTTTGCCGACCGACACCGCAGAGCCGGAGCTTGCGACGGCGACAGAGGGATTGCATGCGCATCGCGGACGTGGATCTCGCCGACGGGGCAACCTTCCTCTCGGGTCCGCCCCACGCGTACTTCGACTTCCTCCGTCGCGAGCATCCCGTGGCGTGGATCGACCACGTCGAGCTCGACGGCCCCGGCTTCTGGGCGCTGACGAAGTGGGACGACGTCATGGCGGTCGAGCGCGACCCCGAGACGTTCTCGTCGTACGAGGGCGGCGCGTTCATCGGCCCGGTCGACGAGGGGACGCGGTTGATGATGATCAACCAGGACCCGCCCCGGCACACCCGCCTGCGCAAGCTCGTGAGCCGCATGTTCACACCTCGCCACATCCGCTCGATCGAGGGCCACGTGCGGACGGCGGCGAAGGAGATCGTGGACCGTGCCGCGCCCCAGGGTGAGATCGACTTCGTCACCGAGGTCGCGGCCGACCTTCCCCTCATCGTGATCGCGGAGCTGATCGGTGTTCCCCAGGAGGACCGGCACAAGGTCTTCGAGTGGTCGAACAAGATGGTCGGCGCCGAGGATCCCGAGTACGGCGCCGACAGCGACGTGCAGGAGGTCGCGGCGGAGCTCTACACCTACGCGCAGCGCCTCGCCGACGAGCGCTTGGCCGATCCCGGCGAGGACATCGTCACCTTGCTCCTCACCGGCGAGGTCGACGGCGAGAAGCTCGACGTCCTGGAGTTCAACGTCTTCTTCCTGCTACTGGCGGTGGCCGGCAACGAGACGACCCGCAACCTGATCACGGGCGGCACGCTCGCGCTCCTGGAGCACGACGACCAACGCGAGCAGTTCCTGAGCCAGCCCGACGTGCTGGCGCCCTCGGTCGAGGAGATGCTCCGCTACGTCAGCCCTGTCAACTACTTCCGTCGCACCGCGACGCGTGATACGGAGATTCGCGGCGTTCCGATCAAGGACGGCGACAAGATCACGTTGTGGTACCCGGCTGCGAACCGCGATCCCGACCAGTTCCCGGACCCGCACACGTTCGACATCGACCGCGAGCCGAACGAGCACGTCGCCTTCGGTGGACGCGGCCCGCACTTCTGCCTCGGCGCCAACCTCGCCCGCTACGAGATCAACTGCATGTTCGAGGAGCTGCGCCGGATCCTGCCCGACATGGAGCTCACCGGCCCCGTCGAGCGGCTGCACATGAACCTCATCAACGGCATCAAGCACATGCCGGTGAGGTTCACGCCGGTTGGGAACTGAAGGTCAGACCCGCTCCAGCGCGATCGTGAGGGCCGGGAACCGGAACGTGACCGTGTTGCCCTGGCACGTGTAGGTCGCGTCGCCGTTGATCCCGAACGTCTCCTTGACTCCGGTCCCGTCGGGCGGGAGCGGGATGTTGATCATCCTGACCGTTCGTCAACGTGAGCACGAGCGTGCCGCTCAGCGAGGTGATGTTGAAGTTCGCGGTCTGCCCGGTCGGGACGAAGCTCCCGTCGGACTGCGCCTTGAGCACGCCGGTTCCGTTGGTCGGTGGACCTCCGTTCTGTCCGAGCAACGAGAACTGCACCTTGTCGGAGCCGTCGTCGGTGAAGTGGAACGTGTTGTCGGGCTTCAGCTCGATGCGGCGGCCACCGATCCCGCCCATGATCGTGGTCGGCCCGAACTGGGTCTGCACCGGCCCGTCGTAGTCCATCTGGGTGAAGCGGAAGTTCCCGCGTATGCATGAAGCGGGATCGTTGGCTGCGGTGGTGCCGGCCGCCGAGGAGGGCGCGGCGGTGGAGGTCGTCGACTTCGACTTCGGCTTCGCCTTCTTCGAGTCGGAGTCACTCGAGCACGCCGCAAGGAGCGCGGCCGTGACGAGCAGGGCGATGAACGGGGTGCTGCGGCGAACGAGATGCATCAGCGCTCGAGGGTCGGCGAAGCAGAGGAGCGTACCGGCTCGACCGCCGCCGATCAGGCGGGCTGGCGCGTCCGAACGAGCTCGACCACGTCGACGAGCGAGGAGACGCGCTCGACGTCGAGATCGGAGTGGAAGTCGTACGGGTCGATGAGGACGGGGCGAACCCCGGCGGCGCGGGCGCCGTCGACGTCGGCACCCGGCGTGTCGCCCACGTGGATGGCGTGGGCGGCCGGCACCGCGAGCGCTTCGAGCGCCATCTCGAAGATGCGCGGGTCCGGTTTGGCGACGCCGACCACGGTCGAATCGAAGATCGCCTGCACCGTCGCGCCTCGCCCGGGCCCGACTTGGCACACGGCGTCGTCCCGCAAGCGTTGCTCGGCATCCCCGTCCGCGTTGGACACGATCGCGAGGCGTACGCCGAGCGCGCCCAGCCTCCGGAGCGCGTCGACGGAGCCGTGGACGATGCGACTCCACACCGCGCCGGTCGCGAACTCGTTCAGCAGGTGCTCGACAACGTCTTCGAGAGCGTCCGCCGGCGCGTCGCACGCTCGCGCGTAGGCGCGGTTGTACGTGGCCCAGATCTCGCGGTCGCCCTCCTTGAACTCGGTGAGCGCGGCGACACCGGCGTAGTGCGCGCGGTCGAGTCGGTCGCGGTCGACGCGTACCCCGGCTCGTTCGAACGCGCCGACCATGCGGTCGTGGTCGGGCAGGACGAGCACGCCGCCGACGTCGACCAACACGGCTTCGATGGGGGGCATGTCGGCGAAACCCTACCCGGGGTCGGAAAGACGGCCTGGTACGGTCGTGTCCCGTGGAGTTCCGGCGCATCAACGCACTCCCGCCGTACGTCTTCGCGACGATCGACGCGCTGAAGATGGACGCCCGCCGCGCCGGCGACGACGTCATCGACCTCGGGTTCGGCAACCCCGACATCCCGTCGCCGACGGTCGCGGTGGAGAAGCTCTGCGAGGCGGTGCGCAACCCCCGCAACCATCGCTACTCGGCCAGCCGCGGCATCCCGAAGCTGCGCCTCGCGATCACGGACCTCTACCGGCGCAGGTTCGGCGTCGAGCTCGACCCCGAGACCCAGGCGTGCACGACGATCGGGGCGAAGGAGGGTTTCTCGCACCTGATGTGGACGCTCCTCGGCCCGGGCGACGCCGCGCTGGTCCCGAGCCCGTCGTATCCGATCCACATCTGGGGCCCGATCTTCGCCGGCGCCGAGGTGCGCTACGTGCGCCTCGGTCCCGAGGAGGACTTCTTCGCGAACCTCATGAACGAGTGGGAGGAGTCGTGGCCGCGGCCACGAGTGATCGTGCTCTCGTTCCCGCACAACCCGACGACGGCGTGCGTCGACCTCGACTTCATGACGCGCATGGTCGAGTTCGCCAGGGAGCACGACGTGCTGCTCGTGCACGACTTCGCGTACGCCGACCTCGGCTTCGACGGGTACGACCCGCCGTCGATCCTGCAGGTGCCGGGCGCCAAGGACGTCGCGGTCGAGCTGTACACGCTCACGAAGTCGTTCTCGATGGCGGGATGGCGGATGGGATTCCTGGTCGGGAACGCGGAGGTCGTGGCGGCGCTGGGCAAGCTGAAGAGCTACCTCGACTACGGCACGTTCCAGCCCATTCAGATCGCGGCGATCGTCGCCATGAACGAGGCGCCCGACTATCCCCTCGAGGTGAACGCGATCTACCGCGGCCGTCGCGACGCGCTCGTCGACGGTCTCGCCCGGTTCGGATGGGAGATCGAGCGACCCCAGGGCACGATGTTCGTCTGGGCGCCGATCCCCGAGCCCTACGAGGAGATGGGCAGCCTCGAGTTCGCCAAGATGCTCGTGCCCGAGGCCGGCGTCGCGGTCTCGCCGGGGGTGGGCTTCGGCCCGGGCGGCGAGGGGTTCGTGCGCTTCGCGCTCGTCGAGAACGAGCAGCGCATCGGCCAGGCCGTCCGCGGCATCCGCCGCGCGCTCACCAAGCTCGGCTGAACGAGTCCGGCACCCCTACGCGCACCCACGCGGTGCGCGCGGCTTACTTGCCGACGATGCCGTGGAGGCAGAAGCTGACGGCGGCCTCGGTGGTGCGGTCGACGGGCTCGTGGCGATCGAACACGTAGGTGCGGGTCAGCTGGTTGCAGGCGCCGACGATCGCCTCGGCCAGCATCTCGGGGTTCTGGTCGGCGACCAGGCCGTCGACGATGGCCTCCTTGATGTGGCGGACGGCGTCGGCGATGGCGACGTCGTGGTTGCGGCGCAGCACCGGCGCGAAGCGCTCGTCGCTGGCGGCGAACTGGAACAGCGTGAAGTACTTGCGGTGCTCGAGAAACCACTCGATCGTGGCGCGGATCCCGAGCTCGATGCGCAGGACCGGGTTGGGCTCGTCGCCGATCGCCTGCTGCTGCCGGCGGCGCAGGTCCTGGTGCGATTCGCGCAGGATCTCCGCCAGCAGCTCCTCTTTCGAGGAGAAGTACCAGTAGAAGACGCCCTTGCCGACGCCGGAGGCTCTCGACGATGTCGGAGACCGACGTCGGGTGGTAGCCCCGCTCGGCGAAGAGCCCGGCCGCGTGCTCCATGAGCTGGCGCCGCCGGTCCTTTCCCCGTTGCGTGAGCTTCCGCCGCACGTTGCTCCCTCGTCGCCGCCGCGGAGGGTACGAGCACTTGACCATTCGGTCAAGAACGTTCGACTCGGGACAGTAGGTGAGCTCCGCTCGCTCCGCCGTCTGCTTGTCCGTAAGCTCCGCGCAAGCTGTCCGGGGGAGAGCGGTGCTCTACTGGCTCATCAAGGCGATCCTCACGCCGATCCTGCGCGGCCTCTACCGGGTCCGGATCGAGGGCCGGGAGAACGTGCCGGCGCAAGGCCCCGTGATCCTCGCCGCCAACCACCGGTCGTTCCTGGACTCGCTGTTCCTGCCGCTCGTCATCCGGCGCCGGGTGACGTTCGTGGCCAAGGCCGAGTACTTCGACGACAAGAAGACGGCGTGGTTCTTCCGCGGCGTGGGCCAGATCCCGATCCGTCGCGAAGGCGGCAGCGCCAGCGAGCGGGCCCTCGCATCGGCGACCGAGGTGCTCGAGGAAGGCGGGGTGTTCGGCATCTACCCGGAGGGCACCCGCACGCGCGACGGCTACCTCCATCGCGGCCACACGGGCGTCGCCCGGTTGGCGTTGCGCACCGGGGCGCCGATCGTCCCCGTCGGGCTGATCGGCACCGACGAGGTCAACCCGATCGACCAGAAGATGCCGCGCCTCTTCCGTACGCGTGCGCGATCCGCTTCGGCGCGCCGATCACCGCCGACCGCTACGCGGGTCGTGAGCACGACAAGCTCGTGTTGCGTCAGATCACCGACGAGGTGATGTTCGAGCTCCAGCAGCTCTCCGGCTACGAGTACGTCGACACGTACGCGACCAAGAAGGCCGAGGACGTGCCCATCGAGCCGATTCCGCTGGCCAAGCTCGAGGCCGCCGGGCGTCCGGCGGCGGTCGCGTAGCGCTCAGTCGGCGTCGGTCGCCCACCCGCGCGCCCGCTCCACCGCGCGGTGCCACTCGTCGTGCTTGCGGTCGACGTCGGCCGCGGGCATCGAGGGCTCGAAGACCGACTCCTCGGCCCAGCTCGCCGCCGCTTCGGACGGGTGACGTCCACACTCCCTCGGCCAGGCCGGCGAGGTACGCGGCACCCAGCGCGGTCGTCTCCTTCACGGTCGGGTCGCCGCACGGGCACACCGAGCACGTCGGCCTGGAACTGGCAGAGCACGTCCATCACGCTGGCGCCGCCGTCGACGCGCAGCTCGCTGATCTTCGTCCCCGCAGCAGTCGTGATCGCGTCGACGACGTCGCGCGGTCTGCCACGCCATCGACTCGACGACCGCCCGAGCGACCTGCGCGCGACCCGAGCCGCGGGTGAGCCCGAACGATCGAGCCGCGCGCGTACGGGTCCCACCACGGCGAGCCGAGCCCGGTGAACGCGGGGACGAACACCACGCCGCCGCTGTCGGCGACGCTGGCGGCGAGCGGTCCGGTCTCGGCGGCGTCGTCGATGATGCCGAGCCCGTCGCGCAGCCATTGGATCGCGGCGCCGGTGACGAAGATCGCGCCTTCCATCGCGTACGCGACGTCGTCGCCGCCGAGATCCCACGCCACGCTGGTCAGCAGGCCCTCGGTCGGCGGCGGGTGCGTGGGACCGAGGTTCATGAGCACGAACGAGCCGGTGCCGTACGTGTTCTTGGTCATGCCGGTCTCGAAGCACGCCTGGCCGAACAGCGCCGCCTGCTGGTCGCCGGCGATGCCGCTCACGGGCACCGTCGAGCCCGGCGGCGGCCGTCGGGCGTCGTCACCCCGAAGCGCCCGCTGACTGGGTCGGACCTCGGGGAGACACGAGCGCGGCACGCCGAACAGCGCGCACAGCTCGTCGGACCAGCCGTGCGCGTCGATGTCGTACAGATCGTGCGGCTGGCGTTCGACGGGTCGGTCGCGTGCACGCCGCCGTCGGGCCCGCCGGTGAGGCGCCAGAGGATCCAGCTGTCGACGGTGCCGAACGCGAGGTCAGGTCCGCCGTCGACGCCGCCCTGGGTGAGCAGCCACTCCAGCTTGGTGGCCGAGAAGTAGGAGTCGAGGACGAGCCCGGTCCGCTCGCGGATGAGGGGCTCGATGCCCTCGGCCCGGAGCTCGTCGCACCGTGCGGCCGTCCGGCGGTCCTGCCAGACGATCGCGCGGTGCAGCGGCCGGCCCGTGCGCCGGTCCCACACCACCGCGGTCTCGCGCTGGTTCGTGATGCCGATCGCGGCGACCGTTTGCCCGGCGTCGGCGAGCTTGGACTGCACCTCGGCGAGCGTCTCGAGCGTCGCCGTCCAGATGTCGTCCGGGTCGTGCTCGACCCACCCGGGCTGCGGGAAGTGTTGCGGGAACTCGCGGTAGGACCAGCCGACGGGGGCGCCGTGCTCGTCGACCGCGAACGCGCGCACGCCGGTGGTGCCGGCGTCGATCGCCAGGCAGACGCTCACCACTCGACGACGTCGGACGGCCGGCGCGGCTCCCCGCCGAGCGCGCTCACGAGCTCGCGGCCGACCTTGCGATCACGGGGGCGGAACTCGAGCGCGATCGCCCGGTCGGCGGAATCCCGGATCCGCACCTGGAGGAGCGGGGAGAAGCGACTCGTCTTCTCGAGCGTGAACGACGAGTGACGCTTGGCGATGAGCATCTCGTCCGCGGTCAACGGGTGCCGGCGTCGGGGCGCTCGGAAGAGGATCAGCCGCTGGTCGGTGAGCGCGACGAAGTGCCGGGAGCGGGCTCGGAAGAGCAGCGGGAGCCGGCCGCCGCACTCCGTGGCCCAGACCGCGCTGCACGAGCGGATGTTCTCGCCGCTGCCGAGCGACGGCTTCGTGGCGGCACTGATCTGCTCGCGATCCTGCTTGCGGCCCACGGCGCCTCTTCCGACTCCTGCGATCGCGCCGAAGGCTACCGGTCGCCCCGAGCCCTTCCGCGCTTCGCTGTCGCTGCGGCAGGATGGACCAGGCTCCCGCGTGAAGGGAGACGCGTTTGGCGGAGGTGCAGATGCGGATCGGCGTTCTTACCGGCGGCGGCGACTGCCCGGGGCTCAACGCGGTGATCCGCGCCGTGGTCCGCAAGGGCGAAGGCGTCTACGGGCACAACCTCGTCGGGTTCCGCCACGGCTGGCGTGGTGTCATCGATCTGCGAGACCGTCGACCTGACGACGGCCAACACCCGAGGACTGCTCCACCGCGGGGGCACGATCCTCGGCACGCTCGCGCACGAATCCGTACAAGACCGAGGACGGTGTCGCGCGCGTGCACGACACGCTCGAACGCGAGCGGATCGACGCGCTGATCGCGATCGGCGGCGAGGACACCCTCGGCGTCGCCGCCAAGCTCGGCGCCGACGGCGTGAAGCTCGTCGGCGTGCCGAAGACCATCG
Source organism: uncultured Actinomycetes bacterium (assembly GCA_963768605.1). Classification (GTDB taxonomy): domain Bacteria; phylum Actinomycetota; class Acidimicrobiia; order IMCC26256; family JACDBD01; genus JALZAA01. Next base: position 181,337 of record CAVYIP010000004.1, on the reverse strand, counting down.
ACAACGACCTCTCGGCGACCGACTTCACGTTCGGGTTCCACACCGCGGTGCAGATCGCCACCGACGCCATCGACCGGCTGCACACGACGGCCGAGAGCCACGACCGGGTGATGGTCGTCGAGGTGATGGGCCGCCACGCCGGTTGGATCGCGACGTACTCGGGGATCGCCGGCGGCGCCGACGTCATCCTCGTGCCCGAGGAGCCGTTCGACATCGACGAGGTGTGCGACCGCATCCAGCACCGGCACCGGCGGGGCGCCAACTTCTCGATCGTGGTCGTCGCCGAAGGCGCGCGTCCCGGTCGAAGGGACGATGGCGCTCCAGTCGGCGGAGGCCGACGAGTTCGGCCACGTCCGCCTCGGCGGGATCAGCAACGACCTCGCGCCGGAGATCGAGCGACGCACCGGGTTCGAGACGCGCGTCACGATCCTCGGGCACGTGCTGCGCGGCGGCACGCCGACCGCGTACGACCGCGTGCTCGCCACCCGCTTCGGCATCGAAGCCATCGACGCCGTGCAACGACGGCGAGTTCGGCATCATGGTCGCGCTGCACGGCCTCGGACGATCATCCGCGTCCCGATCGAAGCCGGCGTCGCGCGAGCTCAAGACCGTCGATCCCAACCTGTACGACGTGGCCAGCGTGTTCTTCGGCTGACCCGAGCAGCGCACGTAAAGGGGAGAACAGCATGGGTGACGCGCTCGACGAGCTGCTGGCGCTGCTCGAGCTCGAGCCGCTCGAGGTCAACCTCTTCCGGGGACTGAGCCCGCACGAGGACCGCCAGCGTGTGTTCGGTGGGCAGGTCGCGGCGCAGGCGCTCGTCGCCGCCGGCCGCACCGTCGGTGACGACCGGCCCGTGCACTCGCTGCACGCGTACTTCCTGCGGCCCGGCGATCCGAACATCCCGATCGTCTACGACGTCGACCGCATCCGCGACGGGAAGAGCTTCACCACCCGGCGGGTCGTCGCGATCCAGCACGGGCGAGCGATCTTCAACCTGGCGGCGTCGTTCCAGATCGTCGAGGACGGTCCCGACCACCAGATGCCGATGCCCGACCGTCCCCGGTCCCGACGAGCTCCCCACGTGGCGCGAGCGCGTGGAGCCGTACCTCGAGCGCCTCGGGCCCGACCTCGCGCGAGTGGCTCGTCCGCGAGCGGCCGATCGACTCGCGGCCGGTCGACGATCCCCGCTGGCTCGACCCGTCGCCGCGGGAGCCGCAGCAGGACGTCTGGATCAAATCGAACGGCGACCTCCCCGACGATTCCGCTCATCCACGAGTGCGTCGTCGCCTACGCGTCCGACCTCACGCTGCTCGACACCGCGATGTTCCCGCACGCGATCTCGTACCAGGAGCAGCAGTACATGATCGCCAGCCTCGACCACGCGATGTGGTTCCACCGCCCGTTCCGGGCCGACGACTGGCTCCTGTACCACCAGACGCAGCCCGTCGGCGTCAGCGCGCACGCGGGCTGGCGCAAGGCTCGATCTTCTGTCGCGACGGCACGCTCGCGATCACCGTGATCCAGGAGGGGCTCATCCGCCCGATCGCAAGCCCGTAAACCGGACGTAGCCTGGCCGTGGATGGCTTCGCCCGACGGGCGCATCGACCTTCGTTCCGACACGGTCACGACGCCGACGCCCGAGATGCGTCGCGCCATGGCCGACGCCGAGGTCGGCGACGACGTCTACGGCGAGGACCCGACGGTCAACCGGTTCCAGGAGCGCGCCGCCGAGCTCCTCGGGAAGGAGGCGGCGCTGTACGTGCCGTCGGGGACGATGGCGAACCAGCTCGCGCTCCGGGTGCTCGCCCGCCCGGGCACCGAGGTGCTGTGCGCGGCGCGCGCGCACGTGTTCCGGTACGAGGCGCGCCGCGGCGGCGTGGAACTCGGCCGTGCAGCTGCACCCGTTCTCCGACGACGACGGGCTCCTCGACGTCGGCGCGCTCGACGAGACGGCCCGGGACGCCGGCCACCACTCGCCGGAGGTCTCGCTGATCGCGATCGAGAACACGCACATGCCGACGTGCGGGCGGCCGTGGCGCACCGAGGAGATCGCGGCCGTCGCCGCCGTCGCCGATGCCGCACGGCATCGCGCTCTACTGCGACGGGGCGCGCATCTGGAACGCGGCGGTCGCGCTCGGCGTGCCGGCGCGGCGAGCTCGTCGCGCCGGCGACGGCCGTGATGTTCTGCGTGTCGAAGGGTCTCGGCGCGCCGGTCGGGTCGGTGCTGTGCGGTCCCGCGCGACATGATCCGGCGAGGCGCGCGTGCACCGGCAGCGCCTCGGCGGCGGCATGCGCCAAGCGGGGGTGATCGCGGCGGCCGGGCTCGTCGCGCTCGAGACGATGGTCGACCGGCTCGCCGACGACCACCGCCGCGCGCGCCGGCTCGCCGAGGCGATCGCCGACCGGTTGCCGGGCTGCGGTCGCGCCCGACGCCGTCGAGACCAACATCGTCTGCGCAATTGCCGAGCGCCTCCCGAGCGACCTGCTCGATCGGCTCGACGCCGAGGGCATCCGGGCGGGCACGATCGACACCCGCACCGTACGGTTCGCGACCCACAAGGACGTCGACGACGCCGACATCGACCGGGTGCTCAAGACGCTCGAGCGCATCACGCGCGACTAGGGCGCGACGAGGACAGGGGAGCGACAATGGCACGAGTTCTCATCACGGGGTGCTCGACGGGCTTCGGGCGCGCTGCCGCCGTCGAGCTCACCAAGCGCGGCCACGAGGTGCTGGCCACGGCCCGGCGTCTCGAGACGCTGGACGACCTCGACGTGACCGAGAAGCTGCGCCTCGACGTCGACGACGACTCGTCGGTCGCAGACGCGGTGGCGAGCGCGGGCACCGTCGACGCGTTGGTGAACAACGCCGGCTTCGGCATCCAAGGCGCGATCGAGTGCGTGCCCATCGACGAGTTCCGGCGGATGTTCGAGACGAACGTCCTCGGCGCCGTGCGCATGATGCAGGCCGTGTTGCCCCAGATGCGCGAGCGGGGGAGTGGCACGATCGTGAACGTCACGTCGCTGGCCGGGCTCGTCACCGGCCCGATCGGTGGTGCGTACGCGGCGACCAAGCACGCGCTCGAGGCCGTCTCCGAGGCGCTGCACTACGAGGTCGGGCACTTCGGTCTGCGTGTCGCCCTGATCGAGCCCGGTTACTTCGAGACCGATTTCCAGGGCAAGGAGCCGCGCTTCGGCCTCGACGACCCGCCCTACGACCAACTCGACCGCGAGTGGTCGGTCGCGTTCGAGAAGCTGCGCGGTGGCGAGGCGTCGGGCGCCGAGCCCGTCGCCCAGGTGATCGCCGACGCCGTCGAGGGCACCGAGAACAAGCTGCGTTGGCCGGTCGGCGCCGACGCCGACATGGTCTTGGCCGCGCGCACCACGATGGACGACGAGACCTTCGAGGCGACCATGCGGCAGGTGCTCGAGCTGACCTGGTAGCGCGGGGCCGGCGCGGTCGCGCCCATTAGCCTGGACGTGCGATGCCGACCGACGCGGAGATTCCGGCCAGCGCGCTGGCCGTCTACGCGCATCCGGACGACCCGGAGATCTCGGCGGGCGGGACGCTGGCGTCGTGGGCCGAGGCCGGCGCCGACGTGTCGGTGCTCATCACGACCCGGGGCGACAAGGGAACCCAGGACCCCGACGCCGATCTCGGGGAGCTCGCTCGCCTCCGGGTGGAGGAAACCGCGAAAGCCGCCGCGCTGCTGGGTTTCACCGGGCACTTTCACCTCGGCTACCACGACGGCGAGCTGCCCGACGACCAGGAGCTGCGCGCCGCGATCACCCGGTACGTCCGGGAGCTGCGACCTCAGGTGGTGCTCTGCCCGGACCCCACGGCGGTGTTCTTCGGCGACCGGTACTACAACCACCGCGACCACCGCGTCACCGGGTGGGCGACGCTCGACGCCGTCGCGCCCGCCGCCGGCAACCCGCACTACTTCGCCGACCACCTCGCCGAGGGGCTCGACGTGCATCACGTGCAGGCCGTGTACCTCTCGGGCACGCTGGAGCCCAACGCCTGGGTCGACATCAGCGACACGCTCGAGCGCAAGATCGACGCGCTCTTCTGCCACGCAAGCCAGCTGACCGAGACGGGCGAGTGGTTCCGGCAGTTCCTGCGCGATCGGGCCGAAGAGGCCGGGCGCGAAGCCGGCGTCGCCTACGCCGAGGGCTTCCGCCGCCTCAGCTTCGGCGGCTGAGCTACCGGGCGCGCTTCCCGCCGCGCTGCCATTCGGCCATCGCCCGCAACACGAGCACGGCGACGATGCCGACGCCCACGGCGCCTGCGAGTGCTCCGACCACGAGCCCGGCGACGACGGCGACCCCGCAGTCGCCCGAGCAGCCGAGGTCGACGAGCCCGTACCCGATGATCCCGCCGAACGCGCCGGCGAGCACGACGCTCAGGAACGCGAGGACGTACGCGCCACGAGACGGAAGCCCGGCGGGGACGAGCGAGTCGCCGGGCTCACCAGAGTCGTCGCCCGCACCGTTGCTCGTCGGATCGTCGTCCATCGCCGGGATCGTACGGCGGTCGACGGCTCGTGAACCATGCGCGTGCCACACTGAAGCTATGGCCGAGACCGTGCGCGAATGGCTGGTCGGCGGCGCCCTCGTCGAGTCCGACGGTCGCTTGCTCTTCGTGCGCAACCAGCGGCGCGGCGGGTACGAGGACTGGAGCACGCCGGGCGGCGTCATCGACGCCGAGGACGGCTCGCTGCTCGACGGCCTGACCCGCGAGGTCGAAGAGGAGACGGGGCTGCGGGTCACTTGCTGGGAGGGCCCGCTCTACGAGGTCGAGGCGGTGGCGCCCGATCTCGGCTGGGTCATGCGGTGCGAGGTCCACCGCGCCGTCGACTTCGAGGGTGACGTTCGGGTCGCGGACCCCGACGGCATCGTCGTGGAGGCGGCGTTCGTCACCGCCGCCGACGCCGTCACGATGATCGAGCGGTGCCACCCGTGGGTGGGCGAACCGATCGCGGAATGGCTCGCCGAGCAGTGGGGTCCCGAGAGCGTGCGCCGCTATTCCTACGAGGTCCGCGGCACGGCGCGCGCCGAGCTCGAGGTGACGCGCACGGACCGCGATGACGCCGTCCGCGACTGACCTCACCATCCTGCATCTCGACCTCGACGCGTTCTACGCGTCGGTCGAGCAGCTCGCCGATCCGTCCCTACGAGGGCGGCCCGTCATCGTCGGCGGGCTGGGGCGGCGAGGTGTCGTCGCCGCCGCCAGCTACGAGGCCCGGCGGTACGGCGTCCACTCGGCCATGCCCATGGGCCGTGCCCGGCGAGCATGCCCGGACGGGGTGTTCCTCGCGCCGCGCTTCGACGCCTACGGCGACGCCAGCCGATCGGTGATGGCGATCCTGCGCGAGGTCACGCCGCTGGTCGAGCCGCTCGCGCTCGACGAGGCATTCCTCGACGTGAGCGGCGCCCGCCGGCTGCTCGGCTCCGCACCCGAGATCGCGATCGCCCTCCGGCGACGCATCAACGCCGAGACGGGGTTGGTGGCGTCCGTCGGCGTCGCGAGCACCAAGTTCGTCGCCAAGCTCGCGAGCGATCTCGCCAAGCCCGACGGGATGCTCGTCGTCGAGGCCGGCACCGAGATCGACTTCCTCCACCCGCTCGAGGTGCGCAGGCTGTGGGGCGTCGGGCCGAAGACAGCGGATCGGTTGGCGCAGCTGGGCGTGCGCACGATCGGCGACCTCGCCGCGCTCCCCGAGGAGACGCTCGTGCACACGATCGGAGACGCGCACGGTCGCCACTTGCACGCGCTGGCATGGAACCGGGACGAGCGCCCGGTCGAACCGGAACGGTCGGTGAAGTCGATCGGCCACGAGGAGACGTTCCCGACCGACATCACCGACCGCGAGACGCTCGGGCGCGAGGTGCTGCGCATGGCGGAGCGCGTCGCCGAACGGCTCCGCGACGCCGCGTCAGGCGGGCCGGACCGTCCAGCTCAAGCTCCGCTACAAGGACTTCCGCACGATCACGCGGTCGCGCACATTGCCCGAGGTCACGAACCTCGCGGCCGACATCGCCGCCGTCGCCCGTGCGCTGCTCGACGCCGTCGACATCGGCGACGGGATCCGGTTGCTCGGCGTCGCGATGCAGCAGTTGCACGCGGTCGACGGCAAGGACGACGGCATCGCGCACGACCAGTTGCCGCTCGACATCGACGGTGGCGCGGCGCGCGGAGGCGACCGGCGGCGTCGCGCCGTCGAGGACTCGATGGACGCCGTGCGGCGGCGCTTCGGCGACGACGCCGTCAGCGCGGCGGCGTTGCTCGACCGGGGCGCGCACGTCGAGCCCGAGCCCGGAGCCGGCCCGTGATCCGCATCGGGATCATCGGGTGCGGCCACATCGGCACGGTGCACTCCTTCGCTCTCCGCCAGCTCGGCGACGCCGGCCTCGTCGACGCACGCGTCGTGGGGACCTTCGACGCCGACCACCGGCGCGCCGCCGACCTCGCGCGCCATCACGACGCCCGCGCCTACGAGCAGCTCGACGACCTGCTCGACGACGTCGACGTCGTGTGGGTGTGCACGTGGACGGCCGCGCACCGCGAGGCGGTCTGCGCGGCGGGGGAACGATCCCGCGCCGTCTTCTGCGAGAAGCCGCTGGCGCCGACCCTGGCGGAGGCCGAGCAGCTCGCGGGCGTGCTCGCTCGCGTCCCGCACCAGGTCGGGCTCGTGCTCCGGCATGCCCCTGTCTTCCGCGCCGCGGCCGACCTCGTCGCCGACGGCAGGTACGGGCGCCCGCTCACCACCGTGCTCCGTGACGATCAGTACTTCCCGATCCAGGGCTTCTACGCGTCGGCGTGGCGCGCCGACGCCGACAAAGCCGGCGGCGGGACGCTGCTCGAGCACTCGATCCACGACGTCGACGTGCTGCGCTGGGTGCTCGGCCCCGCGGCCGGCGAGCCCCAGGAGGTCGCGGCGCGCACGGCGTCCATGTTCGAGCACCCCGGCATCGACGACGCGACCACCGTCACGTTCCGTTTCGACGACGAGTCGACGGCGACGATCGTCAGCGTCTGGCACCAGATCCTCACCCGCGGCTCCCGGCGCCGGTTGGAGGTGTTCTGCGAGGACGCCCTGCTCTGGACGGACGACGACTACCTCGGACCCCTCCACGTCGAGACCCGGAACGGCGAAGAGCTGGTCGAGTCGCCGCCGCCGCCCTGGATCGATCGGTTCGAGCTCGCCGAGGCGCTCGCCAAGCCGCTGGCGCAGTACGCCGAGCCGAGCAAGGTCTTCCTCGACGCGCTGGCCCGCGACGGCGCCCGCGCCCACGGCTATCCCGACGTCGGCATCGCGATCGCGGCTCACCGGCTCGTCGACCGGGCCTATCAGTCGGCCGCCGCGGGTGGTCGACCGGTCCGGTGCGATCCGTCGATCTCGTGATCATGGAACGAAGGCGCGTTGAGGGGGGTTGGACCGCGCGCGACAATGATCTGCACCCCATTGGCGGAGCCACGCGCTGAGGCGCAAGAGGCGATTGCATGCCCCTCTCGGAAGACGAGCAGCGGATCCTCAAAGAGATCGAGGCCAATCTCAACGAGACCGATCCCCGCCTGGTGCAAGAGGTCTCCGAGACCACCCTCTACCGGCACTCCGCCCGAGCGATCAAGTGGGCGGTGTTCGGCTTCGTGGCCGGCCTCGCCCTCCTTCTCTTCACGTTCACCCGGGTGCTGCTGCTCGGGGTGGTCGGGTTCCTGGTCATGCTGGGATGCCTGCTGGTGATCGAGCGGAACGTCCGGAAGCTGGGGAAGGCCGGTCTCGAGAACCTCACCAGCTCGATGCGGACGGGGACCCTCAAGAACGTGTTCGGCAACGCCGGGCGCCGCTGGCGTGAGCGCTGGCGTCGCGACGACCCGTCCTGACCCGGCCTCGCCGTGGGATTCACGGCCGCGCAGGCCGCCCAGCTGACCGGCTGCTCGCTCTCGCAGCTCAGCTCGTGGGACCGGCTCGGCCTCGTGGTGCCTCCTCCCGGCCGGACGCACCCGTACACGTTCCAGGACCTCGTCGCGCTCCGGGTCGTCGCCTCGCTCCTCGACGCCGGCCTCTCCCTCGCTCGAATCCGCCGCGCCGTCCACTATCTCGTCGAATCGGGCGAGGACGTCGCAGCCCTGTCGCTCGTCACGGACGGCGACAACGTATGGGCGTGCCGCGATGACGGACAGATCCTCGACGCGTTGCGCCACGGGCAGGTCGCCCTCTTCGTCGGTGTCGACCGGATCACGGCCGACGTCGAAACCGAGGTCCGCGCGTTCGACGCCGAACGTCAGGAGTTCGTGGACGGTCTGCGCGACGGCGATCCCGGCGTGACCGGGCCGCCTTCTAGCGGCGAAGCGGCGTCGGGTCGAGCCGGCGGCGCCAGCGCTCCCTGACGCTCGCGCCGGCGCGCAGCGCCGCGCTGACCGAGCTTGCGTCGCGCCACGCCTGCTTGGCGACCTCGGCGTCGGGCGTCACCGATCCATAACGAGCCGCGGTGTAGCTCTCCGCGAGGTGCCGGAGCGGCGCACCGGCGGCGTCCGGGACGCGCGACGGCGCCTGCTCGGCGAGCTCGAGTGGTGTGCGCGCCGGCTGGCGCTCGACACCGGCCTCGCCCAGGCGGTCGAGCACCTCCTCCCACGCACCGGTGATCGCGGTAGCCGGATCCGGATCGTCCCGACGGCGACCGCGGCGCCGGCGCTTGGCGAGGATGATCGCCACGGCGACGCCCGCGGCACCGGCGATCGCGCCGGCAAGCAGCGCCATCGCGATCCTCCAGTCGAACGTGAATCCTCCCCGACCGCGTCCCGCGGCCGGCGCGTCGATGTCGACCTGCGCCGTGCCGCGTGGCGCCGGGGTGGCGCTGGTGGGCGGTGCGGATCCGACCGGCGTGCTCGTCGCCGGCGTGGGTGTGGTGGGCGCCGCCGGAGTCGTCACGCGCGCGCCGCCCGGGAGCCGGCTACCGCCGGGCAGATCGCTGTCGGGGGTGGGCTCGAAGCGCGTCCAACCGACGCCCGCCAGCCAGACCTCACCCCAGGCGTGTGCGTCCTCCGACGTGACGCGGTAGAGGCCGGAGATGCTGTCGTACCGGCCGGGCGTGTAGCCGACCGCGACGCGCGCCGGCAGGCCGGCGGCGCGGGCCATGGCGGTGAAGCTGCTCGCGAACTGCACGCAGAAGCCGGTACGGCTCTGCAGGAACTGGCTGATGGCGTTCTGGCTCTGCGCGTCGGGCCCGAGGTCGACGTCGAGCGAGTAGTGGAATCCCTGGGACGGGTCGAGGAAGAACTGCTCCAGGGCGCGAGCGCGGTCGTAGGGGGTGGTGGCGCCGGCGGTGATCGCACGGGCCGTGGCGCGCACGTCGGCAGGGAAGTCGGCAGGGAGCCTCGTGTAGCCGCGCATCTCCGCCGGGAGCGGCGCGTCGGTGCCGTCGACCTGCGCGGCGGTGAGCGTCTCCGGCGGTTGCCGCGAGCCGACCGTGTACGTGAGGTCGGTCACGTCCGATCGGTTCGAGACGAGCGTGCTCGACGCCTTCACGACGAGCGGGTCGTCGCCTCCTTCGAGCTGCACCGGCTCGTACGCGGCGGGGAGCCAGCGATCGGCGAGGCCCGTGATGTGGAACTCCTGGCGCAGCACGGTGCTGTCGACGGGCGCATGGAGCCCGTCCTGCACTTCGTCGTTGCCCTGGGCCGCCAGCGTCCACTCGCCACCGTTCGTGCTCTCGTACCGGTCGAGCGCCGCGACCCGCCAGTAGTCCTGGCGCGGTGAGCGCACCGTGAACACCTCGACCCGGCCCCGCCCGACGAAGTCCTCGCCGATGCGGGCCAGCGGGGGCTCGACGCGGTAGCTGCGGTCATGCGGCCCGAGGCCGCGCACGTCGATGAGCGGATCGGCGTCGGCGCCGGGGAGCGCCGGGCCGACCACCAGTGCGCCCACGACGGCGATGGCTCCGACGAGGGCGCCGAGGGTCATTACCCGTCGCGCCGGCCCGCACCCGCCGGCCGGAGAACGACGTCCGGCCCCGTCCGACGAGCGACTGGTGCTGCACCAGCAGGAACAACAGCGCCGCGACGAGGAAGCCGGCGGTGGTCCGGGTCGCCAGCGAGTCGGTCCCGAGCGTCGACGCCCATACGAACACGTGCAAGCGCGGGGGCGACGGCGCCGATCGTGGCGCGGCGCCAGAACGCGAGCGCGTCCGCGGTCGCGGCCATGACCCACACGACGAGGACGGAGAGCACGATCGCGCCGTCCGTGGCCGGCGCGGGCACGACGGCGGTGCGCAGCTCGTGGACGCCGTCGCCCAGCCGGTCGGCGAGGACCCGGAAGGTGTCGGCGGTCGGGATGCCGTAGAGCGTCGTGTGCGGCGCCAGGAACCAGATGAGGTACACGGCCAGCCCGGACATCGAGAGCGAGAGCGCGTCGACGAGCGACCAGCCGCGCGCAGCGCGCCACGAAGCCGAGGAGGTGCGCCAGCAGCACCGCGCCGACCGCGGGGAGCACGAACCGCCCGGACGCGAAGACGCGTCCGAGGGTCAGGACGGCCGCGGTGCTCAGTGCGGCGAGTGCGAGCGTGGCGAGCGCGGAGGAGGTGCGAGATGCCATCGGGTCATTGCCTGGTTCCAGGCGGTCGGGAACGGTGTCCGGGACGAGTCGACGGCGACGAGCCCGGACCAGGTCATGAGCGCGGGCGGCAGTTGTGTGTCGGGCCGGGTAGCGACCATGACCACGGTGCCGTGAGCCGTGAGCGCGCCGAGCGCGTCCAGCTCGACTGCGCCCGCCGAGCCGACGACCGCCACGACCAGCGCGGCGCGCCGGTGGGCCCGCAGCGACGCGAGCAGGCCGGCGAGGTGGTCCTCGCCTCCGGGCTGGATCGTCGCGAGCCGGTCCATCACGGCCCACCCCGCGCGCGCCGTCGGTGCGCCGAGCGACTGGCCGTTGCTCGCGATCACCTCGACGCGGCGGCGCATCCTCGTGAGCCGGTCGACGACGGATGCCGTCGCCTCGATCGCGGTCTCGAACGACTTGGCGTCGTGGGCACCGGGCCGGGTGTCGAGCACGACGATCGCGCGGGCGCGCCACTGCGCTTCGTCCTGTCGGATCATGAGGTCCCCGACCCGGGCCGTCGAACGCCAGTGCACGCGCCGCAGGTCGTCGCCGACCTCGTACTCCCGCAGCGTGAGGAAGTCCTCGCCGTCGGCGGCCTGGGCGCGCGCGTGCGCCGTCTCCACCGACGCGACGAGCCGGCCTCCCGCTTGGCGCGGGGCGAGGATGTCGTGCACGCGAGGACACACGAGGACCTCACCGAACGCCGTGAGCGTCCACGTGCGCCGGGCGAGGCCGAACGGGTCCGAGGCCGACACCGCCAGCGGGCCGATGCGGAACCGGCCCCGGCGGTTGGTGGGGAGGCGGTAGGCGGCCTTCGCCGTCTCGCCGGGCGGGAGCGGCGGCAGCACGAAGCGGGCGGCGCGATGGCCGTCGTCGAAGAGGTCGGTGACGGTGAGGAGAGGAGTCGCCCGTTCGCCGTTGTTCGCGACCGTGAGGTCGACGCGTCCGTCGCCGCCCACGTACAGGCGGGCCGGCCGGACCGCGCGCCGGGCGACGAGCTCGTAGCGGCGCGACCGCGCCCACACCATGCTCGTGATCAGCAGCAGCGCGATGCCCGTCGCGAGGATCCACAGCTCGACCGTGCCGAGCAGCCGCCCCGCCACCGCGAGCCCGAGCGCCGCCCCGGCCAGGCTCCAGCCCCGGCGGGTGAGGACGCGGGTCGACGGGCGCATCGACGCTCAGCCGGTGGCGCCCGGCACCGGCACCGAGCCGAGCAGCTCCCGAACGACGTCGCCGGGCGCCGCGCCCCGAAGTTGCGCGTCGGGCGCGAGGAGCAGCCGGTGCTCGAGGACCGCGACCGCGAGGCGCTTGATGTCGTCGGGGACGACGTAGTCGCGCCCGATGCTGGCGGCGAGCGCGCGGGCGGCGCGCTGCAGCGCGAGTGCGCCCCGAGGGCTGACACCGAGAGCGAGGTCGCGATGCTGTCGCGTCGCGGTGACGAGGTCGACGATGTACGCCTTCAGGTTGTCGGCGACGTGCACGTCGGCGACGGCGCGGGCGGCGGCGGCGATCTCGGCCGCCGACGTCACCGGCGCGAGCTCCTCGACGCTGGCGTGGCTGCCGTGGGTGTCGAGGATGGCGAGCTCGGCGTCGTGGCTCGGGTAGCCCATCGGGATGCGCATGAGGAACCGGTCGAGCTGCGCCTCGGGGAGGGGATAGGTGCCCTCGAGCTCGATCGGGTTCTGCGTCGCGATCACCATGAACGGGCGCGGGAGGACGGTAGGTCTGCGCGTCGACGGTGACCTGGCGCTCCTCCATCGCCTCGAGCAGCGCCGACTGCGTCTTCGGGGAGGCGCGGTTGATCTCGTCGGCGAGGACGACGTTGGCGAACACGCCGCCGGGACGGAACTCGAACTCGTTGGCGACCCGGTTCCACACCGACACGCCGGTCACGTCGGACGGCAGCAGGTCGGGCGTGAACTGGATGCGGCTGCCACGTCCCGTCGATCGACCGGGCGATCGCCTTCGCCAGCGACGTCTTGCCGACGCCGGGCACGTCCTCGATGAGGAGGTGCCCCTCGGCGAACAGGCACACGAGCGCGAGGCGCACCGGCTCCCGCTTGCCCTGGATCACGCGCTCGACGTTGCCGAGCAGGGCGTCGAACAGGGCTCCGAACGACGTGTGACGCGGAGCCGGTGCCGTCTGCACGGCGATCAGCCTAAAGGGTGGGCACCGACAGCCGGGCGCCGGCCCGGCACAATCGGACCATGTCGGGCGGCCCTCGCTTCTGGACCGGCGCCGCGTTCGCGCTGGCGCGCGCCACCCGTCGCTGTGGCCGACCGCGGTCGCGCAGGCGGGACGGCTCGCCCGCCCGCGCTGGTGGCGCCGCCCGCCGTTCCTGCCCGTCCCGCACCGCGACTACCTCCGCCTCCGCCTCGAGACGCAGTACGGCCGGGACCGCGAACCCGAGCCCGGCGACGTGGTCACCTACCTCGAGTGGTGCCGCCAGATGACGCGTCTCCGACGCGGCACGCCGCCGGTAGACTGCCGCCGCACGGCGAGAGCCGGAGAAGGAGGTCTCGAACGCTTGGGGAGAGCGCTGCTGCTCAACGCCAGCTTCGAGCCGCTCTGCGTCGTGCCGATGCGCAGGGCGGTCGTCCTCGTGCTGAAGGAGAAGGCCGAGATCGTCGCCCGCAACGGCGGTGAGCTCCACTCCGAGCGCGCCGTCCTTGCCAGTCCCCTCCGTGATCCGCCTCGTCACTTCGTGCGGGTGCCGTTCCGCAACCGGGTCCCGCTCTCGCGACGGGCCGTCTTCGCCCGCGACCGCCACCGCTGCCAGTACTGCAACCACGGCGCCGAGAACATCGACCACGTCGTGCCCCGGTCCCGGGGCGGCGAGCACACCTGGGACAACGTCGTCGCGTCCTGCCGCGCCTGCAACGCGCGCAAGGAGGACCGCCTCCCCCAGGAGTGCGGCCTGTCCCTCCGCCGCCACCCCCGCGCCCCGCACGCGTCCCTCTGGCTGACCGCCACCGTCGGCTCCATCGACCCCCTCTGGGAGCCCTACCTCCCCAACGGCGACGGCGACCGCGTCGTCGCTTAGCGCTTCTCGCTGAACCCTTCGGCACGGCGGCCTCCACGTAGCGCGCTCGCTGCGCCCCGAGCTCTCGACACGTCACGCCCGCGTGCACGACGGCTTGCCCGCGCGGGGAAGCGGTGGGGCGCCGCAGGGCGGCCGGGCCGCCGGACAATCCGGCCCGCCCGGCCGAGACCCAGGTCGAAGACCCGACCCGAGCGAGCGAAGCGAGCGCGGGGAGCCGGGGCTCGGCCGGATCAGCGGTGCCGGTCCGCCGGACCCGGTCGGCCGTGCGGCGCCCGCACGAAGGGCGAGACCCGGTGAGCCGGGGCCGACCCGGGGGCGCGGTGGGGGGCAAAGGGTTGACCCGTGGGGGGTCGGGGCGTAGGGTGGTGCGAAGTGGAGGACGGGGGAGCGATTCGCCGTCCTTGGGGCGACAACCGACGGGCGAGGGAGCCAGATGTTCCTCGGGGAGTATCAGCACTCCCTGGACGCCAAGGGGCGGGTGATCCTGCCCTCGAAGTACCGCGACCAGCTGTCGGGAGGCGCCTTCGTGACCAGGGGGAGGGGCGGCTGCCTCTCCGTCTATACGGCGCAGGAGTTCAGGGAAGTGGCAGACCGGGTGCGAGAGGGATCGAAGCGAGGCGCGACGCGAGCTCGATGCCGCCCGCTCGTTCTTCGCCGGCACGGCCGAGGTGACGCCCGACAAGCAAGGCCGGATCGCGATCCCTCAGAACCTGCGGGAGTACGCGGGCCTCGACAAGGACGTCGTGGTGGCCGGGGTCTTCTCCCGGGTCGAGATCTGGGACGGTCGCCGGTGGTCGGAACGTGACCGGGAGGGTGAGCACAGCCTCAACGAGTCCGACGAGCTGCCCGACTTCGGGATCTGACGAGGGGCAGGCAAGGCACGAGCACAGAGCAGTTGACAATCGAAGGTGAGGTCCTCACGGGCCTGCCACCAGCCCCCTGGGCGACACGGTTGAGAGCCCCTACTCCGCCCGCTTTCCAACCGAGTCGATTCGGGGAGACAACCGAGCGGCTGTCGTTGTCCGGGGGGCTGGTCGCAGGCCCGGGAGCGCACGAGGGGTCGCAGTGCCGGAGTTCGAACATCAGCCGGTGATGGGGCGGGAGGTCGTCGAGCTCCTGGCCCCGGTCCCGTCCGGGCTGATCGTCGACGCGACGGTCGGCGGCGGCGGGCACGCCCGCCTCGTGCTGGAGGCCCGGGACGACGTGCGCGTCCTCGGCATCGACCGTGACCCGGACGCCGTGACGGCGGCCCGGGACGCCCTGGCCGGATTCGGGCCGCGAGCCCGGATCGAGCGAGGTGGGTTCGAGGCCCTTGCCGGGATCGTGAGCACCGAACGCGAGGGGAACATCGTGGGGATCTTGTTCGACCTGGGCGTGAGCAGCCCGCAGCTCGACCGGAGCGAGCGAGGCTTCTCCTATTGGTCCGACGCGCCTCTCGACATGCGCATGGACAGCGCCCAGGAGCTGACGGCCGCGGAGGTCGTGAACACCTACGCCGAGGACGACCTCGCCGCGATCATCGCCGCGCAACGGCGAGGAGCGATTCGCGCGACGGATCGCCCGCGCCATCGTCGCCGCCCGGCCGCTGCGCACCACCGGCGAGCTGGTGGAAGCGATCAAGACCGGCATCCCGGCGCCGGCGCGGCGGCGCGGGCGCCACCCGGCGCGCCGGACGTTCCAGGCGATCCGCATGGAGGTCAACCGCGAGCTGCCGAACCTCGCCGCCGGCCTCGACGAGTCGGTGCACCTGCTCACTCCGGGCGGGCGCATCCTCGTCATCGCGTACCACTCCCTCGAGGACCGCCTGGTGAAGCGGCGCTTCGCCACCTGGGCGGGACGCGACGACCCCGAGCCTCCCGGCATGCCCGTGACGAGGCCGCGGAACCCCCTGGTTCGCCTCCTCACGCGCCGACCTCGCCGGCCCGACGCCGATGAAGTCGCCGAGAACCCGCGGTCGGCCAGCGCGCGTCTGCGGGCGGCAGAAAAGGTCCGCGAGTCATGAGCAGCTCTGCCACAGCACTCCGAGCGCGTCCGGCCACGCGACGTACGCCAACGACGTCGCACGTCGCGCGGCCGGCCACGCTTCGGACCCCGTCGAAGACACGGCGGCCGCGCTTGCGCGTCGTCGACAACGCGGCCCACGTTCAGAACCGCCGAGTTCGGCGCGTCGCGTGGCTCCTCGGCGCGTTGGTCGTCGTCGCGCTGTTCGCCGCGGTCGCCTTCCACGTGCAGCTCGCGCAGGGCCAGCTCGAGCTGGACCGCCTCGAGCGCCAGACGGCGGCTGCACGCGAGCAGTACCAGCAGCTGCGCCTCCAGTACGCGCAGCAGTCTTCGCCGGCGGCCGTCGTCGACCGCGCCACCGCCCTGGGCATGGTGCGCGCCGGCGACGTGCCCACGTACCTCACCGTGCCCGACGCGCCGTCCTCCACCCCTGCGCCGGACCAGCCGTCCACGACCTTGCAAGAGGGGTGGAAGAAGGTGAAACCCCACCTTGGCACCCAGCCGTGACGCGGGCGTGGCCGGCGCGCGCCGGCGAGAGGTCCGGGGCGGGCTCACGAGGCTCGGGACCGCGGCCGGCGCCGTACGCGCCCGTCCGCGACCGCGCCGCGCACACGCACGGAGGGTCGCGCGCGCACGCCGAGCCCCGCTCGGCGGACGGCGCGGCCGACACGGGCCGCGGGTCCAGCCCGGACGTCGCGTTCCCCGTCCCCAACCCGTCCCCCGGTCGCCTCGCCCCCGGCCGCCGCGCCGGCCCGTGGTGGTGCCGTTCCTCCGCCGCGCCGCACGCACAACGCTCCTCGTGGCACAGGAGAAGTTCGCGCGCCATCGGGTCCGGAGCCGGCAGCGCCAGGCGAAGCTGCGCACCTGGCGCCCGCGGCCGGGCGCGACGCGTCGCCGCCTCATCGCCGTCCTCGTCGCGCTCGTCCTGGTGTTCCTGGCCGTAGGCGCGCGCCTCGTCGATCTCCAGGCACTCGGACGGGAGCGGTACGCGCAGCTCGGCCTCGACCAGCGGGTCCGCAAGGTGCAGCTCGCCGCCGAGCGCGGCAGCGTGTTCGACCGGAACGGCCACGACCTCGCGGCGTCCGTTCCCCAGCAGACGGTGTGGGCGAACCCGCGTGTCGTGAAGGATCCCGCCGCCTACGCCGCCCAGCTCGCGCCGATCGTGGGCGTCGACGAGGGGTCGTTGCTCGCGCGCTTGTCGCAGCGTGACAAGGGATTCGTGTACGTCGCCCGCCAGGTCGACGGCGCGACCGTGATGAAGGTGAAGGCGCTGGCGCTGCCGGGCGTCGACTTCGTCCCCGAGTCGAAGCGCTTCTACCCGGACGGCGCGCTCGCCGCCCCCGTCCTCGGCTTCGTCGGAACCGACAACAGCGGGCTCGGCGGGCTCGAGGCCCAGTACAACGGCCGTCTGGCCGGGAAGCGAGGGGAGCTCCAGGTCGAGCTGGACCCGCAGGGCCGGCAGCTCCCGGGCGGTCAGCGCCAGGTGGCGGAGTCGCAGCGCGGCGGCGACCTCGTGCTCACCATCGACCAGGGGCTCCAGTACGAGGCCGAGCAGGTGCTGGCAGAGGAAGTCGGGAATGCCAACGCGAAGGGCGGCATGGCGATCGTGACGGACGTCGCCACCGGGAACATCCTCGCGATGGCGAACGTGGAGGGCGCGGGGCCGGGCCACCCGGCGCGCCCGGCGCCGGCCGACCAGCGCAACCGGCCGGTGGTCGACGTGTACGAGCCGGGCTCGACGAACAAGGTGATCACGGTGGCCGGCGCGCTGGAGGACGGCGTGGCCGGCGCGGACACGATGTTCCAGACCCCCGGCCAGCTGAACGTCGGCGGCACCGAATACGAGGACGAGGCGTCGCACCCCTCGTCGATGCCGGTTCGGGACATCGTGCGCCTGTCGTCCAACGTCGGGACGATCCAGATCGCACGGAAGCTCGGCAAGGAGCGCTTCGACGCCTATCTGCGCGCGTTCGGGTTCGGCCAGCCCACCGGGCTCGGTTTCCCGGGCGAGGCGAACGGGCTCGTGCTCCCGCTGTCGCAGTACACCGACACGAGCATGGCGTCGATGCCGATCGGCAACGGGCTCGCGGTCACCGCGATGCAGATGCTCGACGTCTACACGACGATCGCCAACGGCGGCGCGACCCGTCCGCCCCGGCTCGTGGCGGCCACCGTCGGCAAGGACGGCTCCCGCCACGACGAGCCGACGCCGGAGACGCGGCAGGTCGTCTCGCCCGCGACCGCCGCCACGATGCGAACGATGCTCAAGGACGTCGTGGCCGACGGCACGGGCACGAAGGCCCAGATCGCCGGCTACGACGTGGCGGGCAAGACCGGCACGGCGCGCAAGCCTCCGTACGACAAGCCGCCCTACAAGTACGTCGCATCGTTCGCGGGATTCGCACCGGCGGACTCGCCGCGGCTGTCCGCGATCGTCGTGCTCGACGAGCCCCAGGGCAACTACTTCGGCGGACAAGTGGCGGCGCCCATCTTCTCCCGCATCATGGAGTACGCGCTGCGCCTCGAGCGGGTCCCGCCGAGCAGCACGCCGCCGCCGACGCCGCCGCCCGCGAACGGCGACTCCGCCGCCCCGGCCTATACCCTGACCACTTCCCCATGAAGCAGCGGGAGGACGGCCCGTGCGCCTGCACGAGCTCCTCGGCGGAATCGGCGTTCTGGGGTGGGTGGGGGACCGGGGCGTCGAAGTGAGTGCCATTACGCACGACAGTCGCCGCGCCGTGCGCGGAAGCTGCTTCGCGTGCATTCCCGGTGCGGTGACCGACGGCCACCTGCACGCCGGCGCGGCCGTTGACGCGGGCGCGGTTGCGCTGCTCGTCGAGCGCGAGCTCGACCTCCCGGTCGCGCAGGCCCGGGTCGCCGGTGTCCGAGCCGCGCTCGGCCCGGCCGCGGCCGCGTTCTACGACCATCCGTCCCGGCGGCTCCGCTGCCTCGGGGTGACGGGGACGAACGGCAAGACCACCGTCACGTACCTGCTCGAGGCGATCGCCCGCGCCGCGGGCGAACGTGTCGGCCTCATCGGGACGGTCGGCGCGCGCGTCGACGGCGCGGCGCTGCCGCTCGAGCGGACCACGCCCGAGGCCGACGACCTCCAGGCGATCCTTGCCCGCATGCGCGACGAGGACGTGCGCACGGTGGCGCTCGAGGTCTCGTCGCACGCGCTCGAGCAACATCGCGTCGACGGGACGTGGTTCGCCGCCGCGTGCTTCACGAACTTGAGCCAGGACCACCTCGACTACCACGGCTCGATGGAGTCGTACTTCGAGGCCAAGGCGCGCCTGTTCGACCCGACCCGCACCGCGGCCGCGGCGGTGAACGTCGACGACCGCAACGGGCTCGAGATCGCCCGCCGTGCGAACGACGCCGGGCTGGCGGTGCTCACGTTCGCCGACTCCGACGAGCGGCGTAGCACGAGCGTCGACGTCGTCGCCGAGGACGTGGAGTTGAGCGACTCCGGGAGCCGCTTCGTGCTGGCCACGCGCCGGACCGGCGCGCGAGCCGCCGTGGCGTCGCCGCTGCTCGGCCGGTTCAACGTGAGCAACGCGCTGGCGGCCGCCGCCACCGCGCTCGCGTCCGGTCTCCCCTTCGACGCCATCGTGGCCGGGCTCGAGGCACCGCTCGCGATCCCGGGCCGCCTCGAGCGCGTCCAAGTCGCCCCTGATCAGCCGTTCACGGTCCTCGTGGACTACGCGCACACGCCCGACGCGCTCGAGCGCGTGCTCGACACGGCGCGGCGGCTCGTGCCGGGCGGACGGGTGGTGCTCGTGTTCGGGGCCGGCGGCGACCGGGATCGTCAGAAGCGCCCCGCCATGGGTCGCGCGGCGGCCGGCGGCGCCGACGTCGTCGTGCTCACGTCCGACAACCCGCGCTCGGAGGAGCCCGAGCAGATCGCCGGTGCGGTCCTCGACGGGCTGCGCGACGGGTCGGCGCGCGTCGCCGTCGAGCTCGACCGCCGCGCCGCCATCCGCGACGCGATGCGGGACGCGAAACCTGGCGACGTGGTGGTGATCGCCGGGAAGGGTCACGAGACCGGTCAGACGATCGGTGAGCAGACCGTGCCCTTCGACGACCGCGTCGTCGCGCGCGAGGAGCTGGAGGCGCTCGAATGCGCCTGAACGCGAAGGACGTCCTCGAGGCGACCGACGGCGATCTGATCGGTACCGCGACCGCCGCCGCCGACTCGTACGCGATCGACACCCGGCGTCTCGCCGCCGGCGGCTGCTTCGTCGCGTTGCAAGGCGAGCGCGACGGCAACGATTTCGTCGCCGACGCGTGGGCGCGCGGCGCGTCGATCGCGGTCGTCACCCGACCGCCTGACGACGTCCCGGAAGGGTGCGCTGCGGTCCACGTGCGCGACTCGCTGGCCGCGCTGGCATCGTTGGGACGCTTCGCCCGCAGCCGGCTGGCGGCGGCGACCGTCGTCGGCATCACGGGCTCGGCGGGCAAGACCGCGACGAAGGATCTCCTGGCGGCGGCGCTCGCCCCGACGCATCGGGTGCACGCGAGCCCGGCTTCGTACAACAACGAGGCCGGGGTCCCGCTGACGCTGCTCGAGGCGCCCGAGGACACCGAGGTCGTCGTGATCGAGATGGGCGCGAGATTCGCCGGCAACATCACCGAGCTGTGCGCGATCGCCGAACCCCAGGTGGGCGTGATCACCCACGTCGGCATGGCGCACGCCGGCCTCCTCGGCGGGCGAGAGGGCATCGCGCGTGTGAAGGGCGAGCTGCTCGAGGCGCTCGACCGCCACGGCACCGCCGTCCTCGACGCCGGAGACGTGTTCACGCCCGCGCTGGCGGCGCGGACGCGAGCCCGGGTGGTGACGGTCGGCGTCGGCGACGTACCCGGCGCGACGATCCGCGCCGTCGACGTCGTGCTCGACGACGAGCTGCGCCCCCGCTTCAAGCTCGTCACGCCGTGGGGCTCGACGCCGGTGTGCCTCTCGATGCGAGGCGAACGGCAAGCCGTGAACGCGGCCATGGCCGCTGCCGTCGCCCTCGAGCTGGGCGCACCCCTCGAGCGGGTCGCCGACGGCCTCGCGCGAGCCCAGACCGCGGCATGGCGGATGGACGTGACCCGTACCGACGAAGGCATCACGGTCGTCAACGACGCCTACAACGCCAGCCCCACGTCGATGGCGGCGGCGCTGCGCTCGTTCCGCTACCTCGCCGCCGACAAGCGTCGCATCGCCGTCCTGGGTGAGATGCTCGAGCTCGGCGACCACGCGCGCGCCGAGCACCAGAAGGTGGGGCGTCTTGCGGTCGCGTCGGACGTCGACGTCGTGATCGCGGTCGGCGCGGCGCGCGAGCAATTGCCGACGGTGCTCGGTTGGCGGGCGCCGGCCGCGCGGAGGTGATCGAGGTCGAGGACGCCGACGCAGCCGTCGTGGCCGTCGCCGGTCTGGCCCGCTCCGGGGACGCCGTGCTCGTCAAGGCCAGCCGCGCGGTGGGACTCGAACGCGTGGCCGAGGTCCTCACCGCGGCGGTCGGTGCATGATTGCGCTGCTGCTGGCGGCGTCGGTCGCGTTCCTGCTCAGCGTGTTCGGGACTCCCTTTCTGATCCGGGTCCTGCGGGCGCGCGAGATCGGCCAGACGATTCGCGACGACGGGCCGTTCAAGCACCCGCACATGGCGAAGGCGGGGACGCCGACGATGGGCGGCATCGCCATCGTCGTGAGCGCCTTCGTGGGATACGTGGTCGCGCACATCCGCACGGAGCAGCTCAAGTTCGCGCGCGCCGGGGTCACGCTGATGCTGCTGATCGTCGGCCTCGCCATCGTCGGGTTCATCGACGACTACCTGGGAGTGCGGAAGCACCGGAACCTCGGGTTGCGCAAGCGGGGCAAGACGTCCGGCATGCTCGCGGTGGCGGCGGGCTTCGCGCTTCTCGCGCTCCGCTACGTGGACACCTCGACGAACCTGTCGTTCACACGTCTCATCGACCTGGACCTCGGGACGTGGATCTGGGCGGTGTGGGCGATCTTCATCATCCTCGGGTCGGCGAACGCCGTGAACATCACCGACGGCATGGACGGCCTCGCCGCCGGCGCCGCCACCCTCGTGTTCTTCGCGTTCACGGTCATCGCCTTCTGGCAATTCCGGCACCCGGCCGTGTACGGGTCGATCGGAATGGCGACCGCGCCCGGAGGGTTCGCCGCCAGCTCGCTCGACCTCGCCGTCGTCGCGGCGGGAATGGCCGGCGCATGCGCCGGCTTCCTGTGGTGGAACGCCGCGCCGGCGCGCGTCTTCATGGGTGATACCGGTTCGCTCGCCATCGGCGGCGGCATGGGGGGCCTCGCGCTGCTGACCCACACCGACCTGTTGCTCCCGATCCTGGGCGGCCTGTTCGTGGTCGAGACGCTGAGCGTGATCGCGCAGGTCGTCGCGTTCCGCGGCTTCCATCGACGCGTGCTCCGCATGGCGCCCATCCACCACCACTACGAGGTCGGCGGCTGGCCCGAGTTCACGGTGATCGTGCGCTTCTGGCTGTTCGGCGGATTGTGCGTCGCGTTCGGGCTCGGGTTGTTCTACGCCGACTTCATCCGCATCCCAGGAGTGATCGATTGAGCCGGGTCCTCGTGCTCGGGTTGGGTGTGACCGGTGACGCCGTGGTGCGCCACCGCGCCGCCGCCGGGGACGACGTCACCGTGGTCGAGGACGGCCCGACCGGCGAGGACGCGTACCGCGACCGGGTCGCGACCGCCGTCGCAGCCGGCGCTGCGATCGTCGAGCACCCGGCGCCGGCTCGTCTGACCGAGCTCGTGCGCAGCGCCGACATCGTGGTACCCAGCCCGGGCGTGCCGCTCCGGCACCCTGCGCTCGTGACCGCGAGGGAAGCCGGGGTCGCCGTCCGGGCCGAGGTCGATCTCGCCGCCGAGCTGGCGGCGGCAGCGGGGAAAGATCCTGGTCGCCGTCACCGGCACGAACGGAAAGACCACGGTGACGACGCTGATCACCGCCATGCTCGACAACTCGGGCGGCGGCGCGCTCGGCGCCGGCAACATCGGGCTGCCCGCTTCTCGACGCCGCGGATTCGGACGCCCGCGCGCTCGTGGCCGAGGTGTCGTCGTTCCAGCTCGCATGCACGACCGACGCGTTCCGGCCCCGCGTCGCCGTGCTCCTCAACGTCGCACCCGATCATCTCGACTGGCACGGCTCGTTCGACGAGTACGTGGCGGCGAAGGCGCAGGTGTTCGCGCACCAGCGTGACAGAGACCGACTCGTGTTCAACGGTGACGACGACGTCGCGTCGGGCTTGGCAAAGACCGCACCGGCGCAACGCGTCGGATTCACCCTGGAGTCTCGGCCCGACATGTTCCGGATCGAGGGCGGCTTCCTCGTCGACCCGGCGGGGGAGCCCTTCGCGGACATCGACGACCTGCCGGTCAGCGCGCCGCACGACCGCGCCAACGCGCTCGCCGCGGCCGCGGCCGCGTTCGCGGTAGGCGCGACGCGCGAGCGCGTCGAGCGCGCGCTGCGCGAGTACCCGAGGCTCCACCACCGCGTCGCGCGCATCGGCAACACTGGTGGGGTGCAGTACTACAACGACTCGAAGGCGACGAACCCGCACGCGACACTCTCCGCGGTCGCCGCGTTCGACGAGATCGACGGGCAAGTCGTGCTGATCGCCGGCGGTCGGAACAAGGGTCTCGACCTTTCGGTGCTGCGCCCGCTCGCGTCGCGGCTGCGCGCCGTCGTCGCCATCGGTGAAGCCGCGGGCGAGATCGAGCGCACGTTCACGGACACGGTGCCGGTCACGCAGGCAGCTTCCATGGGCGTCGCCGTCGCGGTCGCCGCCCGGCAGGCCCAACCCGGTGACGTCGTCCTGCTCTCGCCGGCGTGCGCGTCGTTCGACTGGTACCCGAGCTACTCGGCGCGTGGCAACGATTTCGCCCGTGAGGTCGAGCGCGTGAGCGAACGGGGTGTCGCGTGACGGCGGCGACCGCGACGGCGACGCTCGGCGCGCTCCGGCGGCGTTGGGTCATTGCGGGCGCCGCTCGCCCGCCGAACTACCTGTTGCTGGTGGCGACGGTCGGCGTCCTCAACGTCGTCGGCGGCGTCATGGTGCTGTCGGCGTCCTCGGTCGCGTCGCTCACCGACTACGGATCGGCCTGGTACTTCTTCGAGCGCCAACTGGCGTGGATCGTCGTGGCGGCGATCGCGTTCATGGTGACGGCGCGCATCGACTACCACGCGTGGCGCAAATGCGTGCGGCCGCTGCTCGTCGTGAGCGTCGTCCTCCTGTTCGCGGTGCTGATCCCCGGCATCGGCGTCCAGGTCGCCGGGTCCCGACGGTGGCTCGGCGGCGACCTGCTCCGGTTCCAACCGACCGAGATCGCCAAGCTGGCGCTCCTCGTGTACGCGGCCGACCTCCTGGCCCGCCGGGCCAAGGATCTGCACGACTGGCGCCGCGTCCTCCGACCGGTCCTCATCGTCCTCGCCGTGCTCTGCGTGCTCGTCCTGCGCGAGCCCGACCTCGACTCGACGATCGTGCTCGGGTTGATCGCGTTCACCGTCCTCGTTGCCGGTGGGGTCCGCGCCCGGCACCTCACCCTGGTCGGCGGGGCCGCGGTCATCGCGGGAGCGGTGCTGGCGGTGGCCGAGCCGTACCGGCGGGCACGCGTCTTCGCGTTCCTGAACCCGTCGTCCGACGCGTCGAACGCGACGTACCAGATCTCACAGTCGCTCATCGCGATCGGCAGCGGCGGATGGACCGGCGTCGGGCTCGGCGCAGGGAGAGCCAAGTGGCTGTTCCTGCCGAACGCGCACACCGACTTCATCTTCGCGATCATCGGCGAAGAGCTCGGATTGGTGGGCTGCATGCTCGTGGTGGGCTTGTTCGTCGCGTTCGCCGTCCTCGGGACCCGCACCGCGCTGGGCGCGCCCGACCGCTTCGGGATGCTGCTGGCCGCCGGCGTGACCGCGTGGGTCGTCGGCCAGGCCGCGATCAACATCGCGGCCGTCATCGGCCTGCTTACCGGTTTCGGGTATTCCGCTCCCGTTCATCTCGTTCGGCGGGTCCGCTCTGGTGTTCACGATGGTGGCGGCCGGCATGCTCGGGAACGTCGCCCGCCAGGCGCGGTGACGCGAGCTGCGGATCCGGATGGCGAGGTCTTCGCGGTGATCACGGGCGGCGGGACCGGTGGCCACGTGTACCCGGCCCTCGCGCTGGCCGATGCGCTCGTGGCGCGCGGCCGCCCGCGGGACGCCATCCGGTTCGTCGGGGCACGGCGCGGGCTCGAAGCGCGCGTGGTCCCCGAAGCCGGATATGCGATCGACCTGCTGCCCGGACGCGGCCTCCAGCGCCGTCTCACGGTCGCGAACGTGCGCGCCGGCTGGGACACGCTGACTGCGTTCGCGCACGCCCGGGCCATCGTGCGGAGGACGCGGCCGGCCGTCGTGGTCGGCGTCGGGGGATACGCCTCGCTGCCGACCCTCGTGGCGCGCGCGCCTGCGGCACGTTCCTGCGGTCGTGCACGAGCAGAACGCCGCACCGGGTCTCGCCAACCGCGTGGCAGTCCGCATGGGCGCCCGCGCCGCGATATCGCTGCCCGGGACCCCGCTCCGAGGCGCGGTGCTCACCGGCAACCCGGTGCGTGAGGAGATCGCGGCCGTGCGGCGTGACCCGGACCGGGCGCGGCCGCTCGTCACCGTGTTCGGAGGCAGTCTGGGTGCGGGCCGGCTCAACGACGCCGCCCTGGGTCTGTACGACCGGTGGCGGGATCGCACCGACGTCGCCGTGCACCATGTGACGGGCCCGCGCAACTACGAGGCGTGCGCGGCGCGCCTGGCGGCGGCACGCCGCCCCACCGACACGCTGCAGTACGAGCTCGTGGGCTACGAAGACCACATGGAACGGCTGTACGCGCGTACGACACTCGCCGCTGTGCCGGTCCGGCGCCATCACCGTGGCCGAGCTCGCCGCCGCCGGCGTCCCTGCTGTGCTGGTGCCCCTGCCGGGCGCTCCGGGGGATCATCAGGCACGCAACGCCGACGCGCTGGTCGACGGCGGGAGCCGCGGTCGTGGTCCCAGACGCAGAATGCGACGCCACCCGGCTCGATTCGGAGCTGCGTGGGCTGCTCGCCGACCCGGGACGGCTCGACGCGATGTCAGCCAACGCCCGCGCCCTCGGCCGCCCGGACGCCGCCGCCCGCCTCGCCGACCTCGTCGAGGAGGTGGCAAGTGGACGGCAATGATGTGCGGCGCGAGCTCGACCTCACGTCACCCCGGCGCGTCCACATCGTCGGGATCGGGGGAGCGGGCATGAGCGCGATCGCCACCGTGCTCGCCCGGATGGGCCACCACGTCACGGGCTCCGACCTCAAGGAGTCGCGCGGGCTCGAACGGCTCCGTCTCCTCGGCGTCCACGCCGACGTCGGCCACCGGGCCGAGAACGTGCCGTCCGACGTCGACGCGGTGGTCGTCTCGACGGCCATCCCCGACTCGAACGCCGAGGTCCGCGCCGCCGTCGAACGCGGCCTGCCCGTGCTGCGCCGCGCCGACGCGCTCCGCGCGCTGGCCACGACGCACCGGACCGTGGCCGTCGCCGGCAGTCACGGCAAGACGACGTCGTCGTCGATGCTGGCGCTGATCCTGCGCGCCGCGGGGTGGCGGCCGAGCTTCATCATCGGGGGCGACCTCAACGAGGTCGGCACCAACGCCGCCTACGACGAAGGTGAATGGCTCGTGGTCGAAGCCGACGAGAGCGACGGCACGTTCCTCGAGCTCGCGCCCGAAGCCGCCATCGTCACCAACATCGAGCCCGACCACCTCGACCACTACGGCGGCTTCGCGGGTCTCACCGCCGCGTTCGACCAGTTCTTCGCCGGGATCCCGGGCGTGCGCATCGCGTGCGCCGACGACCCGATCGCGCGACGACTCGCCGCCGCCCACCCCGGCGCGGCCACGTACGGCTTTGCCGAGGACGCGACGTACCGCATCGTCTCGTACGAAGGAGATCGGAGGGGGAGCCGCTTCGCGGTGCACCAGAACGGGCGCGAGCTCGGCTCCATCGACCTTCCCGTCCCCGGGCGCCACAACGCCGCCAACGCGACCGGCGCCACCGCGCTGGCGCTCGAGCTCGGCGCTCCGTTCGAGGCCGCGGTCGACGCCATGCGCGGCTTCGGCGGCGTCGCGCGCCGGTTCCAGTTCCGCGGTGAGATCGACGGGGTCACGCTCGTCGACGACTACGCCCACATTCCCGGCGAGATCGCCGCGATGATCGACGCGGCGCGTGAGGGCGGTTGGGGTCGCGTGATCGTCGTCTTCCAGCCGCACCGCTACACGCGCACCGCTCGCCTCTGGCGCGACTTCGCGGACGCGTTCACCGGCGCCGACCAGGTCGTGCTCACCGACGTGTACGCCGCCAACGAGACGCCGCAGCCGGGCGTGTCGGGTCGACTCATCCTCGGCGCGGTGCTCGACGCCAACCCCGCGCTGCCGGTCGTCTACCTGCCGCGGCGCGCCGACGTCGTCGCAGCACGCGCTGCGTCTCGCCCGGCCGGGCGACGTCGTGCTCACGCTCGGAGCGGGCGACCTCACCACCGTGCCCGACGAGTGGTTGATGCGGGCCGCGTCGTGAACGCGTCCGTCGACCTCGCATCGCTCGCCGGCGACCTGCGCGAACGGTTGCCCGACGCGACGAGCGAGGGCGCTTCGTTCGCCGAGCTCAGCACGTACCGCGTCGGCGGCCCGGTCGCGGTGCTCGTGCGCGCCAGGGACGTCGACGCCCTCACAACGGTGGCGGAAGTCGCGCGACGTCACCGGCCGCGCCTCCTGGTGATCGGTCGGGGCTCGAACCTGCTCATGTCGGACGCCGGCTTCTCCGGGTTGGTCGTGGTGCTCGAAGGCGACTTCGAGGCGATCGACGCACCCGCGAACGGCGCCGGCGAGAGCGAATCGCCCGCGGTCCGGGCGGGCGGGGCCGTGCCGCTACCCGTGCTCGCCCGCCGGGCGGCGGCCGGGGGCCTGGCGGGATTGGAGTTCTACGTCGGGATCCCCGGCTCGGTCGGCGGAGCGGTGCGAATGAACGCGGGCGGGCACGGCCGCGAGACCGCCGAGGTCCTGCGCCGCGCGTGGGTGCTCGATCTCCTCGACGGGGATGGCCATCCCGCGTCGAGCGCCCGCGACGTGGTCGAGCTCGAGCTCGACTACCGCCACTCGAACCTGCGGCCGAGCGAGGTCGTGACCGCGGCCGAGTTCACCGTGACCCGGGACGATCCTGCCGCCTGCGAGGCGCGGGTCGCCGAGATCGTGCGGTGGCGACGCGAGCACCAACCCGGCGGCCAGAACGCGGGCTCGGTGTTCCGCAACCCGCCCGGCGACAGTGCGGGCCGGCTCATCGAGGCCGCCGGGCTCAAGGGGCTGCGCGTCGGCGGGGCGGTCGTGTCCGACAAGCACGCCAACTTCTTTCAGGCCGAAGCCGGCGCCACCGCCCGTGACGTGCTCGACCTCGTCGCCGAGGTGCAGCGCCGGGTGGCGAAGGCGAGCGGCGTCGACCTCGTGCCCGAGCTCCACGTCGTCGGCGACGACGAAGGAGTGGAATGAGCACGAAGGCGCCCGCCCGTCGGAAGCCCGCGACCAAGCGGGCGCCGGCAGCTCGGAAGCCGATCGACCCGCGCATCCGGGACCGCCGGGTCGAGGTGTTGCGGAAGCAGGGCCGCCGGAGACTCCGGTGGATGATCGGGCTCATCGCCTTCGGGCTGATGCTCGTCGCGGGATGGTTCGTCATCCACTCGCCCCTCCTCGACGTCGAGCGCATCCGCGTCACCGGCACGCAACAGGCGACCGCAGCCGAGATACGGCGCGCGGCCGGCGTGAGCCGCGGCGAGGCGATCCTCTTCGTCGACACGGGCGCGGTCGAGCACGACGTCGAACGGGTCCCGTGGGTCGACAAGGCCCGCGTCGAGCGGAGCCTCGGCGGCGAGCTCGCCATTCACGTGACCGAGCGCCGTCCGACGGCGTGGGTACGTCGCGCCCCCGATCGGGTGGCCGTCGTCGACGTCCGCGGCCGCGTGCTCGCCGACGCCGCCGAGCCGCCGGGAGAGCTGCCCGAGATCACCGGGTTGCGCACGGTGCCGTCCCCCGGTCGCGAGGTCGCGCCCGCGGCCGTCCCCCGCGTGCTCGGGCAGCTGCCGCCCGAGCTCGGGCCTGCGCACGGCCCGCATCGGCCTCGACGGTGACGCGGTCACGCTGGCGGTGCGGGACGGCCCCGAAGTGCGCTTCGGGTTGCCGCAGCGCGTCGCCGCCAAGGCCCGCGCCGCGCTCGCCGTCCTGGAAACGACCGCGGGCGGACCGCCGCGGTACATCGATGTGCGCGTTCCGAGCGCGCCCGTCGCCGGCTGACCGCGCTGTTGCTCGTGGGGTTGGTGTCAGCTACCGTTTCGCCGGCTCGCACAGGTTGACATAACCGTCGACCTCGTGATCGAGCGGCAAGGGTTTTCTCCGGGCCACCGTGACCTGCGAGAATGCTCGCACCCCCGGTGGGGCCGTGGGCGGGCCTCGGCACGCGAAGCCGGAGGATCAGACCCGTCCGACGCGCGTAGCGAAGAACAAAGAGGCCGCCATGCTCCATGACGTGCAGAACTACTTGGCCGTGATCAAGGTCATCGGCGTCGGGGGCGGTGGCTGCAACGCGGTCAACCGGATGATCGATGCCGGCCTCAAGGGCGTCGAGTTCATCGCCGTGAACACCGACGCGCAGGCGCTGCTCATGAGCGACGCCGACGTGAAGCTCGACGTCGGGCGCGAGCGCACCCGCGGTCTCGGTGCGGGCTCCGACCCCGAGGTGGGCCGCGACGCAGCCGACGAGCACCGCGACGAGATCGAGGAGGTGCTCAAGGGCGCCGACATGATCTTCATCGCCGCGGGCGAGGGCGGCGGGACGGGCACCGGCGGCGCTCCGGTCATCGCCGAGATCGCCCGCAGCGTCGGTGCGCTCACCATCGGCATCGTGACGCGGCCGTTCACCTTCGAGGGACGCCGCCGGGCGATCCAGGCCCAGAACGGCGTCGAGTGGCTCAAGGGCAAGCTCGACACGCTCATCGTGATCCCGAACGACCGGTTGCTCCAGCTGTCCGACGAGCACACGTCGATGCTGAACGCGTTCAAGATGTGCGACGAGGTGCTGCTCCAGGGTGTGCAGGGGATCGCCGATCTGATCACCACCCCCGGGCTGATCAACACCGACTTCGCCGACGTGCGCATGATCATGAAGGACGCCGGCACCGCGCTGATGGGCATCGGGTACGCGTCGGGCGAGGGGCGGGCGATCAGCGCCGCCCGCGCCGCGATGGCGAGCCCGTTGCTCGAGGCGAGCATCGAGGGGGCTCGCGGCCTCCTGCTCAACGTGTCGGGGCCGTCGGACCTCGGGCTGTTCGAGGTCAACGAGGCGGCCGAGATCGTGTGCCAGTCGGCGCACCCCGACGCCAACATCATCTTCGGCGCCGTCATCGACGACGCGTTGGGGGACGAGGTCCGCATCACCGTGATCGCGGCCGGCTTCGACCGGTACGAAGGCGAGCGGAACCGTCGGCGCGGCGGGGATCTCCGCTCGCAGCCGCTCGGCCTCGAGGAGGAAGAGGCGGCGCTCGGGAGTGACAACGATCTCGACTTCGACGACGACGACTTCGACGTCCCCGAGTTCCTGAAGTAGGCCGCAGGCGAGTTTGGGCTTGATCGCGCTCGAGGTCGACGGGGCGCGCGTCGCGTTCACGGACCGGCACGGCGGCGTCTCGATCGCGCCCGTACGACACCGCCAACCTCGGCTTCGCCACCGGTGACGATCCGAACGCGGTCACCGAGAATCGTCGGCGGGTCGCACACGAGTTGGGCGATGCGCGCGACGCGCGCGGGTGGGCATGGGTCCGGCAGGTGCATGGCGCGGGCGTCGTCGATGTCGACACGCCCGGTGGCGGCGGTGACGCCGACGCGCTCGTCACCACGGGTACCGACCTCTCCCTCGTGGTGTTGGCGGCCGACTGCGCGCCGATCGCCCTCGTTGCCGGCGGCGCAGTCGCAGCCGTGCATTGCGGATGGCGGGGACTGCTCGCGGGCGTGGTGGATGCCGCGGTGCGAGTCGTGCGGGAGCGGGGTCGGGCGCCGGTGCGGGCGGTCGTGGGCCCGTGCATCTCCCCGCGGCACTACGAGTTCGGCGCCGACGAGCTCGAGCAGGTGACGCGCCGCCTCGGCCCGGCGGTCGCCGGCCGCACCGAAACCGGTGGGCCGGCACTCGACCTGCGTGCCGGCGTCGGCGTCGCGTTGGAATCGGCGGGCGTCGACGACCGCACCGACGTGGACGTCTGCACGTACGCGTCGGCCGACCATTTCTCGCATCGCCGCGACGGCGTGACGGGCCGTCAGGCGTTGATCGTGACGCGCGGCGCGTGAGCGACCTCGCGGCCGCGATCAGCGAGGTTCGGTCCCGGATCGACGGCGCCGCCCGCCGGGCGGGGCGCGAGCCGGATGCGGTGCGCCTCGTCGCCGCCACGAAGACCGTGCCCGCCGAGCGGGTCGCCGAGGCCGTCGCGCTCGGTGTGACGGACGTGGGGGAGAACCGCGCCCAGGAGCTCCTCGCCAAGGCCGACACCCTGGCGGCGACGGCGCCGTCGCCGCAGGCCGACGTCTGCTGGCACTTCCTCGGGCGCCTGCAGCGCAACAAGGTGCGGAGCCTCGCCGGGAGGGTCGCCTGGTGGCAGTCGGTCGACCGGGAGCCGCTCGGCGTCGCGATCGCCCGGCACGCTCCCGGAGCGCAGGTGCTGGTCGAGGTCAACCTGGCGGACGAGCCGCAGAAGGGCGGATGCGCGCCGTCCGACGCCGGCCGGCTCGCCGACGCGCTCCGGGAATCGGGCCTGCGCGTCGAGGGCCTCATGACGATCCCACCCGAGGCGGACGATCCACGCCCATGGTTCGCCGCTCTCAGGGAGCTGGGCGGTGACCTCGGCGTGCATCACCTGTCCATGGGCATGACCGACGACTACGAGATCGCGGTGGAAGAGGGCGCCACGATGGTCCGGATCGGACGGGCGATCTTCGGGGCGAGGCGGTGATCCGGGCCCGGCGGCGAGCCGAGGCGGTCGACGTGCTTGCCGCGCTTCCGCCGGAGGGCGACGGTAGGATTCCGCGCACGGGGAGGTAGTCGAGCCCGTGGCTTCTATGTGGCGTCGAGCGATGGTGTACCTGGGTCTCCAGGACGATGACGAGTTCGACTTCGACGCGGAGTACGACGAGTACGACTACGACGACGAGAACGGCGCCACGCCGGCGCGTGAACGCGCGCCTGCCCGTGTCCCGCGCGACCGGCCCGACGTACGACCGTTGCACGACGACCAGCTGCACGAGGCGGTCGAGCCGCCGC
This sequence comes from uncultured Actinomycetes bacterium, assembly GCA_963768605.1. Taxonomy (GTDB): domain Bacteria; phylum Actinomycetota; class Acidimicrobiia; order IMCC26256; family JACDBD01; genus JALZAA01. The sequence continues at coordinate 149,318 of CAVYIP010000004.1, read as the reverse complement.
CGATGCCGCGCAACGAGTCGAGCTTGGTGCGCCCCGTCCCACGCGACGAAGCCTCGTCGCTCGTGACGCCGAGGCCGGCCGTCGTGCGACAGCAGACGTCGTCTCCGGTGCACGTCGTCGAGCCGAGCGGTTTCAACGACGCGCAGGAGCTCGGCGACCACTTGAAGGCCAACCAGGCCGTCGTGCTCAACCTGCGCGGCCTCGACCGCGATCTCCAGCGTCGCCTGATCGACTTCTCGAGCGGGCTGGCGTACGCGGTGGGCGGCACGATGCGGAAAGTCGACGACCAGGTGTTCCTCTTGACCCCGACGAGTGTCGAGGTCTCGGAGGAGGACAAGGAGCGGTTGGCAGGCGCGCGGCCTCTATCGGGCCTGACGTTGCAACTCGTCTGTTGGGTTCTTCGCATCTATCTGGTCGTCCTCGCGGCGCGCGCCATCCTCTCGTGGTTCCCCGTGCGTCCCGGCAGCCCGCTCACATCGGTCGTGTCGCTCCTCGCCGATCTCACCGAGCCGGTGCTGCGGCCGTTCCGGAGCATCATCCCGCCGGTGGGGATGTTCGACCTCTCGTTCATGGTCGTCTTCTTCGTGCTGTTCATCGTCCAAGGCATCGTCTGCGCCCTGTAGGCATCCCGGGTCACGGGGGGTGGCGGAGGGTTTCACACTTCGGGTGGCGTATCTCGATACCATGGTTTTCCATGGATGTGACTCCCCGTGAGCTGCGGGACACCGACATCCGAGAAGGGTTCCGCGGCTACCACCGCGACGACGTCGACGAGCTGCTCGAACGCGCCGCTTCCACCGTCGAAGGGCTCACTGAGCGTGTGCGACAGCTCACCGAGCGCCTCTCGAGCGCGGAGGGAAGCGCCGGCAAGAGCCGCGAGACCGAGGAGATGCTGCAACGCACCCTCGTGCTCGCGCAGAAGACGGCCGACGAGGCGATCGCAGAGGCGCAGCAACGCGCGCGCACGATGCTCGAGGAGTCGGAGACCAAGGCCCACACCCTCGTGACCGAAGCCGAGGAGACCTCGCGCCGGATCGCGGAGAACGAACGGCAGCGGCTCGAGAGCGAGGTCCAGGACCTCTCGTCGCGACGTGACACGCTCAGCGCCGACGTCGAGGCGTTGGAGAAGTACGAGCGCGAATATCGCAGCCGGCTTCGGAAGGCGATCGAGACCGAGCTCGATTCGCTGGGCAAGTTCACCGGCCCGCAGGGACAGCGTCCGAAGATGCACGACGTGAACGTCCCGCCGCCGCGCGAGGCGATCGCGAACTCGGGCCGGTCGGGGGCACCGTCACCGAACGCGTCACCGTCAAAGGCGGCACCGCCGGCGCCGTCCATGCCGACCGCCGAGATCGGCTCGGTGGACCCGTTCCCGAAGCCTCCGGCTGAGCCGCCGCGACCGGCGCCCTCCCCGGCGCCCGAGCCGAGCTGGCCCGCCGCCGACCCGACCGCCGACGAGCCGGTACCGAAGCCGCAGGTCGGGAACGCACCCGGGCTGGCGGACTTCGTGCCCGCCGACGAGCCTCTCGAGCCCGAGGTGCTCGACGACGACGCGTTCTTCGCCACGCTGCGTGAGGCCGTGCGCGACGACGCGCCGCTCGGGCCACGTGACGAAGAGGACGACGACATCTTCGACGACGACAACCCCGAGCCGCGCAAGAAGGGGTTCCGCCGCCGCCGCTAGTCGGCCTGCGCGACCTTCTCCAATCGAACCGACGCCGGGTATCCGCCGACGTCGAGTTGCGCGACGCCGGCATCCGGCGCGTCACCCTCCGCCACGTGCCACTCCTCGGCGAGCACCTCGTCGGCGATCCAGCGCTCGTGTTGCCGCGCCGCGTCGGCCAACTGGTCGCCGCCCCACAGCGTCACGCGCACACGATCGCTGATCTCGAGTCCGGACGCCTTGCGCAGGTCGTTGAGCTTCCGGGCCAGCTCGCGCGCGAGGCCTTCGCGCCGAAGGTCGTCGTCGAGGGTGGTGTCGAGCGCGACGGCGTACGCACCGTCCCGGGCGAGCGCGAGCTCGGCGTGCGACGTCGCTCGCACCTCGACCTCGTCGGGACCGACCTCGACGGTGTTGCCGTCGCCGAGCTCGATCCGGTAGTGGCCGTCGGCCTCGAACGCGCTCTGGACCGTGGCACCGTCGACCGACCGCAGTGCGGACTGGATCTCGGGCATGAGCTTGCCGACGCGTGGACCGAGTTTGCGGAAGTTCGGCACCACGACGTAGTCGACCAGGCCTTCCAGCCCGGTGATGAGCTCCACCTCCCGCACGTTCAATGCGTCCTTGACCTCCCCTGTGACCGCGTCGCCGAGGCGTCGGCCCTCGGGGAGAAGGACCAGCGCGCGGCGGAGGGGTGTCCGGACCTTGAGGCGCGCTTCGCTCCGAGCCGACAGACCCAGCGAGACCACGTGCCGCGCCTCGGCCATCTCGGCTTCGAGGTCGTCGTCGAGCGCGGGCACGTCCATGGCGGGCCAGTCGGCGAGGTGGACGGACTCGTCGCGGCCGCTGAGGTTCCGGTGCATCTCGTCGGTGATGAACGGGCAGAACGGCGCGAGCAGCTTCGCCACCGTCAGCAGGCTCTCGTGCAAGACGCCGTGCGCGGCGGCGTCGGAGGCCTTCCAGAACCGTGGCCGTGACCGGCGGACGTACCAGTTCGACAGATCGTCGACGAACCGCGTCGAGTGCCTGCGCGCCGCGCAGCGCGTCGAAGCCCTCGAGCGCGTCGGTCACCTCGCCGACGGTTCGGTGCAGGCGCGAGCGGATCCACCGGTCGAGCACGTGCTCGACCCGGCCCGCCTGATCGGGCGCCCAGCCGTCGAGGTTCGCGTAGGTGACGAAGAACGAGTACGTGTTCCAGAGCGTGAGGAGGAACCGGCTCGTCGACTCGTCGATGCCGGTCTCGGACACGCGGCGCGTCGTCCACGGTGATCCCGAAGAGAAGAAGTACCAGCGCAGCGCGTCGGCGCCGCGACTATCGAGGATCTCCCACGGGTCGATCACGTTCCCGCGGGACTTCGACATCTTCTGACCCGTCGCCGGTCGACGATCAGCGCCAGGCAGACGACGTTGCGATACGGCGTCCGGTCGAACACGAGCGTGTTGACGGCGAGCAGCGAGTAGAACCAGCCGCGGGTCTGGTCGATCGCCTCGGCAGATGAAGTCGGCCGGGAAGCGCCGTTCGAAGAGCGCCTCGTTCTCGAACGGATAGTGGAACTGCGCCGACGGCATGGACCCCGAGTCGAACCACGCGTCGAGCACGGGCTCGACGCGATGCGCGCGTCCCGAGCACTCGGGACACGAGATCGTGACGTCGTCGACGAACGGCCGGTGCAGGTCGAGATCGGAGAGGTCCCGCCCTGCGAGCTCGCCGAGCTCGGCGACCGAGCCCGACGCACGTGTCGTGCTTTGCAGTCGTGGCATCGCCAGACGGGCAGCGGCGTGCCCCAGAAGCGATCGCGAGAGAGCGCCCAGTCGACGTTGTTCTCGAGCCAGTCGCCGAATCGCCCGTGCTTGATGTAGCTCGGGATGCCAGCCGATCGTCTCGTTCTCGCGGAGCAGCGCGTCCTTGCGCTCGGAGGTGCGCGCGAACCACGTCGGCTTGGCCCAGTAGATGAGCGGCGTGCCGCACCGCCAGCAGTGCGGGTAGGAGTGCGTGTAGTCGACGATCGACACGAGCCGCCCCGCTGCCGTCGAGCGCGTCGATGAGCGCGGGGTCGGCGTCCTTGACGAACTGACCCTGGAGCTGCGGGACGGACGAGTCGAACCGGGCGTCGGCGTCGACCGGGTTGAGCACCGGCAGCCGCTCGCTGTTCGGCGACCTCGCGGTCGATCTCGCCGAACGCGGGCGCGAGGTGGACGATGCCCGACCCGTCCTCGATGGTGACGAAGTCGGCGACGACGACCCGGTTGGCCCCGGGATCGATCGGCAGGTCGTCGAACGGTCGCTCGTAGCGCAGGCCGACGAGGTCGGACACGGGCACGTTCCCGACGACTTCGACGTCGTCGCCCAGCACGTCGGCGACACGCGTGGCGGCGAGAACGAGGTCGCGCCCGCCGTCGGGCGCCTTCACGCGTACGTATTCGATGTCGGGCCCGACGGCGGCGGCGACGTTCGAGACCAGCGTCCACGGCGTGGTGGTCCACACGAGAAGGTCGAAGTCCGCGCCGTCCACGGGGAACCGGACGTAGACCGAGGGCTCGGTCACGTCCTGGTACGCGCCGGGCTGACCGAGCTCGTGGCTCGACAACGCGGTGCCGCAGCGACCGCAGTACGGCACGACCTTGAAGCCCTCGTAGATGAGGCCGCGATCCCACATCTGGCGGACGATCCACCAGACGCTTTCGATGTACTCGTTGTTCAGCGTCCAGTACGCGTCCGCGGTGTCGAGCCACATCCCGATGCGACCCGTCAGCGCCGACCAGTCCTCGACGTAGCGCTGGACCGACTCGCGGCACCGTTGGTTGAACGCCTCGATCCCGAACTCCTCGATCTCGTGCTTGTTCTTGATGCCGAGCGCCTTCTCGACCTCGACCTCGACCGGCAGCCCGTGGCAGTCCCACCCGCCCTTTCTGGCGACGTACCGTCCGCGCATCGTGTGAAAGCGCGGGTACAGGTCCTTGAACGCGCGGGCCCACACGTGGTGGATGCCGGGACGCGCCGTTGGCCGTGGGGGGACCTTCGTAGAACACCCACTCCGGCGCGCCTTCGCGCCGACGGAGGCTTTCGCGGAACGCGTCCTGCGTGCGCCAGCGTTCGAGCACGCGCGCTTCGAGCTCGACGAGGTCGAGCGCGGAAGGTACCGGCGTGAACGCCATCGTGCCTGTAGAGTACAAGCGAGCTTCTTCCGTGCCCGCCGTCTAAAGGACCGGTCGTGACGCGCTCCTCCGACCTCTACGACGTCGAACGCGACGCAGTGGTGCTTCGGGTGCACGTCCAACCGGGCGCGGGACGCAGCTCGGTTGTCGGCCGGCACGGGGACTCCCTGAAGCTCAGAGTCGCCGCGCCACCGGTTGACGGGAGGGCGAACGCGGCCGCGGTCACGCTCATCGCGGCTGCGCTCGGGGTGAAGGAGCGCGACGTGGAGCTCGTCTCCGGTGAGCGGTCGCGGCTCAAGCGGTTTCGCGTCGTCGGTATCGACGCCGACGACGTCGAGGCCCGCCTGCGCCAGGCGCTCGTCGAGGCAGACGCGAGGGTCGGGGAGCCGCGCCACCGCCCCGTCTAGTCCTCATCGGCGCCGCCGCGGCGTTCACCGCCACGGCGGCGGAATGTCGTGGTCAAGGAACGGTGTTTGCCCCTACTATCCTGCGCTCCCCGGCGCGCTGACGGGAGCGCCGCCGCCCATCTCCCAGCTGGGAGCTCGTAATGGCAACACCACAGAAGACCGCTGCGTCGAGGAAGGCCGCCCCCGTCCGCAACGCGGCCAAAAAGGGCGCAGGGAAGAAGTCGACCGCGAAGAAGCCGGCGAAGCCGGTGCCAAAGAAGTCGGGAAAGGCCACGACGAAGAAGGCGGCGAAGCCGGCGGCCAAGAAGGCGCCCGCGAAGCGGCCGCCGGCCAAGAAGGCCAAGGGATCCGGAACGAAGAAGGCGAGCCCGGCGAAGCGCGCCTCGGGGAAGACCACGGCGCGAAGGGGGCCAAGCCTTCGACGGGGAAGGCGGGGCGGTCTGCGAAGCCCGCCAAGCCGGCGCCGGCCAAGAAGAAGGCGCCCCCGACGAAGAAGCGCCAAGGCGGCGGCTGCGCCCGCCAAGGCTGCGCCCGCCAAAGCTGCGCCGGCCCCGAAGAAGGCCCCGCCGCCGCTGCCGCCGGTCAAGAAGGTGCCGCCGCGCAAGCCCGGCTCGGTGATCTGCCCGCTGTCGGGCTGGGAGGTCATGCCGGCGAAGCCGAATCTCTCCGAGCGGACGCTGAAGCGGCTCCGGCAGAAGCTCATCGACGAGCGCGACCAGCAGATCCGACAGGCGGAAGAGCTCCAGGCCGAGGCCGAGGAGCTCGCGCAGGAGCGCGACCCCGGCGACACGCAGTTCGACGAGGAGTCGGGTGAGGGCGACACGGTCAACGTCGAGCGAGAGCGCGACCTGATGCTGTCGGCGTCGGCGCGCCAGATCGTCGACGCGATCGACCGCGCCCTGAAGCGCATGGACGCCGGGACGTACGGCGTGTGCGTCCCCGCCGGGCGCCGTCTCTCGGTCGAGCGCCTCGAGGCCATCCCGTACGCCGAGGAGTGTGTCGACTGCAAGGCTCGTGCCGAACGACGCCGCTAGCGGGCGCGCTCACTCCGAGCCCGGCTCTACCCCCTCGACGCGTCGACCCCTCCTGATCGCTCGGGCTCGTCGTCGGCGTCGTCCTGCTCGACCAGATCACGAAGGCGTGGGTTGTCGCATCTCTCGCCGACGGGCCCCTCTCGATCATCGGGGACCGCGTCGAGCTGCGGCTGAGCCGCAATCCCGGTGGCGCGTTCAGCATCCTGACCGGGTTCACGCCGTTGCTGGCCGTGCTCGCGGCGATCGTGGCGATCGTCCTCGTCCGCGTCGCTCAGCGCGCGAAGGATCCGGTCATGGTCGTCGCGCTGTCGCTCGTGCTCGGCGGAGCGTTGGGCAACCTCGCCGATCGGCTGTTCCGCGCGCCGGGGTTCCTGCGCGGCGAGGTCGTCGACTTCGTCCGCGTGGGCGCGTTCCCGAGCTTCAACGTCGCCGACTCGGCGGTCACGATCGGGGCGGTGCTCCTCTTGCTCTGGGGATGGCGCGACCGCGACGAGCGCCGCGAACCTGGATGAGCTGGACGGCGTGAGCGAGCTGGCCGTGCCGGCGACGTTGGCGGGGGAGCGGCTCGACCGGGCCCTCGCCCTCCTCACCGGCTGGAGCCGGGCCGAGGTCGCCCGCCTGATCGACGACGGCGCCGTGCTCGTCGGCGGGCAACCGGTCGCGAAGAGCCACCGCCTCGAGACCGGAGCGCTCGTGGAGCTGCTCTCGGAGCCGGCGCCCGACCGGCCACCCGGCCCCGAGCCCGTCCCGGTCGACGTCCGCTTCGCCGACGACGACCTGATCGTCGTGAGCAAGCCCGCCGGGCTCGTCGTGCACCCGGGCGCGGGTCATCCCGGCGGCACGCTCGTGAACGGCCTCTTGCAGCGGTTCCCCGAGCTCTCCGAGGTGGGCGACCCGGCCCGGCCCGGGATCGTGCATCGCCTCGACCGCGACACGAGCGGGCTCATGCTCGTCGCCCGCTCCGCGCGCGCGTACGACGTGCTCGTCGCCGCGCTCGCCCGACGCGACATCGACCGTCGTTACCTTGCCCTCGTCTGGGGCCGCTTCGACTCGCCCCGCGGGGTGATCGACGCGCCGATCGGCCGGTCACCGACCCGGCGTACCCGCATGGCGATCCGCGACGAGGGCCGGGCGGCGCGCACCGGCTACGAAGTGCGCAGCGAGTACGACACGCCCGCCGTGACCCTCGTCGAGTGCAGCCTCGAGACGGGACGCACACACCAGCTGCGGGTCCACCTCAGCGCCGTCGGGCATGCCGTCGTCGGCGACGCCGCCTACCGCGGCGATCGCCCGTCGCTCCGCCCCGGCCGTCCGTTCCTGCACGCGCACCGGCTCGCTCTCGACCACCCGACAACGGGGCAGCGTCTCAGCTTCGAGGACCCACTCCCGTCCGAGCTCGCGTCGATGCTCGACGCGCTCGGCGCGACGTCAGGCTGACGACTTCGCGGCGGCGTCGGGGTGGCCGACGCGGGTGCGCTGGACGAGCTGGGCGAGCGTGAAGCCCGCGAGGAGGTGACCCATCTCCTCGGAGACGCAGACCCAGACCTCCTGCAGGATGCAGTGGCCTTCGCAGTGGTCGTGCTCGCCCATCACCGTCGTGAGCGGTCCCTCGACGGCGGCGACGATCTCGGCCAGCGTGATGTCCTCCGGGGCGCGGGCGAGCACGTACCCGCCGCCGACACCGCGCTTCGACCGGACGAGCCCCGCTCCCTTGACCGCCAGGAGGATCTGCTCGAGGTAGGGCTGGGGCAGGCTCGTCCGCTCGGCGATCTCCTTGACCGAGGTGGGCCGGTCCTTGCCGTGGAGGGCGAGCGACAGGAGGGCACGAGCCGCATAGTCGCCTCTGGTCGAGACCTTCACGCCCCCATGGTCGCGCGTCGGAGAGCCCAGCCGGTGCGCTTGGCGCCGCATAGATTCAGGCGCATGGACCCGGTGCGGCCGGACTACGGCGGCGATGCGATCACGAGCCTGATCCCGGCCCTGATCGGCGGCCGCCCGGCCCCGGCCATGCCCCGCTGCGTCGAAGGCGCCGATGCGGTGGTGCTGCTCCTCATGGACGGGCTCGGCTGGCAGGCCGTCGAGGCGCACCGCAGCCTGCTGCCCGAGCTGGCCGGGCTCGAGGGCGGCCCGATCACGACGGTTGCGCCGTCGACCACCGCCAGCGCCCTCACGTCCCTCGCCACCGGCCTCGCGCCGTCACAGCACGGTCTCGTGGGCTTCCGCATGCGCGTCGGCGAGGACATCCTCAACATCCTCCGCTGGCAGACGACGGGCAATCACCGCGCTCCCGACCCGTTCGACATGCAGCGCCACACCGCGTTCCTGGGCCGGCCGATCCCGGTCGTGACGCGCAGCGAGTTCCGATACTCCGGCTTCACCGACGCCCAGCTGCGCGGCGCGCGCTTCGTCGGATGGAACGCGGTGTCGACGCTCGTCGAGCACTGCCGTCGCCTCGTCGCCGACGGGGAGCGCTTTGTCTACGGCTACTACCCGAGTGTCGACACCGTCGCGCACGAGTTCGGCCTTCACGACTCGTTCTACGTCGCCGAGTTGCGCGCCGCCGACCGCCTCGTCGGCGAGCTGCGCGATGCGTTGCCCGACTCCACGGCCCTGCTCGTGACGTCGGACCACGGCCAGATCCACATCGCCCCCGGTGGGTGGGTCGACCTGGCCGAGCTGGCGCCGATGATCGCCATGTACGCGGGCGACGCCCGTTTCCGGTACCTCTACGCGAAGCCCGGCGCCGCCGCCGAGCTCGTCGCCGCTGGCCGCGAGACCGTGGGCGACCGGGCGTGGGTGCTCACCCGGGAGCAGCTGTTCGCCGAGGGTTGGATCGGGCCCGCGCCCGAGGGGCCGATCGGCAGCCGGGTGGGCGACGTCGTGCTCGCCGCCCGGGAGCCGGTGGCGTTCGTCGACCCCACGCTGCCCCAGGAGACAAAGCTGCTCGGCATGCACGGATCGCTCACTCCCGACGAGATGTACGTGCCCCTCCTCGGCGGTCGCGGGCGGGCCTGAGCTCCTCACCTCGAGGCTTGCCCGACGGCGACGCCCCCTCTATGGTGAGAGTTACACCAATGTGATTCTCCACAGGGTCATCCACACCCCTGTGGGACGTGGCCCGCAGCGGCCAGGTCGGGAAGAGGGGGTTGCGGCGCCTTGGGGAGCTCGTTCGTGCACCTGCATCTGCACACCGAGTTCTCGATGCTCGACGGTGCGGCCCGGATCCCCGACGTCATCGCCACGGCCGCCGCCGACGGGCAGCCCGCGGTCGGGATCACCGACCACGGGAACATGTACGGCGTCCTCGACTTCTACCGGGCGGCGCGCGATGCGCGACCTGACACCCGTCATCGGGAGCGGAGGCGTATTTCGTCAGCACCAGCCGGTTCGACCGGCCGAAGCGCGCCGATCACGACATCTACCACCTGACGCTGCTCGCGGAGACGAACGCCGGGTACCGAAACCTGATCAAAGTCGCCTCGAACGCGTACCTCGACGGCTTCTACTACAAGCCGCGTATCGACTTCGAGCTCCTCGAGCAACACCGCGGGGGTCTCATCGCGACGAGCGGGTGCCTCGGCGGGTTGGTGTGTCAGCAGCTCATGGCGGGGGACTACACCGCGGCACGCGACAACGCGGCGCGGTTCCAGGACATCCTCGGGCGCGACTCCTTCTTCATCGAGCTCCAGGACCACGGCCTGCCGGAGCAGCGCAACGTCAACCCGCAACTGGTGAAGATGGCACGCGAGCTCGAGGCGCCGCTGCTCGCCACGAACGACTCGCACTACACGCACAAGGAGGACGCCGAGGCGCACGCCGCGCTGTTGTGCGTCCAGACCGGCGCCACGCTCGACGACCCCAACCGCTTCAAGTTCGACGCCGACGAGTTCTACCTGAAGACCGCGGCGGAGATGCGCGGCCTGTTCGCGGAGTACCCGGAGGCGTGCGACAACACGTTGCTCGTCGCCGAGCGCGCCAACGTCGAGATCGAGTTCGGCAAGCCCGAGCTGCCCGCGTTCCCGGTCCCGACGGGTCACGACGAGGACTCGTACCTGCGTGAGCTCACGCTCGAGGGTGCCAAGGACCGGTACGGCCAATCACCGGCGCTGCACGTGCTCGAGCGGATCGAGTACGAGCTCGGCGTCATCAAGGACATGGGCTTCTCCGCCTACTTCCTCGTGGTGTGGGACCTCGTCCGGTACGCACGGTCGCGGGGGATCCGCGTCGGACCGGGGCGGGGGAGCGCGGCCGGCTCGTGCGTCGCGTACTGCCTGCGCGTCGTCGACGTCGACCCGATCCGGTACGACCTGCTCTTCGAGCGCTTCCTGAACCCGGGCCGCAAGCAGATGCCCGACATCGACATGGACTTCGACGAGCGGTACCGGGGCGAGATCATCAAGTACGCCGCCCAGCGCTACGGCTGGGACCGCGTCGCTCAGGTCGTGACGTTCTCGACGATCAAGGCCCGGGCCGCGGTGCGGGACGCGTCCCGCGTGCTCGGCTACCCATGGGGCGTCGGCGACCGGATCGCCAAGCTCATGCCGCCGCTCATCATGGGGCGCGACACGCCGCTGCGGGCGTGCCTCGAGAAGGTCACGCGACCACGAGGACGGCTACAAGATGGCCGCCGAGCTGCGCGCCCTGTACGACTCCGATCCCGACGCCAAGCGTGTGATCGACGTCGCCCGCGGCCTCGAGGGACTGCGGCGCCAGGACGGCATCCACGCCGCCGCCGTCGTGATCACACGGGAGCCGCTCACCGAGTACCTCCCGATCCAGCGCAAGCCGGAGCCCGGCGGCGACATCGAGGACGCCCCGATCGTCACGCAGTACGAGATGCACGGCGTCGAGGACCTCGGCCTGCTCAAGATGGACTTCCTCGGGCTGCGGAACCTCTCGGTGATCGGAGCGGGCCACCGAGCTGATCGAAGCAGCCAGGGGAGAGCGCCTCGACATCGACGACGTCCCGCTCGATGACGCGAAGACCTTCGAGCTGCTGCAGCGCGGCGACTCGATCGGCGTGTTCCAGCTCGAGGGCGGCCCGATGCGCGCGCTCATGCGCTCGCTCGCTCCGACCACGTTCGAGGACGTCGCCGCGCTTGGTCGCGTTGTACCGGCCGGGGCCGATGGCGGCGAACATGCACACCGACTACGCCAACCGCAAGAACGGCCGCAAGCCCGTCACCTACTACCACGACGACCTGCGCGAGATCCTCGAGCCCACGTACGGGCTGATGATCTACCAGGAGCAGCTGATGCGCGTCGCGCAGCGGCTCGCCGGGCTACTCGCTCGAGGAAGCCGACAACCTGCGCAAGGCGACCGGAAAGAAGATCCGGTCGCTCATCGCGAAGGAGCGGTCGAAGTTCGTCGAGGGCTGCGTCGCGCAGGGCCACAGCCGCGACTTCGGCGAAGAGATGTTCGACATCATCGAGCCGTTCGCCGACTACTCGTTCAACAAGTCGCACTCTGTCGGCTACGGCTACGTCGCGTACCAGACCGCGTACCTGAAGGCGAACTACCCGGTCGAGTACCTCGCCGCGCTGCTCACGAGCGTCAAGGCCAACAAGGACCAGACCGCGGTCTACCTCAACGAATGCCGGCAGATCGGCATCCCGGTGCTCGTGCCCGACGTCAACGAGTCGGAGAGCGACTTCGCCGTGCGCGACGGCTCGATCCGCTTCGGGATGTCGGCGGTGCGGAACGTCGGCGAGGGGCTCGTCGTGCACATCGTCGCCGCGCGCGAAGAGGGCGGGCCGTTCACCGACTTCTTCGACTACTGCGAGCGTGTCGACCCGCAGGCCCTGAACAAGCGCACGATCGAGTCGCTCATCAAGGCCGGCGGCTTCGACTCCCTCGGGCACCCGCGGAAGGGGCTCCTCCACGTCTACGAGCAGATCGTGGACAACACGCTCGCCCGCCGCCGCGAGCGGGACGCCGGGATCATGAGCCTGTTCGGCGGCAACGAGGAGGCCGGCGGCGAGACCGACGGGTTCGACGAGCGCGTGGCAATTGCCGACGTCGAGTTCGACAAGCGGGCGCGGCTCGCCCACGAGAAGGAGATGCTCGGGCTGTACGTCAGCGAGCACCCGCTCATGGGCGCCGAGCGCGGCCTGCGCCGCCACATCGAGTGCACGCTGACCGAGCTCAAGGAGCTCCGGGAAGGCGAGCTGCGAGTCATCGGCGGCGTCGTGACCGCGCTCTCACGCCGGTACACGAAGCGCGGCGACCTCATGGCCACGTTCGTCCTCGAGGATCTCGGCGCCGCCCTCGAGGTCATGGTGTTCCCGAAGACGATGAGCTCCTACGGCCACGTGCTCGAAGAGGACGCGATCGTGTGCGTGAAGGGACGCCTCGACCTGCGCGACGACGAGCCCAAGATCATCGCCATGGAGCTCACCCAACCCGAGCTCGTCCTCGACGGGGGACCGCCGGTCCGGATCCGGGTCAAGCGAGCTGCGCTGAACAACGACAAGGTCGAGGGGCTCAAGGAGATCCTGCGGGTGCACCCGGGCGACAGCCCTGTGTACGTGCACCTGGAGGGCGCGGACCGCACGACCGTTCTCCAACTCGCCGACGAGTACCTCGTCGACTCGAGCAACGGGCTCTACGCCGACCTGCGCGTCCTGCTCGGCGCCGACTGCATCGCCTAGCTCCCGGCCGCGGTTGCTCCCGCTAGGGCTCGTCGGCCTTGGAGCTGCGTCCGACCCACTTGCCGAGCTGGTAGGCGAGGAACGCCACGATCACGTAGCCGGCGAAGGCGAGCGCGACCCGCAGCGTCGCGAAGAGGATCCCGACCGCGAGCCACACCGCGATCGCGGCCACGATGACCAGGCCGACCTTGAACCACAACGGGATGCCCGGAGACGTGTCCTCGTACTCGGACGCCATTGCGTCAGCTTGCCTTCTCGATGACCTGCTCGCTGAACCGGCCGAGTTGGTCGCGCAGCGTGTCGAGGTCCCAGCCCAGGGGCGGGAGCACGATTCGGTCGACGCCGTAGTCGGCGAAACGGCGCACGCCGTCCAGGTCCATCACGCCACCCGCGGTGACCTCGATTGCGTCGGGGTCACGGCCGGCGTCCTCGGCGGCCGCGCGCATCGTGTCGAGCAGCGGGACCAGCTCGTCGTCGGTGGAGCGGCCCGGGAAGAACCCGTCACCGAGACGACCGGCGCGGCGCGCCGCGGGCATCGTGTGCCCGCCGATGTGGATAGGGATGACCTTCTGCACCGGCTGGGGGAAGCACTTCGCACGATCGAAGCTCGCGAATTTTCCGTCGAAGCACGGCTCTTCGTCGCGCCACAGGGTTCGCAGCGCCTCGACGTACTCGTCGGTGCGAGCGCCTCGCTCCTCGAAGGGAATGCCCAGCGCGTCGAACTCCTCGCGCAACCAGCCGACTCCCACACCGAGCTCGACCCGCCCGCTCGACAACACGTCGAGCGTCGCGAGCTCCTTGGCGAGGATGACGGGGTTGCGTTGCGGGAGGATGAGAATGCCCGTCGCGAGCCGGAGCGTCGTCGTCGCGGCGCCGACCCACGTCAACCAGATCAGCGGATCGGGGATCGGGCTCTCCTCCGGTCCGGGCATGCGACCCGTCGGCGAGTACGGGTACTGCGACTCGTAACCCGCCGGAACGACGACGTGCTCGACGGTCCAGATCGACTCGAAGCCGTGCTCCTCGGCGATGCGTCCGAGCGAGGCAGCCATGTCCGGTTGCACGTACGTTCCGACGTTGGCGAACAGGATCCCGAACTTCATCGGATGCCCCCCGAGGCTCGCTGGCCGGCAGCCTAGAGCCGATGTGCCAGGCTCTCTCACATGAAGATCGGAGTGCTGGGGGCGACCGGTCCGGCCGGCGGTGGCTTGGCCGTGCGCTTGGCGAGCGTCGGTTACGACGTGATCGCAGGTTCACGAGATCCGGCGCGCGCAGACGCGGCGGTCGCGAAGGCGCGCGACCGGTGGGGTGACCGCGTCACGAGTCTCGAGGCAGGCGGAAACGCCGACGCCGCGAACGCCGAGGTGATCGTCGTCGGAACGCAGTGGGAAGCCGCGGTGCCCACCGCGAGTCAGCACGCCGACGCGCTCTCGGGGAAGGTCGTCATCGCCATGGCCAACGGGCTCACGAAAGTCGACCGCGAGTTCCGTCCGGTGCTGCCCGAAGAGGGATCGCTCACGATGGCGATGCAGGCGGCGGTGCCCCAGGCCCGGGTCGCGGCTGCCATGCAGCACATTCCGGCCGCCGCTCTCGGCGACCTTGATCACGCCATCGACAGCGATGTGATCGTCTGCGCCGACGACGACGACGCCCGCACGACCGTCCTCGACCTTGTCGCGCGGATTCCCGACCTGCGCGGTTTCGACGGTGGGTCGCTTGCGAACGCGGTCGGTATCGAGGCGTTCGCGGCCGTGCTGCTCACGATCAACCTTCGTCACAAGGGCAAGGCCAGCCTTCGCCTCGTCGGCGTGGAGCCGCGGCCCCCCGCGGGCCCGTGACGCTGCGCATCCACGACACTGCCCAGCAGGCGCTCGTCCCGTTCGAGGCCGGGCCCGTCGTGCGCATGTACGTATGCGGCATCACGCCCTACGACTCGACGCACCTCGGGCACGCGGCCACGTACATCACCTATGACCTCCTCACGCGGCGACTGGAGGAGCTCGGCCACGAAGTGCGCATGGTGCGCAACGTCACCGACGTCGACGACTCGATCCTTCCCAAGGCGCGCGAGCTGGGCATCGACTACCTGGAGCTCGCGGACGCCGAGCTGGCCCGCTTCCAAGCCGACATGGACGCGCTGGGCATGCGCCCGCCGGCGGCGGAGCCCCGCGCCACCGAGGCGATCGACGGGATGATCCAGATGGTGGGTCGGCTCCTCGACTCCGGCCACGCCTACCTCACGCACGGCACCGCCTACTTCGACGTCTCGACGTTCCCGCGGTACGGCGAGCTGTCGCACTACCCCGAGGAGCACATGGTCCGGCTGGCGCGGGCGCGAGGCGGGAACCCGGACGACCCGCACCGGCGCGCGCCGCTCGACTTCATCCTGTGGCAGCCCTCCGAGCCCGGCGAACCGGCGTGGCGGGCGCCTTTCGGCGTCGGGCGGCCCGGCTGGCACCTCGAGTGCTCGGTGATGTCGATGGACGCGCTCGGCCCCACGCTCGACCTGCACGGCGGCGGCACCGATCTGATCTTCCCGCACCACGAGTCCGAGATCGCGCAGAGCGAGAGCATCACCGGACAGACGTTCTCGCGGCACTGGATGCACTCGGCGATGGTCAGCTACGAGGGCGAGAAGATGTCGAAGTCACTCGGCAACCTCGTGTTCATCAGCGACCTGCTGAAGATCGCCGACCCGCGCGCCATCCGCCTGGCGCTCATGCGTCATCACTACCGGGCCGGCTTCGAGTGGCACGACACCGACCTCGACGAGGGCAACGCGCTCCTGCACCGTCTGCTCGCCGCCGCCGGGCGGCGGGACGGCGCCGACCCGCGCCCGTACGCGGAGCGCGTCCGGAACGCGCTCGACGCCGATCTCGACGCACCCAAGGCGCTCGAGGCGCTCGACGACCTCGCCAGCGCGATCCTCTCGGACGGTTCCGATCCCACCGGCCCCGCCGTGCTCCACGAGCTCGGGGACCTGATCGGCGTCGACCTCAGTCAGCCCGTCGACCACCGGTAGCAGCGTTACGAGCCCTTGTAGTTGAGGGTCCTCGCGCATCGATGTTCGCCGGTCACGAGGTCGACCTGACCGGCCATGACCTGCTCAGGTCCTTGCACATCACCGGGAATCTCGTGAGGAGAGCCCTGCGCGGTCGCGGTTCCAGGCGCGTCCTTCTATCTCCTGCGGAGTTGGTCGACCGTGAACCGCTTCGTGGTCTGACGGCGGCTGTGGCGACGTCCGGCGCCGTGAGCGCACGACTCGTAGCTGGCCGGATTCCCGAGCCCACGCACGATGTGAATGTCGTTGCCCATCGAGCCTGGGATCACACCGCGGTCGTTCTTGCCCGCCCTGATGGCTCCCTTGCGAGTGATCCAAAGCTCGACGCCGTCGTGCCGCTCTCGCGCTGAGTAGTTGTGGTGTTTGCCCGCCATGTGTGTCTGCAGTGTTCGACGTGAACCGCTCTTCGCCTGCGGCGACTGACCGACGTCCGGCGCCGTGCGCGCTCGAGTCATAGCTCGCAGGGCTGCCACGGCCTCGCACGATGTAAGTCCCCGTCGCCATTGATCCGGGGATGACGCCCTTGTCTTCGGCTCGAGCCCGAATCGCGCCCTTGCGTGTGATCCACAGCTCACGACCTTCGTGGCGCTCGCGTGCCGAGTAGTTGTGATGGCAGTTGATCCTTCTGGCCTCGGCGCCCGCGCCTGCCGCTGCGAAGAGCAACTCGAGCAGGGCATCCATCATCTGCTCGCGATTGGCGAGGGCGTAGTCCTGCGCCCAAAGCATGTCGGCGACGTAGTCGTCGAACTCGGTGTCGCCGCCGGAAGTACGCGAGGTCTCGGTCCTCGAGTTCGAGCCCTCTTCCTCGGCTGACGTGCGGGCGCGGTCGATGTGCATCAGTCGCCAGCTCGTTGCCGATGCCCGCGACTTCCCGGAGTGCAACTCGGCCCAGATGCGGCCTCGCGTTCATCGAGGCAAAGCTCGACGTGGTGGTTTCCCGCTCCGAGCGTCCCGAACTGCTCGACGGAACGCTGCACCTGCTTGGGCGTGAGGAACTCTCGACGCCATCGCTTCGGGTGCGTGTCCGCGAACCAGGCTCGCCGCCGCAGTTCCGCGCATCGCTGTGCCGTTACCGACCCCGGCCGGGATGGCTCGCTCGATCTGGCGAAGCAATGGATCGAGGCTGTCCGGGAGCTCGGACAGCGTCGAGATCCGTTTCCACCGCCATCATGCCGCAACCGATGTCGACGCCGACGGCGGCGGGGATGATCGCATCCCGCGTGGGGATGACGGAGCCGACGGTGGCGCCGATGCCGAGGTGGGCGTCGGGCATGAGCGCGACGTGCCCTTCGATGATCGGCAGCCGAGCCGTACGCCGCGCCTGCGCGAGCGTCTGCTCGTCGAGCTCGGACGCCCACGACAGCAGCTTCGGCGCGATCTCGGTGGGCGGCATGACCCCATTGTCGCGTCGGCCAAAGATCGGGGAACGAAAAAGGGCTGCTGATATCGTCGCCAGGGAGATGAGCCCCGCCGACGCGGTCGACATCAAGCTGCCCGACGGCTCGCAGCGCGAGTACCCGCGGGGTGTCGCCGCGGCGGAGATCGCGGCGTCGATCGGCAAACGCCTCGCGAAGGACGCGCTCGCCGCCAAGGTCGACGGCGAGTGGGTCGACCTCGACCGCCCGATCGACCACGACGCCGCCGTCACGATCGTGACCCCCGCCTCACCCGACGGCCGCGAGGTGCTCCGGCACTCGACCGCGCACGTGATGGCGCAGGCGGTCACGGACCTGTTCCCCGGCGCCCGGTACGCCATCGGGCCCGCCATCGCCGACGGCTTCTACTACGACTTCGACCTTCCCGACGGCCGGCACTTCACCGAGGACGACCTGGGCCGCATCGAAGCCCGCATGCGCGAGATCGTCGCTGCGGACCAGCCGTTCGTCCGGGAAGAGGTCGCTCGCGACGAGGGCCTGCGCCTCTTCGCCGACCAGCCCTACAAGGTCGAGATCATCGAGCGGGTCGAGCCCGATGACGCGTCGGAGGTCGGGGAGGGCTCCGTGATCTCCGTCTACCGCAACCCGCGCGACGGCGACGGCGCGTTCGTCGACCTGTGCCGCGGCCCGCACGTGCCGAGCACCAAGCGGCTCGGCGCGTTCAAGCTCATGCGGGTCGCCGGCGCGTACTGGCGGGGCGACGAGAAGCGCCCGATGCTCCAGCGCATCTACGGCACGGCGTGGGAGTCCCAGGCCGCGCTCGACGCGCACCTGCACCAACTCGAGGAGGCCGAGCGGCGCGACCACCGCCGGCTCGGGCCCGAGCTCGACCTCTTCTCGTTCCCGCGCGAGATCGGGTCGGGTCTGGCGGTGTTCCACCCCAAGGGGGGCAGGTCCGCCGGCTGATGGAGGACTACTCACGCGCCCGTCACGAGCAGGCGGGGTACGAGTTCGTGACGTCGCCGCACATCGCGAAGGAAGACCTGTTCCACACGTCGGGTCACCTGGATTGGTTCGCGGACGGGATGTTCCCGCCCATGGAGCTCGACGAGGGCACTCGGTACTACCTGAAGCCGATGAACTGCCCGTTCCACATCCTGATCTACCAAGAGTCAGCTGCGCTCGTACCGCGACCTGCCGCTGCGATTCTTCGAGTTCGGCTCGGTGTACCGGTACGAGCGATCGGGCGTCGTGCACGGCCTCACGCGTGTCCGCGGGATGACGCAGGACGACGCCCACATCTTCTGCACCAAGGAGCAGCTGCCGGGCGAGCTCGAGTCGGCGCTTCGGTTCGTGCTCGATCTGCTGCGCGACTTCGGGCTCACCGACTTCTACCTCGAGCTGTCCACGAAGCCCGAGGGAAAGGCGATCGGCAGCGACGAGGATTGGGAGGAAGGCACAGAGATCCTTCGGCGGGCGGCGGAGTCAATGGACCTCGAGGTCGTGCTCGACGAAGGAGGCGGGGCGTTCTACGGGCCGAAGATCTCGGTGCAGACGCGCGACGCGATCGGCCGGACGTGGCAGCTGTCGACGATCCAGGCCGACTTCCAGGAGCCGCAGCGCTTCGATCTGACCTACGTCGGCGCCGACAACGAGCGCCACCGGCCGATCATGATCCACCGCGCCCTGTTCGGATCGATCGAGCGCTTCTTCGCCATCCTGGTCGAGCACTACGACGGCGCGTTCCCGGCCTGGCTGGCGCCCGTGCAAGTCGCGGTGCTTCCGGTCGCAGATCGCCACGACGCCTACGCGTTCCGGCTGGCGGACCGGCTGCGCGCCGAGGGCTTCCGCACCGAGCTGCACGACGCCGCCGGCGACTCGCTCGGTGCGCGGGTCCGGCGGGCCAAGCTGCAGAAGGTCCCCTACGTGCTCGTGGTCGGCGACGAGGACGCCGACGCGGGCACGGTCGGCGTGAACCGGCGGGGGAGCGAGCAGCCCGAGCGGGGCGTGAGCGTGGACGAGTTCGTCGACCGGCTCGCGGCCGAGGTCGCCGAGCGGCGATGACCCTCGAGCGGCTGTGGGCCGGTTGGCGGGCGGCGTACGTGGCGAGCGCGGCGATGACACCGTCGACCGGCGAGCACGACTGCCTGTTCTGCGCGCTCGCAGCCGCCGATCCCGAAGAGGCACTGGTCGTCGCCCGTGACGAGCTGGCGTTCGGCGTGATGAACGCGTTCCCCTACACGTCGGGTCACCTGATGATCGCCCCGCTCCGCCACGAAGGCGAGCTCGAGGACCTCAAGGCGGACGAGGCGACGGCGGTGATGGCAATGACCCAGCAGGCGGTCGACCGCGCTCAAGTCCGCCTACACGCCCGACGGCATCAACGCCGGCCTGAACCTCGGTCGCCCGGCCGGCGCCGGCGTCCCCGGGCACGTGCACCTGCACGTGCTGCCGCGGTGGAACGGCGACACGAACTTCATGACCACCGTGGCCGAGACGCGCGTCCTCCCCGAGGACCTGCGCACGAGCTGGGAGAAGGTGCGCGCCGCGTGGCCGAAGACGTGAGCGACGAGCACAAGGATCAGCTGCCCGAGGAGCTCGACGTGACCGCTTACGTCGGGCCGTACGTCTTCCCGAACATCAACCGGCGCCGCATCCCGGCGGTGATGTACGCCGCCCTCGCGGTGCTGTGCTTCGCCGGTTGGGTCTGGAGCACGAACGCGGGGCTGCTGGCGGCGGCGGTTCTGTTGGCCGCCATCTCGGCGTACCACTTCCTCACGGCGTGGAATCTCGAGGTCGACCAGACCCAGGCGCTCGTCGTGGCGACCCGCACCGTCGGTTTCCCCGTCGGCCACGCCTCCGCGCAGCTCGCCTGGCGCGGCCTGCGCAGCCGCCCCGTCTGGCGCATCCTCCTCTACTCGGCCGACGAACCGCCGACGATGCGCGGGCTCGTCGAGCTCGACGCCGTCGACGGTCACGTGATGGGCGAGTACACCGAGCCGAACCCGGAGGACTGGTCGAAGTTCGGCCTCGGAGGCGAGGAAGGCGAGCGCGCGCCGGGCTGACGCTCAGCCCGCTCTGGCCGCCTCTCGTTGCTTCGCGATGCGGTCGACGAGGTGGGCGGGCACCGGGTCGTAGTGCGAGTGAGTCATCTCGAATCGACCACGCCCGGCCGTGTGGGACCGCAGGTCGATCGCGTAGCGCAGGATCTCCGACGTCGGCACCTGGGCGACGATCTCCATCTCTCCGTGCCCCACGGCGCCCGACCCCTGGATGCGGCCCCGCTTCGAGTTGAGGTCGCCCATGATGTCGCCCTGGTACTGCTCGGGCGCGGTCACCACGAGCTCGCTGATCGGCTCGAGCAGGATCGGATGTCGCCTTCGCCATCGCCTCCTTGAACCCGAGCGAGCCGGCCATCTTGAAGCTCATCTCGGACGAGTCGACGGAGTGGTACTTGCCGTCGAAGCACGTGACCTTCACGTCGACGACCGGGTAGCCGTACACGCCCCCGTTCTCCATCGCCTCGCGCGACGCCCTTCTCGACCGCAGGGATGAACTGCCGCGGGATCGCGCCGCCGACGATCTGGTCGACGAACTCGAAGCCTGCTGCCGCGCTCCTGCGGCTCGACGCGCACGAACGCCACGCCGAACTGCCCGTGACCGCCGGTCTGCTTCTTGTACTTGCCTTCGGCCTCCGCGGTGCCGGTGATCGTCTCGCGGTATGCGACTTCGACGTCTTCGGTCTCGACCTCGACGCCGAGCTTCCGGTGCAGGCGCTCGCGCGCGATCGACGAGGTGCGTCTCGCCCATGCCCCAGAGCAGGGTCTGCTGGGTCTCGGAGTTGCGTTCGAGACGGAGGGCGGGGTCCTCGTCGAGCAGCCGGTGCAGCGCGTTGGCGAGCTTGTCGGCGTCCGACTTCGACTTGGGCCGGATGGCGACGGGCAGCACCGGCTTCGGCGGCTCGAACGAGTCGACGGCGACGTCGGCCCCGCGGGCGCCGAGCACGTCACCGGTCGACGTGTCGCTCAGCTTGGCGACGGCGGCGATGTCGCCGGCGGGAACCTCGGCCGTCGACTCCTGTTCCTTGCCGCGCATGACGGAGAGCTGGTGGAGCCGTTCGTCGGACACGGTGCGGCTGTTGACCAGCGACGCGTCGGTCTTGATCGATCCCTGCAGGACCTTGAACAGGTTCACGCGCCCGACGTACGGGATCGACGATCGTCTTGAACACGAACGCCACCGGCGCGGTCCCGTCACCGTCGAGCGCCGCGGGCGCCGGGCCCTCGTGCACGACGAAGGAGCGCGAGCCGGTCGACGCCGATGAGCTTGGTCCCGCTGCCGCACAACACCGGGAACACCGTCGCCTCGGCGATGCCCTTGGCCAGTGCCTGCTCGAGCTCCTTCACCTCGATCGACTCGTCGGCGAGGTACCGCTCCATCAGGTCGTCGTCGGCGACGACGATGCCCTCGATGAGCGCGTCGTGGACCGTGTGCTCCTCGCCCGCCATCTCGTCGGGCACGGCGCCCTCGGCGCCCTTCCCGCGTCGTCCCCTCGTAGGTCACCGCGGTGTCGGTGAGCAGGTCGACGACGCCGCGGAAGTCGGCTTCCTCGCCGATCGGGAGCTCGAGCGGCGCGATGCCGGCGCCGAACTTCGCCTTCAGATCGTCGAGCGTCCGCCCGAACGACGCCCGCTCGCGGTCGAGCTTGTTCACGAACACGGCGCGGGGGAGCTTGGCCTGCTCGGCCATTCGCCACGCCATCTCGGTCTGCACCTCGACGCCTTCGACGGCGGACACGACGAACACGGCGAGGTCGGCGGCGCGCAAGGCAGCGGCAACGTCGCCCACGAAGTCGGCGTACCCGGGGGTGTCGAGGACGTTCACCTTGTGGCCTTCGTGCTCGAACGGGGCGATCGACATCGACACCGAGATCCCGCGGCGGCCTTCCTCGGGATCGAAGTCGGAGACGGTGTTGCCGTCCTCGACGCGTCCCATCCGCGGGATCGCGCCGGTGACGAAGAGGAGACCCTCGGCGAGGCTGGTCTTGCCCGATCCGCCGTGACCGACCAGCGCGACGTTGCGAACCTTCGCCGACGGATACACCTTCAAGCCGGTTCCCCCTCGATCACGACTGTGGCGCACGCCCTCGAGCGGAGTCTAGGACCGGCGTCGCGGGCGCCCAGAGAGCCGGTGGTACCCTCGACTGGTCGCGGTCGCGAGCGGGGAGGACCCCACAATGCTCGACGGACGCTGGCGCGCCAATGTCGAGCGTGGGCTCGAACCAGTCGGCAAGGGCCTACAGCGTGCCGGGATCAATCCTGATGTCCTGACGGTCATCGGGCTCGCGTTCGCCGTCGGCACCGCGTTCCTCATCGCCTCCGGCCACCTCCTGCATCGCCGTCTTCGGCGTGATCGCAACGGGCATCCCGGACATCCTCGACGGGACGGTGGCGCGCAACTCCGGTCGGGCCGGGCCGCGTGGCGCGTTCTTCGACTCGGTCGCCGACCGCGTCTCCGACGCCGTGCTGTTCGGTGGCGTCGCCTGGTTCCTTGCCGGCGAGAGCGACTACCTGCCGGTGCTTGCGCTCGCCGCCGCCGCCCTGTCGATGCTCATCTCGTACGAGCGAGCCAAGGCGGAGAGTCTCGGCTTCACCGCCAGGGGCGGGATCATGGAACGGGCAGAGCGCATGGTCCTGTTGGCCATCGGCCTCGCCTTCGACATCCTCGTGCCGGTGCTCTGGATCATGGTGGTGCTCCTGGGCATCACCGCCGTGCACCGATTCGTCAAGGTGTGGCGTCAGGCGTCGCCGAAGCGTCCCGACCGCGCCGAGTCGACGTGGACGACGCGCATGACGCGCATCGGCCGCCGCCGCCACGTTCGCAGTGCTCCCGACGACGCCGAGCTCGCGGGCGCGACTCGCCGCTTCGGTGACCGGTGGCGCTGGCGGCAGTCGCAGACTCGCTCCTCGCGGCGCCGCACCCGTCCCTGAACGTTCCGGTGCCGAACCCGCTCGGCGCGCGCGCGTCGTATCTCGCGTACCGGGGCGGCGCCGAGATCGCTCGCGTGGTGCCCGGTTCGGTGGCCCAACCCGCGGCGCGAGTCATCGGACAGGCCCTCGCGTTCGCGATGCCGAGCCGACGCCGGCAGGTCGAGCGCAATCTCCAGCGCGCGTCCGGAGGAACGCTGCAGGGGCTCGCGCTCCGCAAAGCGGTCGCCGAGACGTTCGGGTCCTACGGCCGCTACTGGCTCGAGCTCTTCCGTCTGCCGGACGAAGCGCGGGGAACGCTCGAGCTGGACATCGAAGGGTTCGACCACATCACCGCCGGCCTCGAGCGCGGATCGGGCGTGATCCTCGCGCTCCCGCACGTCGGGGGATGGGATTTCGCCGGCGCGTGGCTGGCGACACAGGGCCTCCCGCCCACCGTCGTCGTCGAGCCCGTCGAGCCGCCGGAGCTGTTCGAGTGGTTCGCGGGGGTGCGGCGGGCGCTCGGCATGACCGTTGTGCAGCTCGGCCGCGACGCCGGCCGGGTGGTCCTGCAGGCGCTGCGGAACAACCAGATCGTGTGCCTGCTGTGTGACCGCGACCTCGTCGGCGACGGAATCGAGGTCGAGTTCTTCGGCGAGCGCACCACACTGCCGGCCGGTCCGGCGACGCTGGCGCTGCGGACCGGAGCGCCGCTGTTGCCGACGGCGGTGTACTTCGCGCCCCAGGGCGGGCACCATGCGGTCGTGATGCCACCGGTACCGGCGCAGCGTGCGGGCCGCCTGCGCGACGACGTCGGACGCGTCACCCAGGAGCTCGCGTACCGATTCGAGGAGCTCATTCGTGCCGCGCCCGAGCAGTGGCACCTTCTCCAACCGAACTGGCCGAGCGATCTCGCGACGAACGGCAGCGGCGGGGCGAGTTCGTGATGCGCGTGCTGCTGGTGTCGCCGTATTCGCTGTCGGTGTTCGGTGGCGTGCAGGGCCAGGTGCTCGACCTGGCCCGCAGCCTGCGCGAGCTCGGGGTGGATGCGCGCGTCGTGGCGCCGTGTGACGGGCCCCCGCCGGAACGCGGCATCGTCACCGTCGGCCCGTCGACGAACTTCTCCTCCAACGGGTCGGTTGCCCCGATCGCGAGCGGCAAATCCGTCGCCCGGCGCACGCTCGAAGCCCGCCGGGTCATCGAGCCCGACGTCATCCACCTCCACGAGCCGCTCGTGCCGGGCCCGACCCAGACCCTGCTCCTCGGCGCCGACGAACCGCTGGTCGGGACCTTCCATGCGTCGTACTTCGGACGGTTCAACCCGTGGTACCGGATGCTCCGACCGCCGCTGAAGCGATGGGTGAGCCGGTTGGCGATCCGGACGGCAGTCTCGGACGAGGCCGCCGGCCTCGCGCAGCTCTCGTTCGACGGCGACTACGAGATCGTCCCCAACGGGGTCGATGTCCCCACAGTTCGCCAAAGCCACTCCGTGGCCGACCGACCGCCCCACGATCCTCTTCATCGGCCGTCACGAGCCGCGCAAGGGGCTCGCCGTGCTCCTCGACGCGTTCGCGGGCCTGGAACGCGACGCGGTGTTGTGGGTGGCGGGCGACGGGCCGGAGACGGACGCCCTTCGCGGCCGCGGTGTCCGCGACGTCGAGTGGATCGGTCGCATCTCCGAGGAGGAGAAGGCGCGCCGGCTGCGCGCCGCCACGGTGTTCTGCGCTCCGGCGCTGGGAGGAGAGTCGTTCGGCATCGTGCTGCTCGAGGCGATGGCGGCGAGCACGGCTGTGGTCGCGTCCGACATCGACGGGTTCCGCAACGTCGCGCGCGCCGATCGCGACGCATTCCTCGTCGAGCCCGGCGACGCCGGCGCGCTCCGTGATGCACTGCGGCGCGCACTCGACGATCCGAGCCACCGCGCCGAGCTGATCGCGTCGGGAGAGCAACGGGCACTGGAGTTCTCGATGCGCCATGTCGCGGAGCGCTTCGTCACGCTCTACGAAGCTGCCATCGAGCGCAACGCCGTCACGCGGTGACGGAGCCGGATCGGCTGGCGCTCGAGGTCGCGGCACGCATTCGGGACGCGGTCGTGCCGCAGTTGGGAACGGCACACGCTCGCGAACGCGTCGCACGCGCACCCGGCGGAGACGCCACGTTGGCGATCGACGAGGTTGCCGAACGGGTCCTCGAGGACGCGCTGGCCGCCGAAGGCGACATCGGCTTCTACTCGGAAGACCGCGGCCTGGTGACGTACGGGCGGCCGCGCGCGTTCCTCGTCGTCGATCCCGGTCGACGGCACGCGCCCGGCGGCCGCCGGCCTCGAGTCGGCCTGCGTGTCCGTCGCCGTGGTCCCGCCGAGCGAGGACTCGCGCCTCGGCGACGTGTCGTTCGGCGTCGTGCACGAGCTCAAGAGCGGCCAGCGCTTCTGGGCGTCGCGCGGCAAAGGGCCCGGCGCGGAGCGCGCGTCGAGGGAGCCGGTCGAGCTCCGGCTCGTCCGCCAACACCGACCTGACCGCATTGTTCTGGACCGCGGGGCTGCGCGGACGTCCGCTGCTGCCGACGAGCGTGGTGCTGGAGGAGCTCGTCGACGGCTCCAGCATGGGCGGCGGCTACTTCGATCTCGGGTCGGCCGCCTTCAACATGACCCGCATCGCGACCGGCCAGCTCGACGCCTACGTCGACGTCGGTCGCCGGATCGTCGACGAGTGCCCGGAGACCGAGGCTGCCTTCCTGGAGGTGGGGGAGGGCGCGGTGTGCACGAACTTCCCGTACGACGTGGCCGCCGCAGCTCTCATCGTCCAGGAGGCGGGCGGGGTCGTCACGCACGCCGACGGCCGGGCGCTCGACGACCACCCCGCGGTCGGCTCGTCCCGGGCGCACGGGCTGGCCGTGCTGGCCGCGGCCGGCGCCGAGCTGCACGGCGCTCTCCTCGAAGCGGTCGACCGGGGCATGCATCGGCTGCAGGACTGGGTGGGCCGAGGAGGCGCCGACGAGGCCGGACGGTAGAGTGCGTCTCGTCCTCCCCTACGCAGGAGCAGTCGCGTGATCGTCGGCATCGTCGTGGGCGTGCTCGTCGTCCTCCTCATCCTCGTCTTCATCCTCAGCTACAACGGCCTGGTCCGGCTGCGGAACCGGATCGACAACGCCTGGTCGCAGATCGACGTCCAGCTCAAGCGGCGCTACGACCTGATCCCGAACCTGGTGGAGACGGTCAAGGGCTACGCCGCCCACGAGCGTGGCACCTTCGAGGCGGTCACCCAGGCGCGCGCCAACGCCATCAACGCGCAGGGGCCGCAGCAGCAGGCCCAGGCCGAGAACGTGCTGAGCGGTGCGCTGAAGAGCCTGTTCGCGGTGGCCGAGGCGTACCCGGACCTGAAGGCGAACCAGAACTTCCTGTCGCTCCAGGAGGAGCTGACCTCGACCGAGGACCGCGTCGCGTACGCCCGGCAGTTCTACAACGACTGGTGCTCTCGTACAACAACAAGCTCCAGACGTTCCCGCGCAACGTCATCGCCGGGATGTTCAACTTCGAGAAGCGCGAGTTCTTCGAGGGCGAGCCCGAGGCGACGGGACCGGTCCGGGTCCAGTTCTGATCGGCGCGTCGGGCTCCCGGTTGCCACCGGCGCCGCGCGGCCCTCGATAGCCACGGCCCGGACACGGGGGAAGCCCGCCGGTGTACGAACAGATCGCGAAGAACAAGCGACGCACGTTCCTGTTGCTGTTCGTTCTTCGTCGCGCTCATCGCCGCCGCCGCGCTCGCGTTCAACTACCTCTTCGGGTTCGGCGCGATCGGCGTGGTCGTCGCGATCGTGTTCGCGATCGCGATGGCGTGGGGCTCGTACTTCAACTCGGACCGGGTCGCGCTCGCGGCCAGCCGGGCGAAGCCGGCCGAAGGACCCGAGTACCAGCGGTACCACAACCTCGTCGAAGGCCTCTGCATCGCGGCCGGGCTCCCGAAGCCGCGGCTGTACGTGGTCGACGACCCGGCGCCGAACGCGTTCGCCACCGGGCGCAACCCCAAGCACGCCGCGCTCGCCGTCACCACCGGGCTGCTCGAGATGATGAACCGGGTGGAGCTCGAGGGCGTGATCGCGCACGAGCTGTCGCACGTGAAGAACTACGACATCCTCGTCACCACCGTCGCGGTGACCGCGGTCGGCGCGATCGCGCTGCTCTCCGACCTCGGGTTGCGCTTCATGTGGTTCGGCGGCGGCGACCGGCGGGACCGCGCCGACAGCGGAGGTGCCGGCATCATTCTCGTGATCCTCGCCTTCGCGCTCCTCGATCCTGGCGCCCTTCATCGCGCTCCTCATGCAGTTCGCGATGAGCCGCAAGCGGGAGTTGCTGGCCGATGCGAGCGGCGTTCAGCTCACTCGCTACCCGCCCGGGCTGATCTCGGCGCTCGAGAAGCTGCAAGAACGACCAGGCCGTCGTCCACCACGCAACCCGGGCCACCGCCCAGATGTGGATCGAGTCACCGCTCGAACGCGGCAAGGGCGAAGGTGACGGCGACGGCGACGGCCAGAAGAAGGGCTCGTGGCTGAACCGGGCGTTCGACACCCACCCGCCGCTCGACGAGCGGATCCAGATCCTGAAGGAGATGTAGTGCGCCGACGTACAACGCTCGTCGTTCAACTGCTCGCTCTGACCGCAGCGCTGGCGCTCGTGCTCGCCGCCTGCGGGGGCGGCGGGGAGCGACAAGAAGACCACAGAAGAAGAAGGACGGCCCCGACAGGACGGCGGTCGCGCCGCTCACCGGGCTGTCGGCCCCTGCAGGCGACAGCCTCACCCGGCCTGCGCTCGAGGTGAAGATCGAGAACACGCCGCCGGCGCGCCCGCAGGCCGGCATCGACGTCGCCGACGTCGTCTACGAGGAGGTCGTCGAGGGCGAGTATCACACGGCTGCTCGGCGATCTTCAACTCGGCGGTGCCCGACACCGTCGGGCCGATCCGCTCCGTGCGGGCCACCGACCCGAACATCGTGTGGCCGCTCGGCGGTGTCTTCGCCTACTCGGGCGGCGCCGCACCCAACGTCGATCTCATCAAGCAGGCGCCGGTGAACGCGGTCGACGAGTCCGCGGCCGGGAACGCGATGTTCCGCGACCGCTCGCGCAATGCGCCCTTGAACCTGTTCGGCCGACCGGCCGACCTCATCGGCAAGGGCGGGCAGCCCGTGCCGCCCAAGGCCCTGTTCCAGTACCTCGGGGCGAACGAGCAGTCCGCCGGCGACCCGGCGACCGCGGCGCACATCGGGTTCAAGGCCCCCGACTTCGACCCGACGTACACCTACGACCCGGCGACGCGTACGTGGAAGCGGACGCTGGCGGGTGCGCCGTCCACTGCGCAGTCGGGCCAGCAGGTCGCCCCGACGAACGTGATCGTGCAGTTCACGAACTACGAAGGCGGGGTCGGCAGCCCGACCGCCGAGGGTCAGACCGTCGGCACGGGTGACGCGTGGGTGTTCACGGACGGGAAGATCATCAGGGGCCGCTGGACGCGGCCGGCGAAGGAGCAGCCCGCCCAGTACGTCGACGCGGCCGGGAAGCCGATCATGCTGCTCCCGGGCCGGACGTGGGTCGAGCTGTTGCCGATCGGCGCCCCGGTCGATGTGACCGCACCACCGCCGGCGCCGCCGTCGAGCTAGCGAGCAACCCCGGCGGGCCGGCCGAACGCCGTCGGTAGACTGAGCACATGGTCGAGGAGCGCAACACGGGCACGGCGCGGGTGAAGCGCGGGCTGGCCGAGATGCTGCGCGGCGGCGTCATCATGGACGTCGTCAACGCCGAGCAGGCGGCGATCGCCGAGGATGCGGGCGCCGTCTCGGTCATGGCGCTGGAGCGCGTCCCGGCCGACATCCGCCGCGACGGCGGCGTCGCCCGCATGAGCGACCCGGCGATGATCGAGGCGATCCAGGCACGCGGTGACGATCCCGGTCATGGCGAAGTGTCGCATCGGGCACTTCGCCGAGGCGCAGGTCCTCGAGTCGCTGGGCGTCGACTACATCGACGAGAGCGAGGTGCTCACGCCCGCCGACGAGGCGCACCACGTCGACAAGTGGGCGTTCACCGTCCCGTTCGTGTGCGGTGCCACCAATCTCGGCGAGGCGCTCCGCCGGATCGCCGAGGGTGCGTGCCTGATCCGCTCGAAGGGCGAGGCCGGCACCGGCAACATCGTCGAGGCGGTCCGGCACCTCCGCTCGATCCTCGGCGACATCCGCCGGCTCGGCGTCGCCGACGAGCCCGAGCTGTTCGCGGCGGCGAAGGAGCTCCGGGCGCCGGTCGAGCTGGTGCAGCGAGGTCGCTGCGCTCGGGGAGCTCCCGGTTCCGCTCTTCTGTGCGGGCGGGATCGCCACGCCCGCCGACGCCGCGCTCGTGATGCAGCTCGGCGCGCAGGCGGTGTTCGTCGGCAGCGGCATCTTCAAGAGCGATGACCCGACGACGCGCGCGAAGGCGATCGTCGAGGCGACCACCCACTACGCCGATCCCGCCATCGTCGCCAAGGTGTCGCGCGGCCTCGGCGAGGCCATGCGCGGCGACGAGATCGACCAGCTCGACGTGAAGCTGCCGGAGCGGGGCTGGTAGGCATGGCGCACGACCGGGTCCCTCCAGGTCATGAAGGCCGGCGTCCTCGCGCTCCAAGGGGCGTTCCGCGAGCATCGTGAAGTGCTCGACGCGCTCGGCGTCGAGGCGGTCGAGGTCCGGGTACCCGAGCATCTCGGCGGCCTCGACGCGTTGTTCATGCCGGGTGGCGAGTCGACGACGATCGGGAAGCTCCTCGACACGTCCGGCCTGCGCGAGCCGCTCCACGCCGCGCTCGCCGAGGGGTTGCCCGCGTTCGCGACGTGCGCCGGGCTGATCCTCCTCGCCGACGACGTGCGCGATGCCGGCGACGTCGCCTCGCCACCGGCGCTGGGCGTGCTCGACTGCACCGTGGTGCGCAACGCGTACGGGCGTCAGCGCGAGTCGTTCGAAGCCGGGCTTGACGGTGACCGGGATCGAGGGCGATTTCCCCGGCGTGTTCATCCGGGCCCCGGTCGTCGAGCGCGGTCGGCGAGGCAGTCGAGGTGCTGGCGACCCACGACGACCATCCCGGTGTTGCTTCACCAGGGCGCGATCTGGGCGGCGACGTTCCACCCCGAGCTGTCGGGCGACCTGCGCCTCCACCAACGGTTCCTCACCGAGGGAACGCAGCGATGAGCGGACATTCGAAGTGGCATTCCATCAAGCACAAGAAGGGCGCGGCCGACAAGGCCCGCGGGAAGCTCTTCGCGAAGCTCATCAAGCAGATCGAGGTCGCGGCGCGTGGCGGTGGGAGTGACCTGGAAGGGAACCCGACCCTGCGGGCATGCGTGCAGAAGGCGCGCGACAGCTCGGTTCCCGCGGACACGATCGATCGGGCGATCAAGCGCGGCACCGGCGAGCTCGAGGGCGTCCGCTACGAGCCCGCGAGCTACGAGGGCTACGCGACCGGCGGCGTCGCCGTCTACATCGAGTGCCTGACCGACAACCGCAACCGCACCGGGCAAGAGGTGAAGAACATCTTCACCCGCAACGGCGGTTCGCTGGCCGAACCGGGCGCAGTGGCATGGCAGTTCGAGCGCAAGGGCGTGATCTACGTCGAGCGGCGCGCCGCGACGGAGGACGACCTCATGCTGGCCGCGCTCGACGCCGGCGCCGAGGACATCGTCGACGAAGGCGACGCGTGGCGGATCACCACGCCGCCGACCGATCTGCAGCCGGTCCGCAGCGCGCTCGAGGGTGCGGGGATCCCGTTCACGAGCGCCGAGCTCACGATGCTGCCGAACCAGACCGTGCCTCTCACCGACGAGGCCACGGCCCGAGGCGTCTTGCGGCTGATCGACGCGCTGGAGGAGCACGACGACGTCCAGGCGGTCTACGCCAACTTCGACATCCCCGACGACGTGCTCCAAGCGGTCGTCGCATAGAACGATGGACCTCGACGCCGCTCGCGACTTCGTCAGGAACAACCACCGTGCCGTGTTGACGACGCGACGGGCGAACGGCGACCCGCAACTCTCGCCTGTCGTGTGCGGTGTCGACGCCGGCGGGCGGGTCACGGTCAGCACCCGCGAGACGGCGTTGAAGGTGAAGAACATGCGCCGCGATCCCCGGGTCTCGCTCTGTGTGATCAACGACGGGTTCTTCGGGGACTGGATCCAGGTCGACGGGACCGCGGAGATCGTGTCGCTGCCGGAGGCGATGGAATTGCTCGTCGACTACTACCGCTCGCTCGCCGGCGAGCATCCCGACTGGGACGAGTACCGCGCCTCGATGGAACGCGACCGCCGCGTGCTCGTCCGCGTCGAGCTCCAGCGGGCCGGTCCCGACCGCAGCGGCTAGCGCCGGGATCAGCCAGAAGCGCGGGATAAGGTCCGGCCACTCGGAAACGGGCCATGGGGGATCGGTGCGGATCGGCACGACCGTCAACGGGCAAGCGCACGAGCAGGACATCGAGCCTCGCCTGCTGCTGGTCCAGTACCTCCGCGAGGTCGTGGGCCTCACAGGAACGAAGATCGGATGCGACACGTCGTCGTGCGGCGCGTGCACCGTGCTCGTCGACGGCGAATCGGTGAAGTCGTGCACGATGCTCGCGGCGCAGGCGGACGGGTCGGAGATCACGACGATCGAGGGCCTCGCGCAGGGTGACGAGCTGCACCCGGTCCAGGCCGCGTTCCAAGACCAGCACGCGCTCCAGTGCGGGTTCTGCACGGCTGGGATGGTCATGGCCACCGTCTCGTTGCTCGACGAGATCCCCAGCCCGACCGAACGCGACGTCCGGCTGGGGCTCGAGGGCAACCTCTGCCGCTGCACCGGCTACCACAACATCGTCCAGGCCGTGCTGGCGGCGGCAGGGACCAGCCGATGATCCCGGCGCCGTTCGACTACGTGCGAGCGGGCTCGGCCGACGAGGCAATCGCCGCGCTGGCCGAGCACGGGGACGATGCCAAGCTCCTCGCCGGCGGCATGTCGCTGCTCCCGCTGATGAAGCTGCGGCTCGCCACCCCGACGGTGCTCGTCGATGTCGGACGCGTGCGCGAGCTCTCCTACGTGCGCGACGCCGACGACCACCTCGCGGTGGGCGCGCTGACCCGCCACCGCGATCTCGAGACGAGCGACGTGCTTGCTGCCCACTGCGCGCCGTTGCGCACGGTGGCGTCCGAGGTAGGCGACAACCAGGTGCGCCACCGGGGAACGATCGGCGGGTCCGTCTCGCACGGGGACCCGGCCTCGGACCTTCCCGCACTCCTGCTCGCGCTCGACGCCACGTTCGTCGTCCAGGGTCCCGGCGGCGAACGGACTGTCGCGGCCGCCGAGTTCTTCCGGGGCTTTCTCGAGACCGCCCTCGAGCCCGACGAGCTGCTCACCGAGATCCGAGTGCCGAAGGCGCGCGGCGCCGGGTTCTCGTACCAGAAGTTCCAGCGCCGCGCCCAGGACTGGGCCATCGTCGGCGCCATGGCGGTCCGGAACGGCGACACGCGAGTCGCGCTCGTGAACATGGGCACCACACCGCTTCGCGCCGCTGCGGTGGAGGAGGCGATCGCCGGGGGAGCGTCCATGGCGGAGGCGTCGGAGCGCGCGACCGAGGGCACCGAGCCGTCCGGCGACATCAACGCAACGCCCGAGTACCGCGAGCACCTTGCACGCGTGCTCGTGCGCCGCGCGCTCGAAGCCGCATCGGCTTGACCCAGCCGGACGTCGCGGTCGCCGTCCTCGCCGCCGGCCGCGGGTCGCGTCTCGGCGGCGACGTTCCCAAGCCACTCGTCGAGCTGCGTGGCCGGCCGCTGGTGTCGTGGGCGTTGGACGCCGCGACCACGAGCGGCCTGCGTCCCGTCGTGCTCGTCGTGGGCCACCACGGCAACGCAGTGGCCCGCGTTGCGCCCGAAGGCGTCGTCGTCGTTCGTTCACGCCGATGGCGACGCGGCATCGCGAGATCGCTGCGAGCGGCGCTCGAGGCGCTGGAGCCATGGGCTCAGGTGGGAGCGGTCGCGAGTCGGCCTCGCCGACCAGCCGCTCGTCGGGGCGGATGCCTACCGTCGGCTGGCCGGCGCGTACCGGGACGGCGCACAGCCTGGCGGTGGCGACGTACCAAGGGCAGCGGCGCAACCCGGTTCTCCTCGGGCGGGCGATGTGGCCGAAGGCGCGGCAACTCGACGGCGACGAGGGCGCTCGCGTCCTGATGGACGACGAGAGTGTCGTCGAGGTCGACTGCACGGACACCGGCAGCGCGGCCGACGTCGATACGCTCGATGATCTGCGCGAGGCCGAACGGCTGCTGGAGGCGAGATGAAGCTGGAGAACGAGTTCCGCGTCGACGTGCCGGTCGAGGAGGCGTGGCGTGTCCTGCTCGACGTCGAGCGCATCGCGCCGTGCATGCCGGGCGCGCAGCTCCAGGAGGTGGAAGGCGACGAGTACCGCGGGATCGTGAAGGTCAAGGTCGGCCCGATCACGGCCCAGTACAAGGGCGTTGCGCGCATCACCGATGTCCGACGACACCAACCATCGCGCCGTCATCCGAGCCGAGGGGCGCGACACGCGTGGTCAAGGAAACGCGTCGGCGATCGGCGACGGCCGTCCTGCAGCCCGATGGCGACGGCACCCGCGTCAGCATCGACAGCGACGTCACGATCACCGGCAAGGTCGCCCAGTTCGGACGGGGTGTGATCGCAGACGTGTCCGCCAAGCTCCTCGACCAATTCGTCGCCTGCCTCGAGCGCGACGTGCTGTCGTCGGCTGGTGACCCCCCGGCCTCGAATGACGTCGCCGAGAGCGGCGAAGCGCGGACGATCGACGCGCCCGAAGCCGAGCCCGTGGACCTGTTGCGCACCGCGGGAGCGCCCGTGCTCAAGCGCGTGGTCCCCGTGGCCGCCGCGGTCGTCATCGTCATCGTGGTCGTGCTGATCCTGCTCCTGCGCTGACCCGAACGACCGGCCCGGGGTCCACCACCCGTGGGGGTCGTGCCGGTAGCGTCGAACCCATGTTCGACGCCGCGGGCCCCGTGCTCGGCATCGATCCCGGCGTGTCGCGCTGTGGGTACGGCGCGGTGGCGCGGGGCACGAGCGGGTCCCTGGTCGCGGCGTCGTTCGGGGTGATCCACACCGAGCCCGAGGCCGAGTTGCCCGAGCGGCTCGCCGTCCTCCATCGGGAGCTCGACGGGCTGGTGCGCGACCTCCGTCCGTGCGCGCTCGCCGTCGAGCGAGTGCTCTTCCAGGTCAACACGCGGACCGCCATGTCCGTCGGGCAGGCCAGCGGGCTGGCGCTCGCGGTCGCGGGGCGTGCGGGCGTGCCCGTTTTCCACTACAGCCCGAACGAGGTGAAGCTGGCCGTCACCGGAGACGGCACCGCCGGCAAGCCGCAGGTGCAGGAGATGGTGGCGCGGTTGCTCAAGCTGGCGCGGCCACCCCGGCCGGCCGACGCCGCCGACGCGCTCGGGCTCGCGGTGTGCCACCTCGGCTCGGCCGGCCTGCGCACCGCGGTCGCCGCCGAAGGCCCGGCGCCCGACGGGCTCACCCGCGCCGTCGGCGCCGCGCTGGCCAAGGAGTCGCGGCGATGATCGGCTCGGTGCGGGGCGAGGTGCTCGAGCGCTCGGCCGCGGGGGAGGTGCTCGTCGAGGTGGGCGGCGTCGGCTACCGCGCGCTCGTCCCGCTGAGCGCGATCGCCACGCTCGAGCCCGGTGCCGCCGCCATGCTGTTCACGCACCTCCACGTGCGCGACGACTCGATGGTGCTCTTCGGGTTCCCGACACGCGACGAGCGCGACACGTTCGAGGTGCTCATCGGGGCGAACGGGGTGGGCCCCAAGCTCGCGCTGGCGATCTTGTCGGTGCACTCGCCCGGCGTGCTCCGCCGCGCGCTCGTCGAGGACGACCTCGACGCGCTGACGCTGGTGCCGGGGGTGGGGAAGCGCACCGCGCAGCGGTTGATGATCGAGCTCAAGGCGCGCCTCGAGGTCCCGGCGCTCGAGCACGCCGACGCCGCCTCGGCCCCGCCGTCGAGCCGCGCCGAGGTGCGGGCGGCGTTGTCGGGCCTCGGGTACCAGTCCGACGAGGTACGCGACGTCCTCGCCCAGCTCGCCGACGACGGGTCGGTCGAGGACCTCCTGCGCGACGCGTTGAAGCTCCTGGCGGTCACCCGTGTCTAGGGAGGAGCTGCTCAGCCCGGCCGCCGACCCGATCGAGCGGGCCGAGGAGACCACGCTCCGCCCCCGGCGGCTCGACGAGTTCGTGGGCCAGGAACGCCTGAAGGAGCATCTCGAGATCCTGCTCGGCGCGGCGAGACAGCGGGGACAGGCGGTCGACCACCTGCTGTTCGCGGGCCCGCCGGGAACGGGCAAGACGTCGCTCGCGGGCATCGTCGCCGCCGAGCTCGGCGTGAGCCTGCGCGTCACCAGCGGGCCCGCGCTCGAGCGCGCCGGCGACCTCGCCGCCATCCTCACCAACCTCGACGACGGCGACGTGCTGTTCATCGACGAGATCCACCGGCTCCCGCGCGCCGTCGAAGAGGTGCTGTACCCGGCGATGGAGGACTTCCAGCTCGACATCGTCATCGGCAAGGGACCGTCGGCGCGCTCGATCCGGCTCGACCTGCCCCGCTTCACGCTCGCCGGCGCCACGACCCGAACCGGCCTCATCACGGGCCCGCTGCGCGACCGCTTCGGCCTCGTCTCCCGTCTCGACTACTACGAGGCCGAGGATCTCGTCACGATCCTCGAGCGCGCCGCCGGCATCCTCGGGGTGCCGCTCGAGTCGGAAGGAGCGCGCGAGATCGCCGGCCGCGCCCGCGGCACGCCGCGCGTCGCCAACCGTCTTCTCAAGCGCGTTCGCGACTACGCCGAAGTGCGCGGCGACGGCACGGTGAGCGCGGCGACGGCCCGCGCCGCCCTGGCCCTGTTCGAGGTCGACGAGCGCGGCCTCGACAAGGTCGACCGGTCGATCCTCAGCGCGCTGTGCCAGACGTTCGCGGGCCAGCCCGTCGGCCTCAGCACGCTCGCAGTCGCGGTGACCGAGGAGTCCGAGACCGTGGAGGACGTCTACGAGCCGTTCCTCCTCAAGGAGGGTCTGCTCCAACGAACGCCACGAGGGCGCGTCGCGACGGCGGCCGCGTACGCACACCTCGGGCTCGCCGTGCCGGCCGAGACGGGCGGCGGCCCGAGCCTCTTCGAGCCCTGAGGGCGGCCGCGCGATCCTTGACGGCAACAGGGTTCCGCTAGCATCGACCTTCGGTTCCGGCTCCACCCGGAACCCACACTTCGATGCCCGTAGCCCTCCTTTACCTCGGCATTCTCGTCGCCGCGTTCCTCCTGCTGATCGTGCGACCGCAGCGGAGGCAGATGGCCGCGCACCGAGCGCTGGTGGCCAGCTTGCAGGTCGGCGACGAGGTCGTGACGTCCGGCGGGATCTACGGGACGATCCGCGGGCTCGACGACGGCACGGTCGACCTCGAGGTGTCCCCCGGAATCGTGCTGCGCGTCGCGCGGGGCGCGATCGGGCAGCGCGTCGGCCCGGACGAAGACACCGAGGAGATCGGGGGGCCCGCCGACGAGGACGCCGACGACGATCACGGCGACGGTGGAAGCCAGAGCCCCCGTAGCGGCCCCTGACCGTGCGCAAGTACTGGGCGTACCTCATCACGAGCGTGGCGGTCGTCGTGATCGCCCTGGCCGCGACGCTGATCGTCGGCAACGAGCCCGTGCTGGGCCTCGACCTCCAGGGCGGCATCTCGGTCCGGCTGTTCCCGGCCGGGAAGTTCAGCAGCAGCTCACTCGACACCGCCAAGAACATCATCGACCGCCGCGTGAACGGCCTCGGAGTGTCCGACGCCGAGGTCACGCGTGAGGGCAACAACATCGTCATCGACCTCCCGGGCGTGAAGGACCGCGACAAGGCGAAGCGCCTGGTCGGGCGGACGGCGGAGTTGAACTTCCGGCCCGTGCTGGCCGAGCTGCCGGCCGAGGCGCAGGGGGCTCCGCCCGCCGACGACGCGACGAAGGCCGCGGTCGCGGCCTGTGACGCGAGCGCGATCCCGAACCCGCAGGCGCTCCCGAACACGGCGGCGGCCGACGACAAGCCCGATGCCTGCGTGGTCCTGCCCGGCCGCAAGCAGGAGCAACGGACAGTTCGGTACTTCCTGGGCCCCGCCGCGCTCACCGGCAAGGACACCTCGGGCGCGAAGTCGCGTTTCATCCAAGGCCAGGGCTACGGCGTCGACCTCTCGTTGAAGGACTCCGGCCGGACCAGGTTCAACCAGCTCGCGCAGCAGTCGTTCCCGAAGCAGCCGCCGCAGAACAGCGTGGCGATCGTCCTCGACGGCGTGGTGCAGTCGGCGCCCCGGTTCAACGAGCCGAACTTCCCGGGTGACGTGACGATCTCCGGGAGCTTCACGCAGGGCGAAGCCGGCGACCTCGCCAACATCCTGCAGTACGGCGCCCTGCCGGTGAAGTTCGACGAGAAGCAGCAAACCGTCGAGAGCGTGTCGCCGACGCTGGGGAGTGACCAGCTGAAGTCGGGCATCGCGGCCGGCCTCGTCGGGCTGGCGCTCGTGGCGATCTACATGCTCCTCTTCTACCGGCTGCTCGGCGTTGTCGTTCTCCTCGGCTTGCTCCTGAGCGCGGGTGGCGACGTACGCCCTCGTCGCGTACCTCAGCAATTCGGGCTTCAACCTCACGTTGACGCTCGCCGGCGTGACCGGGCTGATCGTCTCGGTCGGCATCACCGTCGACTCGTACGTCGTCTACTTCGAGCGCCTCAAGGACGAGGTCCGCAGCGGCAAGACGGTCCGCTCCTCGGTCGACCGCGGCTTCAGCCGCGCCGTTCCGCACGATCCTCGCCGCCGACCTCGTCTCGCTGATCGGCGCCGGCGCGCTCTACGTGCTGGCCGTCGGGCTCGGTGAAGGGGTTCGCGTTCTTCCTCGGAGTCTCGACGATCCTCGACCTCCTCGTCGCGTACTTCTTCATGCACCCGCTGGTCGTGATCCTCGCCCGCCGCCGGACGCTCGTCCGGGTCCCCGTCGTCGGCATCGCGTCGGGCCTCGACGCGAAGGAGGCGACGGCGTGAGCCCGCCGCGCCGACGGACGGCGACACACGCCGGCGGACTTCTACCACGAGCGCACGAACTTCGACTTCATCGGACGCGCTCGTGGCGGTGGGCGCTCCTCTCGGGCACCGTCATCCTCATCGCCCTGATCGCGATCTTCACGCGCGGCCTCAACCTCGGCATCGACTTCGAGGGCGGCACGTCCTGGCAGGTGCCCGTCAGAGGCAAGTCAGCGTCCGTGACCGCAGTCCGCGACGTGATCAGACCGCTGGGCCTGAGCGACGCGAAGGTGCTCGTGCTCAAGGCGACTCCGGCACCTCGGTGCGCGTGCAGTCGAAGGACATCCAGCCGAACGAAGAGGACGCCGTCACCGACGCGCTCGCGAAGTACGGCGGGGTCCAGCGCACGGACGTGAGCGTCAGCACCGTCGGGCCGACCTTCGGCGATCAGGTGCGGAACAACGCGGTCAAGGCGCTCATCGTGTTCTTCGGCCTCATCGCCGTGTACCTGTCCTTCCGGTTCGAGTGGAACATGGCGGTGCCGCGATCGTGGCCGTGGTCCACGACATCATCATCACGGTCGGCGTGTACGCCCTCACGGGGTTCGAGGTCACGCCCGCGACCGTGGTCGCCTTCCTCACCATCCTCGGCTTCTCGCTCTACGACACCGTCGTCGTGTTCGACAAGGTGAAGGAGAACGTCGCCACCATCGGGACCGTGCGGGGCGACACGTACTCGAAGATGGTGAACCGCTCGATGAACCAGGTGCTGATGCGGTCGATCAACACCTCGTTCGTTGCCGTGCTGCCCGTGGCGTCGCTGCTCTTCGTCGGGTCGGGGCTGTTCGGCGCACTGGCGCTGCGGGACTTCGCGCTGGCCCTGTTCGTCGGCCTCATCACGGGCGCGTACTCGTCGATCTTCGTGGCCACGCCGCTCCTCGCCTGGTGGAAGGAGCGCGAGCCCCGCAACCAGGCTTTGCGCGAGCGGTCGGCGGCGCAGCTCGCCCGCGCCGAGACGTCCGTCGAGGCACCGGCCGGGGAGCCCGAACGCGTCGAGGAGCCCGAACCCGAGCCCGAACCCGCCCCGGCGGCGGCGAGTGTGCCGGCGGCGCGCCCGCAGCCGCGTCCGGCGTCCACGCGATCTACCGGCGCCCCCACGGCGAGTACACCGCCGAGCACGCGAGCGCCCCGTCCCCGTCAGCAGCGGCGGCGCAAGCGCAGGTAGGAGAGACCCCCGCCACTACCCTGGGGTCATGAGTGATACCGAGCCGCGGGTCGAGGTACGACCCGACCGGCGCTCGGTCCTGCCCTGGCGTCGACACCACGTCGACGTCGAAGTCGCGCCGCTCATCGCCGCCTACCGCGACCGGCACCGCAAGGGCGACACCGCACTGATCGAGCAGGCCTTCGAGGTCGCCCGGGTCGCCCACGCCGACCAGGTGCGCCGCTCCGGCGAGCCGTACATCGCGCACCCGCTCGGGGTGGCGATGGTCCTCGCCGACCTCGGTCTCGACGACGTCACGATCGCAGCCGCGCTGCTCCACGACGCGGTCGAGGACACCACCGTCACCGACGAGGACCTGCAGAAGCGAGTTCGGGCCCGACGTCGCCGCCATCGTCGACGGCGTCACCAAGCTCGACCGGCTCCAGTTCGACTCCAAGGAGGCGCAGCAGGCCGCCACGCTCCGCAAGATGCTCGTGGCGATGGCGAAGGACATCCGCGTCCTGCTCATCAAGCTCGCCGATCGCCTCCACAACATGCGCACGATCTCGTCGCTCCCGGAGGCGAAGCAGCAGCGGATCGCGCGAGGAGACCCTCGACATCTACGCGCCGCTGGCGCACCGGCTCGGCATCGCCGACATGAAGTGGCAGCTCGAGGACCTCGCCTTCGACGTGCTGCACCCGAAGCGGTACGCCGAGATCGAGCAGATGGTCTCGTTCCGCGCACCCGAGCGTGAGGAGTACCTGGAGCAGGTCCTCAAGGAGCTTCGGGTGCGCCTCGACGAGCTGCGCATCGACGCCGACGTGCGCGGTCGCCCGAAGCACTACTGGTCGATCTACGAGAAGATGGTCGTACAGGGCAAGGAGTTCGACGACGTGCAGGACCTCGTCGGTGTCCGCGTCGTGGTCGAGTCCGTGAAGGACTGCTACGCCGCGCTCGGGTCCATCCACGCCATGTGGAAGCCGGTGCAGGGCCGGTTCAAGGACTACATCGCGATGCCGAAGTTCAACCTCTACCAGTCGCTGCACACGACGGTCGTCGGTCCGCAGGGCAAGCTCGTCGAGGTGCAGATCCGAACGGAGGAGATGCACCGCCGCGCCGAGTACGGCGTCGCCGCGCACTGGGGCTACAAGGAGAAGGAGTCGCCCGCCCAGGACCTGGTCTGGCTCGCAGCGGATGGTCGACTGGCAGCAGGAGACGTCCGACCCGGGCGAGTTCATGGAGACGCTGAAGATCGACCTCGAGCAGGACGAGGTGTTCGTCTTCACGCCGAAGGGCAAGGTCATCACGCTGGCCGCAGGCGCGACGCCGGTCGACTTCGCGTACGCCATCCACACCGAGGTCGGTCACCGCTGCATCGGCGCCAAGGTGAACAGCCGTCTCGTGCCGCTCGACTCGACGCTCGCGTCGGGCGACAGCGTCGAGATCTTCACGAGCAAGGTCGAAGGCGCGGGCCCGAGCCGGGACTGGCTCCAGTTCGTGCAGACGCCGAGGGCGCGCAGCAAGATCCGTCAGTGGTTCTCGCGGGAGCGGCGCGAGCGACGCGATCGAGACGGGCCGCGACGAGCTCGTGAAGGCGTTCCGAAAGGACGGGCTCCCGGTCCAGAAGCTCGCGCGCTCGTCGGCGCTCGCGCACGTCGTCGAGGCGATGAACTACGCCGACCTCGACGCGCTCTACGCCGCCGTCGGCGAAGGGCACGTGTCAGCCGCGGACGGTCGTGCAGCGCGTCCAGCGCGAGCTGCGCGGAGGCGAGGAGCAGCTGCCCGTCACCGTCGGCCGGCCTCCGCGCACGCTGCGGCGACGCACCGTCGGGGTCCACGTCGAAGGCCTCGACGACGTCATGGTGCGGCTCTCGCGGTGCTGCACGCCGGTCCCGGGCGACGAGATCATGGGCTTCGTGACCCGCGGGCGGGGCGTCTCCGTCCACCGCACCGACTGCGCCAACGCGGCCGGCCTGGCGGCGCAGGCACATCGGGTCATCGAGGTCGACTGGGACCACGACCAGCCGGCGACGTACGTCGTGTCCGTCGAGGTCGAGGCGCTCGACCGGTCACGCCTGCTGCGTGACGTCGCCCAGGCGCTGGCCGAGCACCACGTGAACATCCTCACCTGCACGTCGCAGACGTCGAGCGACCGGGTGGCCAAGCTGCGGTTCGACTTCGAGCTGGCCGACCCGAGCCACCTCGAATCGCTCCTCGGCGCCGTGAAGCGGATCGACTCGGTCTACGACGCGTACCGGGTGCTGCCCGGGAAAGCGCGCGCATAACGGTTCACGGCTCGCCGCGAGGCGGCCGGTACGATGCCGTAGTGCCACGACAAGACGCTTCGGACGCATACCGCACGCCGAAGGGCACGCACGACGTCATCCCCCCGGAGTCGGCGCGGTGGATCGAGCTCGTCCGCGTGTTCGTCGAGCGCGCGGGCCGCTTCGGCTACGAGCTGATCGTGACCCCGGTGTTCGAGCACGCCGAGGTGTTCGACCGGTTGGGCGAGTCGACCGACGTCGTGCAGCAAGGAGATGTACGAGTTCACCGACCGTGGGCGATCGACGGCTCGCGCTCCGGCCCGAAGGGACCGCGCCGGTCGTGCGGGCCTACGTGCAGCACAAGAAGCACGGTCCCGTGGAAGGTCTGGTACCTCGCCCCGCTCTTCCGGTACGAGCGCCCCCAGAAGGGCCGCTACCGCCAGCACTGGCAGCTCGGGATCGAGGCCCTGGGCCTGGACGACCCCGACGTCGACGTCGAGGTGATCGCGTTCGCGCACGGGCTCCTCCGGGACCTGGGTGTGCTCGAAGGCACGCACGCTCCTCCTCAACTCGATGGGCGATCGCGAGAGCAGAGCCGAGTACGTCGGCGTCCTTCGCGACTACCTGCTCGCGCACGGCGACAAGCTGGGTCCGCGAGTTTCGGGAGCGGGTCGAGGCGAACCCGCTCCGCGTTCTCGACTCGAAGCGAGACGACTGGCAGGACGTCATCGAGCGCGCCCCGCAGCTCACCGAGCACCTCAGCGACACGTCGCGCGAGCACTTCGAGCAGGTGCAGCGCGGCCTCGACGAGCTCGGCATCCAGTACGAGCTCGACGCCCCGCCTCGTGCGCGGCTTCGACTACTACACGAGCACGACGTTCGAGTTCGTGAGCGACGCGCTCGACGCCGCGCAGAACGCGGTCCTCGGCGGCGGGCGCTACGACAACCTCGCCGAGGAGATGGGCGGGCAGCCCACGCCGGGGATCGGGTTCGGCATGGGGATCGAGCGCCTGCTGATCGTCGGCGGACGCGTTGGGCGCGCTGCCGCCGCCCGAGACGAGGTTCGACGTGTTCGTCGTCGACGGCCTCACGCGCGGTCGCGAAGCATTGACGCTCACACAGGAACTGCGCGAGGCGGGTCTTCGCGTCGACCGCGCCTACGGCAACCGTTCCGTCGAGGCGCAGTGGA
This sequence comes from uncultured Actinomycetes bacterium, assembly GCA_963768605.1. Classification (GTDB taxonomy): domain Bacteria; phylum Actinomycetota; class Acidimicrobiia; order IMCC26256; family JACDBD01; genus JALZAA01. Next base: position 106,298 of record CAVYIP010000004.1, on the reverse strand, counting down.
AGGCGGCGGAGCGCGCCCGGGCCGCGTTCGGCGTGATGCTCGCGCCGGACGAGTTCAGCAGGGGCGCCGTCGTCGTGAAGGAGCTCCGGACGGGCAAACAGGACGAGGTGCCGCGGGAGCAGATCGTCGCCTGGTTGCGCACCGCAGCGAGGAGTTCGACACGATGATGCGGACGCACCGGTGCGGTGACCTGCGCGCCGAGGAGATCGGCGAGAAGGTCAGCGTGTGCGGGTGGGTCGCCAGCCGTCGTGACCACGGCGGCGTGGTGTTCCTCGACGTGCGCGACGCCGCCGGCATCGTGCAGGTGGTCGTCGACCCGGACACGGCCGACGGAGCGGACCCGCACCAGCTGCGAGCCGAGTACGTGATCCGGGCCGACGGCGTCGTGCGCCACCGTCCCGAGGGAACCGTGAACCCGGACCTGGCGACGGGAGAGATCGAGGTCGCCGCGACGCGGCTGGAGGTGCTCAACCCGGCCGAGCCGCCGCCGATCCCGCTCGAGCGAGTCGAGGCCGACGAGGCGCTCCGCCTCAAGTACCGCTATCTCGACCTCCGGCGCGACCGCGATGCAACGCAACCTGCGCATGCGAGCGGTGGTGAACGACGCGATGCGCCGCTCGATGATCGGCCAGCAGTTCGTCGAGATCGAGACGCCGATGCTCATCGCGTCGACCCCGGAGGGGGCGCGCGACTTCGTGGTGCCGTCGCGGCTCCAGGCCGGGTCGTTCTACGCCTTGCCGCAGAGCCCACAGCTGTTCAAGCAGCTGCTGATGGTCGGCGGCTTCGACCGGTACTTCCAGATCGCCCGGTGCCTGCGCGACGAGGACCCGCGCGCCGACCGCCAGTTCGAGTTCATGCAGTACGACATGGAGATGAGCTTCGCCGACGCCGACGACGTGATGGCCGTCGTCACCGAGGCGGTGCAAACCGCGGTCGAATCCGTGCGCGGCGAGCGGGCGCCCGCGTTCCGGCGCATGACGTGGCAGGAGTCGATGGATCGGTTCGGCGTCGACAAGCCCGACATGCGCTTCGGTCTCGAGCTCGTCGACGTGAGCGAGTGTGTTCGAAGCGACCGAGTTCCGCGCCTTCCAGACCGAGGTGGTGAAGGGCATCCGGGTGCCGGGCGAGGGCGCGATGGGGCGCGGCCGCCTCGACGCGCTCACCGACCGGGCCAAGCAGCTGGGCGCGGACGGCCTCGTGTGGATGCGCGTGCAGGAGAACGGAGGGCTCGACTCGCCGGTGGCGAAGTTCCTCTCGGAGGCCGAGCAGCTCGGCGTCGTCGACGCGCTCGGCGCCGCGCCCGGCGACCTGTTGCTGCTCGTCGCGGGCGCCTGGCGGCGGGTCGACCCCGTGCTCGGTCAGCTCCGCCTCGACCTTGCGCGCCCGCCCGTCACGGAAGGTGGCCTCCAGTTCGTCTGGGTCGTCGACTTCCCGCTCTTCGAGGGGATCGACGGCGAGGGGCGTCCGATCCCGGCCCACCACCCGTTCGTGATGCCGCACCCCGACGACCTCGAGCTGCTCGGCACCGCCACCGGCGAGGAGCTGCTCGAATGTCCGCTCGTCGAGTTACGACCTCGTCGTCAACGGCTGGGAGCTCGGCTCGGGCAGCGTCCGGATCCATTCCTCCGACGTGCAGCAGCAGGTGTTCACGCTCCTCGGGATCACGCCCGAGCAGGCGCGGTCCCGCTTCGGGTTCCTGCTCGACGCGTTCCGGTACGGCGCCCCGCCGCACGCAGGGTTCGCGATCGGGATCGACCGGTTCACGGCCGTCCTGGCGGGGGAGGAGAACATCCGCGAGGTCACCGCCTTCCCGAAGACCCAGTCCGGCGCCGATCCCCTCACCGGCGCCCCGTCGCCGCTCGAACCCGCCCAACTCGCGGAGTTGGGTCTGCAGGTACGGCCGAGACCGAAACGCAGCTGACCCGTACCATCGTCCGGTGAGCAAGGATCTGTTCGCTTCGGCGCGTGACGAACGGTTGCACGAGCGCGCGCCGTTGGCGGCGCGGCTGCGGCCGCGCACCCTCGACGAGGTCGTCGGGCAGGAGCACCTGCTCGGGCCCGGGCGTCCGCTGCGGGTGCTGATCGAGGGCGACCGCCTGTCGTCGGTCGTGCTCTGGGGACCTCCGGGCACGGGCAAGACCACGATCGCCCGGCTCATCGCCGGCGTCACCGCCAAGGCGTTCGAGCCGCTGTCGGCGGTGAGCGCGGGCGTCAAGGACGTGCGCGAGGTCGTCGACCGCGCCCGCGATCGGCTCGGCGAGCACGGCCAGGGCACGATCCTCTTCCTCGACGAGGTGCACCGCTTCAACAAGACCCAGCAGGACGCGCTGCTCCCGCACGTCGAGGAAGGCCTCATCGTCCTCATCGGCGCCACGACGGAGAACCCGTACTTCTCCCTGACCGGACCGCTCCTCTCGCGATCGACGCTGTTCCGGCTCGATCCCCTCGAGCCCGACGACATCCGCACGCTGCTCGAGCGCGCGCTGACCGACAGCGAGCGCGGCCTCGGAGCAGCCGACCTCTCCGTCGACACCGACGCCCTCGATCACCTGGTCGACCGGTCGGAAGGCGATGCCGCGCCACGCCCTCACGTCGCTCGAAGTCGCCGGCGCGCTCGCCGCCGAGGACGGCCGCAACAAGGTCACGCTCGCCGACGCCGAGGCGGCGCTGGCGCTGCGCGCGGTCCGCTACGGCGACGACGAGCACTACGACGTCCTCTCCGCGTTCATCAAGAGCATCCGCGGCTCCGATCCCGACGCCGGGCTGTACTGGCTCGCTCGCATGCTGGAAGCCGGTGAGGACCCGCGCCTGGTCGCCCGCCGGCTCGTGATCCTCGCGTCCGAGGACATCGGCATGGCCGACCCGCAGTCGCTGCTGGTCGCCGACGCCGCCGCCCGTGCCGTCGAGTTCGTCGGCATGCCCGAAGCGCGTCTCAACCTCGCCCAGGCCGTCATCCACCTCGCGCTCGCGCCCAAGTCGAACTCCGTCATCGCCGGCATCGGCGCCGCGATCGAGGACGTGCGCGATCGGCCCACCGGGGCGGTGCCGGTGCACCTTCGGGACGCCAGTTACCCTGGCGCCCGCAACCTTGGCCATGGGGAGGGTTACGTGTACCCGCACGACGCGCCGGCGGGGTGGGTCCCCCAGCAGTACCGGCCCGCCGACGTGGAGGCCCGCGTGTACTACCGACCCGGCGCCCAGGGTCATGAGGCCGAGCTCGGCGAGCTCCTCGAACGGCGGCGGACGCGCCGCGAAGCGGAGGGCGAGCACGCCGACGACCGCGATGATGTCGGCGACCCGTCCGAAGGGGCGTGAGATGGTCAAGCGGCTGTTCTGGCTGACGGTCGGCTTCTGGCTCGGCGTCGGCGTCACGATCCACGCGACCCGGACGCTTCGCCGCTCGGTCGAGCGGTACCTCCCGCCCGCGGCCGCCGACCGGCTCCGCGACGTGAACAACGCGCTGGACGACCGGGCCGCGTTGATCCGGGCCCGGCGTGTGTCGCGAAGAGCAAGCTGAGCGAGAAGGTCCGGGCGGTACGCTGGCTGCGTGCCACCGACCACAGCCGACGAGCTACGCCGCGCCTTCCTCGACTTCTTCGTCGAGCGCGGCCACACGCGGGTCGAGTCGGCGAGCCTGATTCCGCACGATCCGACGCTGCTGTTCACGGTGGCGGGGATGGTCCCGTTCAAGCCGTACTTCGTGGGCGAGGAGAAGCCGCCGTACCCGAGAGCGACCTCGGTGCAGAAGTGCGTGCGCGCCGGCGGCAAGCACAACGACCTGGATGACATCGGGCGCACGAACCGCCACTTCAGCTTCTTCGAGATGCTCGGGAACTTCAGCTTCGGCGACTACTTCAAGGCTGAGGCCATCTCGTGGGCGTGGGAGTTCTACCGCGACGTCCTCGGGGTGGACCTCGAGCGGCTCTGGGTCACCGTCCACGAAACCGATGACGAGGCGGCCGCGATCTGGCGCGACGTCGTCGGCCTGCCCGAGGAGCGCATCCAGCGGATGGGCGAGGAGAACTTCTGGCGCATGGCCGACACGGGGCCCTGCGGGCCGTCGTCGGAGATCTTCTGGGACCTCGGCGAAGGCTTCGGCGAGGGTGGCGGTCCCGCCCGCGGCTCCGAGGACCGCTACATCGAAATCTGGAACCTCGTGTTCATGCAGTTCGACGCCCAGCCCGACGGTTCGCTCACTCCGCTCTGGAAGCCCTGCGTCGACACCGGCGCCGGCCTCGAGCGCAACCTCATGGTGCTCCAGGGTGTCGATTCGATCTTCGACATCGACGTCTTCCGCCCCCTGATTCGAGCTGCCGAAACCGCGACCGGCACTCGCTACGGCTCTGGCGCCGACGACGATCTGGCCTTGCGCATCCTCGCTGAGCACGCGCGCACCATGACGTTCCTCGTGAGTGACGGCGTCGTCCCGTCGAACGAGGAGCGTGGCTATGTGCTGCGTCGCATCATCCGTCGGGCGGTGCGGTACGCGTACCGGCTCGGTGCCCAAAACACGGTGACTCCGGCGCTCGTCGACGCGACTGTCGACGTGATGGGAGAGGCGTACCCGGATCTCGTCAAGCACCACGACGTCATCGTGAACGTCATCACGCGCGAGGAGGAGCGCTTCCGCCAGACGCTGCAACGCGGTCTCGATCTCCTCGACGGCCTGCTCGAGGACGGCGACGTCTCCGGTGAGCAGGCGTTCTTCCTGCACGACACGCTCGGCTTCCCGGTCGACCTCACCCGCGAGATCGCCGAGGAGCGCGGTCGCCGCGTCGACTACGACGGGTTCCGCGCCCGCATGGAGGAGCAGCGGGCACGCGCCCGCGAGGCGGTCAAAGCCGACGGGGGAAAGGAGTCGGCGCCCATCGAGCTGTACCGCGAGCTGGTCGACGATTTCGGCGAGACCGAGTTCACCGGCCGTCACGAGTACGAGACGACCGACGCCAAGGTGCTGGCCCTCGTGGCCGGCGGCGAGCGCCTCGCCCAGGCCGGCGAGGGAGCGAAGGTCGACGTCGTCCTCGACCGCACGCCGTTCTACGCCGAGGCCGGCGGTCAGGTGGGCGACACGCGGCACCCTCGCGACCGGAGACGGGCGCACGCAGCTGCGCGTCCTCGACACGCAGTACGGCATCCCCGGTTCGCTCGTCCTGCACCGCGCCGAAGTCGTGCGGGGCGAGCTCGCCGAGGGCGACAGCGTCACCGCCACGATCGACGCCGAGCGACGCGACCGCATCCGGCGCAACCACACCGCGACCCACGTTCTCCACTGGGCGCTGCGCGAGGTGCTCGGGCCCCACGTGAAGCAGGCGGGCTCGCTGGTCGCGCCGGACCGGCTCCGCTTCGACTTCAGCCACTTCCAGGCGGTGACGCCGGACGAGCTGGATCGTGTCGAAGCGCTCGCGAACCGCGAGATCATCACCGACGCGCCCGTCCGCCACTACGAGACGACCCGTGAGCACGCCGAAGCGATCGGCGCGATCGCGTTCTTCGGTGAGAAGTACGGCGACCTCGTGCGCGTCCTCGAAGCCGGCAACCACTCGGTGGAGCTCTGTGGCGGCACGCACGTCCACGCGCTCGGGTTCATCGGCCCGATCAAGATCGTGGGCGAGCAGTCGATCGGTGCGAACCTCCGGCGGATCGAGGCGGTCACCGGTGACGCCGCCATCGATCGCATCCACGACGAGGAGCGCCAGCTGCGGCGGGCCGCCGAGACGCTGAAGGTCGCACCGGCCGAGCTGCCCGACCGCATCGAGCAGCTCCAGCAGCAGGTGAAGACGCTCAAGGACGAGGTCGAGACGGCCCGGGCGCGGGAGGCAGCTCACCGAGGCGGCGGCCCTGGCGGCAGACGCCCCCGATGGCGTCGTCGCGGCCCGGCGCGACGGGCTCGATGCGGGCGACCTCCGGCGTCTCGCGCTCGCCACCCGCGAAGCCGTCGGGTCCGGCGTCGTGGCGCTCGTCGGCGTGGGGCCGGATCAGAAGAAGGCCGGCCTCGCGGTCGCGGTCTCGAACGAGCTGGTGGATCGGGGAGTCTCGGCCGCCGACGTCGCGGCCACGGCCGCCAAGGCGCTCGGCGGGGGCACGGCCAAGAACGCCGAGGTCGTCGTGGGCGGCGGGACCAACGTCGACCAGGTCGACGAGGCCCTGGCCCTCGTGCGCCGGGAAGCGACCGAGGCCGTCAGCCGCGCCGCCGTCTGACGGCGGACGAGGAGCGCATGGGACGAGTCCTGGGCGTGGATCTCGGCTCGCGCCGGATCGGCCTTGCCGTCTCCGATCCCGACGGCCGCGTGGCCACGCCGCACTCGGTCATCGAACGCAGCGGCGATCCCGCCGTCGACCATCGGACGATCCTGACGCGCGCGCGCGAAGCTGGCGCCTCCCGCGTCGTCGTCGGCCTCCCACTGTCGCTCTCGGGCGGCGTCGGACCCGCCGCGAAGGAGGTCCTCGGGGAGGTCGACGCGCTACGAGCTCTGGCGGGCGGAGAACTCACGGTGGAAACCCACGATGAACGGTTCACGACGGTGATCGCAGAACGCGGGTTGCGCGAGGCAGGCGTGCCGCGCCGCGCCCGCCGGCGGACGGTCGACCCGGCGGCGGCGACCGTCATGTTGCAGTCGTACCTCGAGAGCCGCTCGTGAGCCCGTTCGACGACGAAGGCCTCGAGCATCCGGGCCCGGCGAACTCCCCGACGACGAGCCCCGCCGCGCACAGCCTCCGGTCGAGGAGGACGACGAGTTCTGGGGTGAGCCCGTCGACGACGGCGACGCGGCGGCGACGGACGGCGCCGGGTACGTTCACCGCCGCCGACGTCGCCGGCGCACGTTCATCGCGCTGGGGATCGTGCTCCTCCCGATCATCCTGGTCCTGGGCGCCGGTGCGTGGTTCCTCTACCAGCTGAATCCGCCCGGCGACGCGGGCAAACGCGTCGAGCGTCGAGGTCCCGCGTCGAACGGGCAACGCCGCCATCGGCGACCTCCTCGAGGACAAGGGTGTCATCGGCTCCTCGCAGGCATTCCAGATCTACGTCGGCGTCACGCGCGCCGGCCCGTTCGACCCGGGTCACTACAAGATGCGCGAGAACCTCGGCGTCCGCGACGCCGTGAACGTCCTCAAGTCGGGGCCGGCCAAGGGAGCCGAGTTCCAGCTCACCCTGCCGCCCGGGCTCACGCTGGCCGAGATCGCCGATCGCGTCGGGACGCTCCGCGGCCACAGCCGCGACGCGTTCCTCCAGGTCGCGCAGTCGGGGGTCGTGCGCTCGAAGTACCAGCCGCCGGAGGTGACGTCACTCGAAGGGCTTCTGTACCCCGACACGTACTTCGTCTCGAAGGACGAGACCGACGAGCAGATCCTCACCCGCCTCGTGTCGACGTTCGACCAGAGGGCCGACGCGATCGGGCTCGCGGCGCCGAACCCAGCCGGGTTGAGCCCGTACCAGACGATCGTCGCCGCGTCGCTCGTCGAACGCGAGGCGAAGCTCGACGAGGACCGGCCGCTGATCTCGGCCGTGATCCACAACCGGCTCGCTGCGGGCATGCCGTTGCAGATCGATGCGACCGTGTGCTTCGCGAAGGGCGGCTGCAGTGCGTCACCCACGGCGGCAGACCTCGCGATCGATTCGCCGTACAACACGTACAAGATCGCCGGCTTGCCGCCGACTCCGATCTCGAGTGTCACGGTGAAATCGCTGCAGGCGGCGCAGAACCCGTCCCCGGAGCCGTACCTCTACTACGTGCTCAGCGACAAGAACGGGAAGCACAAGTTCGCGACGACGGCGGGGGAGCACGAGAGAAACGTCGAGGAGGCCCGCCAAAAGGGCTTGCTGTGAACGGCGGCCGGGCGATCACGGGTGCTACGCGCGTCGTCGCGGTGATCGGGGATCCCGTCGGGCATTCCCGGTCACCGGCGATGCACAACGCCGCGTTCGCTGCGCTCGGGCTCGACTGGGTGTACGTCGCGCTCCCCGTCGCTCGCGGTGACGGTGCAGCTGCGGTGCGGGCCGTCACGACGCTCGGCCTCGCGGGCCTCAACGTCACCATGCCGCACAAGGCGGATGCAGCCGCGGCATGCGACGACCTGGCGCCCGAGGCGTCGGCGCTCGGGGCTGTCAACACCGTCGTGAACGCGGACGGGACGCTCGTCGGCCACTCCACCGACGGTGACGGCTTCCTGCGCGCGCTGGACGACGAGGGGATCGCGCCCGGCGGACAGCGTGTCCTCGTGATCGGAGCGGGCGGGGCGGCGCGGGCGATCACGCACGCACTCGGACGGGTCGGGGCCCACGTCACGGTCGCCGCCCGCCGGCCGGAGGCGGCACGCAGCGCGGCCGCGCTCGCCCCCGACGGTGACGCCACCGGCCTCGACGGGATCGCCGTCGAGGGCTTCGACGTGGTCGTCAACGCCACGCCGCTCGGGATGGACGGCGAGGCCCCACCCTTCGACACCGCCGAGCTTCACGCCGGCCAGTTCGTGTACGACACGGTGTACCCGGTCGAGACGCCGCTCCTGGGCGAAGCCCGTGCGCGCGGGCTGCCGCGCTGCCGGCGGCCTCGGCATGCTCGTCCACCAGGGAGCGCTCTCGTTCTCGCTGTGGACCGGCGTCGCGCCGCCGCTCGATGTGATGCGGGCCGCGGCTTCGGCCGACGCGTGACCGCGGCGGTCGTGGCGGTGTGCGCCGGGGCCGGCCTCCTCGTCGGGCTCGGCCTCGAGATCGTGGTCGACCGGCTGCCGCAACGGCGAGCCGCTGAACGGGTGGAGGCGCCGCGACCTCAATCCGAGTCGCGCCGCGGTACTCGTAGCTGTCACGGTCGCGCTCTTCGTCGGGCTGGCAGTCCGGTACGACGACTCGTGGGTGCTTCCCGCGTTCCTGGTGCTCGCGGCCGGGCTCGTCGCGCTGTCGGTCATCGACCTCGAGCACTTCCTGTTGCCGAACCGGATCGTGTACCCGCTGGCGGTCGGCATGCTCGCGCTCCTCGCGCTCGCCGCCGTGGGCGACGACGCCTGGGGCGCCTTCGGTCGAGCGGTGCTCGGGGGATTCGCCGCGACGGTGACGCTCGGGGTGCTCCACCTCGTCTCGCCGCGCAGCATGGGCTTCGGCGACGTGAAGCTCGCGTTCGTGCTCGGGCTCGTCCTCGGCTGGCTCGGCTGGAGCGAGCTCGTCCTCGGGCTGTTCTGCGGGTTCCTCGCCGGCGCGGTGGTCGGCATCGCGCTGATCGCCCTGCGGCACCGCGGGCGAAAGGACCACCTGCCCTTCGGCCCGTTCCTCGCGTTCGGGACATTGGTCGTGCTGCTCTGGGGCGACGTCATCCTGCGCTGGTACCGCGGCTGACCGTCGCAACTTCCCCGGCTGCGCAACCGCCGACCGATACGCTGAGCAGCGAAAACGGAGGCAAATTGCTGCGCTACCTGACCGCGGGGGAGTCGCACGGCCCGGCCCTGGCGGTCGTGGTCGAAGGGCTCCCCGCCGGCCTGCCCATCACGATCGACGAGATCGCGGCCGAGCTGGCCCGACGCCGTCTCGGCTTCGGGCGCGGCCCCCGCATGCGGTTCGAACGCGACGACGTCGAGTTCACCGGCGGGGTCCGGCACGGGCTCACGCTCGGGTCCCCGGTCTCGCTCGTGATCCACAACACGGAATGGCCGAAGTGGCAGGAGGAGATGTCGCCCGCGCCCGGCGTCACCGAGAAGCCGTTGCGCCAGCCCCGTCCCGGCCACGCCGACCTCGTCGGGATGCAGAAGTACGGGTTCGACGACGCCCGCAACGTGCTCGAGCGGGCGAGCGCGCGCGAGACCGCGGCCCGCGTCGCCGCCGGGTCCCTGGCCAAGGCGCTGCTGTCGCACCTCGGCACCGAGGTCGTCAGCCACGTGATCCAGCTGGGGCCGGTGCGAGCAGCAGATGACCGGCGGCCCGTCCCGGCCGACCTGCCCCGCGTCGACGAGTCGCCCGTCCGCTGCTTCGATCCCGACGCCGAGGCGGCGATGATCACCGAGATCGAAGCGGCCGCGAAGGCCGGCGACTCGCTGGGCGGCGTGGTCGAGGTGCTCGGCTACGGCGTGCCCCCCGGCCTCGGATCGCACGTGCACTGGGATCGCCGCGTCGACGGCCTGATCGCCCAGGCGCTGATGAGCATCCAGGCGATGAAGGGTGTCGAGATCGGCGACGGGTTCGCCGGCGTCGCCCGCCGGGGGAGCGAGGCGCACGACGAGATCCTGTGGAGCGAGGACGACGAGCGCTACGAGCGCGGATCGAGCCGCGCCGGCGGCATCGAGGGCGGGATGACGACGGGGAGCCTGCTCGTCGCGCGCGTCGGCGATGAAACCGCTGTCCACGCTGAACCGGCCCGTCCTGCGGACCGTCGACGTCGAGACGAAGGAGGAGACGGTCTCGTTCAAGGAGCGCACCGACGTCACCGCACTCCCGGCGTCCGGCGTCGTCGCCGAGACGATGGTCGCGCTGGTGCTTGCGTCCGAAGCCCTGCGGAAGTTCGGCGGCGATTCGCTCGACGAGGTGCTGCGCAATCACGCCGGGTACATCGCATCGCTCCGGTCGACATGAGCGACGACGACGCCCGTCGCCACCTCGTCCTGGTCGGCCTCATGGGAGCGGGGAAGACGACGGTGGGCGCGGCGTGCGCGACCCGGCTCGCCCGACCCTTCGTCGACACCGACGACGTCGTCGAGGCGAACACCGGCATGTCCGTCGCCGAGCTGTTCGCCCACGAGGGTGAAGGTCGTTTCCGCGAGCTCGAGCGGCAAGCCGTGGTCGATGCCTGCGCGACGCCGGCACCGGCCGTGATCGCCTGCGGGGGCGGCGCGGTGATCGACGGCGACAATCGACGCCGCCTCCATCAAGCGGGGTTCGTGGTGTGGCTGCAAGCAGCCCCGGCGACGCTCATGGCAGCGCGTCAAGACCGGCGCCGAGCGTCCGCTCCTCGACGGGCGCGGCACCGCCACGCTCGAGCGCCTGGCCGTCGTGCGCGCGGCCGCCTACGAGGCCACCGCCGACGCGCTGGTCGACACCGACGGCCGCACCGTCCACGAGGTCGTCGACGCCGTGCTCGAGGTGTACCGGCCGTGAAGCGGGTGACCGTCGGCGTCGACCCGCCCTACGACGTGGTCGTCGGACGGGGCGCAATGCGCGAGCTCGGGGCGGTGCTCGCCGGCCGCCGCCGCGTGGCCGTCGTGAGCCAAGCAGCCGTCGCCGACCACTACGGGGACGACGCGTCCGCCGGCGCGCCGAACGCCGAGGTGTTCCTCATCGGCGACGGCGAGCCGGCCAAGACGCTGACCACCGTCGAGCGGCTCGGCCGCCAGCTCTCGGCGTGGGGGCTCCTGCGCGACGACGTCGTCGTCGCGCTCGGTGGCGGGGTGGTCGGCGACGTGGCCGGCTTCACCGCCGCGATCTACCACCGCGGTGTGGACGTCGTGCAGGTGCCGACGACCCTGCTCGCCCAGATCGACGCCGCCATCGGCGGCAAGACGGGCGTGAACCTTCCCGAGGGCAAGAACCTCCTCGGCGCCTTCCACCAGCCGGCGGCCGTCGTCGCCGACGTCGACACGCTCGGCACCCTGCCGGAACGCGAATACCGAGCCGGGCTCGGCGAGGTTGCGAAGTACGCACTCATCGCGCCGCCGAGCAGCGACCACGGCGCGCTGGCCGAGCTGGTCGACTCGGACGCCGAGGCGATTCGTCGGCGCGACCCCGACGTGCTCACCGAGCTCGTGTACCGCTGCGTCGAGCTCAAGGCGGAGTTCGTCGCGCGTGATCCGGAGGAACGCACCGGGCTGCGCGCGATCTTGAACTACGGGCACACGCTCGCGCATGCCCTCGAGGCTTCCGGCGAATACGACGACCTGCTGCACGGCGAGGCGGTTGCCGTCGGGCTGGTGTTCGCGGGCGAGCTGGCGGCGGCGCTGGGGCGCATCGACGCCTCGACCGCCGAGCGGCACCGCGAGCTCGTCTCCGCGCTCGGGCTTCCCATTCGTGCGCCCGACAGTCTCGACGCGTCGGCGCTGCTCGAGCTGATGCGTCGCGACAAGAAGGCGAAAGGCGGCCTGACCTTCGTCCTGCCCGGTCCGAACGGGATCGAACGAGTCGACGATCCGCCCGCGGCGGCGCTCGAGCGCGCGCTCGAAACCGTCGGCGTGGAAGGCTGAGCGCCGATGGCGTCCATCCTTCTCGTCTCCGGTCCGAACCTGAACCTGTTGGGCGACCGCGAGCCCGAGATCTACGGCCGCGACACCCTCGAGGATCTCGTCGGTGACGCTCGTGCGGTCGCCGAGGCGCACGGGCATTCAATCGACCACATCCAGTCCAACCACGAGGGCGAGATCGTCGACGCCATTCAGGCAGCACGCAATCGCTGCGCGGCGATCGTCATCAACCCGGGTGCCTTCACGCACTACTCGTACGCCATCGCCGACGCGCTCGCCGCGTTCGACGGGCCGAAGATCGAGCTGCACCTCTCGAACCCGTCCGCACGCGAGGCGTGGCGGCGTACCTCGGTCGTCGCTCCCGTCGTCACCGGGACGGTGGCGGGCTTCGGCCGCCACGGGTACCGCCTCGCGCTCGAAGCGGCGGTCGCGCTGCTGAAAGAGGCCGGGTGAGCGCGGCGCTCGCCGCAGCTGCCGCCGATGGACGTTGCGGGGCGCGCCGAGCGGCTTCGCGGCCGCTTCGAGCAGGCGGGCATCGACGCGCTCCTCGTGACCAGGTTGCCGAACGTCGTCTACCTCACCGGCTTCACCGGCAGCGCGGCGATGGTCCTCGTGGGGCCGGACGAGCTGGTCTTCGTCACCGACGGGCGGTACGCCGAGCAAGCCGCCGAGCAGCTGGCGGCAACCGGCGTCGAAGCACGGCTCGAGGTGCGTGTGTCGCAGGCGGCTCAGCGCGACGTGATGCGCGAAGCCGCCGGCGGGTATCGACGCCTCGGTCTCGAGGCGCACGGCGTCACGTGGGCGCAGCAGCGGGCCTTCGCCGACGAGTGGTTCCCCGACGCCGAGCTCGTCGCCACCGAGCACGTCGTGGAAGACCTGCGGCGCGTGAAGGAGCCGGCCGAGGTCGCACGCATCCAGGCCGCCTGCACGATCGCCGACGAGGCCCTCGCCGTCGTCGCGTCCCGGCTCGGCGACCGGCCGAGCGAGCGGGACGTTGCGCTCTGGCTCGACCTCGAGATGCGAGACCGGGGCGCCGCCGGCACGAGCTTCGACCCGATCGTCGCGTCCGGGCCGAACGGAGCCAAGCCGCACGCGCGGCCGTCGAGTCGCACGATCGAGGCGGGCGAGCCGGTCGTGATCGATTTCGGCTGCATCGTCGACGGGTACTGCTCCGACATGACGCGCACGCTCAGCGTCGGCGACCCGGGACCGGAGGCGCGGCACGTGTACGAGGTCGTACGCGACGCGCAGCAGCTCGGTCGGGACGCGGTCGAGCGCGGGCGTCGACTGCGCGCGCGTCGACAAGGCATGCCGCGATGTGATCGACGCTGCCGGCTGGGGCGACGCATTCGTCCACGGGACCGGGCACGGCGTCGGTCTCGAGATTCACGAGGCACCGCGAGTCGCCGCGACCGCCCGTGATACGTTGGCCTCCGGTTACGTCGTGACCGTCGAGCCCGGCGTCTACCTCCCCGGCGTGGGCGGTGTGCGCATCGAGGACACCGTGGTCGTCACCGACAACGGCGCCGACGTGCTCACCCGATTCTCCAAGGACTTTCTGTTGTGAGCGTTTCCACCAACGACCTGAAGAACGGCATGGCCCTCGATCTCCCCGAGGGCCTCGTGTCGGTCGTCGAGTTCCAGCACGTGAAGCCGGGCAAGGGCGGGGCATTCGTCCGCACCAAGCTCAAGAACCTCCGGACCGGCGCCGTCGTCGACAAGACGTTCCGAGCCGACGAGAAGGTGCCGCTCGCGGTCATCGACAAGCGCGAGATGCAATACCTCTACCGCGAGGGCAGCTCGTACGTGTTCATGGACAGCGACAGCTACGAGCAGCTGCCCGTGGAGGCCGGCGACCTCGGTCAGGCCGTGCGCTATCTGAAGGAGGGCGACACGGCCGTCCTGCCCACGTACCAGGAGCGCGTCATCGGGATCGAGCTGCCGGCCGCGGTCGAGCTCACGGTGACCGAGACCGAGCCCGGTGTGCAGGGCGACCGGGTCTCCGGCGCGCGCAAGCCGGCCACGGTGGAGACCGGCCTCGTGGTGCAGGTCCCGCTGTTCGTCGAGCCGGGCGGGCGGATCAAGGTCGACACCCGGACGGGGGAGTACCTCGCCCGCGCGTGACGGGCGAGCGCGGCGATGCCGACCCGACGCGAGGCGCGGGAACGAGCCCTGAGCCTCTGCTACGAGGCTGAAGTGCGCGGTCTCGATGCCGACACGCTGCTCGGCGAGCTCCCGGCTCCGCCCGACGAGTACGCGGAGGCGGTCGTGCGCGGTGTGGAATCCCATCGCGACGAGGTCGACGCCATCTTGCGCAAGGTCTCCGAGCACTGGGCACTCGAGCGCATGCCGCTCGTCGACCGCGCCGTGCTCCGCATCGGCTGCTACGAGCTCGGCTGGCAGCCCGAGCTGCCGACCGGCGTCGTGATCAGCGAGGCCGTCGAGCTGGCGAAGGAGTACTCGACCAAGGACTCGGGTCGGTTCGTGAACGGCATGCTCGGCCGCATCGCCGAGGACCTGCGGGGCCAGGAGCCCGAGCCGCCCGAGCAGCCGGCGCCATGAGCACCGCGCCCCTCGAGGTCGAGGAGCCGCTCACCGACGAGGCGCTCGGGACCGACCGCCCGTGGATCGTGATCGTGTGGAACGACCCCGTGAACCTCATGAGCTACGTCGTCTACGTGTTCCAGAAGCTGTTCGGCTACTCGCGCGAGAAGGCCACCCGGCTCATGCTGGAGGTGCACCACGATGGCAAGGCCGCCGTGTCGGAGGGGACGCGCGAGAAGGCCGAGGCCGACGTCTCTCGGCTGCACGCCCACGGGCTGTGGGCGACGATGGAGCATCCGTCGTGAGCCCTCGCTTCGACCGGCGCGGCGACGCGGTCGTCGTCACGCTCGAGTCGAGCGAAGTGGAGCTCCTGCGCACGATCCCGGACGAGGTCCGGAGCGCGCTCACCGCCCCTCCCTCCAAGGACGATCCGGTCTACAACCGGCTGTTCCCGTCCGCCTACCTCGACCCGACCGAGGAGAGCGCCGAGCAGGAGTGGCAGGAGCTCGTGCACCCCGAGCTGCTGCAGTCGCGGCTCGCGGCCCTCGAGCTCGTCATGACCACGCTCGACCGTGCCGTGACCAAGCGCGGCCGCGCCGAGGTCGAGCTCGCACCCGAGGAGGTCGAGGCGTGGCTCGGCGTCGTCAACGACGCCCGCCTCACGCTCGGCACCCGGCTGGGCGTCACCGAGGACGCCGAGTCCGAGGCGATCGACCCGTCCGACCCCGAGGCGCCCGCGCACGCCGTCTACGGCTGGCTCACCTGGTTCGAGAACGACCTCCTCGAGACGCTGCTGGGGTAGCCGGCGGTGACTTCGGCGTCGCCGGGTCGTAGAGCCATGGCGACGTTCTGATCAGCCGCCCGAAGGAGCTTGCAGACCTGCTCGACGGTTACCAGAAGGGGGAGTGAGCCCGTGACATCCCACAAGACGGTCGTCGAGGCGTACATCGACGGTTTCCGGCGTACCGACCACGAGGCGATCCTGGCCTGCCTGACCGACGATGTCGTATGGGTCTTGCACGGCTACCGCACGCTCCGGGGCAAGGAAGCATTCGACGGCGAGATCGAGAACGACGCCGCTGTCGGGAGCCCCACGCTGAACATCGACCGGCTGATCGAGGAGGGCAACATCGTCGTCGCCGTCGGCAACGGCGAGATGACCCTCAAGGAGGCCGGCCGCGTCGCCTTCGTCTTCACCGAAGTCTTCACCTTCACCGCCGACAGGATCAGCCGTCTGGAGACCTTTCACATCAACCTCGCGTAAAACCGTCCCGGAGTGCAGCGGTGCTACCGTGTTGAGACCGTGAAGGGGATCCTGCGAGGTTCCCACGGAGGAAGACGACGGCATGAGCGCGCCAATCGCCGGCGAGGGAGACCTCCCGGGCGACGACGACAACCGAGGCACGAGCACCACGGCCCCCTCCGGGGGCCATTTGTTTGCCCTCCGGGCGAAGGTGTTCGACGCCGACGACCTCCGCCGCGCCAACACCCGCATCGCCCACGAGATCGTCGAGCGGAACCACGGCGCAGCCGACGTCGTGCTGATCGGCCTGTACACGCGTGGTGTCGCCGTCGCCCACCGGCTCGCCGAGGCGATCGAGCGCTTCGAAGGCGTCGCCGTCCCCGTCGGGGCGATCGACGTCGCGTTCTACCGCGACGACATCGGCCTCCGGCGGATCCAGCCCCTCGGCCCGACCGAGGTGCCCGTCGACATCACCGGCCGGGTCGTGGTCCTCGTCGACGACGTGCTGTTCACCGGCCGGACCGCGCGCGCCGCCCTCGAGGCCATCACCGAGCTCGGCCGCCCCCGGGCGATGCAGCTCGCCGTCCTCGTCGACCGGGGCCACCGCGAGCTCCCCATCCGGGCCGACTACGTGGGCAAGAACCTCCCGACCAAGGTCGCCGAGGACGTGCGGGTACGCCTGCACGAGGTCGATGAGGGCGACGACGGGATCGAGATCTGGGGACCGGAGACGTGAACGATCTGCTGTCGATCGACGACCTGGGCGCGTCCGGCATCAACGAGCTGCTCGACCTGTCCGAGTCGTTCGTCGAGGTCACCCGGCGCGACATCCCGAAGATCCCCGCGCTGCGCGGCAAGACGGTCGTCACCCTCTTCTACGAGGACTCGACGCGCACCCGCCTGTCCTTCGAGACGGCGGCGAAGCGCCTGACGGCCGACACGATGTCCTTCACGGCCGCGAGCTCGTCGGTCGGGAAGGGCGAGAGCCTGCTCGACACCGTCCGCACGATCGAGGCGATGGGCGTCGACGCGATGGTGGTGCGCCACCGGTGCGCCGGCGCGCCGCACCGGATCGCGTCGTGGATCGACGCCGCCGTCGTCAACGCCGGTGACGGCCGCCACGAGCACCCGACCCAGGCGCTGCTCGACCTGCTCACGCTGCGACGCCACCTCGGGACGGACGCGTTCCGGGGGCTCCGGATCGGCATCGTCGGCGACGTGCGCCACTCGCGTGTCGCCCGCAGCGGCGTGAAGGCGTTCGACGCCGTCGGCGCCGACGTCACCGTTGTCGGGCCTCCCACGCTCCTCCCCGAATCGCTGGAGGGCTGGCCCGCCCGCGTCAGCCACCGACCTGGACGACGTGCTCCCGGAGCTCGACGTCGTCTACCTGCTGCGCATCCAACGCGAGCGCCTCGGGGCCGCGCTCCTGCCCTCGCTGCGCGAGTACACGAGCCGCTACGGGCTGACCGCCGCCCGCGCCGCGCCGCCTCAAGCCCGACACCGTCGTCATGCACGCCGGCCCGATGAACCGCGGAGTCGAGATCGCGGCCGAGGTCGCCGACAGCCCGGCATCCATCATCACCGAGCAGGTCGCCAACGGCGTCGCGGTGCGGATGGCCGTGCTGTGGTCGCTGCTCGGCTCGGGAGGCCTCGTTGCCTGACCAGCCCGACGAGTTCGTGATCAAAGGCGGGCGCGTCGTCGACGCGACCGGCGACCGGATCGCCGACGTCCTCGTCCAAGGCGGCGTCGTGGCCGCGGTGGGAAGGCGCGTCGAAGGCGCGCCCGTGCTCGACGCCGCCGGCTGCATGGTCGTGCCGGGCCTGGTCGACCTGCACGCGCACCTGCGCGAGCCGGGCGACGAAGAGGCGGAGACGATCGAAACCGGCGCCCGCGCCGCCGCGCTCGGAGGATTCACCGCCGTCGTCGCCATGCCCAACACCGAGCCACCGCTCGACGATGCCGCCGTCGTCGCGTCCGTCCTCGCCGCGGGCCGCGAAGCGATGTGCGACGTCGCGTCGTCGGGCTGCATCACCAAGGGCCGTGGCGGCGAGGAGCTCGCGCCGATGGGGGAGCTGTACGCGCTCGGCGTCCGGATCTTCACCGACGACGGGGCGTGCGTCGGCGAAGCCGGCGTCATGCGGCGCGCGCTCGAGTACGCGGCGAGCGCTCCCGGGCGCAGTCGTCGCGCAGCACGCCGAAGACCCGTCGCTCGCCGGCGGGGGGCACATGCACGAAGGCGCGTGGTCGAGCCGTCTCGGGATCCCGGGCCGGCCGGAAGCGGCCGAGGCGACCGTCGTCGCCCGCGACATCATGCTCGCCGAGCTCACGGGCACGCCCGTCCACTTCCTCCACCTGTCGACCGCGGCCGCGGTCGACCTGGTGCGCGACGCGAAGGACCGGGGCGTCCCGGTCACGGCCGAGGTCGCGCCGCACCACTTCACGCTCACCGACGCCGAGTGCCGCGACGTTCGACCCCGCGTTCAAGGTCCACCCGCCGCTGCGCACCGACGCCGACGTGGCGGCGGTCAAGGCCGGGCTCGCCGACGGCACGATCGACGCCATCGCCACCGACCACGCCCCGCACGTTCCCGAGGCCAAGGAGCGACCGTTCGAGGAGGCGCCGCCCGGCATGCTCGGCCTCGAGACCGCGTTCGCGCTCACGCTCACCGAGCTCGTCGAGCCGGGCGTCCTCGCCCTCCAGGACGCGCTGGCGTGCCTGTCGTGGCAGCCGGCGGCGATCGCGGGGCTCGACGGGCACGGAGGGCCGATCGAGCCGGGACGGCCCGCCAACCTGTGCGTCGTCGACCCCGCCGTGCGGTGGGAGGTCGACCCGAGCCGGCTCGCCAGCCGGTCCCGGAACACGCCCTACGCCGGCCGCAAGCTCACGGGTCGGGTACGCCACACGGTGCTGCGGGGCGAGCCGGTCGTCGTCGACGGCATCGCACAGCGATGAGCCGCGACGCACTTCTCGTGCTGTCCGACGGGGCCGCATTCGAGGGCGAGGCCGTCGGCCACGTTCCCGAGTCCGGCGTCGCGACGGGCGAGGTCGTGTTCAACACCGCGCTGTCGGGCTACCAGGAGATCCTCACCGACCCGTCGTACGCCGGGCAGATGATCACCTTCACGTACCCGCACATCGGGAACTACGGCGTGAACCCCGACGACGTCGAGAGCCGCCGGCCGTTCTGCTCCGGCGTCCTGGTGCGGGACCTGGCGCGTCGCCCCAGCAACTGGCGCGCCACCGAGAGCCTCGACGACTTCCTGCGCCGCCACCGCGTCCCCGGCATCGCCGGCATCGACACCCGCCGGCTCACGCGTCACCTCCGCGAGTCGGGCGCGCTGCCGGGCGCGTTCGGCACCGACGAGTCTGCGGTGCGCGCGGCCGCTTCGGCGGCGGTGACCACGGACGGCGTCGATCTCGTCGCCGGCGTCACGGCCGAGCAGCCGTACACGGCGGGCGATCCGGACGCCGCCGTTCCACGTCGTCGCGTACGACTTCGGCATCAAGGCGACGATCCTGCGCCACCTCGCCGCCGTGGGCTGCTTCGTCGAGGTCGTGCCGGCGTCGACGCCGGCCGCCGACGTGCTCGCCCGTCGATCCCGACGGCGTGTTCCTGTCCAACGGTCCCGGCGACCCGGCGGCGGTCACGGGCGCGGCCGAGACGGTCGCCGGCCTCCTCGGCGAGGTGCCCGTGTTCGGCATCTGCCTCGGCCACCAGATCCTCGGGCTCGCGCTCGGCGCGCAGACGTTCAAGCTTCGCTTCGGACACCACGGCGCGAACCATCCGGTGCGCCACGAGTCGACGGGCCGGGTGGAGATCACGAGCCAGAACCACAACTACGCCGTCGACCTCGACACGCTCGCGCGGCGCCGCGCTCACCCACGTGAACCTGAACGACGGCGTCGTCGAGGGCTTCCGCGTGCTGGACGCGCCCGCGTTCGGGGTCCAGTACCACCCCGAGGCCGGGCCCGGCCCGCACGACGCGTCCTACCTGTTCGACGACGTTCACGACCTTGATGACGGAAGCGGGGTAGGCGCATGCCCCGCCGCAGACGACCTCGAGACGATCCTCATCGTCGGCAGCGGGCCCATCGTGATCGGCCAGGCGTGCGAGTTCGACTACTCGGGAACGCAGGCGTGCAAGGTGCTCCAGGCCGAGGGCTACCGGGTCGTCCTCGTGAACTCGAACCCGGCGACGATCATGACCGACCCCGAGTTCGCGGCGGCGACGTACGTCGAGCCGCTCGACACGCCCAGCCTCACCCGGATCATCGAGCGCGAGCGCCCGGACGCCCTGCTGCCGACGCTCGGCGGCCAAACGGCGCTGAACCTCGCCGTCGAGCTCCACGACGCCGGCGTGCTCGAGCGTTTCGGCGTCGAGCTCATCGGCGCCAGCGTCGACGCGATCCGCGTCGCCGAGAACCGCCACGAGTTCAAGGCGGCGATGGAGGAGATCGGGCTTGGCGGTGCCGCGGTCGGGCTTCGCGACCACGCTCGGCGACGCCATGGACATCGCCGAGCAGGTCGGGTACCCGCTGATCGTGCGGCCGTCGTTCATCCTCGGCGGTGGTGGCACCGGCGTCGCGCACTCGGCGGACGAGATGCGCGACATCGCCGAACGCGGCCTGGCCGCGAGCCCGGTCTCCGAGATCCTCATCGAGGAGTCGGTGGTGGGGTGGAAGGAGTTCGAGCTCGAGGTCATGCGCGACCACGCCGACAACGTCGTCGTCGTGTGCTCGATCGAGAACTTCGATCCCATGGGTGTGCACACCGGCGACTCGATCACCGTCGCGCCCGCGCAGACCCTCACCGACGTCGAGTACCAGCGCATGCGCGACGCCGCCTTCGCGTGCATCCGCCGCATCGGCGTCGACACCGGCGGGTCGAACATCCAGTTCGCGGTGAACCCGGCCGACGGGCGGCAACAGATCATCGAGATGAACCCGCGCGTGTCGCGATCGAGCGCGCTCGCGAGCAAGGCGACCGGGTTCCCGATCGCCAAGATCGCCGCCCGGCTCGCCGTCGGGTACCGGCTCGACGAGGTCATGAACGACATCACCGGCGAGACCCCGGCGTCGTTCGAGCCCACCATCGACTACGTCGTGACCAAGATCCCGCGGTGGGCGTTCGAGAAGCTGCCGGGCGCGACGGCGACGCTCGGCACGATGATGCAATCGGTCGGCGAGGCGATGGCGATCGGCCGCACGTTCCCCGAGTCGCTCCAGAAGGCGATCCGGTCGCTCGAGACCGGACGCCTCGGCCTCAACTGCGACCCGGGCGAGGAGTCGCTGGCGGAGTCGAGCGACGACGATCTCGTCCGCGCCGCCGCGGTGCCGACGCCGGACCGCTTGTTCGCGCTCGAAGCCGCGCTGCGGCGGGGCGTTCCCGTCGAACGGCTCGCCACCGCGACCGGCGTCGACCCCTGGTTCCTCGACGGGATCCTCCAGATCGTCGAGGAGCGCTCCCGCCTCGCCGCCATCTCGCCCGGCGACGCGACGCGCCGCGACTGGCGCCGGGCGAAGCGGCTCGGATTCTCCGACGCCCAGCTCGCGTACCTCTGGAAGTCCGACGAGGACGCCGTCCGCGCGGCGCGACTCGAGGCCGACGTCACCGTGACCTACAAGACCGTCGACACGTGTGCGGCCGAGTTCGCCGCCCGGACGCCGTACCACTACGGCACGTTCGAGGACGAGGACGAGGTCGCCGCGCTCGAGAAGCCGGCGGTCGTGATCCTCGGCAGCGGGCCGAACCGCATCGGGCAGGGCGTCGAGTTCGACTACTGCTGCGTGCACGCCGCCTTCGCGCTCTCGGACGCGGGCTACGAGACCGTCATGGTCAACTGCAACCCCGAGACGGTCTCGACCGACTACGACACGAGCGACCGGCTCTTCTTCGAGCCCCTCACGGGCGAGGATGTGCTCGCGATCTGCGCGACGCTCGCCGGGCGGGGCGAGCTCGCCGGCGTGATCGTGAGCCTCGGCGGACAGACCCCGCTGAAGCTGGCCCGCACGCTCGCCGACGCCGGCATCCCGATCCTGGGGACGAGCCCGGCGTCGATCGACCTCGCCGAGGACCGCGAGCGCTTCAACGCCCTGTGCACCCGGCTCGGCATCCCGCAGCCCGAGGGCGGCACGGCGGCGTCGCCCGCCGACGCACGCACCGTCGCCGATCGCGTCGGATACCCGGTCCTGGTCCGCCCGTCGTACGTGCTGGGTGGGCGCGCCATGCAGATCGTGTACGACACCGACGGCCTCGACGCCGCGATGGCGGAGCTCGCGAGCAGCGGCAGCCTCGGACGCGAAGGCGGGTTGACGCGCCGACCGCCCCGCGCTCATCGACCGGTTCCTCGAGGACGCGATCGAGGTCGACGTCGATGCCCTCCGCGACGCCTCCGGCGAGGTCGTGATCGGCGGCGTGCTGGAGCACATCGAGGAAGCGGGCGTGCATTCGGGCGACTCGGCGTGCGCGATCCCGCCCCCGACGCTCGCGGCCGCCGGTGATCGCGACGATCGAGGCGCACACCCGCGCGCTCGCCGACGCGCTCGACGTGCGCGGGCTCCTCAACGTCCAGTACGCGGTCAAAGGCGGCGAGGTCTCGGTGATCGAGGCCAACCCGCGGGCCAGCCGCACGGTCCCGTTCGTCAGCAAGGCAACCGGCGTGCCGCTGGCGAAGCTGGCAGCCCGGGTGATGCTCGGCACGACGCTCGACGAGCTGCGGGGCGAAGGCGTTCCGCTCCCGGAGCCCGGTCGGAGCAACGGCACCCACGTCGCGGTGAAGGAGGCGGTGCTGCCGTTCGAGCGCTTCCCCGAGGTCGACACCCTGCTCGGCCCGGAGATGCGGTCGACCGGCGAGGTGATGGGCATCGACCGCTCGTTCGGGCTCGCGTTCACCAAGAGCCAGGCGGCGGCCGGCAACCGCCTGCCCGAGCGGGGCACCGTGTTCTTCTCGCTGGCCGACCGCGACAAGCCGTCCGGGCTCGTCGCCGCCCGCCGGCTCGCCGAGCTCGGGTTCTCGCTGGTGGCGACGGCCGGCACCGCCGACGCCCTGCAGGCCGACGGTGTTCGTGTCGACGCGGTCGTCGGGAAGCTGGGCGAGAGCGACGCATCGGGCATCGACGCGGTCGAGCTCATCTCGTCCGGCAAGGTGGATCTCGTGATCAACACCCCGCGGGGCCGGCCGGCGCGCCCCGGCGACGGCGATCACATCCGCCGGGCGGCCACCGCGCACCGCGTGTCCTGCGTGACCACGGTCGCCGCGGCCCTGGCGGTCGCATCGGGCCTGGCCGAGTGGAGCTCCTCGGAGCCCCAGGTGCGGTCCTTGCAGGAGTATCACCGGGACCACCAGCTCCGGCTCGAGGTGTGATGGCGCGACTCCGTCGACGCCCCAAGGCCGCGGGGGTGGACACGCACGTGCGGCTCGGCGCTCTCGAGCTGCCGAACCCCATCGTCGCGGCGTCGGGAACGTTCGGTCACGGCGACGAGGTGGCGCGCCAGTGCGACCCGTCGCGTCTCGGCGCGGTGACGACGAAGTCGCTGGCGCCCTACGAGTGGCCGGGCAACCCCGCGCCCCGGCTGCACATGACGACGGCGGGCATGCTCAACGCCGTGGGCCTGCAGGGGCCGGGCGTCGAGCACTGGGTCGAGCACGACCTGCCCGGCGCTGCGCGCTCTCGGCGCGCGCGTCATCGCCTCCGTGTGGGGCCGGTCCATCGAGGAGTTCGGCCGAGCGGCGAAGCTCCTCACGCCGGCGCGACGAGGAGCTGCTCGCGGTAGAAGTCAACGTGAGCTGTCCGAACCTCGAGGACCGGTCGACGATGTTCGCCCACTCCGCCGCGGCGACGGCCGGGGCGACGACGGCCGTCCTCGACGCCGACCTGGACCTGCCGGTGTTCGTCAAGCTGTCGCCCAACGTCACCGATCTTCGCGAGATCGCCGCCGCCGCGCTCGCGGCGGGCGCGACCGGTCTCACGCTCGTCAACACGCGTCCTCGGTCTCGTCGTCGACGCCGAGCAGCGCCGCCCCGCGCTCGGCGCCGGCGGGGGTGGGTTGTCGGGTCCTGCGATCAAGCCCGTCGCGCTACGCGCCGTGCACGACGTCGCGCGTGCCAACCCCGGCGTGCCGATCATCGGGACCGGCGGTGTGACGACGGGGGTCGACGCGGTCGAGATGCTCCTCGCCGGGGCGAGCGCGGTCGGTGTGGGCACGGCCACGTTCCACGATCCGCGTGCGTCGCTGCGCGTGCTCGACGAGCTCGTCGGCTGGTGCGCGACGCACGGCGTCACGAGCGTCGCCGACCTCACGGGCGCGATGGAGGGTCCCAATTGACCGACGTTCGCGGCCGGCTTGCACTCGCCCTCGACGTCGGCGGGCCGGCGGACGCCGAGGCCGTCGCCCGCCGGTTGACGCCCTGGTTCGGGATCGCGAAGGTCGGCATGGAGCTGTACGCCGAGGGCGGCCCCGACGTCTTCGAGCGATTTCGGGCCCTCGGGATGGCGGTCTTCGCCGATCTGAAGCTGTACGACATCCCGACGACCGTCGAGCGGGCGGCTCGGACGCTCGGTCGGCGCGGGGTCGACTTCCTCAACTTCCCGGCGGCAGGCGGCGTGGCGATGCTCGAAGCCGGCGTCACCGGCCTCGCCGAGGGGCGCGGGACGGCGGGCATCCGCCGCCGGTCGCGCTGGCGGTGACGGTGCTCACGAGCGAGTCGGACGTCTCCGCCTTCGACGTTCGGCTCGACGCCGCGGCGACCGCGGGTTGCGACGGTGTCGTCTGCTCGGCGCGCGAGATCGCGGTGGTGAAGTCGCGCGCGCCGCACCTCACGACGATGGTGCCGGGCATCCGGCTTCCCGGCGAGGCGCAGCACGACCAGGCGCGGGTGGCGACGCCCGCCGAAGCGATCGGGCAGGGCGCGGACTGGCTCGTCATCGGTCGGGCCGTCACCGCCGCCGGCGATCCGGAGGCCGCCGCGGAAGCGATCACGCGCGACGCCGCCGACGCCCTTGCGCGTCGGGCACACACGCGCTGAGCCCGCGGCCGGCACGGCCGGTTGATCGCGCGAGGTCGCTGCCTATACTGACGCCTCCGTCGGGCTGTGCGGCACTGCAGGGAGCGGACGTCCGTGACGGCCTGAACCAACCGAGCTCGACCGCTCGCTGAGTTGGAGGTCCGTTCCCGATGCCCCTCCCGCCCGCGCTCACCCCGGAGCAGCGCCAGGCTGCGCTCGAGAAGGCCGCCGTGGCCAGGCGGCAGCGAGCCGAGGTGAAGGAGAAGCTCAAGGCGAGCTCGCTGACCCTCGCCGAGCTGTTCGAGCAGAGCGACCGTGACGAGGTCCTCGCCAAGCTCAAGGTCGTGAGCGTGCTCGAGTCGCTGCCGGGCGTCGGGAAGGTCCGGGCGCGCCGCCTCATGCAGGAGCTCGACATCAGCGAGAGCCGGCGCCTGCGCGGTCTCGGTCGCAACCAGCGCGAAGCGCTGCTCAAGCGCTTCGGCTGATCGGCGGCACGCCCTGGGCGTCCTGCTGGTGCTCGCGGGCCCGTCCGGGGTCGGCAAGGGCACGATCGTGCGCAAGCTCCTCGAGCTCGAGCCGCGCCTCTGGTTCTCGGTCTCGGCGACCACGCGCTCGCGCCGCGAAGGTGAGACCGACGGCAAGGACTACCTGTTCCTCGATCGACGCGAGTTCGAGCGCATCCGCGACGAGGGCGGGTTCCTCGAGTGGTTCGATGTCTACGGCGACCTGAAGGGCACACCTCGAGCGCCTGTCGACGAGCACCTCGCTGCCGGCGACGACGTGCTCCTCGAGGTGGACGTGCAGGGCGCGCTCGCGGTGCGGGAGAAGCATCCGGACGGGGTGCTCGTGTTCGTGAAGGCGCCGTCGCGGGAGGAGCAACGCCGCCGGCTGCTCGAGCGAGGACAGGACGATCCGGAGGCGATCGAGCGCCGCCTCGCCCGAGCGGAGGAGGAGGAGCAGGCTTCCGACCGTTTCGACGCCGTGGTCGTGAACGACGACGCTGATCGGGCTGCTCGTGAGGTCGCTGCTATCCTGGAGGCTCACCGGGAGGCCTGACCGCCCCCGCCCCTGCTGGAAGGTCGCAAACCATGGCCGAACGACGCGCCTCACTCATGGAGCCTCGAACCGAGAGCCTCATGGCCCGCGTCGACTCCAAGTTCACGCTGGTCACGCTGGCCGCGATGCGCGCCCGGGAGATCAACGACTACTACAACCAGCTGGGCGAGGGGCTCGGCAAGATCGTGCCCCCGCAGGTCACGTCGGTGTCGCGCAAGCCCTTGTCGATCTCGCTCGAGGAGATCGAGGCGGGCAAGATCCGCGCCATCCCCAAGCCTCCCGAAGAAGACGCCGAGGCGGAGGCCGAGGCCGCGCTGCTCACCGACGCCGGGGAACCCGACCAGGCCTAGCAGGCGCAGGCGACGCCCTATGGCCGCGCCGAACCGTCCCTTTGACGCCGTCGCAAGCTCCGGCTCTGCGGCGCCGGTCGGCAAAGCCGCCGTCGCCGCGCCCGAACCGCTCGTGGCCCTGCGCGGACGTCGCGTCGTGCTCGGTGTCACCGGGGGCATCGCCGCTTACAAGGCGATCGACGTCTGCCGTCAGCTGGTCGACGCCGGCGCGCACGTGGTCCCCGTGCTCACCGACGACGCCCAGCGTTTCGTCGGTGCGCTGACCTTCTCGGCGCTGGCGTCGGAGCCGGCCCGCACCTCACTGTTCGAAGGGCCCGACCCGATCCCGCATACGCAGCTCGGTCGCCGCGCCGACCTCGTCGTGGTGGCGCCCGCCACCGCCAAGGTCATCGGCAAGTACACGCACGGCATCTCCGACGACCTCCTCACCGCCACGTTGCTGGCGACGAAGGCGCCCGTGCTGCTCGCGCCGGCGATGCACACCGAGATGTGGGAGCACGCCGCGGTCCAGGAGAACCTCGCGGTCCTGCGCGAGCGGGGCGTCCACGTGATCGATCCCGAGGAGGGGCGACTCGCCGGCGGTGACACCGGCCCCGGCCGGCTCGCAGACCCCGAGCGCATCGTGGCTGCCGCCGCCGATGTGCTCGCGGGGGCCGGCGACCTCGCCGGATTCCGCGTGCTGGTCACGGCGGGCGGCACGCGCGAGCCGATCGACCCGGTGCGTTTCGTCGGCAACCGGTCGTCGGGGAAGATGGGGTACGCGGTCGCCGAGCGTGCCGCCCGGCGCGGCGCCGCCGTCACGCTCGTCACGACGATCGGGCGGCCGACGGACGACTCCGGCATCACTGTCGAGCGGGTGGAGACGGCCGACGACATGGCGCGGGCCGTCCTGTCCCGCTTCGCCGACTCCGACGTGGTTGTCATGGCGGCGGCGGTCGCCGACTTCCGGCCCAAGGCGGTGGCCGACGAGAAGCTCAAGAAGCGCGACGGGATGCCCGAGGTCGTGCTCGAGCCCACGACCGACGTGCTCGCCGTGCTGGGTGAGCGCAAGGTCCCGGGCCAGCTGCTCGTGGGGTTCGCGGCCGAGACCGAGCACGTCGAGGAGCACGCGGCCGAGAAGATGGCGGGCAAGCGGGTCGACATGATGGTCGCAAACGACGTGTCGGCCGCCGACTCCGGGTTCGAAGTCGACACGAACCGGGCAATCCTGCTGTACTCGTCCGGTTCTCGGGAGGAGACGCCCCTGCTCGACAAGCGCGAGCTGGCGGATCTCCTCCTCGATCGAGTCGCGGCGGTCCTCGCCGACGATCCCACAGGAGCGAAACGAGCGCGGTGACGGCGGCTGAGCCGACCGCACCGCAGGAGCCGGAGCTTGCGCCGGCGACCAAGGAGGCAAAAGTGAGCCGGTTCATGTTCACGTCGGAGTCGGTGACCGAGGGCCATCCCGACAAGATGTGCGACCAGATCAGCGACGCGGTCCTGGACGGCATGTTCGAGCAGGACCCGTACAGCCGTGTCGCCTGCGAGAGCATGTGCACGACCGGCATGGCCGTCGTCGCCGGCGAGATCAGCTCGAACGCGCACCTCGACATCCCGCGCCTGGTCCGGGACACGATTCGAGGGATCGGCTACACGGACGCGTCGTACGGGTTCGACGGCAACTCGTGCGCGGTGATCACGTCGATCGACGAGCAGTCGTCCGACATCGCCCAGGGCGTCGACAAGGCTTTCGAGCTGCGCAGCGGCGAGGGTGATCACTACGACGAGGTCGGGGCGGGCGACCAGGGGATGATGTTCGGCTACGCCTGCGACGAGACCGCCGACCTGATGCCGATGCCGATCTGGCTCGCGCACCGTCTGGCGCAACGCCTGGCCGAGGTCCGGCGGGACGGCACGCTGCCGTTCGTCCGCCCGGACGGCAAGACGCAGGTGACGATCGAGTACGAGGACGGGGTCCCGAAGCGGCTCTGCAACGTGCTGATCTCGACACAGCACGAGCCGGGTCTGAGCATCGACGGGACGCTCAAGCCCGCACTCGTCGAGCACGTCGTGACGCCGCTGCTGCCCGAGCAGTTCGCCGGCGACGATTTCGACATGCTCGTCAACCCGACGGGAAGCTTCGAGAAGGGCGGCCCGCACGCGGACTGCGGGCTCACGGGCCGCAAGATCATCGTCGACACGTACGGCGGCATGGCCCGCCACGGCGGCGGCGCGTTCAGCGGCAAGGACCCCACGAAGGTCGACCGGTCCGCGGCCTACGCGGTGCGGAACGTCGCCAAGAACGTCGTCGCGGCGGGCATCGCCAAGCGGTGCGAGGTCCAGGTCGCGTACGCCATCGGCGTGGCCCGTCCGATCTCGGTCATGGTCGAGTCGTTCGGTACCTCCGAGATCGACCCGCTCAAGCTCGGCGCGTTGGTCCAGGAGCACTTCGACCTGCGGCCGGCGGCCATCATCGAGCGGCTCGACCTGCGGCGCCCGATCTACCAGAAGACCGCCGCGTACGGGCACTTCGGCCGGCGCGAGCCCACGTTCACGTGGGAGCGCACCGACGAGGCCGAGGTGCTGCGCAAGGCGGCGGAAGCGCTCGCATAGCCGAAACGCGGGTCTGCCGGGTCCAGCCTGATCTCCCCGCCGTCGCGCGCGCGTTCGACTACCTCGTCCCCGAGGACGTCGCCGGCATCGTGCGGGTCGGGACCATCGTGCGCGTCCCGCTGCACGGACGGCGCGTGCGCGGTTGGGTCGTCGCCGACGGCGTCGAGCCCGAGGCCCGGCGGTCGGAGCTGCGACCGCTGGCCAAAGTCGTCTCGGCAGGGCCGCCGGCGGAGGTGGTCGAGCTGTGCCGGTGGGCGGCGTGGCGCTACGCCGGCCCGTTCCCGTTGCTGCTCCGGTCGGCGTCACCCCCCAACGTGGTGCCGCCTTCCGCAGACCCCGAGCTCCACACGGCGGTCTTCCCTCCACGCGAGGCGCCCGACGGGATCGACGCCGCCGCCGTCGACGCGCTCGTCACACGGGATCGCGGCTTGCTCGCGTGGCCACCGAGCGCGGAGTGGCACGACGTCGTCGGGACGCTGATCGCGAACGAGGCGTCCACGATCGTCGTCGCGCCCGACTCGCGCCGCGTGCGTGCGCTCGTCGACGACCTCCGGCGGTGCGGCCGGGAAGTGATCGTGGTGCGCGGGAACGAGCCGGACGCGCGCCGCACCGAGAGCTGGAACCGGGCCCGCTCCGGCGCGACCGTCGTCGTGGGCGGGAGGGTCGCCGTGCTCGCCCCCGTTCCGGACCTTGCCGCCGTCCTCGTCCTCGACGACGGCGACGAAGCGCTCAAGGAGGAGCGCGCGCCGACGTGGAACGCCCGGGACCTCGCGCTCGAACGCGCCCGGCGCGCCGGCGGCCGGTGCACGCTCGTGAGCCCGGCGCCGACGCTCGAAGCCGAGGCCGCGGCGGGCGCGCCGGCGCGGCCGACCCGCCCGTTCGAACGCGACGCCTGGCCGCGCTTCGAGGTCGTCGATCTGCGTGACGAGCCACCCGGGCGGGGCTTGTTCTCCGACGCGCTCACCACCGCGCTCCACGCGACCGTGGACCGCGGCGCCCGCGCCGTCGTGTGTCGTGAATCGCAAGGGCCGCGCCCAGCTGCTCGTGTGCCGGCAATGTGGGCACATCGCGCAGTGCGAGGTCTGCGACGCGGCCGTAGCCGAGACAGAGGGTGGGCTCGTGTGCCGGCGGTGCGGGACCGAGCGGCCGCGCGTCTGCCTGCATTGCCACAGCACACGCTTCGCCCGTCGCCGGCCCGGGGTCACGCGGGTACGGGAGGAGATGGCTGCGCTGCTCCCGCGGGCGACGGTGGCGGAGGTCGACGCCGCGACCGCCGCGCTCCCGTCCGCCGGGGTGCTGGTGGGAACGGAGGCCGTGCTCCACCGTGCCGACGCTGCCCCGAGTGGGATCGAGCTCGTCGCGTTCCTGGAGTTCGATCAGGAGCTGCTCGCGACGCGCTACCGAGCGGCCGAACAGGCGCTCTGGCTGCTCGTTCGCGCCGCCCGCGTCGTCGGAGGGAAACGTGGCGACGGGCGCGTGCTGGTGCAGACCCGGGTGCCCGATCACGACGTGATCGAAGCCGCGCTCGCCGCCGACCCGACGATCGTCGCCGACGCAGAGCGCGCCCGGCGACGCATCCTCGGATTCCCGCCCTTCGGGGGGCTGGCCGAGGTGAGCGGCGCGCCCGGCGCGGTGGACGTCGCGTGTGCGGCGCTGCGCGCAGTTCGCGCACTGCGGGTCTTGGGACCCGTCGCGGCCGGGACGTCGTCACGGGCGCTCGTCCAGGCGGAATCTGCCGACGTGCTCTGCGACGCGCTCGCCGAGGTCGATCTCACCCCCGCCCGCGAGCACGGTCGCCTGCGCATCGACGTCGACCCCCTCCGGGTGTGACCAGTGCGGCCGTCCTGCGGAGGCTGCAGCCGACCGGCGCCGCAAAGCCGGAGCTTGCGACGGCGACAAGGAGATCATGGCTACGCATCCTGTCCGCCTGTTCGGGGACCCGGTTCTCAAGCAGCGTTCGCGTGAGGTCGAGGACCTCAACGGGAGCCTCGTGGGGCTGGCGGAGAGCATGTACGAGACGATGTACGAGGCGCTCGGATTGGGCCTGGCCGCGCCGCAGATCGGCGTGCAGCGGCGCATCTTCACGTACGACGTCGGTGAGGGCCCGCACGTGATCATGAACCCCGAGATCGTCGAGGCGTCGGGGGAGTGGGTCTACAACGAGGGCTGCCTGTCGGTGCCGGGCATGCACTTCGAGATCGTCCGCCCGAAGGTCGTCACGCTCCGAGGCGTCGGGCTCGACGGGAACGACGTCTTGATCGAGGCCGACGAGGTGCTGGCGCGGCTGTTCCAGCACGAGATCGACCACCTGGACGGGGTGCTGCTCCTCGACCGCCTCGAGCCGGACGAGCGCAAGCGCGCGCTGCGGGCGCTCCGCGAGCAGGACCTCGCGACCATCCCGCGGGGCGCCGGTCCCGCGCTCTGATCGCGGCGCGCCCACGGTGCGCCTCGTCTTCCTCGGCACCCCGGTCGACGCGGTCGCGCCACTGCGCGCCCTCGTGGAAGCGGGCCACGACGTCGCCCTCGTGCTGACCCAACCGGACCGGCGGCGCAGCCGCGGAGGCGGCGCCGACCCGAGCCCGGTGAAGCAGGCCGCGACCGAGCTCGGGCTTCCGGTGCTCACTCCCGCGCGCGCCCGCGAGGCGATCGCGGACGTTGCCGCGACAAGAGCGCAACTCGGTGTCGTGGTCGGGTTCGGTCAGCTTCTGCCGCCCGCCTTCCTCGACGCGCTGCCGCACGGATTCGTGAACCTGCACTACTCGCTGCTCCCGCGATGGCGGGGCGCGGCCCCCGTCGAGCGCGCCATCCTCGCCGGCGACACCGAGACCGGCGTGTGTCTCATGCGGATCGAGGAGGGCCTGGATACCGGCGGGACCTACGCGTCGGTGTCGACGCCGATCGAGCCCGAGGAGACGGCGGGGGAGCTGCACGCGCGCCTCACTGCGCTCGGGACGCGTCTGCTCCTCGAGCATCTGCCGCGCGTGCCGGAGACGGAACCGGTCCCGCAGGAGGGCGAACCGACGTACGCCGAGAAGCTCACGGTGGACGAGTTCCGGATCGACGCGTCCCGACCGGCCCTGGAGGTCGCGCGCGTCGTCCGCGCCGGGAACCCGCGACCGGGCGCATGGATGATCGTCGACGGGAAGCGCGTCAAGGTCTGGCGCGCCCGACCCGAGCCCGGGGAAGGCGAGCCGGGTGTCGTGCGCCGGCCGGGAGAGCTGGTGACGGCCACCGACGTTCTCCGGCTCGACGAGGTGCAACCGGAAGGCAAGGCGCGCATGACGGGCCAAGCGTGGATGGCGGGTCTGCGCCGGCGTGAGCTCCGGGTGGAGGCGGTCGAGGCGTCGTGACCAGCCGCGAGACGGCGTTCGCGGCGCTGCTCCGTGTGGAGGACGGCGCGTACTCGAACGTCTTGCTCCCGACGATGTTGCGCGATTCCGCCCTCGACGCGCCGCGACCGAGCCTTCGCCACGGATCTCGTGTACGGCACCCTCCGGCAACAGCGCGCGCTCGACTACCTCGTCGGGTTGGCGGCCGATCGACCCGTCGAGGCACTCGACCCGCCGACCCGCGTCGCACTGCGGCTCGGTGCGTACCAGCTGACCCGGAACGTGCCCGCCCACGCGGCCGTGGGCGAGACCGTCGCCGTCGCGCCCCGCCGGGCCCGCGGCTACGTGAACGCGGTGTTGCGCGCGCTGGCGCGGCATGGGCCCGGAGTGGCCGTGGCCGGGCGGCGAGGATGCCCGAGCACTGGCCGTACGGCTGTCGTACCCCGACTGGATCGTCGAAGAGCTCGTTGCCCAGTACGGCCCCGCCGACGCGCGGGCCAGTCTCGAAATCGCGAACGAACCTCCTCCGGTTGCGCTGCGGGTCAACACCCGACGCGCCACTGTGGAAGCGGTGGCGGACGAGCTGCGCGCCACGCGGAGTCGAGGTGCGCCGGGGCGCCCTGGCGGACGGGGCGCTCCTCGCCGCGGGATCGGCGATCCGGCGCGGCTTCCTGTCGTCGCCGAAGGGCGGGCCACGCCGCAGGACGAGGCCAGCCAGGCCGTCGTCGGCATCCTCGATCCTCAGCCCGGCGAGACGGTCGTCGACGTCGCCGCCGCGCCCGGGGGCAAGTCGACCGCAATCGCCGAGCGAGTGGGGGAGCACGGGCGGGTCGTCGCGTGTGATCTGCATCCCGGGCGCATCCGCCTGGTCGCCTCGGCGCGGGACCGGCTCGGGCTCGATCGGGTCTTCCCGGTCGTCGCCGACGGCCGGTCGCTGCCCCTCCGACCTGCGTGCGGCGACCGGGCTCTGGTCGACGCGCCGTGCAGCGGCCTGGGCGTCCTGCGCCGCCGCGCCGAGCTGCGGTGGCGCATCCGGCCGGACGATCTCCCGCGGCTCGTCGAGCTCCAGCGCGACCTGCTGCGCGGCGCAGCCGAAGCGGTCAGACCGGGCGGTGTCGTCGTCTATTCGGTGTGCACGCTGACCGGCGACGAGACCACGGGCATCGACACCTGGGCGGAGCGCGACCTCCCGCAGCTCGTCGCCGACCCGCCGCCGGGCGCGCCGTGGCGACCGCGCGGGCGGGGCGCGGTCCTGCTTCCGCACGACGCGGGCACGGACGGGATGTATGTCCTCCGGCTACACCGTGACGTAACGGACGTAGGGTGCTGTCATGACCGGGGCCAAGATCGCGCCGTCGATCCTGTCGGCCGACTTCGCCCAGCTCGCCGACGACGTCGAACGTGTCGCCGCCGAGGCCGACCTGCTCCACGTCGACGTGATGGACGGGCACTTCGTGCCCAACCTCACGATCGGGCCTCCGGTCGTGAAGTCGCTGCGCAAGCGCACCGATCTCCACCTCGACTGCCACCTCATGGTCGACAACCCCGGCGACCTCCTCGAGGACTTCGCCGACGCCGGCGCCGACGGGTGCACCGTGCACATCGAGCTCGGCGACCCGCGACCGCTCTTCGCGACGATGCGCGATCTCGGCCTGCGCGTCGGGCTCACCCACAATCCCGAGACGCCGGTCGACTCCGTGCTGCCGTACCTCGAGGAGATCGACGTCCTCCTGTTCATGAGCGTGCACCCCGGGTTCGGCGGGCAGGCGTTCATCCCGTCGGTGCTCGACAAGCTCACCGTCGCGCGCAACCTCGTCGACGAGCGCGGGCTGGCGGTCGAGCTCGAGATCGACGGCGGCATCAACAGCGAGACCGCGCCGCGGCGCGGCCGCCGCCGGCGCCGACATCCTCGTGGCCGGGAGCGCCATCTTCCATGCCGACGACCCCGCGGCGGCTGCCCGGCAGATCCGGGCGGCGGCATGGCCGGCGACGTCGTGATCGGGTGACCCTCCGGGCCAAGGTGCTGACCGTCTCCGACGGCGTCGCCGCCGGATCGCGCGACGACAAGTCGGGCGACCGCGCTCGTCGCCCGCCTGGAGGACGCCGGCTACGAGGTCGCCGCCCACGAGGTGAGCGCGGACGGTCGTGACCCGGTTGCGCGGGCCCTCCGAACGATGAGCCGCGGGGTTCGCCGGGCTCGTCGTGACGACGGGCGGGACCGGCTTCGGGCCCCGCGACCTCACACCGGAGGGGACGCGCGCGGTGATCGAGCGCGAAGCGCCCGGCCTGGCCGAGGCCATGCGGCGGGTGAGCGATCGTGACGAGCGGGCGTTCGGGATGCTGTCGCGGGGGACGTGCGGCACGGTCGGGGCGGCGCTCATCTGCAACCTCCCGGGGTCCGCGAGCGGAGCGGTCGAGTGCCTCGAGGCCGTCCTTCCCGCGCTGCCCCATGCGCTCGAGCTGCTGGCGGGCGAGCATCCCCATTGACAACGGCCCATTGAACGCGGAATTGAAACACGTTATACTTTCACCCAGCTACAGTTGACCTCACTAGTCAAGTAATCAAAACGAGAAGAGCCCTCGGGGTTTGGGTGCAAGTCCCGACCGGCGGTAACCGCAGGCACGGCCTGCGGAAGCCCGCGAGCCCACGGCCGCCAGCCGTGCGGTTGATCCGGTGAGAAGCCGGGGCCGACGGTGAGAGTCCGGATGGGAGAGGGTGTTCGGCGGCTCGCCGTCCGTGGCGTGCCCGCCGCGCCGTCCCCGCGCCCGAGGTCTCGGCAGAGATCCTGAGATCGAGGTGCGCCGGTGAAGGCCACGGACAGCGATCTGATCGCCCGGGCGGTCGCGCTGGGTGAGCACGGACGCCGGTCCGCGCCGCCGAATCCCTGGGTCGGCAGCGTCGTCGTCGACGAGCAGGGTGCGATCGCCGGCGAGGGGTGGCACCGACGTCCGGGCACCCCCCACGCCGAGGCCCACGCCCTCGCGGCGGCGGGGGAGCGTGCCCGCGGCGGTACCGCGTACGTCACGCTCGAGCCCTGCGCTTTCCAGGGGCGTACGCCGCCCGTGCGCGGACGCGCTGATCGCGGCCGGCGTGCGACGGGTCGTGGTGGCGCTCGAGGACCCGGACACGCGAGTTGCCGGGCGCGGGCTGGCACGGCTCCGCGCCGCGGGGCTCGACGTCGAGGTCGGCCCGGGCGCGACGAGCGCGCGCCGGTCGCTGGCGCCGTATCTCCACCACCGCCGCACCGGCCGGGCCTGGTGCCTGGTCAAGACGGCGATGAGCCTCGACGCCAAGACGGCCGCCGCTGACGGGTCGTCGCGCTGGATCACCGGTGTCGCCGCACGCGCCGACGCCCATCGCCTGCGGGCCGAGTCCCAGGCGGTCGTGATCGGCGCCGGCACCGCTCTCGCCGACAAGCCGGCGCTCACCGCGCGAGACGTCGACCCTCCCGCCGATCGTCAGCCCCTGCGCGTCCTCCTCGACGCTCGCGGCCGCGTCCCCGCGGCCGGGCCGCTCTTCGACGTCGCGCTCGGCGCCGACGCTCGTCGTCACCACCGAGGCCGCTCCGTCCGAGACCGTGGACGCCTGGCAGGCGGCCGGCGCGAAGGTCGAGACCGTCGGCGAGGCCGCGGGAGGCGTCGACCTCGAAGCGACGCTCGACCTGCTCGGCCGCCGCGACGTCCTGCAGGCGATGGTCGAGGGTGGCGCGACGCTGCACGGCGCGCTGCTCGCGGCCGGGTTGGTCGACCGGCTCGTCGCGTACGTCTCGCCCAAGGTGCTCGGCCCCGGTGGTCTTCCTGCGTTTCCCGAGCCCGGCATCGGGACGATCGCCGACGCCGAAGCATGGCGGCTGCTGTCCGCGACGACGCTCGACGACGACGTCCGCCTCGAGTACGAGCCCGAGGACGGCTGACGTGTTCACCGGCATCATCGAAGAGCTCGGGCGGGTCCGCGCCATCGACCACCGCGAGGGGGAGCGCGCCTCGAGATCGCGGCCACGACGGTCCTCGCAGGCGCGCGCGTAGGCGACTCGATCGCGGTGAACGGCTGCTGCCTGACGGTCGTCGACTCCGGCGACGGGTGGTGGGCAGGCGATGTGGTGATCGAGACGCTCGAGCGCACCGCCCTCGGATCACTGGAAGCGGGCGAGGCGGTGAACCTCGAACGGCCATTGCGGCTGTCCGACCACCTCGGTGGCCACCTGGTGCAGGGACACGTCGACGCCGTCGGGCACGTCGCCGCCAAGTCGCCGCTCGCCGACGGGTCGACCCGATTCACGTTCTCGGCGCCGCCCGACGTGCTCCGCTACGTCGTCCGCAAGGGCTCGGTGGCGATCGACGGGATCAGCCTCACGGTCGCCTCGCTCGGCGACGACGCCTTCGACGTCGCCGTCATCCCGCACACGCTCGCGGTCACGACCCTGGGCCACAAGGAGCAGGGCGCACCCGTGAACCTCGAAGCCGACCTGATCGCCAAGTACGTCGAGCGTCTGCTCGTCCCGACCTCCCGCGAAGGGAATTGACGATGCCGTTCACCACGATCGAGAACGCGATCGATGCGATCGCCCGAGGCGAGGCGGTCGTCGTCGTCGACGACGCCGAATCGCGAGAACGAGGGTGACCTGATCATCGCGGCGGAGAAGACGACACCCGACACGATGGCGTTCATGGTCCGCCACACCAGCGGCGTGATCTGCATGCCGCTCGAGGGCGCCCGGCTCGACGAGCTGCAGCTGCCGATGATGGTCGCCGAGAACACGACTGCGTATCGCACCGCGTTCACGGTCTCGGTCGATGCCAAGCGCGACACGACCACCGGCATCTCCGCCGCCGACCGGACCACGACCGTGCACGCGCTGATCGACCCGCAGACCCGACCCGACGACCTCGCCCGCCCCGGGCACATCTTCCCGTTGCGATACCGGGAGGGCGGCGTGCTCAAGCGGGCCGGTCACACCGAGGCGGCCGTCGACCTCGCCCGTCTCGCCGGCCTCTCGCCCGCCGGCGTGCTGGCCGAGGTCGTGAACGACGACGGGACGATGTCGAGGCTGCCCGAGCTCGAGCGCTTCGCATCCGAGCACGGCCTCGCCATGATCTCGATCGCCGACCTCATCCGGTACCGCCGCCATCGCGAGAAGCTGGTGCGGCGCATCTCCGAGGCGCGCATCCCGACCAAGTACGGCGAGTTCACTGCCTACGTGTTCGAGTCGCTGCTCGACGGCACCGAGCACATGGCGTTCGTGCGCGGCGAGGTCGCCGGCAAGTCGAACGTGCTCGTCCGCGTCCACTCCGAGTGCCTGACCGGTGACGTGTTCGGCTCGATTCGCTGTGACTGCGGACTGCAGCTCGACCTCGCGCTCGAACGCGTCGCCGAAGAGAACGAAGGGGTGATCGTCTACCTGCGCGGGCACGAGGGGCGGGGGATCGGTCTCGGCCACAAGCTGCGTGCCTACACGCTCCAGGACCAGGGCCGCGACACCGTCGAGGCCAACGTCGAGCTCGGCTTCCCGGTCGACTCGCGCGAGTACGGCATCGGGTCGCAGATTCTCGTCGACCTCGGCATCACCACCATGCGGGTGATGACGAACAACCCGGCGAAGTACGGAGGGCTCGAGGGCTACGGCCTCGAGATCGTCGAACGAGTCCCGCTTCGGTCCCGACCGACCGACGAGAACATCGCCTACCTGCGCGCCAAGCAGGAGAAGATGGGCCACCTCCTGGAAATCGAGGACGAAGGCCTCGGCCGTAGTTAGCCTCGTAGCCACATGGGCAAGTACACGGAGTACGAAGGCAAGCCCGACGCCACCGGCATGCGTCTCGCGATCGTCGCCGGGCGGTTCAACGACGACATCACCAAGCTGCTGCTCGAAGGTGCGCTCGACGAGCTCGCCGGCCACGGGCCTCGAGCCCGAGTCGGTTCCGGTGGTCTGGGTCCCGGGCGCGTTCGAGATCCCGCTGGTGGCGAAGCAGCTCGTCGAGTCGGGCGAGCTCGACGCCGTGATCTGTCTCGGTGCCGTCATCCGCGGCGACACACCGCACTTCGATTTCGTCGCCGGCGAGTGCGCGTCGGGCATCAGCCGCGTCGCCCTCGACACCGGCGTGCCGATCGCGTTCGGCGTGCTCACCACCGACGACCGTGGACCAGGCCCTCGCCCGCGCCGGAGGGACCGAGGGCAACAAGGGCGCCGAGGCAGCCGCCACCGCGGTCGAGATGGTCGATCTCCTCCGCCAGCTCGGGAAGCAGGCCTGACCGTGCTGCGGCTGGTGCTCCCCAAGGGC
Source organism: uncultured Actinomycetes bacterium (assembly GCA_963768605.1). Lineage (GTDB taxonomy): Bacteria > Actinomycetota > Acidimicrobiia > IMCC26256 > JACDBD01 > JALZAA01. The sequence goes on along the minus strand of CAVYIP010000004.1, from coordinate 67,748 downwards.
TCGCTCGAGCAGGCGACGTTGCAGCTGTTCGAGGACGCCGACCTGGCCGTGAGCCGGAGCTCGGGTGTCGATTACCGGGCGTCGATCGACGACCCCCGTGTCGCCGATGTCCGCATCCTCCGGCCCCAGGAGATCCCGCGCTACGTCGCCGACGGCCTGTTCGACGTCGGTGTCACGGGCCGCGACTGGGTGGAGGAGACGGGCGCCGACGTCGTCACGCTGACGGAGCTGCACTACTCGAAGGCGACCGCCCGGCCCATCAACGTGGTGCTCGCAGTGGCAGCCGACGCGCCCTACCGAGGCGTCACCGACCTCCCTTCCGGGGTGCGCATCCACACCGAGTACACGGAGCTGACCCGCCGCTACTTCGAGAAGCACGGCGTCGACGCCGAGATCTCGCTCTCGTACGGCGCGACCGAGGCCAAGGTGCCGGAGATCGCGGACGCTGTCGTCGAGATCACCGAGACCGGCCGGGCCTTGCGCGCGGCCGGCCTGAAGGTGCTCGACACGATCCTCGTCTCGCACACCGAGCTGATCGCCAACCCCGAGGCGCACGCCGACCCCGACCGGCGCAAGGCGATGGAGCAGGTCCAGACGCTCCTCAGCGGCGCGCTCGAGGCGCGCGGCCGCGTGCTCGTGAAGCTCAACGTCGAGGAAGCCCGTCTCGACGACGTGATCTCGTTGCTCCCGGCCCTGCGCTCACCGACCGTGTCGAAGCTGGCCGGCGATGGCGGCTACGCGGTCGAGACCGTCGTCGCCAAAGCCGAGATCAACACGCTCATCCCCGCGCTCAAGGAGCAGGGCGCCACCGACATCATCGAGCTGCCGATCGCCAAGATCGTGCATTGACCACCCATCGGCACGGCACCGTCCGTTCCTTCGACGAGCGCCGCGGGGTCGGGGAGGTCGAGAGCGGATGACGGCAGCGACATTCCCGTTCCACGCCACGTCCATCGCCGACGGGACGCGCCGGATCGCGACCGGGACGCCCGTCGAGTTCGACGTCGTCGCCGGTCTCCCGGGACGGTGGGAGGCGGCGGTGATCGAGGAACGGTCGGGTTAGCGCCAGCGCCGAACGGGTTGCGCCGTCCTTGTCGGAGTCGGCGCGGGCGATGCTCGAGAGGTTGACCGCGCTGTTCACGAGCGAGACGTGCGTGAAGGCCTGCGGGAAGTTGCCGAGTTGCCGCTTGGCGACCGGGTCGTACTCTTCGGCGAGGAGCCCGACGTCGTTCGCCAGGCCGACGAGCCGCCCGAAGAGGGCACGCGCTTCGTCGACGCGGCCCATGAGCGCGAGGTTGTCGGCCAACCAGAACGTGCACGGCAGGAACACGCCTTCGCCGGGCGGAAGCCCGTCGACGGCCTGCTGCAGTCGTGTACCGCCTCACGAAACCGTCGGTCGTCAGCTCGCGTCTGGATCGCGTCGACGGTGCCCTGCATCCGCTCGTCGGTCGGCGGGGAGGAACCCGACGAGCGGCATCATCAGCAGCGCGGCGTCGAGGTTGGTCGAGCCGTAGGCCTGCACGAACGTCTTGCGGTCGGCGTCGTAGGCCTTGGTGCACACCTCGGCGTGGATCTCGTCGCGGATTGCTCGCAAATGCGGGTAGCGGCGTCGACGTCGTCCTGGGTGCCGAACTCGTGCAACGACGCGGACGACGCGGTCGAACGCGACCCACGCCATGACCTTCGAGTGAGTGAAGTGCTGTCGCGGGCCCGCGCACCTCCCAGATCCCCTCGTCGGGTCGCTTCCAAGCGTCCTCGAGGAAGTCCGAGCAGGGCGATGATCAAGTCGCAGGGCGTGGACGTCGCGTTCGACGATCGCGCCGCGGCGGCTCTGGTAGAGGGCGTCGATGACCTCGCCGTACACGTCGAGTTGGAACTGCTCCGACGCCGCGTTGCCGATGCGGACGGGCTTCGAGCTCTCGTACCCGGGCAGCCAGGGAACCTCCCACTCCGTGAGCCGGCGCTCGCCGGCGGGGCCGTACATGATCTGCAGGTCGTCGGGCTCGCCGGCGGCGGCGCGCAGGAGCCATGCCGCGCCACGCCTTCGCCTCCTCCTCGTACCCGGCGTGGAGCAGGGCGAGCAGCGTGAACGTGGCGTCGCGAAGCCAGCAGAACCGGTAGTCCCAGTTCCGGACACCGCCGATCCATTCCGGGAGCGATGACGTGGGCGCGGCGACGATCCCGCCGGTCGGCGCATACGTGAGCGCCTTGAGCGTGATGGCCGACCGCTGCACCGCCTCCGGCCAGTCGCCGTCGTACGTCCACTTCTGCGACCAGTCGTGCCACCACGAGGTCGTCCGCGTCAGCGCCCACGTGGCGTTGACCGGGTGCGGGACGTCCTCGTGCGAGGGGAACCATGCGAGCGTGAACGGCACCCGCTCGCCGCGCCGGACCGTGAACTCGGCGACGGTCGAGTGCCCGACGCCCGTGGTTTCGACGGGTGTGCGCAGCACGAGCGCGTCGGGGCCGGCGACGGCGACGAGCGCGCCGTCGACGTTACGGACCCACGGGATGATCGAGCCATAGTCGAATCGGATCGTGAGGTGCATCTGCATCGGCACGTGACCGTGCAGCCCCTCCACGATCCTGACCATGTCGACGGTCTTGTCCCGGATCGGCATGAAGTCGATGATCCGCACCGCGCCTTCCGCCGTTTCGAACTCGGTCTCGAGCACGAGCGTGTGGTCCCGGTACCGCCGGCGCGTGGCTCGTCCGCCGGCGGCGGGAGCGAGCAGCCAGCGTCCGTGGTTCTCGTCGCCGAGGAGCGCCGCGAAGCAGGCGCCGCTGTCGAAGCGCGGCGCGCACATCCAGTCGACCGAGCCGTCGTCGCCGACGAGCGCGGCCGTCTGGGTGTCCCCGACCATGGCGTACTGCTCGATCCGCGACGACACGCCGGCTGACGCTATCCGCTCTCGTCGCCTGCTTCGTCGCCACCTGACTCGGCGCGCCGGCTGATCTCGACGAACGCGAGACGCAGTTGCGACAACGCTTCGCGGAGTGGCTCGTCGTGGCGGCCGAGCCGACCCTCCAAGCCTTCGACGAGCGCGGCGACGCCGTCGATGGCCAGCCGAGCCTCCTCGAGGTCGGGCGCGGTTCCCTCCTCGGCCGAGAGATGCAAGAGCGCGAGCTCCCACAGTCCGATGGCGTGGTTGGCGACGATGTCGGCTACCGGTGTTTGCGAGAGTTGCTCGCGCAACGCGCGCAGCTGTTCACGCGCGGCCTCGTCGTCCGGCCCGCCGGGGCCGGCGTCGGTCGGGGCAGTGGATTGGGGCTCTTCCGGGTCGTTCTCTCCGCCCGGCGTCCAAAGTGTGCTCACGCTGATATCCTGACCTCTTCACATCAGAGCTGGGAAGTGGGACCGGCGTTTGCCGCTTTCCCCACCCGGCCGACCTTCCTGCAACAGTGGGTGGGGCCGAGCCCGGGTTCGTTGTCACGGCCGCCCCCAGCGGTCGAGCGATGGCGGACTTCCCGAGTCCGCCATCTTCGCGTCCCGCCCCGGAATGCCGGGCCGGAGGATGCGGGGGCGACGGACCCAGTTCAGCAGCGCTATCAGCGAGGTGATCACATAGCCACAGACGACGCCAGGATCAACGACCGGATTCGGGCCCGCGAGGTCCTGCTCATCGGGCCCGGGGGCGAGCAACTCGGGGTCAAGCCTCTGCCGGAGGCGCTCACGATCGCCCGTGAGGAAGAGCTCGATCTCGTCGAGGTTGCGCCGAACGCCAATCCGCCCGTGTGCCGGATCATGAACTACGGCCGGTACAAGTACGAGCAGGAGCAGCGGCGCAAGGAATCGCGAAAGAAGGCCACGAACGTCGTCGTCAAGGAGATGAAGTTCCGGCCCAAGATCGACGAGCACGACTACGTGACGAAGATGAAGCACGTCGAGCGCTTCCTGGCGGAAGGCTCGAAGGTCAAGCTGACGATCATGTTTCGCGGTCGGGAGGTGTTCCACCCGGAGTTGGGGTTGCGGATCCTGGAGCGCGTCGCCGAGCAGGTGAGTGAAATCGCGATCGTCGAGTCGGCGCCACGTCAGGACGGTCGCAACATGACGATGGTTCTGCACCCGATCAAGCGCCCGGCCAAGGCTCGTGCAGCCGCGGCGCCGCCGCCATCGACGGGGAACGGCAGCGAAGGAGAGCAGTGATGCCGAAGATGAAGACACACCGCGGTGCGGCCAAGCGGTACCGGGTGACGGGGTCGGGCAAGATCCGGCGCCGGAAGGCGTTTCGCTCGCATCTGCTCGAGAAGAAGTCGAGCCGCCGGACTCGCCGTCTCGGTCGCGGCGCGGAGGTCACCGGCGGCGACCGCAAGCACGTCGAACGGCTGCTGGGCCGGTAACCGAAACGCGGCGCGCCACCGCCGCGCACGCAGGAGGCATCCACGATGGCCAGGGTGAAGCGTTCCGTCCAAGGCAAGAAGCACCGCCACGCCGTGCTCGAGAAGGCCTCGGGCTACTCCGGCGCGAAGAGCCGCGGGTTCCGGAAGGCCAACGAGCAGGTCATGCGCTCGCTCCGATACGCCTACCGCGACCGACGGGCGCGCAAGGGTGAGTTCCGGCGACTTTGGATCGTGCGGATCAACGCAGCGTGCCGGCAGAACGACATCTCGTACTCGCGCTTCGTCGCAGGACTCAAGGCTGCCGACATCGACGTGGACCGCAAGATCCTCGCCGACCTCGCGGTGCACGACTCGGCTGCGTTCGGCGCGCTGGTCGCGGTCGCTCGCGAGGCACTGCAAGCGGCCTGAGGAGCCCGTGCCGGCGCTCGGCCCCCGGCATCGTCGAGTCCGGCGCCTCCGCGACCTCATTCGGGACCCGCGCGCCCGCCGGGCCGAGCGCGCCTTCGTCGTCGAGGGCCCACGGGTGTTGGCGGCGGCACTCGACCGCGGCGCCGAGCTCGAGAGCGCGTACGTCGGACCTGGGGCCGACCGCGCCTTCGCGCCGCTCGTCTCGCGACTCCGCGACCTCGACATCCCGATCGAAGAGCTGAAGGAAGGCGTGCTCGAGAGAATCGGCGACACGGTGACCCCGCAGCCGGTGCTCGCCGTCGCGGAGATGACGCGCCCGGACGTCGACGACATCGGCGCAGACGGGCTCGTGCTCGTGGCGGTGACGGTGCGCGACCCGGGCAACGCGGGCACGCTGCTGCGCAGCGGGGAGGCGGCGGGGGCCGTGGGAGTACTGTTCTGCGGCAATTCGGTGGATCCGCACGCCCCGAAGGTGGTGCGATCGTCGGGCGGAGCGATGTTCGGAATCCCCGTAGTGGAGGCGGACGACCCGGTGAAGGTGCTCGACGCGCTCGGCCGGCACGGACGGCGCCGTCTCGCGGCCGTCGCCACCGGTGGCGAGTACCTCGAACGCGTCGACCTCACCGGACCGGTGGCGATCGTGCTCGGCAACGAGGCGTCCGGGATTCCCAGCGAGCTCGCGCCGAACCTCGACGGGGAGGTCAGCATCCCGGTCGAACCGCCCGCCGAGTCGCTCAACGTCGGGATGGCGGGCACCTTGCTCGCCTTCGAAGCGGCCCGCCAGCGGCGAGCGGCGCGGTGAACCTGGCCGAGGCGCAGCAGCTGCTCGACGGAGCGGAGTCGGAGGCGGCGACGGCGGCCGAAGGCCTGGCCGGGCTCGACGAGCTCGTGGAGCTGGAGCGCCGGTTCGTCGGGCGAAGGTCGCCGGCGGCGCAGGTGACCGAGGCGATCAAGACGCTCGCGCCCGAGGACCGGCGCGCGGCGGGCAAGGCTGTCTCCGACTACAAGGCGGCGATCGCCGGCGTGATCGAGCGCCGGCGCGTCGCGATCGCCTCGAGCGGGGCGGCCGGCGGCCCGCGAGGCGAGCGTCTCGATCTGACCGCCGGCGGGCACGGCCGCGTCCGTGGGCACCTGCATCTCGTCACGCAGGTCCAGCGCGAGCTGGAGGACATCTTCGCCGGGCTCGGATATCGCGTGGCCGAAGGCCCCGAGGTCGAGGACGACTGGCACAACTTCGAGGCGCTCAACATCCCGCCCGCGCACCCGGCGCGCTCGATGCAGGACACCTTGTACGTGCGGCTCGGCCGCGACGAGCAGGTGATGCTGCGGACCCACACCTCGCCGGTGCAGATCCGCACGATGGAAGCGAATGAGCCGCCGATCTACGTCGTCGCGCCCGGGCGCACGTACCGAAACGAGACGCCGGGGCCGCGCAACTCACCGGTGTTCCATCAGATGGAGTGCCTGGCGGTCGATCGTGGCATCACGCTCGCCGACCTGTTCGGCACGATCGAGGTGTTCGTGAAGCGCTTGTTCGACGACGAATCCGTCCGCACGCGCTTCCGTTCCGATTACTTCCCCTACACCGAGCCGTCGGCGGAGCTGGCGGTCAGCTGCATCTTCTGCCACGGCGAGGGATGTCGCGTGTGCTCGCACACGGGCTGGATCGAGCTCGGCGGCTGCGGGATGGTCGACCCCAACGTGTTCGAGGCGGTCGGGTACGACCCGGAGGAATGGCAGGGCTTCGCGTTCGGCTTCGGGCTCGAGCGGATTGCGATGATCCGCTACGGGATCGACGAGATCCGCACGTTCTTCGACGGCGACGTTCGCTTCTTGGCGCAGTACTGAGGCACTGATGCGCGCGCCACTGTCCTGGATCCGGGAGTTCACGCCTGTCGACGCCTCGACCGACGAGCTGGTCGCGGCGCTCAACCAGGTCGGCCTGGAGGTCGAGGGCGTCGAGGAGCCCGGCCGCGACGTGCGCGGGGTGATCGCGGCGCGCGTCCTCGACGTCGTGAAGCATCCGAACGCCGACAAGCTGACCCTCGTCGACGTCGACTTCGGGAGCGACTCCTCCCGGGTCGTGTGCGGCGCCGAGAACGTGGCCGCGGGCGACGTCGTGCCGTACGCGCCGGCCGGCGCGCATCTCCCGGAGCCGTTCGGGATCCTCGAACGCAGGAAGATCCGGGGTGTCACCTCCGACGGCATGCTGCTCGCGCCCGACGAGCTCGGTCTCGGCGACGACCACGAGGGGATCGTCCACCTCGACGGCTCCACCGAACCCGGCACCGACGTGCGCGAGCTGCTCGGGCTGGACGACGTGATCTTCGACTTGTCGATCACCCCGAACCGACCCGACGCCATGTGCATCGTGGGCGTGGCACGCGAAGTCGCCGCACACTTCGGGCTCCCGCTCCAGGTTCCCGAACCCCACGCTCCCACGGACCCCACGGTCGTCTCCGACATCACAGTCCGCGTCGACGCGCCCGACCGCTGTCCCCGCTACCTCGGCCGGGCCGCAGGCGTGACGTTGGGCCCGTCGCCGTCGTGGATGGCGCAGCGGCTCGTCAAGGCGGGCATGCGGCCGATCAGCAACGTCGTGGACGTCACCAACTACGTGCTGCTCGAGCGAAACCAGCCGCTCCATGCCTTCGATCTCGGGCGCCTGGCGGGCCGCGGGATCCTCGTGCGGCTGGCCGAACGAGGCGAGCACATCGCCACGCTGGACGGCGTGGATCGCGTGCTCACCGAGGAGGACCTCCTCATCTGCGACGCCGACGGCGCGCCGCAAGCAATCGCGGGCGTCATGGGCGGCGGCACGTCGGAAGTCTCGGACGACACGTCGGAGATCCTGCTCGAGTCGGCGTACTTCGAGCGGATGGGCATCGCGCGGACGTCGAAGCGCCTCAAGCTGCGCTCGGAGTCGAGCGCCCGGTTCGAACGTGGCATCGACCCCAACGGCGTCGCCGAGCACGCCGAACGGGCCATGGAGCTCTTCGCCGAGGTGGCCGAAGCGAAGGTGGCGGGCGAGGCGGTCGACGTCTACCCCCAACCGGTCGAGCGCGCTCGCATCCACGTCCGCACGAGCAAGGTCAACGGCGTGCTCGGCACCGCGCTCCGCGACACGGAGATCCTCGACGCCCTCCGGCCGTTGGGCATCGAGGTGGACGGCGGCGGCGACGACATCACCGCGATCGCCCCGACGTTTCGCCCCGACCTCGAGCGCGAGATCGACATCATCGAGGAGGTCGCCCGCCGGGTCGGGTTCGCGTCCATCGGTCGCACCGTGGCGAGGCCCCGCGAGCAGGTCGGCGGGCTCACCCCGCGGCAACGCGAGCGGCGCGTGGTCGCGGATGCGCTCGTCGGCGCCGGAATGTCCGAGGCCGTCACGATCCCGCTCGTAGCCCCCGCCGATCTCGAACGGGCGGGCGCGCCGCTCGACCGGCTCGTCGAAGCGGCCAATCCGCTCCGCGCCGAGGAGTCGGTCCTCCGCACCCGGATCCTTCCCGGGCTCCTGCGAGCGGTGGCGCACAACCACGCCCACGGCCTCACCGACGTCGGGCTCTTCGAGGTCGGACGCGTCTTCCTCGCTCCCCGTGGCGAGGGATCGCTGCTACCGGAGGAGCCGACCCATCTCGCCGTGGCGCTGTCGGGCACGGTGCGCCGGCGGCCGGTCGAGCCCGACCGCCCGGTCGACCCCTTCGACGCGCTCGACGTGCTGCACGAGGTGCTCGATGCCCTCGAGATCGCCGCCGGTGGAACGGAAGCGGCGGGGCGCCCCGGCTTCGATCCCGCTCGTGCTGCCGCCGTCCTCGTCGACGGCCAGGAGATCGGAGTGCTGGGCGAGCTCGACCCGGGTCTGCTCGTTGCGCTCGAGCTCACGCCGCCGGTCGTCGGATTCGAGCTGGATCTCGATCGGCTGCTCGACGGCCGTCGCCGCGATCGCACGTTCCGGCCGCCTTCCCCGTACCCGCCGTCGACGATCGACCTCGCGTTCGTCGTGGAGGAGGACGTCGCGGCCGGAGACGTGGCCGAGACCCTGCGCCGCTCCGCCGGCGACGTCCTGGAGGAGGTCCGGCTGTTCGACGTCTTCCGGTCGGACGCGCTCGGCGCGGGGCGGAAGAGCCTCGCCTTCGCGCTGCGGTTCCGCGCCCCGGACCGGACGCTCACCGACGACGAGGTGGGGGAGATCCGCCGCCGGTGCGTCGAGGCCGCCGCGCGCGAGCACGGCGGCGAGCTGCGGGGCTGACGTCGTGGCGTTCGTCCATCGCGTCCGACCCCGATACGCCGAAGTCGACGCGCAGGGCGTCGTGTTCAACGCCCACTGGCTCACGTACTTCGACGAGGCCTGCACACGATGGTTCGACACGATGGGGTTCGACCCGAAGGAGGCGTTCTTTCGGGACTTCGACGTGATGCTCGTGAAGGCCGTCCTCGAGTGGCAGGGCCCGGCCGGTTTCGACGACCTGGTCGACATCTCCGTCTGCACCGCGCGGCTCGGCAACGCGTCCTTCGACGTGCGATACACGGCGACGATCGAGGAGAGGGCGGTGTGCGTGGGGACCGTCACGTACGTGAGCGTGAAGCCCGGCACGCACGATTCGGTGCCGATCCCCGACGTGCTGCGCGACCGCCTCCAGGAGGCAGAGGTCGAGTCGTAGCCTGGCAGTGTGTTCGAGAAGTTCACCGACCGGGCTCGCCGCGTTGTCGTCCTCGCGCAGGAGGAGGCGCGTCTCCTGAACCACAGCGCGATCGGCACCGAGCACCTGCTGCTCGGGATCGTCCACGAGGGTCAGGGTGTAGCGGCCCAGACGCTCCAGGCGCTCGACATCCGGCTGGCGGCGGTACGCAACGCGATCGAACGTGAGGTGCCGCGTGGCGTCTCACCGAGCGTCGGGACCCTCTCGTTCAGCCCGCGGGCCAAGACGTCGCTCGAGAACGCCCTGCGGGAGTCGCTCCAGCTCGGTCACAACTACATCGGCACCGAGCACATGCTCCTCGGGCTGATCCGGACCGACGACAGCCGGGCCGCGCGCGTCCTTTCGGATCTGGGCGCCACCTTCGACCGTGTCCGCGCGCAGGTGCTGGCGTTGTTGGCCGACCGACCGGTCCCACCCGAAGAAAGCGGGATCCACCGCCTCCCGCCCAACGAGCCCTAGATCCCGTCACCGGCGCGGCGCACGCTCTCGGAGCACGAAGAACTGCCGGTCTGGCGTTCGAGGATCATGCCCGCGGTGCCCGGCGAGACGCCCGACCCACAGCCGTGGTGCGCTCGCGGTCCCGGTTGACGACCTCGACCTCGGCGCGGTCGCCGTCGATCGTGACGGCGGCGTCGACGGTCTCGCCGTCCATGACCATGCCGACGAACTTGAGCTCGACCTCGCCGTGCTCGAGGAACTCCTCGCCCCATTCGTCGAGCAGCACGCCGTAAGCGGGCCCGGCGACCTGCATGCCCTGCGCGACGAGGCCCGAGAGCCCGAGCTTGCTCGCCTCGTCCTGGTCGGAGTGGAAGTTGCCTCGGCGCGAGTACGCGCGCAGCAGCTCGGGAGTGAGGAGCAGCTCGCGCCGGCGGGTGGTCATTGCTCGCAGAAGGTGGCGGTCGACGTCCACAGCGGCTCACCGTCGGGGAGCGCGACCACCGCTTCGATGACCGCGTACTCGCGGCCCCGCTTCTCGTACCGGTCCACCACGGTGCCCGTGACGGTCAGCTCGGCGCCCGCCTCTCCCCGCCGGTGGGAGACCAGCCGCTGGGAGGTGTGGAGCAGGGGGCGGGTCGCCACCGTCTGGAACAGCAGGATCGCCAGATTGGCGGCCACAGGCGGGTAGAGGGCGCCCTGCCGGAGTGCCGGGTGGTCGACCCCGGCCGACGCCCAGTAGCGCTCGTTGGCGGCAGCGGAGACGGTGATGCGCAGCGGCCCGAGGTCGGTCCCGACGACGGCGCCGCCGAACGGGGGAGCGGTCCTATGCACAGTCATGTATGGTATGCAGCATGGCGTATCGCGCCGCCGTGGTCGGTGGCTCAGGGTACACAGGCGCCGAGCTGCTCCGGCTCCTCGCCGCCCATCCCGAGATCGAGGTGGTCCACGTGACCGCCGACTCGAACGCGGGCGCGGCCGTGGGGGCCTTGTATCCGTCGCTGGCGGCCGCGTACCCGGCGCTCGAGTACGCGTCGTACGCGCCGGCGGATCTCGCCGGCGTCGACGTCGCCTTCGTCGCACTTCCGCACGGGGAGTCGCAGCTGATCGCCACCGAGCTCGTCGAGCGCGTCGGCCATGTCGTGGACCTGGGCGCCGATTTTCGGCTGCCGGCGGGCGTGTACGAGCGCTGGTACGGCCGGCCGCACACCGCCCCGGATCTGCTCGACGGGTTCGCGTTCGGCTTGCCCGAGCTGTTCGCCGATGCCGTCGGGCGTGGGCCGCATGTCGCCGCCCCCGGTTGCTACCCGACCGCCGCCGCGCTGGCGCTCGCCCCGCTGGTCGCGGACGGGCTCGTCGAACCGACCGGCCTCGTCGTCGATGCCATGTCGGGCGTGTCGGGGCGCGGCCGCGGGCTCTCGGCGGCGAGCCTCTACTCGGAGGCGAACGAGAACGTCGCCGCCTACACGCTCCTCACGCATCGCCATACGGGAGAGATGGAGTGGGCGCTGAGCGCGGCGTCCGACACCGAGGTGCAGCTGCTGTTCACGCCCCATCTCGTCCCGATGACGCGCGGCTTGTTGGCGACGTGCCACGCTCGCCCGTCCCGTGACGGGTTGACGACCGCGTCGCTCCTCGAGACCTTCCGCGCCTTCTACGCCGGCGCGCCGTTCGTGAGCGTGCTCGACGAGCCTCCGGTCACCAAGGCGACGCTCGGGTCGAACGCGGCGCACCTCACGGCGCGTTTCGACGAACGCACCGGGTCGGTACTCGCCCTCTGTGCACTCGACAACCTCGGGAAAGGCGCGGCCGGGCAGGCCATCCAGTGCGCCAACCTCGTGCTCGGCTTGCCCGAGACCACGGGGTTGCCGGTCAGTCGGGATCATGCCGTGAGCGTGACCGCGGCGGACGGCTTCGAAGCCGGCGGCGTCGCCTGCGGCATCAAGCCATCGGGTGCGCCCGATCTTGCTCTCGTCGCGACAGCCGACCGTCGACCGGTGTCCGCGGCGGGCGTGTTCACGACCAATCTCGTGCAGGCCGCGCCCGTGCAGATCAGTCGGGATCATCTGCGTGACGGACGTGCCGCGGCGGTGGTGCTCAACTCCGGGAATGCCAACGCGGCGACGGGTGAGAACGGCCGTCGTGACGCCCGCCGGATGTGCGAGCTGACCGCCGAGAGCCTGGAGTGCGCACCGGAGGACGTCCTCGTGTGCTCGACGGGCCTCATCGGCGTCCCGATGCCGATGGCGCCCATCGAGGCCGGCATCCCGGAACTGGCGGAGACGCTCGGCCCGCACGGTGATCTCGCCGCCGAAGCCATCCTGACCACGGACACGGTCCGCAAGGAAGCCCGCGAGCGAGTCGAGCTCGCCGACGGCACGACCGTCACCGTCGGGGGCATGGCGAAAGGTGCGGCGATGCTCGCGCCCTCGATGGCGACCATGCTCGCCGCGCTCACAACCGATGCTGTCGTCGATTCGCTCGCGCTGCACGAGATGTTGGTAGGAGCGGTCGACTCGTCGTTCCACGAGCTGTCGATCGACGGCTGTACGAGCACGAACGACACGGTGCTGGCCCTCGCAAACGGGGAGGCGGGAAACGAACCCGTCGAGCCCGGAAGCGCGGATGCGTCGCGGCTCGCGGACGCCTTCCGCCAAGTGTGCCTGTCCCTGTCGGTGCAGATGGCGAGTGACGCCGAAGGAGCGACGAAGCTCGTCGAGATCACGGTGCGCGGAGCCCGCACGCGCGACGAGGCCCGGCGCGCCGCTCGTACCGTGGCCGAGAGCCAGCTCGTCCAGTGCTCACTCAATGGCGGCGACCCCTATTGGGGTCGCGTGTTGTCGGAGCTCGGCGTCAGTGGTGCGAGCTTCGACCCGGAGCAGGTCGCAATCGCCTACGGCGACGTGATCGTGTGCCGTGACGGCGTGCACGCGGAGCACGACGCCACGCAGCTGGGCAAGGTCATGAACGAGCGCTCGATCACGCTGACGTGCGATCTGAACGCCGGCTCCGAGCAGGCGACGATGCGCACGACCGACCTCAGCCACGCGTACATCGACGAAAACCGGCGGACGTCATGAGCACGGAGACCGATCCCCGCGTCCGCGACGCGGGCAAGAAGGCGACCATCCTCGCCGAGGCGCTCCCGTACATCCGCGAGTTCTCCGGGAAGACGGTGGTCATCAAGTACGGCGGGAACGCCATGGAGGATCCCGGACTCGCGGATCTCTTCGCCCAGGACGTCGTGCTCATGCGCCTCGTCGGCATGAACCCCGTGGTGGTGCACGGCGGGGGACCGCAGATCAGCGACCTGATGCGCCGTCTGGGCAAGGAGCCCGAGTTCGTCGACGGCCTGCGCGTGACCGACGCCGAGACCGTCGACATCGTCCGCATGGCGCTGGTCGGCAAGGTCAACCGCGAGATCGTCTCGTCGGTCAACCGGCACGGCTCGTACGCCGTCGGCCTCTCGGGCGAGGACGCCGGGCTCATCAACGCTGCGGCCCGGGACGAGAAGCTCGGCTTCGTCGGCGACATTCGCCGCATCGACCCGTCGATCCTCGAACGTCTCATCCGTGAGGAGCTCATCCCGGTCGTGGCGACGGTCGGCGTCGACGACGCCGGTCAGGCGTACAACGTCAACGCCGACACGGTCGCGGGTGCGATCGCGGAGTCGCTCCGGGCCGAGAAGCTCGTCTACCTCACCAACGTAGCCGGGCTCTACGGCGATCTCGCCGACGAGGCGTCCCTCATCTCGCGTATCGACGTCGACCGGCTGTCGGCGCTCGCCGACGATGGCGTCCTGTCGGAGGGGATGATCCCGAAGGTCCGCTCGTGCGTCGAGGCCGTGAAGTCGGGTGTGAGCCGCGCCCACATCCTCGACGGGCGCATCCCGCACGCGCTCCTGCTCGAGTTCTTCACCCGCGAGGGGATCGGCACGATGGTGATCGCATGACGACGACGCCGGCGACCCGTCTCGACGAGATCGTCGCCCTCGACGCCGAGCACGTCATGAGCACGTACGCCCGGGCGCCGGTCGCGTTCGTTCGTGGCGAAGGAACACGGCTGTGGGACTCAGAAGGCCGCGAGTACCTCGACTTCCTGTCGGGGCTCGCCGTCACGTCGCTCGGGCACGCGCATCCCGCCGTCGCCGACGCGCTCGCCGATCAGGCGCGCACGCTCTCGCACGTCTCCAACCTCTATTACAACGATCTCCAACCCCGGCTCGCCGCCCGACTCGACGCGCTCCTCGGTGGGGGCGGACGCGTGTTCTTCTCGAACTCCGGCGCCGAGGCGAACGAGTGCGCGATCAAGCTCGCTCGTCGCCACGGCCAGACGCTCGGCGGCAAGGAGCGCTACCACGTCGTCTCCACCTACGGCTCGTTCCACGGCCGCACGCTCACCACCTTGGCGGCGACGGGGCAGCCGCAGAAGCAGGAGACGTTCCAGCCGCTGCCTTCGGGCTTCCGTCTCGTGCCGTACGCCGATGCCGACGCGCTCGTCGGTGCCCTCGACGAGCGAGTGTGCGCAGTCCTGCTCGAGGCCGTGCAGGGCGAGGGGGGCGTGAACGTGGCGCCTCCCGGTTACCTCGAAGCCGTTCGCTCGTGGTGTGACGAGCGCGAGGCGCTGCTGATGATCGACGAGGTGCAGACCGGCCTCGGCCGGACCGGCCGGTGGTTCGGCTACCAGCACGCCGACGTGCAGCCCGACGTCGTGACGATGGCGAAGGCGCTCGGCAACGGCGTCCCGATCGGCGCCTGCTGGGCCCGGGCCGGCGTTGCCGCCGCGTTCCGGCCCGGCGACCACGCCACGACCTTCGGCGGACAGCCCCTGGCGGCGCGGGCCGCGCTCGCCGTGCTCGACGTGATGGAAGCCGAGGACATCCCGCGGCGATCCGCCCGCGCGGGAGAGAAGCTGACCAAGGCCCTGCTGGCGCTGCCCGCGGTCGTCGACGTGCGAGGTACGGGGCTGCTCCTCGCGGCCGAGCTGGCACCCGGGATCGAATCGGCGCCTGTCGCGCGAACGTGCCTCGAGCGCGGCCTGCTCGTGAACGCGGTGACTCCAACCGCGTTGCGATTCGCGCCCTCCCTGCTCGTCACCGACGACGAGATCACTGAGGCCGTCCGCATTCTCGACACCGTCCTGAGCGAGACGGGGGAGCGGAGCTCATGACGACCGACTTCCTCGAGGTCGACGCCCTCACGCCCGATCGGCTCGCCGCTCTCCTCGACCGGGCGCAGGCATGGAAGCAGGACCCCGCCGCGGTCCCGGCCGCGCTCGCCCGTCAGGGCGTCGCGCTCCTGTTCGAGAAGCCCTCCGCCCGCACCCGCACCTCGACCGAGATGGCCGTGGTCGGGCTGGGCGGGCATCCGATCTACATCCGGCCCGACGAGGTCGGGATCGGTGTGCGGGAGAGCGTCGAGGACGTCGCCCGCACGCTCGCCGGGTACTGCACGATCCTTGCCGCGCGGGTGTTCGACCACACCACGCTCGAAGCCATGGCGGGGGCGGTGGACGTGCCGGTGGTGAACCTCCTGTCGGATCGGGCGCATCCGTGCCAGGCGCTGGCGGACGTGCTGACGTTGCGCGAGCACCTGGGATCGCTCGAAGGGCGACGGGTGGTGTTCGTGGGCGACGGCAACAACGTCGCCGCGTCGCTCGCGTTCGCGTCGGCTTTGTGCGGCCTCGAGCTCACCGTCGCCTCGCCGCCCGGGTACGAGCTGGACGACGACCTGGTCGAGCGAGCCGGCAACCTCGGCGGGTTGATCGAGGTGGCCGTCGACCCGTACGAGGCGGTGAAGGGCGCCGACGCCGTGTACACCGACGTGTGGACGTCGATGGGACAAGAAGACGAGTCGGCGGCACGCCGGGCGGCGTTCAGCGGGTACCGGGTCGACGCCGACCTGATGACGGCGGCGGGTGAGCAAGCCGTGTTCCTGCACTGCCTACCCGCGCACCGTGGCGAAGAGGTGACGGCCGAGGTGATCGACGGGCCCGCTTCGCTCGTGTGGCAGCAGGCGGCGAACCGGATGGACGCGGTCCGGGCCCTGCTCGCGGACCTTGCAACCGGAGGAGGCGAGTGATGGCGACGCTCGGCAAGCCCCAACGCCAGCACCGCATCTCCCGCCTGCTCGAGGACCAGGCCGTGTCGAGCCAGGCCCAGCTCGTCGAGCTCCTGGCGGCGAACGGGATCGTCGCAACGCAGGCGACGGTCAGCCGCGACCTCGAGGACCTCGGCGCGGTGAAGGTGCGCATCCCGGGCGGGACGATGGCGTACGCGATCCCCGAGCACGCCAAGGAGGCGAGCGCGCCCGACGACCACCTCCGCCGCGTGATGGGCGAGTTCGTGGTCGACGTCGCCCACAGCGGCAGCCTCGTCGTCCTGCGCACGCCGCCGGGCTCGGCGCACGTGATCGGGTCGGCGCTCGACCGCTCGGGCCTCCGCGACTTGCTCGGCACGGTCGCCGGCGACGACACCGTGCTCGTGATCTGCGCCGAGGGCGCCGAGGGCTCGAAGGTAGCGTCCGAGCTCGCGACTCTGGCCGGACTGTGAGCGGGGAGTTTCCGATGGCGAAGCGAGTCGTGCTCGCGTACTCCGGCGGCCTCGACACCTCGGTTGCGGTGAAATGGATCAGCGAGGAATGGGGCGCAGAGGTCATCGCGCTGGCCGTCGACGTCGGCCAGGGCGTCGACGACGACTGGGACACGATCCGGGCGCGAGCGCTCGCCGCCGGTGCCGTCGAGGCGATCGTCGTGGACGCGCGCGCCGAGTTCGCCGAGGACTTCGTCACGCCCGCCCTTCGTGCCAACGCCCTCTACGAGGGCAAGTACCCGCTCGTGTCGGCGCTCTCGCGGCCCGTCATCGTCCGGCATCTCGTCCGTGCCGCCCGTGAGCACAACGCCGACGCGGTCGCGCACGGCTGCACCGGCAAAGGGAACGACCAGGTGCGCTTCGAGGTGTCGACGCGCGCCCTCGCGCCCGGACCTCGAGGTGCTGGCACCCGTCCGCGCGTGGGGCCTGACGCGTGAAGACTCGATCGAGTACGCGGCGAAGCACGGCATCCCGATCCGCGTCCGCAAGGACAGCCCGTACTCGGTGGACGAGAACCTGTGGGGACGCACGATCGAGTGCGGCATCCTCGAGGATCCCTGGATCGAGCCCCCCGAGGAGGTGTACGCCCTCACGGGCAAGGCCACCGACGCTCCCCGCGAGCCGCGGGAGCTCGTCATCGGCTTCGAGGCGGGCGTCGCCGTGAGCCTCGACGGGACCGCAACCCCTCTGCACGAGCTCGTCCCGGCGGTGAGCGCGGCGGTGGGGGCGTACGGCTGGGGTCGCATCGACATGGTCGAGAACCGCCGGGTCGGCATCAAGAGCCGGGAGATCTACGAGTGCCCCGGCTCGCTCGCGTTGCTCCTCGCCCACGCCGATCTCGAGTCGATCACGCTCGAGCGCGATCTCATGCGCGAGAAGGCACGCCTCGAGCCGCGCTACGCCGAGCTCGTCTACGACGGGCTGTGGCACTCGCCGCTGCGCCGGTCGCTCGACGCATTCGTGGGTGCGTCGCAGGCGCCCGTCACCGGCGAAGTCAGATTGCGACTGGAGCCCGGCAGCTGTTTCGTCGCCGGCCGTCGCGCCGAACACGGGCTCTACGACTACGAGCTCGCGACCTACGCCGCCGAGGACGCGTTCCGCCACGAGGACGCGGCCGGGTTCGTGCGGCTCTGGGGCCTCGGCGTCGAGACGGTGGCCCGTAAGCAGGGAACCCCCGAGGAATGACAGCCGAATGAGCGAACGCGACGCCCGGCCGCTCTGGCACGGGCGCTTCGGCGAGGAGCCGGCCGACGCGCTGCTCGCGTTCACGAGCAGTCTCGACTTCGACCGTCGTCTCGCGGGCGACGACATCGCGGGATCGCGTGCCCACGTCGCCATGCTCGGCCGCGTCGGTCTGCTGAGCGACGAGGAGGTCGCCGCCGTCACGACTGCGCTCGACACGGTCGACAAGGAGCTCGCCGAGGGGACCTTCGCGTTCGCTCCCACCGACGAGGACATCCACACCGCCATCGAGCGCCGAGTCACCGACCTCGCCGGGTCGGCCGGCGCCAAGCTCCACACCGGCCGCAGCCGCAACGACCAGGTCGCGCTCGACCTGCGTCTCTTCGTGCGTCGCGAAGGTCGGGCCGTCGCCGACGCGGTGCACGAGCTCCAAGCCGTGCTCGTCCGTCGGGCGACGGAAGCCGGCGACACCTACCTCCCCGGCTACACGCATCTCCAACGCGCGCAACCCGTCCTCCTCGCGCACCACCTCCTCGCCCACTTCTGGGCCTTTGCGCGGGACGTCGACCGGTGGCGAGACGCGCTCGACCGGGCCGACGTGTCGCCCCTCGGCGCGGGTGCGCTCGCGGGGTCGAGCCTGCCGCTCGATCCCGACGACGTCGCCCGCGAGCTCGGCTTCGCCCGCCGGTTCGAGAACTCGCTCGACGCGGTGTCCGATCGCGACTTCGTGGCCGAGGCGCTCTTCGTCGCCGCGCTGACCCAGTCGCACCTGTCGCGCCTCGGTGAGGAGATCGTGTTGTGGGCGACGGAGGAGTTCGGCTTCGTGCGCCTCGCCGACGCGTACAGCACCGGGTCGTCGATGCTGCCGCAGAAGAAGAACCCCGACATCGCCGAGCTCGCACGGGGCGGCGCCGGCCGCGTGATCGGCGATCTCACCGGCGTGCTCGCCACGTTGAAGGGCCTCCCGCTCGCATACAACCGCGACCTGCAGGGCGACAAGGAGCCGCTCTTCGACGCCCTCGACACCGCCACCGGGGCGCTCCGAGCGGTCGCGGGGCTCGTGGACACCGCCGAATTCGTCCCCGAGCGGATGCAGGCGGCGGCCGACGACGCGGCCTCGGCCGCGACCGACCTCGCCGAGCTGCTCGTGCGGCAGGGCGTCCCGTTCCGAGACGCGCACCAGGCGGTCGGCGAGTTGGTTCGCCAGTCCGCCGAGCGAGGTATCGCGCTCGAGGAGCTGGTCATGACCGACGCTCGCCTCGGCCCGGATGCGCTGGCGCTGCTGGAACCGGGCGAGGCAGTGCGACGGCGGACGACACCCGGCGGGGCCGGTCCCGAACCGGTGCGTCATCAGCTTGCCGCCGCGCGCACCAGGCTCGACGAGGAACGCGCCTGGCTCGACGGGACGTGACCGCCGCGAGGCGGCGGGGCCGGACACTTCCGCGGTCGTTCTTCGAGCGCGACTCGCGTGCGCTCGCGCCGGATCTGCTCAACAAGCTGCTGGTATACGACGACTCGGAGTTCGGTCGGCTTGCCGTCCGGCTCGTCGAGGTCGAGGCCTACGCGGGCGACGAGGATCCGGGCAGCCACGCCTTCCGGGGGGAGACGCCGCGCAATCGCGTCATGTTCGGGCCCCCCGGCCACCTCTACGTGTACTTCACGTACGGCATGCACTGGTGCTCCAACGTCGTCTGCGGCGAGACCGGATGGGCCAGCGCCGTGTTGTTGCGGGGTGGTGCGCCCGTCGAAGGGATCGACGTCATGCGCACCCGGCGCCACGCCGCCCGCCGCGACCGCGACCTGGCTTCGGGTCCCGCTCGGCTCACCCAGTCGCTCGCGATCACCGGCGCGCAGAACGGCGCCGACCTCGTGCGCGGGCCGGTGCGGCTCCTGGACGACGGCGTTCCGCCGCCGCGCCGACCCGGACGGTCCACACGCGTGGGCCTGAAGCCGGGTGAGGGCGACCGGTCGCGGTGGCGCTGGTTCGTACGAGACGACCCGAATGTGAGCCCCGGTCGGCCGTCGGGCGGGAAGTAGCGTTCGCACCCATGACCGGCGCGAACGTCGACGAGCAGCTGCGAGTCCTGCGCGCCGGCACCGTCGACTGCATCACCGAGGACGAGCTGCGCGACAAGCTCACGTCCGGACGGCCGCTCCGCGTGAAGCTCGGGCTCGACCCCACCGCTTCGGACATCCACCTCGGGTCGGCGGTCGTCTTGCGCAAGCTCCGGCAGTTCCAGGACCTCGGTCACGTCGCCGTGCTCATCATCGGCGACTTCACGGCCCGGGTCGGCGACCCGAGCGGAAGGACCGCGACCCGACCGGCCCTGAGCGGCGAGGAGATCGACGCGCACGCGACCACGTACGTGGAGCAGGCGCAGCGCATCTTGCTCCCGGACAAGGACCACCTCGAGGTTCGGTACAACTCCGAATGGCTCGCGGCGATGGACATGGCCGATGTGCTCCGGCTCACGTCACGCGTCACCGTGGCGCGTCTGCTCGAGCGCAACGACTTCGCCGCGCGCTACGGAGCCGGAGAGCCGATCTCGCTGATGGAGCTGCTGTACCCGCTCCTCCAGGGCTGGGACTCCGT
>CAVYIP010000004.1:0-42500 GCA_963768605.1 uncultured Actinomycetes bacterium | reverse complement strand
GTTACGCGGATGGGTTAGCTCCTTCGGGAGCAAAGCCCTGAAGCTAAGCCCCGGTAAACGGCGGCCGTAACTATAACGGTCCTAAGGTGGAATGCCCTGACGTGCCAGGGCGCTGCCCCTCAATGCGGTGACGCATTGGGTGCAGCTGGCTATTTGCTGGAACACCCGAGTATCCGGCGGTACTCGTTCATGTCATACCCGGTCTTTAGGGTTGCGACGTGAGCAGTGAAAAACCGTCCGGTGCGGGCAATCAGCAGGAAAGGCCAGGCATCGAGCAGTGGATCGTCGGCTTCGTCGACGGCGAGGGCTGCTTTTCGATCTCCGTGGTTCGCAACGCCGTGTGCCGACTCGGCTGGCAGGTCCAGCACGAGTTCTCGGTCACACAGGCGGCGAGCTCACGGGCCGCACTCGACCTCTTCATCGAGGAGTTCGGGTGTGGGTCGATCATCGAGAGCCCTCGACACGACAACCATCGGGAGCCGCTCCTGCGCTTCTCCGTGAAGCGCCGGGCGGACCTTCTGGGAGTCGTGATCCCGTTCTTCGAAGAACGTCCACTGAGAACGGCGAAGCGTCTCGACTTCGACAGGTTTGCACGCATCCTCCGACGCAATGGAGGGCGGTGTGCATCTGACGAGGAGGGACTTCGGTGGGTCGCTCGGGAAACCGAGCACATGAACCGCCGGCAACCGTCTCGTTTCCTGGAATCCTCAGAGGCCATACGCCAGCCGGCTCAGCCCCGACGCTGAGTCGAAGATATGGTCCTAGCCCCATGGCGACATGGGGGCTCACTAGAGCGAAATTCCTTGTCGGGTAAGTTCCGACCTGCACGAATGGCGTAACGACTTGGCTACTGTCTCAACCAGAGACCCGGCGAAATTGCACGACGAGTAAAGATGCTCGTTCCCCGCAACAGGACGGAAAGACCCCGTGGACCTTTACTACAATCTGATGTTGGGTCTCGGTGTCAGTTGTGTAGGATAGGTGGGAGACTGGGAAGCCGGGGCGTCAGCCTCGGTGGAGTCAACGTTGAAATACCACCCTGCTGATATTGGGGCTCTAACCCAGGCCCGTTATCCGGGTCGGGAACAGCGTCAGGTGGGTAGTTTGACTGGGGCGGTCGCCTCCAAAAGCGTAACGGAGGCGCCCAAAGGTTCCCTCAGCCTGGTTGGCCATCAGGCGTCGAGTGCAAAGACACAAGGGAGCTTGACTGCGAGACCTACAAGTCGAGCAGGTGCGAAAGCAGGGCTTAGTGACCCGGCCGTGGCATGTGGAAGCGCGGTCGATCAACGGATAAAAGGTACCCCGGGGATAACAGGCTTATCTTGCCCAAGAGTCCACATCGACGGCAAGGTTTGGCACCTCGATGT
The DNA here is from genome assembly GCA_963768605.1 of uncultured Actinomycetes bacterium. GTDB lineage: Bacteria > Actinomycetota > Acidimicrobiia > IMCC26256 > JACDBD01 > JALZAA01. The sequence goes on along the minus strand of CAVYIP010000004.1, from coordinate 41,133 downwards.
CGGCTCGTCGCATCCTGGGGCTGAAGAAGGTCCCAAGGGTTGGGCTGTTCGCCCATTAAAGCGGTACGCGAGCTGGGTTTAGAACGTCGCGAGACAGTTCGGTCCCTATCCGTTGCGGGCGTAGGAGACTTGAGAGGAGCTGTCCCCAGTACGAGAGGACCGGGACGGACGCAGCTCTCGTGTGCCAGTTGTTCCGCCAGGAGCATGGCTGGTTAGCGACCTGCGGAATGGATAAGCGCTGAAAGCATCTAAGCGCGAAGCCGTCCTCGAGATGAGGTCTCCCACCGGGACAACCGGGTAAGGCCCCTGGAAGACGACCAGGTAGATAGGCCGGAGGTGTACGCACGGCGACGTGTTCAGCCGACCGGTACTAATCGGCCGAGGGCTTGGGATTCTTCTCCTTGGTGTTCGTGTTCGCTCTGCAGCGCTCGACCAGCGGTTGACATCCGAACGCGCACGCGCGCACCAGATTTCCGGTGGTAAGAGCGGCGGGGAAACACCCGTTCCCATTCCGAACACGGAAGTGAAGACCGCCAGCGCCGATGGTACTTGGGGGGAGACTCCCCGGGAGAGTAGGTCGCCGCCGGATTTGTGTAACGAGCGCCCCCGCCGCACCGACATCGCGTGCGCGGGGGCGTTCGTCGCGCTCGGGGACCGCGAAGTGCGCGCCGGTACGCTCGCCGCCATGCCCCGACCGCAGGACCGCGAGCCGCGCCGCCGGCGCGCCCGCGATCGTGGCGGTCGTCGAGGCGCCCCCCAGTCAACGGACGGCGCCCAGCGGCGGCGCCGACGACGAGGCCGTGGCGGCGACGTCCGCGACGAGATCGTCAGGCTCGGCGGCTCGAAAGGGCCGCGTTACTACGAGCAGCTGATGAAGGCGGCCGACGCCTACTCCCGGGATCACGAGCGCGACGCATTGCGCCTACTCCGACCGTTGCGCGACGCGCTCCCGGACTCGCCGAGCGTGCGCGAGCTCCTCGGTCTCGCGCAGTACCGCGTCGGGCACTACCAGGCCGCGGCCAAGGAGCTGGAGGCGTTCGTCGAGCTCAGCCGCTCCGTCGAGCAGCACCCCGTGCTGATGGACTGCTACCGGGCGCAGCGACGGTGGCGGAAGGTCGACGAATGCTGGCGTGAGCTCACGGCCGCGTCCCCGGGGGCCGAGGTCGTCACCGAGGGCAGGATCGTGGCCGCCGGCGCCCTGGCCGACCGCGGCCGCATCGACGAGGCCATCGCGCTCCTGACCCGCGCCGACAAGAAGGTCAGCAAGCCCAAGCCGTACCACCTGCGCCTCTGGTACGCCCTCGCCGACCTCGAGGAGCGTGCCGGCAACGTGCCTCGGGCTCGGGCCCTGTTCGACCGGGTCCGCCGTGAGGACGCCGGGTTCGCCGACGTCGCCGAGCGCCTCGCGGGCCTGCGTTGAGCGACTTGCACCGTGCGCAACGCCGTGGGCTAGCGTGCCGGGTCCTTTTCGGTTGCTTGGGCGAAAGGTGAGGCTATGAGTGCAACGCGTGGTGTCCGCGGGATCGTTGCGGGCTTGTTCTTGATGAGCATCGCGTCCGTCGGGGTGATCGCCACGATGGCCCCGGCAGGCGCGGGCGAGCCGATGTCGGACAAGAACTGCAAGATCAGCATCATCAAGGACGGGAACGACTCCGTCCCCAAGGAGCTGTCGACCGACGAAATCCCCCGGGAGATTTCGTTTCCGTCCCATTGCGCGACCCTGGAGGTGACCAAGGTCGTGACGGGCACGCCTCCTCCTGGGACCGAGTTCTCGGTCGGCGTCGATTGCGCGCCGGTCAAGGATGAGGTCGACGGAGTGGGCACCGACGAGACGACCAGCTCCGCCGCGTCCAGCGACGCGCAGGAGCTTCCGCCCGGCAACAAGCCCCCGTTCACGACAACCCTGACCTTCCCCGAGAACGGTGGAACACAAGAGCGTCCTCGTCTGGGCGAAGCATCCGAGCCAGTGCACGGTCAGCGAGACGCCGCCGGCCGGCTGCACGCTCACGTCGATCGACCCGGTGACAACCGACATCGGGTCGGACGGGTCGGAGAGGACGGCGACCGAGAGCGCGCCGAAGCAGGAGCCGGAGCCGGACGTCCATCCCGTGACGGTCACCAACAACTGCGAGCCGCCACCCCAGCCCCAGCCGGCGGGCGCGGGTGCAGCGGTGGCGGTCGTGACCGCGCCGCGCTTCACCGGATAGCGGGAGGAGCACCTCGGGGGTAGTTGTCCTACCCCCGAGGTAGGTTCCCTTCAGTCGACTTCCCGCGCTTCCCCCACCCGGTTCAGACCCGAAGGGGGAGCGATGGAAGCCGTCAATCTCAGTGTGCTGCGCGGCGCGATCTCGGGACCGCCCGAGATCCGAGCGCTCGAGTCCGGTAGCCGGATCGCCACGCTCGCCGTGCGCACCAGCGCCGGCGACGGGCGCAACACGTCCGTGCCCGTCACCGTGTGGGATCCGCCGGCGTGGGTCGAGACGCTCGCGGCTGACGACGACGTGCTGGTTGTCGGACGCGTGCGGCGCCGCTTCTTCCGCACCGCGACCGGCGGGAGCGGGGCACGGACCGACGTCGAAGCCGAGTCCCTGGCTCCGGCGCGGGATCGCCGTCGCCTCGCCGCGTTGCTGCGACGGGTCGATCGCGAGCTCGCTCGCCTCGACGAGACCGAGTGACGGGATCACGCCCGGGGTGATGGACCTGGTGAGCACGCGTCCCGTTCCGGAGCATCCGCGCACCGAAAGTATGATCGTGGGAGGGGAAGATCCCAACCCCGCCCCGACGAAGTGGCGGAAGCGGAAAATGCCAGTGATGGCCCAGTGACGGCAGAGACAACCTCGGCCCGTGGCCCGGAGACGCTGGACCGGGTGGTTATCCGGTTCGCCGGCGACTCCGGCGACGGCATGCAGCTCGCGGGCGATCGGTTCACCGACGTCAGCGCCGCCTTCGGCAACGACCTCGCCACGCTCCCGAACTTCCCGGCCGAGATCCGGGCGCCCGCCGGCACCATCGCCGGCGTGTCGTCGTTCCAGGTCCACATCTCGGACCACGACATCCTCACCCCCGGCGACTCGCCGAACGTGCTGGTGGCGATGAACCCGGCGGCGCTCAAGGCCAACCTCCAGGACATGCCGCCGGGCTCGACCCTGCTCCTCAACGAGGACTCCTTCGAGCAGCGCAATCTCGACAAGGCCGGCTACCAGGCCAACCCGATCGAGGACGGCTCGCTGTCGGCGTACCGGATCGTCCAGGTCCCGATGACGTCGATCACGCTGGAGTCGACCAAGGACCTCGGCGTGAAGCCCCGGGACGCGGAGCGCTCGAAGAACTTCTTCGCGCTCGGCCTCCTGTCGTGGATGTACACGCGCCCGATCGATCCCATCGTCGAATGGATCAACGAGCGCTTCGGCTCGAAGGCGACGGTGCGCGACGCCAACCTGGCCGCCTTCAAGGCCGGGTACCACTTCGGGGAGACCGCCGAGCTCTTCGACCACCCGTGGGAGGTTCTGCCCGCGGATCTGCCGGCGGGGCGCTATCGCAACATCACCGGCAACGTCGCCCTCGCCTACGGCCTGATCGCCGCTTCGCAGAGCAGCAAGCTCCCGATCGCCTACGCGTCGTACCCGATCACGCCGGCGTCGGACATTCTCCACGAGCTCTCGCGGCACAAGAACTTCGGTGTTCGCACGATGCAGGCCGAGGACGAGATCGGCGCGGCCGGCGTGGCGGTCGGCGCCGCCTTCGCCGGGCACCTCGGCATCACCGCGACGAGCGGCCCGGGCATGGACTTGAAGGCCGAGAGCATGGGGCTCGCGGTCAGCCTCGAGCTGCCGCTCATCGTCGTCGACGTGCAACGGGGTGGCCCGTCGACGGGGCTGCCGACGAAGACCGAGCAGTCCGACCTGCTGCTCGCCATGTACGGCCGCCACGGCGAGGCGCCGATGCCGGTCGTGGCGCCGCGGTCGCCGAGCCACTGCTTCGAGGCCGCGTTCGAGGCGACCCGTATCGCGCTCGAAGTACCGGACGCCGGTCATCCTGCTCACCGACGGGTATCTCGCCAACGGCTCGGAGCCCTGGTTCTTGCCCGACGTCGAGGCGCTGCCCGACATCGGCGTGCCGTTCGCGGATTCGCCCAACCACGACGGCGACTTCTGGCCCTACCTGCGCGAGCCCGAGACGCTGGCGCGGCCGTGGGCCATTCCGGGCACGCCGGGCCTGATGCACCGCATCGGCGGCCTCGAGAAGGAAGACGGCACCGGCAACGTCAACTACGACCCCGAGAACCACGAGCACATGACGCGCATCCGCGCCGAGAAGGTGGCGCGCATCGCGTCCGACATCTCGCCGGTCGAGGTCGACGACCCGGACGACGCCGAGCTGCTCGTGCTCGGATGGGGGAGCACGTGGGGCTCGATCCAGGCCGCGGTTCGGCGCGTGCGCGCCGGCGGCAAGCAGGTCGCCCACGCGCACCTCGTGCACATGAACCCGTTCCCCGCGAACCTCGGTGAGGTGCTGGGCGGGCTACCAGAAGATCCTCGTTCCCGAGATGAACCTCGGGCAGCTGTCGCGCCTCGTGCGCGCCGAGTACCTGGTCGACGCGCAGACGCTCAGCAAGGTCCAGGGCGTCCCGTTCTCGGCGACCGAGATCGAAGCCAGGATCCTGGAGATGCTCGATGCCTGACGAAGCCGTGAAGCTGAGCCGCAAGGACTTCCAGTCGGACCAGGAGGTCCGCTGGTGCCCGGGATGCGGTGACTACTCGATCCTCACCGCCGTGCAGCTGCTGCTGCCGGAGCTCGACGTGAAGCCCGAGAACCTCGTGTTCGTGTCGGGCATCGGGTGCGCGGCGCGATTCCCGTACTACATGAACGTGTACGGGCTGCACGGCATCCACGGCCGCGCGCCCGCGATCGCGACCGGCATCGCGCTCGCCCGCCCGGATCTCGACGTCTGGGTGATCACCGGCGACGGCGACGCGCTGTCGATCGGCGGGAATCACCTGATCCATTCGCTGCGCCGCAACGTGAACTTCACCATGTTGCTGTTCAACAACCAGATCTACGGATTGACGAAGGGCCAGTACTCGCCGACGAGCGAAGTCGGCAAGGTCACGAAGTCGACGCCGTTCGGGTCGATCGACCATCCGTTCAACCCGGTGTCGCTGGCGCTGGGCGCGGAGGCGACGTTCGTCGCCCGGACCCACGACATGGACCGCAAGCACATGACGGAGACGTTCCGCCGGGCGCACGCGCACCGTGGTTCGTCGTTCGTCGAGGTGTATCAGAACTGCAACGTCTTCAACGACGGCGCCTTCGCGGCAGTGACCGCCAAGGAAGCCCGGCCCAACATGCTGATCGACCTGAAGCACGGCGAGCCGATCCGGTTCGGCGCCGAAGGGCAGCACGGGGTGGTGCTCAACGCCCGGGGCGAGACGGAAGTTGTCGACGTCGCCGACGTCGGCGAGGACCGCCTCCTCGTGCACGACGAGCACCGTGACGACCCGTCGCTCGCGTTCGCGCTCTCTCGTCTGGCCGACACACCCACGGTGCCGACGCCGGTCGGGGTGTTCCGGGACGTCGAGCGTCCGCTCTACGAGGGCGAGGTGCAGCGCCAGCTGGTCGGGGCGAGCGAACAGCGCGGTCCCGGCGACCTCGAGGCGCTGATCGGCTCCGGCGCCACCTGGGAGGTCGGCGGCTAGGTCGGAGCGACGCCCGCCTCGTCCAGGCTGCGAAAGACCATCCCCGTGCGCGGCTTCGGGGAGAAGAACGTCGTCTTCTCCGGCATGCGCACCCCGGCGAACGCCGCCGCCCGGATCTGCGCCACGGTCACCGGCCGGAGCAGCACGGCGGCGTCGGCCGCCCCCTTCTCGACCAGCGCAGCCACGGCGTCGGCGTCGCTGCGGAACGTGACGGTCGCGCCCGGGAGCGCGGCGCGGACATGCTCGTCGAACCGGACCGAGTCGACGTCGCGAAGCACCTCGTCGACGCCGGTGACGTCGCGCGTCGGGCGCAACAGGGCGAGTCCCGATCGGTCGACGAGTCCGAGTGCGCCGTCGTCGCGCATGCGGGCACGCAGCTGGACGATCCCCTCCGGTGTGTTCGGGCCGGCGTCGACGACGCTGAACGCCGCATTGAGGGCACGCCGGGCGTCGATGCCCTGCAGGCCGTGCACGAGCCGGTGGATCGGCCGCACAGACAGCTCGTCGTCGGCGAGCTCGGCGGCGAAGGCCATGATTCGTCCTGCACCCGGGTCGTCGATGCCGGCGGCGACACGCTCGTCGCGGTACGCGCACGCGGTCTCGAACCGGTGGTGCCCGTCCGCGAGGACGACCGGCGTGGCGGCGACGGCTTCGGTCACCTCGCCGATGCGGCGTGGATCGGTGAGCGGGAACAGCCGGTGGGTGACGCCTTCTTGGTCCTCGCAGTAGGCGATCAGCGGAGCCCCGTGCGGTACGAGCCGGGCGGACAGCCCCTCCGTGAGCGAGAGCACCCAGATCGGGTCGAGGTTCATGCGGGTCGCGCGCAGCAGCGACAGCCGGTCGGTCTTCGCCGTCGTCATGGTCCGCTCGTGCGGGAGGACGCCCACCCCCGACGGATCGGTCCCGGGCGGCGGAAGACCGAGCGCGCCGATGACGCCGTGGGTGCGGCGGTACCGGGCGTCCTCGTCCTGGAACAGCATCTCGTAGAGGTAGAAGCGCGCCGGGTCGTCGTCGACGAGCGCGCCGTCGCGGTGCCACTCGTCGAGGCAGTCGGCCGCCACCTGGTAGCGGTCACGCCCGTCTTCGCTGTCGCGGGGGAGGATCAGCCGGACGGAGTTGCGCGGGTCCGACGACTCGAGAGCTGCCCGGCTGTCGTCGTCGATCACGTCGTAAGGTGGCGCCGCGACCGGGCCGACGTCCGCGGGCGGGCTCTCCTCGCCGAGCGCGTAGCGGATCCCGCGGAAGGGAAGGAACTCGGGCACGGGGCGGTTCGCTTTCGTGACGAGGGCAGGCCGCTCGTTGAGATTGTCGCATACCGGTCGCGAGCGGCGGCTGAAGGAAGAGACATGGAACCCACCGCCTACGACGCATTCCAGGAAGGGTGCCGGTTGCTCGCCAACGCGAGCCCGCACGCGGCGGTCGTGGCCCTCGAGCGGGCGCGCGACCTCGAGCCGGACAAGGGCTCGATCCGCGAGACCCTGGGCCGGGCGTATTTCCGCACGGGGCAGTTCGCGGCGGCGCGGGCGGAGTTCTCACGGGCGGTGGATATCGACCCCGTCAACGACTACGCCCTGTTCGCCCTCGGGCTGTCGCTGCTGCGCGTCGGCGACCGCAGTGGCGCCCGCCGTCCGCTCAAGCTCGCGGTCGCGATGCGCCCCGAGATGGACGCCTACCGAGACGCGCTGTCCGCCGCCGAGTGACGTCTGACCGCCCGGTCGTCTGCTGCGACCTCGACGGCGTGGTGTGGCGCGGCGACGAGCCCATCCCGGGCGCGGGCGCCGCCATCTCGGGACTGCGCGACGCCGGGTTCCGGGTCGCGTTCGTCTCCAACAACTCCAGTCAGCCCGTGGGCGAGGTTGCCGCCAAGCTCGGAGCTGCCGGCGTGCCCGCATCGTCCGACGACGTGATCACGAGCGCGGTTTCGGCCGCGACCCTGCTGGCCGCGGGCCTGGATCCGGGTTCGCCGGTGCTCGCCTGTGCCGGGCCGGGCGTGGTCGAGGCGCTCGAGGCGGCGGGGCTGCGACCGGTCACGCGCGAACCGGCGGCGGCAGTCGTCGTCGGCCTCCATCGCGGGTTCGACTTCGACGAGCTCGACCGTGCCTCGGCGGCGGTACGCGGCGGTGCCCGGTTCGTGGCCACCAACCTCGACGCGACGTATCCCGTTCCCGGGGGCATGATCCCGGGCTCGGGAGCGATCGCCGCCGCTGTCGCCACCGCCGCCGGGCGCGCGCCGGAAGTCGCCGGGAAGCCCGAACGTCCCATGGTCGACCTGATCCGCGCGCGCTTCGGTTCGTCGGGCCTCGTAGTGGGGGATCGGCCGTCGACCGACGGCGCGCTCGCGACCGCGCTCGGCTGGCCGTTTGCGCTCGTGCTGTCGGGCGTGACCCAGCGCGACGCGCCGGTCGGCGGCGAGGCGATCCCCGAGCCGCCGCCCCCGTTCGTCGCCGACGATCTCGCCGCGCTCGTGCCGCAGCTCGTCGACGCAACGACGAGCGGCTGAGCGCCGCGCGGCGCGTCACGGTCGTCGCGTCAGCGGCCCCATCCCCATTGCGGCGGCTCGGCCGGTCGCACTCGCTGGCGCGGCGGCCCGAACAAGCCTCGCAACGCGAGGGCGATTCCGGCCCCGGCGACGAACCCGCCGACGTGCGCCAGCCACGCCACGCCCGAGTTGGGGTTGAAGCTGGTCACGAACTGCGATCCGAACCAGATCGCGAGCAGGACCGCGGCGGGCAGATAGACGGGCAAGAAGAACAGCAGGGCGATGACTGTCAACACCCGCGCGCGTGGCCAGAAGACCAGGTACGCGCCCATGACGCCCGCGATCGCTCCGGACGCACCGATGACCGGCTGCGTCGAGCCGGGATCGGCGAGGTAGTGCGCAGCCATCGCGGCCACGCCGACCACGAAGTAGAAGACCGCGAACCCGATGGGGCCGAAGTGGTCCTCGACGTTGTTCCCGAAGATCCAGAGGAACAGCATGTTGCCGGCGAGGTGCAGGATGGAGCCGTGGAGGAACATGGACTCGAAGACCGCGAGCCAGACGTTCTTGCCTGGGAACACCTCGCGGGAGTCGGTCCTCGCCGCCGCCGTGCAGCTGCCGGTGTTGAGCTCGCGTACCGTCGCCGGCTCGCCTTGATTCAACTCGCACGGGATCGCGGCGTGCTCGAGCGTGAACGCGGTGTCCCGCGACGTACCGAGACGCGTGTCGACACCGCTGTGGGGTTGGATCAGCAGGTACACGAAGACGTTGAGGGCGATGATCGCGACCGTGACGAACGGGAATCGCTCGGTCGGATTGTCGTCGTGCAACGGGATGACCATGGCGTTCGCACGATATCGGTCCACCGCGAAAGCCCCACGGCGGGTAATCTGCGCATCTCTGTGCGCCGCCGACTCGATGCCGAACTGGTGCGACGCGGACTGAGCACGAGTCGGCAGCGAGCGCTCGAGGAGATCGGGGCGGGACGCGTGCTCGTCGGCGGACTCCCGGCGCGGTCCGCGGCGCGGCGCGTCGCCGCCGACGAGTCGATCAGCGTGAGCGGCGAAGGTCCGCGATTCGTTTCCCGCGGCGGCGACAAGCTCGCGGCCGCCCTCGAAGAGTTCGACGTAGCCGTCACCGGCCGGCGCGCCCTCGACGCCGGCGCCTCGACGGGTGGCTTCACCGACTGCCTGCTGCAAGCGGGGGCCGCGCACGTCGTCGCGGTGGACGTCGGGCGCGGTCAGCTGGCGTGGTCGCTTCGAACGGACCCTCGGGTGACGGTCCTCGAGCGGACCAACGTCCGCCATCTCACGCCCGAGGACATCGACGGGCGGGTCGACCTGTGCACGGCCGATCTGTCGTTCATCTCGCTGTCCGTGTGCGCGCCGGCGCTGGCACGATGCACGACCGACGACGCCGACCTCGTGCTGCTCGTCAAGCCGCAGTTCGAGGCGGGGCGCTCGCAGGTCGGGAAGGGCGGCGTCGTCCGGGACCCCTCGGTGCATCGATCGGTGCTCCGCAGGGTGCGCGACGGCCTCGCTGCCGCGGGCATCGACGTGGTAGCGGCGATGCCGTCACCGCTGCGGGGCGCGGACGGCAACGTCGAGTTCTTCTTCCACTCCCGCACGGACGGCGCCCCGACCCTCGGTGACGACGAGCTCGATACCACGGTCGACCGTGCGCACACGGGAGCGCCCTCGTGACGAGCGCTGTCCGTACCGTCGGATTGGTCCCGCACCGCGAGCGCACACGCGCGCACGACTTGGCGGCGCAAGCAGCGAAATGGCTCGCCGACCACGGCGTGTCGGTGCGCGTGCCGGAAGACGACGCCGGTCCGTGTGGTCTCGAGCACCTGGCGTGCCCCCAGTCCGAGTTCGCGAAGGGACTCGACGTCGTTGTGTCGCTCGGCGGGGACGGCACCATGCTGCGCACGGTCGACATGGTCTACGAAGCCGGGGTTCCGGTACTCGGGGTGAACGTCGGTGACCTCGGCTACCTCACCGAGGTCGATCCCGATCCCGAAGCAATCGAGCATGCGCTCGAGAAGCTGCTGGCAGGGGAGTACGACGTCGCCGAGCGCACGGTCCTCCAGGTCGACGTCGAGACCAGCGGGCCGGCGTCGGGACGGTGGTGGGCGCTGAACGAGGCCGTCCTGGAGAAGGTGCAGAGCGGTCGCCTGGTCCGCCTCGACGTGCTCATCAACGGCACGTATTTCACTCCCTACGCCGCCGACGGCGTGATCGTGTCGACGCCGACAGGGTCGACCGCGTACTCGTTCTCGGCGCGCGGGCCGATCGTGTCGCCCAACCACCGTTGCCTGCTGTTGACGCCTGTGTCTCCGCACATGCTGTTCGATCGGGCGCTGGTGCTCGGTGCCGACGAGGAGCTCCGCTTCGTCGTGATCGACGAGCGGAGGGCTGTCCTCACCCTCGACGGGCGCGTGCTCGGGACGCTCGAGCCGGGCGACGCCGTCACGTGCACGGGCGGCCCGCGACCGGCGCGCATCGTGACGTTCAGCCCGCGCGACTTCCACCAGATCCTGAAGGCCAAGTTCGGCCTCGCCGACCGGTAGCGAGCCCTCCCGCGTGTTGACCGAACTGCATGTCGCCGACCTCGGGATCGTCGCCGACCTCACGCTCGTGCTCGGTCGCGGGCTCACCGGCGATCACCGGCGAGACCGGCGCGGGCAAGACGCTGCTGGTCGAAGCGGTCGAGCTGCTCGTCGGAGGACGCGCCGACACGACGCTCGTGCGCGACGGCGCCTCCGAAGCGCGCGTCGAAGGTCGATTCGTCGATGGCGAGACCGGCGACGAAGTCGTGCTGGCGCGCGTCGTACCGCTGGACGGCCGCAGCCGCGCCTACGTCGACGGGCGGCTCGCAACCGTCGGCGAGCTCGCCGAGGTGGGCGCCCGCCTCGTCGACCTTCACGGCCAGCACGCGCACCAATCCCTCCTCGCACCGGCGGTGCAGCGCTCCGCGCTCGACCGGTTCACCGGCCCGTCGGCAACCGATCCCCTCGCCGCCCACCGCGCCGCCCGAGCCGAGATGCGACGAATCGATGCCGAGCTCGCCGGGCTCGGCGGCGACGAGCGGGCCCGTGCGCGTGAGCTCGACCTGTTGCGCTTTCAGATCGACGAGATCGAGGCCGCGGGCCTCGACGATGCAAGCGAGGACGTCGCCCTCGAAGCCGAGGAGGCGCTGCTCGCCGACGCGCTGGCGCACCGCGAAGCCCTGGCGGCGGCGTACGGAGCGGTCGAGGGCCCGGCGCTCGACGCGGTCGGCGCTGCCGCCGCTGCTCTCGCCGGCCGCGGTCCGTTCGCGGAGCTCGCCGAACGGCTCCGCGCCGCACAAGCCGAGCTGGCCGAGCTCGGCCGGGACCTGCGTGTCGCACGCGACACGGCGGAGGATGATCCGCAGCGACTGGAGGAGATCCGGACGCGGCGGAAGCTCCTACGCGAGCTCACGCGAAAGTACGGCGAGACGCTCGCCGACGTGCGCGCGTACGCCGGCGAGACTCGCCGGCGGCTCGCGGAGCTCGAGGGCTACGAGGCCCGAGCCGCCGAGCTGGAACAGGCGCGTGCGGCGATACGCGAGCAGGCGGTCGAGGCCGCGACCGCGTTGTCCCGGGCTCGGCAGGCCGGTGCCGGCGCCCTCGCCGAGGCCGTCACCCCGCACCTCCGGGAGCTCGCCATGCCCGCAGCCGCCTTCGAGGTCGTGGTGGAACCGGGGGAGCCGACCGACGACGGCGCCGACCGGATCACGTTCCTCATCTCCGCCAACCCGGGGGAGCCGCCCCGGCCCCTCGGCAAGGTCGCGTCGGGTGGTGAGCTCTCACGCGCGATGCTGGCAGCGCGCGTGGTGCTCTCCGAAGCGCCGCCCACGCTGGTCTTCGACGAGGTCGACGCCGGCATCGGGGGTGAGGCGGGAGCCGCGGTGGGCCGTCTGCTCGCCGACCTCGCCGGCGCCCACCAGGTGCTGGTCGTGACGCACCTCGCGCAGGTGGCGGCCTACGCGGATGCGCAGGTCGTGGTCGAGAAGCGCGAGCAGGGGAAGCGCACGGTGGCGAGCGCCGAGACAGTGGCCGGCGAGGAGCGGGTGCGCGAGTTGTCGCGCATGCTTGCGGGGGTCGGAGAGTCCGCGCACGCCCGCAGCCACGCCGCCGAGCTGCTCGACGCCGGTGAGAGCTTCAAGCGGGCGAGGACCCATGGCCCGGCGTAGCACGCGTGCGGCGACAACCGTCACCGGAACGGCGCGCATCGACCGCCGGACGAAGGACCTCGTGAAGCGCCTGCAGCCGGGCGACATCGCCGTGATCAACCACCGTGATCTCGACCGCGTCGCCGCCGAAGGGCTCGTCGGGAGCGGGCGTGGGCGCGGTCGTGAACGCGGGCGAGTCGATCTCGGGCCGGTACCCGAACGGCGGGCCGATCCGGGTGGTGCAGGCCGGCATCCCGCTCGTCGACCGGGCCGGCGAGGACGTGCTCGACCGCTTGCACGAGGGCGAGCAGGTCCGCATCGACGGCGCCGAGATCTGGCGCGAAGACGAGCTGATCGCCACCGGCGATGCGCTCTCCGCCGACGAGATCCAGGCCGCCATGGACGCGGCGCGCGCCGCGATCGGCGGCGAGCTCGAGCGGTTCGCGGTGAACACCCTCGAGTACATCCAGCGCGAGGCGAAGCTGACGTTCGAGCCGATCGAGCTGCCTCCGATCAAGACGCAGTTCCGCGGCCGGCACGCCCTCGTCGTCGTCCGCGGCCACGACTACCGAACCGACCTCGCGGCCCTCCGCCCGTACATCCGCGAGTACCAGCCGGTGCTGATCGGCGTCGACGGCGGCGCCGACGCGCTCCTCGAGATGCGGCTCAAGCCCGACATCATCATCGGCGATTTCGACTCGGTGTCGGATGTCGCCCTCGGCACGGGCGCCGAGCTCATCCACCACGTGCATCTGGACGGGCGGGCGCCGGGTCGAGAAGCGCTGCAAGCCTGGGGCGCGCCGTACCACGAGTTCGTCGTCGACGGGACCAGCGAGGACGTCGCCATGCTGCTGGCGTACGAGGCCGGCGCCCAGCTCATCGTCGCCGTCGGGACCCACGCGTCGATGGTCGAGTTCCTCGACAAGGGCCGCAGAGGCATGTCCTCGACGTTTCTCACCCGCCTCCGGCTCGGCCCTGCGCTCGTCGACGCCAAGGGCGTGAACCGGCTCTACGAGGGGCGGGTCAGGCGGCGTGACATCGCATTGCTGGTGGGATCGGCCATCCTGGCGATCATCGTCGTGAGCATCGTGTCGGAGCCCATCCACGTCTTCCTGCGGGGGATCGAGCTGACCCTGCGCGACCTCTGGTTCTCGATCTCCGACACGTTCTGATCGCATGATCAACTTCCGATTCCACATCGTGTCGCTCATCGCGGTCTTTCTCGCGCTCGCAGTTGGCGTCGTATTCGGCGCGACTGTCGTGAACAGCGCGATCGTCGACCGGCTCAACAACCGGATCGACACCGTCGAGGACAACGCGAACAAGCGGAAGGCGGAGAGCGACCAGCTGCGAAGCGAGGTCGGTCAGCTCCAGGGCTACATCGACGGCACGAAGGACTTCGCGGTCTCGGCGCGCCTCTCAGGCGTCACGCTCGTCACGATTGCGACGCGGGGCGTCGACGCAGACTCGGTCAAGCAGACCGTCGAGCTCGCGCAGCAGGCGGGGGCGAGGGCGCCGGGCATCATCTGGCTCGAGGGGAAGCTGACGCTCTCCGACGCCGACGCGCTGAAGCAACTCGGCGAGCTGCTCGGGAGGCCGGGTCAGAACGCCAAGGCCACGCGGGAAGAAGCGTGGAACGCGCTCGCGAGCCGCGTGGCGACCGGCGGAGGAGCAGCCGCGAACGGCCGGGACCTTCTCACCGCGCTCGCTGACGGCGGGTACATCAGCTTCGAGCCGGTCGGTGACCAGGGTGACAATTTCTCCGCCGCGTCGTTCACGGGCGGGGACGTTCGGGTGCTCCTCGTCGACGGGACCAATGGGCAAATCACCGGCAACGAGGTTCTCGCCCCGCTCAGCAACGCGCTCGTCGCGAACCGCCTGCGCCTCGTGGTCGGGGAGGTCTTCGAGGAGAAGGATGGCGGCCCGAAGCGCGGCGCGATGCTCACGCCCATCCGCGAGAACGATGGCCTCAAGCAAGCAGTCTCGACCGTCGACGACCTCGATCGTCGTGGAGGGCCAGGTCAGCTCCGTGCTCGCCCTCGCCGACCTGAACCGAAATGTGGTCGGACAGTACGGGTACGGGACGGGTGCGACGAAGAGCGCGCCGGAATGGTCGAACCAGTAGCGGGCGCGCGGTCGGTCTCGCGATCGGCCGCGGGCATGGGTGTGGCCGCCGGGGCCTCGCGCGTGATCGGGTTCGCCCGCGTCCTGGCGATCGCGGCAATTCTCGGGACGACGTACCTGGGCAACACGTTCACGTCTTCGAACTACGTGTCGAACGTGCTGTTCGAGCTGCTGGCGGCAGGCGCGCTGTCGGCCGTGCTCGTGCCCACGCTCGTGGACCTGCTCGCTCGTCCCGACGAGCCGGAGGCGGAACGCCTCGCCGGCAGCGTGCTGGGGATTGCACTGATCGTGCTGGGCGCGGTGACGGTCGTCGGCGTCATCGCCGCGCCGTGGCTGGCGCGCCTCCTTTCCAGCGGCGTCGACGACCCGTCGATCGCCGCCCAGCAGGAGAGCCTGGCGACGTTCCTGCTGCGGTTCTTCGTGCCGCAGGTGTTGCTCTACGCGATCGGCACCGTCGCGATCGCCGTCCTGTACGCCAAGCGCCGGTTCGTCGTCACGGCGATCGCGCCGATCGGCAACACGATCCTGATCGTGGCCGGGCTCGTGATGTTCCGTGTCCTGACCGGCGGCGACACGAGTCTCGACTTGTCGCTCGCCGAGAAGCTCACCCTCGCCCTGAGCGCCACGCTCGGCGTCGCCGCCTTCGTCGCCGTGCCGAGCATCGCCCTGCATCGCACCGGCTTCCGGTTGCGGCCGCGCCTGTCACGCGGCGATCCGGAGGTGAACCGGCTCCTGCGACTGTCGGGATGGGCGATCCTCCAGCACGCCGAGATCGGCCTGCTGCTGGGCGCCGCGATCGTGCTCGGCAACTCGGTCGAGGGTGGCACGGTTGCGTACCAGGTTGCGTGGGTGTTCTTCCTCGCGCCTTACGGCGTCATCGCCCAGCCGATCCACACCGCGATCCACAACGAGCTGTCACTCGACGCGGCCCGGGCGGATCTGGCCGCGTTCGCGCGCTCGCTGCGGTGGGCGCTCGACGCCATGGCGGTGCTCATCGTGCCCGTGTCGGCGGCGATGATCGCTCTCGCGCGACCCGCCATGATCGTGTTCGCGTTCGGCGAGTCGGCCGAGAACGGCGTCAACCTCCTGGCGGCCGGCGCTCGCGTCCCTGGCGATCGGGCTGTACGCGTACGGGGTGTTTCTCATGCTCGCTCGGGCGTACTACGCGCTCGGCGACAGCCGGACGCCGGCCGTCGTCGCCCTGGCCACCGGGGTGTTGCGGGGTCGTCGCGATGGGTGTCGGCGTGTGGCTGACCGAGGGCGCGGCGCGAGTGGCGGCACTCGGCATCGGCCACACGATCGCCTACACGGTGGGTGCCGTGGTGCTGGGCGTCGGCCTGTCTCGCCGCACCGGCCATGCGATCGTGCCCCGTGCACTCCCGCGCGCCGTGGCACTGTCGGCTGTGCTCGGCGGAGCGGGATGGTGGGTCGCCTCCGTGCTCGATCCCTCGGGGCGCGTCGCCAACGCCGTGATGTGCACGGCGATCGTGGTCGTCGGCGGAGCGCTGTATCTCCTGGGCGTCCGGGTGACCGGAGGACGCGTCGAGCGCCGCCGGATCGTCGAGCCGGACGTGACCGACCTGGAGCCGGACAGCGCCGAGGTCGACGCGTGAAGCGCGTCGCTGCTGCCGCGGCCGTCGCCATGCTGGCGGTGCCGCTGCTCGTCGCCGCGACCGTCGGGTGTCGCGTCGGCGGGCACCACCAAGCCGGAGGCGCGGCGCGTCCTGGTCATCTCGCTCCCCGCCGTGACGTGGGAGGACATCGAAGCGCGAGCTGACGCGCTCCCGAACCTGACGCGGCTGCTCGACAGCTCCGCGATCGGCGGGCTCACCACCCGGACGATCGACCGGCAGACGAGGCTGGCCGACGGCTACGTGACGCTGGGCGCCGGCACACGCTCGGTCGGAACGAACATGGAAAGCGACGGGGAGGGCTTCGAGGTCGGCGAGCCGTTCGCCGACACGACCGCCGGGCAGGTGTTCGAGCGCCGAACCGGCAGGACCGCCCGCGGCGGCCTCGTGAACCTGGGGATCGCCGGCATCGTCGACAAGAACAAGCAAGAGCTCTTCGACGCCGAGGTCGGCGCACTGGGTGACAAGCTCGCGAGCTCGGATTGGTCGCGGGCCGTCATCGCCAACGGGGACGGCGAGGACACGGAGCAGCTCGTCGGCGGGTACTACCGCCGCCAGGCGGTCGCCGGGCTCATGGGCTCCGACGGAGAGGTACCCGCCGGCGCGGTCGGCCCCGAGCTCCTCGTCCCGGACGCCCAGGCGCCGTTCGGGCTGCGGTACGACAACGAGGCGGTTCTCCGCGCCTTTCGCGACGTGTGGCAGCCGCGCTCGGTCGTGCTGGTCGAGGCGTCCGATCTCGTCCGCGAGGACGCGTACCGCCCGTTCGCCACGCCGAACCAGCGCGCCGAGCTCCTCGGGCAGGCCCTCCGGCGCACGGACGAGCTCATCGGGGGACTGCTCCGCGACGTGGACCCCGAACGTGACGCCGTGATGGTCGTCGGCCCCGTCCACCCCTCGCGCGAGGTGCAGCTGACGGTCGCCTCGCTGAAGGCGCCGGGCGTGAAGCCCGGCCTGCTGCGCAGTGGCACGACGCGCCGACCAGGGTTCGTGCAACTCGTCGACATCGCGCCCACGATTCTCGACCGGATCGGGCTCAGCACACCCGACTCGATGGAGGGTCGCCCCTTCGAGGTCCGCGACGAGGGTGGTTCGGCATCCCAACGGCGCGACGGGATCGCCGACGCCGACAAGGCCGCCACCTTCCGCGACGAGATCGTCAGCGTCGTTGCCGTCATATTCGTTGTGCTCCAGATCGCGCTCGTGATCGGCGCTCTCGTGTGGCTCGCGCGCGCCCCGCCTGCGTCGCCTCGGGACCGGCGCTCCATCTCGCCGCCCTGGGCGCGCTCGGGTTCGTCGCCGCGGTCCTGCTCGCGCGGCTCCTGCCGTTCCACGACTACGGACACCTCGCATACTGGGCCGCGCTCGCGGCGGCATCGCTCGGGTTCGCCCTGCTGTATCGGTTCGCGGGCCGGCGCGACCCGCTCGTGTCGCTGATCGTCGCCTTGGGCGTGATCGTCGCCGTCCTCGTCATCGACGTGCTGTTCGGCGCGCCGCTCCAGCTCAGCAACCCCCTCGGGTACTCGCCCCTCCTCGCGGCGCGCTTCAGCGGGTACGGGAACCTCGGATACGCGGCGCTCGCGTCGGCGGCGGTGCTTCTCGCCGGGCTGCTGGCCCATCGGATCGGCGGCCGGCGCGGCGTCCTGGATCGCGATCGCCCTGCTCGTGGTGGTGTTCGTCGCCGACGGCGCCCCGATGTGGGGCTCGGACGTCGGTGGCGTCCTGTCGATCCTCCCGGCCTTCGCGGCCACCGGGTATCTGCTGCTCGGGAAGCGGATCCGCCTCCGCACCGCGCTGCTCGGTCTCGCTCGCCGCGGTCATCGCGCTCGTGGCCTTCGGTCTGTTCGACCTGACGCGTCCGTCCGACAAGCAGACCCACCTCGGCCGCTTGTTCGAGACCACACAATCGCGAGGCTGGTCCGGCTTCTCGACGGTGATCGAGCGCAAGATCTACGAGAACCTCTCGGTGCTCCTCGGCTCCACGTGGCTGCTCGTGGTGTTGGCGGTGCTCGGTTTCCTCGCCTACGTGTACTCGAAACGGCGCGACCGGCTGCAGGCGATCGTCGAATGGGTGCCGGAGCTGCGCGCCTCGTACGTGGGTTTCGCGATCGTCGCCACCCTCGGCTTCGCCGCCAACGACTCGGGCATCGCGGTCCCGGGCATGATGCTCAGCGTCCTGAACCCCACCATCGTCGCCCTCTTGGTCCTCGCCCAGCGTCGCGTCCCGCCGAGTGAGGAAGTGCCCGCCGAAGCCGAGCCGGCTCCGGCGGCGGTCACCCGCGCGTGAGCGTCCTCGTCGGCATCGTCGTCGGCGTCGTCACGGCGTGGTTCCTGCGCATCGCGGGCCGCGACATGCTCGCGTTCCCGGCGCTCGAGCGCACCAACTACCGGGGTCTTCCGCTCCCGACCGCCGGCGGGATCGTCATCGTGCTCACGGTGCTCGTCATCGAAGCCGGGCGTGCGATCGCGGGCGCGGCCGGGCTGGGGGACGAGCCCGGCCTCACGCTGTCCCGCAGCCTCGTCCTGTTCGCCGCGTTCGGTTTCGGGTTCCTCGGATTCATGGACGACCTCCTCGGTGCGGGCGGGGACCGAGGCTTCCGCGGCCACGTGCGCGCCCTCTCGCAGGGGCGGCTCACGACCGGGTTCGTCAAGCTGTTCGGTGGCGCGGGCGTCGCCGTCGTGCTCGTCGCGACGCCGGGCTTCGCGAGCGGCCGGCGGCTCATCACCGATGCCGTGCTCATCGCCCTGGCGGCGAACTTCGCCAACCTGCTCGACCTCGCCCCCGGCCGCCTCATCAAGGTGTCGTGGGTCCTGTACATCCCGCTGGCGGTGGCGCTCGGCACCGACGCGATCGGAGTCGCCATCGCCCCGGTCATGGGCGCCGCCCTCGCGCTCCTTCCGGACGATCTCGGGGAGCGACTCATGCTCGGCGACACCGGCGCCAACGTCATCGGCGCCGTGCTCGGCCTCGGCGTCGTCCTCGGCCTCGGCCAGACGGCGCGCACGAGCGTTCTTGTCGTGCTGATCGTCCTGAACGTGCTGGCCGAGATCGTGTCGTTCAGCCGCGTGATCGAGCGCGTCCCTCCGCTGCGCGCCTTCGACCAGCTGGGGCAACGTCCCGAGCGGCGCCACGCCTGACGCGCCGCGGCATCACGGACGGCAGTCCCGTTTCTCGTACAGCACGCGCGGTCCGCCGTAGCGCGCCGTGACCTCGTAGCCGACTTGGGCGAGTCGCGGTCCGAGATCGAGGTCCGCGTAGCGGGACGTCCACACGAGCACGCCGCACACATCGGGTTTCGCCGCCGCGTTCTGGAGCTTCACCGCCGTCACCTGGCCCTGCTCGATCCGCTTGATCGACGAGTCGTCGAAGTACGGGACGGTCAGGCGGTCGGCACGCCACAGGAACCCGGGCTCGTCGCTGATGGCGAGGCTGCCGGCGGGAAGGTGGCGGAGCCCGTCGACGGCTGCGCTCTCTGCCTTGCTGTAGGGGTCCGGCCACAGCATCGAATGGACGTTGCTCCAGTACCACGGCATGACCACGGCCGCCCCGACGAGGAGCGCGGCCAGCGGCGGGGGTCGCAGCGCGACCAGCAACGCCAGCGGCGCGATGAGGAACGCCACGTGCGGGCGCCAGAACGCGGGCTCGTAGACGAGCAGCGCGAACTGCGCCGCCAGCCAGATCACGAGCACGGATGCAGGACGGAACAGCAACGGACCGCCGGCAGGGGAGTCGGTCTGCGCGGCGCGCACCCAGCCGACGCGCGCCAGGATCAGCATCGCCACGGCGAGGCCGGCGGCGACGAGCACGATCGGGTCGCGGTCGACCAGCGTGTGCAGTGCTTTCGTCACCGCGCCCGGGTACGACGTCAGCCGCGACGCTTCCCGGTTGTACACGACGGATTGGTCCCAGACGCGCTGGAGCCCCCAGGGAAGAGCGGCGCCGAGCATGACGATGACGGCCGCGCCGGCGGCGTAGGCGAGATCGCGAGGACGCCGCCGGGAAAGCAGCAACAGCGCGACCACCAGCCCCGCCGGCGCTGCCAGCGCCTTGGCGACGAGAGCGGCCCCGAGCAGCGCGCCGGCGGCCACGGCGCGGGGGCTTGACGGCGTCTGCGTGTATCCGAACGAGACCGCGACCGCGCCGATCGCGAACGCGAGGGCGGGGCCGTCCGAGGCGATCCCGGCCGTGGTCCAGAGGATCGAGCCGCTCGTCGTCACGAGCACCGCGGCGACGATCGCCCCGAAGCGGGACGTGATGCGTCGCCCGGCGGCGTACGTGACGACGGTGACGGCGGCGCCGGCGACGAGCGGCAGTACTCGGGGCGCGTTCGCCGTCCGGAGCCCGACGAGGTCGGCGAGGTACAGCAGCGGGAGGTGCAGCGGGCCCTGCGGTGAGAACAGATCCCGGAACGGGACGACGCCGTCGCGCATCTCGATCGCAGAGAGGCCGAAGAAGCCGTCGTCGTACGTGAGATGGCGGCTCGCGACGAAGGCCGGAATGCGCAACAGGACGGCGATGGCGGCGAGCACGGCGGCGTCGATCCACCACGTCCGCCGGTCGACGGCGGGGCGCGTACGCTCCGCCGCCACCGGTCTCGCCATCCGCGGAAGTTACCGCGCCATCCGCGTTCCACCGCGGCGCGTCGTGATAAGTTCATTGGTGTCCCCTGGTGCCCTCCCGCAGATCTGCGTTTTGGGTGACGCGCGCCGGGAATTGGGTCTCATGAGGTGGGGGTGGTCGTGGCCAAGCACATCTTCGTGACCGGCGGCGTGGCGTCGAGCCTCGGCAAGGGACTGACCGCCTCGTCGCTCGGGCGGCTGCTGAAGAGCCGCGGGCTGCGGGTCACGATGCAGAAGCTCGACCCGTACATCAACGTCGACCCGGGCACGATGAACCCGTTCCAGCACGGCGAGGTCTTCGTCACCGACGACGGCGGCGAGACCGACCTCGATCTCGGGCACTACGAGCGCTTCGTCGACGTCCCCCTCACCAAGAAATCGAACGCCACGACCGGCTCGATCTACCAGGAGGTCCTGGCCAAGGAGCGGCGGGGCGCGTACCTCGGCCAGACCGTCCAGGTCATCCCGCACATCACCGACGAGATCAAGGAACGGATCGTCCGCCTCGCCGACGACGAGGTCGACGTCGTCATCACCGAGATCGGCGGGACGGTCGGCGACATCGAGATCCTCCCGTTCCTCGAGGCCGTGCGTCAGTTCCGCAAGGACGTCGGCCGCGAGAACGTCTTCTACGTGCACGTGACGCTGGTGCCGTTCATCGGCCCATCCGGCGAGCAGAAGACGAAGCCGACGCAGCACTCGGTCACCGAGCTGCGCAGCCGCGGCATCCAACCCGACGCCATCGTGTGCCGCTCGGACCGGCCCATCCCGACGCGGCTCAAGGAGAAGATCTCGCAGCTCTGCGACGTGCCCGAAGCGGGCATCGTCTCCGCCGTCGACGCCGAGAGCCTCTACGAGATCCCGCTGGTGCTCCACGACGAGGGCCTCGACGACTACGTCTGCCAGGTGCTGCACCTCGAGCGCGAGGCCCCGGAGCTCCGCGAGTGGCGCGACCTCGTGCACCGCGTCGGCGCCGCCGACCAGGAGGTGCGTATCGGCCTGGTCGGCAAGTACGTGAACCTTCCCGACGCATACCTGTCGGTCGCCGAGGCACTCCGCCACGGCGGATACGCGTGCTCGGGGCGGGTCCTGATCGACTGGATCGCGTCGGACGACGCCGAGGGCCTCCTCGCCGAAGGCCGGCTGAAGGACCTCGACGGCATCGTGATCCCGGGCGGGTTCGGCTTCCGGGGCATCGAAGGCAAGATCGCCGCCGCCCGCTTCGCACGGGAGCACCGCTTGCCGTACCTCGGCCTGTGCCTCGGCCTCCACTGCGCCGTGATCGAGTTCGCGCGCGACGTCTGCGGTTTGTCCGGCGCCAACTCGAGTGAGTTCGACCCGCACTCTCCTCATCCCGTCATCGACCTCATGGACGAGCAGCGCGAGGTGGTCGATCTCGGCGGCACGATGCGGCTGGGCGCGTACCCGGCCAAGCTCCACGACGGCACGCTCGTCCACCGCGCGTACGGCCAGGAGGTCGTCTACGAGCGCCACCGCCATCGCTACGAGCTCAACAACAAGTACCGCCGTCCCCTCGAGGGCGCCGGCATGGTCTTCTCGGGCACGTCGCCCGACAACCGTCTCGTCGAGTTCATCGAGCTCCAGACCTCGCTGCACCCGTTCTTCGTCGCCACCCAGGCGCACCCGGAGTTCAAGAGTCGCCCCGACCGTCCGCACCCGCTGTTCGCTGCGTTCGTGGCGGCGGCGCGTGACCGGGCGGAGGGGCGCGCGCCGCGGCTGCCCATGGAGGCCCAGCCGGCGCGCCCGGCGGCCGCCTCTTGAGCCCGTTCCGGATCCTGGGCTCCGAGACGGTCCTCGACACCGGTTTCCTCCGGCTCGCCAACCTCGAGGTCGAAGGCGAAGGCGAGCGGTTCACGCGCATCGTGGTGCACCATCCGGGCGCGGTCGTCGCCGTGCCGGTGGAGCCCGATCGCGAGCACGTCCTGCTCGTGCGCCAGTACCGCGCCGCCGCCGATCGCGAGCTGCTCGAGGTGGTGGCCGGGAAGCGCGACGTCGAAGGCGAAGAGCCCGAGACGACCGCGTCTCGTGAGATGCACGAGGAGATCGGCCGCCGGCCCGGCCGCCTCGTGAAGCTGTGCGAGTTCTTCAACTCGCCCGGGTTCTGCGACGAGTACACCCATCTCTACATCGCGCTCGATATCGAGGAGCTGGACGCCCCGGCTGCCGTCAACGCCGAGGAACGGGCCTTGACCGTCGAGCGGGTCCACCTCGACGAGATCGACGACCTCATCGCCGACGGTCGGATCGTCGACGCCAAGAGCATCGTCGGGCTTCTGCTCGCGCGGCGGTATCTCCACGGCGAGTTCGACGGGTTCCGCGGCTGAGGCGCCGGCCGCCGCCGTCATCGGGACATGACCGGGATCGTCAGCGACACCAGTGCGGCGCCGGACGAGCTGCTCGATCGGCTGCTCGTCGAGCACGACACGTGGCTGGCGGTCGAGCGCGGGCTCGCTGCCAACTCGCTGGCGGCGTATCGCCGCGACCTGCGCCGCTACGCCGCCTTCCTGCGCGAGCGCGGCGAGCACGATCCGACCGCGGTGCAGGAGGCGACGGTCCTCGCCTACGTCGAGGACCTGAAGTCGGCGGTCGACGACGACGGGCGCCCGCGGTACGCGCCCTCCTCGATCGCGCGGGCGCTGGTCGCGGTCCGGTCCTTCCATCGCTTCTGCCTCGAGGAGGGGTTCCTCGCCGTCGACCCGAGCGAGGAGGTCGGCGCGCCGCGCGTGCCGCTGGGCATCCCCAAGGCGCTGACCGAGGACGAGGTCGAGGCGCTGCTCGCCGCCGTCGTCGGCGACACGGCTCGGGCGCTGCGTGATCGCGCCATCGTCGAGACCCTGTACGCCACCGGCGTACGCATCAGCGAGCTCGTCGGCCTCGACCGGCGCGACCTCGACCTCGACGACGGCCTGGTGCGCGTCCTCGGCAAGGGCAGCAAGGAACGCATCGTCCCCGTCGGACGCTCGGCCCGCGAGGCGCTGACCACCTACCTCGCCGCCGGCCGCCCTCAGCTCGCCCGTCCCGACCGCTCGCCCCGCGGCGGCGGCGAGGCCGTGATCCTGAACGCGCGCGGTGGCCGGTTGAGCCGGCAGAGCTGCTGGAAGATCGTCCGCACGGCGGGGGAGCGCGCCGGCCTGGGCGGCCGTCTGTCGCCGCACGTGCTGCGCCACTCGTGCGCGACCCACATGCTGGAGCGGGGCGCCGACATCCGGGTGGTGCAGGAGCTCCTCGGCCACGCCAGCCTCTCCACCACCCAGGTGTACACAAAGGTGTCGCCCGAGCGGCTGCGGGCCGTCTACGAGGCGGCCCACCCCCGGGCCCGATTCCCCGGGAGCGCCTCCCGGGCCTAGCAGTAGGCTTCTGTCCCATGCCCGAGACGCTCCATGCGACGTTGCGCGACCGCCTGCAGGAGGAGCGGGACCGCTTGCACGACCAGCTGCGCCAGATGGGCGTCGGTCCGGGCGGCAAGCTCGACTTCGACGACGGCTTTGCCGACACGGGACAGGTCACCGCGGAGCGTGGTGAGGTCGAGGCGCTGGGCGGCACCCTCCTCGAGACCCTGCGGGAGATCGAGGACGCGCTGGCGCAAGTTCGACGCCGGGACGTACGGCCGCTGCGAGTCGTGCGGCAATCAGATCGCCGAGGCGCGGCTCGAGGCCATGCCCGCAGCCCGGCTGTGCATCAACTGCGCGTCCAGCCGCCGCTGAGCTCGATCCGCGCGACTTGAGCGCCGAGGTCGAAGAGCGCCTCGTCTTCTTCGCCTGCCTGTTCGTGGCGATCATCCTGCACGAGATCAGCCACGGCGTCGTCGCGTTGTTCTTCGGTGACGACACCGCCAAACGCGCCGGCCGCCTCACGCTGAACCCGATCCCGCACATCGACCCGTTCGGCTCGATCATCCTGCCCGCGCTGCTGACGATCAGCGGGTTCGGTGCGTTCGGTTGGGCGAAGCCGGTCCCGGTGGACCCGACGAAGCTGCGGAGCCCGCGCCGCCAGATGCTCTTCGTCGGGCTCGCCGGCCCCCTGTCGAATTTCGCGTTGATGGTGGTGGCGGCGGTTGCGGCGCGCGCCGCCTTCGGCGCCTACACCGGCGACGCGTTCCGGATCGCGGACTTGCCGCTCGTGATCCAGGTGCTGCTGTTCTTCGCGCTCGCCAACCTCATCCTCGGTCTGTTCAACCTGTTGCCGATCCCGCCGCTCGACGGCTCGTCACTCATCGAACGGGTACTGCCGCGCGAATGGCTACCGGCCTGGTACCGGTTCCGTCCGTACGGGATCGTCGTGCTCTTGCTCGTCGGTTTGTCGACGAACCTGTTCGGTCGCCTGTTCTCGCCGTTCATCGACGGGCTGTTCGACTTCATCGTCCGATGAGCCGGGTCAGCCCCCTGCACCTTGCACGTCGTTTCGTACGCGCACTGTGGCCGGGCCCGCCGCGCGAGCGGGACGTCGCAGTGGGTCGCGAGCATCCTCGAGCCCGGCGAGCTCCGGTTGTGGCGGTCACTGCCGAACCACGACCAGCGGTACACGATCCGCGTCGCGAAGCTGGTCGAGGAGCGCCTCGCCGGCACCGAGTTCGCCGGTCAGCCGCGGTGGCTCGCGGCGGCGCTCCTGCACGACACCGGCAAGCTCGACGCCGGTCTGGGCGTGTTCGGGCGCAGCGTCGCCACCGTCATGGGTGCAGCCGCGGGGCCGGCGCGCGTCGATCGGTGGGCGCAGACCTCCGGCTTCCGGCGACGGGTGGCCTGGTACCTCCACCACGACGAGCGGGGGGCCGACCGGATCCGGGCCGCCGGAGGGCGCGACGAGGCGGCGCGCTGGGCGCGGGCGCATCATCAGCGCGACCGGTGGCCGGCCAGCGGCGTGCCGATCCCGGTCGCCGAAGCCCTGGAGGCCGCCGACAACGCGTGAGAGCCCACCGCCGCCTCGGCGACGACCGGCGCAGTTACCCGAGCGGTGGGAGCAGTCCGGCGGCGTTGCGGGCTCGAGCGAGCACCGGGTCGGCGATGGCGCGGGCCTTGTCGGCTCCCAGGGCCAGCTGCCGGTCGACCTCGGCCGGATCCGCTTCGAGCTTCGTGTACGACTCCTGGAGCGGACGCAGCGCCTCCACGACGGCGTCGGCGACGGCGGCTTTGAACGCGCCGTACCCCGACCCGGCGAACTCGCGCTCGACGTCCGGAACGGCACGCCCGGTGACGGCGGCGTGGATCTCGAGCAGGTTCGAGACCCCGGGCTTGTTCGCCGGGTCGTAGCGCACGTCCGTGCCCGAGTCGGTGACCGCCGACTTGATCTTCTTGACGACGGCTTCGGGCGGGTCGAGCAGCGGCACCGTGCCCTGGGGCGAGTCGACCGACTTCGACATCTTGGCGGTCGGGTTCTGGAGGTCCATGATGCGGGCGCCGACGGGCGGAAACGTCGCCTTGGGGACCACGAACGTGTCGCCGAAGCGGGTGTTGAACCGGATCGCCACGTCACGGGCGAGCTCGAGGTGTTGGCGCTGGTCGTCGCCGATCGGCACCTCGTCGGTGTCGTACAGGAGGATGTCGGCCACCATCAGCACCGGGTAGTCGAACAGACCGGCCGTGACGGACTCCTGGCCTTCGCTCTTGTCCTTGAACTGGGTCATCCGGCGCAGCTCGCCGAACGTCGCCACGCAGTTGAGGAGCCAGGTCAGCTCGGCGTGCGCGGCCACGTGGCTCTGCACGAACAAGACGCACCGGGCCGGGTCGAGCCCTGCCGCCATCAGCAGGACCGCGGTCTGTCGCGTCCGCGCGCTGAGCTCGGCGGGGGAGTACGGCACCGTCATCGCGTGGAGGTCGACGACGCAGTAGATCGCGTCCTGGCGGTCTTGATCGGCCGCCCAGCGCCGCACCGCGCCGAGGTAGTTGCCGAGGTGCATCTCTCCCGTGGGCTGGATCCCGGAGAACACGCGTGGCATCGGCTGAGGCTACCTGCGGCTTCGCCGACAACCGTGCGGGATTGCCCGGTATCGGCGAAGGGCTCCGGTACTCTGAAACGCAATGTCGTACGAGGTGTCGACGTCCGTCTTCGAGGGCCCGTTCGACCTGCTCCTGCACCTGATCCTCAAGCAGGAGGTCGACCTGTGGGAGATCTCGCTGTCGCGGATCGTCGACGAGTATCTCGCCGAGCTCGAGCGCATGGAGAGCTTCGACCTCGACGTCACGACCGAGTTCCTCCTCATCGCGGCGACGCTCGTCGACCTGAAGGCGCGCCGGCTCCTCCCGTCGCTGGAGGAGGTCGAGCTCGACGAAGAGCTCTTGCGCTTCGAGGAACGCGACCTGCTGCTCGCCCGCCTCCTCGAGTGCAAGACGTTCAAGGACGCGGCCCGCGCGATGGAGACGCTCGTGCGGCGCGCCGATCGCAGCCTGGCGCGACGCGCCGGCGCCGAAGAGCCGTTCGCGTCGCTGAAGCCCGATGCGCTCGACCGGGTGGCGCCGTCCACGCTGCTGGCGGCGGCCCTCCGCGGCTTGGCGCCGAAGCCGGCGCAAGAGATCCAGGTCGACCACATCGCGCCCGATCCGGGCCAGCGTGCGCGACGCGGTCGAGGTCGTCCTCGCCGTCCTGCCCGAACGCGACCCGCTCAGCTTCCGCCAGCTCGTCGCCGACGCGCCGACGCAGCTCGAGGCGATCGTGCGCTTCCTCGCCATCCTCGAGCTGTACAAGCAGGGCGTCGTCGACCTCGAGCAGTTCGACACGTTCGGCGATCTGCGTGTGCGCCGTTTGCGGGAGGGCGAGACCGCCCTCGACGCGGCCAGCCTGGCCGAGTGGGACGAGCCCGACGGTGCGCCCGAGGACGCGCGCGAGACGGTGGCCTCGGAGCCCGAGTAGCCGTGTACGACGACCCGCTGGACGAAGCCACCCAAGGTCTGCGTGCGCACGAGGCGCGCCGGGTCGTCGAGGCCGTCGTCATGGCGGCAACCGACCCCGTCGAGCCGAGCTTCCTCGCCCAGCTCGTCGAGCTGCCGGTGGCGAGCATCGAAGAGCTGTGCCGCGAGCTCGCGGCCGAATACGACGATGCCGGCCGTGGCTTCGTGCTGGTGAAGGTGGCGGGTGGCTACCGGTACCAGACCCACCCGGACCTGTCGCCGTACGTCGAGCGTTTCGTGCTCGAAGGACAGCACTCGCGGTTGTCTGCGCCTGCCTTCGAGACGCTGGCGATCGTCGCCTACAAGCAGCCGATCTCGCGCGCGCAGATCTCCGCCATTCGCGGCGTCGACGTCGAGTCGGTCCTCAGCACCCTCCTGCGGCGCGGTTACATCGAAGAGGTCGGCCGCGACCCCGGACCGGGGCAGGCTGTGATGTACGGGACGACGCGCGAGTTCCTCGAACGACTCGGCCTCGACTCGCTCGCCGACCTGCCGCCGCTCGGCGACTTCGTGCCCGCTCCCGACGTCGTCGACGCGCTCGAGCGCGGTTTGCGCGTGTCCGACGACCCCGCGCCCAACCCGTAGATGACGACCCGGACGCCGTCCGGGCAACCCGGCAGCAGCGCCGAGGGCGAACGACTCCAGAAGGTTCTCGCCCGGGCGGGATTCGGGTCCCGGCGCGCCGCCGAGGAACTGATCGCCGGCGGACGGGTGACGGTCGACGGCGCGGTGGCGAGGCTCGGGCAACGCATCGATCCGGAACGCGCGCACGTCGAGGTGGACGGCGTGCCGGTCCCGGTGCGTGACGACGTCGTGTACTACCTGCTGAACAAGCCGCGCCGGGTCGTGACGACGGCCCGGGATCCCGAGGGTCGAACGACTGCCGTCGACCTCGTTCCGACCGAGCCGCGCGTGTTCCCGGTCGGTCGCCTCGACTACGACACCGAAGGGCTCCTCGTCCTCACCAACGACGGCGAGCTCGCGCAACTCGTCACGCATCCGCGCCACGGCATCGAGAAGACGTACCTCGCCGAGGTCGCGGGCGTGCCCACTCGTGCCACGGTCCGCCTCCTCCGCGAGGGCGTCACCCTCGACGACGGACCGACCGCGCCGGCGCGCGTTCGCCTCGTGCAACAGCAGGGCGACAACGCCGCGCTCGAGATCGTCCTCCACGAGGGCCGCAACCGCATCGTGCGGCGCATGTGTGAATCCGTCGGCCATCCCGTCCGTCGGCTCGTCCGGACACGCGTCGGGCCGATCACCGACCGGCGTCTTGCGCCCGGGGCGTGGCGTGCGTTGCGCCCGCGTGAGGTCCGGGCCCTCTACGCCGCCGCGACCGAGCCCGCAACGGCCCCGAGCGACGATTCGAACCCCGACTAATCTCAGTACGCGAAGGACGGCGGCTTTGCCGACCGTCTTCGCAGGAGCCGGAGCTTGCGACGGCGACCAAAGGAACCATATTGAGGCTTCGGGCGCTGCGCGGCGCGATCACGTGCAACGAGAACACCAAGCAGGAGATCGAGGAGAAGACCCAGCGCCTGGTGAAGGAGATCCTCGCCCGCAACGAGCTCGAGCACGACGACCTCGTCAGCGTCATCTTCACCGCCACCGACGATCTGACGGCGGAGTTCCCGGCCGCCGCCGCTCGCGGCGTCGGGCTCGGTGACATCCCGTTGCTGTGTGCCCGCGAGCTCGCGATCGACGGCGGGAAGCCCATGTGCATCCGGATCCTCGTCCACTGCTACACGGAGCGAGCCGGCGACGAGCTGCATCACGTGTACCTCGAGGGCGCCCGTACGCTCCGTGACGACCTGCCGGAGTAGTCGCGTGCGGCGCCGCGGTCGAGGACCACGTTGAGATCGAGAGGCGCGGCGCGATGATCGGAGCCGAGATCACGATCGCGGGCCCACGGCCACTGCGCGGGACGGTACGCGTGCCGGGGGACAAGGGCATCTCGCACCGTGCATTGCTGTCGGCGGCGCTGGCATCGGGGCGCAGCACCATTCGGGGCCTTGCGGACGGCGACGACGTGCAGCGAACGCGCGCCGCCGTCGAGCAACTCGGCGTGCGCGTCAAGGACTCCGATCCGTCGACGGCGATGGTGCTCGGAACGGGCGCCGCCGGGCTCCGCGAGCCGGACGCCGTGATCGACTGCGGCAACTCGGGCACGACGATGCGCATGCTCGCCGGCCTTCTTGCAGGCCGCCCGTTCCTGACCGTGCTCAGCGGCGACAGCTCGCTCCAGGGACGCCCGATGGGACGCGTCGCCCGCCCCTTGCGCGCCTTGGGGGCGCATGTCGACGGGCGTGCGGACGGCGAGCTCGCGCCTCTCGTGATCCGGGGCGGCGGTCTCACCGGTCGCCGGATCGAGCTCGACGTCGTGAGCGCGCAGGTCAAGACGGCGTCGATCCTCGCCGGCCTCCAAGCCGAGGGCTCGACCGAGGTCGTCGAGCCCGAGCCCAGCCGCGACCACACCGAGCGCATGCTCGAAGCGCTGCGAGCGCCCGTCACACGCGTCGACGAGCGCACGACTCGGATCGAGACGGGCGCGCCGACGCCGTTCGAGCTCGACGTGCCGGGCGACCCGTCATCGGCCGCGCTGTTCGCCGTGGCTGCGTGCATCACACCGGGCTCGTCGATCGTGATCGAGGACGTGTGCCTCAACCCGCGCCGTTTGGGCTTCGTCGAGGTGCTCCGGCGCATGGGCGCGCGGGTCGTGGCCGAACCGACGGGGGAGCGACTGGGCGAGCCGGTCGGCCGTCTGGAGGTCGAGGCGTCGCCGCTCGTCGCCACCACGATCGTGCCCGACGAGGGGATGATCGACGAGATCCCCGTGCTCGCGGTCGCGGCCGCGTTCGCGGACGGGCTCACCGAGATCCGGGGCATCGCCGAGCTGCGCGTGAAGGAGAGCGACCGCATCAACACGATCCAGCAGGAGCTGGCGCAAATGGGCGTCGGCGTCGAGACGAAGCCGGATGCGTTGACGATCCGGGGCGGGAAACCGCGGCCGGCGATGTTCAAGAGCCACGGCGACCACCGGATCGCGTTGGCAGCCGCAGTCGCCGCCAACGCGATGCCGGGCGAGTCGACCGTGCGCGGCTGGCACTCGGTCGCGGTGTCCTACCCACGCTTCGCCGACGACCTCGAGCACCGTGGCGGGCGGGAGCGGCTCGTGATCCGGGTCGTGGCCATCGACGGGCCCGCGGGATCGGGCAAGTCGACGGTCGCCCGCGGCGTCGCCTCGGTGCTCGACCTCGACGTGCTCGATACGGGCGCGATGTACCGGGCCGTGACGCTCCTCGCCATCGAACGCGGCCTCGACCTCGGCGACGGCGAAGCCATCGCGCGCGCAGCCGAGCAGGCCGACCTCGAGCTGGGTGATCCGCCCGGAAGCGTCCGCCTCGACGGTCGCGACGTCAGCGGCGAGATTCGCGGCCCGGCGGTGTCGGCGGGCGTGTCGCAGGTGTCCTCGCATCCGGCGGTCCGCGCGCTGCTGCGCGCCCGGCAGCGGGAATGGGCCGAGCGACGCGGCGGGGGCGTCGTGGAAGGCCGCGACATCGGGACCGTCGTGTTCACCGACGCGCCGCTCAAGGTCTTCCTGACCGCCGGGGAGGACGAGCGGGCGCGCCGGCGCCACCGCGACGAGGAGGCCGCCGCCCGCCCCGCCGACCTGGAGTCCGTGCGCGACGCGGTGGACCGGCGGGACACGCTCGACAACAGGACCACGCCCCTGAATCCCGCACCGGACGCGGTCGTGATCGACACCACCGGTCGCGACGTCGACGACATCGTCAAGGAGATCGTCGAGCGATACGAGGCCGCGGTCGGAGCCGAGCCGTGACGGCCGCGCGTCGAGGCGACCTCGGCCAGCGGATCTTGTACCGGGTCGTCCGGGCGCTCATCCTCACTCCGTTCAAGGCGATCTTCTTGGTACGCGTACGCGGGCGGGAGAAGGTGCCGCGCACGGGTGCGTTCGTGGTGGCGCCGTCGCACCGGTCCCTCATGGACATCTTCTTCACCGGGTACATCACACGCCGCCGCATCCGGTTCATGGCCAAGCAGGAGCTCTTCGAGAAGCCGTTCCTCGCCTGGTTGTTCACCGCGCTCGGCGGGTTCTCGGTCGAGCGGGGGAGCGCCGACCGAGCCGCGTTGCGCGCGGCCCAGGAAGCGCTCGAAGGTGGCGAGCCGGTTGCGATCTTCCCGGAGGGGACGCGGCGGCACGGTCGCGACATCGTCGGCCTCTTCGACGGCGGCGCCTACCTCGCGACCCGCCTCGGCGTCCCGATCGTGCCCGTCGGGATCGGAGGCAGCGAGCAGATCCTCGCGTCGGGCAAGACGCTGCCCCGCCCGCACCGCGTCGCGATCGTCGTCGGCGATCCGATCCAGCCGCCCGACCGCAGCGCCGGGCGCGTCCGCCGTCAGGAGGTCACGGACACGACGGAGAAGGTCCGGGTGGAGCTCCAGTCCTGCTTCGACGAGGCGCTCGCGCTCGCCGGCGTGCCGTACGACCCGCCCGCAACCGCCTCAGCGGGCGAGCTCGGCGAGCACGAGTGACGCGTCCATCCCCCGGTCGTCGCTGAACGGGCCGCCGCGGCGCCGTGCCTCCACCGGGTCGCCGCCGACCATGAGGGCGGCGAGCCCGTCGAGGGCGGGCACGAGCTCACGCAGCTCCCGTGGGGGAGGGAAGTACTCGTCTTCGTCGGTCACGTAGACGGGTTCCACCCCGTCTCTCGGGTCGAGCTTGGCGATCACCGCCTGCACGAGGTCCTCGGGGGCGCTGGCGCCGGCGGTCACGCCGACGACGCTGACGCCGGCCAGCTCGTCGATTTCCAGCTCGTCGGGCCCGTCGACGCGCACGACGACGGGACATCCGGCACTGCGCGCCACCTTCGTGAGGGCAATGGTGTTCGACGAGTTGGCGCTGCCGATGACTACGACCGCGTCGGCGCGGGTGGCGATGGCCGTCAACGCGGCCTGCCGGTTGGTCGTCGCGAAGCAGAGGTCGTTGCGCGTCGCCGTCCACAGCTCGGGGAACTGGTCGCGCGTGCGGTCCATGATGCCCTCCCAGTCGTGCAGCGAGAGGGTCGTCTGCGCCAGCAGCGCGACCTTCGAGGGATCCTGCACGTCGGGGAGCACGTCATCGAGGTCCTCTTCGTGCTCGACCAGCTGCATCGCGTCGGGCGCGACTGCCAGCGTGCCGATCGCCTCGTCGTGGCCGGCGTGGCCGACGTAGAGGACGGTGAAACCCTTGTCGGCCCGCACCTTGGCCTCGTGGTGGACCTTGGTGACGAGCGGGCACACCGCGTTCACCACGAAGCGGTTTCGGCTGCGGGCGTTTCCGACGACGTCCGGGGCAGACCCGTGGGCCGAGAGCATGAGCGGCGCGTCGTCGGGTACCTCGTCGACGTCGTCGACGAACACGACCCCGAGGTCCCGGAACCGGTCGACGACGAGCCGGTTGTGGACGATCTCGTGGTAGCAGTACACGGGCGGCTCGAACACGCGGACCATCCACGCCAGGGCCTTGATCGCCATCTCGACCCCCGCGCAATACCCACGCGGTTGGGCGAGCAGCACACGTTCCACGGACACGATCCAACGGTACCGCCCGACCCGTTCGGTCCCGACACGGCGTCTTCACCAGGGCGTCCCGTAGGATTGCGGCATGCCCCCCGCGCGTGTCGTGGCGGTGGCGCCCGGCTCGCCGGCAGAGTCGACCGGGATCCAGCCCGGCGACGAGGTCCTCGCCCTCAACGGCGAAGCGGTGCGCGACGTCATCCGATATCAGCTCCAGGCCGACGAGCCCGTCGTCGAGCTCGAGATGCGCCGTGGCGGCCTCGAGCAGCTCGCTGTGGTCGAGAAGCCGGCGGGCGCGCCGCTCGGCCTCGAGCTCGACACCCCGGTCTTCGACCGGGTGCAGACGTGCGACAACCACTGCCCGTTCTGCTTCATCCACCAGCTGCCGAAGGGCATGCGGCGGAGCCTCTACCTGAAGGACGACGACTACCGGCTGTCGTTCCTCTACGGGAACTTCACCACCCTCACGCGCTTCACGGAAGCCGACCTCGAGCGGGTCGTCACCGAGAACCTCGGGCCGCTGTACGTGAGCATTCACGCGACCGACCCCGACATGCGGACGCGCCTCCTTCGCAATCGCCGCGGGGCAACCAGCCTCCGGTGGCTCGGCGCGCTGCTCGACGCCGGTATCGAGGTGCACGGCCAGATCGTCGTGTGCCCGGGCATCAACGACGGCGCCGTGCTCGACGACACGCTCCTCGGCATCCTCGACCGGTTCCCCCGCCTGGCGACCGTCGGAGTCGTGCCCCTGGGCGTGAGCGCCTACACGACCGAGCCCGACATGCACGAGCACACCGCCGCCGCCGCCGGTGCCGTGCTCGATGTCGTCGGTCGGTGGCAATCCCGGTTCTCCGACGCGCTCGGACGGCGACTCGCGTTCGCGGCCGACGAGTACTACGTCTTGGCCGGGCGACCGTTCCCCGACTCCGTCGACTACGAGGGCTTCCCCCAGCACGAGAACGGCATCGGCATGGCGCGCGCCTTCGAAGCCGACGTGCGTGCCGCACTGGCCGGCGCGCCGGCGGCAGGCCACGGCCCTCGCGCCGGGTTCTTCGCCTGGGTCGACGGGGCGCCCGCCGACGGGTACCGGGCGCCGCGGGTCGACGGTGCATCGCGCCCGGCGCGCTCCACTGATGCGCCGGGCGAGCGAGTCGCGATCGTCACCGGTCAGTACGGCGAGCAGGTGCTCGCACCGCTGTTGCCGTTGCTCCGCACCGCGACCGAGTCGGCGGTGCGGCTCGTGCCGGTTCGCAACGCGTTCTTCGGCGGCAACATCGCGGTCACCGGTCTGCTGACGGGGCGCGACATGTGCGATGCCCTCGCGTCGCAGCCGCCGGGCGATCGCTACCTCGTGCCCGACGTCGTGCTGTCACGCGACCGTTTCCTCGACGGGATGGCCGTCGAGGAGCTTCCCCGTCCGGTCGAGGTCGTCCCCACCGACGGCGCGTCACTCGTCGCTGCCCTGCGATGAACGCAGCGCTCCCGGTGGTCGCGATCGTCGGCCGGCCGAACGTGGGCAAGTCGACGCTCGTGAACCGGTTCGCCGGAGGCCGGCAGGCGATCGTCGAGGCGCAGCCGGGCGTCACCCGGGACCGCAAGGAGCTCGTCGCCGAGTGGGCGGGCCGTGCATTCCGCGTGGTCGACACCGGCGGCTGGATCGCCGGCGGCGGCGACCTCGATCAGGAGGTGAGCCGGCAGGCGGAGCGGGCCGTCGCCCAGGCCGACGTGATCATCCTCGTCGTCGACGTCACCGTCGGCATCACGGAGGAGGACGCCGCGCGTCGCTTCGCTCCTGCGCGGCGCCGCCCCGCCGGCGGTCGTCGTCGTCAACAAGGTCGACGACGGCTCACGCGAAAGCTGACGCGTGGGCGTTCACGCAGCTCGGCCTGGGCGATCCCCACGCCGTGTCGGCATTGCACGGGCGGGGGAGCGGCGACCTGCTCGACGCGGTGGTGGCGGCGTTGCCTCCTCTGCCGCCGGCTTCGCCGCCCCCGACCCTGCCCGACGCCGAGGCCGATGCCGAGCCCGAGGCGGGACCGTTCTCGATCGCGATCGTCGGCCGTCCCAACGTCGGCAAGTCCACGTTGTTCAACCGTCTCGTCGGCGACGAGCGCGCCGTCGTGCACGACGAGCCGGGCACGACACGCGACTCCATCGACACCGTGATCGAGACGGAGGGAGGTCCGCTCCGCTTCGTCGACACCGCCGGCATGCGGCGCCGCAGCCGAATCGACGAGCCAACGGAGTACTACAGCCTCGTACGCGCGCTCGAGTCGGTCGACCGCGCCGACGCCGCCCTCCTCGTCATCGACGCCACCGCCGGCGTCACCCACCAGGACCAGCGGCTCGCCGAGCGTGTCGACGCCGCCGGAACGGCTGCGATCGTGGTCCTCAACAAGTGGGACCTCACGGACGCCGACCAGCGCCAAGACGTGCTGGCGCAGGCGGCGGACCGGCTCGAGTTCCTCGCCTACGCGCCCCTCGTCAAGGTCTCCGCCCTCACCGGCCGCAATCTTCGCCACGTCCTGCCCGCACTCCGGGAGGCGGAGGCGGCGTATCACCGCCGCGTCCCGACCGCGGCGCTGAACCGGGTCATCACCGATGCGCAACAGCGACAGCCGCCGCCGGTGGTGCGCAAGCGGCGACCGCGCGTGCTCTACGCCACGCAAGGTGCGGCCGACCCGCCGACGTTCACGTTGTTCGCGACGCACAAGCTGCCGCAGACGTATCTGCGCTACCTCGAGCACCGCATCCGCGAAGCGTTCGAGCTCGGGCCGACCCCGGTCAAGCTCCGAGTTCGACTGCGCGGTCGGTAGCCTGGCGTCTCTCATGGGTGACGACCGGGTTCACAAGCACGTCGAGCGCGCGCTGCAAGGCAACCTCGAGAAGGAGCGCGACAAGCTCGCGCGCCAGAACAAGATGTTCGTGCGCGATCGCCTGGCGTACCTCCTGGACCCCGGTTCCTTCGTCGAGGACGGGCTCCTTGCGAACGCGCTCGCCGATGCGCTGCCCGCCGACGGCGTCGTGACGGGGATGGGACGAATCGACGGTCGTCCGGTCTGCGTCATGGCGAACGATCCCACGGTCAAGGCCGGGTCGTGGGGTGCGCGTACGGTCGAGAAGATCGTGCGCCTGACCGAGAGCGCGCTCCGTCACGAGGTTCCGGTCGTGTACCTCGTCGACTCGGCCGGGGCGCGCATCACCGATCAGGTCGAGCTGTTCCCGGGACGGCGGGGCGCGGGACGCATCTTCGCCAACGAGGTGCGCCTCTCGGGTCGCGTGCCGCAGGTGTGCTGCCTGTTCGGCCCGTCGGCGGCCGGCGGCGCGTACATCCCGGCGTTCTGTGACGTCGTGTTCATGGTCGAGGGCAACGCGTCGATGTACCTCGGCTCGCCGCGCATGGCCGAAGAGGTCATCGGCGAGCACGCGACCCTCGAAGAGATGGGTGGCGCCCGCATGCACGCGACGACCAGTGGTGTCGGCGACAATCTCGTCGCCGATGACGCCGGCGCGCTCGACGCCGCGAAGCAGTGGCTGTCGTACCTCCCCACGAACTGGCGAGAGGCGCCGCCTGCGGTCGACGCCGTCGCCCCGCGGACCGGTGCGCCGGGCATCGGGGACACCGTCCCGGCCGAGGAGCGTCGCGCCTACGACATGCACCGGGTCGTCGACGCGCTCGTCGACGACGGCAGCTTCTTCGAGCTCAAGCCGCTCTACGCCAAGGAGCTGATGATCGGGTTCGGACGCCTGGGCGGCGAGACCGTGGGGATCGTGGCCAACAACCCGATGCACCTCGGCGGTGTGCTGTTCGTCGACTCGGCCGACAAGGCGGCCCGGTTCATCTGGTTGTGCGACGCCTTCAACGTGCCGCTCGTCTTCCTCGCCGACGTGCCCGGGTTCATGATCGGGACCGCGGTCGAACGGGACGGCATCATCCGCCACGGCGCCAAGATGATCACGGCCGTGACCGAGGCGACGGTGCCCAAGGTCTCGGTGATCGTGCGCAAGGCGTACGGCGCCGGGCTCTACGCGATGTGCGGGCCGGCCTTCGATCCCGATGCGTGCCTCGCGCTCCCGACGGCGCAGATCGCGGTGATGGGACCGGAGCCGGCCGTGAACGCGGTCTTCTACAACAAGATCCAGGCCATCGAGGACGCCGACGAGCGTGCCGCGTACATCGCGGAGCGGCGGGCGGAGTACGAAGCCGACGTCGATCTCGTGCACCTCGCCGCCGAGCTGGTCGTCGACGCCGTCGTCGAGCCCGACGACCTCCGGGACGAGCTCGTCACCCGGCTCGCCCTGGCTCGCACCCGCCGCCGCGAGGACTTCCAGCGCAACCACGGCGTTCCGCCGGTGTGACCGCGGGGCGCGACACTGTGGTCGTGCCCTGGTGCGCAACCTGCGACCGGTTCCTGTCGCCGCCGTCGGTGCGAGCGGACGGGACCTGCCCTACCTGCGGGCGGACGGTCGAGACGGGCCACGCGCACGCCGCCGCTCCGCCGGAAGAAGCGTCCGGACCGCGGCGCGCATCCCTGCCGTGGCACCTCTGGTTGCTCGCCATCGCGCTCGCGGTGTACCTCAGCTTCCGCGCGTGGCAGGGGATCGAGTGGGTCATCCAGCAGCTCTGATTTCTGCCCGGGCGTAGACTCGCCCGCTTACGGGCTGTGGCGCAGCTTGGTTAGCGCGTCGGTCTGGGGGACCGAAGGTCGCGGGTTCGAGTCCCGCCAGCCCGACCCCGAAAGCTGCAGGTCGTGCACCTAATAGCTCCCGCTGACGTCGGCTCGGGCGGTCTGGTGGTGTCGAAATGGTGCCGAACTTCGATCGCAGCGGCGCTCAGACACCCTAAGCCCTGGACAGCGAGCACTTGTTCGCATTTGGGGCATGGCGGTGTGCGAACTACCGATCTCCGAACTCGTCGAGATCCGGCGTCGCTCCATCGCGATGCTTCCGAGCGGCGCGCCGGCCCTGAACCGGGATGCATTGACCGTCGCTCACCCTCGCGTTCGTTGACGTCACTAGCGCAGATCGGCAGATATGGCGCGGTCAGGAGACGCTCCGTTGATCCCAGAGGCGGATCGTGTGGCCGTCAGGGTCCACAAATTCGGGTCCGTAACCCCAGGGGCTCGACCCGTGGCGGGTGAGCAACGATGACGGGCTGACCTTTGAGCCGCTCGTATTCGGCGTCGACGTCGTCGACCTGGAGTAAAGAACGCAACGAGGTTCGCCGACTAGGTCAGATCGCTCGGTCAGAAAGATCGTGAAATCACCCGGGTCGCGTACAGCGGTCGTGCCGCTCTCGGGTAGCTCGAACTCGACCTCGAGGCCAATCACCCCTACGTACCAATCGGCCGCCCGCACGCGGTCTCGCACGAACAACGTGAGGTGATTGAGAAGACCCACCGTCACCCCTACGGTCCCTCGGTGGGTACAGACTGCCCGTTCTGGTGCGCACTCGGGGCGGGGAGTACGCCGCCTGTTCCGGTAGAGACTCCCGCTTAGATTCCCCCCGAACCCGTCGGGGGTTGCGGCGCCCGTGGAAGTAACGCGGCTGACTCGCTGAGCGTTCTCCTATCGGGCGCCGGTGGGTGGACCCGGCGGCGGGGGATCCGGTCCAGCAGCGTTGCTGGGCCAAACGACACGCCCCCTTGGGACGGGCGGAGCCCAAGGGGGCGTCGTCTTGTGAACGGGGAGCCCGGACGCGAGGAGGCGGGAGGCCTCCGGTCCAGACGGCCTCCCGCCTTCCCACACCCCTGCCCTTCGAGGGCCCACTGCTGGGGGCGATGCCCTCGACGGTAAGGATCCTCGCAACCACCACTAAAGACCGAGTAAAGGCCCGTCCGATGTGGTGCAGATGTGGTGCAGCGGGTGACGTCAGTCGAAGTAACGCGGCGGACTCGCTGAGCGTTCGCTTACCGCGCGCCGAGTGGCCGCCCGGCAGCGGGGAGCAGCAGGCCATGACTTACCCGAGCGGGCAGAAGACACCAGAGGCGCAGCTGAAACCACGCCGCGACGCTGAGGCGTGGGAGCGGGGGAACGCCGCAAAAAAGACAGCGCGGCGTAAGAGGAAAGCGAAAGAAGAGCGGCGGCGGGAAGCTCGGGTGGCCCGGGCGCGGCTGTCGTGGCCGGAACGCTTAGACCTCTACCTTGATCGTCTCGAAGAGTGGGCCGAAGAGCGGGAGAAGATCGTGACGATCGTGATCGCCGTCGCCGCCGTCGCCGTGCTCGTCATTGGCGCCTTCGTCGACCTTCCGTGGATGTGAACTGCGAGCCAGACTGACGGCGCGCTCACCCGTCGAGCTCCGCGGGCGTCCCACCCACGCCGCCGCGCAACACGCCGCTGCCGAGCGGACGACGTCGCCCAGCTGCCGTCAGTGACCGCGCCGCCGGCAAGCGCGTAGTCGAGGCACTCCACCCGGACCTCGCAGCCCTGGCAGATCGCCCGCTGCGCGTCCAGTGGCCTGCCACGTTCGGCGTGTGGTCCCATCCACCGCCAACCGGAAACGGGCAGGTCAACGGACTGCACGGCACTGCCGGAACGCGCGCAACATCCGTCGGCCGGGGCTGGGGGACCGAAGGGCGCGGGTTCGAGTCCCGCCAGCCCGACCACCATCACCGCACGTCAAAGAACAGGCGCGCTCTGAACGGTCCACTCGCCGACCACCGTTGACCATTCGGTAGGCGCGGACGATGTTGACGAAGCTCCCGCGGCGTCGCCCGATGCTCCGTTCGGCAAGCTCGACGTCCGGCGCGGGTGCCAGGGCTGACCGTCATCCGGTTCGGTCGGGTCAGCGGGCAGACAGGAGAAACCGGAACGAAAACCCCGTCGCCGGGCGAGGCACCCGCGCCGGACGCGCTGCCATAACTTGCCACAACCGTGGAGCCACCAAACACCGGCGACTCAGCAAGCCCGAGACCGAAGATCTCGTCGTCAACGCGCGCAAAGGCAGGAAACCTACGCGCAGCGTGCTAGGCGTCCGGGGCGCGGCGGGTGACGGACCGGCAGTGGTTCGGTCCAATCCAGAAGGTTCGCGTCAACAAGAACCGAGAAGGTCGCGGGGCCGTCACACGGTGGCTCCTCGTACACGATCCCTGGTCTCGAGGGTCTCGAGAACGAACCGTCCGAATTGTCGAACGCGCACGCGGAGACCCCGGATGCGGACCCGTTGAGAAACGGTCCCGAGATGTTCACATCGTGGCCCCCGGCGCGGTTGCACTCGGCCTGGAGCCGATCCAGTACGGAATCCGATATCGGGCGGTCTCGCTGCGTAGCCGCGGTTGACGAGCTGTTCCGTCCGGACATGACATACGCCGTGACGCCGGCAGCAGCCACGAGGAGGAGCACCAACGCGAGCCACAGGTGAAGCCGCCATAGCCGGACTCTCACCGCTCGCTCCGCGGCGGCTCCATACCATCACTCTGCCATCACACGTCCGTCGGTTGCCGAGCACGGGCGGATACTCATGAGGGCCACTCGCCCACGCTGACCAGCACGGAGGCGCTCTGTGTGCAATGGCGTGCACAATCGGATAGGCCGATCCAACGCCACGACCGTGCACGAAAGGACCGACATGTACGTCGCCGAGTTCACTCTGCAAGCCAAGCCGGGTCACTACACGGAGGTGGCCGCCCTCTACTCGGCGTTCGCGGCTGATTTCCTTTCTGATCACCCCGCGCTCGAAACCGTCATGATCCTCGGTGACGAAGCGAGCGGGATCGTCCGCGGCGTCGGCGTGTTCACCGATCGACCCGCCGCAGACAACGTCAACAGTGACCCCGAGTTCGCTGCCTTCAACGACGCGGTCGCGGCGATGCTGGCGGACACCCCGAAGCGCGTGGAGCTCCAGCTGCTGCACCTGTTCACGGGGGAGTGACACGGGCTGACCGGAGGGCCGCGGGCCTCCAACACGCAC
>CAVYIP010000003.1:0-277334 GCA_963768605.1 uncultured Actinomycetes bacterium | reverse complement strand
GGTTCGTCATCGCCGCGATCGCGTACCGCCTCCGTGAGCCGCGCCGGGGGCACGGCGACCGGCTCCACCTCGGGATCACGGACGACGGACCGGCCGAGGAGCACGAGCCGCTCTTCGAGCACGGGGTCCGCCGTTTCCTCGTCGACATGATCACCGGTCTGCGCGACGACCTCCGCGTGATCCTGTCGATCCCGACGCTGAAGTTCGCGCTCGTCGGCGTGGGCGCGTTCATGTTCACGATCACCGGTATCGGTGCCTGGCTGCCCGAGTTCCATCGCCGGTTCTCGGGCCTCACACAGGAGCAGGCGACGACCGCCGTCGGTCTGATCGTGCTCGCAGGCGGCATCCCGGGACTGCTGCTGGGCGGACGGATCGCCGACCGGTACATGCACCGCATCCGAGGCGCGCGTGTGGTGGTCCCCGCGTACTGCATCGCGATCGGTACCGCCTTGTTCACGATCTCCTATCTCCCGATGCCGTTCGCCGTCTCGTTCCTGCTCGAGCTGGTCGGGATGTTCACGGTGTGGATCGCGGTGCCGGCCCTCCGCGCCGGGCTCGCCGATGCAGTACCGGCGCATCTGCGAGGCGCCGGGTTCGGTGCGTTCAACCTCGTGTCGATCGTGTTCGGCGCCGCCGCCGCGCCGATCATCGTCGGCGCCCTGGCGGACGTCTTCAATCTCCGCATCGCGTTCCTCCTCGTGTCGCCGCCCGTGTTCCTCGGCGCGTACGTCCTGTACCGGGCACGGGATCACCTCGACGCCGACGCGGCCAAGATCTTCGAGGCCGTGGTACGCGCGATGCAGCAGGATCAGGAGCGCAGCGGCACCTAGCCCGCGTCGGGTTCGGCGACGCCGAGCGCGAGTGACGTCCCGGTGGGCCCGACGATGCGGCGGGCTGCGACCACCGGAGCGTCGGCGCGCACGACGACGACCTGGTCGGTATCGACGCCGAGCTCGACGAGGTCGAACTGCGCCTGGGCTCGTGCCGGTACCCGCAGCTCGCCCACGCGCGTCGGCTCGTCTCCGCCGCCCGACGCGTACGCCAGCAGTCTCACGGTCGCGCTCGTGCGATTGGGGTTGAGCACGCTCACCCCGCGTCACCCTCGGGCGTGAGCCGGCCCACCGCGAACGCCCAGCCCCGCGCCTGCACGGGGCTCGCCAGGGTCGTTGCCGACCCGGTGGCGGCGGCCGGCGGCGCCCACGACGCGAGCTCTTCGACCACGACCGGCGACGCTCTGGTCGTCCGCACGTCGAACGCCAGCGGTGCGCCCGAATCCCCGAGCGACGCGAGGTCGACGACCGCCACCGACCGACCCCCCACCGGCACCGGCTTCGGGCGCGTCGAGCCCGCCTCGTCGAAGCGAGGAGTGATCTCGACCTCGGTAGCAGAGGGATCGAAGTTCGCCACGAGCACGGCGTGCGACGCACCGTCCTCGGGCACCACTCCCGGCAGGCTCCAGGACGACCCCGGGCTGGGCGCTCCGAGCGAGAGCGTCAGCCCCCGGCGCGTCTCGTTCTCCGCCGTGAACCTCAGTGACTGCTCGGCGACGATGCGTCCGGTCCGCACGTGCGCGTGCAACGCGACCTGCGCCTGGCGGCGCACGAAGTTGCCGACGGGCACCGTGACCCGGCTGCGGCGGGGTACGACGACCCCTTGGAGGTCGGCGGGCGCGATGAAGCCGGCGTCGGTCGCGAAGGTCAGGTCCACGATCGCGTCGTCGGGAAACGGGTTGAACAGCGCGGCATTGTCCTCGGCGCCGCGCTCGGTCGTTCCGGCGGCGAAGTACCAGTCGCGCCCGGCCTCGCGCGCGCACGGGCCGACTGCGAGGTCGTTCTCCCCGTCGATCTCGTGCTCGACGATCGACCCGCCGCCGAAGACCTCTACGACGACTCCCGGTCCGACCAGCATGCCCGCGTCGTCGGGATGCTCGGGCGTCTGGAGGACGCTCGACACGGGAACACGCACCTGCCCCCCTCGCGGCACGCCGACTCGCCGGGACTCCGGCTCCTCCTGTCCGCCCGCCATCACCGTGACGACGGCCCGGCGCGTCGGCGTTGCCCTCGTTGGCGATGATGACCGTCTCGTCGGCGCGGCCGCCGGGAGAGCCGGTGCCCTCGGCGCAGTACCAGGTCGAGGACACGGTGTCGGGCCCGGCGACGGTCGGCACGGCCGCTGCGATCGTGTCGCCGGTGGGCGCCGTCGTCGACGCGTCGGTACCGGTGACGGCCAGCACGGCCGCGATCGCTATGCACGCGCCGACGACGATCAGCACCGGGAGACGTCGCCGCTCGCGATCGCGAGTGCCGCCGGCCCCGGGCGCGGGAGGCGGGGCGGTCACGGGTTCGGCCTCCGGACCCGAGGAGGACGCTCGCGTCGTGTGCCGCTACTGCGCCACGCGACGACGACGAACGTCAGCACCAGCAGCACCTGGACCGCGATCAGCCCGTAGCGACGAAGCTGACCGCCGTAGTTGATCGACACCGACCCGCGTTCGGATGCGGTGAAGCCGTTCGCCCATCCGAACGGCTTCACGTGACGGAGCGTCTTCCCTCCGACGTTCGCGCTCCAGTCGCCGTCGAACGCCTCGCTCCACAGCACCAGTCCGGGACCGGCGGGCGCGGAGTCGGAGGGCGACCCGCGGACCGCGGTGACACCGCCGACGTCGGCGCGCAGCGCGGCGCCGGTCGGGTTCTTCGACCCGAGCGGCACACTGTCGATGTCGGCGAGACGCACGGAGCCCGGCGTCGGGATCCAGGCGGTGTTCTCGTAGAGGGCGAGGCCCGCCGGCGCTTCGAGTCGGGCGAGGTCGAGCTGGCTCGCCAGCGCGGCGGGCAGCCGGGGCGGCGGCGCCTGGGGGGACGCTCCGGGCCC
Organism: uncultured Actinomycetes bacterium; assembly: GCA_963768605.1. GTDB lineage: Bacteria > Actinomycetota > Acidimicrobiia > IMCC26256 > JACDBD01 > JALZAA01. Next base: position 274,463 of record CAVYIP010000003.1, on the reverse strand, counting down.
GGCCCGGATCGGCATCGCGACGTAGCGGACACCCATCGGCGCGACGAGGTGACCGAGGCGGTCGGTGCGGCCGTCGGACGCCAGCTCGACTGCATCGCCCACCAGGCCGTCGGCCCGCTCGGACGGTGCCCGCCACAGCTCCCGCGCGTCACCCGGCCCGTTCCGGGTGAGTGTGTACCCGGTGCCGTCGCCGGCGACGAACGGATCCAGCGGGAGCACGGTCGGGTCCCCCACCCACAGCACCCGGAAGCCGCCGCTGTCGCGCTCCGACTGCAGGAACGCCAGCGCTTCGGGCCAGTCGCCGTCCGGCGCGCCCCACCGGCCGTCACCGGCGTCGGCCACGAAGCCGAGCACCCCGAGCGCGAACCCGGCGGCCGCGACGAGCGCCACCCCCTCACGGAGGCCGAAGCCCCGCCCGCGGACGTCTTCGACGAAGACGCTCACTCCCAGCCCGGCGGCCACGGCCACGCCCAGCGCGGCCAGGGAGAGCGCCGCCTCCGGGGCCGGGACCGAGACGTCGGGAGCGAACCGCGCCGGTAGCCAGACCAGCGCCCAACCGATGAGCGCCATGATCCAAGCGCGCGTCGCCCAGGTGAAGCGCGGTCCCCGTCCGAGGAGAAGCGCCATCGCCGCCGCCGCGACGAGGCCCCAGGCGGCCCAACCGCCGCCGGCAGGGCCAGTGTGGAAGCGCAACACGTCGACGAGGTCGAGGCGGGGACGGAACGAGAAACCGAGCGCGCTCGGGTCGTCCCCTGCGCCGAGCAGCGCCACGGACCACGGCACCAGCAACAGGATCGCGACGACGGCCCCGAAAGCGGACGCGACGAGCACGCGCACGCCGAGACGGAAGCCACCGACGAGCGGTGCGGCGAGCATGATCGCCGCCGCGACCGCGAACAGCAGGAGCGGGGCGAGCGGATACCACGCGGTAGTGAAGGCGAGAAGCGCTCCCAGCCCGAGGAGCCCGGTCACGGCGCGTCGACCCGGCTGCGCGCCGCGTACCCGCTCGGCGTGTCGCAGCACGATGGAGACCAGGAACGGTCCCAGCGCGAACAGCGCGAGCGGCCCGAGGCGTCCGGCGGCGATCGCGTTCCGCGGGACTGGATTGAGCGCGTACGCGAGCGCGGCGACGATCCCGGGAGCCGAGGATTGTGCGATGCCGCGCGTCAACCGGTACGCGCCGTACCCGCCGACGGGGAACGCGAGCACGACGACGAGCGTGTGCGCGAGGCCGGCGGCACCGAACAGAGTCGTGGTGATGCCGGCCATCGCCACGAGCCCCGGTGGCGCGGCGGTCGACGAGCCGAGGCCCGTGTACCGCCAGCCGGACGCGTACGTCGACAGCGTGTCGAGGATTCCTGGCCATCGCGCGAACGTGCCGACGGCTGGAACGCCGCCGGTGAGCAGGTGACGCGATCCGATGACCCAAACCAGGGCGAGCACCGCCGCCAGCGCGAAGAGCGGCTGCCGGGCTCTCTCCGTCGCTGCGCTCACGGCGGAGCGGCCCGCGTCGGCGACCGAACGGACACGCTCGTCCGTCGCAACGTGCTCGGCGACGATCCCGCGCAGCCGCGCACCGTGCGCTCTGAGCTGCCGTAGGTCGCGGTCGTCGATTTGCCGATCGCGGCGCGCCTCCCGCCGCGCCCGCCGTAGCTGGCGGAAGTGCCGGAGGTTCCACCACCAGGCGCCGAGAGCCGAACGCACTCGGCCTCGGCGCAGCGTGACCGTCAGCAGGAGCGCCTCGATGAAGGACGCCGCCACGCCGACCGGCACGACCCACAGCAGCGTCCTCGCCGACGACAGGGTGAGCACGGTGCGGATGCGGTTGCGCGCCATGGTGGACGCGTCGCGCGCGGCGCCCTCGCCACGCTCCTGCGCCGCCTGATGATGTTGCACACGCGCGTCCGGAGCGACCAACACGCGCGCGCCGGCGAGCCGGGCGCGCCAGCACAGGTCGAGGTCCTCGGCCCCGGGGAACCGCGAGGCATCGAAGCCGCCGAGCTCGTGGAACAGGTCGGTGCGCACGAGCATGGCGGTGTCCGAGACGTAGAAGACGTCGCGGACGCCGTCGTGCTGCTCCTGGTCCAGCTCTCCGGGCTCGATCCCGGTGTGCGGATTCCCGAACGGGTCGATGCTGCGCCCGACCTCCAGCAGGACCTCGGGGTCGTCGGCGTCCACGATCTTGGGCCCGACGATTCCTGCGTTCGAGCGGAACGCCTCCCCGAGCATGAGACGCACCGCCGCCGGATCGAGGACGACGTCGTCGTGGCAGATGACCAGAAAGGTCGCGTTGCGGACCGTGTGGAGCGCCTCGTTGGCCGCCGCCGCGAACCCGGAGCGCGGGATCCGGCGGACGAACGCGTCCGGCAGGGCGCCGGCGATGCGCTCGCTCGGATCCTCCTCGGACGCGGCGTCGACCACGAGGACCGCCACGCTCGGGTAGTCCTGGTTCCCGACCGACTGCAGCGCCTGCTCCAGCCACGCTCCGGGGTTCCGAGTGACGACGACGGCGGCCACCGTCGGGACCTCGATGCGGGGGTCCCGACTGCCCCCTTCGCCGCCATTTCCCGGGAGTGCCTGCGTGCCGGGCGATTCCGCTGTCGCCATGACTGCCGCGGAGCTTACAAACTGGCCCCTCTGCTCGTGACCATGGTCACGAGCGCTTGCAACTGTTTATCACTTGGGTTATTGTGGCAAGCGTCGAGGCCGGAGCCGGTGCCCCGGGCAACCTCCGGATCGACGGAATCGACGCAAACCCCCCAGGCCATTCGTTGGCCGACGAAGGAGAGTCAGCACCATGGACTTCGACCCCGGCAAGACACTCAAGGACGCCGCGTACATCACCGTCGGCGTCGGCGTCACCGCCTTCCAACAGGGCCAGGTCCGCCGGCGTGAGGTACAGAAGAAGGTCACCGAGCACGCGAAGGAGACCAGCACGTACGTCGCCACGCGCGCCCAGGACGGCCGGGTCAAGCTCGAGACCCTCGCCAACGACGTCCGCGCCAAGGCGAGCGCCGCGCGCGACGACGTCAGCGGCCGGGTCGAGCCGCTCGTGGGCGATCTGGGCCAGCGGGTCCAGCCCATCGTCGAGCAGCTCCAGACCGTTCCCGCCCAGGTGAAGCAGGCCGCCGAGGCCGGCGTCAGCCGGGCCAAGGAGCTCGTGAACCGCGCCGCCTGACCGGCACGCAGAGTCCCCCCGTCCGAGGCCCCCTTCACGGGGGCCTCGGCGCGCGTCGGGACCACTACATTCGCAAGCATGCTGGCGGCGCTCGCAGGCGGCGTGGGGGCCGCCCGGTTCCTTCGGGGACTCGTGCAGGTCGTCCCGCCCGACGACATCACGGTGATCGTGAACACGGGCGACGACGACTGGTTCCACGGCCTCCTCGTGTGCCCCGATCTCGACACCGTCACGTACACGCTCGCCGGCGTCGAGAACCCGGACACAGGATGGGGCCTCGCCGGGGAGACGTTCGCGGCGATCGACGCGCTCGAGCGCTACGCCCTCCCGACGTGGTTCCGGCTCGGCGACCGCGACCTCGCCACCCACCTGTACCGCACCGACCGCGTGCGGGCGGGCGCTGCCCTTTCGACGATCGCCGCCGAGATCGCCGCCACCTGGGACGTGCGGTCACGCCTCCTCCCGATGAGCGACGAACCCGTCTCGACGCGGATCGACGTGCGGACCGGCGCGGGCTCGGTGTCGGAGCTGCACATGCAGGAGTGGTTCGTGCGCGAACGAGCCGAGCCGCCGGTCGTCGCCGTGCGCTTCGACGGTGTCGAACGCGCCGCCGCCGCCCCCGGCGTGCTCGAAGCATTGGAGCAGGCCGACACGATCGTCGTGTGCCCGAGCAACCCGGTGATCTCGATCGGGCCGATCCTCGCGGTCCCCGGTATCCGTGACGCGCTGCGGCGCCGGCGCGACCGGGTCGTCGGCGTCAGCCCGATCATCGCCGGCGCGCCGGTGAAGGGTCCCGCCGACCGGCTCATGGGCCCTCTGGGCATGGAGGTGTCGTGCGTCGGCGTCGCGCGCGCGTACCGCGACTTCTGTTCGGCGCTCGTGATCGACGGCGGTGACACCGGTCGTGCGCCCGAGGTCGAGGCGCTCGGAGTCCACGCCGTCGTCACCGACACCCTCATGCGCGACGCGCGTGTCGCCGCCGCGCTGGCGCGCAACACGCTCGACGCCGTCGCCTGAATGCCCGCGCTGAAGATCTTCCCGATCGAAGGCGTGCCCGAAGTGCAAGCCGGCGACGTCCTCGCCGAGCTGCTGGTCGCGGCGGTGAACGCACAGGACACGCTGTTCGAGGAACGCGACTGCGTCGTCGTCACGCAGAAGGTTGTGTCGAAGGCGGAAGGCCGGATCGTGCCGCTCGACGCCTCCGATCCCGGGGCGCGCCGCGCGCTGATCGAGTCCGAGTCGGCGCGCGTGCTGCGGCGCCGGGACGAGCTCATCATCAGCGAGACCCGTCATGGGTTCGTGTGCGCGAACGCCGGGATCGACATGTCGAACATCCCCGACGGGCAGGCCGCGTTGCTCCCCGTCGACCCCGACCGGTCCGCCCGGCGCATCCGGGACGGGATCCGGGCGCACGCAGGTGTCGACGTGGCTGTCATCGTGTCCGACACGTTCGGGCGCGCGTGGCGTGTCGGCCTCACCGACGTCGCCATCGGCGTGTCGGGGCTGGCGGCCGTGGTCGATCTGCGCGGCCAGTCCGATGCCCACGGCCGCGAGCTCCAGGTCACCGAGATCGCGCTGGCCGACGAGATCGCCGGAGCCGCCGAGCTCGTGAAGGGCAAGGCGGCGCAGGTGCCGGCGGCGGTCGTGCGCGGCCTCGAGCCGGGATGGTTCCGCGAGGGGTCGGCGCAGGAGCTCGTCCGCCCACCGGCGGAGGACCTGTTCCGCTGATGGCCCGGGTCGTTCCCGAGTTCATCGAGGCGCGGCGGTCGATCCGGGCGTTTCTCCCCGATCCCGTCCCCCGCCCCGAGCTGGACCGGCTCGTCGAGGCGGCGTGCCTCGCGCCCGCGCCGCACCACTCGCGCCCCTGGCGTTGGGTCGTCGTCGACGCGCTCGACCGCAAGGAAGCGCTCGCCCGACGGCATGGGCGACCGGTGGCGCCGCGACCTCGAGGGCGACGGCGTCCCACCGGACCGGGTCGACGAGCTCGTCGCCGCTTCGCACGGCAAGTTGACCGGTGCTCCCGCGCTCGTGCTCGGCTGCCTCACGTGGGAGGGCCTCGATCGCTACCCGGACGAGGCCCGTCAGCTCGCCGAGTGGGGCATGGCGCTCCTTTCGCTCGGCGCCGCGGTGGAGAACCTCATGCTGGCGGCAGCGGCCGCCGATCTGGCGTCGTGCTGGGTCGCGGCCCCGATCTTCTGCCCGGTCGAGGCGCGCGACGCGCTGTCGCTCCCTGCCGATTGGTTGCCGCACGCGCTCGTCCTCGTGGGTCGACAGGACCCGGCGTACACGGCACCGACTCGTCCGCCCGTCCCGCTCGACGAGCTCCGCGCGTTCAGCTGACGTTCGGGCCGGTGTTACCGGCGGGATCCGACGGGGACGCTACGGAACCAGACAATCGTGCGGCGCAACCCGTCTTCGAGAGCCGTCCAGGGCTTCCATTCCAAGTGGTTGGCCGCGCGCGCGGGGTCGAGCGCCGAGCGCTGCAGCTCACCGGGACGTGCCATCGCATACCGTGCCGGCTCGTCGAAGCCGACCAGTCGCGCCATCGTGGCGAACAGGTCCTGCACCGAGGTCTCGACGCCGGTGCCGATGTTCAGGATGAGGCCGTCACCGCGGTCCGCGCCGCGCACGAACGCGTCGACGACATCGTCGACGTAGACGAAGTCGCGCGTCTGCTCGCCGTCGCCGAAGATCGTCGGGCGGATCGGCTCGAGCAGCTGCCCGGCGAAGATGGCGATCACACCGGCCTCGCCGTGCGGGTCCTGGCGCGGGCCGTACACGTTGGACAACGCGAGCACCGTGTACTCGATCCCGTGCACCGCCCGGTAGTAGTGGAGGTAGTCGCCCACCGCCTTCTTCGACACGCCGTACGGGGACCCGGGCGCCTGACGGTGATCTTCGCCGACGGGCACCTCGTCGGGCACGCCGTAGAGCGTCCCGCCGGAGCCGGCGAACACGATCTTGCGGACTCCCGCCTCCACCGCGCCCTCGAAGACGTTGAGCGAGCCCTGGATGTTGATCTCGGCATCGAGCGCGGGATGCGCCACGGACTCGCGCACGGACGCCTGCGCCGCGAGATGGAAGATCGTGTCGGGCCGCCGGCGGACGATGAGGTCGCCGACGTCGGGCCGGCGGATGTCGAGACGGTGGAACGTGAACCGGTGGTTGCGACTCGCCCGGGCATCGGCCAGGTTCGCGAGCGTTCCCGTCGAGAGGTCGTCGACGGCGTCGACCTCCCAGCCCTCGGCGAGCAGCCGGTCGACGAGGGTGGAGCCGACGAAGCCGGCACCGCCGGTGACGAGCGCTCTCACGGGGTTGTCGAGGCCTGGACCGGCACTCGGGCGCCGGAGAGCCTCGATCCTGCCGCGATGACCACGGACGCGCCGATGATGGTTCCGCCGGCGGCGACGGCCCCGGGCTCGAGGGTCGCCTCCCGGCCGATCACGGCGTCGAGGACCGAAGCCTCGTTCCCGACGCAGGCCCGTTCGAGCATGACCGAACGCACCACGCTCCCGCCCTTCCCGACCGAGCACGCGGGGCCGAGCACGGCCTGGCTCACCCGCGCGCCCGAGGCGACGCTGGCGCCGGGGCCGAGCAGCACCGGCGGCTCGACCTGCGCGTCGGCGGCGATCGAGGCGCTTCCCTGCTGCCAGACGCCGGGCGCCGCCTCGACCGCGCCCGGAACGGGTGGCTCGCCGAGCGCGCCCGCCAGCACGTCGGCGTGGGCCTCGAGGTACTTCTCGGGCGTTCCGATGTCGATCCAGTAGGCGTCGCTCTGCGACGCGAACAGACGGCCGGGCCGGTCCAACATGCGGGGAAACGTCTCGCGTTCGACCGAGACGGTCAAGCGCGGCGGGATGCGATCGAGCACGGACGGCTCGAGCACGTAGGTACCTGCGTTGATCCAGTGGCTGGGCACGCGGCCCGGCGGTGGCTTCTCGACGAACGCCATCACTTCGCCGTCCGATCGTGTCGGCACGACGCCGAACGCCGACGGGTCGTCGACACGACAGAGGTGGATCGTCGCCTCACCGCCGTGCGCGTCGTGGAATCGCACCATCTCGGTGAGATCGAGCGTCGTCAGGACGTCGCCGTTGCACACGACGAATCGCTCGTCGATGCCCCCGACCTCGGCGGCGTAGCGAATCCCTCCGGCGGTGCCGAGCGGCTCGTCCTCCACCGCGTACCGAAGCGTGAGGTTGCCGAAGCGGTCGTCAGGGAACCGCGCCGAGAACGCGTCGGGCAGGTACCCGAGCGAGAGCACCACCTCGTCGATGCCGTGGCGCTCGAGCCACGTCAGCTGCCGCTCGAGGAACGGCTGGTTGGCGATCGGCAGGAGCGGCTTCGGCGTCGTGTACGTGAGGGGGCGGAGGCGGGTGCCCTCGCCACCCACGAGGACGATCGCTCTCACGAGGACGGTGGCGCCGAAGGTTGTCCTCCGGAAGGTTGTCCCCCGGTCGGTGGTGCCCCGGTCTCGTCGACCGGCGTTTGCAGGCTCTGCTGGTTGGGCGGAGGTCCGGCGGTGGTCTGCAGCGTCTCGAGCGAGGTGCCGGCCGGATCGAACACGATGACGATCTTGTCCTGGTCCTTGGGCTGGTAGTCGGCGAGGTTCCCCGGCTGCTTCTTCCCGTTCACGTACCAGGTGAGCGTGCCCTTCTGCTTCGTGCCGTCGGGCATGGTGCACTCGTCGCCGTTCTTCTCCTTCTGGGATTTGCCGTCGGCGCCGGGCCACAGGTCGATCGAGTCCGAGCTCGCCGACCATCCGCCGTAGTCGAGGAAGCGACCCACGGTCGCGTTGCTGCCGCTCTCAGAGGAGTTGAACGGGTGGATGTGGATCAGGCCGTCGCCGTGGGAGTGGATGCCGACGCGGATCTGGGAGCTGTCGGCGCGGGTCTCGAACTCCGGCGCGGGGCTGAGCCACTGGCCGCACACGTTCACGTCGAGGGAGGCGTGCCAGTGGTCGCCGGCCTCCGCCGGTCGTCGGGTTGCCGGCGCGGGGTGCGGCCTGTGCTTCCTCCCGGCGGCTGGCGACGGTCCAGATGAGCAAGACGATGCCCACGACGGCGATGAGCGCGATGCCCATGTTCCAGCCGAACGACCCCCCGCGGCGCTTGGGCTTACGGTAACGAGCCCGGGCCTGCGCCCGGGCGTAGCGGTTGCGGGACTTCGGCATGACGAGTCGAGATTACCCGGTCACCTGTGGCGGCCTTGGTCGGCGCCGAAGGGCGTGATCGGCCATCGCGAGCGCGGCCCGGAGCGCGAGGAAGGCGGCCGCGACCGGCAACGCGAGGCGGCGAGCACCGCGCCACCGCTTCGACGCGAACCGGTAGAGCGACCGGTGGTGCTCGGCGATCATCCGGTAGGGATGCTTCGCCGTGGTCGCTCCCTGCACGTGCGTCACGACCGCTCCCGGCTCGTACCCGACCCGCCAGCCCCGCTGACGGAGCTGCCAGCACAGGTCGACGTCCTCGACGTACATGAAATACCGCTCGTCCCACCCGCCCACCGTCTCCAGGGCGTCGCGCCGCAGCCAGACCGCCGCGCCGGAGACCCAGTCGACGTCGCGGGGGCGGCTCGGGTCCGCATCCAGCTGCCGGTACCGCCGGGTGAACGGATTCGTCCGCCAGACGAGCCCGAGGAGCCCGTGACCAACCGCGTCGCGCACCCTCGGATCGGAACGCGCCGACGGGTAGACGGTCCCGTCGGTGTTGCGGATCAGCGGGCCGACCGCTCCGAGGTCGGGCTCCGTCGCGAGGCGACGCACCAGGGCACCGGCGGCGCCTTCCTTCACCTCGAGGTCGGGGTTGCACACCGCGACGACCGGCTCGTCGGTGGCGGCGATGCCGAGGTTGGCGGCGCGGGCGTAGCCGAGGTTCGCGCCCGGGTGCAGCACGGTCACAGCCGGGAACGATTGCGCCACGGCGGCCGCCGAGCCGTCGGACGAACCGTTGTCCACGACGACGACCTCCGGCGGGCGGCCGGCGCTCGTGTCGTCGAGCAGCGACCGGACGCAGTCGCGGCAGCGCCTCGCCCGCTTCGTAGTTGATGACGACCGCGGCCCAACCCGGCTCGGTGTCGCTCGCCGGCACTAGTCGACGAACCGGTACTTCACGAGCGTCCACAGGGCGGTGACGCCGTCCTGCCAGGTGATCTTCTTGCCTTCGCTCAGCTCGCGACCGGCGTACGAGATCGGCACCTCGTAGATGCGGATGCCGCGGCGGAGCACCTTGGCCGTGAACTCGGGCTCGAAGTCGAAGCGGTCGGCCTGGAGCTGAACGCCGTCGAGCACCCGGCGGTCGAACAGCTTGTAGCAGGTCTCCATGTCGGACAGCGTGCTGTTGTAGAGCACGTTGGTGACGAGCGACAGGAACCGGTTGCCCACCCAGTGCAGGAACAGCATGTTGCGACGTTCGCCGGTGAAGCGCGAGCCGTAGACGACGCGGGCGCGGCCCTTGAGCACGGGCGCGAGCAACCGCGGCCAGTCCTCGGGGTCGTACTCGAGGTCGGCGTCCTGGACGAGCACGAGATCGCCGGTCGCGGCCTCGAGGCCGGTGCGGATCGCCGCCCCCTTGCCCCGGTTCTGGGGATGGCGGAGCACGCGGACGGTGCTGTCGCGCAGCTGGGTGAGGACGTCGCCGGTTCCGTCGTCGCTGCCGTCGTCGACGACCACGATCTCACGCTCGATGGGGAGGTCTACCGAGCGCATCCGGCGCACGATCTCGGCGACCGTGCTGCGCTCGTTGAAGACGGGGACGATGACCGACAGCGTGCGGAACCGGTCCGCGGTCTCGTCGTTAATGCCGCCCTCGCTCACGCTCACTCCCGAACCACTCGTAGGTGCGGGCGAGACCTTCGCGGAGGTCGACCTCGGGGCGCCAGCCGAGGACCTCGGTGGCGAGCGTGATGTCGGGCCGGCGGCGTGTCGGATCGTCGACGGGCAGCGGCTCGAAGACGATCTCGGAGCCCGATCCCGTGACCTCGAGCACGGTGTGGGCGAGGTCCAGCACGGTGAACTCGTCCGGGTTCCCGATGTTCATCGGACCGGTCCAGTCGGAGTCGAGGAGGGCGAGGATGCCGCGTACCTCGTCGTCGACGTAGCAGTACGACCGCGTCTGCGATCCGTCGCCGTAGACCGTGAGCGGCTTGCCGTCCATGGCCTGGACCAAGAAGTTCGAGACGACGCGCCCGTCACCCGCCCTCAGACAGGGCCCGTAGGTGTTGAAGATGCGCACGATCTTGACGTCGAGGTCGTGCGTGCGGTGGTAGGCCATCGCCATCGCCTCGGCGAAACGCTTCGCCTCGTCGTACACGCCGCGCGGGCCGACCGGGTTGACGTGACCCCAATACCCCTCGTCCTGCGGATGCACCTGCGGATCGCCGTAGACCTCGCTCGTCGACGCAAGGAGGTAGCGGGCGCCGGTCGCCTTGGCGAGACCGAGAGTGTTGTGGGTGCCGAGCGAGCCGACCTTCAGCGTCTTGATCGGGTACTCGAGGTAGTCGCGCGGGCTCGCGGGGCTGGCGAAGTGCAGGACGGCGTCGACTCCACCGTCGACTGCGAAGAACTGCGTGACGTCGTGCTCCTTGAACTGGAACGCCGCCGTCTCGAGGAGGTCCTCGATGTTCTCGATCCGTCCCGTGAGCAGGCTGTCGACCGCCACGACGTCCCACCCTCGGCCGACGAGCGTTCGGCAGAGGTGGGAGCCGAGGAAGCCGGCGCCACCGGTGACGACGGCCCGCGGCATCAGCGCCCGAGGCCCTCGTACGCGAAGCCCCGCTTGCGCATGGCGGCGGGGTCGAGGAGGTTGCGGGCGTCGACGATGCGGCGGGCGCGCATCAGCTCGCCCACACGATCGAAGTCGAGCCACCGGAACTCGTCCCACTCGGTGAGCACGACGGCGACGTCGGCGTCGGCGCACGCCTCGTAGGCATCGGCGGCGACGTCGAGGTCCGCCACCCAATCGCTCGCCCGCTCGCCCGAGACCGGGTCGTAGGCGCGGACCTCGGCGCCCTCGGCCAGCAGGGTCGACGCCACGCCGAGGGCGGGCGAGGCACGGAGGTCGTCGGTGTTGGCCTTGAACGTGAGACCCCAGAGCGCGACGCGCTTCCCGGTGAGCCCGTCCGGCACGGCGGCCCGGATCTTGTCGACGATCCGTCCGTGTTGGAGTGTGTTCACCTCGGCCACGGCGGCGAGCAGACGGAACTCGTATCCGGACTGGGCCGACGTGTGGAGCAGCGCGGCGACGTCCTTCGGGAGGCACGACCCGCCGAAGCCGGGGCCCGGGTGGAGGAACTCGAACCCGATGCGCGGGTCGTAGCCGATGCCCAGCGCGACTTCGCGCACGTCGGCGCTCACCGCCTCGCACAGGTTGGCGACCTCGTTGATGAAGGACACCTTCGTGGCCAGGAAGGCGTTCGAGGCGTACTTGATCAGCTCGGCCGACGCCGCGTCGGTCACGAGGATCGGCGCCCGCAGGCTCCGGTACAGCTCGGACACGCGGACGGCGACGCCCGTGTCCTGGCAGCCGATGACGACGCGAGTCGGCTCGAGGAAGTCGCGCACCGCGGTGCCCTCGCGGAGGAACTCGGGATTCGACGCCACGCCGACCGTGCCGGCGGGAACGCCCGGCGTCGCCGAGCAGTCGCTCGACGAACGCGGCGGTGCCGACCGGGACCGTCGACTTGTTGATCACCACCGACCCCGGACGCAGAGTCGGCGCGATCTCACGTACGGCGTCCTCGAGGATCGAGAGGTTCGCCGCGCCCTGATCGTTCGGAGGCGTCTGCACGCACAGGAAGACGAACTCGGCGCTCCGGGCGGCGGTCGCGGCGCCGACGACGAACGTGAGCCGGCGGGCGGCGAGACCCTCGGCCACGAGCTCGGGAAGCCCCTCCTCGAGGACGGGCACCTCCCCCTTGCTCAGGCGTGCGACCTTCTCGCGGTCGAGCTCACCGCACACGACGTCGTGGCCGAGCCGGGCGAAGCAGGCGGCAGTCGTCAGCCCGACGTACCCGCCTCCGACGACCGCGATCGCGCTCATGAACGCGCCATCCGGGTCAGCATTGTGTCGGGTCGGGCGGCGGGGCCGGTGCCTTCCCCTTCCCTCGCTGCCGCCGTGCTCGGCGCCGGCGCGGCCGTCGTCGGCGCCGGCGTGGCGCTGTCGGGCGGGGCTGCATTGGGCGGCGGCGTGACCGCCTTGAAGTCCGGGCCGAGGACGACGGCGACGTCGGCCTCGACGATCGACTTGTCCTCGACGAGCTTGCCGACGCCGCCGAGGTAGCTCTGGACGACCCGCGCCTTGTCGAGCGAGCCGGGGCGATAGTGAATCTGGGTCGCGTTCACGCGGGGCTGGTTGCCGACGCCCACGTTGACGAAGCCCTGCTGCTGGAGCTCCGTCCCTGTCTTCGACGCCAACCCGCTCTGACCCGACCCGTTGAACACACGCACGCGGACTTCGGACGGCTTCGGCCCGTTCTGCTGCGTCGGCGCGGGCCCGAACTGCCGAAGCCGAGCGAGGACCGCGTCGGCGTCCGGCTCCTTCGCCTCGAGGGTCGAGCCGAGACGCGAATTCTGCGGGCCGGCACGGTCGGGAACGTCACCATCTGGAGGCTGTTCGGATCGTTCGGGTCGACGCGCCGGAACGACGTGATGAGCTTCTTGATGTCGTCGCTGTTGAGGGCCTCGTCGGCCTTGAGCTTCGGGATCGTCTCGTCGGCGATGTCGAGCGCGGTTCGCGGGCTGTTCACGGACCTGCGGAACGCCTCGGTTGCGAGCCGCTTCATGAACTGCTGCTGTCGATCGATGCGCCCGAGGTCGCCGCGGGGGTCCGTCTGCCAGCGCCCGTCGATGAACTGCTCGAGGCCTCGGGACCGGACGTAGTTGAGCGCGTTGGAGCCGTCGAGCATGTAGCACCCCGGCTTGAAGGCGAACGGGAAGAACTCGAACCCGCTGTGCGGGTCTCTGGACGGCGCGTGGCATGTAGACGGGTACGCCGCCCAGGGCGTCGACGATGCCCTTGAAGCTCTGGAAGTCGACCTCGAGATAGTGGTGGATGGGGATGTTGAAGTTCTGCTGGAGCGTGTCGACGACACGCTGCGGCCCGCCGCCGGAGTCCGAGTTGAACGCAGCGTTGATCTTCTGCTGCCCGAGGCCGGGAACGTTCGACGGCGAGGTCGCGTGGGAACGAGACCAGGAAGCCCGTCTTCTGCTCGGGATCGACGTGGATGACCATGAGCGTGTCCGAGCGCTGTCCGCCTTCGCTCGACGCGTCGCCGAAGGCCGCCCGCTCCTCGGGCGTCTGCACTTGGGCACGGGTATCGGACCCGATGAGGAGGAAGTTGGCCGGCTGGCCGGGATCGGTGTTCTCCGCGGTCTTGACCTTCACCCGGGGGATCTCGTCGATCTTCCGGTCGATGAACGCGTTCACGCCCACCACGCCACCCAGGACGAGCGGGACAGACACCGCCAGCGCCACGGCGAAGCGCCCGAGCAGGACGCGGGGAAACGAGCGTGTCATCGAAGGCGTCATGCTACCGGCGCGGGCGCCGATTCTTCGGTCGCTCGAAAGGCCGGAGCGACGCCTCGCGCCGCCGCTACCCTGCCCGCGTGACCCCCGCCGGGGCGCAGATGACCGCCGGTGCGCCGCCGAGCGCCGCCGCGTTGCTCGCCGCCCTCCCCGCCACCGTCGACGCCGCCGTCGTGCGGGACGGATCCCGTTTCGTCGTCGCCGCCGCACCCGATGCCGTGCGCGTCGCATCGGGCCCCGACGCGCTGGAGGTGCTCGACCGGCTGCCGCCGGGATGGTGGGCGGGGTTCCTGAGCTACGAGCTCGGCGGGGCGGTCGAGCGCGTCACGCCGCGTCCGACGCCCGGACGGCAGCGATCGGCGAGCCGACGCTCCCCGACCTCGTCCTGGCCCGCTTCCCCGCTCGCCTGGTGCTCGACCCGGCGTCGGGACGGTCCGAGCTGCACGGGCAGGGCGAGGCGCGCGACGTGTTGGCACAGGCCGTCGAAGTGGTGCGCGCCGGTGCGCGTGCGCCCGCTTCACCGGCGCTCCCGCGCTGGAGCACGAGTCTCGACCGCGCCGAGTTCGAGCAGCGTGTCGCAACGATCCTCGAGCACATCGGCGCCGGTGACTGCTACCAGGTCAATCTCACTCGCCGGTTGACGTGCGAGCAGGCCGCCGACCCGGTGGGCCTGTTCAGCGCGATCGACCGGTGCAACCCCTCGCCACACGGCGCGCTCCTCCGGTTCGGCGGCGCGCCCGGCACGCCGACGGTGGCCGTCGTGTCGGCGTCGCCGGAGCGGTTCCTCTCGTGGCGCGGACGCGACGCCGAGACGCGTCCGATCAAGGGGACGGGCACCGACCCGACGGCGCTGGCGTCGAGCGCGAAGGACCGCGCCGAGAACGTGATGATCGTCGACCTCGCCCGCAACGACTTCGGTCGCGTCTGCGAGCCGGGCTCGGTCGTCGTCCCCGCGCTCTGCGAGCTCGAGGCCGCATCCCGGCCTGCACCACCTCGTGAGCACCGTGCGCGGGCGGCGGCGCGCCGGCACCGGGATCGGCGCGCTGGTGCGCGGCGACGTTCCCACCGGCGTCGGTGACGGGCGCGCCCAAGCCGCGCGTGATGCAGATCATCGAGGATCTCGAGCCGGTGCCGCGGGGCGTCTATTGCGGGGCGGTGGGCTGGATCGACACCGAGCGCGACGCGGGCGACCTCAACGTCGCGATCCGCACGTTCACGGTCGCGCACGGGCGCACGCACCTCGGTGTCGGCGCCGGGATCGTCGCCGACTCGGAGCCCGCCGCGGAGTGGGCGGAGACGGAGCTCAAGGCTGCGCGCCTGCTCGCCGCGGCCGGGACCGACCTCGCCGACGCACGCGAGGTGGCGCTCACGGGAGCGAAGAAGTGACCGGCACGATGCTCTGGCTCGACGGGCGGCTCGTGGCCGAGGACGACGCCCGCGTGTCGCCGTTCGATCACGGTCTGCTCGTCGGCGACGGCGTCTTCGAGACCTTGCGCGTGTACAACGGCATCCCGTTCGCGTGGACCCGTCATCACGAACGGCTCGTGCGCTCCGCGGCCGGGCTCGGGCTCACGGCCCCGGGATCGCAGGAGCTGCGCACGGCAGTCGACGACGTGCTCGCCGCCAACGGTCTGACCGACGGCCGGGTGCGTCTCACCGTCACGGGCGGCCCGTCGCCACTCGGCTCCGAACGCGGCGACGGTCCCCCGACCGTGATCGTCATGGGCGCGCCGGCGACGCCGTGGCCGCCGACGGTCGACGTCGTGATCGTCCCGTGGAGCCGCAACGAGCGCGGCGCGGTCGCCGGACTCAAGACCACCTCGTACGCCGAGAACGTGCGCGCGCTTGCACACGCGCGTGAGCGCGACGCCGGCGAGGCGATCTTCCTGAACACCCGTGGTGAGCTCTGTGAGGCGACGGGGTCGAACGTGTTCGTGATTCGGGACGGCGTCGTGCTGACGCCGCCGGCCGACGCCGGCTGCCTGCTCGGTGTCACCCGCGCCCTGGTGCTCGAGCTCTGCGCCGATCACGGCATGCCCGTCGAGGAGGCCGCGCTCGCCCCGGCGGCGTTGGGTGACGCCGACGAGGCGTTCCTCACGTCGTCGACGCGCGAGGTTCAGCCGATCGGACGGGTCGACGGACAGGCGTTGCCCGCCGCGCCGGGACCGACGAGCGACAAGCTCGGCGCCCTCCTCACCGAGC
Source organism: uncultured Actinomycetes bacterium (assembly GCA_963768605.1). Taxonomy (GTDB): domain Bacteria; phylum Actinomycetota; class Acidimicrobiia; order IMCC26256; family JACDBD01; genus JALZAA01. The sequence continues at coordinate 258,560 of CAVYIP010000003.1, read as the reverse complement.
TGATCGCGCGCGACCCGGATCCCTGACGCGCCGGCGAGTGGCCGGCTACGCGTCGCGGAGGTGGACGACGTCGCCGACGTGCACCTCCAGCACGTCGCCGTGATCGTCCTCGACTCGCAGCTCGCCGGCGTCGCCGATCCCGACGGCGCGGCCGACGAGGTCGCCGTCCGACCGCTCGATGCGCACGCGGCGTCCCAGCGTCGCCAGCCGCTGCCGGTACTCGCCGACCACGCCGGCGAGGTCGGCGTAGCGGCGGTCGAGCTCGGCCAGGAAGGCGGCGAGCAGCTCGCGCCGGTCGACGGAGTGGCCCGCCTCGAGATTGCAGGCCGTCGCGGTCTCGGCGAGCTCGGGCGGGAACTCCCGCCACTCGACGTTCACTCCCGCGCCGACGATCACGGCATCGCCCTCGCGCTCGGCGAGGATCCCGACCAGCTTGCGGTCCCGGACGACGACGTCGTTCGGCCACTTGAGCCCGGGCGTGAACCCTGCGACGCGCGCGATGGCATCCACCATGGCGACGCCGCAGGCCATCGTGACGAGCGGCGTCTGCTCCGGTGCGAGCGAAGGCCGCAGCAACACGGACACGAGGAGCGACGCCCCGGGCGGCGCCACCCATTCCCGCCCTCGCCGGCCTCGCCCCGCCGTCTGGAAGTCGGCGACGGCCACCAGGCCCTCGGGCGCACCCCGGCGCGCCTCGTCGAGCAGGTAACGATTCGTCGAATCGAGGGAGTCGAACCAACGAACCTCATGCGTAGGTTCGATCGGCTCGCCCTCGGGCATCGCCCGTAGGATACGGCCACCATCGAGGCGCTCCAGGAGCCGTCCGTGCCGACCCCGCCCTTCAACAAGGTGCTCGTCGCCAACCGAGGCGAGATCGCGATCCGCGTGATGCGCACGTGTCGCGAGCTCGACGTTGCGACCGTCGCCGTCTACTCGGAGCTCGACCGCGACGCCGCCCACGTGCGCTACGCCGACGAGGCGTACGCGCTCGGCGGTCAGAGCGCGGCCGAGAGCTACCTCAACACCGACGCGATCATCGACGTGATCACGCGCAGCGGCGCCGAGGCCGTGCATCCCGGGTACGGCTTCTTCGCCGAGAACGCCGACTTCGCCCGCGCCATCACCGATCGGGACGTGACGTGGATCGGGCCGCCGCCGGACGCGATCGAGATCATGGGAGACAAGATCTCGGCCCGCACCGCCGCCGCGTCGGCCGGCGTCGAGGCGGTGCCCGGCACGCTCGAGCCGATCACGAGCGCCGACCAGGTCGTCGCGTTCGGCGAGCAGCACGGCTGGCCGGTCGCGATCAAGGCCGCGTTCGGCGGTGGCGGCCGGGGCATGAAGGTCGTCGACGGCCCCGACGAGGCCCAGTCGGCGCTCGACTCGGCCGCCCGCGAGAGCCAGGCGTACTTCGGCCGGCCCGAGACGTACCTCGAGCGGTATCTGACCCGGCCGCGACACATCGAGATCCAGGTGTTCGCCGACACCCAGGGCAACACCGTGTGGCTCGGCGAGCGCGACTGCTCGACGCAGCGCCGCCACCAGAAGCTCATCGAGGAGACGCCGGCGCCGGGGCTCGCCGACGACGTGCGCGCCGCGATGGGGGAAGCGGCGGTGAAGGTGGCCAAGGCGTGCGGCTACGTGAACGCCGGCACCGTCGAGTGCCTGTACCAGGACGGCGACTTCTGGTTCCTCGAGATGAACACGCGGCTCCAGGTCGAGCACTGCGTGACCGAGATGGTCACCGTCGCTCGATCTCGTGGCCGAGCAGCTTCGGGTGGCGGCCGGCGAGCCGCTCTCGTTCACGCAAGAGTCGGTCGAGCGCCGCGGCCACTCCATCGAGTGCCGCATCAACGCCGAGGACCCGGCGAAGAACTTCCTCCCGTCGCCGGGCACGATCACCCGGCTGCGCGTGCCCAGCGGTCCGGGCGTGCGCTGGGACGGCGGGTACGACGAGGGCGACACGATCTCGCAGTTCTACGACAACCTGATCGGCAAGCTCGTGGTGTGGGGCGCCGACCGCGAGGCGGCGCGGCACAGGATGCTCCGGGCCCTGCGGGAGCTCGAGGTCGACGGCGTGCGCACGACCGTGCCCGCCGACGTCGCCCTGCTCGACCACCCCGACTTCGTCGCCGGCAACCACTCGACGAGATGGCTCGAGGAGGAGGTCGATCCGGCGTTGCTCGCGGCGGCCGCGCCTCAGCCGGCCCCGGTCTCGCCGGGTCCCGACGCCGCAACCGAGGGCGTTCCGCTCGAGGAGCGCACGATCCCGGTCGAGGTCGACGGCAAGCGCTTCTCGGTCCGGGTGTGGCTGCCGGAGACGCCCGCCGCCGGCGACGCCGGCGCGGGCGGCGGTCGGCCGGGCGGCAGGGTCAGCAAGCCGCGACTGGCAGCCGGCGGGGGCGGCGCCGGGGACGGCACCGTCAGCGCGCCGATGCAGGGCACGATCGTGAAGGTGCTCGTGGCGCAGGACGACGCCGTCGAGCCCGGCCAGGCGCTGCTCGTGCTCGAGGCGATGAAGATGGAGAACCACATCAACGCCGAGCGGGGCGGGACCGTGAAGGAGGTCCGCGTCGCGGCCGGTGACACGGTGGGCACCGGCGACGTGCTGATCGTCATCGAGTAGATCCCGGCTCGTGGGCGCGCCGCTCTTCCAGGTGGACGCGTTCGCGTCCGGCCCCTTCACCGGCAACCCGGCCGCGGTGTGCCTGCTCGACGCGCCGGCCGACCCGGCCTGGATGCAGGCGGTGGCGGCTGAGATGAACCTGTCCGAGACCGCGTTCGTCCACGCGCTCGACGGCGAGGCGGGGCGGTTCGGGCTGCGGTGGTTCACGCCGACGGTCGAAGTCGACCTGTGCGGCCACGCGACCTTGGCCAGCGCACACGTCCTCTGGGAGACGCGCCGCCTGACGGCGGACGGTCGCGGCCCGTTTCGAGACGCGCAGCGGCGTGCTCACCGCCACGAGAGCCGGCGACGACGTGGCGCTGGACTTCCCCGCCGACCCCGTCGCAGGAGCCGAGCCCGACCCTGACCTCCTCGAGGCGATCGGCCTGCGCGACGCGGTCGCGTCAACCGGGCGCATCGGCTGGGTGCTGGAGGTCCCCGACGAGCGCACGGTGCGCGACGCTCGTCCCGACTTCACCCGGTTGGCCGCGTTCGATCTCGCCGTGCTCACCGCACGCGCCGACGACGCCGCCTACGACTTCGTCTCGCGTTGCTTCGGCCCGAAGTTCGGCATCGACGAGGACCCGGTGACCGGCTCGGCGCACTGCGCGCTCGGCCCCTACTGGGCGGAGCGGCTCGGGAAGAACGAGCTGACCGGCTACCAGGCGTCGGCCCGGGGCGGCGTCGTGCGGGTGACGGTCGACGGCGACCGCACCGTTCTCGGCGGTCGCGCCGTGACCGTCATGCGCGGCGAGCTCGTGTAGCTCAGCCGCTTACGACGCGGCTTCGGCCAGCGACTCGGACAGGGTGGGGTGGACGAGCAGCGAGTCGACGATGTCGCTGACCGTGAGCCCGTTGGTGACGGCGACCGCGATCACGCTGATGAGCTCGGCCGCGTTGCGCCCGACGATCGAACCGCCGAGCACGACGCCCGTCGCCGGGTCCGAGAGGATCTTCACGAACCCGCGCGGGTCGCCCTTGATGTGCGCCTTGGCGTTCGACGAGAACGGCACCTTCGTGACGCGGATCTTCCTGCCCAACGAGAACGCCTCCGCCTCGGCCAGCCCGACCTCGGCGATCTCGGGATCGGTGAAGATCGCCTGGGCCGCCTTGTCGTAGTCGAGGTGACGGTGCGGACGGTTGTGGAGGCCCATCAGGTGCTCGGCGATCTTGCGGCCCTGCATGGCCCCGACCGAGGAGAGTGGCAGCTTCCCGGACACGTCGCCGGCGGCGTAGATGTGCTCGACGTTCGAACGGCAGTGGTGGTCGATCGGGATGTAGCCGCCGCGATCGATGTCGACGCCCGCCTCGTCGAGCCCGAGGTCCTCGCTGTTCGGGATCGACCCGACGGTCAGGACCGCATGCGACCCCTCCACGACCCGGCCGTCCTCGCATGCGACGCGCACGGTGTCGCCGAGGCGCTCGATGCCGGTCGCCCGCGCGCCCTTGAGCAGCGTGACGCCCTGGCGCATGAACTCGTCCTCGAGCGCCGCGGCGACCTCGGGGTCCTTGAGCGGGAGCACCTGCTGGCGGGAGACGAGCAGCGTCACCTTCGAGCCGAGGGCGTCGAACATGTGCGTGAACTCGACTCCCGTGACACCTGAGCCGATCACCACCATGTGCTCCGGCAGCTCGGGAGGCGGGTACGCCTGGCGGGTCGTGAGCACCCGCTCGCCGTCCACGGGCGCGAACTCGGGTACCCGGGGTCGGGAGCCGGTGGCGACCACGATGAAGTCGGCTTCGAGCTCCTCGATGCCGCGAGCGGTCTCGACCACCACTTCGTGCGGCCCCTTGAGCCGTCCGGTGCCGCGGAGGAGCCGGACCCTCTGCGACTCGAGCAGTTGCACGATCGACTCGTGCAGGCGCTGCTCGATCGACGAGACCCGCTCGCGCAGCGCGTCCAGGTCGACGCCGCCCTCGGCCTGCAGGCCCATCACGTGGCTGCGGGCGAGCTCGGCGAGCTCGCCGCCGGTTGCGATCATCGCCTTGGAGGGGATGCAGTCCCACAGATGGGCCGCACCGGCGATGACGTCGCGCTCGACGAGCGTCACGTCCGCGCCCAGCGTGGCCGCGACCGTCGCGCACGTGTTGCCGGCGGGGCCACCGCCGAGGATCGCGAGCCGTACTCCGGAGATGCGAGTCACGCACCCAGGTTACGGCACGCCCCTAGCCTGAGCTTCCGTGCCGGAGCTGCGGCGTGACGAGCTGAGCGGTTGTTGGGTGCTCCTCGCACCCGGGCGCGCGGCGCGCCCGCACACGTTCCCGGCGTCCAGTGGTGACGCTCGGACCGCGCCGGCGGACTGCCCGTTCTGTCCCGGCAACGAGCAGATGACGCCGCCCGAGGTGTACCGCACGGGCGGCGGCGCGCCCGACACGCCGGGATGGCGCGTGCGCGTCGTGCCGAACCTCTATCCCATCGTCGGCGGCCACGAGGCCGGACCGGGCGCGACGGGCGCGCACGAAGTCGTCGTGCTCTCCCCCGCGCATGAAGCCTCGTTCGCCCGGCTCGACGAGCAACAGGCGGCCGAGGTGCTCACCGTCCTCCGAGATCGTGCCCGTCATCATCTCGCCGCCGGTCGGGCCTTCGTGCAGGTCGTGATCAACCACGGCGTCGCCGCCGGCGCCTCGATCGAGCATCCGCACGCGCAGATCGTGGCGCTCGATCTGGTGCCGCCGGCGGTCGCGCAGGCGGTCGAACGGTTCGAGGACGCGGGTCACGACCTGGTCATCGCCGACATCGACCGGGCCGGCGACGGTCTTCGCCTCGTCGACGGGCCGGTCGCGGCCTGGTGCCCCCGCGCCGGGAGCGCGCCGTACGAGCTGCGCCTCGCGCTCCGCTCCCCCGGATCACGCTTCGACGAAGCCGGCGACGGCGACATGCGAGTCCTCGCCGACGCGACCCGTTCGGCACTGGCGCGTCTCGCCGCCGCCACGGGCGACGCGCCGTACAACCTCGTCGTCCACACCGCCCCGCCCGGCGCGCGCGACGAGTCGTTTCACTGGTACGTCGAGGTCCAGACCCGGCTGGCGGTCGTCGCCGGGTTCGAGCAGGGCACCGGCATCCTCGTGAGCACCGTCCCGCCCGAGCTCGCGGCAGTGGAGCTGCGCGAGGCCGGCGGCGAGGCGCCCTAGCTACCGGCCGACGAACTTCGCCTTGCCGGGCCCGTGCTCGAGGAAGCTGCGGACGCCGGTGTCGGCGTCCTCGGTGCCGAACACCTCGGCGAAGGCCTCGGTCTCGAGGTCGAGCCCGTCGTCGAGGCGGCCGTCGAGGCCGCCGTCGATGACGATCTTGGCCACGCCCATGGCGACGACCGCCCCCGACGCGAACGACGCCGCCCACGCGAACGCGGCGTCCTCGAGCTCGGCGGCGGGGACGACGCGATCGACGAGCCCGATGGCGAGAGCCTCGTCCGCCTTGACCTGCCGCCCGCTCCAGATGAGCTCTTTCGCCCGCGCCGGCCCGACGAGCCGTGGCAGGCGCTGGGTGGCCCCCGCGCCGGGCATCACCCCGAGCAGCGTCTCGGGCTGCCCGACGCGCGCGTTGTCGGCGGCGATGCGCAGATCGCACGCCAGCGCCAGCTCGAGGCCGCCGCCGAGCGCGACCCCGTTGATCGCCGCGATGACCGGCCGCGGGATCTCGGCGAGGGCGTCGAAAGCAGCCCGAAACCGCGTGCTGATCGCGCGCGCCTCGGTCGGTCCTCCGAACTCGCTGATGTCGGCCCCGGCCGCGAATGCCTTCGCGCCGCCGAGCACGACGACGGTCTTCACGTCCGAGTCGTCGGCAAGCTCGCGGGCAGAGGCGGCGACCTCGTCGAGCACGGCCCCCGACAGCGCGTTGAGCGGCGGCCGGTCGATGCGCAGGACGGCGACGCCGTCGTCGCGGCGGTCGGTGCGAACACTGTCGGGCATGAGGTCTCCCCGTTGACGAGGTCGTGACTCGGTCTTGACTAGCTCGGGCGTGCGAACAGCACCTCGCCGCCGATCGGGCGGAACCCGGCGGACAGCAGGGCGCGCACCGACGCCACGTTCCCCGGCGCGACCTGGGCGAAGATCGCCCGCCCGTCCGGGACGAAGGTCCGTGCCGCCAGCGCCAGCCGGCGCCCGAGGCCGCGGTGGCGGGCGGCGGGCTCGACCTCGAAGGCGCACTCCAGGCGCCCGGCCAGGCCCCGGCCGACGACGAGCACGCCGAGCTCCTCGGGATCCGTGAAGACGCGCAGGTCGGCGCGGTACCGGGCGGCGCGCCGCACCCGGTCGTGATCACCGAGGTCGTCGCGCGGCGTGAGCTCGAGGTCGGCGTGGTCGGCGGGCAGGAGCGGCCATCACGAGGTCGCGGCTCCCGGGTTTGGTCCCCAGCCGTTGCGCCAGCCACAGCTGGAACGACGGGTGGGTCCACGCCGACAGCTCGCCGGTCGGCAGCGCGTTCAGGACGTCGTCGGCGGGCACGTCCGCCGCCACCACGAGGTGGGCGGTGAAGTCGACGATGGCGTCGGCGGGACCGCCGGGTGACGGCATCACCTCGACGAAGCCGTCGGGCGGCGGATGGTCGCCGTGCGCGGCCGCGTGCAGCATCACCGCAAGGGGGTGCTCGGTCACCTCGGGCAGGTTAGATCTGCAGCAGCTCGTCGGCGGCGGCGTACGGGTCCAGCTCCCGTGCCGCGACCTTCTCCACCAAACGGTCGAAACGCTCGCCGCTACAGCGCTCGTCGGCGCCGGCCCGCAGCCGCTCGTGCACGATCGCCCGCAACTCTTCGCGCAGCCGCGCGTCGCGGCGGCGCTCGAGCCGCCCGTCGGCCTCGAGGAAGGCACGATGGTCGAGGACCGCCTGCCAGAGGTCGTCGATCCCCCGGCTGTCGGTCGCGACGGTCTCGACGATCGGCGGCCGCCAGTCGCGATCCCCCGCCAGCTCGAGCATCACCTGCAGGTCGCGCACGGTGTCGGCCGCGCCCTCGCGATCGGCCTTGTTCACGACGAGCACGTCGGCGATCTCGAGCAGCCCGGCTTTGTTGGCCTGGACGCCGTCGCCCCACCGCGGGTTCACGACGACGACCGTCGTGTCGGCCGCGCCCGCGATCTCGACCTCGACCTGTCCGACGCCGACCGTCTCGATGATGATCCACGGCTTGCCGGCGGCGTCGAGGATCCGCACGGCCTGGGGCGTCGCCAGCGACAGGCCGCCCAGATGCCCGCGTGTGGCCATCGAGCGGATGAACACGCCCTCGTCGGTGGCGTGGTCCTGCATGCGGACGCGGTCGCCGAGGATCGCGCCGCCGCTGAAGGGGCTGCTGGGATCGATCGCGAGCACGCCGACCTCGTTGCCGGAGCCGCGGATGAGGCCGATGAGCTTGTCGGTCAGCGTCGACTTGCCCGAACCCGGCGCGCCCGTCATCCCGATCGTGTACGCGCCGCCGGTGCTCAGGTACAGGCGACCGACGGCTTCCGTGGCCGCGTCGCCCCCGGCCTCGACGAGCGAGATGAGCTTGGCGATCGCGGCTCGGTCGCCGCGGCGGGCCGCGTCGACGAGCGCGGGCGGATTGTGGAGCGCTGCTATTCGGAGATCACCTCGGTGATCCCCGGGACCCGGTCCATGATGATCCGCTCGACCCCTGCCTTGAGGGTCATCATCGACACCGGGCACGTGCCGCACGCCCCCACCAGGGTGACGTGGACGGCGCTGTCGGCGTCGATGCCGTTGAAGACGATGTCGCCGCCGTCGCTCTGGAGCGCGGGGCGGATGGCGTCGATGGCCTCGAGGACGCCGGCTTCCCGGTCGTCGGTGTCGGTGTCAGTGGGCATGCGCTGCTCCGCTCGGTGGGTCGGACCCGGGTCTCATGTCCAACACTCCTATTCTCCCACGCCTTCCCGCTCCCGTCGGACGTCGGCGCCGAGCGCCTGGAGCTGGCCGGCGAGGTCGGGGTAGCCGCGATCGACGTGGTACGGGTCGAGGACCCGGGTCTCGCCTTCGGCGGCGAGCCCGGCGACCACCAGGGCGGCGCCGGCGCGCACGTCCTGGGCCCGTACCGGGGCGCCGGACAGGCGGTCGACGCCCCGGACCACCGCGTGACGACCCTCGTTGCGGATGTCGGCGCCCATGCGGTGGAGCTCGTCGACGAACCCGAAGCGGTTGTCGAACACGTTCTCGGTGACGATGGCCGAGCCTTCGGCGGTGGCGAGCAGCGCCACGACCAGCGGCATGAAGTCGGTGGCGAAGCCGGGGTACGGCAGCGTCGCCACGTCGACGGCGTGCAGCCGCTCGTCGCAGCGGGCGCGGAGACCGTCGGGGGTCGGCGAGACGTCGAGGCCCATCTCACCGAGCTTGAGCGCCACCATCTCGAGGTGGTCGAGACGCGTGCCCTCGATGGTGACTTCACCGCCCGCGACACCGCACGCCATCAGGATGGTGCCGGCTTCGATGCGGTCTCCCATCACCTCGTTCTCGACCGGTGTCAGGCTCTCGACCCCTTCGACCTCGATCGTCGACGAGCCCGCGCCAGAGATCTGCGCGCCCATGCGGTTGAGGAAGGTCGCCAGGTCGCTGATCTCCGGCTCGCGGGCAGCGTTGTCGAGCACCGTCTGCCCCTTCGCCAGCACGGCCGCCGTGAGCAGGTTCTCGGTCGCGCCGACGCTCGGGAACTCGAGCACGATGCGCGCGCCGCACAACGTCTGGCACCGGGCCTCGATGAGGCCGTGCACGATCTCGAGCTCGGCGCCCATGGCTTGCAAGCCACGGAAGTGCATGTCGAGCTTGCGGCTCCCGATGTTGTCGCCGCCGGGCATCGCGACACGCGCCTCCCCGCAGCGCGCCAGCAGCGGTCCCAGCACGTTGATCGAGGCGCGCATGCGCGTGACGAGCTCGTACGGCGCCTCGGGAATGAGAGGCCCGGTGGCGTCGATCGTGAGCTCGTTCTCGCCCGTCCACGCGGTGCCGGCGCCGATGGCTCGCATCACGTCGAGCATCGCGTCGAGGTCGAGCACCGGATGCAGGTTGCGGAGCACCGTCACGCCGGGCGCGAGCAACGCCGCCGCCATCTGCTTGAGCCCGGCGTTCTTGGTCGCGCCGCGCACGCGCACGGTGCCCGACAGCGGACCGTTGGCCCGGACGACGAACGCGTCCATCACTCCCGCTAGCGGCGCTGGTAGCTCGGTGCCCGCCGCTCGACGAACGCGGCGAGCGCTTCCTTCATGTCGTCCGAGCGGAGGCAGACCGCCTGGCCCTCGGCTTCGATGCGGAGCCCGTCGCGCGTCGGGACCGTTCCGGCGACGTTGACCGCCCGCTTGGCGCCCTCGACGGCGAGCGGCGGCTGCGCGGCGATGGCGGCGGCAAGGTCGCTGACGGTGGGCTCGAGCTCGGCGTCCGGGACGAGCCGTTGGGTCAGCCCGATGCGGAACGCCTCCTCGGCGTCGATCTGGCTCGCAGTGAAGATGAGCTCCTTGGCCTTCGCCGCGCCGACCGCGCGCGGGAGCCGTTGAGTGCCGCCGAGGTCGGGGAGAATGCCGTACTTGAATTCGAGCAGACCCGCCTTCGTTCCCTCGGCGAACACGCGCAGGTCGCACGCCAGCGCGAGCTGGAGCCCGGCACCGAGCGCGTAACCGCGCACCGCGGCGATCGTCGCGTACGGCGCCTCCTCGAGCCACGTGTACGAGTCCTGGGTCTGCATGATCGCGTCGACGGCGGGATCGTCATGGCGACGCGGGGCATCGCGATCCGTCTCCAGCGTGTCGCCGTCGAGGGTGTCGCCGGCGAAGACCGACGTGTCGATGCCGCTCGAGAACGCGCGGCCCTCGCCGATGACGACGAGTGCCCGCAGCTCGGTGTCGTGGCGCAGCTCCTCGCCGATCTCGCGCAGCTCGCGCCACATCTCGGGCGTGAACGCGTTCAGCCGATCCGGACGGGAGAGCCGGAGCCATCCGACGAATCCGTCGCGCTCGAAATTCAGGGTGGCGTACGCCATGGCGATGCAGGCTACCGCCCGGCTGCGCCGGGTCGGAGAAGCTCAGCTGGCGATGATCTCGTGCGTGCCCGTGATCGGCTGGGCGACGGCCAGAGCCACGATCGGGACGGGCTGCATGAAGCCGGGCACCAGCCGAGGCTCGACCGGCCGCAGGTCGGCGCCATCGGACACGAACTCGGCCATGTCGGCGCCGGCCAAGATCTCCGCGGGCGCAGCGACGTCGCACAGCCGCGACGCCAGGTTCACCGGACCGCCGATGTAGTCGTCGCCTTCGAAGAGGATCACGTCGCCGCCGGAGAACCCGGCCCGGATGGGCAGGTCGACTGCGTCCGACGCGCGCTGGCCGAGCGCGAGGAGCGCGGCCGCCAGCGCAGGGCCGTCGGTGCTGACGAACATGGCCCCGTCACCGAGCCACTTCGCAACCCGCACACCGTGCTCGGACGCGATGTAACGCACGAGAGTACGGAAGCCGGTGAGGATGGAAACCGCTTCCTCGTCGCCGTGCACCTCGGTGAAACGGGTGAAACCGCACAGGTCGACGAAGGCGAAGTAGCGACGAACTCGCATTCCCACAGTCTCGCAGGTGCAAGCGCCGGAACCTGAACAATACGGCCCGGTTCACGGTCCATTCGCGCGGAGTTCGCGGGTCCCGGGAACGATTTCTCCCGGGTGTGACGCATGACCCCGCGAATACGCTGCCGCCTGTGGCCGACTCGTCATCCGATCTCGGTGGCCAGGCTGAGTGAGCACGACCTCCTCGATGGGGTTCCTCGACTGGTACCGGTCGGTCGTCGAGAACAAAGTCAGCCGACCTCGTCGTTGCAAGGACGGCGAGCCGTGATCATGACCCCGACCGGGTCTGAGCCCGCTCGGGATCGTGAAGCATCTGGGCGACGTCGAGCAGAGCTGGTTCCGCCAGCGGTTCGCGGGCGAGGAGATCGAGCTCCCCGTGGAGGACGACGACTCCCACGCCGCCTTCCGCATCGAGCCGGGCGAGACACGTGGCGTCGACCGTCGCGTTCTACCGCGAGTCCGACGGAGCACTCGCGGCGGATCGTGGCCGCAGTCGCCACTCGACGCCCTCAGCGCCGGTGACGAGTCGCCCTGTCTTCGGTCGACGTCTCGCTGCGCTGGATCCTCGTCCACATGCTCGAGGAGACCGCCCGCCACGCCGGCCACCTCGACCTCATGCGCGAGCAGATCGACGGCAGAACCGGCGACTAGACGCACGCCCTTCGTCAGACCCGCAGCGACTGCACCCACTGCACCGAGACCTCGGCCACCTCGGCGGCGACGTCTTCGACGGTGCGGCCCGACGCCTTCTTCGGCCGGTACCCGTGGTCGGCGGACTCGAGCCAGTGCATCGTGACGGGGCCCTTGATCGCCTTGACCGCGTCGGTGAGCGCTTCCCGGCCGGCGAGCGAATCGCGCGTCCCGCTCGCGAACAGGCACGGCACCCGGATGCGCGGGAAGTGCTCGACGCGGGGCTGGTCCTGCTTTCCGGGCGCGTGCAACGGATAGCCGAGCAGGAGCAGGCCGAGCGCGGGCACCGGGTCCTCGTCGGCGCCGACGACGAGCGAGCAGTACCGGCCGCCCATCGACCGGCCTCCCAGCACGAGCTGCTCCGGCGGCAGCTTGGTGCGCGCCGCGAGCTCGCCGGCGGCTTCACGCGTGGCGGCGTCGAGCACCGCCGCCCGGTCCGGTGACTTCCGCCCCGCGTCGCGATACGGGTAGTTGAACCGGAGCGAAGGGATCTTCGCCGCCGCCAGCGCGTCGGCGACTCGAGCGAGCGTCGCCGTGTGCATGTCGGAGCCCGCGCCGTGCGCCAGGAGCACCGCCCGGTCGGCGCCGCGCTTCGGACCGGCGTAGATCGTGTTCATCATGATTCCTTTGTCGCCGTCGCCGCGGGGAGGGTACCCGCCCTCCCCCGATAGGCTGCTCCTTCATGCCGCGCCCGGATCAGCCTCTTCGCGTCGCCTATCTGGTGTATCGCGGCAATCCGCACTGCGGCGGCCAGGGCGTCTACACCCGCGAGCTCGCGCGCGAGCTGACGGCTCTCGGGCACACGGTCGAAGTGTTCTCGGGCCAGCCGTACCCGGAGCTCGCCGATCCCGCACAGCTGACGCGTGTGCCGAGCCTCGACCTGTACCGGCCCGAGAACCCGTTCCGGGTGCCGTGGCCGTGGGAGTTCAAGACCCGCATCGACGTGGCCGAGTTCGGCATCATGTGCGCGGCCGGCTTCCCCGAGCCGTACACGTTCAGCCTGCGCGTTCGCAGGCTGCTGCGGAACCGCCGCGCCGACTTCGACGTCGTGCACGACAACCAGTGCCTCGGCACCGGCCTCGCCAAGATGGTGGACGACGGATGGCCGATGCTGGCAACGCTCCATCACCCGGTCACCGTCGATCGCGACCTCGACCTCGCGTACGCCAAGCGCGCCTGGAAGCGGTTCACGCTGCGCCGCTGGTACGGGTTCATCGACATGCAGACGCGTGTCGCCCGCCAACTCCCGCGGCTCATCACCGTGTCCGACTCCTCGAGGCGCGACATCCTCGACCAGATGCACGTCGACTCCCGTCGCCTCCATGTGGTCCCCGTCGGCGCCGACCCCGCGGTGTTCCGGCCCCGGCCGGAAGTGCGTCGCGTCCCCGGCCGCATCATGACGACGGCGAGCGCCGACGTCCCCATGAAGGGCCTCGCGCCGTTGCTGGAAGCGGTCGCCAAGGTGCGTACGGAGCACCACGACGCGCACCTCGTCGTGATCGGCAAGTCGAAGGACAAGAGCCGGATCCCGGCCCTGATCGAGCGGCTCGGCCTCGAAGGCGCGGTCCAGTTCGTGCACGGCGTGACGACCGACCGGATCGTCGAGCTCTACGCGGAGGCCGAGCTGGCGGCGGTCCCGTCGTTGTACGAGGGCTTCTCATTGCCGGCCGTCGAGGCGATGGCGTGCGGCGTCCCCATCGTCGCGACGACCGGCGGCGCGCTGCCGGAAGTCGTCGGGCGCGACGGCGAGACCGGGCTCCTCGTGCCGCCGGGTGACGTCTCGGCCCTTGCGCTCGCCCTCGGGCGCGCCCTCGACGATCCCGGGCTGCGGGCACGCATCGGCGCCGCGGGCCGGGCTCGGGTGCTCGAGCGCTTCACGTGGCGCAAGACCGCCGAGGGCACGGTCGAGCACTACCGCGCGCTGCTCGACGAGCAGAGTGGAGCGCCGGCGCGCTGATGCTGACCGTCGACTTCGAACGACTCGATCTGCGCGACCGTGAGACGCTGCTCGACCTCGGTTGTGGCGGCGGACGGCACGCGTTCGAAGCGATGCGGCGCGGCGCGACGGTCGTCGCCCTCGACGCCGACGCCGCCGAGCTCAAGGACGCGGCGGCGGTGAGCGGCGGGATGGTCGGCAGCGCGCGAGCTCCCGCACGGTCCGGCCGGCGGCATGGTCAACGGCGACGCGCTGAGGTTGCCGTTCCCGGACGAGTCGTTCGACCGGATCATCGCGGCCGAGGTGCTCGAGCACATCCCCGACGACGAGGCCACGCTGCGCGAGCTCGTCCGCGTGCTGCGGCCCGGCGGCCGGCTGGCGGTCACCGTGCCGACTCGCTGGCCGGAACGGATCTGCTGGGCGCTCGACCACCAGTACCACGACACGCCCGGCGGGCATGTCCGCATCTACCGGCAACCCGAGCTGGAGGCGAAGCTCGAGCGGGCCGGATTGGTCCTGCGCGGCTCGCACCACGCACATGCCCTCCACTCGCCGTACTGGATGCTCAAGTGCGCGGTGGGCGTCGACAACCCGGACGCGTGGCCCGTCCGCAAGTACCACGACTTCCTCGTCTGGGACCTGACCAACCGCCCCCGATGGGCCCGACTCCTCGACCGGACGCTCAACCCCGTCCTGGGCAAGAGCCTCGTTATCTATACGGAGAAGCTGCAATGAACGTGCTGACCAACGTCGAAGGAATTGTGACCGCCGACAAGCTTGCGGACACGGTCGACGCGATCGCGGCCATCCAGCTTCCCGACGGCAACATCCCGTGGGTGCCGGGTCACCACACCGATCCGTGGAACCTGGTCGAGGCGGCCATGGCGCTCGACGTGGGCGGCCGTCACACCGAAGCCGAACGGGCGTACGAGTGGCTCCGGAGCCGGCAGCGGCCGGACGGCGCGTGGCACGCGTACTACGTCGGCGACGACGTGAAGGACCCGACGCTCGACACGAACGTCACGGCCTACATCGCGAACGGCGCGTGGCACCACTACCTGTCGACACGCGACCGGCGCTTCCTCGACGACTTCTGGCCCGTGGTCGAGCGCGCCATCGACTACGTGCTCGACTACCAGACCGAGACGGGCGAGGTCGCGTGGCGGGGCGACGATCCCGACGACGGCGCCCTGCTCACCGGGTCGTCCAGCGTCCACGCCAGCTTGCGCTGCGCGATCGCGATCGCGGAGCACCTCGGCCACGAGCGCCCCGACTGGGAGCTGTCACTCGGCTCCCTCGCGATCGCCGTCGCGCACCGGCCCGACGTCTTCCTCGACAAGGCGCGCTGGGCGATGGACTGGTACTACCCGATCCTCGGTGGCGTCCTCCGGGGCCACGCCGCCCACGCTCGCGTGGCGTCGGGATGGAAGACGTTCGTGGTCGAAGGCCGCGGGGCACGCTGCGTCTCCGACCGCCCGTGGGTCACGGCCGCCGAGACGTGCGAGCTCGTGATGGCGCTCGACGCCATCGGCGCGCACAACGAAGCGCACGATCTGTTCGAGTCGGTGCAGTTCCTTCGGGCCGACGGCGGCGGCTACTGGACCGGGGCCAACTTCGAGGGCGGCGCGTTCGATCGGGACGGCCAGCTGTATCCCGTCGAGCAACCCACCTGGAACTCGGCCTCCGTCGTGCTCGCCGCCCACGCGCTGGCCGGTCACGCGCCGACGTCGGGCGTGTTCCGCGGGGAGGGCCTCCCCCTCGGCCTCTCCCCCGCCGAGCTCCTGGCGGCCGGCGCCGAGATCGAAACCGAGATGGCCCGCTACAAGCGGGACTAGATCCGCCGCAGCACGCGGAGGCTGCCGGTCGTCGACATCGGCGTGAACAGGCCCGAGGCGACGGCCCGCTTCCACACCTCGAACGGCGCCTGGCCGCCGTCGCGCGGGTCCTCGAACACGTCGTGGAAGACGAGCAGCGCCGCCCGCGGCGACGTGCGGCGACCAGGCTTCGTAGTCGGCGAGCACCACGCCGAGAGCGTGACCGCCGTCGACGAACACGAGCCCGAGCGGCGTGCGCCAGTGCGCGGCGATCACCGGCGAGTCGCCGACGACGGCGACCACGGCGTCCTCGAGCCCGGCGCGCTCGATCGTGCGGCGGAAGAACGGCAACGTGTCCATGCGGCCGGTCTCGGGATCGACGAGCTCGGGGTCGTGGTGCTCCCACCCGGCCTGGTTCTCCTCCGAGCCGCGGTGGTGGTCGACGCTGAACAGCAGCGTGCCGCCGGCGCTCGCCGCCGAGCCCAGGTACACGGCCGACTTCCCGCAGTAGCTGCCGACCTCGAGGAGGGGCCCGACGGGCGCCGCGTCGCGGCCGGCGGCGTGGAGCGCGAGCCCCTCGTCGTCGGGCATGAACCCCTTGGCGGCGCGCGCGACCTCGAGGAGGCGGGCGTCCATCCTCAGATGACGGGGTCTTCGCGGTGGCGGCCGAACACGTCGGCCAGGGCGCCGACGATCTCACCCACCGTCGCGTGCGTCGACACCGCGTCGATGAGCCCGGGCATGAGGTTGACGTCGGGCTCGGCGGCATCGGCCCGGATGCGCGCGAGGGCGGCGTCGACGGCGGCGTCGTCGCGATCGCCTTTCACGCGGGCGAGGCGCTTCAGCTGGGTCTCCTCGACCTCGGGCCCGATGCGCAGGATCTCGAGTTGCTGGTCGCCGCCCTGCGTGGCGACGTTCACGCCCACGAGGAGATGGCGGCCGTCGTTGAGCTTGCGCTCCAGCTCGTACGCGGACTCGGCGATCTCGCCCTGGAACCATCCCGACTCGACGGCGCGGAACACGCCCTCGAGGAGCGAGCCGTCACCGAGCCGGTCGAGGTGGTCGAACACGGCTTCGGCCTGGCGCTCCATCTCGTCGGTGAGCTCCTCGACGAACCACGAGCCGCCGAGCGGGTCGGCCACGTTCGGGACGCGGGTCTCGTTGGCGATCACCTGCTGGGTCCGCAGCGCCAGGCGGGCGGCGTTGTCGGACGGGAGGGCGAGCACCTCGTCCATCGAGTTCGTGTGGAGGCTCTGCGTGCCGCCGAGGACGCCGGCGAGCGCCTCGATGGCGGTGCGGACGACGTTGACCTCGGGCTGCTGCGCGGTCAGCGACACTCCTGCGGTCTGGGTGTGGAACCGGAGCTGGAGCGAGCGCTCGGCCCGAGCTCCGTACCGGTCCCGCATCCACCGGGCCCAGATGCGGCGCGCCGCCCGGTACTTGGCGATCTCCTCGAAGAAGTCGATGTGCGCGTTGAAGAAGAAGGACAGTCGGGGCGCGAACTCGTCGACCGCGAGGCCCGCCGCCGTCCCCGCCTCGACGTACGCGAAGCCGTTCGCCAGCGTGAACGCGAGCTCCTGGGCGGCGGTGCTCCCGGCCTCGCGGATGTGGTACCCGGACACCGAGATCGGGTGCCAGCGCGGCATCTCGGCGGTGCAGAAGCGCATCGTGTCGGCGACGATCCGCATCGACGGGCGGGGCGGGAAGATGAACTCCTTCTGGGCCTGGTACTCCTTCAGGATGTCGTTCTGGAGGGTCCCGCCGAGCTCTCGCCTCGACGCGCCGCCGCGCTCGGCCACCGCGATGTACATCGCCAGCAGGATGGCGGCCGGCGAGTTGATCGTCATGGACGTCGTGACCTTCGCGAGGTCGATCTCGCGGTAGAGGTCCTCCATGTCGGCGAGCGTGTCGACGGCGACGCCGCACTTGCCGACCTCGCCCAGTGACAGCGGGTCGTCCGAGTCGCGGCCCATGAGGGTGGGCAGGTCGAACGCGGTCGACAGCCCGTCGCCGCCGGCGGCCAGCAGCTCGCGGAAGCGCCGGTTGGTGTCGGGCGCGGTGCCGAAGCCCGCGAACATGCGCATCGTCCAGAGCTTCGACCGGTACATCGAGGCGTACGGCCCGCGCGTGTACGGCCATTCGCCGGGGAACTCACCGTCGTCCGGCCCGTACACCGGTGCCACCGGCAACCCCGACATGGTGTCGAAGTCGGCGTCGCGCCGCTCCGCGTGCGTCGAACGCCGCCTGCCAGCGGTCGCGTGCCGTCGTCACCGCGTCAACGGTACTGCCGGTCGGCTGTTGGACCAGGCGTTGGTGACGAGGCGGATCGAGAGGCCGCGGACCGCTGAAGCGCCCCCAAGGTCGGGCCCGAACCGGTCCCGGGTACAGTCCCGATCGCAGGCCCGCCCGCCCCGAGGAGATCCCAGCAATGGAGCAGCGTCAGGCCCCCGACCGCAACCTCGCCATGGAGCTGGCCCGGGTGACCGAGGCGGCCGCCCTCGCCGCCGGACGCTGGATGGGTCGGGGCGACAAGGAGTCCGCCGACCAGGCGGCGGTGGACGCCATGCGGCTCGTCGTCAACAACGTCTCGATGGACGGTGTCGTCGTCATCGGTGAGGGCGAGAAGGACGAGGCGCCGATGCTCTACAACGGCGAGCAGATCGGCGCCGGCGGCCCCGGGTGCGACATCGCCGTCGACCCCATCGACGGGACCACGCTCACCGCCCTCGGCCGGCCCAACGCCATCGCCGTGATCGCCCTCTCGGAGCGGGGGACGATGTTCGACCCCGGGCCGTGCGTGTACATGGAGAAGATCGCGGTCGGGCCCGAGGCCGCCGACGTCATCGACCTCGACGCGTCCGTCACGCACAACCTGCAGTCCGTGGCGAAGGCGCTCGGCGAGGACGTCGACGACGTGACCGCGGTGATCCTCGACCGCCCCCGCCACGACGACATCATCAAGGAGTGCCGCGAGGCCGGCGCCCGCATCCGCCTCATCCCCGACGGCGACGTCGCCGGCGCCATCTCGACGGCGTGGGCCGAGAGCGGCGCCAACGTGCTGTTCGGCATCGGCGGCACTCCCGAGGGAGTCATCGCCGCCTGCGCGTTGAAGTGCCTCGGCGGCGCCATCCACGGCCGGCTCTGGCCCCGCGACGACGACGAGCGCCGCGCCGCCGTCGACGCCGGCTACGACCTCAGCCGCGTGCTCACCACGGACGATCTGGTCTCCGGCGACGACGTGTTCTTCTCGGCCACGGGCGTGACCGACGGCGAGCTGCTCAAGGGCGTCCGCTACTGGGGTGACGGCGCCGGGACGCAGTCGCTGGTGATGCGGTCGAAGTCGGGGACGATCCGCACGATCGACTCCCGCCACCGCTGGCACAAGCTGATGCGGTACTCGTCACTGAAGTTCGACTGACTCTCTGTTGCGACTAGCCCTTCCGCAGTCGCGGCCACGCCGTGCTCGCGGTGGTGTTGTAGTCGTAGATCGACCAGCCGATGGCGTGGTTCTTCTTCGCTGCCCGCACGAACCCCACGTAGTCCTTCGTCTCGGCGGAATCCCCGATCCCGCCGATCACGTGTACGGGTGCCTTCTCGTCTCCGAGATTGTTGCGGAGCCGGCGGATGTTCTCGTCGGTGTAGCGGAACCCTTCCCGGTAGCCCGACTCCGCGTTGCGGTTCGTCCAGTACGACATCGGCAGCCAGACGTCGTACAGCGGCTTCAGTTGCCGCCACGGGAATGCGGGCCAGAAGCCGGCGCTGACGACTTCCAGGAACACGGGCTCGAGCACGATGGCGCCGACGGGACGGTTTCCTGCCCGTTCGCGCACTCGCTGTGAGAGGTCGACGAGAGCGGTGTTCCGCGTCCCGACATCCGGCACACTCTTGTTGGCTTCGATGTCGAGCGCGAACCCGTCGAACCGCTCACCGTCGGACTTGAAATCGAGCAAGGCGCGGACGCGCCGGAAGTCGGCATTGACGTCTGCAAACCGAGGCAGGTACCACGCGACGACGCGCAGGTCGGCGTCGTGCGCGGCCCGGAGCATGCGGCCGAGGAGCTTGGGGTCGATCGTGTTGCCCGGCGAGCGTGCGTCGACCTCGGAACCCTGTAGATAGACGGTCTTCACGCCCCGATCCGCCATGCGGTCGAAGGTGCGGGTCGTGACCGCCGGCTTCCGTCTGCTCTGCTGAAACGCGGGGACGTAGTCGTTGACATCGACCCACGTGCCCAGCCCGCGGTACGCGACGAGATCGGTCCGTCCCGAGCCGCGCGGAAGCGCGTCTGCCCTGCCGACGGACACGGCGCCGAGCGCCAGTCGCGATCGCGACGACCAGGGGGATGAGCCGGCGCATGGGCACACGCTAGGGCGCGGCCTCGCGGCGACGACGTCGCCCGCGGCCCGTCACCTACGCGCGCTCGACGGCTCCGGCCACCTCGAGACGGGTGGTCGCGCGCAAGAGGGCAGCCTGCGCGTCCTCGTCGTCGGGATCCGCGCTCAGTCGCTCCTCGGCCCGTTGCCGGGCACGCCGCGCCCGCTCGACATCGATCTGGTCGGCCAGCTCGGCGACGTCGGACAGGACGATCACGCGGTCCTTCGCCACCTCGACGAACCCGCCGTGCACGGCCACCGCCTGCTCGCCGTGATCGGGCAGCAGGCTCCGAACGACACCGATCCCGAGTGCGCCGAGGAACGGGACGTGCCCGGGCAGGAACGCGATCTCACCTTCCGACGTCCGGCACACGAGCATGTCGGCCTCGCCGCTGTACAAGACCCGCTCGGGCGAGACGACCTCGACGTTGAGCGGCACGGTCGCTCAGCTCTCCTGCAGCGTCTTGGCCTTGGCCAGCACGCTCTCGACGCCGCCGACGTTGAAGAACGCCTGCTCCGGGACCTCGTCGAGCTCACCGTTCACGAGCGCCTCGAAGCTCTGGACGGTCTCCTCGATCGGCACGTACACGCCCTTGACGCCCGTGAACTTCTCGCCCACGAAGAACGGCTGCGACAGGAAGCGCTGGATCTTGCGGGCGCGGGAGACGACGACCTTGTCGTCCTCGGACAGCTCGTCGATGCCGAGGATGGCGATGATGTCCTGCAGCTCGTTGAACCGCTGCAGCACCTCCTGCACCCGGCGGGCACAGTTGTAGTGCCGGTCGCCGATGATCTCGGGCGCGAGGATCGTCGACGACGACGACAGCGGGTCCACCGCCGGGTAGATGCCGAGCGCGGCGATCTGACGGCTCAGCTCGGTCGTGGCATCGAGGTGGGCGAACGTCGTGAACGGCGCCGGGTCCGTGTAGTCGTCGGCCGGCACGTACACGGCCTGCAGCGACGTGATCGAGTGGCCCTTCGTCGACGTGATGCGCTCCTGGAGCTCGCCCATCTCGTCGGCCAGCGTCGGCTGGTAGCCCACCGCCGACGGCATCCGGCCGAGCAGCGTCGACACCTCCGAGCCCGCTTGCACGAACCGGAAGATGTTGTCGACGAAGAGCAGGACGTCCTGGTTCTTCACGTCGCGGAAGTACTCGGCCACGGTCAAGGCCGCGAGCCCGACGCGGAGGCGCACGCCGGGCGGCTCGTCCATCTGGCCGAAGATCAGGGCCGCCTTGTCGATGACGCCGGACTCCTGCATCTCGATCCACAGGTCGGTGCCCTCGCGGGTGCGCTCCCCGACTCCCGCGAACACCGACACGCCGCCGTGCTGGGTGGCGACGCGGTTGATCATCTCGAGGATGATGATGGTCTTGCCCACGCCGGCGCCGCCGAACATGCCGATCTTGCCGCCGCGGACGTAGGGCTCGAGCAGGTCGATGACCTTGATGCCGGTCTCGAACATCTCGCTGCGGGGCTCGAGCTCCCGGAACGGAGGCGGCTCGCGGTGGATTTCCCAGTGGTCGTCGATACCCGTGAGCTCGTCGGCGGAGACGTCGAGCGGCTCGCCGAGCACGTTGAGCACGTGGCCGAGGACGCCGTCCCCGACCGGCATCTGCAGGCCGTGACCCAGGTTGCGCACCTTCGTGCCGCGGCGAAGACCGTCGGTGGGCTTCATGCAGATCGCCCGGACCCGGTTGTCGCCGATCTGCTGGGCGATCTCGGCGACGATGCGAATGGCCTCGCCCTCGAGCTCGATCTCCATCTCGATGGCGTGGTTGATCTCGGGCAGGGCGTCGGGCGGGAACTCGACGTCGACGACCGGGCCGGCGATGGCGACGACGCGCCCGTCCTTCAGCTCGGTGTCGGTGCGCTCGGGGGCCAGAGTCATGCGGACAGCTCCTCGGTTCGTTGCGGGACTTCGGTGGTCACGGCGCCGCGTGCACGCGCAGGTCCTCGCCGAACGGCTCCTCGGCGCCTTCCTGTCCGTCGTGGCGGAGGGCCTCGGCGCCACCGACGATCTCCGTGATCTCGGTGGTGATGGCGTCCTGTCGGGCCCGGTTCATCACGCGCGTGAGGCTCACGGTGAGCTCGTCGGCGTTGTCGCTGGCGGCCTTCATCGCCCGCTGGCGGGCGGCGTGCTCGGACGCCGCCGCGTTGAGCAGCGCGGCGAAGACGCGCGCCTCGACGTACCGCGGCAGCAGCCGTTCCAGGATCTCCCCCGGTCCGGGCTCGAACTCGTACGCCGCGCGCGGCACTTTCGGGCTCGTGCGCACGCTCGTCCTCGTCGCGAACCACCTCGCGGTCCAGCGGCATCAGCGGGCGGACGACGACCTCCTGGCTCCCGACTGTGATGAAGCGCGTGTAGATGACCTGCACCATGTCGATGCGCCCGTCGAGGAACGGGTCGCGCACGGCGGCGGCGATGCTGCGGGCGTCCTCGTACGACGGCTGATCGCTGAAGCCCGTGAAGGAGGCCTCGACCGGGAGGCCGCGGTAGCGGAAGTAGCTCTCCCCCTTGCGGCCGACCACGTAGACCGACGACTCGCGGCCGATCTCGCGATGCTCCTCGACCTCACCCTCGGCGGCGCGCAGCACCGACGAGTTGTACGCGCCGCACAGTCCGCGGTCGGCGGTGATCACGATGTGACCGACGTTGCGAATCTCGGGCCGCGGCACCAGGAGCGGGCTCTGAACGGCGCCACCGGCATCGGCGAGGTCGTGCACGACCTCCGTGATCTGGTCGCTGTACGGAACCGCCGCCTCGACCCGCGCCTGCGCCCGCACGATGCGGCTCGCCGCGATGAGCTCCATGGCGCGCGTGATCTTCTTCGTGGACTGGATGCTCCGGATGCGTCTGCGGAGGATGCGCTCCTGACCGCCGGCCATATCCCTCTTACCTCGATCCCTCGGTCACTCCGTCGCCAGGGTCTTGTCGGACTCGGGCTCGCCGAGGGCCTCGCCTTCCAGGGCTTCGATCGTGCCGTGCATCGGCGTCGCCGGACGGCTGGAACATCGCCTTGAAGTCGTCGACGGCCTGCTTGAGCTCGGCCTCTTCCGGCAGCTGCCCGGTGTCGCGGATCGCGGCCAGCAGGTCCGCCTTGCGGGTGCGGAAGAAGTCGTGGAGCTCGCTCTCGAAGCGCCGGACGTCCTCGACCGGAAGGTCGTCGAGGTAGCCGTTGGTGCCGGCGAAGATCGAGATGACCTGGAGCTCCACCGGCATCGGCGCGTTGAGCGGCTGCTTGAGCAACTCGGTGAGCCGGTAGCCGCGATCGAGCTGGGCCTGCGACACCCGGTCGAGCTCGGACCCGAACGTCGCGAACGCCTCGAGGTCACGGAACTGGGCGAGGTCGATCTTGAGCGTCCCGGCCACCGACTTCATCGCCTTGATCTGGGCGTCCCCGCCGACGCGTGACACCGAGATGCCGACGTCGACCGCGGGCCGCACGCCCGCACGGAACAGGTCCTCCACGACATAGATCTGCCCGTCGGTGATCGAGATCACGTTCGTCGGGATGTAGGCGGAGATGTCGCCCGCCTTCGTCTCGATGATCGGCAGCGCGGTGAGCGAGCCGCCGCCGCGCTCCTCGCTGAGCTTGGCCGCCCGTTCCAGCAGCCGGGAGTGGAGGTAGAAGACGTCACCCGGGTACGCCTCGCGGCCGGGCGGACGGCGGAGAAGCAGCGACAGCTGCCGGTACGACTCGGCCTGCTTCGACAGGTCGTCGTAGACGACGAGACCGGCGTCGCCGTTGTCCATCCAGTACTGGCCGACCGCGCACCCGGCGTAGGGCGCCAGGTACTTGAAGACCGCCGGGTCGGCGGCGGGCGCGTTGACCACGACCGTGTACTCCATCGCCCCGTGCGACTCGAGGGTGGCGACGGTCTGGGCGACCGTGGAGCCCTTCTGACCGACGGCCACGTAGATGCACTTCACGCCCTGGCCGCGTTGGTTCAGGATCGTGTCGACCGCGACCGTTGTCTTGCCCGTCTTGCGGTCGCCGATGATCAGCTCACGCTGGCCGCGTCCAACGGGCGTCATCGCGTCGATGGCCTTGATGCCGCTCTGCAGCGGCTCGTGCACGGGCTGGCGGTCGACGATGTCGGGCGCCTGGATCTCGAGTCGCCGGTACGTCTCGGTGTTGATCGGGCCCTTGCCGTCGATGGGCTGCCCGAGCGCGTTCACGACCCGGCCGAGCATCACATCGCCGACGGGGACGGACAGGATCCGGCCCGTCTCCTGGACGGTTTGACCCTCTTCGACCTCGTCGGCCTCGCCGAGCACGACGGCGCCGATCGTGTCCTCGTCGAGGTTCAGCGCCAGCCCGAGCGTGCCGCCTTCGAACTCGAGCAGCTCGTTCACGGCCGTGTCGGGGAGACCGGAGACGCGGGCGATCCCGTCACCGACCTCGAGGACACGTCCGACCCGTGCCTTCTCGAGCGTGGTGCTGAAACCGCCGACGTGCTTCCGCAGCGCCTCCGCGATCTGGTCGGCGTTGATGGACAACTCAGCCATTTAGATGCGTTCCCTCAGTTGATCCAGCCGGCGGCGCACGGATCCGTCGATCACCGTGTCGCCGATGCGGGCCACGACACCGCCGAGCACGTTCGGGTCGACGACCACCTTCACCTCGACTTCCTTGCCCGTGGCGTGGCTCAGGGCCTTCGCCAACCGGTCACGAAGTCGCTCGTCCAGCGGCACGGCGGCCCGCACCTCGGCGACCTCGTGCTTTCGCTCTTCGGCCGACAGCTGCAGGAATCGGTCGACGACGGCCGGCAGCTCGCCCGCCCGGCCGGCGCCGACCACCATCGACACCAGTCCCACGCTGACGGGGAGCGCGACGCCGCCCATGAGCTCCTCGACGACGGCGATCCGCCGTTCGGCCGGGACCGCCCGGTCGGCGAGCGCCATCCGGAGGTCGTCGTTGGCTTCGAGCGCGCGGGCGAAGCGGAACAGGTCGTCCTCGATCGCGCCGCCCTGGTTCTCGGCCCGCGCGACCTCGACGAATGCCTGGGAGTACGCCTCGACCCGATCCGCCTCCGCCATGCCTGCTACCGGCTCCCGTTCCCGTTGCCGACTTCGCCGATGTAGCTCTCCACCAGCGCCAGCTGCGTGTCGCGATCGAGGTTTCGCTCGACGATCTTCTCCGCCAGCTCGATCGAGAGCTCCGCGACCCGACCTTGGAGGTCGCCCTGGGCACGCTCGGCGGCGAGCCGGATGTCCTCCTGGGCCCGGGCGCGAGTCTCGGCCGCGTCCGCCTCTGCTTGGGATTGGATCTGGCGTTTCACCTCGTCGGCGGACTGACGCGCCTCTTCGATGATCCCGGCCGCTTCGTTGCGGGCGTCAGCCACCTGGCGCCGGTAGTTCGCCAGCTCTCCCTCGGCCTCCGTGCGCGCCTGCTCGGCCCGCTCGAGGTCGTCCCGGATGCGGTCCTCACGCTGCTTCATCATGTTCCGCACCGGCGGAAGCGCGTACTTCCACATGACGAGGAGCAGCACGACGAACGCGAGCCCGCCCCAGATGATCTCGTTGGTCGCGGGGAGGATGAGGTTCGGCGCCTTCTGGCAGTCGTCGATCGTCTTGCCGTCCTCGAGGAGCTTGATGCACTCCTCTTCTGATTCACCTTTGGGCTTGGCCTGGGCGACCGCAGGGGTCGCGACCACACCCACGAGGGCGATGGCCATCGCCGCGATCAACAGTCGGATGCGCATGGCTCGACTCCTAGCCGGAGATGATGAACGCCAGCACGAACCCGAAGAGCGCCAGCGCCTCGGTGAACGCGATGCCCAGGAACATCGTCGTGCGGACGGTGCCCGCCGCTTCGGGTTGCCGCGCCATCGCGGTGATGGCGTTGCCGACCACGATGCCCGATGCCGATGCCGGGACCGATGGCGGCGCCGCCGTAGACGATCCCACGGCCGATGGCGGTGAGACCCGCCTGCAGCTCACCCGATGCTTGTGCGGCCAACACGACTGGATCTAGCAAGAGAGCCTCCTAGTGTTCGGGGTGCATGGCAAGACCGATGTAGACGCCCGTCAGGATCGTGAAGATGAACGCCTGGAGCCCTGAGACAAGGATCTCGAACGCGGTGAGCGCGACGAGCAGCGCGAACGGGAACGCGGCGCCGATCTTGAAGTAGACGGCGGCGCCGAAGATCGACGACGTCAGGATGGCGAACGTCACGAGAATGAGGTGGCCGGCGAGCATGTTCGCGAAGAGCCGGATGGCGAGCGAGAACGGCCGCACGATGAACGTCGAGATGAACTCGATGAACACCATGAGCGGCAGGATCGCTTTCGGGACGCCGGGCGGGACGAGCGAGCTCTTCATGTAGGAGCCGAAGCCCTGCTTGGCGATGCCCACGATGTTGAAGATGAACCAGACGAGGAGCGCCAGGAACAAGGGCACCGCGATGCGGGCGTTCCCGGGGAACTGGATGAACGGCAGGATCTCGAAGATGTTGATGAAGAAGACGAAGAAGAACATCGTCGTGAGGAAGGGCAAGTAGCCCATGCCCTCGGGGCCGATCGTCTGCAGGATGACGCTCTCGCGGACGAAGTCGACGCTCGACTCGGCCATGTTCTGCACGCCCCGCGGCACGAGCTGGTGCTTCCGGGCGGCGGCGAAGAAGAACACCAGAGTGATCAGGACCGACGCGAAGTAGATGAGAACGGTCTTGTTGATCCCGAACGCGGTGTCCTTGAAGAAGATGTCGGGCCACCGGGTGACGTGACTGATCGGCGGGAAGTCGATCCCGAGGAGCGTCACTGCGCGTTTTCCTTTCGTGCGCTCGGGGTGGGGCGATCACGCTGCAGGCCGGGGGCGGCCAGCGAAAAGCTGACGGAGCGTAGCTCCCAGAACAACAACCCGAGATGGGTGAGGAACAGCGTCACACCGAGGACGACGACGTCCACCCAGCCGAACAGCGCCTGCGCCACGAGTATCACGACCAGGATCGACACCATGCGAAACAGGAACCCGCCCAGCGCGACCGCGAACAGCGCGTTGCCCGCGAACGGCGCGCGCCCCACTCGAGGCTGATGGCGGCGGCCAAGAAGTTCAACACGAGGACGGCGAGACCGAGGGCGGCGCTCGCAGCTCCGTCGAGGCCCCGGAACAGGCCGGCCACGAGGACGATCACGGGCGCCACCATCAGCCCGTGACGGGCGAGGTCGGTGGCGATCCGGCGCTCTACCGGGGGCGCCGCGTCCACGGCTTGCCCTCCTCTTCCTTCTGCGTCTTGGCGAGGTAGTGATAGACGGTGCGGAGGCAGACGCCGACGAAGCCGAGCGTCGCCAGCGCGACGACGAGGGCCGGTGACGTGCCCAGTCGGTCGTCGAGCCACCAACCGAGCGCCGCGAACAGCACCGGGATTGCCGCGAACTCGAACGCCTGGGCCAGCGCCTCGCCGAACCCACGGTTCATGGCCTGCCGCTCGGCCCAGGGGATCTTGCTTCGCCCCTCAGCGCCCGGATGTGCCGTCACGACCCACTCGCCCCACTCGCCCCCCGGGCCCGCGCCCGGGCTTGTGAATGTAATCACAATGTATCCGCCGCCCGCAGAGGGCGTCAAATCTGGAGTCTCGCCCGAAGGCCCGCGGCCGAGGCCAACGCCCGCCGCCGTGGCCGCGGCCCGCTACGTCCCCGAGCGCTCTTCCTGTTGCTGGCGGCGGGCGGCGAGGTCGACGACGTCGTCGGCGGACCGCGGCGGCGGCTCGGCGGGTTCGAGAGCGGCGTCGCGGGTCGACCGGACGCCGGGATGGAACACGACGTAGAGGAGGAGCCCGAGCGCGGCGACACCGAGCGGGACGATGGCGTTCCCCTGGTTCGTGTACGTGGGGAGCAGGACGACGCGCCGACAGCAGCGCCGTCCACAACCACAGGATCACGACCGTGCGCCGGGTCGTGTGGCCGAGCCGCATGAGGCGGTGGTGCAGGTGGTCCTTGTCGGCGACGTGGAATGCCGTGCGCCGGTAGACGCGACGGAAGAACGAGAAGACCGTGTCGAGGATCGGGATGCCGAGAATCACCAGCGGGATGAACAGCGGGGCGAAGAAGAAGTAGGTCTGCCCGCTGAACTGGTCGGCGGTACGACCACCGACGGTGATCGTCGTCGTCGCCATGAGTAAGCCGAGGAAGAGCGCGCCGGCGTCGCCCATGATGATCTTCGCCGGATTGAGGTTGTGGGGCAGGAACCCGACGCACACCCCGACGGCGATGATGGCGACGAGCGGCGCGATGTTCGATCCCTCGAGCAGCCCCGCCTTGAACAGCCGGTCCGCGTACAGGAAGAACGCTCCACCGGCGATGGCCACGATGCCGGCCGCGAGGCCGTCGAGGCCGTCGATGAGGTTGATGGCGTTGGCCAGCACGACCACCGTGAGCACCGTCACGAGCGGCGCGAGGTCGGACGAGAGGACGACGTAGTCGTAGCGCGCGAACGGGACGCGGAAGTAGAGCATCGTCACCCCGAGCAGCGAGAGCACGCTGCCCGACAGCACCATCCCCGCCACCTTCGCCGGCGGCGACACGCCTCCCTTCCGCTCCCAGAGGTCGTCGACGCCGCCGACGACGAACATGATCGCGGCCGCGAGGATGAGACCGAGGGGCTCGGTGGCGCCGTCGAACATCTCTCGGAACTGCGGGATCTGCGACGCCACCGCCATCGCGATCAGGAACCCGCCGAACATGCCGGCGCCGCCCAGCGTCGGCGTGGCACGTTCGTGGACGCTGCGGCCCTGGGGGACGGACACGGCGCCGATGAGCACGGCGACCCGTCGTACGACGAAGGTCAGGAGGAACGTGCTGAGGGCCGCGACGGCCAGGACGATCGAATAGCCCGCCACGGGTCAGGCCCGGTCCGGCCTCATGTGCCGGCGAGCTCGGGGTATGGCGTGTACTTGGAGCACAGGCGGGCGGCGGCGTCGCGCACGTCGCCCGCCACGGTGTCGTCGTCGGTCTTGCGGAGCACGGTCGCGATCAGCGTCGCGATCTCGCCCATCTCGGGCTCGCCCATCCCGGCCGTGGTGACGGCGGCGGTGCCGAGGCGAAGTCCGCTCGTGACAAACGGCTTCTCGGGGTCGTTCGGGATCGCGTTCTTGTTGACGGTGATGCCCGCTCCGTCCAGTGCCTCCTGGGCCTGCTTGCCCGTCACGCCGAAAGGACGAAGGTCGACGAGCATGAGGTGGTTGTCGGTCCCGCCCGACACGATCCGGAAGCCTTCGCCGTCGAGGCCCGACGCCAGGGCCTGCGCGTTGCGCACGATCCCGGCGGCGTACTCGCGGAACCCGGGCTGGGCGGCCTCGTGGAACGCCACCGCCTTGGCCGCGATGACGTGCATGAGCGGGCCACCCTGGAGCCCCGGGAAGACGGCCTTGTCGATCGCGGCCGCGTACTCCTCGCGGCACAGGATGCAACCGGCGCGGGGGCCGCGCAGAGTCTTGTGCGTGGTCAGCGTGATGATGTCGGCGTACGGCGCCGGCGACGGGTGCGCGCCGCCGACGATGAGGCCGGCGATGTGGGCGGCGTCGACCAGGAACAACGCGCCGACCTCGTCGGCGATCTGCCGGAACGCGGCGAAGTCGATGATCCGCGGGTACGCGGTGGCGCCGGCGACGATCATCTTCGGGCGCTCGCGCCGGGCGAGGTCGCGGACCTTGTCGTAGTCGAGCGTCTCGGTCTCGTCGTCGACGCCGTAGGCGACGAAGTCGTAGAGCCGCCCGCTGAAGTTGACCGGCGACCCGTGCGTCAGGTGGCCGCCCTGGTCGAGGCGCATGCCCATCACCTTGTCGCCCGGGTCGAGCAACGCCATGTACGCGGCCATGTTGGCGCTGGCGCCCGAATGCGGCTGCACGTTGGCGTGGTCGGTTCCGAACAGCGCGCAGGCGCGATCGCGGGCGAGCTCCTCGGCGTCGTCGACCACGTAGTTGCCGCCGTAGTACCGCTTCCCCGGATATCCCTCCGAGTACTTGTTCGTGAGCACCGAGCCCTGCGCGGCGAGCACGGCGAGCGACGTGAAGTTCTCGGACGCGATGAGCTGGATCGTGGTGTTCTGTCGCTCGACCTCTCGCCCGACGATCTCGGCGATCTCGGGATCGGTCGCCGCCAGGGCTGCTTCCGGGTCGCTCATCTGTTCCCTACTCCCCTTGTTCGATCTCGGCGATCTGCTTCACGCGCCGCTCGTGCCGTCCGCCCTCGAACGGGGTCGCCAGCCACAGGCGCAGGATCTCGTCGGCGAGCCCCTCGGCGACGATGCGGCCGCCCATGGCGAGCACGTTGGCATCGTTGTGGGTCCGGGAGAGGCGGGCCGTGAACAGATCGTTGCACAGCGCGGCCCGGACCCCCCGCACCTTGTTGGCGGCGATCTGCTCGCCCTGCCCGCTGCCGCCGAGGACGATGCCCCGCTCGGCCCGGCCGGCGACGACGGCGCGGGCGACGGCGGCGCAGATGGGTGGGTAGTCGACGGGCTCCTCGGAGTGGGTGCCGAGGTCGTCGACCGTGTGGCCGTCCGCCTTCATGACGCTCCTTGAGGTGCTCCTTGAGGCGGTAGCCCGCGTGATCGGAGCCGATGACGATGTGCACGGGCACCCTCCCGTACCGGCACGGCGGGCCGACGCCACGGGCCGGCGGCAGGGCCAGCCTACCGGCGGGGTTGCTCGGGACGGCGCCGGTACGCCCGCCGAATCGTGGTCCGCGATCACCTCATGAGAGGCACGTACCCTCGCCGCGTGGCCCGTGACCAACAGCTCGACGAGCTCCCGAAGGTCACGTTGGCTTTCCTGCGCCGGGTCGAGGACCTTTGCCCTCGGCGCGTCGCGTTCGAGCATCAGAACCGTCGCGGCAACCGCCCCGCGCCGGGCCGCTGGCGCGTCGCCAACCAGCTGACGGAGCACGCACGGGTCGCGCACATCGAGCTCGGGCTCCCGTCCGCCGGCGGCGTTCACGCCGCTTCCCGATCTCGTTCCCGAGGAGCGGCGGGTCTACGACGCCGCCGCCCACTGGTACATGCAGCTGTTCGGCGACCGCGCCGTGCGCAGTGTCGACGGCGACGAGCTCGACGAGTGGGAGACGCCGGTTCCCGAGCTCGGCTTGCGGCTCGTCGGCCGGGCCGGCCTCCCCGTCGAGGACGCCGACGGTCGGGCCGAGTTGCGGCTCCTCCACGTCGGCGGACCGGCCCCCGATGCCGGCGACCCGCTGGCGCCGCCCGAGACGCGGTTCGCGCTGCTCCGCCAGGCGAGATGGCTGGCGGGACGGTCGGTCCGGCTCGTCCACGCCGACCTCCTCTACGGCGGCATGGTCGAGCACGAGGTCGCCGCCGACACCGCGTTGGACGAGCTACGCCCGTGGCTCCGCCAGCGGGTCGACGCGCTGCGCGAGCGGATCGCGCATCCTCTCCCCCGGCCCGGCCTCGAGTGCGGACGGTGTCGGTTCGTCGCCGGTTGCAACGCGCATGGCTGACGACCTGCGCCCCGAGATCCTGACCCTCTCGCCGTCGGCGGTCGACACGTGGCATCGCTGCCGGCGCGAGTTCCGGAGCGGTCAGCTCCTCGGGATCCCGGGCAGCGACGAGGGCCCGTCACCGGACCAGGGCCTGCTCGTGCACGACCTCCTCCGTCACGTGCACCGGCACGGGTCGTGTCGCGACGCCGCCCACGTCGAGGACGTGCTGGTCGCGCACGGGCTCTCGACCTCCGATGCGATTCGCGGCTACGTCGCACGACATGCCCGCCGCTGCCCGGCAGAGGTCGACGATTCGCGCCACGAGCTCGAGCGGGCGCGGTTCCACCGGCGACCGGCGCCGATGTTCATGGCGACGGGGCGGATCGACGCCATCTGGCTGCGCGACGGCCTGCTCGATGCCCGCGACTACAAGACGGGCCGGTTCGAGAGCGATCGCGTGGCGGACGACCCGCGCGCCCGTCTCCAGGCGTGGCTGCTCGCGCCGGTGGCTGCTCGGCGCGGCCTGCGGCTCCGGGTGAGCTACGAGTGCCTGGCCGCCGAGACGATCGACGATCCGCAACCGTTCGAGCCCGACCGGGAGGAGCTCGACACGATCGAAGAAGAGCTGCGAACCGTGGCCGAGGCCATCTGGGAGGAGCAGGACTTCATCGGCGTCGGTGACGCCGCCGTCTGCGGGACCTGCCGGTACCGGTCGATCTGCCCCGAGAGCGCGGCGCCGGCTCGGCCCGTCTGGCCGACGGTCGAGGACAACCTGGCCGAGGGCTTGGCCGCGCAACGGTAGCTTCGGCCCTCGTGATCGACGCCCGAACGCCCGTGATCGTCGGTGTGGGCCAGGCGACACAGCGGCCCGACGACCCGGCCCAGGCCCGTGAACCGATCGATCTTCTCGCCGACGCCGCCCGCGCCGCCGACGCCGACTCGCGGGCGGCGCGATCGGTGCTCGCCGTGCTCGACACGGTCGCGGTCGTCGACATCGTGTCCTGGAAGTACCCCGACCCGGGCGCCCTGTTGGGCCGTCGCCTCGGCATCGAGCCACGATCGACGGTCACGACCACGGTCGGCGGCAACTCGCCCCAACTCCTCGTGAACGAGCTTGCCGCCGAGATCGGGCGCGGCGATGCCCGCGCCGTGCTCATCGGCGGCGCCGAGTGCGTGTACACGCGGTGGCGGGCCCGCCGCGAGCCCAAGATCTGGCTCGACTGGACGCAGGCGGACGACCCGCCGTGCGCGCGCGTGCTCGGCGACGCCCGGCCCGGCACGAACGATTACGAGATGGCGCACACCGCCGTCGCACCGACCCAGATCTACCCGCTCTTCGAGACCGCGCTCCGAGCCGAGGCCGGGCGCACGGTCGACGAGCACCAGCGACAGGTGAGCGAGCTGTGGTCGACGTTCGCGTCGGTTGCGGCCGGCAATCCGCACGCGTGGTCGCGCGTGCCGTACTCGCCCGAGGAGATCCGGACGCCCTCCCCCGACAACCGCGTCGTGACGTTCCCGTACCTGAAGCGCATGTGCGCCAACATCGACGTCGACGAGGCCGCCGCCCTCCTCGTGTGCTCCTACGAGGTCGCCCGCGACCTCGGCGTGCCCGACGAGGGCCTCGTGTTCCCGCTTGCGGCCGCCGACGCCCACGACCGCTTCTTCTTCAGCGAACGCGCGTCCCTGACTGCGTCACCCGCGATCGCGGCGGCGGGCCGCGCCGCGCTCGACGGGGCCGGGATCGGGGTCGACGACGTGGCGCGCTTCGACCTCTACTCGTGCTTCCCGTCCGCCGTCGAGATCGCGCTCGGCGCCCTCGAGCTTCGCGGACCGGGTGGCGGCGATCCCCGGCCGCTCACGGTCACCGGCGGCCTGGGGTTCGCCGGCGGTCCCGCCAACAACTACCCGACGCACGCGATCGCGGCGATGGTCGACGCCTGCCGGCAGGATCCGGGCTCCATCGGCATGGTGAGCGCGCTGGGGTGGTATGTCACCAAGCATTCGATCGGCGTGTACTCGACCACACCGCCGGAGCGCGGCT
Source organism: uncultured Actinomycetes bacterium (assembly GCA_963768605.1). Classification (GTDB taxonomy): domain Bacteria; phylum Actinomycetota; class Acidimicrobiia; order IMCC26256; family JACDBD01; genus JALZAA01. The sequence goes on along the minus strand of CAVYIP010000003.1, from coordinate 225,085 downwards.
TCACCCGCGTGGACTCCGCCGGCACACAGGCGAGTGTCGACGCGCTTCCCGGTCGCGAGCCCGCCGGCGCCTACTCGGGCACGGCGACCGTGGAAGCGACCGCGGTGGTGTTCGAACGCGAGGGCGCCCCGGCGGTCGCGATCATGTCGACGATCACTCCCGACGGTCGGCGCGCGCTCGCCAACACGCGTGACGCGACGGTGCTGCAGGACATGACCGAGAAGGCGTGGGAAGGCCGGCAGGTCGCGCTGCGCACCGACGGCACCGTCAATACGCTCGACGCCTGATCAGCGCCGATTCCCCCAGCGGTTCCACGAGGTGACGTCTTCGATCGGGTGGCGCTTCGCCGGCTTGAAGTCGTCGCCGGTGTAGTACGCCACCGGCACGAGCCCGGCCTGGAGCACACCGTCCGGGATGCCGAGGAGCTCGGCGGCGTCGTCAGCACGCGGCAGATGGAGCGTCGTCAGCACCGAGCCGAGCCCGCGGCTCCGCAACGCGAGCTGGAAGCTCCACACCGCCGGGTAGATCGACGCCCACACGCCGGCGTGGGCGCTGCCCCTTCGTGTAGTCCTTGATGCACGGGATGACGTGCACCGGCACCTGCTCCAACCGCTCCGCCAACCACAACGGAGCTCTCGCCGACGCGGGTCAGCCCTTCCGAGCCGGAGCGGGCCCGGTCCATGTACGGCCCGAAGCCGTCCCGGTACATGTCCGCCAGCGCGGCGCGCTTGTCGGCGTCGGTGACGACGACCCAGTGCCAGCCTTGGCGGTTCGAGCCGGTGGGCGCCTGGATCGCGAGGCGCAGGCATTCCTCGACGATCTCGGGCGGTACGGGCCGGTCGAGGTCGAGGCGCTTGCGAACCGCTCGTGTCGTCGACAGCAGATGGTCGACGGCGTCGATCTCGGTTGGTTCGGGCGTCACGAGTCCTGCGGACGCAGGTCCACCCGCAAGGTCAGGACTCCGTCCTCGAAGGTCCAGGTCGCGTCGGCGACGATGGCGTAGTCCATGTAGTCGAGCTCGGCCTGCTCGATGAACTGTTGCCGTTCGGCCCCCGCCACCGGCGGCAACGGCCGGTCCTTCACCGCGTCGGCGCGCTCCCGGAAGCGCTGGAGCATCGCATTGACGTCGAGATCGTCCGCCGCGTCGGACATCGGCCCTCCTGGCGCCGTCGCCGCGCTCACCCTACCCAAGCATCCTCGCCACCAGAACTCGATCGCGCCCGGCGAGGTCGCGACGGACGAGCACCTCCTCGAAACCGCTGGCGTCCGACACCTTGGTCGCAGCTTCAGCTTGATGCGGTGCGATCTCGCACACGAACGTCCCGGTCGCATCGAGCCACGTCGGCGCCTCGCGCGCGAGCTCCTCGATCGACTCCATGCCGGTCGGGCCGCTCACCAACGCGCGCCGTGGCTCGTGGTGCATCTCGGCGGGAAGCCCGGTGAGCTCCGACTCGGCCACGTACGGCGGATTCGAGACGACGAGTCGGAGACGCCCGCGCAGTGTTTCCGGGAGCGCGTCGAACCACGGGCCGCGGGCGAGGCGGACGCGTGTCGACGGCAGGCCGGTGCCGGCGAGGTTGGCGCGCGCGACGGCGAGGGCGTCGTCGCTCGCGTCGGTGCCCCACACCTCGGCCTCGGGAAGCTCGCTCGCGAGCGCGAGCGCCAATGCCCCGGAACCGGTTCCGAGATCGGCAATCGCGTACGTGGTGTTCGCCCCCGCCCACGGGTCGGAGCGCCCCCGCCGCGCGCCGAGCCGGACCGCTTCGTCGATGGCGACCTGCGCCGTGACCTCGGTCTCGGGACGCGGGATCAACACGCGCCGGTCGACGAGCAGGTCCAGGCCGCGAAAGAGCCAGCTCCCGAGCACGTACTGGAGCGGCTCGCCGGCCACGCGCCGGTCGACCAGCTCGGTCAGGTGGGCGACGGACCGGCTCGGGGCCGGCTCGTCCTCGGCGGTGACCAGCTCGGCGGCGTCGAACCCGGAGACGTCCTCCACCATCCAGCGCGCTTCGTTCGCCGCGCTCTCGATCCCGGCCCGAGCGAGCGACCGCTCGGCCTCGACGCGCAGGTCGCGCCAGCTCGACACGGATCAGGCGGAGGCCGACGCGAGCTGCTCGGCGCGCTCGGCCGCGATCAGGCCGTCGACGATCGGGTCGAGCTGGCCCGCGAGCACCTGGTCGAGCGAATGAAGCGTGAGGCCGATCCGATGGTCGGTGACCCGCTTCTCCTTGAAGTTGTAGGTGCGAATCTTCTCGGAACGGCCGCCGCTCTTCACCTGGTCGCGACGCGTGGACGAGAGCTCCTCGGCCTGCCGCTCGCGCTCGGCCTGGAGGAGACGTGAGCGGAGGATGCGCAGCGCCTTCTCCTTGTTCTGGAGCTGGCTCTTCTCGTCCTGGCAGGTGACGACGAGGCCGGTGGGCAAGTGCGTGATTCGCACGGCGGAGTCGGTGGTGTTGACGGACTGTCCCCCGGGGCCGCTCGACCGGTACACGTCGACCTCGAGCTCGTTGGGGTCGATGTCGATGTCGACCACATCCGCTTCCGGCAGGACCGCAACCGTCGCCGCGCTCGTGTGCACCCGGCCCTGGCTCTCGGTGGCCGGTACGCGTTGCACCCGGTGAGGGCCGGCTTCGTGCTTGAGCCGCGCCCACGCGTCCCGACCCTTCACGACGAACGTGATGTCGCGGTACCCGCCCATCTCGGCCGGTTGGCTCGACAGCACCTCGAGTCCCCAACCTCGCAGCTCGGCGTACCGGCGGTACATCTCGAACAGGTCGCCCGCCCACAGGTTGGCCTCGTCGCCGCCCTCGGCGCCGCGGATCTCCATGATCACGTTCTTGCCGTCGTTGGGGTCCCGCGGGACGAGCAGCTCCTTGAGCGTCGCCTCGAGCTCGGCGAGACGCGACTCACGCTCGGCGAGCTCGCCCTGGAGGTACGCGCGCATCTCCGGGTCGCTCTCCGCCGCCAGGAGCTCGCGGGCGTCGGCGACGTCGGCTTCCGTGCGGCGGTACTCCCGATAGGCGTCGACCACCGGCTTGAGCTCGGCGTGCCGGCGACCGGCATCGCGCGCGGCCGCCTGATCTCCGCTCGCGTAGAGCTCAGGCAGCTGCGACTCGAGCTTCTCGAGCTCGGTCTCGAGATCGGTGAGGTGTTCGAACACGCAACCAGGGTACCGAGGTGCGTCGGCCGCCTACCTCGACACGGTCTCCTTTCCCCGGGCGTCGCACGGCACGTCGATGCTTCGTCCCGAGGCCTTCTGGTCAGCGTTCATCAGTGCGAGCGTCTTGGTCATGTCGACGGGTTTGATGCTGCCAGGCGTGTTCTCGTACGGGTGGTCGAGAAAGTCGACGAACAGGATGCTCGACACGAAGATCGCCGTCACGGCCCCGATCATCAAGGCCTGCACGAGAAACCGCTCGCGACTGTCGGCAAAGGAGAGCACGAAGAGGACGGTGATCGCGCCACCGAGCAGCAGAATCGCCCACAGGGGGGTCGGCACGAACGGCGTCGCCTCGGCGATCCGCCCGTGGCGCGTGTCCTGCCTGATCGCGTCCTTGTCCAGCCACTGCGACAGCGCGGCCTTGTCCTGCTCTTCCACCGGTTCGAACTGATAGATGCTCTTGTCGAGTCGGGCGACCCATCCATCGACAGCCGGGCTACTTCGCTGCTGCCTCATCGCGGGCCATTCCTGGTGGATCACAGCCCGGCTGTAGCAGATCAGCTGAACCTGCAACTCGTCGCTTGTCGGCGGTGACAGGAAATGCGTCGTGGAATAGAGCTTCTGAACTGCGTCGGCCTCTTGCTGAGCTTTCGACCTCGCGCTGTCGTAGCTCTGGAACGCAACGAAGATGACGAACGCGAGCAGGACGGCGAACGCCGTGCCGACGACGCCGAAGATGGCACCGGCCCGGTCGACGTCCGTGTAGAAGCCACCGGCGGGCGCGCGCCGGCGAACCAGGTACATGCCCGCGATCGCGACGCTGACACTCCCGAGGAGCACGAGCGCGGCGACCGGCAGAGTCATGCCGCGGTTCTCACCCTTCGGCCCCTGCTCCGAGCAGCTGCGACGATGTCGCCGACCCTAGCGAACGACTTGCGCGACTCGCGGTTCTCCGACTTGCGTCAGCGCAGCGCGTTCGTGATGACGGAGTTGTCGCCCGCCGCCGTCTCCTCGGCCACCTGGTCGAGGAACTTGTGGAAGTCGTCGGAGCCCGAGCGGTCGGCGATCGCCCGCGGAATGGCGGGGAAGGCGTAGTCGTCGGTCGGGAGCGGCGGGTGGTCCTCGGCCGGCTTGCGCGCCATGACCTGGTCGACGACCGGTGCCAAGCGCTGCGCCTTGTCCCTCTGCGCCTTCTCGTCGCGTTCGAGGAACTCGGGCAGCACCTCACGCCCGAAGAGCTCGAGGCTCTCCATGATGTGCTCGTGCTGGTTCTTGCCGGACTGGCTCACGAAGATGACCTGGTCGACGCCGCACTCCTCGTAGCGGAGCAGGAAATCGCGCACCTGGTCGGGAGTGCCCACCGCGCCGCGCAGCCCGCCGAGCCCGTCCTGCACGACCTTGGCACCGAGCCGGTCGGAGTTCGCCGCCGCGGCGTGCACCGCGCTCGGGTCGAAGCCCTGCTCCCCCCGCTGGTGCTGATACTCGGCCCAGACGTCGGTGACGCCGGGCTGGTGTCGCCCGAAGACGTAGTAGTGCGCGAGTGAGTACCCGAAGAAGTTCGCCCCTTCGAGGCCACGCTGCAGGGCTTCCTCCTCGTCGGGGTGACACATGAACGTCGTGACGCACGCGAGGTTCGGGTTCACCGAGTCGCCGATGGGCACGCCTTCGCGCTCGAGCGTCCCGTAGTAGTCGCCGACCCAATGGCGGGCGTCTTCGGGATCGATGAACGCGAAGCTGAGGGCGCCGATGCCCTTCTGGGCCGCGAGGTGGATCGTGTCTCGCCGGCTGCACGCCACCCATACCGGCGGGTGCGGCTTCTGGCGCGGCTTGGGCACGACGTTGCGGGGCGGCATCGTGACGAACTTGCCGTGGACGCCGGTGAACGGCTCCTCGGTCATGCACCGCACCGCGACGCGCAGCCCCTCCTCCCACATCTCCCGCTTCTCGATCGGGTCGATGAGGAAGCCGCCGAGCTCCGCCTCCGACGACGACTCGCCCGTCCCGAAGTCGACGCGCCCGCCCGAGATCAGGTCGAGGGTGGAGATGCGCTCGGCGACGCGAGCCGGGTGGTTGAACGGCGGCGGGGTCTGGACGATGCCGTGGCCGAGACGCATCTGCTTGGTGCGTTGCGACACCGCGGCCAGGAAGACCTCCGGCGCGCTGGAGTGGCTGTACTCCTCGAGGAAGTGGTGCTCGACTTCCCAGCACGCCTGGATGCCGAGCTTGTCGGCGAGCTCACACTGCTCCAGCGCGTTCTGGAGGAGCGTGTACTCGGAGTCCTCCTCCCACGGACGAGGCAGCTGGTGCTCGTAGAACAGCCCGAACTTCATGGTGATCCTCAGTAGGTGCTGGCGGCGACGAACGCGCCGTCGTCGGTCGGTCGGATGCTGCCGTGCTCGTGGAACTCCTCGAGGAGCGTGTCACGCTTCGGGTGCGCGTCGAGCGCGTGCTCGACCTCGCGGAGGGTCAGCGTGAGGTTCTGCTCGCGCCGGGGACCGAGCGATTCGGCGAGGCCGCGGTCCCACAAGCGTGCCGACGACGTCGCTGCCGGGGTACTTCCGGCCCGACTCGCCGACGAACGTGCGATCGCGCATCTCGGTGAGCGCAGTCTTCAGATACTCGACGTGAGGAGTCTCGTCCTGTCGGATGTGCGACACCAGCCGCGCCGCCTCGCCGTCCCCGGCGACGAGATCGGTGTCGGAGAGCACGGTCTCTGCCCACGCGAACGTGTGGAACGCGGAGATCTCGATCAGCAGGATGTTGATCATCCGCTGGATGAGCATCTCGAAGTCGAGGTCCAGGTCGGCGAAGACGCGGGCCGCCTCCATCTGACGGCGGATCCTCTGCGGATCGGGGGTCGTGCTCCCGCCACCGCCGATGCCCATGCGCTCGAGCATCCGCGCCGTCTCGTCCTCGGTGACCGGGTGCTCGAACGCGACGTCTCGCGCCGCGAACCACATCTGCTTGTGCCCGGCTTCGGCTTCGAATCCCGCTTCGTCGCGGGCGTGCGCCTCGAACAGACCCCGGTGCAGGTGCGCGAGCGCGGTGCCGGCAACGCTCTCGTCGAAGTAGCGCTGGGGATCACCGACGTTGGCGTAGCGGATCATCGCCCCGAAGCCCTCGACTGTGCCGATGCGCGTCAGCGTCGTGACGATCGGCTCGCGCACGCCCGCCTTGATCAGGAACTTGGCTTGGTCGACGTTCGGGTACGTGTCGGGCCACGTCGAGAGCGGCACGTCGATGAGCTCGGTGCCGAACGCGGCGGCGTGGTTGCGCTGCCACGCGTCGATGGCGGGCACCCGGTACCGGGTCCGCGGCGAGTGGTACGCGCCGTCGTCGTCGAAGCCGCCGTGGCAGCGGACGCCGCCGACGATCAGGGGCTCGGAGATCGAGTCCGTCGCGAGCAGGTCGTCCTCGGCCCATTCGAGCTGGAGGTTCATGTGTCGCCCCCCGTCGGCCAGCGTGGCATTGACCGGTACACGGCCAAGGGTATACTCGTGAGTATACATATGGCAAGCGCCGATCCCGTCGTCGTCGATCCCGCTTCTACCGGTCCCCTCCCCCGCGCCGCCCGTCAGGCGGCGATCCTGCGTGGCGCCGCCCGCGCGTTCGCCCGGGCCGGCTACGCCGCGACCTCGATGGAGGACATCGCCGCCGCGTCGGGCATCACGAAGCTCATCGTCTACCGGCACTTCGACGGAAAGGAAGGGCTGTACCGGGCGGTGCTCCAGCAGGTGTTCGACCGTCTCGCCGAGGAGTTCGTGATCGGATACTCGCAGGGAGCCGGGGGCGTCGGCGCCCGCTCGCTGCTCACGGTCGCCCGCGAGGACCCGGACGGATTCCACCTCCTCTGGCGCCACGCCGCCCGCGAGCCCCAGTTCGCCGACTACGCCCGCGAGCTCCGGGAACGGTCCGTCGACGCATCCCGAGCGCTGCTGGCCGGACAGGTGCAACCCGGCCTGTACGAGTGGGCGGCGCACACGATCGTCGACTACCTCGTCGAGGCGGTCCTCAACTGGCTCGAGTTCGGCGAACCGGCCCGGGACGAGGAGTTCGTTGCCCTGGCGACCGCCGGCGCCCGGGCCGGGATCCGGGCCTGGGTCTCGGGCTGACGCAGCGGGCCGGACAAGGGAAGGCCCCGGACCGAAAGCCCGGGGCCTGCCCCGATGGGGCCCAGCCCGCCCCAACCCATGCAACCACTCTACGTGGCAGCCGTGCGGTGACCGTACGGAGCCTCGCGCGGAACGTCAACATCGGCCGGCAGAACCGTTGGATCTTCAGGGCTTCCGCCCCGCGCGCTGCGTGGCTGGTTGCGCGCGCCTCGTCAGGCGGTGCCGAAGGCGGGCCGGGGCACCGCGGCCCGGGCCGGAGCCCGTGCCTCGACCTCGGCCAGCTGCTCGGCCGTCATCACGGCGCGGAGGGAAGCGATCGCGACCTCGAGCTGGTCCAGTGTGGGCTCGCGCGTCGTCAGCTGCTGGAGTGCCAGGCCCGGGCGCATCAGCACCCGCACGATGCGAGAGTCCATGTGCCGGGCCGCGAAGCGGATGACCTCGTACGCGAGCCCGGCGATCACCGGGATCAGCAGGACGCGCGATGCGATCAGGAGCGGCCAGTCGGGACGGCCCACGAACGCGTAGACGACGATCGTGATCACCATCACGGTCAGCAGGAAGTTCGTGCCGCACCGAACGTGCTCGGTCGTGAAGCGCTGCGCCGACTCCGGCGTCACCTCGACGCCGTTCTCGTAGGCGGCGATCGACTTGTGCTCGGCGCCGTGGTACTGGAAGACGCGCTTCACGTCGCGGAGGCGCCCGATGAGCAGCAGGTAGCCGATGAACAGGGCGAGCCGGAGCGCGCCCTCGGCGGCGTGGAGCCAGAAGCCCTCGAGCGGGCACCCAACGGTTCACCCCGCGGGCGCCGAAGGCGGGCAGGAGGATGAACAACCCGGTGAAGATCGTGAGCGCGACCGCGATCGTCCCGCCCATGGCGCCCTTGGAGAGGCGCTCCTCTTCGGGGACCTGCCGGTTCGCCGACCACGCCAGCGCCTTGAACCCGAGCGAGAGCGACTCGGCGAGCATCATCACGCCCCGCACCAAGGGGATGCGCGCGTAACGCTCCGCCCAGCGCGGCGCGTCGTGGACCTCGAGCTCGATGGCGTCCTCGGGCGTGCGGACGGCGACGGCCCAACTGTTGGCGCCGCGCATCATCACGCCTTCCATGACGGCCTGGCCGCCCATGTAGCGGGGCTCCGGCCGTCGGGCCATCAACTCTTGGCCTTGCCGCCCTGCTTCGCGTACCGGCGCTGGAACCGCTCGACCCGGCCGCCGGTGTCCACGAGCTTCTGCTTGCCCGTATAGAAGGGGTGGCACTCCGAGCACAGCTCGACCCGTAGCTCGGGCACGGTCGAACGCGTCGTGAACGTGTTGCCGCACGAGCAGCGCACGGAGCACTCGACGTAATCGGGATGGATGTCGGTCTTCATGGTCCGACCATTGTACGGCACGCGCGGCCGGTCGGAGCCCGCGATCGCGGGATCCGCCGGCCTGCTCGCGGTCGGCTTACCCGGTGAACCTCGGCTCGGCGGTGACGGCGACCGCCGCCGCGGACTCGGCGGCGGAGGCCGCCGAAACGCCGGTGGGCCGCTCGGCCTGGACGCCCCCGACCTCGATCGTCGTCGTGGGAGCTTCGGTCGTCGGCGGCACCTCATGGCAGACCTTGCTGACCTTGGCCGTGTCGCTCTTTCCGCCGCCGTCGATCGTCCACGACGCGAACGCCTCGATGGCGAGGTTCCGGTCGCCGTGGTCAGGTCGGAGATGGACACGCTGGCCGTGCCCGACGGCCCGGAGAACTGCGTCGTCTTCGTGCTGTCCGTGCCGTTGACCTTGATGTGGAACGTGATCGTCGACGGAGACTGCGGGAAGCTCGCCAGCTCCACAGAAGCCTGGTCGCAGCTGACGTCGGGCTTGCCCTTCGCCTCGTGGGCTCCGGCCGGCACCGCCAGCCCGATCACCGTTGCCGACGCGATCGCCGTGACCACCACCGCTGACCGCCATCCAAGCTTGTTCATCGCCGACCTCCCAGTCCGGCGCACGTTCTACAACGTCGCACCTTTTGCGTGCAAAGCCGCATGTAGGCGGGACTGGGAGGAATTACCGGTTTACGCGCTCCGTGAGACCGCGAACGCGTCGCAGTGTTCACAGGCGGGCGGCGGGAGCGTTACGAGCCGGGCGTGGGTGCCTTGGCGATCTCGGAGAGGAACTCGTCGTTGCTCTTCGTCGTGCGGATCTTGTCGATGAGCAGCTCGAGGCCCTTGCCGTCCTCGAGCGCGTTCAGCACCCGGCGGAGCTTCCAGACCTGCTGGAGCTGGTTCCGGTCGAACAGCAGCTCCTCGTGCCGCGTGCTCGACGCCTCGACGTCGATGGACGGATAGATGCGCCGCTCGGACAGCCGGCGGTCGAGCCGCAGCTCCATGTTGCCGGTGCCCTTGAACTCCTCGAAGATCACCTCGTCCATCCGGCTCCCGGTCTCGATGAGCGCGGTGGCGACGATCGTCAGCGAGCCGCCCTCCTCGATGTTGCGTGCCGCACCGAAGAACCGCTTCGGCGGGTACAGCGCGGTGGAGTCGACACCTCCGGACAGGATGCGGCCGGAGGCCGGCGCCGAAAGGTTGTAGGCGCGGGCCAGGCGCGTGATGCCGTCGAGGATGATGACGACGTCCCGGCCCATCTCGACAAGGCGCTTCGCCCGCTCGATCGTGAGCTCGGCGACCTGCGTGTGCTCGTCGGACGGCCGGTCGAACGTGCTCGCGACGACCTCGCCGTTCTTGACGTGCCGGCGCATGTCGGTGACCTCTTCGGGCCGCTCGTCGACGAGCAGCACCATCAGGTGCACCTCCGGGTTGTTGCGCTCGACCGAGTACACGATCTGCTTGAGGATCGTCGTCTTCCCGGCCTTCGGCGGCGACACGACCAGGCCACGCTGGCCCTTCCCGATCGGTGAGACGAGATCCACGATCCGCCCGGTGATGCTGGCGGGGTCGTCCCCGAGCTCGAGCGCGAGCCTCGAGTCCGGGAACAGCGGGGTGAGATCCTCGAACTTGGGCCGCTCGCGCGCCGCTTCGGTCGGGAGGTCGTTCACCTGGTCCACCCGGAGCAGCGCCGGGTACTTCTCGTTGCTGGCCTGCGGGCGGGCGAACCCCTTCAGGAAGTCGCCCTTGCGCAGCGCGAACCGCCGCACCTGCGACGCCGACACGTACACGTCCTTCGGGCCCGGCAGGTAGCTCGTCGCCCGCAGGAATCCGTAGCCCTCGTCCCGGAGGTCGAGGAGGCCTTCGGTCGCGACCGGCTCACCCTGGAAGTCGCGCTGCTCGCCGTCCTGCTGACGGTCGCGGCCCCGGCGCCGGCGCCGGCGCCGATTTCCTTCGCCGTACGACTGGCGCTCGTCCTCGGGCTCGATGCGCGGCTTCGTTCCACTGCCGCCGCCGTTGCCCTCACGAGCGGCGGGCTTGTTCTTGGTGTCGTTCGTGGCCGTGCTCTGCGAGGCGCTGTCGCCGCTGGACGCGTCGCCACCGCCGTCGCCGGCCGAGGACGATTTTGTTCGCGACACCGGTCGGGGCTGATCGCTCGCATCGTCACTCCCGCCGGCGGAGGCAATCGCTTCCTCCTCGGCCGCGAGCTCGGCGATCGGGTCGTCGGCCTCGGACGCGCGACGCGAGCGGACCCGCTTCGGGCGGTTGCCGCCGTCGGAGGCGCCACCGCCGTCGACCGCGCCGAGGATGGCGTCGATCAGGTCGGCCTTCTTCATACGGGTCGCGGCGTTGACGCCCATCGCACCCGCGATCTGGTGGAGCTCCTCACGGTCCTTGGTGTCCAGGACCGATCGGTCGAGCTCAGTGTCACTCATGGGGGGAAACTCCTCGTGCTGCGGTTGGCACCTGCCCTGGAAACGCACGCGTTCTGGACACTCGAGTCAGGATTCCTCGGGGTTCTGGTCCATCGGCAGACAACCAGTGACAATGCCGACCCGCTGCTGTCAACGGGACGAAAACCGATGCCGCCTCACGCGGGAACGATGCCCCAGGTGGGGGGCGACGGGTGCCGGGTCGGGATTCGGGACCGAAACGTCTCCGGGGATCACCGAACCGGTAACGGAAAACCTACCGTCTGAGATGAGAACCCGCAAGTATCTCCGTGTATTCCGGCTTCGTCAGCCGGCGTCGAGCAGGCGGCGCATGAGCGTGTGCGCGACGACCACGCCGGAGTCCGCGACCCCGACCTCGGTGTACTCCCCGCCCGACGCGTCGCGCGTCGAGTCGAACAAGAGGTACGGAACCGGGGCGGAGGTGTGCGTCTTGATCGCGCATGGCGTCGCGTGGTCCGGCATCAGCAGGATCCGGTACGGCGTCCCAGCCGCGTCGAGCGCTTCGGTGAGCGGGCCGATGACGTCGCGGTCCCACCGTTCGAGTGCGACCACCTTCTCGTGGACGTCGCCCTGATGCGCGGCCTCGTCGGTCGCCTCGACGTGCAGCAGGAAGAAGTCGCGGTCCTCGAGTGACGCCAGGGCGGCGTCCCGTTGCGAGGCGTAGTCGTTGTCGAACCCGGCAGTGGCGCCGGGCACGTCCAGGACTTCCAGCCCCGTGAGCACGCCGAGCCCGCGCACGAGGTCGACGGCAGAGGTGAGCCGCCCTTCCACGCCGTATCGCGGCGCGAACCCCGGCAGGTCGGGCCGGACGCCCTGACCCCACAGCCAGATCTGTGACGCGATCGAGCCGACCGCGGCGGCGTGCTCGGCGACGATCGGCTTCGACGCGTCCATCAGCGCGATGAGCTTCTCGGCCGCCGCGCCCACAGGGAGGACAGCCGGCTTCCCGGTCAGGTCGTGCGGAGGGACGCACTCCGCGTCGCCCAGCTCGCGCGGCACGACGCACAAATGGCGGTACTCGACCCCGGGATAGAACCGAATGCCGTCGCGCCCGCCACCGAGCGCGGCGTCGAGCGCGGCGATGATGGGTGCGCTCTGCTCACTCGTCGGGTGGCCGGCGGCAAAGTCGACCATCGTGGGCGGGTTGGCGTCGTCGAGGGTGACCAGGTTGCAACGGAACGCGACGTCGTCGGGGCCGAGCTCGATACCCATCGCCGCCGCCTCGATCGGCGCGCGCCCGGTGTGGAAGCGCTCCGGGTCGTACCCGAGGATCGCCATGTTGCCGACGTCGCTGCCTGGAGGAAGGCCGTCGGGGATCACCGCCGCCCGACCGACTTCGCCGCGCGCGGCCAGGCGGGCCAACGCCGGCATCGCCGCCGCCTCGAGTGGTGTGCGGCCGTCGAGCTCGGCGAGCGGCTCGTCCGCGCAACCGTCGGGAACGAGCACGACGTATTTCAACAATCCTCCTTGGCGCCGTCTCAGCACGAGGGTAGGCGCGGCCAACTTCGAGTTCCCGACCGGATAGCTTCACTTCTACGATGCGCTCCTCGCGGAGTCTCCCCACGTTGGTCGTGCTCGTCGCGCTGGCAACGGCGGGGGCGGTGCTCGGTACGGCGTGCAGCAGCAGCGGCGGCGACGGCAGCGGCGGCGGCCGTTCATCCGGATCGAAGTCGACACCGTCGTCCTCCGGTGTCGGTGAGGCCCGGATCAAGCTCACGCCCGTCGCGATGGTCGACGATCCCACGGCGTTCGCGACCCGGGCCGGCGACAGCACGCTGTACGTGAACGAGCAGGTCGGGCGGGTACGCGCAGTGCGCGACGGCGCGCTCGATCCCCAGCCTGTTCTCGACATCACCGACCAGGTCGGCAGCGGAGGCGAGCGGGGGCTCCTCGGCCTGGCATTCGCGCCCGACGGCGAGGAGATGTACGTCTATTACACGAACCGGGACGGCGACATCCGGATCGACGAGTACGCGATGTCCGGGAACTCGGTGAACGCCGGGTCGCGCCGTCAGGTGCTCGCCGTGGACCACCCGCCCGCATCGAACCACAACGGCGGACAACTGAGCTTCGGGCCCGACGGCATGCTGTACGCCGGGCTCGGTGACGGCGGTGCCGCCGGCGACGCCGGTCCGGGACATGTCGAGGGCGGCAACGCACAATCACTCGACACGATGTTGGGCAAGATCCTGCGCATCGACCCGACGCCGTCGGCGGGACGGCCGTACACGATCCCGTCCGACAACCCGTTCGCCAACGGCGGCGGCCTCCCCGAGATCTGGGCGTACGGCTTGCGCAACCCGTGGCGATTCTCATGGGACCGCAAGACCGGCGACATGTGGATCGCGGACGTCGGCCAGAACGAGTGGGAGGAGGTCGACTTCGTCCCTGCGGGTCGGGGCGCGGGCGCGAACTACGGGTGGAATCGGCTCGAGGGGACCCACCAGTTCTCGGGCTCGGCACCGGACGGCGCGGTGTCGCCCATCTTCGAGTACTCGCACGAGAGCGGCGGCTGCTCCATCTCCGGCGGCTATGTGTACCGCGGGACGAAGATCCCGGCGCTCGTCGGCGACTACGTGTTCACCGACTACTGCGACAGCACGATCCGGGCCCTCAGGGAACGGGACGGCAAGCTCGCCGGCCAACGCGACCTGGGTGTGAAGGCCAACCAGGTGACGGCGTTCGGCCAGGACCAGAACGGCGAGCTGTACGTGCTTTCGCAGGGTGACGGCCTCCAGCGCATCGACCCTGCCTGATCGTCATTCCACTCGTGGCACGACCGCGCCGGCGATCCGGCGTGTGATGCCGGCCGGGAGGGCACTCGAGACGACTGCGCCGGCCTGATTGAGCGCGCCGGGGAAGCACACCGCCCGCCCGCGGTCGTACGCGCGCAGCGCCGCCTCGACGACCGGCTCCGGATGCTGCCACAAGAAGCTCGGCACAGAGCCGGAGTCGAGACCGGCCCGTTCCTGGAACTCGGTGCGCGTGAATCCGGGGCACAGGACCATGACGTTGACGCCCGTCCCTCGGAGCTCCTCGTGGAGAGCTTGGCTGAAGCTCGTGACGAACGCCTTCGTCCCGGCGTAGGTCGCGTTGAGCGGCGTCGGCTGGTGGCCCGCGAGCGAGGACACATTGATGATCCCGCCCCGTCCTCGCTCGACCATCGCCGGCAGCGCGGCGTGCGAGAGCTGCATGACCGCCAGCACGTTGAGACGGACTTCCCGGGCCTCGGCCTCTCGCGGGAGCTCGGCGAACTTGCCGTAGGTCCCCATACCGGCGTTGTTGACGAGGAGATCCACGGCCGGCTCCGCCGACTCGAGCCGCGCCTCGACCACTCCCAACCCCTTCTTGGAGGTCAGGTCGCTCGCAAGCACCTCGACCGCGGTGCCGTGCTCCTTCTCGAACGACTCCGCGAGCTCCTCGAGCCTGGCCTCGTCGCGAGCGACGATCACCAGGTCGTCGCCGCGAGTCGCCAACGCGCGCGCGAACGCGGCGCCGATGCCGGATGAAGCACCGGTCACGAGCGCTACCGGCTTGGCCATGGACATGTCCCTACCTCCAGGTTCATAAGCCGAGCTCGGCCGCCACGGCGTCGGGCGTGGCCTCGACGGCCGGCCCGACGTCGACCTCCTCGATCGCGCGCTGCGGGTCCTTCAGGCCGTGGCCCGTGAGCGTGCACACCACGGTCTCGTCCGCCCGGACCTGTCCCGCCGCCGCCGCCTTGAGCAGCCCGGCGACGGCCGCCGCCGACGCCGGCTCGACGAAGCACCCCTCCGCCGTCGCCAGCAACCGATACGCGTCGAGGATCTCGTCGTCGGTCACGGCGCCGATGTGGCCATCCGATTCGTCGCGGGCGGCGATCGCGCCGTCCCAGTTCGCGGGGTTCCCGATGCGGATCGCGGTGGCGATCGTCTCGGGGTACGGGACGGGCTCGCCGTGCACGAGCGGAGCCGACCCCTGTGCCTGCCATCCGAGCATGCGGGGACGCCGCCGCGGGCGACCGTGCTCCTCGTACTCGAGGTAGCCCTTCCAGTAGGCGCCGATGTTCAATGCGTTCCCGACGGGGATGCAGTGCGCGTCGGGCGCGTCTCCGAGCGCGTCGATCACCTCGAAGGCGGCGGTCTTCTGCCCTTCGATCCGGTACGGGTTGATCGAGTTGACGATCGTGACCCGACGGCTCTCGGCGAGCTCCCGGACCACCCCCAGCGCGGCGTCGAAGTTTCCCCGAACCGGGACGACGCGTGCGCCGTGGATGAGCGCCTGCGCGAGCTTCCCGGTCGCGACGTGTCCTTCGGGGATCACCACCGCGCAGATCAGCCCGGCGCGTGCCGCATACGCGGCCGCCGACGCCGAGGTGTTGCCGGTCGAGGCGCAGATGACCGCCTTGGCGCCGTCCTCTACGGCCTTCGACATCGCCAGCGTCATCCCGCGGTCCTTGAACGAGCCTGTCGGGTTGAGGCCCTCCAGCTTGAGCAGCACCCGCGCACCCGTCTGTTCCGAGAGGCGCGGCGCGTCGACGAGCGGCGTGCCGCCTTCCAACAGCGTCACGACCGGCGTCGCCTCGCTGACGGGGAGATAGTCGCGGTACGCGGCGATCACGCCCGGCCACGGCTGTCCGTGCGCCATCAGTCCTCGTCGCCCAGGACGCGCAGCACCGAGCCGACACGGTGCACGACGTCGACGTCCCGGAGGGCGTGCATCGTGGCCCGAAGATCGGCTTCGCGTGCGCGGTGGGTCACGAAGATGAGGCGGGCGTCGGCGCCCATCCCGCGTTGCTGCATCGATTTGATCGAGACTGCGTGCCGGCCGAACTGATCGGCGATCGTGGCCAGCACGCCCGGCCGGTCGGCGACTTCCATGAACAGGTAGAACTGCGACTCGAGCTCGTCGATGGGCCGGATGCGCTGCCGGCTGAGCGCCCCGATCGTCGCACCCTTCCCGCCGGACGCGAAGTTCTTCGCCGCGTCGATGAGGTCCCCGAGCACCGCGGATGCGGACGGTCCGCCGCCGGCGCCGCGCCCGTACAGCATCAGCTCGCCGACCGCGTCGCCCTCGATGAACAAGGCGTTGAACGACTCGCGGACCGACGCCAGCGGATGATGCACGGGGATCATCGCCGGATGCACGCGCACCGCCACCTCGCCGTCCTGTCCCTCGGCCACTGCGAGCAGCTTGACGACGTAGCCCAGGTCGTGTGCGGACGAGATGTCCTGGTCGCTGATCGCGGCGATGCCTTCCCGGTAGACGTCGTCGGCGACGACGCGGGCGCCGAATGCGATGGAGGCGATGATCGCCGCCTTGGCGGCGGCGTCGTCGCCCTCGATGTCGGCCGTGGGGTCGCGCTCCGCGTAGCCGAGTGTCTGCGCCTCGGCGAGGGCGTCGTCGAACGAAGAGCCCTCTTCGGTCATGCGCGTCAGGATGTAGTTGGTCGTCCCGTTCACGATGCCGGTCACGCGCCGGATGCGATCCCCGGCCAGGGATTCGCGCAGCGGGCGGATGAGCGGGATGCCGCCGGCGACGGACGCCTCGAAGAGGAGGTCGACCCCGGAGCCCTCGGCCGTCTCGAACAGCTCCCGGCCGGCGTTGGCGAGCAGCTCCTTGTTGGCCGTCACGACGGGCTTGCCGGATTTGAGCGCCTCGGTGATGAGGGAACGCGCCGGCTCGATCCCCCCGATGACCTCGACGACGATGTCGATGTCGGGGTCGGTGACGACGGCCTCCCCGTCCTCTGTGAACCGGTTCTTCGGCAGCGGGACGTCACGATCGCGGCCGAGGTCGCGAACGGCTACCCGAGTCACTTCGAGGTGCACGCCCGCCCTCTGCGCGATCAGCTCGGCGTTGTCCTGGAGCAGCCGCACCAGTGCCGAGCCGACGTGCCCGCACCCGAGCAGGCCGACTCGTACGGTTTCCTCTGCGACGAGATCGGCCATCACGCAAGTCTCGCGCTCTATGCCTGATCGAGGCGCACGAGATCGTCGGGCATCTCGCGCCGGACGACGACGCGAGCCTGCCCGTCGCGTACGAACACGACCGCCGGTCGGGGCACCTTGTTGTAGTTGGACGCCATCGCGTAGCCGTAGGCGCCCGTGACGGGCACCGCGAGCAGGTCCCCGACGCGGACGTCATCGGGAAGGTGGGCGTCCGTCACGACGAGGTCGCCCTGCTCGCAGTGCTTGCCCGCGATCGAGCACACGAGGGGACGGGGCTCGTCCATGCGGTCGGGCAGGTACGCCTCGTAGCCGGCGCCGTACAGCACGGGCCGGGGGTTGTCGCTCATGCCCCCGTCGACGGCGACATACGTCCGGCCGTGCGGGATCGTCTTCACAGTGCCCACCCGGTACAGGGTGATCGCCGCCGGGGCGGAGATGGAGCGGCCGGGCTCGACCATCAGCCGGGGCACTTCGCCGATCCCGGCGTTCGCGACGCACTCCTTCACGGTCGTTCGAAGCGTCGTCTCGTACTCGGCCAGCGACATCACCGGATCGGTGGCGAGGTACCGGGCGGCGAGCCCGCCGCCCATGTTGAGCTCTTCCACCCGGGTTCCGGTGGACTCTTCGATCGCGGCGCAGAGGTCGATGACGATCGCCACGGCTCGGGCGTAGGCGTCGAGCCGCTCGATCATCGAGCCGATGTGGCAGTGCAAGCCACCGAATCGGAGGACCGGGCTCTCGATGACTCGACGCGCGGCTTCGAGCGCCACGTCGTCGTGCGTGGTGAAGCCGAACTTCGAGTCGAGCGTGCCGGTCTCGATGAACTCGTGCGTGTGCGCCTCGACGCCGGGCGTGACCCGCACGAGCACCGACGGCTGCGCCGCGCGCTCGGACGCGAGGCGCTCGAGCCGGTCGAGCTCGTCGAACGAGTCGGCGACGACGCGGCCGACGCCGGCGTCGAGCGCGGCGGTGAGCTCGGCGGTCGACTTGTTGTTGCCGTGGAAGACGATCCGATCGGGCGGAAAGCCGGCGTGCAACGCGACGTGGAGCTCGCCGCCGGTTGCGACGTCGAGATGGAGTCCCTCCTCGGCCACCAGGCGGGCCATGGCGACGCACAAGAACGCCTTGCCCGCGTACGCCACGTTGCCGGCGCCGAAGGAGCTCAGGTACTCCCGGCAGCGGCGGCGGAGATCGTCCTCGTCGTAGACGAACAACGGCGTGCCCAGCTCGGTCGCCAGCGCCTCGAGCACGCCGGCGTCCTGGAGCGCGGGCGGGACGAGCGTTCGGTCGAGCGGTGCGCTCATAGCTCCTGCTCATCCTCGTCGTCGTCGTCGAGCCGAGCCATCTCGTCCGGCGCCGAGACTCCGAGCAGCCCGAGCGCGTCGGCGAGCCCGATCCGGCATGCCTCCGACAGCCAGAGGCGAGCCTGGGTGAGCGCGTCGTCGTCGCTGAGGACACGGCAGTCGCGGTAGAAGCCGTGGAAGTGCTTTGCGAAGTCGCGCACCCAGGTCGTCACCCGATGAGGTGCGCGCATCTCGGCCGCCTCGCGCACCTCCTCGGGATACAACGCCAGCGAGCGAAGCAGCTCGGCTTCGCGTTCGTGCACGAGCACCGAAAGGTCGACGTCGGCAAGTGGGCGGCGGGTGACGCCGCGCTCGCGCGCCTTCCTGCCGATGGACGCGATGCGCGCGTGCGCGTACTGCACGTAGTACACGGGGTTCTCCATCGACTGCGACGTCACGACGTCGAGGTCGAAGGTCTGGGGCGTGTCGATGCTCTGGAGGAGGAACGTGAGCCGGCACACGTCGGGGTCGACCTCGTCGAGGATGTCGGCCAGGGTGATGATGTTGCCGGCGCGCTTCGACAAGCGGACGGGCACGCCGCCACGAAACAGCTTCACGAGCTGCCCGAGGATGATCTCCGGTTCGCCCGGCGGGCAGCCGAGCGCCTCCATGCCCGCTTGGACCGACTTGACCTGCCCGTGGTGGTCGGCGCCCCAGATGTCGACGAGGTGCTGCCAACCTCGAGCGAACTTGTCGCGGTGATACGCGAGGTCGTTGGCAAGGTATGTCGTGCTGCCGTCGCTCCTGACGAGCACGCGGTCGCGCTGGTCGCCGAACTCGCTCGTTCGCAGCCAGGTCGCGCCGTCCTGCTCGTACGTGTGCCCGCGCTCGGCGAGGAGTCGCAGCACCTCGGCCACGTCACCCCGGTCGTGCAACGTGCGCTCGGAGAACCAGGTGTCGAAGTGCACGCCGATCCGCCCGAGGTCTTCCCGAAGTCCTTCGACGACGCGTCCGTAACCCCATTCGGTCGCCTCCGCGATCGAAACGTCGTCGCCCAGCTCGCGGTGCAGGTCGCGGGCCATCTCGACCAGGTACTGGCCTTGATAGCCGTCCTCGGGCGGCTCTTCGCCCCGGTACCGCGCGTACAGCGACGCCCCGAACGTTCCGAGCTGGTTCCCGGCGTCGTTCAGGTAGTACTCGCGATGCACGTCCGCGCCTTGGGCAACGAGCAGGTTGGCAATGGCGTCGCCGACGGCGACCCACCGCCCACCGCCGGCGTGGAGAGGGCCGGTGGGGTTGGCCGACACGAACTCGAGATTGATCTTCTGGCCCTGCAGAGAGTCGTCCTGCCCGTAGGAGTCGCCGGCGGCCACGACCTCGCGCAGCACGTCGTGCAGCCACGACGGCGACAGGAAGAAGTTGAGGAAGCCCGGGCCGGCGATTTCGACGCGATCCAGGTGCGGCGGCGGCGCCGCCTCGAGCGCCGCCTTGACCCGGTCGGCGATCTCGCGGGGCGGGAGCTTCGCCGCCTTCGTCATCTGCATCGCGACGGGGCTGGCCCAGTCACCTTGGCCGCGATCCGGATCGCCGGGCTCGAGCGCGACACCGTTCGGCGGCTCGGGAAGCCCGGCCGCACGCAGCGCGTCGCTCAGGCTGTGGCGGAGCTCGTCACGAATCACGAAGTGGGTCAGGCGACACGCAGTGCGTCGCCGTTGCGGCGATCGTACTTCCCGACCCGTCGCGACATCCGAGTAGTTGTAGACCGTCGCCTTGGTACCCTCGCCCCGAATCGCCCTCGTAGCTCAGGGGATAGAGCAGTGGCCTCCGGAGCCATGTGCGCAGGTTCGAATCCTGCCGAGGGCGCCACCGGCACCGCACGCCGCCGCCGCGCGAGCCTTGGCTGATGGCGGAGTCGACCTTCACCGTTCCCGGCCGCGGCGACGTCGAGCTGTTCGTACGGCACTGGCCCGCAATCGGTGCCGTGCGCGCCGTCGTACAGATCTCGCACGGCCTCGGCGAGCACTCCGCCCGTTACGCGCGGCTGGCCGCCGCACTCAACGCCGTCGGTTTCGACGTCTACGCGCACGATCATCGTGGTCACGGACGCAGCGCGCGTGACACGAGCGAGCTCGGGCACTTCGGCCCCGACGGATGGAACGCGTTGGTCGATGACCTGGTCACGGTGGGCGAGGCGATCGATGCTCGCAGCGGCGGTGCCCCACGGGTGGTCCTGGGGCACTCCATGGGGTCGTTCGCAGTGCAGCAGTACCTGCTCGATCACAGCGACGAGATCGCGGGCGCGGTGTTGACGGGGACGTCCGCGATCGACGCGATCTTCGGCGCGCTCGATGCGGACTCCTCCCTCGATCGCATGCCCGGCAACGAGGCGTTCGAGGGGCGCACGGACTTCGACTGGTTGAGCCGCGACGCCGCCGAGGTCGACCGCTACATCGCCGACCCTGCGTGCGGCTTCAGCGCCGACGCCGACGCCCTCGCGGACATGGCGGCGGCTGCGAAGCGACCCGTCGAGGGCGACGTGCTCCGGAGCATCCGCGCCGACCTCCCGATCCTGCTGATGTCCGGGAGCGACGACCCGCTGAGCGGCGCGATGGCGCTCGTGGAGCTCGTCGCCCAGCGCTACCGCGACGCCGGGGTTCGCGACGTCACGGTGCATCGGCTATCAGGACGCGCGCCACGAGATGTTCAACGAGACGAACCGCGACGAGGTGACGTCCGACCTCATCGCCTGGCTCGACCGCCACACGGAGTCGAGATGACGGTCCCTGCTCCGTCTCCCGAGACGATCCGCGCCGACGTACAGCGCATGGTCGACTTCGGGCCACGACTGCCGGGGTACGACGGCCACGACCGGTTCTGCGCCTGGCTCGTGGACGAATTCGTCGCGGCGGGGCTGGACCTGCTCCCGTGCGACGAGTACCGCTACGACTGCTGGCGGCCGAAGGCGTTCGGCCTCGAGATCCTCGACGGCACCGCGGCAGGACCGGTCGACGTCGCCACGACGTACGTCCGCTCGGCCAGTACGCCACCGGACGGCGTTGCGGGCCCGCTCGTGTACGCCGGCACGATGCCAACGCCCGGCCTCGGCACGGCGCTCTCCGGAACCGCGCCGGACACGACGGGAGCACCGGAGATCCGCGCGTGGGCGGACGCCCTGCCCAGCGAACTCCTCGAGGGAAGCATCGCCGTCGTCGACCTGCCGCTGCCGACACCGCTGAACGCGGGCCTCTTCACCGCCGTGTCGACGTACCTGCACTGGACGGGCCACACCCAGGAAGACTGGGCGCACGTCGACTACACGCGGCCGTGGATCGGCCCGTGGCCGCGCCTGGAGATCTTCGTCGAGCTCGGCGCGAAGGGTGTCGTGTTCGTGCTCGACGCCTCGTTCGACGCCCTCGACGGCAACTACTCGCCGCACGTCGGGCGGCCGGAGCCGATCCCCGCGCTCGTCGTCGACCGCGACACCGGACGGGCGCTCCGTGCACAAGCGGAGACGCGTCCCGCGGCACGCCTGACGCTGGTCGCACCCGTAACGGAGACGCGGATCCGATCGGTGACCGCAGTGCTGCCCGGCGCGAGCGAGGAAGTCATCGTCGTCAACAGCCACTCCGACGGGCAGAACGGGTTCGAAGAGAACGGCGCCGTGGCGTTGGTGAGCCTCGCCCGCCACTTCGCGTCGCTCCCCGCCGCCGAGCGACTGCGACGCACGATCATCTTCGCGGCCTGGCCCGGGCACATGTCGGGTGTCGAGGGCATCGAGGACGCCAGCTGTTGGATCGCCGCCCATCCCGACCTCTGCGAACGCGCCGTCGCGGCCGTGACGATGGAGCACCTCGGCGCCACGGAATGGATCGAGACCGACGGCAGCTACCACGCCACCGGGGAGAACGAGCTGTACGCGGTCTGGACCACGCAAGGGCCGATGAAAGACCTCGCCCAACCGGCCCTCGTCGACGCCGACCTCCAGCGCCACGCTCTGATGAAGCCGCCGATCCAGATCACGCCGGGCCGGCCCTTCCACGAGTTCGGCATCCCGCACGTCTCCGGTATCGCCGGGCCGACGTACCTCCTCGTCGTCTCCGAGAACGGCGAGATGGACAAGTTCGACGAGCAGCTCGCGTCCCGGCAGATCGCCGTTCTACGCCGACGTCGTCCGGCGGATCGACGCCGCGTCCGCCACCGACCTGCGCACCGGCGACCCGACGCTCGGAGCCAATCCACCGACCTACCGGGACCGGAGCCGTCCGGTGGATCTGTCGCCCGGCGTAGCCTGCGGCCGTGGCGGCACTCGACGGCAAGGTCGCGCTGATCACGGGCGCGGCATCGGGCATCGGCAGAGCGACGGCCGAGCGCCTGGCCGCGGAAGGCGCCCGTATCGGTGTGGTCGACATGACCGAGGACGCCGGTCGCGAAGTCGCGAAGTCGGTCGGAGGTGTCTTTCATCGGGCCGACGTCGGTGAGCCGGACGAAGTCGATGCCGCGTTCGCGACCGTCGAGCGCGAGCTCGGCGGCGTCGACATCGCGTTCCTCAACGCAGGGATCGCGATCGGTCACCCGCGACATCGAGACGCTGCCCGACGACGTCTACCGGCTCATCATGCGGGTCAACGTCGACCATGTCGTCTACGGCACGCGCGCGGCGGTCCGCGCCATGGAGCGCCGCGGCGGCGGGTCGATCGTGGCGACGTCGTCGCTCGCCGGCATCATCCCGTTCCCGCCCGATCCCGTCTACGACCTCAGCAAGCACGCGGTCGTCGGCTTCATCCGCAGCGTCGCGCCGTCGCTCGTCGCCAAGGGCATCACCGCCAACACGGTGAACCCCGGCATGACCGACACCAAGATCATGGGCGAGGACGCCCGCCGGGCGCTGCGCGAAGCCGACTTCCCGATCATGCCGCCGAGCCAGATCGCCGAAGCAGTCCTCCGCATCGTGCACGGGCGGCGCGACCGGTGAGTGCTGGGTCTGTCAGCCCGGCCGGGAGCCCGAGCCGTACCGCTTCCACGACGTCCCCGGCCCGCGCACCGAGGGCGCCCAGGGCCGGGTGCCGCCGGGCGTGCGCGAGGGCACCCTCGAGGCCTGATCGGAGCCGCCAGGCTCCGACTGAACCCTGCCGGTCCCGGTTCGGGGCACCTTCTATCCTGGGAAGGCTCCGGCGGATCCCGGAGGGAGAGGACACCGTGGAAGACAACCCGAGCGCGGCACGCGAGCCCGTCCAGCCCGAAGTGGTTCAGCAGTCGCCGGCGCCCGAGAGTGACGGCGGCGACGGAAGCCAGCCTCCGCAAGAGCAGGTCACCCGCCCGACGAAGCTCATCCGGATCGCTTCGATGGTCCGCAACATGCTCGAGGAGGTCCGTCGGGCCCCGATCGACGACGCCGGGCGCAAGGCGCTGCGCGAGATCCACGAGCGGTCGATCCACGAGCTCGAAGGGGTGCTCTCTCCGGATCTGAGGGAGGAGCTGTGCGAGGTCGTGCTGCCGTTCAAGGACGAAGCGCCGACCGAGTCCGAGGTCCGACTCGCGCAGGCCCAGCTCGTCGGCTGGCTCGAGGGGTTGTTCCAGGGCATCCAGGCCACGTTGTTCACCCAGCAGATGGCGGCACAGGGGCAGTTCGACGAGATGCGCCGCCGCGCCATCGAGTCGGGCCAGGCACCGCCCCAGGCACCACCGGGGAGCGGATACCTCTGATGCAGGAGCCGCTGGCGGCGTCCGATCCACCGCGGATGTTCGGTTCCTCCTGGACGCCCGACAGCTGGCGCGCGCGCCCGGCCGGCCAGCGACCCGACTGGCCCGACGCCACCGCGCTCGATGCGGCGCGCGCGGACCTTCGGCGCCAGCCACCGCTCGTGTTCGCCGGCGAGGCTCGCCAGCTCACGGAGTCGCTCGCGGCCGTGGCCGCCGGCGACGCGTTCCTGCTGCAGGCGGGTGACTGCGCGGAGTCGTTCGACGCCTTCTCCGCCGACACCATTCGCGACAAGCTCAAGGTGATCCTCCAGATGGCCGTCGTGCTCACCTACGGCACGGGCGTGCCGACGGTGAAGGTCGGCCGCATCGCCGGCCAGTTCGCGAAGCCGCGCACCGCGCCCACCGAGACCCGCGACGGCGTCGAGCTGCCCTCGTTCCGCGGCGACATCGTCAACGACTTCGCCTTCGACGCCGACGCGCGCAGGCCGGACCCGCAGCGGATGGTGCGCAGCTACCACCAGTCGGCAGCCACCTTGAACCTGCTCCGCGCGTTCACGAAGGGCGGCTACGCCGACCTCAGCCGGGTGCACCAATGGAACCTCGAGTACGTGGCCAGCAGCCGTGAAGGCCGGCGGTACGAGGCTGTCGCCCAGGAGATCGAGCGCGCGCTGCGGTTCATGGCCGCGTGCGGCATCGACCTCGCCGCCGAGATGCAACTGCACCAGGTCGACTTCTTCACCGCCCACGAGGCGCTCCTCCTCGAGTACGAGGAGGAGCTCACCCGGCGCGACAGCCTCACGGGACGCTGGTACGACTGCTCGGCCCACCTGCTGTGGGCCGGCGAGCGGACGCGCCAGCCGGGCGGCGCCCACGTCGAGTTCCTCTCGGGCGTCGAGAACCCGGTCGGCGTCAAGCTCGGCGCCGACGCATCACCCGAGGACGTGCTGGCGCTCTGCGAACGTCTCGACCCGGGCCGCCAGCCCGG
Organism: uncultured Actinomycetes bacterium; assembly: GCA_963768605.1. Classification (GTDB taxonomy): domain Bacteria; phylum Actinomycetota; class Acidimicrobiia; order IMCC26256; family JACDBD01; genus JALZAA01. The sequence goes on along the minus strand of CAVYIP010000003.1, from coordinate 200,107 downwards.
CCGGCTCGTGCTCTACAGCAGGATGGGCGCCGACCACGTGGAGGAGAAGCTCCCGCCGCTCCTGCGCGCCGTGCGGATGTCGGGCCACCCCGTCGTGTGGGCGTGCGACCCGATGCACGGGAACACTTTCGTGCACGAAAGCGGTTATAAGACACGGCGCTTCGAGGACATCATGCGCGAGCTGCGCGGCTTCTTCGCCGCCTGCGACGCCGCTGATGTGTGGCCCGGGGGCGTCCACGTCGAGCTCACCGGCGAGAACGTCACCGAGTGCCTCGGCGGGACCGAGGAAGTCCTCGGTGACCACCTCGAGCACCGGTACGAGACGATGTGCGACCCGCGGCTGAACGCACGCCAGTCGCTCGACCTGGCGTTCCAGGTCGCCGAGCTGGTGCGTCGCTGAGCCACGACGGCGCCGCCGGGGACGTCAGAGCGGCGTCCCCTCGGGAGGAGCGATGGCAGAAGGCGAGTTCGAGGATCTGGGCGCCAACTCCGGCCTGGTCGAGGACCTGTACGCCCGTTACGTCGAGGACCCGGCCTCCGTGCCCGAGGGATGGCGCGAGTTCTTCGACGAGCGCGGGGCGCCGGAGCAATCAGCCTCGCCGACTCACCCTCGCCCCAATCGCCTTCGCCGCCTCCGGCGGCACCCGCGGCGGCTCCGCAAGCACCCGCGGCGGCTCCGCCGCCGGCCGACGGCGACCGGCCCGTCCCGATCCGCGGGGCGACGGCGCGCATCGTCGAGAACATGGAGGCCTCGCTCGGCGTCCCGACGGCCACCTCGGTTCGCACCGTTCCCGCCAAGCTGCTCGAGGTCAACCGGCAGATCCTGAACAACCACCTCGCGCGGACCGGCGGCGCCAAGATCAGCTTCACGCACCTCATCTCGTTCGCCGTGCTCAAGGCGCTGGCGCGGATGCCGGCGATGAACGCCTCGTTCGAGGTCGTCGACGGGCAACCGAACGTCGTACGCCACGACCATGTCAACCTCGGGCTCGCCGTCGACGTCGAGAAGAGCGACGGGACGCGCACACTCCTCGTTCCCAACGTCAAGCTTGCCGACACCCTCGACTTCAAGGCGTTCCACGCCGCCTACGAGGAAGCCATCGGCAAGGTGCGCTCGGGACAGCTGTCGCCCGACGACTTCGCCGGCACCACCGGAACGATCACGAACCCCGGCACCATCGGCACCAGGCACTCCGTCCCGCGGCTCATGGCCGGTCAGGGCTTCATCGTCGGCGTCGGCGCGATCGGCTTCCCCGCCGAGTTCGAAGGCGCCGACCAGCAGACCATCGCGCAGCTCGGCGTCAGCAAGACGATCACGCTCACGAGCACGTACGACCATCGCGTCATCCAGGGGGCCGAGAGCGGCCGCTTCCTCGCCGTCGTCCACGACCTTCTCCTCGGAAGCGACGAGTTCTACGACGACATCTTCCAGAGCTTCGCCGTCCCGTACGAGCCGGCGCGCTGGAGCGTCGACGTCAGCCCGCGACGCGCCGGCGGCGATTCCGCGACCGCCGCATCGATCGACAAGGCCGTCGGAGTCCAGCAGCTCATCAACATGTACCGCGTGCGCGGCCACCTCATCGCCAATCTCGACCCGCTGGGCGCCAAGGAGCCGCAGACGCACCCCGAGCTCGACATCAACCACTACGACCTGACGATCTGGGACCTCGACCGCGAGTTCCCGACCGGCGGCCTCGCCGGCAAGTCCACGATGAAGCTGCGCGACATCCTCGGCGTCCTCCGCGACGCCTACGCGCGCACCATCGGCGTCGAGTACATGCACATCCAGGAACCCGACCAGAAGGCCTGGATCCAGGAGCACGTCGAAGGGGTCAGCTGGGAGCCGAGCCACGAGGTGAAGGCCCGGATCCTGGAGCGGCTCGTCGCCGCCGAGGCGTTCGAACGCTTCCTCCACACCAAGTACCTCGGCCACAAGCGCTACAGCCTCGAGGGCGCGGAGAGCACGATCCCGATGCTCGACGCGCTGCTGTCCGCCGCCGCCGACGACGGCGTCGAAGAGTCGATCCTCGGGATGCCCCACCGCGGACGGCTCAACGTGCTCACCAACGTGGTCGGCAAGTCGTACGCGCAGATCTTCCGCGAGTTCGAGGGCGAGCTCGACCCGCTGTCGGCGCAGGGATCGGGCGACGTCAAGTACCACGTCGGCGCGACCGGCAAGCACGCGTCGCCGGAGGGCAACGAGATCGTCGTGACGCTGGCGTCGAACCCGAGCCACCTCGAAGCCGTCGACCCCGTCGTCGAGGGCATGGCTCGCGCGGAGGAGGACCAGAAGGGCGACGAGGAGCGCAGGAAGGTGCTCCCGATCCTGCTCCACGGTGACGCCGCGTTCGCGGGGCAGGGGGTCGTCGCCGAGACGCTCAACCTGTCGGAGGTGCCGGGATACGACGTCGGCGGCACCGTGCATCTCGTCGTCAACAACCAGCTCGGGTTCACGACCGCGCCGGAGATCGGCCGCTCGGCCGTCTACGCCACCGACGTCGCCAAGATGGTGCAGGCGCCGATCTTCCACGTGAACGGCGACGATCCCGAAGCGTGCGTCCGGGTGATGCAGCTCGCGTTCGCGTTCCGGCAGAAGTTCCGCAAGGACGTCGTCGTCGACATGATCTGCTACCGGCGGTACGGGCACAACGAGGCCGACGAGCCCGCGTTCACGCAGCCGCGCATGTACGAGCTCATCGAGAGCCATCCTTCGCCGCGCACCCGCTACACCGAGACCTTGGTGCGCGACGACGACATGACCACCGACGAGGCGGAGGCGGTCAACAAGGACTTCAAGGCGCGCCTCGACGCCGCGTTCAGCGAGACGCACCAGAGCGCTCCTCCCGACCCGAGCCGGGCCGCGACTCCCGACGCGCCGAGCGAGCCTCGGCTGGCGGCGCCAATGCCCGACCCGTCGGTACGCGTCGCGACCAAGGTCGATCGCGGGGCGCTCGAGCGGGTCGTCGACGGGCTCATGTCGCGCCCCGAGGGCTTCACGGTGCATCCGAAGCTCGAGCGCATTCTGCAAGCCCATCGCGTTGCGTTCGACAAGGGCGAGGTCGACTGGTCGCTCGCCGAGACCTTCGCCTTCGGATCGTTGCTCCTGGACGGGACACCCGTCCGCCTCGCGGGGCAGGACACCCGACGGGGCACGTTCAGCCAGCGGCACGGCGTCCTGATCGACCAGCGCACCGAGGAGGAATACGTCCCGCTCGCGCATCTGACACCTGATCAAGCCCCGTTCATGCTGTACGACTCGGTGCTCTCCGAGTACGCCGCGCTCGGCTTCGAATACGGCTACTCCGTGGAGTACCCCGAGGCGCTCGTCCTGTGGGAAGCGCAGTTCGGCGACTTCGTGAACGCCGCCGAGGTCGTCATCGACCAGTTCGTCTCCGCCGCCGAGGACAAGTGGGGTCAGGCCAGCAGCGTCGGGCTGCTGCTCCCCCACGGATTCGAAGGCCAGGGCCCCGAGCACTCGAGCGCCCGGATCGAGCGCTTCCTCACGCTCAGCGCGGAGGACAACCAGCGGGTCGTGTACCCGTCGACGTCGGCGCAGTACTTCCACGTGCTGCGCCGCCAGGCGTTGGCGACCCGGCGCGTGCCGCTGATCTGCTTCACGCCCAAGCGCTACCTGCGCATGCCCCAGACCCGGTCGCCGGTGTCGGAGTTCACCGACGGCGGGTTCCACCTGACGCTCGACGACCGCGCCGACCTCGACCGCAACGCGGTCCGTCGGGTGCTGTTGTGCTCGGGGAAGATCGGGCACGAGCTCATGGACAAGCGGGACGAGCTCGGAGCGCCGGCCGCGGTCGTGCGCGTCGAGCAGCTGTACCCGTGGCCGGAGGACGAGATCCTGACCACGGCCGCCACCTACCCGAACGCGCGGGAAGTGTGGTGGGTGCAGGAGGAGCCGGCGAACATGGGCGCGTGGGCCTTCGCCCACGCCCGCCTCGCCCGGGCGCTGCGCGACCGGGCCGAGCTCCGCCACGTGGCGCGGGAGGCGAGCGCGAGCCCCGCGACCGGCAGCCAGACGATCCACGAGCGGGAGCAGCAGCAGCTGCTCGCAGCCGCGTTCGAAGGGCTTCTCGACGAGTCGACGGTCTCCGAGAACTAGCTCGTCGCGCCGAACCCGCGGAGCAGGGCGTCGACGAGCGTGTCGACGAAGGCGGGGCTCAGCGGCTCCTGCGTGATCATGAGCCGGTGGAAGATCGGGCCGACGAGCATGCTGCTCATCACTCCGATGTCGGTGTCACCCGGCAGCTCGCCCCGCTCGACGGCACGGCGCAGCACCTCGCGCGTCCTCGCCTTGCGGTCGGCCAGGAAGCGGCGGTAGCCGGCGTCGAGCTCGGGATAGCGGCGCCGCTCGAACGTCATCACCGGCATCATCTTCCCGGCACGCGTGTTCTTGAACGCATTGACGAGCGACTGCGCCAGACCGCGGACGTCGTCGCGCAGGTTGCCGGTGTCGGGGAATGTCATCTCGTCGGTGGCGAGGCAGCTGCCGGCCTCGACGACGAGGTCGACCTTCGACGGATAGCGCCGATACACCGTCGCCTTGCTCACACCGGCGCGATCCGCGACGTCCTCGACGCTGAAGCCTTCGAAGCCGCGCTCGGCGAACAGGTCGACGGCGGCGTCCCTGATCGCCTGGTCGGCGATCGCCGAGCGGGGCCGACCCCGGGGTCGCTCCGTGGTGGCGGGCTCGTCGAAGACGGTGTCGCTCATGTCCGCTCCGGAGGCTCGGCGGGCACGTACGCCGGCTCGACCGCGCCGGCGGATGCGTCGACCGGCGTCGGAGTCTCGTCAGGCGCGCCGTCGGGCGCAGCGGGGTGCTCGGCTTCGTACTCGGCCTCGAGCTCCTCCACCGGCCGGCGAGCCCGGGCCGGGAGCCAGATCAGTGCCCCGATCGCCGCGACGATGAGGACCGCCGCCCCGACCAGGTAGCCCTGGTGCATCCCGTCGACGAAGGCCGTGCGGGCCGTGTTCGCCAACGAGTTCCCCGCCGGGCCACCGATTTGGCTGGCCGTCTGGAGCGCGAAGCCGAGAGAGTTCTTGGCGTCGTTCGCGACTCCGCTCGGGATCGGCTGCCCGGCGACGGCGTCGCCGACCTTGGAGCCGTACGTCGACGCGAGCACGCTGCCGATGATCGCGACGCCCAATGCACCGCCGACCTGACGTGTCGTGTCGTTCACTGCCGAGCCGACACCCGCCTTCGCGAGCGGGAGCGAGCCCATGATCGACTCCGTTGCCGGGGCCATCGTGAGACCCATGCCGACCGCCATCAACATCAGACGCCAGAAGATGTTCCCGTAACCCGTCGACACCTCGAGCCCCGTGAACGACAGAACACCGAGCCCGGCGAGGAACAGTCCGCTCGACACGACGACCTTGGTACCGACCCGCTCCACGATCCGCGCGCTGAGCGGCGCCACCACCATCATCGTCAGCGCCAGCGGCAGCAGCCGGATGCCGGCTTCGAGCGGCGTGTAGCCCAGCACGAACTGGAAGTACTGGGTCAACAGGAAGATCACGCCGAACATCGCGAAGAACAGGACCGAGATGCTGGCGCTCGCGCTCGTGAACCGGGGGTTCTTGAAGAAGTCCAGGTTCAGCATGGGGTGCGTGCTGCGCCGCTCCCACACGAAGAACGTCACGAGCAACACCGCCGCGATGCCGAGCGCGCCCAGGATCTTCGTGTCGCTCCAACCCTCTGTCGGCGCCTCGATGAACGCGTAGACGAGAGAGACAAGGCCTGCGATCGAGAGTGCGGCGCCGACGAGGTCGAGCCGCGGGGCGGTCGGATCCTTCGACGTCGGCATGATGAGGACGCCGGCGACGAGGGCGACGGCGACGATGGGAAGGTTCACGAGGAAGATCGAGCCCCAGTAGAAGTGCTCGAGCAGGAAGCCACCCGTCACCGGACCGATCGCGACAGCAAGCCCCGCCACGCCGGCCCAGATCGCGATGGCGCGCCCGCGCTCTTTCCCTTGGAAGACGCTGGTGATGAGCGAGAGCGTCCCCGGCATGATGAACGCCCCACCGACGCCCATCAGCGAGCGCGCGGCGATGAGCTGGCTCGGCGAGCTCGCCATCGCCGAGAGCAGCGAGCCGAGCCCGAACACGGCCAGGCCCACCTGCAGCGCGCCGCGCCGCCCGAAGCGGTCGCCCAGGCTGCCGGCCGTCAGCAGGAGGCCGGCGAACACGAGCGTGTAGGCGTCGACCATCCATTGGAGCTGACTGGTCGTCGCGTCCAGCCCGCCCTGGCTCTCCGGCCTCGCCAGCGTCGGGAGGGCGACGTTCAGGATCGAGTTGTCGACGACGATGATGAGGAGGCTGAGGCAGAGGACGGCGAGGATCCACCACCGCTGCTGGTGCACCTTGTCTCCCATGGGCCGGCCTTTCGAGACGAGGGGTGGCGTACTCGTGTTTGCAACGCGGCCGGATACGAAACGCATCCGTCTCGTATCGAATGTGACGAACGTCTCAGCGCGATGGGGCCCTGAGCGCCCTCCACCCGACGACGCCGACGGCGACGCCGAACGCGATCGAGATCACCGCCAGCGCTCCGTGCACGACGTAGAACCCGGCGGAACGGTCCTCGCCCGCCATGTTGACGAGGCGGGTGACCCAGACGAAGAGCGTCCACCCGCCCGCGGCGAGCAGGAGGATCGAGACGCGCCTCGTCACGAGGCGGCCGTGACCGCGTCGATCGCGTGTTGGACGGCCTCGGTCGACGCGTTGAGGAGCGGCAACCGGACGTCGGCGGTGGGGATGCGACCCTGGGCCTGCAGCACGCCCTTGAAGACGGCCGGGTTCGGCTCGGCGAACAGCGCCTGGGTCACGGGCAAGAGCGCCTCGGCGTGGGCACGGCCCTCGTCGACCTTGCCCGCCAGTCCGCACTCGATCATCTCGACGAACCGCTCGGTGCACACGTGCGCGCTGGCGCAGATGGTGCCGGCGCCGCCCATGACCACGAGCGGGAACAGGAACGTGTCGGTGCCGCCGAGCACGGCGAACCCTTCGACCTGGTTCGTGAGCCGCACGAGCTCCAGCGTGTCGTCGTCGAGGGTGGCCGGGGCCTGCTTGACCCCCGCGAAGTTCGGGCTCTGCGCGAGCTCGTACAGGTTCCGCGCGCTCAGGTTCCGGCCCGTACGGACGGGAATGTTGTAGACGACGAGCGGCACGGAGCTGACCTCGGCCACGGCCCGGAGGTGGGCGACGATGCCGGCTTCCGACGGCCGCACGTAGTACGGCACGACGATCAGTGTGGCGACGAGCGCGGGTGTCCCGGCGAGCTCCTTCACCGCCTGTCGCGTCGTTCGAGTGTTGTTCGTGCCCACGCCGACGATCAGCTGTGCGGAACGCTCGGCGCACACGTTCGAGCATGCCTCGATGACGGCGCGCTTCTCGTCGGCATCGAGTGCCGTCGACTCCCCCGTCGTGCCCAGCGCCACGATCCCTGCCGCACCGGCGTCGAGATACTCGCGGCACAGCCGCTCGAGCGCGTCGATCGCCACCGACCCGTCCTCGGCGAACGGCGTGATGATCGGGATGTAGACGCCGCGGAGGTTCGCGTCGGTCGCCATCGCGCGGAAGGCTACCTTGCGCCGCTCGGAACCGGCGCGGCATAGCCTCGCCGCGGCGACGGCGCTGAGCAAAGAGCCGACGGAGGAGAGAAGTGTCTGAGCCGTGGCAGACGATCCTGACGCTGGCAGCAGGCGTCGCGACCGGTGTGCTGTCCGGGATGTTCGGAGTCGGCGGCGCCGTGGTGTCGACGCCCGCGATCCGCGTTCTGGGCGCGACGCCGCTCGAGGCGGTGGGGTCGACCATCCCGTCGGTGATCCCGTCGGCCGTCAGCGGCTCCCTCCGGTACCGGCGAGAGGGGCTCATCATCGGACGGGTCGCCGTCTGGACGCTCGCCTTCGGTCTCGCGGCCACCGTCGGCGGCGCGCTCCTCACCGGCGCCGTCCCCGGGAACGGGCATCTCCTGATGATCGCCACCGCGGCTCTCCTCGCGTTCACGGCATTGCGCATGGCGCGTGTGCCGGGTGGGGCGCCCGCGCACGCGGGGAACCCGGTCGACGTCGAGGACCCGGTCGGCGACCTCGCCGCGCCCGCCAGCGACCTGGTGCTGGCACACGAGCGGGACCCCGAACGGTCGTCGCCGGTCCACCGCCGGGCCGAGGTCTGGCGACTCGGGCTGGTCGGCGTCGCCGCCGGCGGCCTCAGCGGCCTCCTCGGCATCGGCGGCGGCGTCCTGATGGTGCCCGCGTTCGCGACGTGGGTGCGGCTGAGCGTCAAGGAGGCGGTGGCCACGTCGCTCGCGTGCGTGGGCGTGCTCGCGGTCCCGGGAATGGTCACGCACGCCGTGCTGGGCAACATCGACTGGGCGTTCGCGATCCCCCTGTCGATCGCGGTGATCCCGGGCGCCCGGATCGGCGCCCACTTGGCGATCCGGTCCTCTGATCGCGGCTTGCGCATCGCGGTCGCGATCGTGCTCGGGTCGATCGCGGTTGCCTACGGGGTCGGCGAGATCATCGCGCTGGCCTTCTAGGCGTCCGACAGCACACGCGCCCGGGTGAACACGTCGTCGAGCATCGACTCGGTGAGCTTGCCCGTGAACGTGTTCTGCTGGCTGGGGTGGTAGCAGCCGACAACGGTCGCCCGGTCGGTGCCGACCTCGACGCCGTGCCCGAAAGGTGGACGCGGCGACGGCAGCGGCGATCCGCTCGCGGCGAGCACGTGCGCGGTCGCGTCGTAGGCGAACTTCCCGAGGACGACGATCACCCGCACCCGTTCGAGCAGCGCCAGCTCGCGCACGAGGTACGGCAGGCACCGGTCGCGCTCCTCGGGCGTCGGCTTGTTCGCGGGTGGAGCGCAGCGCACCGCCGCCGCGACGTACGCGTCGCGCAGCTCCAGCCCGTCGCCGGCGCGAACGGAGGTCGCCTGGTTGGCGTACCCGGTGCGATGGAGCGCGCCGAACAGCCAGTCCCCCGAGCGGTCGCCGGTGAAGACGCGGCCCGTGCGATTCCCACCGTGGGCGGCGGGCGCGAGACCGACGATCAGCACCCGTGACGCCGGATCACCGAATCCCGGCAGAGGTCGACCCCAGTACGTCTCGTCGCGGAACGCGGCGCGCTTCTCGCGTGCGACGCGCTCGCGCCACTCGACGAGCCGCGGGCACGCTCGGCACTCGACGATCTCGGTGGTCAACGCGGCGAGCGCACCGCCCTGACTGGGTGCAGCTCTGCCCACGCTGGGATCGTATGCGTGCCAGTACGGTGCGGGAGCCATGCGGATTCTGTTGATCGTCAACGAGACTGCGACCGCGGTGACCGCGCGGCGGCGGGTGCTCGTCCAGCGGGTGCTGGGCGCCGACCACAAGCTCGAGGTGGAGGAGACGTCGCGGCGCGGCCACGCCACCCGCATCGCCCGCGGCGCCGCGCTCGACGGGGTCGAGGTCGTCGTCGTGCTCGGCCGGCGACGGCACGCTCAGCGAAGCCGCCGACGGGCTCGCGGGCACCAGCACCGCGCTCGCCCCGTTGCCGGGCGGATCGACCAACGTGTTCGCCCGCAGCATCGGCGTCGCGTACGACCCGGTCCAGGCGGCCGAGCGGCTCGTCGTGTCGCTCGCCCAAGGCCGCTTCCGTCGCATCGGCCTCGGCGTCGCCGAGGGACGGCGCTTCCTCTTCCACGCCGGCCTCGGGCTTCGACGCCGCCGTGATCGCGCAGGTCGAGCGGCGGTCGTTCCTCAAGCGCTACGGCACGCACCCGCTGTTCGTCGCGACAACCGTCGACACGTGGCTGCGGCACTACGACCACCGGCGCCCGCGGTTCCGGGTCGAGGTCGGGGACGGCGAAGCCGTCGGTGACTCGACCTTCACGATCGTCTCGAACCAACGCCCGTGGGCGTACCTCGGACGGCGGCCGTTGATGATCGCTCCCGAGGCGGGACTCGACGTCCCGCTCACCGTCACGCTGTTCCGGTCGTCTGGACCTGTCGATGCTCCTCGGCGGGAGCCGCGTCCGCGCTGCAACGGCGGGGAACGGCTGATGCACCATCCGAAGGTCGTGCAGCGGACCGACGTGCACTCGCTCACCGTCACCGGGTACGGGCCGTTCCCGTGGCAGGTCGACGGCGACTACCTCGGCGACACCGAGCACCTGACCATCTCGTGGATGCCCGACGCGCTGACCATCGTGATGCCGCCGTGACGCTCAGGGATCGAGCACCCGCCGGGCGATGTCGGGGACGTCGGTGATGATGGCGTCGACGCCGGCGGCCGCGAGCCGCCGCATCTCGTCCTCGCCGTTCACCGTCCACACGTTGACCGCCATGCCGAGCTCGTGCGCGCGCGCGATCGTCGCGCCGGCGGTGTCGCCGGCGAGGGCGCGCACGTCGGGGTGGACGGCGCCGTGGCCGTGCGCGTGCGCGATGTCGACCCCGTCGACGGGGTCCATGCCGACGAGCGTCAGGAACCCGGTCGGGATGGAACGGTCGAGGTCGCGGACGCGGTCGGCGGATTCGAGGTTGAACGACGACACCAGCACGTCATCGCGACGGCCGCGCCGCCCGAGGAGCTCGACGACCGCGCCGGCCACGCTCTCCGCCGGGTCGTAGTCGGCGTCGCCGGGCAGGTTCTTCACCTCGATGTTGACGAGCATCCCGGTGCAGGCCTCGAGCGCTTCCTCGAGCGTGGGGATCTCGGGCCGCGCGGCGCGGATCTCGGCCTCGGATCGCTCGGCGAGCACGCCGAGTCCGCGGGCGTCGGCGTCGTGGTGCACCACGAGGGCTCCGTCGGCGGTCCGGTGGACGTCGAGCTCGACCCCGTCGGCGCCGAGCGCGCCGGCGGCCACGAACGCCTCCAGCGTGTTCTCGGGCGCCACCCGGTTGGCACCACGATGGGCGAGCACGCGGACTGCGCGTCAGCATGTCACGCAGTCGCACTCCGCGAAGGACTGCAGGTCAGACCCCTTGCGCCGTCCGTGCAGCGGTCAATACCCTTCGGTATTGCCTCGAGGTGGGCAGCCCGAGGATGCTTGTGAACGTGCGCACGAGCACGTCGTGCGCGACTCGTACGACGACCACGAGTACCGGAGGCTTCGTGGCGCTCACTTGGATCAGAACTCATGACTGGGACATGGACGCGTGGCGCGGTCGGTCCGCGTGCCGTGATTCCGACCCCGACATCTTCTTCCCCATCGGGAGCACCGGCCCTGCCCTCGAGCAGATCGAAACCGCCAGACGCATCTGCACCGCCTGCGACGTGAACGAGGAATGCCTCGAGTTCGCGCTCGCCACCAACCAGGAGGCGGGCGTCTGGGGCGGCACCACCGAAGAGGAACGTCGCAAGCTGCGAAAGGCGTGGCTGGCGAAGCAACGCCGCGCCGCCAGCTAGCTCCGTCCCCGCAGAGTCGGCCCCCCTCACAACTCAACCGGCGCGCTCTGCGCCAATGGCACCCGCAAGCGCACGTGTGTCCCGCCCGTGTCGCGCGCGGCCGGGCCCAGCTCCATCGAACCGCCGAGCTCGCCGTTCACGAGCGCCTGCACGATCGACAGGCCGAGCCCCTTCGACGACTCGACCGTGAACCCCGGCGGCAGCCCGACTCCGTCGTCGATGACCTCGACGACGAGCTCGCTGTCGTGACGCGCCAGCCGCACGAGCACGCTCCCTTTGGTCGGACCGGCACCGTCGCGCGGGAACGCGTGGTCGACCGCGTTCTGCATGAGCTCGTTGAGCACCACTGCGAGCGGCGGTGGCGACATCGCCCCGCAGGCTGCCGGCGTCACCCGAAACCTCGAAACGCAGGGTCGCGTCGGGTGTCGAGACGGTTTCCTCGACCGTCCGCACGAGCGGCTTCACGACGTCGCCGAACCGCACGACGTCCCCCGCGTCGCGCGAGAGCGTCTCGTGCACGATGGCGATCGACCGGATGCGGCGCTCCGACTCCTCGATCGCCTCCTGCGCCTCCTCCGACTGCGAGCCGGCGTCCCTGGAGGCGTAGCAGCGCGGCGATCGTCTGCAGGTTGTTCTTCACCCGGTGGTGGATCTCGCGGATGGTGGCGTCCTTCGAGAGCAGCATGCGGTCGCGCCGTCGCAGGTCGGTGACGTCCCGCATGAGCACCAACGCCCCGACGGCCTCGCCGGCGTCGAGCAGCGGGATGGCGCGGATCAGGATCGACGTGTCGCCCCGCTCGACCTCCTCGGTGACGGGAAGCCGGGCGGCGAGGGCGGCGTCGACCGCATCCTGGTCGAAGCCCGATCTCGGCCAGCCGCTGCCCCGACGTGTACGCGTGGATCCCCATGCGATGCAACGAGCTGATCGCGTTCGGGCTCGCGAAGCGGATCTGGGCATCGCCGTCCAGGATGATCACACCGTCCGCCGACCCGGGGCGCGTCCTCGAACTCGACCTCGTCCTGGCGGAACGGGAAGCTGCCCTCGGCGATCATCCGGGCGCAGTCGGTCGAACACCTCGAAGTACTGGCGTTCGAGCGAGCCGGCCCGGCGCCCGAAGGTGAGCGGCGTCTCGCGGGTGACGAGCCCGATCAGGCTGCCCTCGCACCGCACCGGGATGCACTTGATCCGGGCGCGCTCGGTCGAACCGAGCGCCTTGGTCTCGCCCTCGACGATCTCGCCCTCCCGCCACGCCCGGCTGACCAGCGGCCGTTCGACCTCGCCGACGACGGTGCCGACCATGTCGTCGGTGTACAGGGTCTGGTCGGTGGTCGGGCGCACTTGGCCGAGCACGACGAAACGACGGCCCTCTTCGCCCTCGACGGCGGCGAGGAACAAGAGGTCGGCAGAAGCAGAGGTCGGCCAGCACCTGCCAGGACGCCATGAGCCGTCGGGTGTGCGCGAGCGCGGCGCCGCCGAGGGCGGTGTTCGTACGCGCCAACTCGAACCCGAGCGTCATCAGAATCGATGGTACCGGCGCGGTTCGTGCCGCCGGCTGCTCAACCTCCGAAGAGGGCGTCCCCGACGCGAGCCAGTCCCGCGACGTCGTAGATGTCGATCTCGAAGTTCGGCACGTTCGCCACGACCTCGGGCACGCGTCCGAGCTCCGTCTTGAGCTCCGCCTCCCGCGTCGCGACCACGGCGAAGTTCTTGAACGACTCGCCGATGGTTCGGAGCACGCGAGCGGTGCGCGGCGTGTCGGCCAGGTCGGTCACACCGGTGGTGGCGAGCTCCTCCGCGATCGGCGCCGCATCGGCGGCGAGGATGTCGGCGGCGCGGGCGCCTTCGGCGGAGAGCAGGTACTCGGGCAGCGTCTTGTTGAGGACGAGCGCGCCGAGATTGAAGTCGCGCTTGGTGAGCTGCTCGCAGAAGAACTGCGCCTCCCGCAGCGGCGCCCCCTCGAGCGTGGTCACGACCGCGAACGTCGTGCGCCGGTCGTGCAGCAGCCGCTCGACCGCCTCGGCGCGCTCGACGAACCCGTCGTACATCGACTGGAAGTTCAGGAAGAACTCGGCGATGTCCTGCAGGAACTGGCTGCCGAGAATGCGATCGGCCAGTTGGTAGAAGGGCCGGCTGGCGACGTTGAGCACTCGCGCGCCGCGGCGCCCGCCCATCCGGTACGGCATCGTGAGCCACCGGAGAAGGCGGCCGCCGAAGAAGTCGGCCATTCGCTTGGGCGCTTCGAGGAAGTCGATCGCGTTCCGGGTCGGCGGCGTGTCGATGATGATGAGGTCGTACCGGCCGGCGGCGTGCACGTCGAAGAGCCGCTCCATCGCGATGTAGTCGTGGCTCTGCACGAACCGGCCGGTGATGTTCGTGTACAGGCGGTTCTCGAGGATGCGGTACGCGGTCTCCTCGTCGGGCGCGTGCCGGAGGACGAGCTCGTCCCACGAGCGCTTGGTGTCGAGCATCGCCGCGTGCAACTGTCCGCGGGGCTCGAGCCCGGCCGCCTTGAACGCCTCGACCGGCACCGGCTTCTCGACGTTGCCGAAGTCCTCGAGCCCGAGCGCGTTCGCCAACCTGCGGGCGGGGTCGATCGTGAGCACGAGCACCTTGCCGCCGAGACGGGTGGCGGCGGCGACGCCGGCGGCGGCGGCGACCGAGGTCTTGCCGACGCCGCCGGACCCGCAGAACACGACGATCTCCTTGCGTGGCGAGCAGCGACTCGATGCTCGTGGCCCGGGGCTCGGCGCGAGTCACAGCCCGAGCTCCTGGGCGAGCGCGTCGGCGACCATCTTCGTGACCCGCAAGCCCTGGTCGCGCACGAACAGGTACGGCAGGTAGAGCATCGGGAGCTCGACTGCCTCGCGCAGCTCGGCGAGGTGGACGGCGCGGGTCCGGCGCAACGACACCGCGAGGCGGGCGGCGTCGAGCACCGCGGTCGTGCCCGAGCCGACGCGCGAGCTGAGGACTGCGCTCGCGTCCGTCGCCGCGCAGCGCCTCGAAGGTGTTCTCGTCGGCGTGCGTGAAGAGCTCGGGGAGGACCCGGTTCACGATGACCGCGCCGAGCGGCACCAAGAGCTCGGCCCGCGCCCGCCCGACGAGCTCGATGGTCTCGTTGACCGGCATCTCCTCCGGCGTGGCGACCACGTTGAGGCTGGTCACCGAGTGATCGGAGAGCAGCTCGACCATCCAGTCGGTCTGCTCGCGCACCATGCCCACCGAGACCAGCTCCTGGATGGCACGGGGCGCGTCGAGCTGGCCGATGATGTGCCCGGTGGCGGCGGCGTCGACGACGACGAGGTCCCAGTCGGCCCGGCCCTCGATCGACTCGCGCACCTCCCAGCACACCTTGCCGACGGTCAGGATCTCCTTCACGCCCGGCGCCGCCGTCGCCACGAAGTCGAGCACGCGTGCCAGCGGGCCCAGCCGCCCCAGCACCGGGACGCGGAGGTTGAGCTTGAGGTACTCCTTCAGCGAGTCCTCGGTGCGCATCGCCATCGCGGACACACCCGGGTACACCTCGCGCGGCTCGAAGCCGACCGACGGCTGCTCGAAGTTGCCGGGGATGGCTCCCTTGTCGTCGGCTTCGACGACGAGCACGCGCTGGCCCTGCTCGGCCGCGAGCAGCGCGGTGGCCGCGGTCACCGTGCTCTTGCCGACCCCGCCCTTACCGGTGAAGAACAGCAGGCGCCGCCCCAGGAGGTCGGGCGCGGGTTGCACGGGTCAGATGCCGCCGAAGCCGACCCGCTTCGATCCCTCTTCCGAGTCGACCTCGATGTAGGCCAGCTTGTCGAGGGCGACGCCGACGCGTCGGCCTTTCGAGTCGGTGAGCCAGACCATCGAGTCCCCGCTCTTGATCGCCTCGTCGATCGTCTTGAACGCCTCCTCGACGCCACCGTCGAGCTCGAGGGTCAGCTCCTTCGGCGTGTGCACGACACCGATGCGGACTTCCATGCAGGCGATCCCTTCGCGGTCGCGGGCCTAGCTCTTGCGATGCTAGCGATCCCCCTGCGAGGCAGCCGCCTCGAGATCGAGGCGCCGGTCGTGGCGAGCTGCCTCCCGCTCCTCCGCGCTCATCCACTGGTACGCGACGATCCCGATGCAGAGCAGCCCGAACAGCTCCCCCGCGATCCACAGGATCCCGGCCCCGGTCCGCTGGTCGGCGAGTGGGCTCGCGCCCCACCGGCGCTCGACCTGGTCGTACCAACCGGCGGCGATGACCGTGTTCATCGTGAGCAGCGCGACGCCCACGAAGGTATGGAACGGCAGCAACACCAGCACGTAGAGGAGGCGGGCGCCGTACCCGAGCGCGTGTGGGATCGGATCGAGCCCGACCACATGGGCGAGGAACAGGCACCCGGCGAGCAGGAAGTATGCGTGGGTCGCGACGTGGAACCACCCGTTGCGCAGCGACAGCTCGTAGAGGGGCGTGAAGTACAGCGTCACGATGCTCGTGCCGAACAGCAGCCACGCCGTCAACGGGTGCGTGAGGACCTGCGCCGGTGTGCTCCGCAGGACGCGCAGGATCCGGCGCTGCGAAGTGCGGGAGCCGGCTTGGAGCGCCAGCGTGATCGGCGCGCCCAGGACCAGGAGGAGCGGCGCCACCATCCCCAACAGCACGTGCTGGACGACGTGGAGGCTGTACAGCACGCGGTCGTAGGCGGCGACCCCCGACTCGGTGGCGACGAGGACGACGGCCAGGCCGGAGAGGAAGGCGGTCGTCCTGGTCGCCGGCCATGACCGACCGCGCGAGTGGAGCCGTCGCACGCCGATGACGTACGCCGCCCCGAGGACGAGGACGAACGGGAAGGTCACGTCCAGGGACCAGTCGGTGACGAGGATGTCCCACGAGGGCGCCGAGGGCGCGGCGACGGCGGCTTTGCCGACCGTCGCCGCAAAGCCGGAGCTTGCGACGGCGACCATAAGGCCGACCAGCGCGCTCACCCGGCCAAGGTAACCCGGAAACCTTCACCCGCGGCGTGCCGTGTGCCAACCTGTCGCCGTGGCGGACGGTGTAGCGGCCGAGACGCGAGCCCGGCAGCAGCCGTCCATGCTGGCCGTCGGCACCGTCGTGTGGCTGGCCTCCGAGCTGATGTTCTTCGGCGGCTTGTTCGCCGCCTACTTCACGCTGAAGGCCGAGGCGCGGGTGTGGCCGCCGCCGGGTGTCGAGCTCGAGACCGGCTCTGTCGGCGATCTTCACGCTGTTCCTGATCGCGTCGAGCGGCACGATGATCCTCGCGGTGCGCTCCCTCGAGCGCGGCGATCGCGCCGGGATGATCCGCTGGCTCTTGCTCACGCTCGGACTCGGTGCCCTGTTCCTCGCCAACCAGATCCGCGAGTTCCTCTCGCTGGATTTCCAGGTGTCGTCGAACTCGTACGGCTCGATCTACTACCTCATGACGGGCTTCCACGCGCTGCACGTGGCGGCCGGGCTCCTGCTGATGCTCGTCGCACTGGCGATCGCGACCGGTCCCGGGCCGGTCGAGCGGCGGGCGCCGGTCGTCGACTCGATCGGGTACTACTGGCACTTCGTCGACGTCGTCTGGATCGGCCTGTTCGTCACGATCTTCATCATCCGGTGACGAGGGAGCCATCGGGATGTCGGGCCGCCGGGTCGTCGTACCGCTGTTCGCCGGCCTGCTCGCGGCGGGATTGCTCGCGATCGGGCTGCACACCGCCGGCGCCACGGAGCAGCGGCGCAGCCAGGGCGCGGGCGACGCCGAACGCGGTCAGCGGCTCTTCCTCGTCGGCTGCGCGTACTGTCACGGCCAGAACGGCGAAGGCACCGCGCAGGGCCCCGACCTCCGCGACGTTGGTGCCGCCGCCGCCGACTTCCAGCTGTCGACGGGACGCATGCCGAACACCGCGCCCGACCGGCAGTCCGTCACCAAGCGCTCTCCGTACACGCGGGCCGAGATCGACGACCTCGTCGCGTACGTCGCCTCGCTCGGGCCCGGTCCGCCCATCCCCGACGTGCACAACCCGCCCGGTGACCTCCAGGAAGGCGGCGAGCTCTTCCTCGACAACTGCGCCGCGTGCCACAGCGCGGCCGGCAACGGCGGCGCGCTGAGCGTCGGGCGGGATGCGCCGACGCTCCACGGCTCGACCCCGGTCGAGGTCGCCGAGGCCATGCGCACCGGCCCCGGGAACATGCCCGTCTTCGGACCGGGGACGTTCACGCCCCAGCAGGTGAACTCGATCGTCCGCTACGTCGAGTACCTCAAGAAGCCGCAGGATCCCGGTGGCTTGTCGCTCGGGCTGGTCGGCCCGATCACCGAGGGCCTGGTCGCGATCCTCGTCGGCCTGGGCGTCCTGATGCTCATCACCCGGTGGATCGAGCCGCCCGCGATGCGCCAGGAGCCACCCGCGGTCACGACGCCTGACGATCAACCGCCAGAGGATCAACAGTGAACGACGACGTCCAAGAGAAGAAGGCGACGAGCCGCACTGCGCTCGCGTTCGGCGTCACGGCGCTGGCTTCGATCGGCCTGGCGGTGACGTACGCGCGCGGCGGGCAGGAGCAGATCGAGGGCGCGCTGCTGGCGGTTGCGTTGGGTGGGCTCGGCTTCGGGTTCGTGCAGGTCGCCAAGTACCTGCTCCCCCAAGGCCCGTACGTCGAGGACCGCGAGGCGCTGCCGTCGAGCGACGAGGACCAGGCCGCGTTCGCCGCCGATTTCGAGCGCGGCGAGGGTTGGCTCTCCCGCCGCGGGTTCCTGCTGAAGATGCTCGGCCTCGCCGGCGGCGCCATCGGCATCGCCGCGCTGTTCCCGATCCGGTCGCTCGGTCCCAACCCGGGTCAGTCGCTCTTCCACACGAAGTGGCGCCGGGGCTCGCTCGTCGTCGACGAGCAGGGCGAGCCGGTGGGGGTCGACACGCTCGCCGTCGGCGGCGCCCTCACGGTGTTCCCGCAAGGGCACCTCGAGGTCGAGGACTCGCAGACGATCCTCATCCGCCTGTCCCGGGAAGACGTCGTGACCCGCCCCGGTCGCGAGCTCTGGGGCCCGGAGGGATACGTCGGGTTCTCGAAGGTGTGCACGCACGCGGGCTGTCCTGTCGGCCTCTACCAGCAGCAGTTCAAGAAGCTGCTGTGCCCGTGCCACCAGTCGACGTTCTCGGTGCCCGACGGGGCCCAGCCCGTGTTCGGCCCCGCGACGCGCTCGCTCCCCCAGCTTCCCGCTCATGGTCGACGACGAGGGCATGCTGCGCGCCCGCAGCGACTACACCGAGCCCGTCGGTCCCGGCTTCTGGGATCGCGGCACGTGATCGTCAGGCGCATCGTCCGCTGGTTCGACGAGCGGCTCGGGGCTGCCCGCTTCGTCCGCACCGCGCTGAACAAGGTGTTTCCCGACCACTGGTCGTTCATGCTCGGTGAGCTCGCGCTCTACTGCTTCGTGATCCTCATCCTCACGGGTGTCTATCTCACGTTCTTCTTCACGCCCGGCACGAAGGAGGTCGTCTACAACGGCAGCTACGCGCCGCTGAAGGGCGTGTCGATGTCGCAGGCCTACGAGTCCGTGCTGCGCATCAGCTTCGACGTGCGCGCCGGTCTGGTGATGCGCCAGATCCACCACTGGGCGGCCCTGATCTTCGTGGCGTCGATCATCGCCCACCTCATGCGCATCTTCTTCACGGGCGCGTTCCGGCGGCCGCGCGAGCTCAACTGGATGATCGGCGTCACGCTGCTCCTGCTCGCCATCGCCAACGGCTTCACCGGGTACTCGCTTCCGGACGACCAGCTGTCGGGCACCGGCCTTCGCATCGCGTACTCGGTGGTGATCTCGGTGCCGGTCGTCGGCGTGTGGAGCGCGTTCCTCATCTTTGGCGGCGAGTTCCCCGGCAACGAGGTGCTCACCAGGTTCTTCGTGATCCACATCCTGATCGTCCCGGTCGCCATCGCGGTGCTGCTCGGCGCGCACCTTGCGATCCTCGTGCGCCAGAAGCACACGCAGTACCGCGGGCCGGCCCGCAAGGAGAGGAACGTCGTCGGTGCGCGGCTGTGGCCGACGTTCACGGCCAAGACGCTGGGTCTCTTCTTCTTCGTGTTCGCCGCCTGCGCGGCGCTGGGCGGCCTCGCCCAGATCAACCCGGTGTGGATCTGGGGCCCGTTCCAACCGGCGGCCGTCAGCGCCGGCTCGCAGCCCGACTGGTACGTCGGCTGGCTCGAGGGGTCGCTGCGGCTGCTCCCGGGCTGGGAGATCCGGGCGTTCGGGCACGAGGTGCCCAACCCGTTCTTCTCCGGGGTGCTGCTCCCGGGGATCACGTTCATGCTGCTGTACGCGTGGCCGTTCCTCGAAGGCCGCTTCACGAAGGAGAACCGCGAGGAGCACCATCTGCTCGACCGCCCCCGCGACCGGCCCGTGCGCACGGCCATCGGCGTGGGCGCGCTCGCCTTCTACGCGGTGCTGTTCGTCGCGGGCGGCAACGACGTGCTCGCCTCCCGGTTCGACGTGTCGGTGAACCTCATCACCAACATCCTGCGGGTGTCGCTGTTCGTGGTGCCGGCGGTGGCGGCGTTCTTCACGTACCGGTTGTGCAAGGAGCTCGCCGCCCGGAGCCCGACCGCGGGCGAACCGGAGGAGCCACCCGGGGCCGAGCTCGTCGTGCGCACCGCCGAGGGCGGCTACGTGGACGTCGAGGAACCGGCGGGGACGCGGTAACGACGGCGAGCATCGGGCGTGTCTTCCGCGACCTGCCACGACGACAACGCTCCGCCGTGCACGTCTGCCAACCAGATCACGCTGAGCTCCAGCTCCTCCTCGTCCGGGAGCCCGAGATGGGATCCCGTGGTGGCGCCGACCACCGCGACCCGTGAGTCGACCGCCGACATGTGCCGAGGGTGGATGACGTACTCCGGGAACGACGAGAAGTAGCCGGCCCACGCATCGAGGTTCGCGTCGCGCCCGACGAGTGGCACTTCGTCGAGCACGACCAACCGGTGGTCCTCGCTCATGAGCGCACCGAGCCCGTCGAGGTCGCCGCGGTTGATGCAGTCGATGAAGCTCACCACGGCAGCGAGCGGAGGGAGCGGGGCCCGGCCCACGCACTCACTCCGAGGGCGAGGTGTCGCGACTCTGGCGGATCATCCCGATGACCCCGAGGACGAGCACGATCGCGCCGCCGAGGATGACCCACACCCCGAACACGAACCCGGTGGCGAACACCGCCGCACCGAAAGCGAACACGAACGGCCAGATCGTCGAAGCCGGGAACTGGTCGACCGGGCCCGCACCCTCGGCGAGGGTCGCGTCGGGGCGGTCCTCGGGACGGGGCGGGAACTTCCGCGACTGCAGCAGCAGGTACCCGCCGGCGAGGAGGCCGAGGAGCGAGCTGGCCACCAGCATCGTCGTGCCGGCGTCCTCGTAGCTCGTGAACCAGTAGATCGCGCCGATCACCACGAAGAAGGCGGTGACACCGAGATAGAAGAACGATTCGACCTTCATGTCTTCCGCGACGCGTCGATGAGGTCGCCGTACTTCTGGTCGAAGAACGGCCGCTCCGAGCGGATCGGGGGCAGCGAGTCGAAGTTCCGCTCGGGCGGCGGCGAGGTGGTCGCCCACTCGAGCGTCTGGCCGTCCCACGGGTCGTTGCCGGCGGGCGGTCCGTGGCGCAGCGAGCGCCACAGGTTCCACGCGAAGAAGAGAACGCTCACGGCGATGATGAACGAGCCGATCGTCGAGATCAGGTTGAGGCTGCCGAAGCCGTCGCTCTCGCGGTACGTGACGACGCGCCGCGGCATCCCTTCGAGGCCGAGCTGGTGCTGGACGAGGAACGTCATGTTGAACCCGATGAACAACAGCCAGAAGTGCGCCTTGCCGAGTCGCTCGTCCATCATCCGGCCGGTGAACTTCGGGAACCAGTAGTAGATCGCGCCGAACCCGGCGAAACCCGCCGCCGCGAACACCACGTAGTGCAGGTGTGCGACGACGAAGTACGTGTCGGTGACGTTGAAGTCGACCGGCGCCATGGCCTGGAGCACGCCGGTCAGCCCGCCGAGCAGGAAGATCACCAGGAACCCGACGGCGAAGAGCATGGGCGTGGCGAACCGCAGCTGCCCGCCCCACATCGTGCCGATCCAGTTGAAGAACTTGACGCCGGTTGGCACGGCGATGAGCAGCGAGAGCGCGCTGAAGAACGGCAGCAGCACGACGCCGGTGGCGAACATGTGGTGGGCCCACACGCCGACGGACAGGCCGCCGATGGCGAGCGTCGCGAAGATCGAGCGTCTTGTACCCGAACACCGGGCGCCGCGAGAAGACAGGGAGGATGTCCGTGACGACCCCGAAGAAGGGCAGGGCGACGATGTACACCTCGGGGTGACCGAAGAACCAGAACAGGTGCTGCCAGAGGACCGGCGTCCCGCCCTTCTGCACCACGAAGATGTTGGCGTCGAGGTGCCGGTCGGCGAACAACATGGCGAGCGCCGAGGTCAGCACCGGGAACGCCAGCAGCACCATGACGCTCGTCACGAGCATGTTCCAGGTGAAGATCGGCATCCGGAACATCGTCATGCCCGGCGCGCGCAACATGAAGATCGTCGTGACGAGGTTGACGGCCCCGAGCACGGTCGCGGTGCTGGTGACGGTCACGCCGACGATCCACAAGTCGGGCCCGGCGCCCGGGGCGTACGTCGCCCCGGAGAGCGGCGCGTACGAGAACCACCCGAAGTTCGCGGCGCCGCTGGCGGTGAGGAAGCCCGAGATCATCACGAGCCCGCCGAACAGGTACATCCAGTACGCGAGCGCGTTGAGTCGCGGGAACGCCACGTCGGGCGCGCCGATCTGGAGTGGGACGATGTAGTTCGCGAGCCCGAACGCGAACGGCACGGCGAACAGGTACATCATGATGCTGCCGTGCATCGTGAAGAACTCGTTGTACGTCTCCGGGCTGAGGACGCTCTGGTTCGGCTGCGCGAGCTGCGTCCGCATGCCGAGCGCGAGGAGAC
Organism: uncultured Actinomycetes bacterium; assembly: GCA_963768605.1. GTDB lineage: Bacteria > Actinomycetota > Acidimicrobiia > IMCC26256 > JACDBD01 > JALZAA01. The sequence continues at coordinate 177,765 of CAVYIP010000003.1, read as the reverse complement.
CTCCGATGCAGAAGAACCCGAACGACGTCACCAGATAGCTCAGCCCGATCACCTTGTGGTCGGTGCTCGTCAACCAGCGCAGGATCCCGGCGTTGTGCCGCGGGGCGGGTGCGGGAGCGGCGGCGGTGCCCGGGCGCTCGGTGGTGACGGTCACGAGGTTCCGCTCCTCTCCGCGCGCTGCTGCTCAGTGATCCAGTCGCGGTAGTCGGCCATGCTCACTGCCTTGACCTCGAAGCTCATCTTGGCGTGGTCGAGGCCGCAGAACTCCGCGCACCGGCCCGAGTACGTCCCCTTGTCGCGCACGTCGAAGTCGAACCGGTTCGTCACGCCCGGGATCGCGTCGCGCTTGAACAAGAACCTCGGCACGTAGAACGAGTGGATGACGTCGGGCGACGTGAGGACCAGCCGCACGGTGCGATCGACGGGCAAGACCATCGTGGGCACCTTGTCGGGCAGCCCGGTCACGGTGACGTCGTCGTCGCGGTAGTGGAACTGCCATTGCCACTGGAAGCCCTTGACGTCGATCGTGACGGCCGGGTTGCTCGACAGCGCGTCCACGTCGTTCTGCGTGCGGTACGAGAACGCGAACAGGACCGCGACGATGATCACCGGTACGACGGTGTAGACGATCTCGAGCTTGACGAAGTACTGCTTCTGGCTCGGGAGATCGTCGTTGCGCCGCCGGTACCGGAGGACGGCGAACACGATCAGGCCCCACACCAGGCCGCCGACGAGCAGGGCCACGATCACGGACCCCTGCCACAGGCCGAAGATGTCGCGCCCTTGGCGGGTCGCTCCACGCCCGCCGCCGAATTCGAGGCTGCACCCCGAGAGCACGATCACGACGAGGGCGAGCGGGACGCGCCTCATGCCGGCGGACACTATCCCCGGACTCGCCGGCACGCGATGATGCGCCGTGCTCATCGCAGACGTGCTCGCAGCGACGTCCAACTCCGACGACACGACCTTCTCGATCCCGATCCTGGTGGGCGCGGCGGCCGTCGGCGTGGGATGGATCCTGCTCCTCGTCGCCGTGGCCGCGTGGCGCCGGCCCCACGGGATCCGCTCGGGCCCTGCCACCCAGGATCTGCCACCGGTGCCCCCCGCGGTCGCGGGCCTCTTGTGCAACGACTTCGAGCTCCCCGCCGAGCTCCCGCCGGCGACGCTGCTGGACCTGGCGGCGCGGCACGTCGTCCGGCTCGAGGAAGTCGAGCCGGGCAAGACGATCTGCCGCCTGCGGGGGACGGCGGGGAACGAGCCGCTGACCCGGTACGAGCAGCGGGTGCTCGACGAGGTCCGGCGCAAGGCCGTCGCCGGGGTCGTCCCGACCGACGCGCTCGACGACCGGAGCGGAAGACGCTTCGCGCGGGTGGCATCGCGCGTTCAGCAAGGAGGTGATCGGCGACGCGCAGGGCCGCGGGCTGACGCGGGACCGCTGGCCCGGCTGGTTGGTGTCGCTCTTGGGCGTGGGCCCCTTCGCGGTCGGCGGGCTGCTGTACCTCGCGAGCTTGGTGGGCGGTGAAAGCAACGACCATCCGGTGGCGGCGGGAATCGCCGGCGGCGTCGCCATCACCGCCATCGGGCTCATCGCCGTCGGCGCCGGGCGACTGAGCCGGTCGACAGCGCAGCTACCGACGGACGCGGGGAAAGAGATGACGGCACGATGTCTCGCCCTGCGCGCTCACCTGCGCGAGAACGAGCAGCTGGCCGATCTCCCGCCGGCAGCCGTGCAGCTGTGGGGCCGGCACTTCGCGTACGCGGGCGTCATGGGCGTTGCCCCCACCGCGGTCGCCCTGCTCCCGTTCGGAACCGAGGACGACAACGGCGCGTGGAGCCGGTTCGGCGGACGGTGGCGCCGCGTGCGCGTCCGGTATCCGCGTGGCTGGCCCCCGGGTTGGGGCAAGCACCCCGGGTTCGCCACGTTCCTCGCCGTGTTCTGGGGCGCGGCTGCCGTTGCCGCGCTCTACGGGCTCCGGAGCCTGGCGCAGTCGGCCGCCGATCCGATCACGGCGACCGACCCACTCCTCGACCGCGACCAGCTCGACTGGGTCGGTCGCGGCGCGCTCCTGCTGATGATCCCCGCCGCCCTCGTCCTGCTGTGGGCGATCTTCCTCCTGGTGCGCGCCGTGCCCGACTTCTGGCGCACCGGGACGACCACCGGAGAGCTGGTGCGGGCACGGCGGCGAAGTCAGATCTTCCAGTCGAGCAACCGCAACAACCCGCGGTACTGGTACTACCTCGCCCTCGACGACGGAACGCGCGCCCGGATCAGGTCGTGGCGGGTGCGGCGGGACCTCTACGACGCGCACTCGCAGGGCGAGACGGTCGGCGCGCGGTACACCGTGAACCTCGGCTACGTGCGCGAGCTCCGGCCGCCGGCTGCGACGCCGGCTACGTGATCTTGAGCTCGGGGCGGTAGACCTTCTTCGGCGCGAGCTCCTCGACCCGTTCCGCGATCGCCACGAACACCCGCGACGCCTCGTCGTCGGGGTCGGTGACGACGAGCGGCCGGCCCTCGTCGGCGCCCACGCGCAGCTCCGGCACCAACGGGACCTGCCCGAGCAGCGGCACGCCCAGCTGGTCGGCGAGCTCCTGCCCGCCGCCCGCGCCGAACAACTCGTACGCCTTGCCGTCGTCGCCGCGGAACCACGACATGTTCTCGATCACGCCCATCACGTCGAGGTTCACCTTCTGGCTCATGTACGCGGCGCGCTGCGGCGACGCGCTGCGCCGCGGGCTGCGGTGTGGTCACGATGAGGACCTCGGCGCGGGGCAGGAACTGCGCCATCGACAGCGCGATGTCGCCGGTGCCCGGCGGCATGTCGACGACGAGGAAGTCGGGCTCGTCCCAGTGCACGTCGGTGAGGAACTGCTCGAGCGCCTTGTGCAGCATCGGGCCCCGCCACACGACGGGCTGGTCCTCCCGGGCGAAGAAGCCCATCGAGATGAGGTTCACGCCGTTCGCCTCGGGCGGGATGATCACGTCGTCGAGGACGACGGGCGGGTGGTCGATGCCGAGCATGCGCGGCATCGAGAAGCCCCACACGTCGGCGTCGACGGCGGCGACCTTGTGGCCACGCCGGGCGAGCGCGACCGCCAGGTTCGTGGTCACCGACGACTTCCCCACGCCGCCCTTCCCCGACGCCACTGCGAGCACGCGGGTGCGGGCGTCGGTGAAGGGGTTCACCCGGGCCGGACGGCCGTCGTCGGCGGCGCCCGCGTGCTGCTGGCGGAGGCGCTCGGCGATGGCCTGGCGCTGCTCGTCTTCCATCACGGTCAGGTCGACGTCGACCGACTCGACGCCGTCGAGGGGCTGGACGGCCTCGCTGACTCGCCGGGTGATCTCGGGCTTCAGCGGGCAGCCCGCCACGGTGAGAGCGACGGTCACGGCCACCCGGCCTCCGTCGATGGCGACCCCCTTGACCATGCCGAGGTCGACGATCGACTGGTGCAGCTCGGGATCCTCGACCGGGCGCAGGGCCTCGAGGACGGCGGCCTCGGTGGGCATGGGGCCTCGCTCTCCTCGCCGGGGGGCATTTCCACTACGTGCATAGGTAGAATACCGGCATGACCGAGCCGGCCGCGAAGCCCAGGGGCACCAGGCTCAGCGCCGACGAGTTCAGCGCCGCGGTGAGCGCGGTCACGAGCGCCTTCGGGGACCCGACCCGCCGCGACATCTACCTGTTCGTCCGCGCCGGAGCCGACGGGGTCACCGCCGCCGAGGTGGCGGAGCGCTTCGACCTGCACCCCAACGTCGCCCGCCACCACCTCGAGAAGCTCACGGCCGGGGGCTACCTCACCGTCGAGCTGGCTCGCCACGAGACGGCGGGCCGGCCGTCGAAGCGGTACCGGGCCGGCGAGCTCGACACGTCCCTGAACTTCCCGCCCCGGCGCGACGACCTCCTGGCGACGCTCCTGGCGCGCTCGCTCGAGCTGCTCGACCCCGACCAGGCCGCCGCCATGGCCGAAGAGGTCGGCTACGACTACGGGCTCGCCATCGCCGCCCGCATGACGCCCGAGACGGCGACGCGGCCGCCGGACACAGATCGGTCCGCGCCGCGCTGGCGACCGTCGCCGACGCGCTCACCGCCCACGGGTTCGCCGCCCACGCCGAGGCGAGCGGCGGCTCGCTCACGATCGTGTCCGAGCAGTGCCCGTTCGGCGACGCGGCCAAGAAGTACCCGCATGTCGTGTGCTCGGTCGACCGGGGCATGATCCGCGGGATGCTCGCCGGCCTCTACGGCGAGACGCGCCCGCTGTTCACCGAGAGCCGTCCCGCGGGCGACGACCACTGCGTCGCGCGCGTCTGACGCTCCGCTCGTGCGGCGCGCGTATCTCGACCACGCATCCACCGTCGCCCCTGCGCCCGGTCGCGTTCGAGGCGATGCTGCCGTTCCTCCGCGATCACCACGCCGACCCCGGGCGGCTCCACGCCGAGGGACGGGTGACGCGCGTCGCGCTCGAGGACGCCCGCGAGCAGGTCGCCGCGCTTCTCGGCGCCCGCCCGCGGGAGGTCGTCTTCACGGCCAGCGGGACGGAGGCCGTCAACACCGCGGTGTGGGGCGCCGTGGCGCGCGCCGACGGGCCCGCGCACATCGTCACGACGGCGGTCGAGCACTCGGCTGTGCTCGACGCGTGTCGCCGTAGCGGCGCCGACCTGACCGTGGTCGGCGTCGACGGCCTCGGCCGCTACGACCCGACCGAGGTGCTCGACGCGGTCCGGCCCGCGACCGCGCTCGTCACCGTGCAGCTCGCCAACCACGAGGTCGGCACGATCCAGCCCGCTACCGCGGTGGCGGCGGCGTGCCGGGAGCGTGGCGTCCTCGTGCACGTCGACGCGTGCATGGCGGCCGGGCACGTCCCGGTCGACTTCGCCGCCCTCGGCGCCGACCTGTGCTCGGTCAGCGCGCACAAGTTCGGCGGGCCGAAGGGCGCCGGCGCCCTGCTCGTGCGCCGCGGCCTGCGGCTCCCGCCGTTCGTCGTCGGAGGCGCGCAGGAACGTGCCCGGCGGGGCGGGCTCGAGGACGTCCCGGCCATGGTCGGCTTCGGCGCGGCGGCCGCCGAGGTGGCCGCCGACGGTCGGCTCGCCGCGGAAGCGAACGCTCAGCGCGAGCTCACCGAGCGCGTCGCGCGTGACACGCCGGTGCGGGTCGGCGGCGTGACGCTCTACGGCGATCCCGCCGATCGAGTGCCGCATCTCGTGTGCCTCGGCGTCGAGGGCGTCGAGGCGGAGCCGATCCTCCTCGGGCTCGACCAGCGGGGCGTGGCGGTGCACTCGGGCTCGGCGTGCTCGAGCGAAGCGCTCGAGCCCTCGCCGATCCTGGCGGCCATGGGTGTCGACGCCGACCACTCGCTGCGAGTCAGCGTCGGCTGGAGCTCGACGCCCGAGGACGTCGACGCCTTCCTCGACGCCTTCCCCGCCGTGGTGGACCGCCTGCGGGCGTTGCGCGCCGGCTGAGCCCATGGGCGTCGTGCTGATTCTCGATTGCAACGACCTCGACCGCGAGGCTGCCTTCTGGAGTGCCGCCCTCCGCTACCAGGAAGTGTTCCGGCGCGATCAGTACCTGGTGCTCATGCCGGCGGAGGGCGACGGGTCGGGGCTCGTCCTCCAGCTCCAGCGCGTCCCCGAGCCCAAGACCGGGAAGAACCGGCTCCATCTCGACCTCCACGTCGACGCCGTCGAGCCCGAGGTCGACCGGCTCGTGGGGCTGGGAGCGCGTCCCCTCGGCGACCCGACAGTCGAGAGCGGATATCGCTGGCGGGTGATGGCCGATCCCGAAGGCAACGAGTTCTGCATCTGCGCCGCGTGCGCCGACGACGCGAACTGACGAGCTGTTCACTGGTCCACCAGCGTCGAATAGCGATGGGCATGGACCAATGAAGCCCGAATGTGGTCTCGCCCCGCTGCGAGCGGGAAGCCCGGGTCCCGCTCTACGGTTGCATCCGGCATGATCCCGGTGAAGCGACTCAACCACGCGGTCCTGTACGTGCGCGACGCCGACCGCGCCGCCGCCTTCTACGAGGAGGCGTTCGGGTTCGAGGTCGTCCAGCGGATTCCGGGCGTCGCCGCCTTCCTGAAGGCGGCCGGCACCACGAACCACCACGACCTCGGCCTCTTCTCGGTCGGCGCAAACGCGCCCGGCCCCGAACGCGGCCGCGTCGGCCTGTACCACCTGGCGTGGGAGGTGCCGTCGATCCACGACCTCGCCGCCGGACGAGACACGCTCGCCCGCCTCGGCGCGCTCGTGGGCCAGAGCGACCACGGCGCCACGAAGTCGCTCTACGGCAAGGACCCCGACGGCAACGAGTTCGAGATCATGTGGCTCGTGCCGCGCGAGCAGTGGGGCGACCTCGAGCACGAAGCCACGACCGACCCGCTCGACCTCGACGCCGAGCTCGCCCGCTGGGGTTGAGCCGCCGGGCTCAGCGTGCTGCTGGTTTCAGCAGCAGGCGCACGTTGAGGTGCTGCCGCAGCGTCCCGCTGTCGGAGCCCGACTGGATCTTGAACGTCTGGTTGCCGTTCGACCGGACCTCGCCGGCGACGGGCAGGAGACTCGTCAGATCGAGGGTGTTCTGGCCACGAAACGTCGTCTTGTAGCTCTGGACGGTCAGCTGGGTGCCCGGCGCCACGTTCGGAAGCTCGACCGTTTGCGTCCCAGCCGTCTGCGTCCCGCGCACGCCGAGCTCGATCTTCGACCCGTTGCGCTTCTTCAGCGTGTACTCGTACGCCTGGTGAGCTTCGATTCCGTTCAACGACAGGTCGGTTGAGGCGCGCCACCGCGCGCCGACGCCGACCGCCGCATCGGGGAACGGAACGGCGAGCGTTCGCAGCTGATCTCCGAGCTGCGTCACCAGGCTCGAGACCGAAGGATCAATATTCGGCGGGACGTTGAGCGCGCTGTCGACGAGCACGCCCTGGGGAGTGAGGGTCAGCTGACCCGACAGGCCTGCGAGCCCGGCGAACGCCTGCTCGATCCTGCCGGCGCGCCGACTTGCTCGCATCGCCTCCCTTCAGCACTTCGAACGACGGATACGTGAAGCTGACCTGCAGGTTCCCCTCGGGGGTCATGCCCTGGAGCGTCGTCTCCACCGTGGCCTTGGTCGGCGGCGGCTTGACGCTGCCCGACGACACGCCCGACTGCTGGATCGCGAAGGTCACCGTCATCGCCGAGCGCTGCGAGGCGCCCGCGGCCGGCGCGAGCCGGAGCGGCTCGAGTGGAGCTTTCCCGGGCTCGAGGACCTCGACCGTCGGGGTCGGCGCCGGCGTCGTCTGGGCATGGACCTCGCCGGCGACGGCCGCGTGATCGACCAGCGCGGGCGCGGCCGCGGCCGCCAGCACGACGGCGACGGCGAACGCACGGAAGGGTGCGCGCTTCACGTCCGCGCTCCGATCAGGACTGCTGCCGGAGGACGTTGAGCGCGGACCCGGCGCGGAACCATTCGATGTGCTCCTCCGACATCGTGTGCGTCGTCCGGATCTCGTCGCTCGACCCGTCGACATGGTGGACGACGACCGTCACGGGCTTGCCCGGCGCGAGCTCGGCGAGCCCGACCACGTCGACCGTGTCGTCGGCGCGGAACTTCTCGTAGTCGGCCGGGTCGGCGAACGTCAAGGCGAGCACCCCCTGCTTCTTGAGGTTCGCTTCGTGGATGCGCGCGAACGAACGCACGATGATCGCTCGGCCGCCCATGTACCGCGGCTCCATCGCCGCGTGCTCACGCGACGAGCCCTCGCCGTAGTTCTCGTCACCGATCGGCGACCCAGTCGATGCCGGCCTCCTTGTACTCCCGCGCGAGGTCGGGCAGGGGCTTCACCGAGCCGTCGCGGACGTCGAGGCCGTTCCCGTGCCCGTCCGCGAACGCGTTCGACACGCCGGTGAACAGGTTCTGCGAGATGTTCGTGAGGTGGCCGCGGTAGCGGAGCCAGGGGCCCGCGGGCGAGATGTGGTCGGTCGTGCACTTCCCCACCGCCTTCAGCAGCACGCGCAGGCCGCTGAGATCCTCGCCGTCCCACGCCGGGAACGGCTCGAGCAGCTCGAGCCGCTCGCTGCCCGGTTGCACGACGACGTCCACCGTCCCCGGGTCGTCGCGCCGGTGGCTGGAAGCCGGCGTCGCCGGGGTCGAAGCCCTTGGCAGGCAGCTCGTCCGCCACCGGCGGCTCGAGGTGAACCGCCTCGCCGCCGGGCCCGGGTACGCCGTCACGCACGAAGTCGACGTCGAGCCGGCCGGTGAGCGCCATGCCGACGACCGTCTCGGGCGAGGCGATGAACGCGAGCGTCTCGGCGTTGCCGTCGTTCCGGCGCGGGAAGTTGCGGTTGTACGACGTGACGATCGTGTTGCGGTCGCCCATCTCGATGTCGTCGCGCTTCCATTGCCCGATGCACGGGCCGCACGCGTTGGCGAGCACGCTGGCGCCGATCGCCTCGAGGTCGTCGAGCAGTCCGTCGCGCTCGATCGTGGCCCGGACCTGCTCGGAGCCGGGCGTGATCAGAGCGGCGAGCGCACCTGCAGCCCCGCGGCCTTCGCCTGGCGGGCGACGTGCGCGGCGCGGCCGATGTCCTCGTACGACGAGTTGGTGCACGAGCCGACGAGCGCGTAGCGAGATCTCGGGCGGGTAGCCCTCCTTCTCGACCGCGTCGCGCACCTCCGAGACCGGGCCGGTCGAGGTCGGGCGTGTGCGGGCCGACGAGATGGGGCTCGAGCTCGTCGAGGTCGATCTCGATGACGCGGTCGTAGAACCGCTCCGGGTCGTCCTCGACCTCGGGGTCGATCCGCAGGTGGTCGGCGTACTCGTTGGCGAGGTCGGCGATCTCCTCGCGCTGGGTGGCCTTGAGGTACATGGCCGACCGGTCGTCGTACGGGAACAGCGAGCACGTGGCGCCGATCTCGGCGCCCATGTTGCAGATCGTGGCCTTGCCGGTCGCCGAGATCGACTCGCAGCCGGGCCCGAAGTACTCGACGATCGCGCCCGTCCCGCCCTTCACGGTGAGGATGCCGGCGACCTTGAGGATGACGTCCTTCGGCGCCGTCCAGCCCGAGAGCCGCCCGGTCAGGTGCACGCCGATCACCTTCGGGACCCTGGTGTTGAACGGCCACCCCGCCATCACGTCGACGGTGTCGGCGCCGCCCACGCCGATCGCGACCATGCCGAGACCGCCGGCGTTGGGCGTGTGGCTGTCGGTCCCGAGCATCATCCCGCCGGGGAACGCGTACTGCTCGAGCACGACCTGGTGGATGATCCCCGAGCCCGGCTTCCAGAACCCGATGCCGTACTTCGCCGACACCGTGCGGAGGAACTCGTACACCTCCGAGTTGGTGTCGAGCGCGTTTTTCACGTCGATCTCGGCGCCGACGCGCGCCTGGATGAGGTGGTCGCAGTGCACCGTCGTCGGCACCGCGACCCGCGGCAGCCCCGCGGTCATGAACTGGAGCAGCGCCATCTGCGCGGTGGCGTCCTGCAGCGCGACGCGGTCGGGGCGGTAGTCGGCGTTGTCGACGCCGCGCTCCAGCCCGATGGTGTGCGGGTCCTCGGCGTGCGCGAACAGCACCTTCTCGGCGATAGGTGAGCGGCCGCCCGAGGCGGCGCCGACCCACGGCGACCCGTTCCGGGTAGCGGCCGTAGACCTCTTCGACGAGCGCCACGGGAGTGCTGATCCCGGTCGTGTCGGCCATGAAACCGAGGCTACGTCACGATTCCCGGCCGGGCTTCACCCGACGGGCAGCCCGGCCGCCTTCCACGCTTGGAACCCGCCCGCGAGGTCGGTGGCGTTGCGGTAGCCGAGGTCCTGGAGTGCGGCGGCGGCCAAGCTCGAGCTGTAGCCCTCGGAGCACACCACGACGACGACCTGGTCGTGGCCGGTGACCTCGGGGATTCGGTCGGGGCTCGCCGGGTCGAGCCGCCATTCGAGGACGTTGCGTTCGATCACGAGCGCGCCGGGCATCTCGCCCTCGCGTTCGCGTTGCGCGGCGGGCCGGGTGTCGACGACGAGCGCGCCGGCCGCGAGCATGTCGGCGGTCTCGGCGGGCGAGAGGCGGCGGAGGCGGGCGCGCGCCTCGTCGAGCAACTGCTCGACGGTCTTGGTCACGGCGTCACGCTACGCCGTGCTCTCAGTGGGGTTGCCAGGCGTCGGCACCGGCCGTGAGCGCGAACACGCTTTCCGGCAACTCGCCCGTAGCCAGGTCCGCCAGCGTCACCCGCTCGAGCACGGCGCGCAGGTTGGCCCGCAGCGCGACCCACACCTCGGGGAGGCGGGCGGCGGCGCCCTGATACTGCAAGCCCTCGGGGCGGGTGCCCTGCACGGCCGCCAGCGGTCCCTCGACGGCGCGCAGGACCTCCGCGACCGAGATCTCGCTCGGGTCCCGCGTCAGCGTGTAGCCGCCATCGGCGCCGCGGCGGGCGGAGAGGAGGCCCGGCGTGGCGGAGGTCGGCGAGGATGTTCTCGAGGAACCGGGGCGGGATCCCCTGCGCCGCCGCCAGCTGCTCCCCCTTCACCGGCCGGCCGCCGGGTGACGCCGCGGCCAGCTCCGCCGCCGCCCTGACCGCGTAGTCCGCCTTCGCCGAGATGCGCATTTGACCGCCTTCCCGCAAAACCTACCTTGTCGATCGGATTTGTGGGCTTCAACGGAGGCGGAGTGCACCTCGAACTGGGCGTGATGATCGCCGGGCTCCTCGTGGGGTTCATCGTCGGCCTCACGGGGATGGGCGGCGGCGCGTTGATGACGCCGATCCTCGTCCTCCTGTTCCGGATCAACCCGCTCGCCGCCGTGTCGAGCGACATCGTGGCCGCGGTCGTGATGAAGCCGGTGGGCGGCGGTGTGCACCTCCGCCGCGGCACGGTCAATCTCAACCTGGTGCGCTGGCTCGCGATCGGGTCAGTGCCGGCCGCATTCTGCGGGGTCCTCGTGCTGCGGGCGATCGGCGCCCCCGAGTTCGGCGAGCGCCTCAAGGTGCTGCTCGGCGCGGTCCTCCTCGTGGCGGCGGCGGCGATCGTGGCCAAGGGTGTGCTGCAGTCCCGGCGTCCGACGGGCGACGGTGTGCACGCGATCACGGTGCGACCGGGCCGGACCGTCCTCATCGGCGTCATCGGCGGGCTCGTCGTCGGCATGACATCCGTGGGGTCGGGGTCGGTGATGATCGTCCTCCTGCTGTTCCTCTACCCCGCGCTGTCCAGCAACGAGCTCGTCGGCACCGATCTCGTGCAGGCGATCCCGCTCGTCGTGGCGGCAGCGATCGGGCATCTGTTCTTCGGGGACCTGCAGGTCGGCCTCACCGTCTCGCTGCTCATCGGCAGTGTCCCCGGCGTGTACCTCGGCGCGCGGATTTCCTCTCGGGCGCCCGACCGCATCATCCGTCCCGTACTCGTCGTGGTGCTGGCCGTCTCGGCGTTGAAACTCCTCGGCGCGTCCAACGTCGTCGTCCTCTCCGTTCTCTGCGGCACTGCTCTCGGCGCGCTCGTCGTGTACGGGTGTCGCCGGACAGCCCTTCTGCCTTCCCAACCCTCTCGGAGGTCGCACGATCATGTCGTCCGCCCGTAGCGCTGACCCGATGGTCCTTCGCCGCGCTCGTCGCGGTCGGTTTGTTCGTGTCGGCAGCGCCAGCCGCCGGCGGTGCGCCTGCACAAGAGAACACGACGCTGCGGCTCGGCTACTTCCCCAACGTCACGCACGCGTCCGCGATCGTCGGCGTCGAGGGCGGGATCTTCCAGGAGAAGCTCGGCAACAACGTGAAGCTCGACACGAGCACGTTCAACGCCGGCCCCCAGGCAGTCGAGGCGCTGAACTCGGGCGCGCTCGACGCCACCTACATCGGGCCGAACCCCGCCATCAACGCGTTCGCGCAGTCCGGCGGCGAGGCGATCCGGATCATCTCGGGCGCGACGTCAGGCGGCGCGTTCCTCGTCGTGAAGCCCACCATCAAGAGCGCCAAGGACCTGAAGGGCAAGCAAGTCGCGTCGCCGCAGCTGGGCAACACCCAGGACGTCGCCCTGCGCACGTGGCTGAAGAAGAAGGGCCTCAAGACCGACCCGGCCGGTGGCGGCGACGTCTCGATCCTGCCCCAGGAGAACGCGCAGACCCTCGACCTGTTCAAGCAGGGCCAGCTCGACGGCGCGTGGGTCCCCGAGCCGTGGGCGACGCGTCTGGTGCAGGAGGGTGGGGGCAAGATCCTCGTCGACGAGGCCACGCTGTGGCCGCAGGGCCGGTACGTGACGACTCAGCTCATCGTCCGCACCGGGTTCCTCAAGGACCACCCGGACGCGGTGAAGCGGCTCCTCGAGGGTCAGGTGGCGGCGAACGACCTCATCAAGAACGACCCCGCCAAGGCGCAGGACCTCGTCGGCCAGGGCATCAACAACGCGACCGGCAAGCCGCTCGCTGCCGACGTGATCGCGGCGTCGTTCAAGAACCTCACGTTCACGAACGACCCGATCGCCACGTCGCTGCGCAAGTCGGCCAAGGACGCCGAGGCGGCGGGCCTCTTGAAGGCCGTCGACCTCAAGGGCATCTACGACCTCAAGCTCCTGAACCAGGTGCTGAAGAAGCAAGGAGAGCCGACGGTCAAGTCATGACGAGATCACGAGCAGTCGAACGCCCTCGCGTCGACGAGCCGGCTTCGGAGGTCCCCCCGCCCGAGGCCGGCTCCGGCGCGCCCATCGTCCTGCGCGGCGCCAGCAAGGTGTACGGCCACGCCGGCGACGCCGTCCCCGCGCTCGACCGCGTGTCGCTGGACGTGCGCGCCGGCGAGTTCGTCTGCCTGCTGGGGGCGTCGGGGTGCGGCAAGAGCACGCTGCTGAACCTCGTCGCCGGCCTCGACCGGCCCACCGCGGGATCCGTCGAGGTCGACGGGCGCACCACGCTCATGTTCCAGGAGGCGGCGCTGTTCCCGTGGCTCACCGCGCAGGGCAACGTCGAGCTCGCGCTCAAGCTCCAGCGGGTGCCGAAGGCGAAGCGGCGCGCCCGCGTGCGCGAGCTGCTGCAGGTCGTCCACCTCGAGGGGTTCGAGCGCAAGCTCCCCCACGAGCTCTCGGGCGGCATGCGCCAACGGGTGCAGCTGGCCCGGGCGCTCGCGCAGGGCGCCGACATCCTGCTCATGGACGAGCCGTTCGGCGCGCTCGACGCGATGACGCGCGACCTCCTGCACGACGAGATCGAGCGGCTGTGGCGCGAGCAGGGCCTCACGATCCTGTTCGTCACCCACAACGTCCGCGAGGCCGTCCGCCTCGGTGACCGGGTCGTGCTGCTCTCGAGCCGGCCCGGGCGCGTGGTCGCCGAGTTCCCGGTCGTGATCCCGCGGCCCCGGCGCATCGAGTCGCACCCCGTGGCCGACCTCGCCGCGACCATCACCGACGAGCTGCGCGAGGAGGTGCGCCGGCATGGCAACGACTGAGAACGGCGACGCCGCTCGGACCGACCTACTCGACCGCGAGCTGGCCGGCCTCGATCACCTCGAGACCGTGCTCCCGCCGCGTCCGAGCCGCGCCGCGCGCGCCTGGGCGGCGGCGTGGCCGAAGCTGCTCGCGGTCGCGCTCGCGCTGATCGTCTGGCAGCTCGTCGTGTGGAGCGGCTGGAAGCCCGAGTACGTGCTGCCCGGGCCGCGCAAGGTCTGGGACTCGTTCGTCGAGAACTTCAGCACGAACATGGACGCGGCGTGGACGACGCTGCAGCGCGGGTTCAAGGGCTTCGCGTTCGCGCTGGTGATCGGGACGATCGTCGGCGCCCTCGTCGCCCGCAACCGGGTGCTGCGATCCGCCATCGGCTCGCTGATCACCGGGCTGCAGACGATGCCCTCGGTGGCGTGGTTCCCGCTGGCGATCCTGCTGTTCCAGCTGGGTGAGGGCGCGATCTTCTTCGTCGTCGTGCTCGGCGCGGCGCCGTCGATCGCCAACGGGCTCATCGGCGGCATCGACCACATCCAGCCGATCCTCCTGCGGGCGGGCACGGTGCTCGGCGCCCGGCGGTGGAAGCTGTTCCGCCACGTGATCCTGCCCGCCGCGCTCCCGTCGTTCGTCGCCGGGCTTGAAGCAGGGATGGGCGTTCGCGTGGCGCAGCCTCCTGGCCGGCGAGCTCATCGTGCTCATCCCCGGGCAGTTCTCCCTCGGCCAGCAGCTCGACGCCAACCGCCAGCTCAACGACTCCGCCGGCGTCATCGCGGTGATGATCGTGATCCTGATCATCGGGATCCTCGTCGACGCGCTCCTGTTCGGGACGGCCGAGCGCGCGATCCGCCGTCGCTACGGGCTCGTGGACGCGGCGGCGTAGTCGATCACACCGCAGAGGTGTCCTGCCGGGCGCACCAGGCGTAGAGAGCGTCGTATACGAAGGTCGCTCGCTCCAGCAGTCGGTAGTCGTCGGCCTCGACGTCGAGACCGCCGAGACCGATCGCAAGGAGTCCTGGTCCTGCTGCATCGGTGTCCAAGTCGGATTGGATGTCGGCGGCATGCACGATGCGGGCGAGACGCACGAGCGCGCCATCGTCAGTGAGCCCGAAGTCGTCGATGAGCACCTCGAAGGTGCAACGACCCTCACGGTGTTCGTAGTCGGCGCCCGGCGCGTCGAAGGATCGTGCGTTCTCGCGGGCGGCAACGTCGAGAACCTCGCCGGCCGGTACGTACAGGATCTCGGCATCGGCATCGATGCACCGCCGAATCAGCCACGGACAGGCGATGCGGTCCGTCTTGGGACGGGCACGGGTGACCCACTTCATGGTGTCTCCTCGCAGAATGTCCCGGAGCGCCGGGATCTACGTTACTGACGTGCGGAGAAGGCGACTGTCGGCGGCGGTGCTCGCGGCCGTCGCGGCGCTGCTGTGCATAGCACTGAGCATGCCTCCGGTACGCGGTGGCGTCTCTCGACTGCCTTTGACACGCGAACGAAACGTGCGGCTGCCAGGGCGGCCGACCCGGTTCGACTACCAGAGCATCGACGGATCCGGACGGCGGCTCTACATCGCTCACCTCGGCGACTCCGCCGTCGACGTCGTCGACCTCGATTCCTTCACGGTGATCGCTCACGTTCCCGGTCTTCCCGACGTCCACGGCGTCCTCGCCGTTCCGGAGATCGGACGCGTCTTCGCTTCTGCGACGGGGGCGGACGAACTCGTCACTCTCGACGCCCCGACCAATCAGGTGATCACGCGCACTCCGACGGGAAGGTTTCCTGACGGCATCGCCTACGACAGGCGCGACGATCTCGTCCTGGTGTCGAACAAGAACGACGGCAGCGAAACGGTCCTGGAGGGACGATCTGGTCGCGTTGTCCGCACCGTCCGGCTAGGCCGTGAGGTCGGCAACGTCGCCTACGACGCCGTCGGCGGGCTCGCCTATGTCGCGGCGCGGCCACCCGACGAGCTCGTTGGTCTCGATCCGACCACTGGCAGTCGGACCCGGCGGATCCGGCTCGAGAACTGCCGGGGGGCACACGGCGTCTACGTCCAAGCGGAAACCCAGTTGGCTTTCGTGGCCTGCGAAGGGAACGCCAGCGTCGTCACGGTCGACTTGGCGGAGCAGCACCAGCTGGCAACCGACTCCGTCGGCGCGAACCCTGACGTCCTCGCGTATGACCCGATCGGCGACCGTCTCTACGTCGCCACCGAGAGCGGCGTCGTGACCGTCTTCTCCACGAGCTCGAAGCGACTCCGCAAACTCGGACAGGGCCGACTTGCTGCCACCGCACATTCGGTCGCCGTCGACCCGACGACGCAGCTTGTGTACTTCCCGCTCGAACGAGACCCGAAGAAGCCGCGGATCCGGGTCATGAGACCGATCGATACGCAGCGATGAACGCCGCCCGGCGCCGCTATCCACCGCCGTCATCGTCGCCGCGAACCGTCTTCCAGGACTGCCACGTGATGCGCAGGATGACCGCAGTGATCGCGAGCCCGATCAAGGGATCAGCGAGGGGGAAGCCGACTGCGATTGTCCCGGCCGACGCGATGACCGCCAGGCTGACGTACGCGTCGGCGCGGGCGTGGTGCGCGTCGGCGATGAGCGCCGGGCTGTCGAGGCGCTCACCAGCTCGACCGCGAATCCGAGCCGCCACGTAGTTGCCGCCGAATCCGAGAGCACCGGCGACGGCCATGGCCACCAGGTTGCTCGGCGTTTCCGGGTCTACGAGGCGACGGATCGCCTCGACGCCCACGACGCCGGCGCTGATTCCAATCACGGCGACGACTACGAGGCCCGCACGTCGCTCGGCTCGCCTCGAGCCCAGCAAGAACGCGGCCGCGAGAGGCACGGCCGTCAGGGCATCACCGACGTTGTGGACGAGATCGGCAAGAAGCGCAACGCTGCCACTCGCGACGAACACCACCGCCTGCGTTGCGGCCGTCGCGCCGAGGACTCCCAACGAGAGCACGACCGCTCGAATCCCCTCGCGGGACCGCTTGATGCTGTCATCGATCAACGCGTGCGAATGGCCATGTCCGTGTCGATGTCCGCCGCGGACGCGGATCGGCGTCGAGGCCGTCAGCACCAAGGGGAGATGGCGGTGGCGGCCGCGGGACGCGTGTCTGTGCACTCGACCGCCGTGCCGGTGGACCAGTGGGTCCGCACACGACGAGCTCATGTCACGCCGCCTGCTCGAGCCGGTTCTTCGCCTCGCGGATCTCGGGGGCCTCGATCGGAAGCACGTTCAGGAAGCGAGTGAGGCCGAAGATGGCGGCGCGGACCGACAGCGACGCCGGCTCGAACCACGGCAGCCGGTACATCCGGCGCGCGAACCGTGGCAGGGACGCGACGGCCGCGCTCGCCGGGAGCACCCACAGCGGACGCAGCGCGAACGGCATCGGCGGCGACAGGACGAGGCGCATGCTCTCCCGGGCGCCCCGCGTGAGCTGGAGCCCCTCGACGCCGCGGAGGTACTCGCGCAACTCCCCCATCGACCGGGGGGCCATGTCGGACGGCAGTCCGAGGAGCTCGGCGACGCGCACCATCTCGTCGACGTACTGATCGGCGTCGTCGTCGGCGAGCCGGCCCGCGTAGCTGCGGTACGAGAACACCGCCGAGTGCACCTCGACGGCGTGGATCCAGAGCAGCAGGTCGGGGTCGTGGGCCGAGTACGCGCGCCCGCTCACCGGGTCGACGCCGTGCACGCGGTCGTGGATCCGGCGGACGGCCCGGCACGCCGCCTCGGCGGTGCTGGTGTCGCCGTAGGTCGTGTGGAGCACGAAGCGGACGGTGCGGTTCAGACGGCCCCACGGGTCGGCCTTGTAGTCGCTGTGCTGGACGACGCCGGCCATGGCCCGGGGCTCGAGCGCCTGCACGAGGAGGGCGCGCATCGCGCCGACGAGCATCGACGGGTCCGCGTGGAGCCGCCAGGCGATGCTGTCGGGACCGAAGAGCCCGGCGTCCGTCACGGCATCACACGACCGTCAGTCGCGGGCGGTCTCTTCGATCGTGACCGACTGCATCACGTCGCCGACCTGCGTCTGCTGGGCGACGTCGATCCCGTCGACGACGTACCCGAACAGGTTGTAGTTCTTCTGCAGCTTCTTCGTGCAGTCGTCGATGCACACGAAGAACTGAGAGCCGTTCGTGTCGGGACCGGCGTTCGCCATCGCCACCGCGCCGAGCGTGTAGTCGCCCCGCACGGGCTCGTCGGAGAACTGGTAGCCGGGGCCGCCACGGCCGCTGCCGTCGGGGTCGCCGCCCTGGATCACGAACTCGGGCACGACCCGGTGGAACGTGAGCCCGTCGTAGTAGCCGCGGCGCGCGAGCGACACGAAGTTGTTGACGCTCTGCGGCGCCATCTGCGGATCGAGCTCCATCACGATGGTGCCGCGGTCGGTCTGGATCGTCGCCCGGTAGATCGCACCTTCGTCGATCTCGTGCGCAGGGGGTTCGGCCACGGGAGCGCCTCGTCTCGTCGTTCGATGTCAGGTTGTCGGTGGTGCCGTAGTCGGCACGCTACCCGAGCCCGGGGGCTGCTCGACCGCCGCGGCGAGCGCGTTGCGGGCTTGCGTCGCGAATTGACCGTCGGGCGCGAGCACCAGATACCGCTGGAACTCGCCGATGGCCCCGTCCACCTCGCCGAAGCCGTCCGCGAGCAGCACGCCCCGGTAGTAGTGCGCGTCGGCTTGGTTGGGATCGGCTTGCACCGCGCGGTCGAGGAGCGTGCGCGCCGTCGTGACGAGCTGCTGCCGCGCCTCGGCGCTCGGCACCTGGCCGGCGACGATGAAGCGCAGCCGGCCCGCGTTCGCCAGCGCGTCGACGTTGTCGGGTGCGATCTCGACTGCCTTGTCGTACTCCTTGAGTGATTCGACGGTGTCGCCCGACTCCTCGAGGAACCGGGCGAGCGCGAGCCGCGGTTGCGGGTCGTTCGGGCTCTGCTCCGCCGCCGCTTGCAGCCGGGCCTTCCGTTCACCGGAGCTCGGGGACGCCTGGGGCGCGTTCCCGGACGACGTCTGCCCCGGGAGGCGGGCGCCGAGCGCCGCGGCCAGCGACACGGCCGCCAGCACCGCGAACGCCACGATGCCGGCGACCACCAGGCCCCGTCGTCGCCAGGGCACCGCGGGCGCGGTAGGCCGCGCGTCGACGCCGTCGCGAAGGGCACGGATGGTGGCCGCGGCGCGGGCCGTGTAGTCGTCGTGCAGCTCGGTGTACGACGCGTCGTCGATGTTGCCGGCGGCGCGTTCGGTCTCGAGGTCGTCGAGCGACTTCAGCAGGAAGTCGCGTTCGCGTTCGAGCTCACCCTGGTCCTCGGGATCGAGGCGCGTGCTCATTTCACTCATGGTCGGACGCGTTGCACCAGCTCGCGGTCGGCGTCGGTCGGGTGCAGATGCGGTTCCCGGCGCCAGCGCCGCAACGCGAGCACGAGGCCGCCGGCGCCGAGCACGAGCGCGGCGGCCGGAAGGCCCCACACGAGGATCCCGAGCCCGCCGCTCTCGGGCTTGAGCAGGATCGAGTGACCGAACTTGTCGATGTACGCCTGGCGGATCTCGCCGTCGCTCTGACCGGTGGCGACACGCCGGCGGATGTCGGCGCGGGCGGCGCGCGCGGTCTCGGTCGAGCTCTGCGCGATCGACTGGCTCTCACAGTCGGGGCAGCGGAGCTCGGAGCTGACCGACTGCACCCGCGCGGCGTCGGACGGCTTGCCGCCGCTGGGCCAGGCGACGATCGCCAGCGTGATCACGACCACCGCCGCCAGCGCGATCCACGCCACGGTTGCGACGGTTCACCCCTGCCCCCGCGCCGCCGCGTACATGTTCTCGAGGTTGGTCACGCTCGACGGCCCGAACTGCGTGCCGGCGATCACGCCGTCGGGTGAGATCGCGTACGTCTCGGGCTGACCGCGCGTCCCGAACTCGAGCGAAGCCTGGGCGCCGGGGTCGAGGGCCACGGTGTACGGGACGCCCTCGTCGTCGACATAGCGACGGATGGCGCCGTCGGTGTCGTCGCGCACGATGCCGACCATGGCGAAGCCGGGGTCGGCGGCGTGACGGCGGAAGAACTCGACGAGCGCCGAGTGCTCCTCTTGGCACGGGATGCACCACGAGTTCCAGAAGTTCACGACGACGACCTTGCCGGCGAGGTCGCTCGACCGGACCCGGCCGCCGTCGAGGGTCGGGAGGTCGACGGCCGGCGCGTTCTGCCCGAGGAGGTGGCTCTTGTTGGCGTCGGCGCGCGGGTCGGTCCCGACCTGGGTGGCCAGCACGACCGCGAGCACGGTGACCACCGCGCCGGCGGCGAGCGCGATCCAGCGCGCCCGGTGCTTCACACCGGCACCTTCTCCGGCTCGATTGCCGGCGGCTCGACCGGGACCGGCTCCGGCACCCGCTTCGTCCGGCGTCGCAACGACGGCGACAGGGCGACGAGCGTGCCGAAGGCCATGACGCCGCCGCCGATCCACAGCCACAGCACCATCGGGTTCACGGCCACGCCGACCGTCACCCGGCCCTGCTCGTTGGGCGACGACACCAGCGTGAGGTAGACGTCCTCGCGGAAGCCCGTCCGCACGGACGGCGTCCCGATGCCCTGCGAGGCGTTCGGGAACGTCGAGATCGCGGGCGCGTACGTGCCGAGGTCGTCGCCGCCGCGGCGGACTCGTATGTCTGCCGACACGGTGTTCTTCTGGCCGCTGCGCTGCGAGTGCGAGCCGATGTACGTGAGCGTGTAGCCGCGACACGGTCGCGGACTGGCCTTCGGCGAGCCGGACCTCGCGCTTGGTCGAGTACGCCGACGACGATGCGATCGCGACCGCCGCGATCACCACGCCGACGTGGACGACGAGGCCGCCGTACAGCCGTGGGTTGCCCCGCACCATGCGCGCGAGCGCCACCGGCCACGCCTCGCCCGTCGCCCGGCGGCGACCACGGGCACCGATGACGTACTGGCGGACGATCCCGGCCACTGCGAACGCGCCCAGCCCGAACGCCAGCACCTCCGCGAGCTCGCGGGCGCCGAGCGCCACCGCGACGACCATGGTGAGCGCGCCCGACCCACGCCGGGACGAGCAGGCGGTCGCGCAGCACGTCGCCGCTCGTCCTCCGCCACGGCAGCGCCGGCGCCGCCGCCATCAGGAACAGCAGCGCGAGGCCGAGCGGCGTCGTCATCCGGTCGAAGTACGGCTCCCCCACCGAGAGCTGCTTGCCCTGCAGCGCCTCGGCGATCAGCGGGTACACGGTGCCGAGCAGCACGACGAACGCGAGCGCGGCGAACAAGCAGATTGTTGGCGAGGAACGCCGACTCGCGCGATACCGCCGAGTCGATGCGCCCGGGCGCGCGCAGACGGTCGCCGCGCCAGGCGATGAGCCCGATGCCGGTGGCGGCGACGATCCCGAGGAAGACGAGCAGCACGGGCCGATGGCCGACTGCGTGAACGAGTGGACCGAGTTGAGGACGCCGGACCGGGTGAGGAACGTGCCGAGGATCGTGAGGCAGAACGTCGCGATCACGAGCGAGAGGTTCCAGACGCGCAGCATCCCGCGACGTTCCTGCACCATCACCGAGTGGATGAACGCGGTCGCGGTGAGCCACGGCAGCAGCGACGCGTTCTCGACCGGGTCCCACGCCCAGTACCCGCCCCACCCGAGCACCTCGTAGCTCCACCACGCGCCGAGGATGATGCCGACGGTGAGGAAGCCCCAGGCGACGAGCGTCGCCCGGCGGGTCTCGGACAGCCAGCCCTCGCCGAACCGGCCGGTGACGAGCGCGGCGATGCGCGAACATGAACGGCACGGTGAAGCCCGACGTAGCCGAGGTAGAGCATCGGCGGGTGGAACGCCATGAGCGGGTGGTTCTGCAGGAGCGGGTTCGGGCCCTGCCCGTCGGACGGGACGGTGCCGAGGGTCTTGAACGGGTTGGCCGGCCCGAGCATCAGGCCGAAGAAGAACAGCGCGACGACGAGCCCGACGAGCAACGCCCACGCCACGAGCGGGTCGGTGGCGCGGTTGCGGAACTTGTGTGCGACGAACGCGAGGTAGCCGCCGAGGATCGAGGCCCCACAGCAGGATCGAACCCTCGAGCGCCGCCCAGAGGCCGGTGATCGTGTACAGCAGCGGCGTTGCCCGGGCGTTGTTCTCCGCGACGTACGCGAGCGAGAAGTCGTGGGTCAGCAGCGCCCACTCCATGACCGCCGCCGCGAGCACGCGCGGCCGCGAGCACGACGTACACGTAGCGGCGGCCGACGCGCAGGAGCCGGTCGTCGCCGCGGGCGAGACCGACCGCGAGCGTGCCGATCCCGAACAACGCGCCGCTGGCTCCGAGCGCCGAGCGCGAGCACTCCGAGCGTCGCCTTCACGATCTGGGCCTCGGTGGTATCGACCTTCGGCGGCTTGTACTCGCTGCCGTGCTTGATCAGGATCCGGTCGGAGTCGAACGCCGCGCCCTTGCTCCACCGGCCCTCGCACACGACCGGCGCGCCGTCCTTGAACAGCCCGGGCGGGTCGCCGCCGTGCACGATCGGGACGGTCGTTCTTCCCGTCGGTGACGTCGAACCGCACGCCCGTTCCCGGTCTCGTGCGATCGTGCCCGGCACGACCGCGCCGGCGACGCGGAAGCGGTCGTCCCTCGCTCACTGGCGCGGTGCGCACCGCCTCCGACACGGTGCGGAAGTAGACGACGTTCTCCGAGAGCACGACCGCGAGCACGACGATCGCGACGATCGCGACCGACGCAGACCGCCGACGGCGATGATGTGCGTCGCTTCCGCCGCGACCGCGCCGGCGTCGCGCTCGGCGACGGCGGTGGCGCGGTGTCGGTGACGCTCACGGGCTGGGCTCTCGCCCGGCGGGACCGGGCTCTCGGCCGGCGGCAGGGTGCGCCGAGCCCGGCGGGTGCGCCGCACGATCGACGCCCAGTACCCGGCGAGCACCACGCGCGGTGAGCACCCAGCCGGTGACGACGTACCCGGCGTCGGTCATGGCCGCATCACCTGGCGCTCCCGAGTCGACGAGCGCGTCCGCCCCGCCCGAGCCGTCGCCGTCCCCGGACGCGACCCGCTCGGCGATGGCCTGCTCGAGCTCGCGCTCCTCGCGGCCTTCCTCGAGCGCCTCGAGGCGGTACCGCCGGTCGAGGAGGTACACGTAGAGCGAGCGTGAACGCGAGGACGCCCCGAACCAGAGCGTGAACGCCATCATGCCGTGGATCTGAGCCTTGAGCTCGTCGTTGAAGACGGTGCCCTCCTGGTGCAGCGTGCGCCACCAGTCGACCGAGAAGTGCACGATCGGCACGTCGACGAAGGCGATGAGCGCCGCGATCGCGCAGCGCTTCGCGCGGCTCGGGGCCGCGGGATGCGGCGCAGCGCGAGGTAGCCGAGGTAGAGGAAGAAGAGGACGGCGGTCGTCACGAGCCGGGCGTCCCACGCCCACCAGATGCCCCACACCGGCCGGCCCCACAGGGAGCCGAGCACCAGCGTGAGCGCGGTGAACATGACGCCGAGCTCGGCCGACGCGCCGGCGACGCGGTCCCAGACCGGTGAGCGCGTGCGCGGCCACAGGCACAAGGCCGAGCCCGAGCGCGGTGACCCCGAACGCGAGGTAGGCGAGCCACGCCGCGGGCACGTGCAGGTACATCAGCCGCTGCGCGTCGCCCTGCACCGCGTCGGGCGGCGCGACCCACAGGCCCGAACAGCGGCGAGGACGACCAGCGACGCGAGCGCCGACCACCCGAGCGACGGTGGCGAGCCGCCGGTTCAGCAGCGCGTCCTCTCTCATGCTTCCTCCAGGAGCGGTCCGAAGGCCAGCATCCCGATCGCCGTGTACAGCGCTGCGAACACCGCCGAGCAGCGCGACCCACGGCCACGCGTCCGACGGTACGCCGTCGATCGCCGCCTCCCAGGCCCGGGTGGCGCCCGAGCATCACCGGCGCCACCACCGGCAGCAGCAGCACCGGGACCAGCGTCTCGCGCACCCGCAGACCTGCAGCGAGCACGCCGTAGAGGGTACCGGTGGCGGCCACGCCGACGGTCGCGGCCAGCGTCGCCAGCGACCAGCGGCACCGAGCGAGTGCAGCTCGACGTCGTAGAGGAGCGACGACGCCGGCGCCGAGCACGACCTCGAGCACCAGCGAGCTGGACCGCGATCGCGGCCGCCTTGCCGAGGAACACCGCCGCCGGGTCGAGGCCGGAGAGGCGGAGCCCGTCGCGGGCGCCGTTCTCGGTCTCGACCTGGAAGGAGCGCGACACCGCCAGCAACGCCGCCAGCAGCACGGCCACCCAGAACAGGCCGGGGGCGACCCGGGAGAGGACGCCGCGGCTCGGGGTCGAGCGCGAACGCGAACAAGAGGACGACGATCAGCCCGAACGGCAGGACCTGGTACAGCGTCACGCGCGAGCGGGCCTCGATGCGCAGGTCCTTGCCCGCCACGAGCGCCACCTCCCGCCAGAGGTTCATCCCGCCCGCACCTCTTCTTCTGCTTCGGCGTCGCTCGCCGGGGCCACGTCCGGCTCCGCGACGCCGAAGTGGGCGACGCCGCCGGCGAGGACGACCTCGCGGCCGGCGAGGGCGCGGGTGCGGTCGAGCTCGTGCGAGGCGAGGATGACGGTGCGGTCCTCGTCGGGGGCGGCGGCGACCACGGCGTCGAGCACGGCGCGGCCGTCGGCATCGAGACCGGCGTGGGGCTCGTCGAGCAGCAGGAGCCGCGGGTCGCGCGACGAGCACGACGGCGAGTGCGAGCCGGCGGCGCTGGCCCGCCGACAGCCGGCCGTGCACGACGTCGGCCTGCGCAGTCAGCCCGACGCGCTCGAGCGAGTTGTCGGACGCGGAGGCGTCGCCGCCGGCGGCGCGCACCGCGAAGCGGAGGTTCTCGCGCACGGTGAGGTCGTCGTAACAGCCGGTCTCGTGGCCGAGGAGACCGATGGTCGCGCCGCGCGCCCCGCCGATCGATCGACAGGTCGTGCCCGAGCACGACACCCGTCCCCGTGTGCAGCGGTGCAACCCGGCGAGAAGACGCAGCAGCGTCGTCTTCCCCGCGCCGTTCGCGCCCGAGAGCAGCACGACCTCGCCCGCCTCGACGTCCAAGTCGACCCCGGCCAGGGCCGGGAACCGACCCAGGAGGCACACGGCGGAACGCAGGCGGACGACGACGGGCACGCAAGCCTCCACGGGCTTCACCGCGGTAGCTGCTTCAAAGCACGTTGAGTGTACGAAGCGCCCTCTGACCTGGGCGAACCGTTGTCGGGGCAGCAAACGAGGCAAATGCCCCGATTAGCCTCTGCCCCCGTGCGCACCGTGATCGGGGCGATCGGCCGGGTCCTCGTCACGGTCGGTCTGCTGATCCTCCTCTTCGTCGCCTACCAGTTGTGGGGCACGGGCATCTACGAGGCACGGGCGCAATCCGACCTCGAGAGCCAGTTCAACCGTGAGCTGGCACGTCAGCGATCGCAGAGCACGACAACGACCACGGCCGCGCCGACAGCGACGACGGCGCCGCTCGCCTTGCCGTCCACGCCCGGCGACGGCGACCCCGTCGGTGTGATCAAGATCGACAAGATCGGCGTCGACAAGGTGGTGGTCGAGGGCACTTCCGTCCCCGACCTGCGCAAGGGGCCCGGGCACTACACCGGCTCCCCGCTGCCGGGCCAGCTCGGGAACGCGGCGATCGCCGGGCACCGCACGACGTACGGCGCGCCCTTCGGAGACCTCGACCAGCTGGCGCGCGGTGACACGATCTCGGTGCGGACGCTCACCGGGACCTGGGAGTACGTCCTCACCGACGACCCGTTCGCGGTCAGTCCCAACCAGACCGAGGTGCTCGACCCGACGACCGACCCTGCCACCGGTCAGCAGCTGGCGACGCTGACGCTCACGACGTGCGAGCCGAAGTACCAGGCGACGCAGCGACTGATCGTGAAGGCGCAGCTCACCGACCCGCCAAACGCCGCTCCCGGGACCGGACCGGACGAAGCTCGTGCTCGACACCGGCCTCTCGGGTGGGAGCGAGTCGCGGACGCCGGTCTTCGTCGCGGGCCTGATCGCGGCGATCGTCGGTGGGCTGTGGTGGCTCCTCTTCCACCGTTACCCGCGCTGGACCACCTGGTTCGCCGGCGTGATCCCGTTCCTCGTCGCGCTGTTCGTCTTCTACACGTATCTCGAGCGCGTCCTGCCCAACAACTACTGAGCCGCGCATGCGGCGCAGCGGCGCCGACGCGAACTCGCGCACACCTTCTTCGAACCCGACACTCGCAGTGAACCCGAGCTCTGCCCGTGCGCGTTCCGTCTCTGCGAACACGTGGCGGACGTCACCGAGCCGGTATCCGCCGACGACCTCAGGCGCCGGCGCGCCCGTCTCGCGACGCGCCCGCCAGTGCTTGGGCAAGGTCGAGGACGGTCCGGGGTGCGCCACTGGCGATGTTGAACGCGCCGGTCACCGGCGGGTCGGCGGTCAGCGCGAGCACGTTGGCGCGCGCCACGTCGCGCACGTGGACGAAGTCGCGTCGCTGTCGCCCGTCCTCGAACACTTCTCGGCGCCCGGCCGGCCTCGAGCGCGCTGCGGAAGATCGCCGCCACTCCGGCATACGGCGTGTCGCGAGGCATGCGGGCGCCGTAGACGTTGTGGTACCGCAGGGCGGTCACCGGCACCGATGCTCGCGGCCGAAGACGAAGCACAAATGCTCCTGGTGCACCTTCGTGGCCGCGTACACGTTGCGCGGGTCGGCGGGCGCGTCCTCGGGAACCGGCTCCGGCATCAGCGTGCCGCCACACGCGGGGCAGCACGGATCCCACTCGCCGCGCTCGAGGCGGCACCGGGTCGCGCGGTCCGGGCCGGACGAGCCCGTGCGTCAGGCACCGGTACCGGCCTTCGCCGTACACGACCATGCTGCTCGCCAGCACGAGCCGTCCCCCGAAGCGTTGCTCGTGGAGCGCGGCCAGCAGGACGGCGGTGCCGGCGTCGTTGTGGCTGACGTACGCGGGTGCGTCGGCGAAGTCGACACCGAGACCGACCATGGCGGCCTGGTGGCAGACGGCGTCGACGTCCGGCGACCGCCACGCGCACGGCTTCGGCGTCACGAACGTCGGCTCGGTGAACATCGACGCCTTCGGCGGCCCACGGAGCGGACGGGGCGGAGTCGAGCACACGGACTTCGTGGCCGCCGGCGACGAGGGCATCGACGACGTGCGACCCGATGAAGCCCGCCCCGCCGGTGACGAGGACGCGCACCTACGCCTGCCCCGGCAGCGGGAGGTGAACGGTGAAGCGGCAGCCGCCGTTCTCGTTCCGGACGGTGATGTCGCCCCGGTGGGCCTCGACGAAGCCGCGGGCGATCGCCAGGCCGAGGCCGGCGCCGGCGTCGCCGGGAGTGCGGGCGGCGTCACCGCGGAAGGCGACCTCGAAGACGCGGGGCAGGTCGCGCTCGGGGATGCCGCCGCCGGTGTCGATCACCGACACGTAGGCGCCGGCGTCGTCGCTCCCGGCCTCGACGGTGACGGAGCCGTCGCTCGGGGTGTGCCGGATCGCGTTCTCGAGGATGTTGCGCAGCGCCCGCATCACCTCGGACGTCGAGACCTCGAGCTCGGCCGGCGGCCCGTCGAGGTGCCCTTCCAGGCGCACGCCCTTCGCCGCCGCGACCGGTGATGCCCCGGCCAGCGCGTCGGAGACCAGGTCGCCGAGCGAGACCCGCTCGAGCTGGAGCTGGAGCACACCCGCCTGCGCGCGGCTCAGCTCGAAGAGGTCGTCGACGAGCTCGGCGAGCCGGTCGGCCTCACCTCGCAGGGTCGCGTAGTAGCGCGCCACGGTCTCGGGATCGTCGACGAGCCCGTCCTCGAGCGCCTCGACGATGGCGCGGATGCCGGCGAGCGGGGTGCGCAGATCGTGCGAGACCCAGGCGACGAGCTCGCGTCGTGAGCTGTCGAGGCGCCTGCTCACGCGTCCGCGCCTGGTCGAGCCGGCGCGAGGTCAGCTCGAGCTCGCGGTGCAGGCGCGCCAGCTCCTGCGGCGCCGCCGGCCCCGGCCCCTGCCGGCGGCGGGTCACCGTCGCCGAGCCGGCGGGCGACGCTGACGAGCGCCTCGCTCGCTGCTCCCACCCGCCGCCCGAGGATGAGTGCGCTCACGACGCCGACCGCGCCCGCCGCGATCAGGATCACCCCGAGCGCCCAGAGATCGTGCTCGGAGAGGAACATCGCCCGGGCGCCCGCCCATGCGCCCACGCCGACGCCGAGGACGGCGACGACCGCCACGGCCGCGACCTGCGCGCCGAGGCTCCGCCGTCGGAGCGTGCGCAACACGAGCGCCCCGGCAACGGCGGCGGCGGCGGCCGTTCCCGCCGCCAGGAGCGCGAGCTCGAGGGTCTCGTTCACGAGTCGAACCGGTAGCCGACGCCCCACACGGTCGTGATGCGCCGGGGCGTCGACGGGTCGTCTTCGATCTTCTCGCGCAGGCGCCGGATGTGGACGGTCACCGTGGAGGTGTCGCCGTACGTGTATCCCCACACGTGCTCGAGGAGCTCGTCACGACGGAAGACCTGCCGGGGACGGCGGACGAGGAAGGCGAGCAGCTCGAACTCACGCGCGGTGAGTGTCGCGAGCTCGCCGCGGACGCGGGCTTCGCGCGCGCCGAAATCGATCTGGAGCCCGTCGTATTCGACCGTCTCCGCGCTGTCGACCTCACCGAGCGGAGACCCGGCCCGGCGCAGGACGGCCTTCACCCGGGCGGTGAGCTCGCGGGGTGAGAACGGCTTGGACACGTAATCGTCGGCGCCGAGCTCGAGGCCGAGCACCCGGTCCTCCTCGCTGCCGCGAGCCGTGAGCATCACCACCGGAATCGGCGCGCGCGAGCGCAGGCGCCGGCACACCTCGAGCCCGTCCAGGCCCGGGAGCATGATGTCGAGGACGACGAGGTCGGGCAGCTGCGCGTCGGCGCGTGCCAGCGCTTCGTTGCCGTCACCGACGGACTCGACCACGAACCCCTCACGTTCGAGGTATCGCGTGACGACTTCGGCGACCGTCCGGTCGTCTTCCACGACCAGGACCCGGGTCGGCGCGTCCGTCACCACGACGTCTTCACCGCGGTCGCGACGACGATCGCCGCCGTCGCCTGGACCCCGAGCCAACCCGTCGCGACATGCCGTCGACCCGCGGCCAGGACCGCGCCGGCGGGCAGGAGCCAGATCGCGAACGGCAGCCAGATGCGCTCGACCTCGCCCTTCGACATCCCACTGATCATCGCGGCTCCCAGGACCACGAGGGCGCCGCCCAACAGGAGCCACAGCCTCCGGTTCGCGCACGCGGGTCAGCGCCACGACCACGGCCGGGCCGAGCACGATCGCGAGGCACGCGGCGTTGGCGACCAGAAAGTCGAGATACGGGCGGCGTGAGCCGACCCCGGCGAAGTACTGCTGGCGGGTGGCGAGGAGGCCGGCGACCCACCAGAAGCCGGCGGCGAGGAAGGCGAGGAACACCGGCGCCGCGCCGATCGCGGCGAGCGCAAGCGGGCGGAACCGGCGCCGGTGCCAGGCGACCGCGGCCGGCACCACCGCGAGGAGCACGAGCCCGTAGGACAGGAAGGCCGCCGCGCCGAAGAGCAGCCCGCCCGGCGAGCGCGTACGACATCGGATCGCCGGCCATGACGCCCGGTGGCGAGCACGACGAGCGTCACCGCCCACGCGCTCACGCCCATGAAGAAGGCATCCGCGCTCGTGGCGATCCAGATCGCAGCGGGCGTGATCACAAGGAAGGGAGTCGCCCGACGCGCCATCTCCTCGCCTGCGACCTCGCGCACCGCGACGAGCACGGCAGGAACGGCGGCCGCGCCGGCGGCGATGCACAGCGCCGCCGCCCAACCCGAGCCCCCGAGCCCGACGCGGTCGAGGGCCGAGAGCAACAGCAACATCCCCGGCGGGTGGCCTTGGACGTGGATGCTGTA
Organism: uncultured Actinomycetes bacterium; assembly: GCA_963768605.1. Lineage (GTDB taxonomy): Bacteria > Actinomycetota > Acidimicrobiia > IMCC26256 > JACDBD01 > JALZAA01. The sequence continues at coordinate 148,474 of CAVYIP010000003.1, read as the reverse complement.
GTCGCCGATGCGGTCGACGAACGTCGAGAGGAACGCGCCCGGCGATCCGACGGTGGCGACGTCGGCGAGGTACTCCGTGCGCGCTTCGAGCGGGCTCGTCAATCCCTGCACGCCGTCGACCAGCGCGAGCGAGACCGCCCACGCCGCCGCGGCCGCTGCCGACGCGAACGAGCAGCCTGCGCCAGCCAACCCGCTCGACGAGCCGGGGCCCGCCGAACACGACCACGGTGCCGACCGCGAAGCGCCGCGAGGAGACGTCCGCTCACGCGGAGGTCGAACGTGCCGACCAGCGGCGCGGCCTGGATTCGGATGTTCGCTCCGCCGGCCTGGAGCCGCTCGAGCAGCACGTGTGCGACGACGATCACGATCGCCCACGTCGGTGAGAACCGCGAGCGTCGTGCGTGCCGAGTTCGATGCGGTGCCCGCCTCGCGCGCTGCATCCCGGCGCGCCGCGATTGCGGTGTCGACGGCACCGGTGGCCACGATCGGACTGTACCGACGAGGCCCGCCGCGTTCGCGCGGCAAGCGAGGCTGTTTCGAAAATCGTAAGCACCAACATCGTTGTCGTGACGAGGCACGTGGGTACCGTCGCATCGATGCCCGACGTCGTGCTCCCGGTGCTCGACGAAGCCGAGGCGATTCCCGGAGTGCTCGCACGGCTTCCGCGGGGCTACGAGCCGATCGTGGTCGACAACGGATCGACCGACGGCTCTGCCGAGGTCGCATTGCGCCTCGGCGCGCGGGTCGTGATGGAGCCGGCACGAGGGTTCGGCGCCGCGTGCTTCGCCGGCTTGCGCGCGGCCACGAGCGACGTCGTGTGCTTCATGGACTGCGACGGCTCGCTCGACCCGAGCGAACTCCCACGTGTCGCCACGCCCGTCAGCGCCGGCGAGGCCGACCTCGTCGTGGGCGCACGCCGCGCAACCGGTGCCGGCGCGTGGCCGCTGCATGCACGCCTCGCAAACCGTGCGTTGTCGCTTCTCGTCGCGCGGCGGGTCGGCGCGCGCGTGCACGACCTCGGCCCGATGCGGGCGGCGCGGCGGGAGGAACTGCTCGGGTTGGGCGTCACCGATCGGCGCTTCGGCTGGCCGCTCGAGATGGTCATGCGGGCGGTGGACGACGGCTGGCGGATCCTCGAGGTCCCGGTCTCGTACGCGCCGAGGATCGGGCGGTCCAAGGTGACGGGCACGGTGCGCGGCACCGCGCGAACGGTGCTGGACATGGCTCGGGTGATGTGGTGACGGTCATCGTGCTGGCCAAGGCGCCGGTGCCGGGACGTGTGAAGACGCGGCTGTGCCCGCCGTGCGATCCGGAGCAGGCGGCGGCGCTCGCCGAAGCTGCGCTCGTCGACACGCTGCGATCCGTGGCTGCGACTCGATGCGAGCGGCGCGTGCTCGTCCTCGACGGCGCGCCACGGCCCGTGGCTTCCTGCCGGCTTCGAGGTGCTCCCCCAGCGCGGCAACGGCCTCGACGAGCGACTCGCGCACGCCTTCACCGACACCAAAACCGGCGGTGTTCTGATCGGCATGGACACACCGCAGGTCACGCCGGCCCGGCTGACGGCGGCGCTTCGCGCGCTAGGCGCACCCGGTGTCGACGCGGTCCTCGGTCCGTCCGTCGACGGTGGGTGGTGGGCCCTCGGGCTGCGCACGCCGGACCCAGCCGTGTTCCTGGGTGTCCCGATGAGCACACCGCACACCGGCGACGCGCAACGGGCTCGGTTGCACGAGCTTCGCCTGCGCACGGCCGCGCTCCCGACCCTACGCGACGTCGACGATTTCGATGACGCGCTCGCCGTCGCCCGCACCGCACCCGACAGCCGGTTCGCCGCGACGTTGCGGTCGATGCTGCCCCGGCTCGGCGCGCCCGACGGCGCGCTCGTGGCGCGGTGACTGCCGTCCTTCGTGCGCATGACGGAACCGCGCTGCCGGCGCGCGCGCACCGCTGGCTCGAGCCGCTCTCCGGTCGAGGACGACGCCCTGCTGGGTCGGGTGGTGGGACCGGTGCTCGACGTGGGTTGCGGGCCGGGCCGCCACGTGCTTGCGCTCGCAGAACGCGGCGTCGTCGCGCTCGGCATCGACATCACCCCCGCCGCCGTCGACCTCGCTCGCCGGCGTGGCGCGCCGGTGCTCGCCCGGTCGGTGTTCGATCGGGTTCCCGGTGCGGGACGGTGGTCGAGCGCGCTGCTCCTCGACGGCAACCTCGGCATCGGCGGTCATCCCGCCGCGCTCCTCGAGCGGGTGGCCTCACTGCTGAGGGCAGGCGGCGCCGTGCTCGTCGAGCTCGAGCCGCCCGGAACGGCGCCCACGGCCGAGCTCGTGCGCTTCGACATCGGCGGCGTCCAAGGCCCGTGGTTCGCATGGACCGCCGTGGGCGCCGACGAGCTGTCCAGCACCGGCCGCCGCCGCCGGGCTCGCCGTCGAGGAGGTCTGGCCGATCGGCGACCGCTGGTTCGGAGCTCTCCGCCGTGCGTGAACAAACCACGCCGCGGATCTTCACCAGCAGATCTGCGCGACGAGCGCAACGCCGCCCTCCTCGGCGTCGCCTGGGCGTCACCTTCACGGTGTGCTTCGTCACGGGTGTGCTCTCGCACCTGATCCAGGACCCGCCGAGCTGGTTCCAGTGGCCGTCGCGCCCCGCCGGCCTGTATCGCGTGACCCAGGGCGTGCACGTCGCGACCGGGCTCGCGTCGATCCCGCTCCTGCTCGCCAAGCTCTGGGTGGTGTTCCCGAAGCTGTTCGCGTGGCCGCCGTTCACCTCGGTGGCGCACCTGCGTCGAGCGCCTGGCGATCTTCCCGCTCGTGGCCGGCGGCGTGTTCGAGCTCTTCACCGGCCTCGCCGACACGCACCTGTGGTACCCGTGGCCGTTCAGCTTCCGGGCCGCGCACTACTGGGTCGCCTGGATCACGATCGGCGCCCTCGTCGTGCACATCGGCGCCAAGTGGGCGACGACCCGGGCCGCGCTCTTCTCGCGTGACGCCCCCGGTGCGACGTCAGCGTCGCTGAGCGACCTTCGGTGACGCATCGGCGGCGCGACGAGCGCCTTCGACCGGCGGACGTTCCTCGCCACGGTCTTCGCCGCCGCCGGCGCCGTCACCGTGTTCACGGTCGGCCAGACCGTCTCGCCGCTGCGCAAGCTCGCGTTGCTCGCGCCGCGCCGCCCCGACACCGGACCGCAGGGCTTCCCGGTGAACCGCACCGCCGCCACCGCCGGCGTGGTCGACTCGGCGCGGAGCGCCAGAGTACCGCCTGACCGTCGAGGGCAAGGTCCGTCGGAAGCTCGTCTTCACGCGGGACGAGCTGCTGGCGATGCCGCAGCACGAGGCGACGCTTCCGATCTCGTGCGTCGAGGGATGGAGCACGACGCAGCGCTGGCGGGGTGTGCGCGTGCGGGACCTGCTCGATCGAGCCGGCGCCGACTCGGCCGCCGAGGTACGAGTGCACTCGCTCCAACGACGCCGCGCGTACCGGTTCTCGGACCTCAACCGCTGGCACGCCCACGACCCCGACACGCTGCTCGCCCTCGAGGTCAACGGCGAGCCCCTCGGCATCGACCACGGCTACCCGCTCCGGCTCATCGGCCCCAACCGGCCCGGCGTCATGCAGACGAAGTGGGTCACCCGGCTGGTGGTGCGATGAGCCCGCCGCGGTACGGACGAGCGTTCTGGATCGCGCTGCCGATCGGCGCAGGCGCTCATGGCCTTCGGCGCCGTCGGCCTGGTGGGCGACGTCGGGCGTCGGCGCCGGCGCGAAGGTCGGCGGCTGGCTCGTCGGCGCGGACGTCGCGCACGACTTCGTCCTCGCGCCGCTCGCATGCCTGGTCGGGGCAGCCGTTGCCGCGCGCCCTCCCCCGCTGGTGCCGTGCCCCGGTCCAGGCCGCGCTGCTGACGAGCGGCGTCCTGCTCATCGTCGTGTTCCCCGCTTTGCGCGGCTTCGGGCGCGATCAGGTCCCCGACAACCCCTCCGTTCAGCCCCTCGACTACACGACGGCGACGCTGACCGCGCTCGCCGTCGTGTGGGCGGCGGCGGCGGTGTGGCTGGTCGTGCGGCTGGCTACTTCTGACCGGGGAAGACGTCGACCTCCGAGTCGTGCCACACCGGGTGATCGCCCGACGTCTCGACGTTGAAGCCGTAGTCGTACGTGAGCGATCCGCCGTACGTCGCGCCGAACGCGGTGAGCGCGCCGATGATGATCGAGAGGATCATCACGATCGTCGACGTCGCCTCGTTGTCACCCCACTGCGCGAGCCGGATGATGATGTCGAGGATGACGATGCCGGTGACCGTCAGCATCACCGTCATGTGCCAGTTGGCGGTGCGGCGGGCCTGGTTCCCGGGCGAGGTCGACCGCCACCAGTCCCAGAAACCGGTCAGCGCGGCGCCGAGCGACACGATGGCGCCGGCGATGATCACGTGGGTGCCCGAGATGAAGAAGTCGCGTCCGATCGTGGAGTCGTTGCCGGCGATCCGGGAGATCACGTCGAACACGGCGACGAGCACGTAGGCGCCCACCGGGACGTCGGTGAGCGCCGGGTGGAACGGCTTCCCTGCCCATCCTCGCAGGCCCTTGAACTGCCTCCCTTTGAGGGTTACCCCCGGGCGGATCGAGAACTTGCGGCTCATGTCGGACCCCCTTCTCGGCGCGTCGGCCGGAGTCGGATTCTCACACGCGCGCCGCCGGCCGCGCCGGTACCGTCGGACGATGACCCGACACGTCCGCCTCCGGGAGTTCCTCGTGGCCGTCGAGGGTCTTGCGCTCTTCCGCACGCTCGTGGAGGGCGGCGACGAGACGGCCGAGGCGCGCATCGACGAGGTGCGGCGCATCGTCGGCCCCGAAGAGGATTCGACATACGGGCTGGGTACGGACATCCCGGAGTTCGACGCCAGAGCGGGGTACGCCGAATGGTCCGCAACGTACGACCGTCCCGGCAACCCGCTGATCAGCGTCGAGCAATCAGTGGTCTGGGGATTCCTCGATGCGCTCCCTGCCGGACGTGCCCTCGACGCCGCCTGCGGCACCGGACGCCACGCCGCCCACCTCGTCGAGCGGGGCCACGACGTGATCGGCGTGGACGGCTCGCCCGAGATGCTCGAGTTGGCTCGAGCCCGCGTGTCCCCGAAGCGCGCTTCCTCGACGGTGACCTGCGCGCCCTCCCCGTCGACGACGGCGAAGTCGACGTGGCGGTGTGCACGCTCGCGCTCGGCGCACCTCGACGATCTTCGGCCACCCATTGCCGAACTGGCCCGGGCCGTGCGTCCGGGTGGGCACGTCGTCGTGTCCGACCTCCATCCGGCGCTCGTCGGTCACAGGCGGACAGGCGCTCTTCCAAATCGGCCGACGGCAGCCTCGCGTTCGTACGCCAGCACTCACATCTCCATAGCGAGTACCTCGACGCGTTCGCGGCCGCGGGGCTCGACGTGGTCCGCTGCGTCGAGCCGCGCTTCGGGCCCGAGGAGGCCGCGGGCCAGGGAATGGCCGCCCAGTTCATCCCCGAAGCGACGCAGGCGGCGTTCGCCGGCCTGCCGGGTGCGCTGGTCTGGCAGCTCGAACGCCGCTAACGACCCTCGAAGCGCGGGGCGCGTTTCTCGGTGAACGCGGCGAGCCCTTCACGGAGGTCCTGGCTGGCGAAGGCGCGGGCCTCGAGCTCCCGCATCTCGGCGAGGGCGGTCGCATCTACTCCACCGGCGACGAGGTTGAGCGCCCGCTTGTGACCCTGGACGGTCAGCGGGGCGAGCTCGGCGACCTCGGCCGCGAGCTCGAGCGCGGCCTCGAGCGCGTCGGGCACGCGCCGTTGCACGAGCCCGACGGCGGCAGCTTCGTCGGCGGCGAGCGTGCGCGCCGTGAGCAGCAGGTCGCGGGCCGCGCCCTGGCCGACGAGCGTCGCGAGCCGCTGCACGTTCGCCGGGCTCAGGAACACGCCGAGACGCGCGGCGGGGATGGAGAACGTCGCGCTGAACACGGCGATGCGCACGTCACAGGCGACGGCGAGCTGCATGCCGGCGCCGATCGCGGGGCCGTTGACGGCCGCCAGCACCGGCGCCGGGTAGTCGACGATCGCGTCGAGGAGCCGATCGAACGCGGGCCGGAACGTGTCACCGCCCCCGGGCTCCGACGCATCCTCGGTCCGCACGACGAGATCGGCGCCGGCGCAGAACGCCTTGTCGCCGGCGCCGGTGATCACGACCGCCCGCAGATCGGGCTCGGCTTGGAGATGGTCGAGCAGCTGCGTGCACAGGTCGGCGTTGAGGGCGTTCCTGCGCTCGGGCCGGTCGATGGTCGCGATCCCGACCCGGTCGCGGACCTCCCACCGGATCATCGAACTCAGCTCTCGTCGATGATGGCGATGAGATCGCCCTCTTGCACCACCTGCTCGGGCTCGACGTGGAGCTCGCGCACGACGCCGGGGATCTCGGTCACCACGGGGATCTCCATCTTCATGGACTCGAGGATGACGATCTCGTCGCCCTCGGCGACCATCTGCCCCTCCTCGGCCACGACCTGCCACACGTTCGCCGCGATCTCCGCTCGAATCTCCGCCATACGGCGGGACTCTAGGTCAGACGGGCAGCACGCCGTGCTTGCGCCAGGGGCGGTCGACGCGCTTGGCGCGTGACACCTGGAGACCGCGCCAGATCGCGTGGCGGGTCTCGGCGGGGTCGATCACGTCGTCGAGCTGCGCGTGCCCGGCGGCGATGTACGGGTCGATGTTCTGGCGGATCTCCTCCGCCAGCTCGAGGCGCTTCTGCGTCCGCTCCTCTTCTGGGACGGCTTCGATCGTCTTGCGGTGGATGATGTTGACGGCGCCGTCGGGCCCCATCACCGCGATCTCGGCCGTCGGCCACGCCACGATGTAGTCGGCCTCGTACGCGGTGCCGTTCATCACGAAGTACCCGGCGCCGTAGCTCTTGCGCATCACCACGCTGATCTTCGGCACCGTCGCCTCCGACACGGCGAACAGCATCTTGGCGCCGTGGCGGATGATGCCCTGCTTCTCGACCGCCGAGCCGACGATGAACCCGGGCACGTCGTGCAGGAACACGAGCGGGATGCCGAAGGCGTCGCACAGCCACACGAAGCGCGCCACCTTGTCGGCCGCGTTCACGTCGAGCGCGCCGCCCAGCACCATCGGCTGGCTCCCGACGATCCCGACGGGCTGGCCGCCGACGCGAGCGAGGCCGGTCACGACGTTCTTCGCCCACTCGGGCTTGATCCAGAGCACGTCGCCGTCGTCGACGACCGCGGTGACCACCCTGCGCATGTCGTACGCCCGCCGGGGCGCGGTCGGCACGATGTCGTAGAGCTCCTCGACCCGCCGGTCGACGGGATCGGCGCTCTCGTGCACCGGCGGCGACTCCTGGTTGTGCGAGGGAAAGAAGGAGAGGTATTTGCGGACGATCTCGAGGCACTCCTTGTCGTCCGCCACCTCGAGGTCGGCGACGCCGGAGATCTTCGTGTGCACGGCGGAGCCGCCCATCTCCTCCTCGGTGACGTCCTCCCCGACCGCCGCCTTCACGAGGTGGCGCCCGCCGAGCGCCATCGACGACGTGCCCTTCACCATCGGCACGAAGTCCGCCAGGGCGGGGATGTACGCCGTGCCCGCCGCGCAGTGGCCGAGCATCGCCGCCACCATCGGCACCACGCCGCTCATCGCGACCTGCTCGCGGAACAGCGCGCCCGCGCCGGCGAACGTCGAGCCGCTCGTCGACTGGATGCGGGCGCCGGCCGAGTCGAGCAGCCACACGAACGGGATGCGCTGTCGGATCGAGAGCTCGCGCAGGCGGGCCATCTTGTGCTCGCCCACCTGGCCCATCGAGCCGGCCATGACGGTGAAGTCGTAGGCGCCGATGGCGACGGGCCGGCCGTCGATCTCGCCCACGCCGGTCACAGCCCCGTCGGCGGCGAGGTACCGGTCGCCGAGGCCGGAGTCCATGTGGTCGGCGAGCAACGCGTACTCGACCCACGTCCCCGGGTCGAGCAGCAGGTCGAGGCGTTCCCGCACCGTGAGCTTGCCCAGCGAGTGCTGGCGCTCGACCCGATCCGGGCCGCCCATCTCGCGGGCGCGGTCGCGGCGCGCCTTGAGGTCGCCGACCAGCGGCCCCCAGTCGTGGACGTCGCCGCCCCCCGCTCGCGGTCACCTATCGCCCCTTCCATTCCGGCTCGCGCTTCTCGGCGAAGGCGGCGACGCCTTCGGCGGTGTCCTCCGAGGCGCTGGTGACCGTGAGCATGGCCTGGAGGTAGGCGAGCGCGTCATCGGGATCCATGTCGAGCACGTGGTAGAAGCTCTCCCGGCCCCACCGCAGGATCAGCGGCGACTTCGAGGACAGCGTGGCGGCGAGCTCGTCCACGGCACCGTCGAGCTCGTCGACGGGCACGACCCGCGTCACGAACCCGATGCGCTCGGCCTCGGCGGCATCGACCCGGCGTCCCGTCATCATGAGCTCGAGCACGCGCTTCGGTGGCATCGACCGCAGGAGTGGCACCGTGATCATGTACGGCCACAAGCCGACGTTCACCTCCGGCGTACCGAACCGGGCGTCATCGGAAGCGACCACGAAATCGCACGCCAGCGCGAGCCCGAACCCGCCCGCCAGGGCGTAGCCGCGCACGCGGGCGATCGTCGGCTTCCCCAGGCCCCACAGGTCGCGGAACAGGTCGGCGAGCATCCCCCGACCGTCGTGCGCGCTCGACGCCCCGTCGGCGATCCCGCCACTCCCCAGGTCGGCGCCGGCGCAGAACGCCTTCTCCCCCGCGCCCGTGAGCACGAGCACCCGCACCGCGTCGTCCGCCTTCGCCTGGGCGACGGCGTCACGCAACCCCTGCATCACGCCGTACGACATCGCGTTGCGCCGCTCGGGTCGGTCGATCGTCACTCGCGCGATCGGCCCGGCGACCTCGTAGCGAACATCGCTCATGCGAGCATCGTAGGGAGTCGGGACGCTCCGTTGTACGGTGGCTCCGCGTGATCACCATCGTCGTCGTCGGTGGCGTCGCTCTCGTCGTCGTGCTCGTCACCCGGGGCAGCTTCACCCGGCTGTTCCGGCTCCCGATCCAGTCGATCTGGATGGTTCTCGTCGCGCTCGCCATCCAGATCTTCCTCGCGTTCGTCGAGATTCCGTCGGACCGATTCGACGATCTCGGGCTCGTGCTCGTGATGGCCTCGTACGCGTTCCTGCTCGCGTTCTGCTTGGTGAACCTGCGGATCTCGATGATGTGGGTCATCGGGCTGGGCATCGCCCTGAATGCGCTCGTCATCGGGCTCAACCACGGAATGCCCACTGTCGACAACGAGGTCACGACCCGCTCGGGCCGGACCATCGAGGAGCCCATCGAGCGCACCGCGAAGCACCGACCCGAGAGCGACGACGACCTGCTCCCGTTCCTCGGCGACCGGCTGCGGGTGCCGGATCCGGTCGACGAGGTGATCTCGATCGGCGACCTCGTGATCGGGCTCGGGATCATCCTCGTCTGTTACCAAGGCAGCCGCGTACGACGCCCAACGAGGAGCCGCCGCTCGGAGCGCACGGCGCGCATCGCAGCGCGACTGCGGCAACGGGAGTCGCCCTCGCAGGAGCGGGTGCAGGAGCCCGTGCCGGTGCCCGTGCCGGTCGCCGGAGCCGGTGCCGTGCGGTGCAGGAGCACGAGCCGGTGCAGGAGCCCGCGCCGGTGCAGGAGCCGGTGCCCGAGCCGGTGCAGGAGCAGGAGCCCGCGCCGGTCCAGGAGCCCGTGCCGAGCAGGAGCCCGAGCCGGTGCAAGAGCAGGAGCACGGTGCAAGAGCAGGAGCCCGCGCCGCTGGAGGAGCCCGCGCCGGTGCAGGAGCCCGTACCGGTGCAGGACCAGGAGCACGTGCAGGAGCCGGTGCCGCAACCCACGAGCACGAAAGACGAGCACGCGTTGTCCCACGACTCCCCCGACGACACGCTGGGCGTCGAGCTCAACGAGGTGTTCGCCCGGTTGGCGGCGGACGACCACGCCGGCGAGGCACCGAAGGAGCACGGCGAGGACGAACCGCACGAGGCCTGAGCCGGGCCGAGTGCGGCGGTCCGGGCGACCGGTATCGTCCGGTCGATGACGCGTGAGGCGGTGCTGGTCTCGTACCGGCTCGGCGGCACCGACGGCGTGTCGGTCGAAGCGGGGAAGTGGGAATGGGCCCTGCGCGTCCTCGGGTTCACGACGCGCCGGATCGCAGGCCACATCTGTGACGAGCCCCGAGCCGACGACGTCGTGCTGCCCGGCATCGCCATCGACGCGCCGGAGGGTGCGGCGGATACCCGCCGGCTCGCGGCCGCGCTGGCGGGCGCCGACCTGGTCGTCGCCGAGAACATCTGCTCGCTCCCGATCAACGTCCCCGCCGCCTCCGCCGCGTCGGACGCGCTCGCACGCCACCGGGGCCGCGTCGCGTTCCACCATCACGACCTGCCGTGGCAGCGGGCCGAGCTCGCATCCGTCCGCGGCTTCCCACCCGACCTCCCCGGCGCGCTCCACGTCGTCGTGAACGACCGTTCGCGCGCCGAGCTCGCGGCGCGGGGCATCATCGCCCACACGATCCGCAACACGTTCGACTTCGACGCGTCTCCCGGCGATCGCGACCCGACCCGCGCCGAGCTCGGGATCGCCGACGACGACCTCGTCGTGCTCCAACCCACACGCGCCATTCCCCGGAAGAACGTGCCCGGCGGTGTGCGGTTCGCCGAGGCGCTCGCCGGCTTCGTGCCCGAGCGGACCGTCGTGTACTGGCTGACCGGGCCGGCCGAGGACGGCTACGACCGAGCGCTGGCCGGGACCATGGCTTCGACGCGCCTGCGAGTGGTCCACGGCCGCACCGCGCGCCCTGCGGACGCCTACGCCGCCGCCGACGTCGTCGTCTTCCCCTCGACATGGGAGGGCTTCGGCAACCCCGTGATCGAGTCGGTGGTCGCCCGCCGCCCGCTGGCGGTGCACCGGTACCCCGTGCTCGACGAGATCCTCGCCGGCTTGCAGGTCTTCAGCGTCGAGGACCCCGGCCGAGGTGGCGGCGTGGCTGCGAGCACCCGATCCCGCCGTGCTCGACTCCAACCGCGAAGTCGCGCGACGAGACTTCTCTCTCGCCGACCTGCCCGGGCGTCTCGACGCCGCGTTCGCGAGCAACGGTTGGGCCTCGTGGTGAATGGGCCCGACCCCGTCCTCGCCCGTCGGGCCCGCATCGCCCGGGTGGTGCGGTACGGCCAGCGAGCGGGGTACGCGGCGCTGCTCGTGGCGGTCGTGAGCTTCGTCGTCGCCGCCGCCACCGACTTCCCCGCCGTGGCCGTCGACATCTCCATCGCGGCGCTGGTCGCCGCCATCGTGATCCTGCCCGTCCCGATCGTCCTGGGATACGGCGTTCGCGCCGCGGAGCGCGAGGAGCGCGAGGCGCGGCGGCAGCGGTACCGTTGACCGACCGGTCAAGCGAGCGTTTTCACGGGAGCCCGGGAGGGTCCGATGCCGAGAGCCGCCGTCTGCAACGCGATCGACACGCCACTCGAGATCGTCGACCTCGAGCTCCAGGCGCCGAAGGCGAACGAGGTCAAGGTGCGGCTCGGCGCCTCGGGCGTGTGCCACTCCGACCTCTCCGTCCGGAACGGCACGTTCCTCGCGCCGCTGCCCGCCGTCCTCGGCCACGAGGGCGCGGGCGTGGTCGAAGAGGTCGGCGAGGGTGTCGACGCACCTGCAGCCGGGTGACCACGTCGTGATCTCGTGGATCCCCCAGTGCCGCGAGTGCTACTTCTGCGCGGGCGGCCAGGGCCACCTGTGCGACGTCGGCCTGCCGACCATCGCCACCGGCTCCCTGCTCGACGGGACCCCCCGCTTCCTGCGCGACGGCCAGCCGATGCTCCAGATGTCGGCGAGCGGCACGTTCACGGAGCACACCGTCGTTCCCGCGATGAGCGCGGTGAAGATCGACGAGGACATCCCGCTGACGGCGGCGGCGCTGATCGGCTGCGGCGTGCTCACCGGCTTCGGCGCCGCCCACAACACGGCCGACATCCGCCAGGGCGACACGGTCGCCGTCGATCGGCTGCGGCGGCGTCGGCCTCAACGTCATCCAGGGCGCGAAGTACTCGGGCGCCGAGCGGATCATCGCCATCGACATGGTGGACGGGAAGCTCCAGACGGCCCAGAAGTTCGGCGCGACCGACCTCGTGAACGCGCGCGAAGAGGACAGCATCGCCCAGGTCATGGAGCTCACCGACCAGCGCGGCGCCGACGTCGCCTTCGAGGTGATCGGGCTCCAGGCGACGATCGACCAGGCGTTCACCATGACGCGCCGGGGAGGTCAGGCGGTGCTCGTGGGCGTGCCCGCGATGGACGTGATGATGACGGTGCCCGTCGGGCTCGGGCTGATCTTCTCGGAGAAGCAGATCCGGGGCTGTCTGTACGGGTCGTCGAACGTGCACCACGACATCCCGATGCTCGCCAACCTCTACTCCGAGGGAAAGCTGATGCTCGACGAGCTCGTCTCCCACGAGATCGCGCTCGACGGCGTCAACACCGCCATGGACGAGATGAGCTCGGGCGAGGTCACCCGCTCGGTGATCGTCTTCAATTAGCCCGCCGCTACGCTTCGGCTCCATGAGGTACCGACGGTTCGGGAGCAGCGAGCTCGTCGTCTCCGAGGTCGGGTTCGGCGCGTGGACGATCGCGACCGACTGGTGGGGCAAGGTCGACGACAAGGCCGGTCTCGTGCACGCCGCCCTCGACGCCGGCGTCACCTTCTTCGACACCGCGCCGGTCTACGGCGACGACGGGTTCGGCGAGACGATCCTCGCCGACATCCTCGGCCGCCGCGACGACGTGATCGTCACCACGAAAGTCGGCTACGACATCGACGCGCCCCGCATCGCGCCCGGGCACTCGGAGCGCCCGCAGGACTGGCGACCCGAGTCGGTGCGGTCGCAGGTCGAGGCGTCCTTGCGCCGGCTCGGCCGTGACCACATCGACCTGCTCCAACTCCACAACGTCCGCATCGAGCCCGTTCAGGACGACGCGTTGTGGGACGAGCTGGCGCGGCTGCAGGCGGAGGGCAAGGTGCGCGAGCTCGGCGTGGCGCTCGGACCGGCGATCGGTTGGGTGGACGAGGGCCTCGACGCCCTGCGCAACCGGCCCATCGCGTCGCTGCAGACGGTGTTCAACCTGCTCGAGCAGGAGCCGGGACGCACGTTCGCGGCCGAGCCGGCAGTCACCGAGGGGCGGGTCGGCTTGATCGCCCGCGTGCCGCACGCGTCCGACGTGCTGTCGGGCAAGGTCACGCGCGACACGACCTTCGAGGGCGACGACCACCGCGCCCACCGCAAGCGCGAGAACCTCCTCGACCTCTTCGACAAGGCCGACGCCCTCGACTTTCCTGCACGGGCCGAGACCGGCCGCACGATCGGCCAGGCCGCGGTCGCCGGCATTCTCGCCATCGACGGCTTCACCACCGTGCTGCCCACGTGCGTGACCACCGACGAGGTGCGGGAGTACGCGACCGCGTCGGACCTTCCTCTCAGCGCCGACGAAGCAGCCGCGGTCGAAGCGCAGTGGCGCGACAACTTCGGCGTCACCGACCGCTACGAGATGCCCCTGAAGAGCAGCGGCTGACTTACCGGCCGGTAACATGACGCCGATGGCGATGCGACTCCCGGCCGAGCAGCGCCGGCGCCAACTCCTCGACGTCGCCTGCGACGTCTTCGCGACGACCGGCTTCCACGCGACCGCGATGGACGACATCGCGACCGCAGCCGGCGTGACGAAGCCGGTGCTGTACCAGCACTTCCCGTCGAAGCGAGCCCTGTTCGTCGAGCTGCTCGCCGATGTCGGGCGCCAGCTGCTCGACGAGCTGGCGACGGCGACCAGTCGCGCCACAACCGGTCGCGAACGCGTGGAGGAGGGCTTCAGCGCCTACTTCCGGTTCGTCATCAACAACCGGGCCGCGTTCCGGTTGCTGTTCGGCGCCTCGGCGCGCAACGACCCCGAGTTCGCCCGCGTCGTCGACGAGATCCTGCACGCTGCCGCCGACGCCATCAGCGAGCTCATCGAGATCGACGCCACCCCTGAGCACCGGCGTGTGCTCGCGCACTCCCTCGTCGGCATCGCCGAGTCGACGAGTCGCCACGCCCTCGCCGACCCCGATGCGTCGCACGACCCGGACGAGCTCGCGGCCTGGATCTCCGAGCTGGCGTGGTTCGGGCTCCGGGGCATCCGCCCCGAGGACCGCCCCAAGCTCGCCTGACCGGCTAGCGCGCGCCGCGCAGGAGCGCGCCGGGACGGGCGCCGGTGTCCTCGCCGTCGCGCAGCACGACCTCGCCGCTCACGATCGTCGCGTCGTAGCCCTCGGCGCGCTGCAGCAGGCGCCGGGCGTCGCCGGGCAGGTCGTAGTGCATCTCGGGCCGGCGCAGCTCGAGGCGCTCCAGGTCGATCACGTTCAGGTCCGCCTTCTTGCCCGGCGTGATCTCGCCGCGGTCGCCGAGCCCGTACAGCGAGGCGGTGTCGCTCGTCATCTTGCGCACCACGAGCTCGAGCGGGAGCCGCTCACCGCGGCTGCGGTCGCGCACCCAGTGCGTCAGCATGTACGTCTCGATGCTGGCGTCGCAGATGGCGCCGCAGTGCGCGCCGCCGTCGCCGAGCCCGAGCGCGGTCGCCGGGTTGCATGACCATCTCGCGGATCGGGTCGTGCGTGAACCGGCTGTACCCGAGCAACGGCCGCAGGAGCAGCTCGCGCCCGTCGCTCGCGAGCAGCAGGTCGTAGAGGAGATCGGTCGGGTCCCGACCCTCGCGCTCGGCGCGCGCGGCGATGCTCTCGTCCGGCGCCGGCTCGTAGTCGGGCGGGTCCCCGATGAGGAACATGCGGTCCAGCCCCATCCCGATGAACGCCATGACGTCGTCGGGTTGCGGGGACTCCGCCAGGATCGCGGCCCGCACCGCGGGATCGCGCAGGCGCGCCACCTTCTCGTCGAGCGGGAGACGGTCGATCGCCTGGTAGCTCGGACGGTCGCGCAGCGGGTGGAAGGTCTGCAGGCCGAGCAGGAGCCCGAGCGGGCGGCCCGCGACCTGCGGCCGGATGGGGACGCCGCGGTCGTGATCCTCGAGAGCGAGGTCGAGCATCCGCTTCCACTGGTCGGGATCCTGGTCGTGCTGGATCATCGCGAACGTCACCGGGCGGTCGATCTCGGCCGCGAGTCGTCGCATCCAGTCCATCTCGCGGTCGGCGGCGGCGAGGTCCTCGCCGAGCACGCCGGCCGGTGCGAGCTCGAACACGCCCGCGTCGACCTCGGCGAGCGCCCGCCCCAACGCGAAGAGCTCGTCCTCGGCCGCGAACGTCCCGGGCACGGGCTCGCCGTCGATGGCGCGGTGGGCGATGGTTCGCGACGTCGACACACCGAGCGCGCCGGCCTCGATGCCTTCCCGAACGATCGCGGCCATCGCCGACGCGTCATCCGACGTGGCGGGCTCGTTGCGCGAGCCGCGCTCCCCCATGACGTACGCCGCGCACGGCGCCGTGCGGCACCTGGGTGCCGATGTCGAGCGCCAGCGGCTGCTCGTCGAGGAAGTCGAGGAACTCGGGGAACGTCTCCCAGCCCCAGCGGATGCCGGCGGCGAGCGCAGCGCCGGGAATGTCCTCGACGCCTTCCATGAGGCCGATGATCCAGTCGTGCTTGTCGGGTCGGGCGGGCGCGAAGCCGACGCCGCAGTTGCCCATGACGATCGTGGTGACGCCGTGCCACGACGACGGCGTCAACAGCGGGTCCCACGTGACCTGGCCGTCGTAGTGCGTGTGCACGTCGACGAAGCCGGGGGTGACGAGCTTGCCGGTGGCGTCGATCACCTCGGCGCCCTCGCCGTCGACGCGGCCGACCTGGGTGATCCGCCCGTCGTCGACCGCGACGTCGGCCGCGACCGCCGGCTCGCCGGTGCCGTCGACGACCGTGCCGCCTCGGACGATCAGGTCATGCATCGGCTTCTCCTACCTGCTGCCGTCTGGGGTATCTTGCCCCAAGACGAGAACGTGTTCCAGTTTTCTGCCAGGCCCCCGGAGGTCCCCGCAATGACGACCATGACCCTGGAGGACGTGAACCTCGCGGACCCCGGCAACTTCGTCGCCTCCGTCCCGCACCAGATGTTCGACGTGCTGCGACGCGAGGCGCCCGTGTGGTTCCACCCCTCCACCGAAGACACCGAGGGCTTCTGGTGCATCGTCAAGTACGCCGACCTCGTCGAGCTGAGCCGCGACTACCCGCACGCGTCGTCCGAGCTGGGCGGGATCACGCTCAACGACATGACCAGCGAGGACCTCGAGCTCCAGCGTCAGATGATGCTGATGATGGACCCGCCCAAGCACACGAAGCTGCGGCTGCTCGTGAACAAGGGCTTCACCCCGCGCATGATCGGCCGGCTCGACGAGCGCATCCGCGAGACCACGAAGGGGATCATCGACGAGGTCGCCGCCCGTGGTGAGTGCGACTTCGTGGTCGACGTCGCCGCCGAGCTCCCGCTCCAGGTGATCGCAGAGATGATGGGCGTCCCGCAGTCGGACCGCCACAAGATCTTCGAGTGGAGCAACCGGCTCATCGGCTCGGAGGACCCGGAGTACAACGTCTCGCGCGAGGAGGCCATCGGCGCCGCCACCGAGATGTTCATGTACTCGACCGAGTTGGCCGAGTCGAAGCGCGCCAACCCGGGCGACGACATCATCAGCACCCTGCTGCAGGCCGAGGTCGAGGGGACCCGGCTCACCGACGCCGAGTTCAACCTGTTCTTCCAGCTGCTGGCGGTCGCCGGCAACGAGACCACGCGCAACCTCATCTCGAACGGGATGCAATTTCTCTTCGAGCACCCCGACCAGCGGGCGAAGCTCGCCGGCGACCGTTCGCTGCTGCCGGGCGCGATCGACGAGATGCTGCGCTACGCGTCGCCCGTCATGTACATGCGGCGCACTGCGCCGGAGGACTTCGAGCTCCGCGGTCAGACGATCCATGCCGGCGACAAGATCGCCCTCTGGTACATCGCGGCCAACCGTGACGAAGAGGTGTTCGACGACTCGCACACCTTCGACATCACGCGCACGCCCAACGACTACGTCGCCTTCGGCGGCGGCGGCCCGCACTTCTGCCTCGGCGCCAACCTGGCCAAGCTCGAGATCCGGACGATGTTCGAGGAGGTCCTCGACCGGCTACCCGACATCGAGCTCGCCGGCGACGTCCAGCGCCTCCGCTCCAACTTCATCAACGGCATCAAGCACATGCCGGTGAAGTTCTCCGCAACCCGCTAGGGACATAAGCGCTGGCGCACGTTCGGGTGGCAGGGAACCATGGCAATCAGCGGGTTGGAGTCGGAAGGGGACAACCCATGAACCTCGTCCCGGGACCACCCTCAGAGGAGGCAGGTCGCCGCCTCGCGATCATCGTCCTGTTCGTCATCACCGGTCTTGCACTCTGGGGGTGCTACCTGTCGTGGCGGCAGGGTCGCGATCGCCGGCGCGTCGAGGAGACCGAACCGGACGCACAACTGCCCGGATAGCCTGCGCCGCGGCCTCCGGCCGGTTCCTCCGCTAAGGAGCACCGGCGTCCAGCGTGTGCCGGTGACGTTCACGCCGGCCGCATAGCCGCATGATGCGTATCTGAAGGGCGCTCAGCGGCCTTCAGATACGCATGTCATCTCGGAACCGCTATCCGGTTTGCCTCGGCGTCCCCCGAGTCGGGCTCGCCGCGGGCGCGCCCGGTCGAGGAAGGTCCTCGCACGCGATGCCGTCGTTATCGATGTCGATCAGCGGCTGCCGTTGCGCCAGTCCGGGATCCTGGTCCAGCGCGGCCTGCGCGTCCTCCTGGAGTTGAAACTCAGCGCAGACGTCTTGTTCTTGCGCCGGTGCCGCCGGTGCAATCGACGAATACCAAGCGCGCTCGCCGACATCGCCGCGAGCGAACCCGCTACCGCTCGGTGCTTCATGGCTGTTCCCCCTGAATCAGCCGAATGCCCCCGAGCCCGCCGCGCAGCGGCGACCGTACCCATCGCGCACGGGCCTGGCAACGATGCGGCGGCGAAGCTGCCGTCCCGACCCTGACCGCGCTGGGCGTCCGCTTGACCACGGTGGGACACTGTGGATAACTCCCGAGGGAGTCCCTCTCCGCCTCAAGAATCGGGACTCCCGGACGGGAGGGAATGGGAGGCGGGAGACACCCAACACGACCGGGTCTCCCGTCTCCCGCGTCGCGCCTTACCCGTGCGAGCGGCGGCGGCTGCGGGGGCTGAGGGCCCGCGGCTGCCAGGGGTCGGCTCCCGAGATGCTCGTGCCGGGGGGAACGATCTCGTCGATCCGATCCAGAACGTCGGCGTCGAGCCGGACGTCGACGCCGGCGAGCAGGTCGTCGAGCTGCTCCATCGTGCGGGGCCCGATGATCGCCGAGGTCACCGCCGGGTGCTCGAGCACGAACGCCATCGCCAGGTGCGTGATGGTGATCCCGGCATCGGCCGTCACCTTCAGCAGCTCCTCCACCACATCGACGCGCTGCTCGTGCACCGCCCGCTGGCGCTCGTCCTCGAACTGACCACCGAAGCGGCGCGCCATGCGGGAATCGGCAGGGAGCTCGGCGCCCTTGCGGTAGCGGCCGGCGAGGTAGCCGCCGGCGAGCGGGCTCCAAGGGATCACGCCCATCCCGTACCGCTGGCACGTGGGCAGCACCGACCGCTCGATGTCGCGCACGAGGATCGAATACGGCGGCTGCTCGCACCGGAAGCGCTCACGACCGCGGCGTTCCGCCACCCACTGGGCCTCCACGATGTACTCGGCCGGGAACGTCGACGACCCCGCGTACCGGATCTTCCCCTGGTGCACGAGGTCGCTCAGCGCGCCGAGCGTGTCGTCGACGTCGGCTGCCTCGTCGGGCCGGTGCACCTGGTAGAGGTCGATCCAGTCGGTGCCGAGCCGGCGCAGGCTGTTCTCGACCTCGCGCAGGATCCACCGGCGCGAGTTACCCCACATGTTCGGATCGCGGCCCATCGGCGCGTGCACCTTCGTGGCGAGCACGACGTCGTCGCGCCGCCCCGCGATCGCCTTGCCGACGATCTCCTCCGACTCGCCCTGCGAGTAGACGTCGGCGGTGTCGATGAAGTTCACGCCGGCGTCGAGCGCGCGATTGATGATGCGGGTGCACTCGTCGTGGTCGGGGTTCCCCATCTTGCCGAACATCATCGCCCCGAGGCAGTGCTCGCTCACCTGGACGCCGGTGCTGCCGAGGTTGTGCATCTTCATGGCTGTCCCCTTTGTCGCCGTCGCAAGCTCCGGCTTTGCGGCGACGTCGGCAAAGCCACCGTCACCGCGTCCCGCGGTCGCGTCATTGCGGAGCCTATGCCTCGTTCAGAGATGCAGATCCCAGCGGGACATGGGCGGGAACTCGCCGGCGACGACGGCGTCGTAGCGCTCGCGCAGCATGCCGGCGGTGGCGTCGCTCGTCGTGATGAAGAACCGTCCGCTGCGGACGGCGTCGAACACGAGGCCGGCTACGTCGTCCGGCGGCCGTCCCGAGCTCTCGGTGAGGTCCCGCAACGCCTGCTCGACGAGGTGGGCGTCCGGCGCCTGCGCCTCGCCGGGCGGCTCGTCGGGTCGGTTGCGGGTCGAGTAGGCGATCTTCGTGTCGACGATCCCGGGCACGAGCACCGCCACGCCGATCGGCGCGCCTTGAGCCTGCAGGTCGTGCGCAAGGCACTCGGTGAGCGCGAGCACGGCGAACTTGCTGGCGATGTACGGCGCCGAATACGCGCCCGTGATCAATCCCGCCACGGACGACGTGTTGACGATGTAGCCCTCGTCGCCGCTTTCGAGCATGCGGGGGACGAACGCACGGATGCCGTGCAGCACGCCCCAGAAGTTGACGCCCATCACCCATTCCCAGTCGGCGAGCTCCCGCTGCCAGGTGATCCCGCCCTGGAAGACGCCGGCGTTGTTGCACACCAGGTGGACGGCGCCGAAGCGCTCGTAGGCGAGGCCGGCGAGGGCGTCGACCTGCTCCGGACGGGAAACGTCGGTCGGCGCCACGACGACCTCGGCGCCGGCCGTCTCGACCTCGGCCGCGGCCTCCTCGAGGGCGCTGACCTCGACGTCGGCGATCACGACGCGCATGCCCTCGCCGGCGGCGCGCCGGGCGAGGGCGCGGCCGATCCCGCTCCCCGCCCCCGTGACCACCGCGACCCGACCCTCGAAGCGGTCCATGGGCTACGGAGGAGTGCCGCGGTAGACGTAGCCGTCGCTGATCGGCTTGCGCTCGGCGTAGAACGGCGTGAGAGCGGCGTCGACCTCGTCGGGAGTCCAGCGCTCGCCGACGTCGAAGTGCCGGTCGACACCGGGCCCCTGGACGACGTCGATCATGCGCCCGTACACGACGAACACCTGGCCCGAGACGTTGGCGGCGGCCGGCGACGCCAGGTAGCCGACGAGTGGCGACACGTTCTCGGGCGCGAATTGATCGAAGTCGGGGTCGGCCTCTTCGAAGCCGGGGAGCGTCTCGGTCATGCGGGTGCGCGCTCGGGGCGCGATCGCGTTGGCAGTGACGCCATAGCGACCGAGGCTGTTCGCCGTGGCGAGCGTCAGTGCGATGATCCCGGCCTTGGCCGCCGCGTAGTTGGGCTGTCCAGGCGACCCGAACAAGCCGGCCTCCGACGACGTGTTCACGACGCGCCCGTACACCGGCGCTTCCGCAGCCTTCGACCGTTCGCGCCAGTACGACGCCGCGTGGCGAGACATGCAGAAGTGCCCCTTGAGGTGCACGCGGACGACCAGGTCGAAGTCCTCTTCGCTCATGTTGAAGAGCATCCGGTCCCGCAGGAACCCGGCGTTGTTCACCAGGACGTCGAGCTGCCCGAAGCGGTCGACCGCGGTTTGCACGAGGCGGAGCGAGTCGTCCCAATCGGCGACGTCGCCGTGGTCGGCAACCGCCTCGCCGCCGGCGGCGGCGATCTCGTCCACGACGGCGTCGGCGGGGCTCTTCTCCTCTTCTCCCTGCAGCGTGCGCCCGTAGTCGTTCACGACGACACGCGCCCCGAGGCGTGCCAGCTCGAGGGCTTCGGCCCGCCCGAGCCCGCGCCCCGCCCCGGTGACGATCGCGACCTTGCCGTCCATCCCGTCCAGCACTCGCTCTCCCGTCCTCCGCCGAAAAGTGGAATACGTTCTACTCCGTGACCGAGCCGAGAGTCGCCTTCGTGACCGGCGCCAGCCGGGGGATCGGCAAGGCCGCCGCGATCGCGCTCGCCGAAGCCGGGCTCGATGTCGTGATCACCGGCCGCACGGTCCGGGAGGGTGACGGCGTCGACGACTCCGACGGGGCCGGGCGCTCGATCCCCGGCAGCCTGGAGACGACCGCGCAGGCGATCGAGGCGACGGGCCGGCGCGCACTGCCGGTCGTCATGGACCTGCACGACCGCTCGACCCTCGACGCCGCCGTGCAGCGCGCCCTCGACGAGTGGGGTCGCATCGACGTCCTCGTGAACAACGCCATCGACACCGGCCCGGGCGACATGACGCGCTTCGAGGACACGCCGCATCGAGCTGCTCGAGGCCAAGCTGGCCGCCAACGTCGTCTCGCAGATCGTGCTCATCAAGTCGGCGCTGCCCGGGCATGCTCGAGCGCGGCGACGGCACGATCGTCAACGTCACGTCGGCGGTCGCGGTCATCGACCCGCAGGCACCGGTCGGCGAGGGCGGGTGGGGCGCGATGTACGCGATGTCGAAGGGCGCGTTCCACAAGCTGGCGGGGATCCTCGCCGTCGAGGTCGGCGATCGTGGGATCCGCAGCTTCAACCTCGAGCCGGGGTTCGTCATCACCGAGCGGATGGAAGTGAACGCCGGCAACCTCGGTCTCGCGGGCCGCTACCAGGGGGCGCCGCCCTCGGTTCCGGGCAGCGGTCATCGCGTGGCTGGCCACCTCGCCCGACGCCGCCGAGCTCAACGGCACCACGATCTCGGCCCAGCGCTTCGCGCAAGAACGAGGCCTCCACCCCGACTGGCGGGACGGCAAAGGCAGCGGGAACTAGCACTCGTTACGATCGGAGCTCGCATGAACATCGACGATCTGGTCCTCATCAGCGTCGACGACCACGTCGTCGAGCCCGCGGGCATGTTCGAACGGCACCTCCCCGACCGCTGGCGCGAGCGTGCGCCACGCGTTGTCCGGGCTCCGAACGGCGCCGACGTCTGGATGTGGGGCGACCAGCGGGGCGCCAACTTCGGGCTGAACGCGGTCGCCGGCCGCCCGCCCGAGGAGTACGGCATGAACCCGATGTCGTTCGGCGAGATGCGCGACGGCTGCTACGAGATCGACGCCCGCGTCCGCGACATGAACGTGAACGGCGTGCTCGGCTCGATGTGCTTCCCGTCGTTCCCCGGCTTCGGCGGGCGCATGCTCCACGCCGGCGGCGCCGCCGGCGAAGAGAGCGCGCTGCCGGTGCTGCAGGCGTACAACGACTGGCACGTCGACGAGTGGTGCGGCACCCACCCGGGCCGGTTCATCCCCCTCGCAATCCCGCCGGTGTGGGATCAGGACGCGATGGTCGCCGAGGTCCGGCGCATGGCGGCGAAGGGATGTCACGCGTTCACGTTCTCGGAGAACCCGGAGAAGACAGGCTTTCCGAGCCTGCACAACGAGTGGTGGGACCCGTTCTGGGCCGCGTGCGCCGACGAGGGGACGATGGTCTGCTTCCACATCGGCTCGTCGTCGGAGATCCCGATCACGTCGGTGGAGTCGCCGGTCGACGTCACGCTCACGCTCATGCCCGTGAACATCGTGCAGGTCGCGGCCGACATCATCTGGTCCGACTTCCTGCGTCGGTATCCGAGCCTGAAGGTCTGTCTCTCGGAGGGCGGCATCGGCTGGGTGCCGTACTTCCTCGAGCGCGTCGACCGCACGTACCAGCAGCAGCACCGGTGGACGGGGCAGGACTTCGGCGGAAAGCTCCCGAGCGACGTGTTCCGCGAGCACATCGTCACGTGCTTCGTGCAGGACCGCATCGGCATCGAGCTGCGGCACGAGGTCGGGCTCGACACCATCACCTGGGAGGTCGACTACCCGCACTCGGACTCGACGTGGCCGCACTCCCCCGAGGCGTTCGCCGAGCAGCTCGACGGCGTCCCCGACGACGAGGTGCGCATGATCGGGAGCGAGAACGCGATGCGCCACTTCCGGTTCGACCCCTTCGCCCACCGGCCGCGGGAGCGGTGCACGGTCGGCGCGCTGCGCGCCGAGGCTTCGGGTGTCGACACGACGGAGCGCAGCGCGGGAACGCCGCAGCCGCGGCCCGAGCGCCCGGTGCTCATCTCCGACATCGCCGCCATGAGCGGAGCCGCCCGCTAGGGAGACGGCTCAGGTCTCGTCGAGACCGAGTTCGGCCGCGAGGGCTCCGAGGAGCTCGCGCTGTCGGTCCGGTGGGACCGGGATGCCGAGGTTCAGCGAGATGTGCATCTCGTCGGCCCCGACGGCCGCGGCCCGGTCGCGGTCGGCCAGCACGGCACCGGTGAAGGCCGCCGCGGTGACCCTGCCGTCCCGGTAGGTCGGGATCGTGTTGACCACCACCGTGCCGGTGCCACCCGCGTTCCGGTACCAGTCGATCTTGGTGCGGGTCTCGTCCCAGTCCAGGGCGACGAGTACCACCCCGTCAGCCCCCTTTGCGGCCCGCTCGATCGTGGAGCGCACCAGAGCGCCGAAGAAGACAGGAATCGAACCGGCGTACGGTTTCGGGCCGACCGAAGACCGCGGGATCTCGTAGTGGGTTCCGTGGAACTCGACCGGGTCCGGCCCCCAGCAGGCCCGCATCGCGGCGACGTGCTCGACGAATCCGGCTCCCCGCCGCCCGATCGGAACTCCCGCGGCGGTGAACTCCTCGGGGATCAGATATGACGTGTCGGCCGTCCCGCCTCCGCCCTGACCGAGGCCCACGTCGAGCCGACCCCGGGAGAGCTGGTCCAGCGTGGCCAACCGGCGCGCGAGCACGATCGGAGGCTGGAAGATGGCGTTCACGATGCCGGTGCTCACCCGAATCCGCCGGGTGTGAGCGGCAGCCCAGGTCAGCATCTCGAGCGGGTCCCACACGTGGGACTCGGGCAGCTCGGCGTCGTTGCTCCAGTCCGGCCGGGCCGGCATCAGCAGCCGTTCGCTGACGGAGACGGCATGGAACCCGAACCGGTCGGCGGCCTGCGCCACCGTCACAACGGCATCCGGCCCCACGTGCGGGCCGAAGTGCGGCAGGCTCACGCCGATCCGCGGAACGTCCATCTCCGGCCTCCAATCGCCGTGACTCGGTGGGTCCTACCCGTAGTCGGAGCCGGCGGGCAGTTCTTGCATTCGAGGACCCGTGAAGCTCCCAAATCGAAATTGGAACCTGTTGCAATTTCGGTCGGAGACCGGTAGCGTCTCCCCCGGTCGAGCCGCGGAGGGGGCGTCGTCGATGGAATTCGGGATCTTCAACAGCCTGTACGTGCCTCACCAGGTGACGGACGGGGTCCCCGACCCCCAGGCCGTGCAGCATCGAGCGGCTCATGGACGAGATCACGTGGACCAAGGCCGCCGACCGGTCGGGGTTCAAGTACACGTGGGCGACCGAGCACCACTTCCTCACCGAGTACTCGCACCTGTCGGCGAACGAGTCGTTCCTCGCCTACCTCGCCGGCGTGACCGACCGGATCCATCTCGGCTCCGGCATCTTCAACATCACCCCGCCGGTGAACCACCCGGCCCGGGTCGCGGAGCGGGTGGCGATGATCGACCACCTCAGCGAGGGTCGCATGGAGTTCGGCGTCGGGCGCGGCTCGTCGAGCACCGAGCAGAAGGGGTTCGGGATCCAGGACCCCGAGCTGACCAAGCTGATGGTCGACGAGGTGTTCCCGCAGTTCAAGCGCATGTGGTCGACGACGGACTACCGCTTCGACGGCGAGTACTTCTCGATGCCGCCGCGCAACGTGCTGCCGAAGCCGTACACCGATCCGCACCCGCCGCTGTGGATCGCGGCCGGGAACCCGTCGACGTTCGAGAAGGCGGCCCGCATGGGTGTCGGCGTGCTGTGCTTCGCGATGGGCGCGCCCGACATGCTCAAGGGTCTCGTGGAGATCTACAAGAACACGATCGACCAGGCCGAGCCGGTCGGCGAGTACGTGAACAACAACGTGATGATCACGAGCCAGATGCTGTGCCTGAACGACGGGCAGAAGGCGCGTGAGATCTCGTGCGACATGAACGGCAGCTACCAGAACAGCCTCGTGTTCCACTACCTCGACACGTTCCCGAAGCCGCCGTTCGTGCCGGACTGGCCGGAGCTGATCCCCGAGCCGACGCTCGAGGAGATGGAGCAGCGCATCCAGGCGGGCCGCGTCGTCGTCGGCACGCCCGAGGAGTGCGAGAAGGCGGTGCAGGGCTACGTCGACACCGGCGCCGACCAGCTCGTGTTCGGCCAGCTGTCCTCCACGATGCCGATCGAGGTCGCCGTCGAATCGATCGAGACGTTCGGCCGCGAGCTCATCCCCGTGTTCGACAAGGACCCGGTGCACAGCACCACGCGCCAGCGCGAGGCGTACGTCTCGGCGCGCGGGCCGCGGGTCAATCCGATCGGCCGCGCCCACGACAAGGTTCCCGTCTAGGGCATGGGCGAGTGCGACGGGCGGGTCGCGCTCGTCACGGGCGCCAGCCGGGGCATCGGCGCCGCCATCGCGCTGCGGCTCGCCGCGGAGGGCGCGGCAGTCGCCGTCACCGCCCGCACACTCGATCCGCATCCCACGCTCCCCGGCACGCTGCGTGAGGTCGTCGACGCCGTCGAGGCGCACGGCGGACGCGCGGTGGCGATCCCGGCCGACCTCGCCGATGCCGACGCGCGTTCTCGCATCGTGCCCGAGGTCGAGTCGGCGCTCGGCCCCGTCGACATCCTCGTGAACAATGCCGCCGCCGCCTTCTACGTGGCGACGGCCGAGCTGCCGCTCCGGCGTCGCCGGCTCATGTTCGAGCTGAACGTGCACGCGCCGGTCGACCTCGCCCAGCAGGTCATCCCGGGGATGCGGGCGCGCGGTCGGGGCTGGATCGTCAACGTCTCGAGCGCGACGTCACGCCGCCCGAAGGGACCGCCGTTCGATCCCGGGATCAAGCTGGGCGCGACCAGCACCCTGTACGGCGCGACGAAGGCCGCGCTCGAGCGCATCACGACCGGCCTCGCCGCCGAGGTCTGCGACGACGGCATCGCGGTGAACTCGCTGGCGCCGGTGGCGGCCGTGCGGACGCCGGGCGCCGAGGTCCACCTCGGGCCGCTGCTCGACGAGCGGCCGGACATCGTGGAGCCCGTCGAGCTGCTCGCGGACGCCACCGTCGTGCTCGCCACGTGTGATCCTGCGACCATGACCGGTCGCGTCGTGTACTCGCGCCCGTTCCTGACCGAGCTCGGCCGATTGGCCGAGGGATAACCGGCCGCAAGGCAGGTAGAAGGAGGCTGCGTCGCATGCTCTCGTCGATGGACGACTACCCGCTCCACCAGATCGCCGAGCCGATCCGCAACGTCGGGACGAGCGACCGCAACTTCTACGACCGCTACTACTTCAACCTGCACGGGTGCAGCGACGAGCTGATGCTGATCATGGGCATGGGTCAGTACCCGAACCTCGGGGTGCAGGACGCGTTCGCGGTCGTGAGCCGGGGCGACAAGCACCGGGTCGTGCGCGCGTCACGCGAGCTCGACGACCGCATGGACTCGAGCGTCGGGCCCCACCGGGTCGAGATGATCGAGCCGCTGCACAAGGTGCGCTGGATCACCGAGTCGAACGAGCACGGCATCGCCTGCGACGTCACCTGGGAGGGCGCGATCCCGGCGTTCCTCGAGCCGCGTCAGTACATCCGCAAGTACGGGCGGGTGCTGTTCGACACGATGCGGTTCGCGCAGACCGGGCTACTGGACGGGCACGCTCGAGGTCGGCGGCGAGCACTTCGACATCACCCCCGACCGCTGGTGGGGCACCCGCGACCGGTCCTGGGGCGTGCGGCCGGTCGGCGAGAAGGAGGCGCCGGGCATCCGCGGCGCCGAGGGGCAGATGGGCGGCATGTGGAACTACGCGCCGATGCAGTTCCCCGACTACTCGATCCTCTACATCCTCAACGAGACCGACGACGGCGAGCGCCCCACCGAGGAGGCGGTGCGCATCTGGAACGACCCGTCGCGCGAGCCCGAGTGGCTCGGACGGCCCGAGTTCGACCACACCCTCGAGCCGGGGACCCGCACGGTGTCGTCGTCGGTGCTGTCGTTCCCGGAGGCGCCCGGCGGCGGCTTCGACGTGAAGGTGACACCGCTCACGCACGTGTACATCACCGTCGGGACCGGCTACGGGATGGAGGAGGACTGGGGGCACGGCATGTACCAGGGCCCGCTCGTCGTGCAGGGCGTCGAGCACGACATGGACGAGCTCGAGAAGTGGGCGTGGTACGGCGTCACCGACCACGTCGCCCGCTTCGAGACCGGCGACACCACCGGCTACGGCCTGCACGAGCACGGCTTCTTCGGCCCGTTCCGAAAGTACGGCTTGGAACGCGGCGACGACACCGCGCCGTAGCGCCTAGTTCGGCTGGGCCAACCCGAGGTAGGCGGCGTCGAGCTCCTCGGCGATCTGGTGGGGACGGCCGGTGAGCTGGATGGAGCCGTGCAGCATGATGGCGGCGGTCTGGGCGACGTCGAGGACCTCGTGCGCGAACTGCTCGACGATGAGGATCGACACGTCCTCGGCCGCGATACGAGCGACGATCTCGTACAGCTCCTCGACGACGATCGGCGCCAACCCCATCGACAGCTCGTCGAGCAGCAGCACCTTCGGGTCGGTCGTGAGGGCACGCGCCATCGCCAGCATCTGCTGCTCGCCGCCCGACAGCGTGCCGGCGAGCTGCTTGCGGCGGTCGCGCAGGCGCGGGAACCGCGTGAACGCGCGCTCCTCGAGCTCCGCCAAGAGGCGGGCCCGTGTACGTCGCCATGCGGAGGTTCTCGGTGACGGTGAGGTTCGGGAAGATCCCACGGCCTTCGGGGATGGCGCACATCCCCGCGCGGGCGAGCGCGTCGGACGACTTGCCCTGCACGGATGTTCCGAACAAGCGGACTTCACCCGCGTGCGGGGCGATCTGGCCGCTGGCGACCTTGAGCGTGGTCGACTTGCCGGCGCCGTTCGGTCCGAGGAGCGCGAACACCGCGCCGGTGGGCACGGTGAGGCTCACGCCGTGGAGCACGTCGATCGTGCCGTAACCGGCGTGGATGTTTCGCAGCTCGAGCGCCGGCGCGTCGCCGTCGCCCGTGGCGTCGCCGTCACTGGAGGCGGCCGCGGGCGGCGTGCGCTCACGCTCGTCGGCCTCGCCCAGGTAGGCCGCCCGCACGGTGTTGTCGGCCTGCACCGCGGTCGGGGTCCCGACCGCGATGATGCGGCCGAAGTCGAGCACGTGGATCCGCTCGCACGTCCCCATCACGAACGACATGTCGTGCTCGACGAGCAGCACGCCCAGGCCGGAGCCGGCGACCTCGCGCAGCAGCTCGCCCAGTGTGGCGGTCTCGGACTCGTTGAGGCCCGCCGACGGCTCGTCGAGGAGGAGCACACGCGGCTGTGTCGCCAGCGCCCGTCCCAGCTCGACGAGGCGCGCGGTGCCGGTGGGGAGCCGGTCGACGCGGTCGTCGGCGACCGCCTGCAGTCCGACCCGCTCGAGGATCTCGTCTGCGATCACCCCGGGTGAGCGCTTGCGATCGTGCGCCCATCCCCGCCGCATCTCCGCCGCCACGAGGACGTTCTCGCGCGCGGTCAAGCTTCCGAACGTCTCGAGTCGCTGGAAGGTGCGGCCGATGCCGAGCCGCGCCCGCTGGTGAGGCTTGCGACGCGTGATGTCGCGACCGTCGAGCTCGACCTGGCCCGTGTTCGGCCCGAGCAGACCGGTGACGACGTTGAACAGCGTCGTCTTGCCGGCGCCGTTCGGACCGATCAGCCCCGTGACGTGACCGACCTGGACGTCGATCGACACGTCGCTGAGCGCCTGCAGGCCGCCGAAGCTGACCGAGACCTGGCGCACGTCGAGAAGGGCCATCTCAGGTCGGCGCCTTCCAGCTGACACCGCTCTCGGCCGCGTCGCTCGCCGGCACCGTCGAGGGCACGGGCGACTCCGGAGTGGGCCCGACGGGCTCGCCCGGCGGCGCGCCGGGGCGCGGCCCGCCCTTCCCCGCCATGCGTTGCCGCATCTCGGCCATGAAGGCGCCTTGCGCGCGTCGGGGCGCCAAGGCAGCAGCGGCGCGAGCGCGAAGCCGAGCTCGACCGACGCGCCGTTCGGTCTCAGCGCCACGTTGATCGCGAGCAGCCCCGGGCCGAGGCGCTCCAGCGCGGCCAGCCACGACGTCTGGAACGTCGCGTCCAATATCAGGAACGCGCCGATGCCTATCAAGGTGCCGCTGAACGCAGCGACCGCGGCTCGCCGCGAGACGCTCAGCCTGAGCTCCGAGAACAGGATGATGGCGACGGTGAGACCCACGATCACAGCGACCCAGACGAGCCACGACGTGTCGAAGTTCTCCTTCATCACCACGAAGAGGATGTAGGTGATTCCGCCGAATAGCGCACCACTGACGGTCTCGACGCCGCCCACCACGATCAGCAGGACGATCGGGATCGCGAGAGGGCTCAACAACGCGAAGTCCTGGGTCGCCGCCGTGCCGCGCTGCATCCCGAGCAGCGCGCCGGCGAACCCCGCCATCGCCGCCGCGAGCGTGTAGACGGCGAGCTTCGTCCGGAAGCGGTTCACACCGAGAGTCGCGGAGGCGGCCTCGCTGTCCCGCAGCGCGATGAGCCGGCGGCCGAACCGCCCGCGCCGCAGCCACACCACGAAGATGGCCATCACGCCGAAAATGGCCGTAACCAAGAGCAGGTACGCGCGTTGATCCGTGAAGCGGTAGCCGAACACTGACAGCCTTGGCACGGGCTTGGCGCCGTTCCCAAAGATCTCGGGCTGGTCGAAGAACAGGGACTCGGCCATGCGCGCGAACGCCAAGGACGCCAACGCGAGATACAACCCCTGGAGGCGTAAGGCCGGGATTGTCATGAGAAAGCCGAACGGGATCGCGAACGCGGCCGCCACGACCAAGGCGACCGGGCTCCCGCTGCCGAACGGCGCCCACTGGTACATCGCGAACGCGCCCGCTCCGGCGAACGTGATCTGCGCCAGCGACACCTGACCCGCCCAACCGGTGAGAGGGACGAGCGACAGCATGAGCACGGCTACGACGATCGCCAGCGTGACGCGGTTGAGGTTCACCTCACCCATCCCGCGCGTGATGAACCAGACGATCGCGAACACGACGACCATGCCGACCGCCGTCTCCCAGATCTTCGGCACACGCGGCTGGTGCAGCTTGGGGTCGGGTGGCGCTCTTCGGAGCGCGATGCGCGCCTGCGGCACGGCGAGCAGGGCGATGAAGAGGAAGATCGTCGGGATCGCGAACGACGTCGTTGCGAAGCGGCCGGACCAGTCGAGGAAGTTCGTCTGGAACGTGACCACCACGCCCAGAAGGATCCCGCCGACGTAGGTGAGCGGCAGGCTCCGCAGTCGACCCACGATGGCGGCTGCGAACGCGTTGATGATCAGCAGCGTGAGCGCGTCGACCTGGAGGCCGAGCTCGGACAC
The DNA here is from genome assembly GCA_963768605.1 of uncultured Actinomycetes bacterium. Classification (GTDB taxonomy): domain Bacteria; phylum Actinomycetota; class Acidimicrobiia; order IMCC26256; family JACDBD01; genus JALZAA01. The sequence goes on along the minus strand of CAVYIP010000003.1, from coordinate 117,835 downwards.
GAGGAGGATGCCGGAGACGGCCGCCATCGACGAGCCGATCGCCCACGCCAGCATCGACGCCGCCTGGGGACGGGCGCCGTGGAGGCCGGCGAGGTCGCGGTTGTCGACGACGGCCCGCATCGTGACGCCGATGCGGGTCCGGTAGAGCAGGAGGCGGAGAAAGATCGCGATCGCCACCGCGGTGAGGATCGTGATGAAGCGATGCCAGAGGACGAACGTGCTTCCGATCTCGAAGCCGCTGCTCCCGAAGAAGAAGTCGATCGAGCGCGACTCGGACGTCGGGTTCCAGATGGTGACCGCCAAGCCCATAAGGGCGAACATCAAGCCCAGCGTGACGACGAGCTGGACGACGAGCGTCGAGTTGACGATCAGCCGGATGAGGACCCGTTCGATGAGCGCGCCGAGCAGGGGTGCGAGCACGAGGATCGTCACGAACAGGGCGATCGGGGCGGGGACGCCGCGGTTGACTCGCAGCTCCCAGTACACGAACGCCATGAACATGCCGATGGCGCCCTGGGCGAAGTTGAAGATGCCCGATGTCGTGTAGGTGACGACGATGCCCGAGGCGGCGATCGCGTAGATCGATCCGATCGACACGCCGACGATGAGCGTCGACAGGACGCTGTCGACCGTGATCGGACGCCCGGCCCAGGACGTGGCCACGATGACGACCAGGAACGCGACGGCGCCGACGGCGACCGCTGCCCGCTGCCTGCTGAGATTCACGGCGCTCTCCGCTCAGACATAGCGCGCCCGGGTGGCCCCACAACCCGGGCGCGGCGAGTGCCTAGGTCTGATCGAGCTTGATCGTGGTCACGTTCTTGCTGTCGCAGTTGAGCGTGCCCTTCTCCTTCGGGAAGATGCGGACGTACTTGCCGCTCTTCACCTGGGTGAGCACGAAGCACCCGTTGAGCTTCTTGCCTCCGACGTCCGTGGGCCCGAGCATGCCCTGCCCGCCGACGGCGGCGGTGAAGTCGTGGATCTTCCTCGCCTCCTCGAGGAAGCGGGCGCGGGTCAGGCCGTTGTTGCCGTTGGCCTTGACGACGTTCTGCACCACGTCACGGAAGAAGAGTCCGGCGGCCCAGGCCTGCGCGGAGAACCCGTCGGCCTTGCTCTTCCCACCGATGGCCTTCAGGAACGCATCGATCGACTTGTTCTGCTTCGCCTCCTCGAACGGGACGAAGAACAGCGACGCGTAGTTGCCCTCGACGTCGGCGCCGCCCTCGCTCAGGAACTTGGCGTCGTAGCACTGGAGGGCGCAATCCCAGACCTTCACGCTGTTGACGCCCTGGACTTTCGCTTCCTTCCGCATCTGCACCGAGCTCTTGTAGTCGGAGATGCTCTGCGCATAGGTGGAGCTGTGTTGCTTGATCGCCGCCGCCACAGGCGTGTAGTCGCTCTGCGTCGCCTGCGCCGAGATCTTGAAGAAGTCCTCGTCCTGCTTGACCCCGGCCTTCACGTCCCCCGTCGCCACCGGCGTCGTCGAGTTGATCGTCGACTTGAGGTCGCTCGGGAGCACCCAGATGCCGTGCAGATCCTTGTTGCTTCTTCTTGTAGTACAGGATCTGACCCATCCGGGCCGTGTAGGTCTGCGGGTGCTGGTCCTTCGTGGCGCAGTCGAGCGCGCTCGCGATCACCGCGAACGAGATCGGCGAGCACTGGTGCGCGACCTCGGTCTGGAGGGTCGGGATGTCGGGGAGGCCCGTGGCCGCGCCCGCCTTGTCGACGCACTGCTCCAGCGGCTGCACGTTGTTCAGGAACAGGGCGCTCGTCCCGACGATCGCGAAGTCCTCCTGGCACGCCCTGATGACCGCATTGCGGGCCTCGTCGGCGCTCAGCTTCGAGTCGATGAAGTCGACCTGGACGTTGCGCCCGGCCAGCTTGCCGTGTGCCGTTGATGTACTTCCCGAAGGCCTCGACCCCGTTGACGATCCCCTGGAACAGGCCTGGGCGGGCGGGGTTGTCGACGTCGGCGATCACCGCGATCCGGATCGTGTCGGCGGTGACGCCGATCTCGCTGTCAGGCGACCCCTGATCGGGTTGCTGGGCCCCGGCCGCCGCCGGCGCCAATACGGTCCCGACGGCCAATGCCACGGCCACGACTGCCCACAGGCTCCGCTTCACCGTTCCCCCCTCGCCAAGTACCCGGCCCCCGGGGACGCCCCGGTGCGGGGCATTGAACCCCAAATCGGAACGTGTTTCAAGACGCGGGGAGGCCGCGTATGGTGTCCGGAATGGCAAGCCCGGTGGCGGAGCGGGCCCCGGCGGGGGCGATCGACCTGCTCGACGGCGACCTCTACGCCGGCGATCCCGACCCGACCTACGCGTGGCTGCGCCGGAACGCCCCCGTCTACCGGGACGAGACCAACCAGCTCTGGGGCATCTCCCGCTATCAGGACGTCGTGGCGATCGAGAAGGACCCGGCGACGTTCTGCTCGTCGGAGGGCTACCGGCCGAACATTCCCGCCGACGACTCGATGATCGGCAACGACGACCCGCGCCACAACGAGCGGCGGCGGCTCGTGGCCCGGCGCTTCACGCCGAAGGCGGTCGCCGGCCACGAGGACGCCGTGCGGTCGGTGGTGCGACGGCTCGTCGACGCCGTCGCCGGCAAGGGACGGTGCGAGGTCGTCGAGGAGCTGGCGGCGCCGTTGCCTGCCCTCGTCATCGCGCGGCTCCTCGGGTTCGACGACGACCAGTGGCCGAGCGTCAAGCACTGGTCGGAGGCGACGATCGTCGCCGGCGGCGGCCCGCGCTACATGAACGACGGCGTGGTGGAGGCGTTCGGCGACTACTGCGAGCACGCGGCCCGCCTGATGCAGACCCGGCAGGCCGCGCCCGCCGACGACGTCATGTCGCTGTGGATGCAAGCGGAGGCGGACGGGGTCCTCACGACCGAGCAGGTGCTGTCGGAGGGGCTGCTCCTCGTCGACGGCGGCGCCGAGACCACTCGCACCGTCATCACCGGCGCGCTCCTCGCGCTGATCGAGCATCCCGACCAGCTCCGGCGCCTGCTCGACGACCCCGCGCTGTTGCCCGTCGCGGTCGAGGAGTTCATCCGCTGGGTCACGCCGATCCTCAACATGCGCCGCACGGCGACGCGCGACACGGAGGTCGCCGGTACCGCGGTCAAGGCGGGCGACGAGCTCCTGCTCATGTATCCGTCGGCGAATCGTGACGAGGCGGTGTTCGACGCGCCGGAGCGCTTCGACGTCGGCCGCGAGCCGAACCCGCACGTCGCGTTCGGGTTCGGCACACACTTCTGTCTCGGCGCCGCGCTGGCCCGGCTCGAGATCCGCGTCATGTTCGAGGAGCTGCTCCCCCGGCTGCCGTGACCTGCGACTCGCCCCCGACTCTCAGCCCGAACGCATCCCGAACGCGTTCGTGCGCGGGTTCCGCTCCCTGCACGTCGACTACACCGCGGCGTAGGTCGCGATGCCGACGATCGCCGAGCTCGTCCGCGCCCGCGCCGCCGACGAGCACCCCGCGATCCTGTTCGAGGACCGGTCGTGGAGCTACGCCGAGTACGTCACGGCGTGCGCCGAGCGCGCCGCCCTGCTCGACGAGCTGCGGCGCCCGGGCCCGTTCCACGTCGGCGTCCTGCTCGACAACGTGCCGGAGTTCGCGATGTGGCTGGGAGCGGCGGCGGTCGCGGGCGCGGTCGTCGTCGGCATCAACCCGACCCGGCGCGGGTCCGAGCTCGCCCGTGACATCACGCACACCGAGTGCCAGCTGCTCGTGACCGAGGCGCGCCACGCGCCGCTCCTCGACGGGTGTCGACACCGGCGTCGGCACGGACCACACGCTCGACGTCGAGTCGGCCGCCTACACCGAGGCGCTCGACCGACACCGTGGGGCTGGGCTGCCCGACGTCGAGGTCTCGGGCTCCGACCTGTACCTGCTGCTGTTCACGTCGGGGACGTCGGGCGCGCCCAAGGCGTGCCTGTGCTCGCAGGGCCGGCTCGGAGGGATCGGCCGGAAGCTGGCCGACATGGTGAAGCTCGGTCCGAACGACGTGTGCTACGTGGCGATGCCGATGTTCCATTCGAACGCGCTCATGGCCGGGTGGGCGCCGGCGCTCGCCGGCGGCGCCACGACCGCGCTCCGACGCAAGTTCTCGGCGTCCGGGTTCCTGCCCGACGTGCGCAAGTTCGGCGTCACGTACTTCAACTACGTCGGCAAGCCGTTGTCGTACGTCCTCGCCACACCCGAGCGGCCGGACGACGCCGACAACCCGCTGCGGCTCGTGTTCGGGAACGAGGGCGCCGACCTCGACATCGACCGCTTCTCGCGTCCGTTTCGGCGTCCCCGTCATCGACTCGTACGGATCGACCGAGGGAGGTGCCATCGTGCAGCGCACTGCGGACATGCCGCCGGGGGCGCTCGGCCGCGGCGCCGACGGCATGGCCGTGCTCGATCCCGAGACCGGCGAGGACCGCCCGCCGGCGCGCTTCGACGCCGACGGCCGCCTGCTCAACCCGGACGAGGCGATCGGCGAGCTCGTCAACCGTCTCGGCGCGGCCGGCTTCGAGGGCTACTGGAACAACGACGACGCCAACACGGCGCGTGTCCACGACGGGATCTACTGGACCGGGGACCTCGCCTACCGCGACGAGCAGGGCTACTTCTACTTCGCCGGGCGCGACTACGACTGGCTGCGAGTCGACGGCGAGAACTTCGCCGCCGCCCCCGTCGAGCGCATCCTCGCCCGCCACGCCGACGTGGTGCTGGCGGCGGTCTACGCCGTGCCCGACCCGGACGTGGGCGACCGCGTGATGGCTGCCTTGCAGCTCCGTCCGGGCACGACGTTCGATCCGGAAGGCTTCGCCTCGTTCCTGGCCTCCCAGCCCGACCTGGGCACGAAGTGGACGCCACGGTTCGTGCGCATCGCCGCGACCCTGCCGGTCACCGAGACGAGCAAGGTCCTCAAGCGGGTGCTGCGACGCGACCGGTGGGAGACCGACGACGAGGTGTGGTGGCAACCGGAGAAGGAAGGCGCGTACCGGCGCCTGACCCCGGCCGACGTCGACGCGCTGCGGGCGGAGTTCGCCGCCCGCGGTCGCCAACCGGTGCTGGAGGCCACCTAGCCCGGATGGGACTGCCCGATGGGGGAAGAAGATGAGCGAGCGCATGCTCGAGGGCAAGGTCGCGGTCGTGACCGGAGCCGGCCGCGGCATCGGCCGCGCCGAGGCGACGCGGCTCGCCGGGTACGGCGCGCGCGTCGTCGTGAACGACGTGGGCGTCGCGACCGACGGCGCCGAGACGGGCGAGACGCCGGCCGACGAGGCGGTGGCTGCCATCGCCGACACCGGCGGCGAGGCGATCGCCGACGCGCACGACATCTCGACGCCCGAGGGCGGCGAGGCGCTCGTGCAGACGGCCCTCGACACGTGGGGGCGCGTCGACATCGTCGTGAACAACGCCGGCATCGGCCGTCCGCACATGGTCTTCAACCTCGAGGACGCCGAGTGGGACGACGTGCTCCGCGTGCACCTGAGGGGCACGTTCGCGGTGTCGCCGACCTGCGTGCCGGTGGTGGCGCGCCGAGCACAAGGCCGGGCGCGGCGGGTACGGGCGCCTCGTCAACACCTCGACGGGGCTGCTCCTGTACGGCGGCGCGGGCCAGTCGAACTACGTCGCCGCCAAGGCGGGCGTGGCCGCGTTCACCGACGCCGTGGCGACGGAGATGGCGCCGTACGGCGTCACGGCCAACACGATCATGCCGTCGGCGCGCACCCGGCTGGCCAACATCGGTTGGCGCATCGACCGCGCCCGGGCCGAGGAGGAGGAGTTCGACCCGACCGACCCGGTTCACGTCGCCGAGATGGTCTGCTACCTCGCGTCGCCGGCGGCCGGTTGGCTGAACGGCCAGTGCTTCCAGGTCCGGGGCGGGATGGTCGAGCACGTGCGCACGTGGGAGGTCGACACCCAGGCCGAGCGCCACGACCGGGGCTTCACCGCCGCCGAGCTCGCCTCCGAGATCCCGCGCCTGTTCGGCGCCGGCGCCAAGCGGGCCGACCCGCCGCCCAAGGAGTGGCAGGAGCAGTACCGGAAGGGCCGCTCCGTCCCGAAGGGGTGAGCTACGTGATCGCGTTGCCGATCGGCTCGCCGCCGCGCTCGAGCGCCTGCACGTCGAAGAAGATCGGCAACAGGTACTTCACGTAGAAGGCGCGCGTTGTGAGGTCACCCGTCACGAGGTCGTCGTACTCCTTGATGCGCACGCGGTCGTCCTTCTCCTGATACCGCTTGACCTGCTCGAGCTTCTCGTCGACCTCTTCGCGGGTCGCGAACAGGAGGCCGAGGTGGTCGTAACCCGGCGACTGGATGGGCTTGTCGCTCTCGGCGAGGAGGATGAACTGCTGCGCCTCCTCGGACAGGAGGATGTGGCACAGCTGACCGACGACCTCGGCGTCGACTCCGATCCACCCGAACACGCTCCCGTAGAAACCGTCGATCTCCTCGCGGAGCTCGGTGGTGAGCGTCCCGCGCGGGAACGTCAGCTCCATGTGGTTGAACCGCATCTCCGGCATCAGGGCCCCCGATTCCTTCTTCTCTGCTACGCAGTCGGCTTCCACACAGGCAGTGGAGAAAGTCTACGTTGTGCGTCATGGCCCATCGCTTGCGCACGGTCGAGCTCGATTTTCTGGACGAACGCACCGCATCGCTTCGTGTTCGAAGCGGTTGTCCCCGCATCAAAGGAGACCGTGTTCGCCGCGATCAGCGACGATCCCTCGACGTGGACGTGGTGGCCCGGGCACGAAGGCGGCGGCTACGAGACGCCGCCGCCGCACGGCGTCGGGTCGCGTCGTGAGATGCACATGGGCGAGTCCCAGTACCGCGAGACGATCCTCGCCTGGGACGAGCCGACGCGCTGGGCGTACCGCGTCGACGAGAGCGCCGACTCGCTCATCGACGCGTTGGTGGAGGAATGGGTGGTCGAGGGCGACGGCGAGAGCAGCACGGTGCGCTGGACATTCGCCGTCGAGCCCGGCGCCGACATGGAAGCTGCCATCCCGGCGGCCAAGACGATGATCGGCGACATGTTCGACCAGGCGATGGCGAACCTCTCCGCCCGGCTCGTCCGGAGTTCGAGGCTGACGCCGTGGCCGCAACCGTCTCCGGCTACAGCCACGTCGCGATCTCGGTCACCGACCTCGACGAGGCGCGCGACTTCTACTGCGACCTGCTCGGCTTCGAGGTGCTGCCCCGACCGGACTTCGGCTTCCCCGGGCTGTGGCTACGGGTGGGCACCCTCCAGCTGCACCTGGGCGTGGTGGACGAAGCGCCGTCGGCCGGCCCGGGCTTCCCTCACTTCGCGTTGTACGTGCCGACCGACGAGTTCGACGCCACGATCGAGTCGATGCGGGCCGCGGGCGTGAAGATGCTCGGTGAGCCGTCGGCGCGGGTCGACTTCGGGACGCCGGTCCGGGCCGCCTTCATCACCGACCCGTCCGGCAACGCGATCGAGCTGACGGACGTCGGGCCGCTTTCCCCAGACTGATCGGCTACTCGAACCTGACGTTCACGGTCTTCGTGCCGCCGGAGCAGTCGACCGTTCCCTTCTTCTTCGGGCTCAGGCGCACGAACTTGCCGTTCTTCACCTGAAGGATCACGCCGCAGGGGCTGACCTTGCGGCCGCCGACGTCGGTCGGTCCGAGCATGCCGTCGGCCGTGAAGTCGTGGACCTTCGCCGCCTCCTCGAGGAAGCGGGCCCGGGTCAGGCCGGTTTCACCGTCGGCCTTCACGACGTTGTTCACGACGTCTCGGAAGAACAGGCCCGCCGTCCACGCCTGGGCGCCGAAGCCGTCGGCCTCCTCGATCCCGCCGACGTTCTTCAGGAAGTTGTTCACCGACTTGTTCTGCTTCGCCTCCTCGAACGGCACGAAGAACGTGGTCACGTACTGGCCCTCGACGGCATCGCCGCCTTCGTCGATGAGGCGCCGGTCGTAGCACTGGAGGGCGCAGTCCCAGACCTTGACCGTGTTCACGCCTTGCACCTGCGCCTCCTTCCGAAGGAGGACGTCGGCCCGGTAGTCGACGTTGTTCAGCACGTACGTGCTGCTGTTCTGCTTGATCGCCTGCGCGATCGGTGTGTACGCCGCCTGCGGCGAGAGGCCGGACACCTTGAACTCGCCGTCGGACTTGACGCCGAGCGACTTGTACGCCTCGGTCTGGGAGAGCCCGGCGTTCACGGTCGACTTGAGGTCGCCGGCGAGGGTGAAGACCCCGTGCAGGTTCTTGTTGCGCTTCGTGTAGTACTTGCCCGCGCCCGTTCGGACCGTGACCTTCTTCACCGCCGCGTCCTTCGTCGCGCAGTCGAGCCCGACGACGATCACCGCGAACGAGATGGGCGAGCACTGGTGCGCGATCTCGGTTTGCAACACCGGCACGTCCGGCAACCCGGTCGCCTTGCCGGCCTGGTCGACGCAGCTCGTCATCGGCTCGATGTTGTTCATGAACAGCGAGGTCGTGCCGACGATGGCGAAGTCCTCCTGGCACGCCCGCACCAGCGCGTTCCGAGCCTCGTCGGCGCTCAGCTTCGAGTCGATGAAGTCGACCTGGACCTTGCGGCCCCCGGCGAGACCGCCGTTGGCGTTCACGAACTTGGCGAAGGCGTTGACGCCGTCCACCGAGCCTTGGAACAGCCCCGGCCGGGCGGCGTTGTCGACGTCGGCGATGACGGCGATGCGGATCGTGTCGGCCGTGACCCCGATCTCACCTCCCGCCGGCTGCTGCTGCGAGCCGGGCGGCCGCCGCCGTCGGGAGCAGCGCCCCCACGAGCCCGAGCGCGCCAACCAACACGACCCAACGTCGTCCGTTCACGGCGCCCCCCATTGCTAGCCGCGTGAAATGTCCAGTTTCGAGGGCAACTTTGTATACAAAATTCGGCCCGCTGTCACGTCGCCCCTTCCGCCCTGGAAGGCGGCTTAGTTGTCGGCGCCCAGGACGAGCGCGCTCGTGGGAACGCCGGTGCCGGCGGTGACGAGCACGTGCTCGACGTCGTCGACCTGGTTCACCGACGTGCCGCGCACCTGACGCACGCCTTCGGCGATGCCGTTCATGCCGTGGATGTACGCCTCGCCGAGCTGCCCGCCGTGGGTGTTGATCGGCAGCCGGCCGCCGAGCTCGACGTTGCCGTCGCGGAGGAAGTCCTTGGCCTCGCCCCGCCCGCAGAACCCGAACTCCTCGAGCTGCGGCAGCACGAGCGGCGTGAAGTGGTCGTAGATGACCGCGGTCTGGATGTCGTCGGGACCGAGCCCGGTCGTGTTCCACAGCTGGCGGGCGACGAGCCCCATCTCCGGCAGTCCGGTGATCGACGTCCCGGTAGTAGCTCGTCATCATGTCCTGGTTCTCGCCCGCGCCCTGCGCCGCCGCAGTTGATGACCGCCGGCGGGTGCGAGCAGGTCACGCGCCCGCTCGACGGACGTGACGACGATCGCCTGGGCGCCGTCGCTCTCCTGGCAGCAGTCGAGCAGGTGCAGCGGCTCGACGATCCAGCGCGACTGCCTGGTGCTCCTCGAGCGTGATCGGCTTCTCGTAGAACCACGCCTTCGGGTTGGTGGCCGCGTGCTTGCGGTCGGCGACGGCGACCCGCCCGAAGTCCTCGCTCGTCGCGCCGTACTCGTGCATGTAGCGCGTGCCGAACATCGCCACCCACTGCGCCGGCGTCAGCAGACCGAACGGCGCGTACCAGGCGAAGTGCGCCTGCTCGGCGGTGGCCGCCGGCGGGCGGTCCTGCACGCCGGCGCCGAAGCGCCGCCCCGACCGCTCGTTGAACGCCCGGTAGCACACGACGTAGTCGGCGACGCCCGCGTGCACCGCCAGCGCCGCCTGCTGGACCGTGCCGCACGCGGCGCCGCCGCCGTGGTGGATGCGGCGAGAAGAAGGACAGCTCGCCGATGCCGAGGTTGCGGGCGATCTCGATCTCGGGATTGGTGTCCTGGGTGTAGGTCACCATCCCGTCGATCTCGGCCGGCTCGAGGCCGGCGTCGGCGATGGCCGACTCGCACGCCTCGACCGCGAGCCGCAGCTCGGACCGCCCCGACTCCTTCGAGAACTCGGTGGCGCCGATGCCGGCGACGGCCGCCACGTCACGGAGCTGATTGCGGTCACTCACCGCGGCAGCTCCAGCGCGACCGTGCCGGTCACGTGGTCGCCGAGGTCGTTCGCCCCCCGGACCTGCACCTCGACCACGCCGTCGTCCTTGGCGCTGACCGTGCCCGGTCATGCGTCATGGTGTCGCCGGGATAGTTGGGCGCGCCGAGCCGGATCTTCACGCTCTTGAGGACGGCGTCGGGCCCGGCCCAGTCGGTGATGAAGCGGCCGACGAAGCCGTTGGTCGTGAGGATGTTCATGAAGATGTCGGGCGAGCCGCGCTCCTGGGCGAGCCCCGGGTCGTGGTGCACGTCCTGGTAGTCGCGCGACGCGATCGCGGTCGCCACGATCAGCGTGCGCGTGAGCGGGATGACGAGCGTCGGCAGCTCGTCGCCGACGTTCACGTCGTCGTAGCGGAGCGACTTCCTGGTCGTCGTCGTCATGCCGGTGCCTCCGCGAGCGCTCGGCCGAGCCGGGCGAGCTGCGCGCTCGCGCCGCCCAGCGTGTCCTCGATCTGCTTGCCCCACAGGAAGTAGCGGTGCACGGGATAGTCGACGTCGGCGCCCATCCCGCCGTGGAGGTGCTGGCGTGATGTGCACCACGCGCTGGCCGCCCTCGGAGGCCCACCACTTCGCCACCATCACCTCGCGCGTGGCGTCGAGACCGGCCGTCGAGTCGCCACGCCGCCTGCCACAGCGTGACCCGCATCGCCTCGGTGTCGATGTACGCGTCGGCGGCCTTGAGCGCGACGCCCTGGAACGTCGACAGCGGCCGGCCGAACTGCTGGCGCTCCGACGTGTAGTCGGCGGCCATGCGCAGCGCGCCCTCCGCCACGCCGACCTGCGTCGCGCACAGCCCGACGAGCGCGCGATCCAGCATCCACCCCGTGCACGCGGCGCCCGTCGGCCGGCGAGCTGCTCTGCCGGCGCCCCGGCGAAGGCCAGGTGCGCGACCTTCGACCGGTCGGTCGTGGCGGCGACGGTGCGCTCCACGCCGGGTCCGGCGGGATCGACGAGGAACACGCCGAGCTCGCCGTCGCCGGTCGACGCGGGGACGAGGACGCGGTCGGCGACGTGGGCGGCCGGCACGCTCGGCTTCTCACCGTCGAGCCGCCAGGTGTCGCCGTCACGGGTCGCGGTGACCTGGGGACGCAGTGGATCGTTGGCGCCGGGCTCGGCGAGGGCGGCGGTCAGCACGACCTCGCCGCTCGCGACCCCCGGCAGCCATGCCCGCTGCTGCTCGGGCGAACCGAACTCGGCGATCGGCCAGCGCGCCGAGCACGAGCGTCGGCCACAGCGGCACGGGTGCCACGCGCCGTCCCTGCTGCTCGAGGAGCAGGCAGAGCTCGGCGAGGCCGAGACCGCTGCCGCCGTGCTCCTCGGGGACGGCGATGGCGAGCAGCCCGGCGTCGGCGAGGGCGCGCCACAGCTCGCGGTCGACGCGCTCGTCGCTGCGCTCGACCTCCTTCACCCGCTCGACGGTGTCGCGTGCCCCTCGAAGACCTGCGCCGCCAGATCGCGGACGGCGTCCTGCTCCTCGGAGAACGTGAAGTCCATTACTTGTCCCCGCCGGGTCGGCTCGGCCGGAAGGCCGGGAGGCTCAGGTCGGGGTCGTGGTCGACCCACTCGACCTCGACCGGCATGCCGACCTGGATGTCGCTCGGCTCGACGCCGATGACGTTGGCCACGAGCCGCGTGCCCTCTTCGAGCTCGATGAGCCCGACGGCGAGCGGGTAGTCGAACGCCGGCACCTGCGGGTAGTGGTTCACCACGAAGCTGTAGACGGTGCCGCGTCCGGACGCGTCGACGACGTCCCACTCGTAGGACCGGCACTCGGAGCACATCGGGCGCGGCGGGTGGCGCAGCGTGCCGCACTGCTTGCACCGCTGGATCAGCAGCCGGTGCTGCCGGGCGCCCTCGAACCAGAACGCGTTGTCCTGCGTGAGCGCGGGCCGCGGTCGCAACGGCCGCGCCGTGCTCTCGTCGTCCGCAGCTTCGCGCGTCGATCGGCCGGTCCCGGGCCTGAACTTGAGGATGCGGAAGCGCATCGTGGCGACGAGCTCGCCGTCGTCGGTCCGGTAGTCGACGCGCGTCGTGACGAAGTGGCCGACGCCGAGGCCGGTCGCCTTCTCGTCGGACACCGACTCGATGATCGTCGTCGTCGACAGGTGATCGCCGAGATGCAGGTACCGGTGGTACTCCTGCTCGCAGTTGGTCGCGACCACCGACGTGAACCCGGCGTCGTCGAGCAGTGTCATGAGCTCGTCGCGGGCGTTGCCGCCGCCCGTGGGACGGGGCCGCACGCCGCGCATGACCCAGGCCTGGAGCATCACCGGCGGCGCCACGATCTCGCCGTGCACGGACTGCTCCGCCGCCTCCGGCTGCGTGTAGACGGGGTTCTCGTCGCCGACGGCCTCGACCCAGTGGCGGATCATCGGCTGGTTCACCGGGTCGGCGCCCTGCTCGGGCTCGCCGGCCTCTTTGCCCTCGAACTCCTTCAGCCGGGCGGCGAACGCCGCCTTGTCGGTGTCGGCCGCGCCGGTCGTCGTCGCCACCCGTCTCTACTCCCGCCTGGCGGCGGTCATCTGGCCCGCCGGGCCATGCCGAGGCCGGCGCTGGCGATGATCTCGCGCTGCACCTCGTTGACGCCGCCGCCGAACGTGTTGATCTGCGCCGCCCGTCCGGCGCGCTCGACGTCGCCGTGCAGCACGGCGCCGGGTGAGCCCGCCGGCAGGTAGCCGGCGGCGCCGAGAACGCCGAGCAGCGTCCGGTACACGTCGACGAGCGTCTCGGTGCCGTAGACCTTGACCGACGACGAGTCGGCCGGCTTGAGCGCGCCGGCGTCGAGGGCGGCGGCCATGCGCCAGTTGAGCAGCTTCATCGCCTCGAGCCGGGCGTGGGCGCGGGCCAGGTCCATCTGCACCCACGGCACGTCGATCATCTTCTTCTTCTTCCCTTTCCCGCCTGCGGCGGTCGATCGGCACCAGTCGGCGACCTCGTCCCAGAGCCGGTGCGCGAGGCCTCCCATGGCGGCGAGCCCGACGCGCTCGTGGTTGAGCTGCGTCGTGATCAGCTGCCACCCGGCGTTGACGTCGCCGACGACGTTGCCCTTCGGCACGCGCACGTCGTCGTAGTACGTGGCGGTGGTCGTGTTGCCGCCGACGGTGACGATCGGCGTGCACTTGAACCCGGCCGACGCCGTCGGCACGACGATGATCGAGATGCCCTTGTGCTTGGGCGCGTCGGGATCGGTGCGGCACGCGAGCCACACGTAGTCGGCCTGGTTGGCGCCGCTGGTGAACACCTTGTTGCCGTTGATCACCCACTCGTCGCCGTCGAGGACGGCGCGCGTGCGCAGCGACGCCAGGTCGGTGCCGGCCTCGGGCTCCGTGTAGCCGATGGCGAAGTTGATCTCACCGGCGAGGATCCCGGGGAGGAAGAACGACTTCTGCTCGTCGCTGCCGAACCGCATGATCGTGGGACCGACCGTGTTGAGCGTGACGAACGGGAACGGCGCCCCCGCCCGCTGCACCTCGTCGAAGAAGATGAACTGGTCGGTCGCCGGCCGCCCCTGACCGCCGTACTCCTGCGGCCAGCCGATCCCGAGCCAGCCGTCGCGTGCCCGATCTGGCGGACGACGTCCCGGAACAGCGGGCTGCCCTCCCCCGGCTCGCCCAGCTCGGCCCGGACGTCGGGCGTCAGCAGCTGCGCGAAGTACTCACGCAGCTCCTTGCGCAGCGCCTGCTGCTCGGGGGTGTACTCGAGGAACATAGAACGAGTTCTAAATCTACACTTGGCCCGTGGAGGTCCGCATCGTCGGCGTCGAGCTCCCCGGCCGAACGTGCGGCGACCCGCGTCCGGGTGGCCTCGAATACGAGAACGTGCACGTCGGCGTGCAACGTCGCCAGGACGTCGTCGACCTGGTCCCCGGCGACGCACCCGACGCCGAATGGAACCTCACCGTCGACACGGTCGCGAAGGACGGCGGCCTCGACCTGCGCGGCCCCTTCGTCCACGGCAAGCGCGGCGACCGGTTCCTGTACCTGAGTTGGGGCACGGTCGACGACGCCGACCACTTCGAGATGTTCCGACGGGCCAAGCTCATGTTCGACGCCGTGCCCGACGAGGTGCTCCGGTCCGCCCAGTCAGCCGGCCACAGCCTCGTCGGCACGGTCAAGATGACGCACGGCGACGGCATGCCCCGCTGCGCCGCCGTCCGCCCGCCGGTCATCGAATGGACCGTCGCCGGGGAGTAATGCCCGCGCTCCCGTCCGACTACGACTCGGATCCCGCGCGGTGGCGCAGCTGCGATCGCAGCGTCCAAGTCTTCGGTGACGTCCACGCACCCGTCGCACAGCCGGATCGTCGGTGAAGACCTCGCGCCGGTACTCGACATCGGCGGCGGCCAGGGCCACCTCGAGAGCCTGCTCCCGACGGGATGGCCGTCGATCGTCGTGGATCTCTCGCCGACCCAGCTCGCCGACGCGCCCCACCCGAAGGTCCGCGCCGACGCATCCGCTCCTGCCCGTCGCGCGATCGGTGCGCGGGCGCCGTCACCGCCCTCTGGATGCTGTACCACCTGGCCGACCCCGCGCCTGCCATCGCCGAGGCGGCCCGCGTTCTCCGGCCCGGCGGGCTCTTCGTCGCGAGCACTTCGAGTCGGGCCAACGACCCCGAGCTGACCGACGGCTACCCGCCCACGCCGTTCGACGCCGAGGACGCGCCCGACATCGTCTCCGCCTTCTTCGGAGAGGTCCAGGTGGAGCGATGGGACGCGCCCATGACCCACCTTCCCGATCGGGACGCGGTACTCCGCTACTGCCGGTCCCACTCACTGCACCCGGACGCGGCCGACCGCGTCACTCCGCCCGTCTGGCTCACCAAACGAGGCTGCGTCGTCTACGCCTACAAGCAGTGAAGGCGGCCCGGGTGGATCGGGATCGTCGGGTGGAACGAGGTCCCGGGTGCCGTTCCTTCCGACGACCTTCCATCCTTCGTAGGTCTTCAGCCGGTGGTGGTGCGAGCACAGCCGCCACAGATTGTCGATTTCGGTTCGGCCGTGATCCTCGAGCGGAACGATGTGGTCGATCTCGAGGAACTGGTCGTTGGCGCAGCGTGCTGACAGCGCAGGTCTGGTAGCGGGCCTCGAGGGCCCGACGCAGCTTGGTCGGGATCGTGCGCTTCGGGGATGACACGGCGGTGATGTCGTCGCCGTCTCGTGTGATCACAGCGACCGCGGCGTCGTCGAGCAACGACCGCGCCGTCGTGACCGGCACCGGGCCGACGCCGGTGATCTCGCAGCGCTCACCCGACTTCGTGTGTCCGCGCGCCAATGCCGCGCTGTCGACCGTGACCCGGACCTCGACCGGCTTGCACGGCCCCTCGCTCGCCAGCGCAACGAGCGCGTCGGCAGCGTACGCGGTCCGCGGCTCGCGCCGCCCGGCACGACGGGCGTCGCAGAAGATGCGGTCGATGTGCGCCTTCCACGCCGAGCTGAACCGGGCGCCGGCGTCCGGCGGCAAACGCGCCTCCATCCGGTACATCCCGTCGGGATCCGTCCACTCGTGCGCCCGGCGGTTCACGTGCAGCCGGCGCGCCCACGCCTGATCGTCGGCTTCGGCCCCGGCGCGCACCTGCCGGCATCGGTCCCGGAGACCCTTGACGCTTGTCGAGCCGGCGGCCTCGAGCAGCTCGGTCTCGGCGTCGCGGTTCCGCTGCAGCTGCGCCCGCCACCTCAGCCGCCTGCG
Organism: uncultured Actinomycetes bacterium; assembly: GCA_963768605.1. Lineage (GTDB taxonomy): Bacteria > Actinomycetota > Acidimicrobiia > IMCC26256 > JACDBD01 > JALZAA01. Next base: position 101,994 of record CAVYIP010000003.1, on the reverse strand, counting down.
TCTCCGAGAGCCGTCCGGATCGGAACGCGTCGTCCGTCGCCGGCAATGCGTCGAGCGCCCGCGCCGTCTCGAGCGTGCGAGACGCCGCGCCGACCGTCTCCCCCGTGGCCTCCGCGACCCAGTGCGCGGCGCTGCGATGCCCGCTCTCGCGCCACACCCTGGTCTCCTCGACGCGGCGCGCCAGGCGTGACTTGATCGCAGCACACAAGCGCTCCGCGCGTGCGGCGTCATCGAACAGCGCCGCCGCCTGTCGACCATCGAGCGCGACCGGATTCAGCTGGAGAGAAATCTCCTCGAGCTCGCCGAGCACCTGCGCGAACACGCTTCCCCCTCGGGGTGGACACCGACCGGGGAAGCTGGATGCAGCTTACCGAACGTATGTTCGCCTGTCAAGCGTCGAGCACGCTCGTCCGGCCGTGGGCGTCGAACTCCGCCCGCAGCGCGTCGACGTCAGCCGCGGCCAGCCGCTCGTACGGCCCGTCCTTCTCGCGGCGCACCCACACCGCGTCGCTCGTCTGCCACCGAGCAGACGCGCAGCGGCTGCTTGTTCACCTTGTTGTTCGCGGTCAGGGGCATGTGCTCGACGATGCGCACATAACGCGGCGCCCACTTCGTCCCGAGGTCCGGCTGGGCCGCGAGGAACTCGGCGAACGCGCCCGCATCGAACTCCACCCCCGGTCCGAGCTCCAAGGCGGCCATCACCTGGTCGCCGGTGCGCGCATCGGGAACCGGGTACACGGCGACCATCACCACACCGGGCAGGCGCGACAGGATCCCCTCGATCGGCGCGGCGGCGAAGTTCTCGCTGTCGACGCGCAGCCGGTCGGCGCTGCGCCCGGCGAAGTAGAACCACCCGTCGGCATCCCGGTACGCGAGATCGCCGCTCCAGTACCAGCCGTCGCGCACTCGTTCGGCGGTCGCGTCCTCGTTGTTGTAGTAGCCCTCGAACCGGGCGCCGGCGTCGCGGCGCACGAGCTCGCCGATCGCCTCGTCACCGTTCACGAGCCGACCGTTCTCGTCGAAGACGGCGGCCGCGCATTCCTTGCCCGTGTCCGGGTCCATGACGACGACATCCGCGCCCTCGCCCGGCCGCGGCTTCCCGAGCGCCTGCTCGGGACATCCCGGTAGCCGCACGATGGCGATGACGCCCTCGCTGGAGCCGTAGTTCTCGATGAGCTTGCAGCCGAAGCGCGCCTCGAAACGCTGGCGGTCGAGCGCCGACGCCTCGGTCCCGAACCCGAGCCGCAGGCGGTTGTCGTGGTCGTCGGGCGTCTCCGGCACCGCGAGCACATACGACAAGGCACGTCCCACGTAGTTGAAGTACGTCGCGCCGTACCGCCGCACGTCGGGCAGGAACCCGGACGCCGAGAACCGGCGTCGCAGCGCGATCGTCGCGCCGGCGGTGACCGCCGTCGTGACATTGGCCATGAGCGCATTGCCGTGGAACAGCGGCATCGACTCGTACAGGACGCTGTCGCGGTCGACCTCGAACATCTTGATCGTCGTCAGCCCTGCTCCCGCCAGACGACCCGAGCTGCAGACGACCGCCTTCGGCGCACTCGTCGAGCCCGACGTGAAGAGCAGCAGCAGCCGGGCGTCGGGAGCCGGCAGCGTCGACGGCAACGGCGCGCCGTCGTACTCACGCAACCGCGCGTCGTACGCGCCGGACCCGACCGTGAGCATCGCATCCGGCGGAATGCCGAGGTCGAGCCCCGCCAGCGTGGCGGCGCCGGCCTCGTCGGACACCACCAGCTGGCAGTCGGTGTGGCGCACGTCGTGCGCGAGCTCGGCACCGCGGCGGGTCGGGTTGATGCCGACGACGGCCGCGCCCGCGAGCGCCGCCCCGCCGATCCAGTACAGGTACTCGGGGACGTTCTCGAGCAGCACGCCGACGTGGAACGGCCCGTCCCGGCGCGCGTCACGCAACAGCGCCGCCCGCCGCGCCGCTTCGGCGATGAACGCGCGGTACGAGATCGTCTCGTCCTCGAAGAGGATCGCGGTGTGATCGTCCTCGGCCCTCGCGACGAGCAAGTCCGCGAAGCTCCTCGGCCGATCGCCCCCCGCCACGATCAGCTCCCGGCGAGCTCGCGGAAGGGGACGCGCTTGTCCGGCCGCGGCTCGGGCGGCAAGCCGAGGACGCGCTCCCCGATCACGTTGCGCTGCACCTGCTCCGTGCCGCCGCCGATGCGGGTCCCCCACTGGTTCAGGAACTGCTGCTGCCAGAAGCCGCCGTACGGCGCGTCCCCGTGCAGCAGCATCGCAGTGGCGCCCTCGAGCGCAAGCGCAAGGTCGCCGTTCAACGCCACATTCTGCGACACGGCGAGCTTCAGGACCGACGCCTCGGCGCCCACCGCGGCGCCATTCCGCCGTGCCGCCTGCGCCCGCTGCCCGAGGTACTTCACGATCTGGAAGCGGATGTATGCGTCGGCCAACCGCTGACGCAGGACCGGGTCGCCGGTCCGCTGCTGCTCACTCGCCAGACGTGCAAGATCGCGGAACGCGACGGCGCCACCGCTGCCGATCAGCACGCGCTCCGCGCCCAGCGTCGTCTGGGCGACACCCCACCCGCCGTTCACCTCGCCGACCACGTTCTCGTGCGGGATCCGCACCTCGGTCAGGAACACCTCGTTGAAGTGGGCGACGCCGTTGATCTGGCGCAGCGGGCGCACCTCGATCCCGGGCGAGGTCATGTCGAGCACGAAGTACGTGATCCCTTTGTGCTTCGGCAGCGTCCGGATCGGTGCGCGCCAGCAAGATGCCGAGCTCGCTGTGGTGCGCGCCCGAGCTCCAGACCTTCTGCCCGTCGACGACCCATTCGTCGCCGTCGCGCACGGCGCGGGTGCGCAGCCCGGCGAGATCGGAGCCGGCGCCCGGCTCGCTGAACAGCTGGCACCACACCTCGTCGCCGCGCAGCAGTGCCGGCAGGTACCGCCGCTTCTGCGCCTCGGTGCCGTGCGCGATCAGCGTCGGCCCGACCATCCCGATGCCGACGGCGAACGCGCCGGCGTCGACGTCGAAGCGCGCCTGCTCCTGAGCGAAGATGCGCGCCTCGACGGGAGTGCCGCCCAGCCCGCCGTATTCCTCCGGCCACGCGATCCCGGCCCAGCCCTCGTCGAACAACGTGCGCTGCCACTGCTTGCACTTGCGCACGTGCTCGGCGTCGGCCTCGGGGCTCGGGTCTCCGAGGAACCGGAAGCGCGCGAAGTCGTCTTCTCCGGCACGCCGAGGGCGCGCGTGCGCCTCGAGGAACGACCGCGCCCGGGCCCGGAACGCGGCGGCAGGATCCTCCGGGGCGTCGCCCTCAGGCACCCGCGGGCGGGACGATCGACTTCAGCTCGAGGTAGTGCTCGAGGCCCTCCTCGCCGAACTCGCGGCCGATGCCCGATGCCTTGTAGCCGCCGAACGGGGCGACGAAGTCCATCGTGTACTGGTTCACGCCGTAGGTGCCGGTGCGGACGCGGCGGGCGATGTCCAGGCCCTGGTCGATGTCGCCGGTCCACACCGAGCCGGCCAGGCCGTACTCGCTGTCGTTGGCGATGCGCACGGCGTCGTCGACGTCGTCGTAGGGGATGACCGCGAGCACCGGGCCCGAAGATCTCCTCCTGGGCGATGCGCATCGAGTTGTCGACGTCGGCGAACACGGTGGGCTGCACGTACCAGCCCTTCTCGATGCCGGTCGGGCGGCCGTTGCCGCCGACGACGACCCGGGCGCCCTCCTCCTGGCCGAGCGCGATGTACTTCTCGACCCGCTCCTGCTGGCGCTCGGCGACGAGCGGGCCGATCTCGGTCGCCGGGTCGTGCGGGTCGCCGACGGTCATGCCGCCCGACCATCTCGGCCAGGGCGTCGACGACCTCGTCGTAGTCGCTCGCGGCTGGCGAGGATGCGGGTCTGGGCCACGCAGGCCTGGCCGTTGTTCATGAGCGACGCGAACTTGAGGCCCTCGATCGTGGCGGCGAGGTCGGCGTCGTCGAGGATGATCGCGGCCGACTTGCCGCCCAGCTCGAGGCTCACCCGCTTGAGCTGCTCGCCGCAGATGGACGCGATGCGTGCGGCCGGCGGCGGTCGAGCCGGTGAACGCGATCTTGTCGACGCCCGGGTGGCGCACGAGGTGCTCGCCGACCTCGCGGCCGGCGGGGATGACGCTCACGACGCCCTTCGGGATGCCGGCCTCGTCGAGGATGCTCGGCCATGAGGATACGCGTCGAGCGGCGTCTCGGGCGACGGCTTGATGACGATCGTGCACCCGGCGAGCAGCGCCGGCGCGAGCTTCGACATCGTGACGAACTGCGGCACGTTCCACGGCACGATGGCGCCGACGACGCCGACCGGCTCGCGGCGCACGATGACGGCGCTGCCGAGCACACCCGTGCCGCTCCTCCTCCCAGTCGGGTACTCGCCCGCGACCTGGATGAAGGTGTTGAGCATCATCCACGGCGCCGGCGACTGGGCGAGCTTCGAGAACGTGATCGGCGAGCCCATCTCCGTCGGTGATGACCTGCGGCCATGTCCATCATGCGCGCGGCGTAGACGCTCGCTGAACTTCTGGACGGCGGCGATGCGCTCCTCGGGCGACAGTCGCGGCCACTCGCCGTCGTCGAACGCGTCGCGGGCGGCGGCGACGGCGCGGTCGATGTCGGCCGCGGTGCCTTCCGGGACCCGGCCCACGACCTCCTCGGTGTGCGGGCGAGATCACGTCGATGGTGTCGGTGCCGGCCGGCTCGACCCACTCGCCCCCGATGAACAGCCGCTGGTGCTCGCGCATGGACGTCCTCCTGGATCCGTGTCACACCCAGACTAGAACCGGTTCTACAACCGCGGCCACCTGGGCGCGTTCCCTTCTCTTTCTCTATCTCTCTATCTCTCTGTGCATCTAGATGTCGCGCAGCAGCAGGCGGGCGGCCGACTCGAGCTCGTCGCCGACGGCGCCGACGTTCGTCCATCCGTTCACCCATCCCAGCAGCGCCGAGAACCACACGTGCGAGAGGGCGCGGGTGATCTCGGCTTTCAGCTTCGGGTCGATGTCGCCCATCGGCCCGGCGAGCACCCCGGCCATGACCGCGGTCACCTCGCGCTGACAGCCGGAGACGGCGGGGTCGGGCGACGAGATCGCCGTGACCATGGCCGCGGTGAGCTGCGGCTGCCGCTCCTGGGCACGGGTGGCGCGGCGCAGCACGTCGACGACGCGGTCCGCGGGCGTGTCACCCTGCGTCGGGCGGAGCTCGAGGCGGCGCTGCTCGGCGCGCGCGAACTCGACCTGGCACGCCGCCAGCAGATGGTCCTTCGACGCGAAGTACCGGTAGATCGTCCCGAGCGCCACACCGGCCTCGCCGGCCACGTCGCGCATCTGCACCGCGTCGTACCCGCCGTCCGCCGCCAGCTTCATCGCGGCGTCGATGACGCGTTGACGCCGCGCCGCCTGGTTGGGCGTCAGTGCACCGAGATCGAGCTCGACGGCCATCAAGCCAGCGTAGGCACGCCTGCCAGCAACGCGGCGATCTCGGTGAGCCGGTCGTCGAGCTGCGCCGCCGTGCGCCGGTAGACGTCAATGGGCTCGCCGACCGGATCCGCGATCTCGTCGACCGCTCGACCCAACGGACGGCGGAGCGGACGGGCCGCCGCGGCCCGTTCGGCCCAGAGCGCCACCGGCTCGGAGGCGGAGCGTGGACCGACGTCGGCGCCCAGCCGCGCCAGCTCACCGACGAGAAACGTGCGTCTCCTAGCGCCCGGGCTTCGTGCCGTCGCGATCGACACGTGGTCGCGGGTCATTCCGAGCACGAGGTCCGCTTCTTCCACGAGCTCGCGCGTCACTTGCCGGTTCTCGTGTCCGGAGATATCGAGCCCGTGCTCGCGCATGACGGCGACTGCGGGGCCGGTGGCGCCCGAGCTCCACGGCATGGTTCCGGCCGACGTGACGCGCGCGTCGATCCCGCGCTCGGCGAGCCGCTGCTGCAGGATCGCCGCCGCCATCGGCGAGCGACATGCGTTACCGCTGCACACCATGAGGATGTTGATGGCGGGACATTCTACGGACGTGCGTGGTTACGATTCGTGCCCATGGCCGTCGACACGCCCCACCGCACACCGACCGGGAAGCTTCCCGAGCCCGACCTCGGCACCGGACTGATCCCCAAAGAGCGCTATCTGACGCCCGAGTTCATGGCGCTCGAATGGGACCGACTGTGGACCCAGGTTTGGAACCTCGCGTGCCCGCTGTCCGATATCCCCGACGTCGGCGACTACTACGCGTTCGAGCTCGGCCCCGAGTCGATCATCGTCGTACGGTCCGAGCCCGACCACGTGCGCGCGTTCTACAACACGTGCCAGCACCGAGGACGGCGCCTACGCGAGGCGGGCGCCGGGCACGCGTCGGAGCTGCAGTGTCCGTACCACTTGTGGACGTACGGGCTCGACGGACGGGTCACGTGGGCGCCGGACGCCGACGACTTCCCGCAGGGCGACCCGACGGACGGCGTCTGCCTCGCCGACCTGCCGTGCGAGGACGTGGAACGGGTGGGTGTTCGTGAACATGGACCCGAACGCCGCACCCCTACGCGACTTCCTCGGGCCGCTGCCCGAGCATCTCGACCCGTACGACTTCGGCGGGCAGTACCACCTCGTCGAGGACATCAGCATGCTCTGGGAGTGCAACTGGAAGGTCGGGGTCGACGCCTTCAACGAGGTGTACCACGTGCAAGGGATCCATCCCGAGCTGCTCTCGTTCACCGACGACGTCGACTGCCCGATCGACATCCTCGGGAACCACAGCCGGTTCCTCTTCCGCGTCGGGTACCCGAGCCCGCGCTGGACCGACGAGCTCGCCCGACGCGAGGGCTACCGGGACCGAAACCAGGTCACGGCGATGATGCGCGTGATCATGGAGGGCGCCGGTCTCGACGCCGGCCAGTTCGACGGCCGGCTCGACGAGGTGCGCCCGGCGCTGTTCGAGGCCAAGCGCGAGCGAGGCCGGCGCAACGGGCTCGCCTACGACGCGCTCAGCGACGAGCAGCTCACCGACGACTTCCACTACTTCATCTTCCCGAACATCACGCTGAACATCTCCGCCGACCACTTCTGGTTCTTCCGCCATCGTCCGCACCCGACCGATCCCGGAGCGCATGTTCTGGGAGTTCCAGACCTACGTCCGGCTCCCGGACGGCGTGGACCCGCCGCCGCGTCCCGACCGGATCGACTGCGTGTTCGGCGACGGCACCGAGCAGAAGCTGCACCTCGCATCTGCAGCAGGACGCCGCCGCCGCGCCGCCGGTGCAGGCGGGCATGCGGTCGCGTGGCTACGACGGGCCTGTACCTCGCCCACCAGGAGCGGCGCATCCGCCACTTCCACCGCGTGCTCGACGAGTACCTGTTCGGTGGGTGACGCGGACGCCGCGTACCGGTTCGCGATAGCCGTCGGCGAGGTCCCTCCCGGGCGGTCGCGCCGCTGCGTGATCGACGGCCACGCCGTCCTCGTGTGCAACGTCGGCGGCGACGTGTATGCGATCGCCGACACGTGCACGCACGATCGCGGCCCGCTCGGTGAGGGCCGGCTCCGCGGACACCTCCTCGAGTGCCCGCGCCACGGGTCACGCTTCGACGTGCGTGACGGCGCGCCGACGACACCTCCGGCGATGCGCCCGGTGGCGACCTACCCGGCGCGGGTTCGTGACGGATCGGTGGAGGTGCTCCTCCCCGACTAGCTCTCGGCGACGCGGTCGAGGTGCAGCTGCCCGAGTAGCTCAGGCGTTGTGGGCGAAGGCCTCGAGGTCGCGCTGGGTGAGCCGTCCCGGCGCCGCGGTGGACGGTCCCGTCGTGCGCCCACACCGCCTCGACCTCGTCGCCGACGCCGTGCTCGCGGAGGAAGAACATCACCTCGCGGTTCCCGAACACGGCACCGGAACCGAGCTGCAACAGGATGTCGCCCGGCTGCAGGCCGACCTGGTCGGCGAACCCGCCCGGCATCGACGTCGGCTACCTCGGCGCCGGCGCCCGCGTCGAGGAACATCGCGCCCAGCCACGCGTCGGTGTGTGATGTCGCGATGGCGCGGGTAGCTGACGCCGTGGTCGAGGTACAGCGTGAGGTCGGCGTAGTTCTCGAACATCCCGTTGCGGACCGAGTCGCTCTTGAGAATCGAATCACCGCCGAAGCCGGCGTGCGTGACGGTGATCTTCGTGCCGCCCTCGACGGGCTCGAACACGACGGTCACGTCGATGCCCGTGTCCGGATCCGCCGCCCACTGCCGGTAGCACAGCAGCTCGTCGTCCTTGATCTGGGTGACCTCGAAGTGCACGTCGCCGCCCGGGCTCTCGGCGTCGGCCTTCACGCCCGGCGCGCCCTCTTCGGCGTCGGCGTCGAACTTCGGGGTGAACCACTGCTCGAGCTCGTTCGGGTCGGTGAACGCCCGGAACGCCCGCTCCGGCGGCACCCGGACCGAGAAGCGTCTTCTCGTAGTCGCTGCTCATGGCGCTGCCCTTCCGTTGTCGTTTCGGCAGGCGGATGCGCGGCCAGCACGACGCGGTACGGCAAGCCGTCACGGCTGCCGTACCGATCGCACAGCTCTTGGACCGTCTTCAGGTACTCGTCGAGGAACGCGGCGCGTTCCTTCTCGTCGGCGAAGTGGACGTCGACCTCGACCGCGGCGCTGGCGATCTGCTCCCCGTCGAAGGCGGCCCGGTCGAGCAGCGAGATCGCGTCCCGCTGCAGCCGCGCGCCCACCATCACCAGCTTCTCCAGCGAGTGCTGCTGCGCGGAGCACGTCGACGCGGCGCGGGTCGGACCACGCGACCTGCGGCGAGACGAGGAAGCTGCGGCCGGCGGCCTCGTAGAGCGTCTCGATGAAGTTGCCGGCGCGCCGCTCGCCGACCGGCTCGACCAGGCCCACCCGCTCCAGCTCCTTCAGGTGGTAGTTGACCTTCTGGCGGGTCTCGCCCACCTCGCGGGCGACGGTCGCCGCCGACCCCGGCTCCCGCAACGCCTCGAGGATCCGCACCCGCAACGGATGCCCGAGCACCTGCAGGGCTTCGATGTCCTCGACCACGTGCACCGGCTGGGCCACGGCGTGCTCCCTAGGAGGGGATCCTTGCCTGGACAATAAAACTTGTCCAGGCTCGAGGTCAACCCCCCAGGTGGTCACGCACGAGGCGCTCGGCGCGGGCCGTGTCCTCCTGCAGGAAGAAGTGGCCGCCCGGCAGCGTGACCAGCTCGCCGCGGGCGCGCGCCGCTTGGATCGCGAACCAGTCGCCGGGCAGATCGCTGTCGTCGCCGCGGGCGACGGTCGCCGGCGCGGTCAAGCCGTCGAGATGGCGCCAGGCCGCCGGCGCGCCCGGAGGCTCGCCCGACACCTCGAAGATCGTGGCCTCGACCTCGGGCGGGCACGCCAGCTCGACCTGCCCGTCGGCCCGGTCGACGAAGCCCCAGCGCACGTAGGCGGCGAGCGATTCGGGCGCGAGCACGTCGAACGGGGGGCGGCTCCGGTACGAGGCGAGCACCGTCGTCGCGGTCGGGCCACACGGCGCGGCGCTTGCGGGCGATCTGCGACATGAAGTTGCCGCCGTCGCCGGGCCCCTCCCCGCGCGGGCGGCTGGCCATGCGCGTCGGGCGAGAACGCGACCGGCTCGCAGAGCAGCAGCCGTCGTAAGAGGCCGGGCCGGAGCTCGTCGACGAGCACCGTGACGCCGCCGCCGAGCGACTGGCCGAGCGCGACGGCCGTGTCGATCCCGAGGTGGTCGAGCACCGCGAGCACGTCGGCGGCCATGAGCGCGAACCCGAAGCCGTCGGGCGCCGTCGGGGTGTCGGTGCCGCCGTGCCCTCGCAGGTCGACGGCGACCGGCCGGAACGCGTCGCGGAGTCGGAGAGCGAGCGGTTCGAACAAACCGGCGCACAAGCCGTTGGGATGCAGGAGCAACAGCGGCGTGCCGTCGCCGCCCCAGTCGAGCGCGGCGATGTTCAGGCCGTCGTGCGCGACCGTGATCTGGCGGGGACCGCTCAGACCGGCTCCGCGGCGAGGATCTCGCCCAGCTTGAGCAGCTGCGGCGTGGCGCCGCCCAGCGTCAGCTCGAGCTCCTTGGCCCAGAGGAAGTACCGGTGCAGCGGGTAGTCGCGGTCGACGCCGATGCCGCCGTGCAGGTGCTGGGCGGCGTGCACGACGCGCTGGCCGCCGTCGGCGGCCCAGAACTTCGCCACCGCGACCTCGGCCGTCGCCGGCAGTCCCTCCTCGAGTCGCCACGCGGCCTGGAGGGCGGTGAGCCGGATGGCCTCGGTGTCGATGTAGGCGTCGGCGGCGCGCTGGCCGACGGCCTGGAACGTGGCGATGGGCCGCTCGAACTGCTCGCGCGTCTTCGTGTACTCGGCGGTCATCTTCAGCGCCTGCTCGCACACGCCGGTTGCGATCGCGCACATGCGCGGCGGTGGCGCGCTCGACGATCCACTCGACGATCGCGGCGCCCGAACCGGGATCGCCGAGCACGTCGCTTGCGGCGACGTGCACGCCGTCGAGCTCGAGCCGCGCCTGCGGGATGCCGGATGTCGTGTCCTGGCGCTCGCGCGTCACGCCGCTCGCGCTCGGGTCCACGATCAGGACGACGATGGTCCGTCGTCGCCGGCCGCGGCCGGCACCAGCACGCGGTCGGCGACGAGCCCGGCGGGGACGCACGTCTTCACGCCGTCGAGCCGCCAGCCGTCGCCGTCGGCGCGGGCGGTCGTGGTCGGGTGGAGCGCGTCGCTCCCCGGCTCGACCAGCGCCGCCGTGAGCACCGTGTCGCCGGCGACGACGCCGGCAGGTACTGCTGCTTCTGGGCGTCGGTGCCGAACTGCGCGATCGGCAGCGCGCCCAGCACGACCGTCGGCAGCACCGGGACCGGCGCGACGGTGCGGCCGACCTCCTCGAGCAGCCGGCACAGGGCGACGAACCCGAGCCCGCTCCCGCCGGCGTCCTCCGGCAGCGCGATGCCGAGCAGGCCGGCCTTGGCGAGCTCGGCCCAGGTCTCGCGGTCGAACCCGTCGCCGCCGGCTTCGATCTCCTTGAGGTGCTCGTGGGTCTCGCGGTCCGTGAGGATCTGGTGCGCGAGGTCGCGCGTCGCCTCCTGCTCTTCGGTGAGTGCGAAGTCCATCTGCTCCCCGCTAGCGCTTCGCCATCGGCATGCCGAGGCCGAACACGGCGATCAGGTCGCGCTGCACCTCGTTCACGCCGCCGCCGAACGTCAGGATGATCAGGCTGCGGTAATACCGCTCGAGGCGCGACTTCAGCACCGAGTCGGGCGACGTCCTGCTTGAGATACCCGGGCTGACCGATCACCTCGAACATCAGGCGGAACGCCTCGAGGTAGAACTCGGTGCCGAACACCTTGATCGTCGACGCGTCGGCGACGTCGAGGCGCTTCTGCGTCGCGTCCCACGCCACCTTCCAGTTGACGAGGCGCAGGAACTCGAGCCGGGCGTGGACGCGGGCCAGGTGCACCTGCACCCACTCCTGGTCGATGACGCGCCGGCCGTCGGCGAGCTTGGTCTCCTGCGCCCACCGGCGTGTGTCGGTGAGCGCGCGCTCGATGATCCCGGACGAGCACAGCGTGACGCGCTCGTGGTTCAGCTGGTTCGTGATCAGGCCCCAGCCGTTGTTCTCGCCGCCGACGAGCGCCGATCGCGGGGACGCGCACGTCGTCGTAGAAGACCTGGTTGATGTCGTGGTCGCTCATGAGGTCCATCGGCATGAGCTTGATGCCGGGCGTGTCCATCGGGACGACGAACATCGAGATGCCCTTGTGCTTCTTCGCCTCCGGGTCGGTGCGGACGGCGAGCCAGCAGTAGTCGGCGTCGCCGGCGAGGCTCGTGAACATCTTCTGGCCGTTGATGACGTACTCGTCGCCGTCGCGCACGGCCTTCGTGGTGAGCGCGGCGAGGTCGGTGCCGGCGCCGGGCTCCGTGTAGCCGATGCAGAAGTGGATCTCGCCCTTCAGGATCTTGGGCAGGAACTCGGCCTTCTGCTCGTCGGTGCCGAAGTCCATGATCGTCGGGCCGACGGTGTTGATCGTGAGCATCGGGACGGGAGCGCCGGCCCGCATCGACTCGTCGAAGAAGATGAACTGCTCGATGGCCGAGCGACCCTGGCCGCCGTACTCCTTGGGCCAGCCGATGCCGAGCCAGCCGTCCTCGCCCATCTGGCGGACGACCTCGCGGTTGACCGGGCCGATGCCGTGCCCGCGGGCGAGGCCTTCCTCGACCTCGGGCGTCAGCAGCTTGTCGTAGTAGGCGCGGAGCTCGCGCCGCAGCTGCTCCTGCTCTTCGCTGTAGCCGATGTACATCAGTCCTCCAACCTACAGGCCCAGCGGCTCGAGAACGCCCGTGCGCATGCCGGCGGTGAACCCGCCGTCGACGACGAGCGCGTGGCCGGTCACGAACGACGCGTCCTCGGATGCCAGGAACGCGGCCGCCGACGCGATCTCCTCGGGACGGCCGAAGCGGCCGAGCATGTGCGCTTCCCGGTACTGCTCGCGAACCTGCTGCATGCCTTCGAGCGACATGACCGACTCGAACATCGGGGTCTCGATGAAGCCGGGGCAGATGCAGTTGGCGCGCACGCCGACGCGGCCGTAGTCGATGGCGAGGTTCTTCGTGAGGAGGACGACCCCGGCCTTCGCGGCGTTGTACGAGCTGCCGCCCTCCGTGCCTTCGACGCCCTCGATGCTGGCGATGTTGACGAGGCTTCCCGACTTCTGCTCGACCATGTGCGTGAGCGCGTGCTTGCACACGAGGAACGTGCCGGTGAGATTCACCCGAATCACGCGCTCCCACTCGGCCGCCTCGAGCAGGTGAATCGGCCCGCCGCCGGCGACGCCGGCCGCGTTCAGCACGACGTCGAGGCGACCGTGATCGCGCACGACGGCATCGACGGCGTCACGGATCGACGACTCGTCGGCGACGTCGGCCACGCGCACGTCACCGTCGAGACCCGGTTGCAGGTCGACGCCGACGACCTTCGCGCCGTCGTCGGCGAACCGGCGGGCGCACGCGAGGCCGATCCCCGACGCGGCGCCGGTCACCAACGCGACCTTGCCGTCCAGGCGACCCACGACGATATGCTCACTGAAACGTGTTCTAGTCGTCAAGACGGGGGTGCCGAGCCGTGAAGTTCGCGTTGTTCTACGAGATCCCGGTCGCGAAGCCGTTCACGGACGGCAAGGAGCACGCCGCGTACAAGAACACGCTCGAGCAGGCGGTGCTCGGTGAGCAGGCCGGCTTCCATTCCTTCTGGACCGTCGAGCACCACTTCCTCGAGGAGTACTCGCACTGCTCCAACCCCGAGGTGCTGTACGGCGCGATCGCGGCGAAGACGTCGACCATGCGCCTCGGCTACGGCGTGCGGCTGCTTCCCAAGCCCTACAACCACCCGATCCGCAGCGCCGAGTCGGCGGCGGTGCTCGACCTGCTCTCCGACGGCCGGGTCGAGTTCGGCACCGGTCGCTCGTCGACCCGCGCCGAGATCGAGGGCTTCGACATCGACCCGCAGGACACGCGCGCCATGTGGTCGGAGGCGCTCGAGCACATCGTCGGCGCGTGGACGAACGAGTACTACCAAGCCGACGGGAAGTACTGGCGCATGGGCGGCCCGCGCCGCGTGCAGCCGAAGCCGCTGCAGAAGCCGCACCCGCCGCTGTGGGGCGCGACGAGCAGCGCCGACGGGCATCGCGAGATCGGACGCCACGGCATCGGGCTGTGCTCGTTCACCGTCGGCGTCCCGCCCGAGGATCTCGTCGAGCGGATCGCGATGTACCGCGAGGGCCTCGACGAGTGCAAGAAGCCGGTCGGGAAGGAGGTCAACGACCGCGCCGCCACGTTCACGATGGTCCACTGCGCCGACACCAACGAGCAGGCGTTCGCCGACGCCGAAGAATCCTTTCCCTGGTACATCAAGACCGCAGTCCGCCACATCGGCTCGCTCGTCGACTGGCAGGCGGGCAAGGACCTCGGGACGTACAGCTACGCCGAGCACATGGCCCAGCTCGACAAGGACGGCTCGCTCGACCACCTCGACTTCGAGTACCTGCGCGAGAGCGGGGCGGCGGTGGTCGGCGACCCGGACCGGTGCGTCGAGTTGGCGGAGCGCTACCAGGCCTCCGGCTGCGACCTGCTGCTGTGCCTCGTGAACCCGTACAAGATCCCGCACGAGAAGGTCATGCGCTCGATCGAGCTCCTCGGCGAGCGCGTCATCCCGCAGTTCTCGTAGGCGACCGTGAACACCGGCGAGCACGACCACGTCGTACGACGGTCGTTCGAGAAGCAGGCCGGGCTCTTCGTCGGGGAGGACTCGCCGTTCGCCCGGCGCCCGGCGTCGGCACTGGCGTGGTTGGAGCCGCTCGACCCGGACATGATCGTCCTCGACGTGGCGTGCGGCGCCGCCCACGCCGCCGAGCAGGCCGCCCCGTATGTGCGCCAGATCGTGGGCGTGGACGTGACGCCCGCACTGCTCGAGCTCGGCGCCGACCGCCTGCGTGAGGCGGGCATCACGAACGTGCTCCTCCAGGAAGGGAACGCCACCGAGCTCCCGTTCCTCGACGCGTCATTCGACCTGGTCATGTGCCGGGGCGCGATGCACCACTTCGCGGACCCCGGAGCTGCCGTCGCAGAGATGGCGAGGGTGTGCAAAGACGGTGGCCGTGTCGTCGTGGCCGACATGGTGCCCCCGAGCGCGGAGGTGCGCGACGCTTTCGACGATCTGCACCGGTGCCTCGATCCCTCCCATGCCGGCGTCCTGCTCGAGGCGGAGCTGGCCGAGCTCCTCCGGGTCCAAGGTGGGCCCGCTCGCGTACGGCGAGACGTCGGAGCCGCTCATGATCCCCGTCGACGCGATCCTCACCGACGCCGCCGATCGCGACGCGGTGGCGAAGGCGTTGGAGACCGAGCTCGCGGGTGGCGCCGCAACCGGCTTCGAGCCTGTCCTCGAAGACGGTCGGACCCTCGTGTCGTTCACGAACACCGTCGTGCACGCGACCCGAGAAGCCGGCTAACTCGCGACGACGCCCTCGATCACGCTCAGGGTGGACGGCTTCGGGACGCGACTGACGCCGGTGAGCTCCAGGTCGGCCGCACGAAGGAGCGACGGCGAACTCCTCCTCGGTGCGCTCCTTACCGCCCGTGTTCATGAGCATGTTCAGGTCGCTCATGATCACGCCGAGGAGCGCGAACGACGGCTTCACCGTTTCGGGCACGACGGGCTCCACGATCAGCACCTTGCCGTCCGCCTTCATCGCCTGACGACAGTTCGAGAGGATCGTCACGCAACTCTCGTCGTCCCAGTCGTGGATGACGCTCTTCATGATGTAGGCGTCGGCTCCGGCGGGGACCGTGTCGAAGAAGTCACCCTCCACGACCTCACAGCGGTCGTCGACGCCGATGCCGCGGAGGCGCTCCGCCTGATTCCGCCAACCCGGGACCGGTGTCGAACAAGATCCCTTGCAGACCGGGTGTGGCGGCGAGGATCGACCCGAGCAGCGTTCCGTCGCCCCCGCCGACGTCCACCAGCGTGGAGAACTGAGTGAAGTCGTATGTCCCGATGATGCCGGGCGCCTCGCGGAGCGTGCCCTCGGACATCGCCCGGTTGAAGTTCCGCGATCCCTCCGGGTTCTCGCCGAACTCTACGAAGGGCTCCGACCCGATGCCCCGTTCGTGGCTCGGTCTTCCCGTCTCCACGCCGGCCATGAGATCGCCCCACGCCCGCCAAACGTGTTCGCCGCAGAACAGCTGCGTCGTCGCCGCCATCGAGTGCGGGTCGTCGCTGCGCAGGAGCGCGCCCATGTCCGTGAGCCCGAAGTTGCCGGGCTCGGTCTCCTCGAGGATGCCGAGGTACGCCAGGGCGCGGAGCAGGCGGTACAGCGACGGCGGATGCGTGTCCGTGGTCGCCGCGAGCTCGTCGCTGCTCTTCGGACCGTCGGCGACGAGGTCGGGGATCCGCAGCCGCACCGCGACGGAGAGCACGGCCGACGGGAAGAACCCGAAGATGAGCTGCTGGAGCATCGGGATACGCGTGTCGTCGGTCGCGTCGGCCATGGTTGCTCAGCGCATCGTGGGGCGGGCCTGCGAGAAGGTCCAGCGATTCCCTTCGAGGTCGTCGGCAACATAGACGGTCGAGCCCGGGTACGCATGGAGCTCCTCGACGATCGTCGCTCCCTTCCCCTTGGCGCGCGCGTAATGCGCTTCGAGGTCGTCGACGTACACCCACGGCACGTGTGTCCGGACTTCGCCGCTCCGTTCGCCGTCGAGCTTGAAGACGTTCAGGATCGCGTTGCCGATCCGGAACTCGATCCACGGGTGCCCGTACTCGCCTTCGGGAAGTGGGTCCGGTCCCTCGGGGAGGTCGCCCTCCGGCTCGAAGTCGAAGACGTCGGCGAGCCATCGCGCGGCTGCCGCCGGACGTGCGTAGTAAATGCCGAGCGACAACCGGGCGATGTCGATCTGCTCGTGCGGCACGCGCTCCCGCTTCGCGCACCAGGCGGCGAACCAGTTCGGGACCACACGACTCCACGCCGTGCCGCCCTTGTCGGCCCCGCCGGACGGGATGACGTGCTCGACCGTCACGCGCGTCCCCTGCTCGGTCGGCGCGAAGCTGACCTCGGTCTGCACGTCGTCGAGACTGCTGGCGAACGCCAGCAGCGCGCCGGGCTCCCACCTCGTGATGCGCGCCCGTTCGAGAACCTCGCCCGCCGACGGGTCGTCGAGCACCTCCATGATCCGGCCACCCACGCCGGGCTCGCACCGCACCTCGACCACTCTGCCCGCCGTCGCTCCAGAAGTTGATCGGACCGCGCACCCACCAGAGGTCCATCTCCTCGGTGAACGCCTTGAACGCGGTGGCCGCGTCAACCCGCACCTCGACTTCCGACGAGACCGTTTGCGCGTCCGTCATCGCTCCCCCTCGACGTGTCGCTTGAACGAGCGCAGCTGCTCGTCCCAGAGCGCTTGGAGTTGATCGAGCCACGCCCGCAGCCCGACCACCGACTCGGGCCGGATCCGGAACACGCGGGCCCGGGCGTCCTCCCGCGGGCGCTCGTCGGCGACGACGCCGGCGCGGAGCAGCACCCGCAGGTGCTTGCTCATCGTCGGCGCCGACATGTCGAACGCGTCGGCGAGCTCTCCCGCCCGCCGGGGCCCCGAGCTCAGGAGCTGCACGACCCCGAGCCGGGTGGGCTCCGCCAGCGCCTGCAGCACGGGCGTCAGGTCGTCGCCGGTATCCGTTGCCATGGCGGTAATAGTTCTCCAGATAGGCAACCATGTCAAGCCTCGCCGCCCGCTTTGCCTGCGACGGGCCGACCCGGGGACGATGCGCGCAGTGCTCGACGACGACATGAAGCGGGTCGTGCGAGAGCAGCGACTGGGCTACGTCGCGACGGTCTGCCCCGACGGCACGCCCAACCTGTCGCCGAAGGGCACGACCGCGGTCTGGGACGACGACCACCTCGTGTTCCTGGACCTCTTCTCGCCCGGCACGGTGGCGAACATCGAGGCGGGCAACCGCGTCGTCGAGGTGAACGTCGTCGATCCGATCCGGCGGAAGGGCTACCGGTTCAAGGGCCCGGCCGAGGTGCACCGGGACGGCTCCGTCTTCGAGGACGTCGTGCACTGGTACGAGACGGAGCGCGGCAGCGATGTGAGTCGCGTGAACTCGGTCGTGCTCGTCCGGGTCGAGCACGCGGCGCCCCTCGTGTCCCCCGCCTACGCCGACGGCTCGAGCGAGGCGACGATCGAGCAGCGCTCGCTCGACATGTACGGCCTGATGCGAAGGCCGGTAGACCGCCGATCCGGTCAGCTCACACGCAGCGCGATGGTGAGCAGGTCGCGGATGCGAGCGGCGCGACGGTTCGCACGTGGTTCCATGCCGTCCACGTCCTGACGTAGCGCGTCCCAGTGGCTCGCGGCGTCGGCGTCCGTCCGGATCCAGGGCGTGCCATCGCGTCGTTGCGGGGCACGTGGTACGCGATCGTCAGGACGACCACGCCGGCGATGTAGAGCAAACCGCCGAGGAGCAGGTAGACCGCGTACGCCTCGCCCCACTCCACGAACGCCGCGACCACGAGGACCGCGCACGCCAACACCGGTCCCGAACAACGCCATCATCACCAGCGGGTTGATCACCACGACGTTGATGGACTGCATGGCGGCCAAGCCTTGCTGCGCTCGGGCACTCGCGCGAGCGCCTTCATCACGGTCGTGGAGAAGGCGAAGAAGAACCCCGCCACCAGCCCGCAGGCGAGCGCGGTGACGAGCGTGAGCACGAACAGGAAACCGTCGATCATCGCGGTACCCCACTTCCCGCGAGTTCGGCTGCGCCCGCGAGCTCGCCGACGGGACGCGTCGTCTTCGACGTCGCCTCTGAGCGGCGGGACTTGATTAGAGCCACGGCGAAGAGAATCGCAGCAGCGAGGAACGCCAGACAACGTCCGGCACGTGTGTTCCATGCCGTTCACCAGGGCAGTCTCGATAGTCGAGATACACGTTCGACCAGATACACGCCCGGCGGCGAGGCCGGACCCGACCGTCACGACGACGGTCAGGGCCCGGCCGTACCGGCCGTTCATCGCTGCGGCTCCGGAACGGGCGCGTCCCAGACACCAGCCGCCGCCGCGTCCCGGGCGAACTCGCGGAAGTCACGCGGCTCACGCCCGAGCGCCCGCTGGACGCCGTCCATCGTGTGCGAGTTGCGCCCGTCGAGGACCTCGCCGAACAAGTACGTGAGCAAGTCGATGGCTTCGGCCGGCATGCCCTGCTCGACGGCTGCCGCCGCGAACTCCTCGATCGAGACCGGCACGTACCGGATGTCACGGCCGGTCGCCGTGCTGATCTCGTCGGCAACGTCGGTGAAGGTCAGCGGCCGGGGGCCGGTGAGCTCGTAGAGCTCGCCCATGTGCTTGTCGTCGGTCAGCGCGGCAACGGCGACGTCGGCGATGTCGTCGGCGTCGACGAACGGCTCGGGCGTCTCGCCGCCCGGCAGCGCGATCTCGCCGGCCAGGACGTAGTCGACCATGTAGTCCTCGCTGAAGTTCTGCATGAACCAGGTCGACGCGCACGATCGTGAGGTCGGCGCCGGAGTCGCGCACCGTCCTGCTCGGCGTGCTCTGCTTCCTCCTCCCCGCGACCCGAGAGGAGCACCAGGCGTGGCACCCCCTCCTTCACAGCCAGGTTGGCGAAGGAGCCCACCAAGTCCGCCGCGCCCGGCACGGCGATGTCCGGGTAATAGGAGATGTACGCCGAGCTCATCCCCTTCGAGTGTCGGGCGCCCACGTCTCGGGCTTCTCCCAGTCGAACGGCGGCTCGCCGGATCGTGACCCGATCCGGACCGGGATGCCCCGGGCCTGCAGCCGCTCCGCCACCCGCCGGCCGGTCTTCCCGGTGCCGCCGAGCACCAATGTCGTGTCCATGGTCATCACCTCGTTCGGTCGGAGTTTCGTTACGCTGTATCGTAACGACGTTGCGATACGCTGTCAACCGTGGGAAGACCGAGGGAGCACGACGAGACCACCCGGGCGGCGCTCCTCGCCGCGGCCGAGCGCCTCATCGACGAGGAGGGGCCCGATGCGGCGGGGGTGCGCTGCCGTCGCCGAGCTGGTCGGGACCTCCACCCGCGCCGTCTACAGCGTCTTCGGCTCCAAGCAGGGCCTCCTCGAAGCGCTGGCGACCCGGTTCTTCGAGGAGCTGCAGGCGGCGACCGATGCCATTCCGCTCACCGACGACCCCGCCGCCGACCTCGTGAACGCGGCGATGAACGCCTGGCGCCGCACCGTGCTGCGACATCCCTCGCTGTATCGGCTGGTCTTTCTGCGCCTCGTCCCCGACCTGGAGCTCGGCCCGGAGTTCGGCCAGGTCGCGTACGGCGCGTTGGGCCAGCTGCAGGCGCTGGTCGAGCGGGTCGCCCCCGGCCCGGACGTGCACGAGCGCACGCTCGCCTGGCACGCGTTGACCGAAGGGCTGGCCTCGATGGAGGTTCGGGGCCAGATGCTCGACACGTTGAACGCCGAGCGCATCTGGCGGGACGCCCTCGCCGCCATGGTGCGCGGCTTCGAGAGTGGCGACGTCAGCGCGGCGCCCGCGGCATCCCGAGGCCGGCGAGGGCGATGATCTCCCGCTGCACCTCGTTCACACCGCCGCCGAAAGTTCCCACCGGGGCTTGGCGGTACGCGGCTTCGAGCTGACCGTGCAGCGCGGCGCCGGCGGCGTCGCCGCGCAGCGAGGCTGACTGACCGACGACGTCCATCAGGGCGCGCAGCGCGCTCACCCTGAGCTCGGTGCCGAACACCTTCATCGCCGACGCGTCGGCGGGGTTGAGGTCGCCGTCGGTGAGGGCCGACGCGACCTGCCAGTTGGCGAGCTTGAGCGCATCGACGTGGGCGTGCACACGTGCCAGCGCGATCCGCACCCACTCCCGGTCGATGACGCGCCGGCCGTCGGCGTCGCGCGTCTCCTTCGCCCAGCGCAGGACGGCCTGGAGGTGCCGGTCGATCATGCCCGCAGGGGCGAGCGCGACCCGCTCGTGATTGAGCTGGTTCGTGATCATCTTCCAGCCCTCGTTCTCCTTGCCGACGAGCGACGACGCCGGCACGCGCACGTCCTCGTAGTACGTGACGTTCGTGAACCCGCCACCGAGCAGGTGGATGGGCGAGTGCTTGTATCCCGGCTGGCTCGTGTCGACGAGCAGGATCGAGATGCCCTTGTGCTTCTTCGCGTCGGGGTCGGTGCGGCACGCGAGCCACACCCAGTCGGCGTCGTTCCCACCGGTCGTGAACACCTTCTGCCCGTTGACGACGTACTGGTCGCCGTCGCGAACGGCCCGGGTACGCAGCGACGCCAGATCGGTCCCGGCGGCGGGCTCGGTGTAGCCGATGGCGAAGTGGACCTCGCCGGCGAGGATGCGCGGGAGGAAGTACGCCTTCTGCTCGTCGCTCCCGAAGCGCATGAGCGTCGGGCCGACCGTGTTGAGCGTCACCAGCGGCATGGGCACGCCGGCGCGCTGGGCCTCGTCGTAGAAGACGAACTGCTCGGCCGGAGTCCGGCCCTGGCCGCCGTACTCCTTCGGCCAGCCGACGCCGAGCCATCCGTCGGTGCCCATCTGGCGGACGAGGTCGCGGTAGGCGTCGCCGCCGGCCTCGGGACCCGGGAGCGCGGCGCGGCGCGCCGGTGTCATCAGCCGCTCGAAGTAGTCGCGCAGCTCTCGTTGCAGCTCGCGCTGCTCGCCGGTGAGGTCGATGCGCAGGAATCTGGACGCTACCGTCGGGCTTCAGCAGACTGCAACGAGTTCCAGTTCTGCCGGGGAAGAGGGGGACGTCGATGGCCGAGCCGGTGATCATCGAGGCCGCGATCAACGGGGTGACCAGCAAGAAGCAGAACCCGCACACCCCGAAGGAGCCGGTGGAGATCACCGACGACGCGCTCCGGTGCTTCGCCGGCGGCGCCGCCGTCGTGCACAACCACATCGACTCGTTCGGCATGCCGGGCGACAGCGCAGCGGAGCGCTATCTCGAGGGATGGCGACCGGCGCTGGCGGAACGGCCCGACGCGCTCTTCTACCCGACGACGAACGCGGGCGCCGACGTCGAGGCGTCGTACGCGCACATCGCGCCGCTGGCGGAATCGGGCCTGATGCGGCTGTCGCTGTGCGATCCCGGCTCGGTGAACCTCGGCGGCCTCGGGCCGGACGGGCTCCCGGCGTCGGGGATCGTCTACGCGAACTCGTTCGACGACGTCGCCTACCAGCTCGGCGTGTGCGAGCGGTACGGGCTCGGCCCGAGCATCGCCATCTACGAGCCGGGCTTCCTGCGCTGCGTGCTCGCCTGGTGGCGCGCCGGGCGCCTGCCGGCGGGGGCGATGGTGAAGTTCTACTTCGGCGGCGACGAGGGCTTCCTTTCCGGCTTCGGGTTCCGCCCGACACGCACGGCGCTCGACGCGTATCTCGAGCTGCTCGGTGATTGCGACGTGCCGTGGGCCGTCGCGGTGCTCGGCGGCGACGTGGTCGAGAGCGGGATCGCCCGCATCGCCCTCGAGCGCGGCGGGCACGTCCGCGTCGGTCTGGAGGACTACGCCGGGATCACGCACGCCGACCAACGAGGAGCTCGTTCGCGACGCGGTCGCCGTCGCGAACGACGTCGGCCGCCCCGTCGCCACCCCCGACGAGGCCGCCAAGCTGCTCAACCTTTCCTGAGAGGAGACAACGTGCTCGACGTGAAGATCGCCGGTGGGAGTGTCGTCGACGGGACGGGGGCAGCGCGGCAGCAGGCGGACGTCGGGATCCACGACGGGCGCGTCGTTGCGATCGGCGACGTCGACGAGCAGGCGGCGCGCACGATCGACGCCGACGGCCTGGTCGTCGCGCCCGGGTTCGTCGACATCCACACGCACTACGACGCGCAGGCGTTCTGGGACCCGGCGCTCACGCCGTCGCCGCTGCACGGCGTCACGACGGTCGTCGGCGGCAACTGCGGCTTCACGATCGCGCCGCTCGCGGCCAGCGAGGCCGACTACCTCATGCGCATGCTCGCCCGCGTCGAGGGCATGCCCCTCGAGTCGCTCGCGGCCGGCGTTCCGTGGGACTGGCAGACCTTCGGCGAGTACCTCGACCGGCTCGACGGCACGCTGGCGGTGAACGCCGGGTTCCTCGTCGGGCACTCGGCGCTGCGACGCGTGGCCATGGGCGAACGCAGCCACGAGCCGGCGACCGACGACGACATCGCCGCGATGCGCCGCACACTCGGCGAGTCGCTCGCGGCCGGCGGCCTCGGGCTTCTCGTCGTCGCAGGCGCCGACGCACAACGACGGCGACGGCGAGCCGGTGCCGTCGCGGGCCGCGACGCCCGACGAGCTCGTCGCGTTGTGCGAGGTCGTCGGCGACCATCCCGGCACGACGCTCGAGTTCATCCCGACGGTCGGACCGTTCTCCGACGAGCACGTCGCGCTGATGGCCGCGATGTCGGCGGCGGCGGGGCGGCCGCTGAACTGGAACGTGCTCGTCGTCGGGGCCGGGACCGACGCGTACCGGGACCAGCTCGCCGCGTCCGACCGCGCCGCCGAGCAGGGCGGCCGCGTGCTCGCGCTCACGGTGCCCGCGGTGATGCAGCTCCACCTCAACTTCCGCTCCGGGTTCCTCTTCGACGCGCTCCCTGGCTGGGGGCCCGACGATGGCGCTGCCCGACGACGAGAAGATGCGCGCCCTCGCCGATCCCGAGGTGCGCCGGCGGCTCCGACGAGAGCGCGGAGTCAGACACCGGCCTGTTCCGCGCCATGCTGCGGTGGGACCGGCTCGAGATCGGTGAGACGTTCGCACCGGAGAACCAGGGCCTCTCGGGCCGCACCGTCGCCGACGTCGCAGCCGAGCGCGGTGCCGATCCGTTCGACGCGCTGCTCGACATCGTCGTCACCGACGATCTCCGGACCGTGCTCCGACCGCCGGCGCGGGGCGACGACCCGGAATCGTGGCGCTTGCGGTCCGAGGCGTGGCGCGACCCGCGTGTCGTCGTGGGCGCGTCGGACGCCGGCGCGCACCTCGACATGCTGGCGACCTTCAGCTACTCCACGTCGCTGCTCGCGGCCAGCCGCGCCCACGATCTCGTCCCGCTCGAGGAAGCCGTGCACCTCCTCACCGACGTGCAGGCGCGCCTGTACGGCATCCGCGACCGTGGCCGGCTCGCCGAAGGTGGCCACGCCGATGTCGTCGTGTTCGACGCGGACCGCGTCGCGCCCGGCCCCGTCCACACGCGTCACGACCTCCCCGCCGGCGCCGGTCGCCTGTACGCCGAGGCCGAGGGCATCGAGCACGTGCTGGTCAACGGGACCGAGATCGTTCGAGGAGGCGAGCTGACCGGCGAACGGCCCGGGTCGCTCCTCCGCTCCGGGCAGGACACCGAGACCGTGGAGGTCGCGGGCGTCCGATCCGGGTAGGCCTGGTCATGACGTGACCGGCGCCGCCTTCGACGCCCAGGCACCCGCGCTCGAGCCCGATCTCACGCGGCCGCTCCCCCGGTCGCTGCGCGCGCTCTCCTTCCACGACTTCCGCGTCTTCTGGGTGGGCGCGATCGGCTCGAGCATCGGCAACAACATGCAGCTGGCCGCGCTGCTCTGGGTCGTGGCCGTCGCCACCCGAAGCGCAGCGAAGGTGACGCTGATCGCGTTCATCACCGTCGTGCCGCTCCTCCTGCTCGGCGCGGTCGGCGGCGCGCTCGCCGATCGGTTCCCGCGGCGGCGCCTGCTCCTCGTCACCCAGACGCTGTTGATGGTGCAGGCGTTCGCGCTCTGGGGTCTCTGGGAAGCGGGCTACGGCTCGTACTGGGTGCTGTTCACGGTGTCGCTCGCCGGCGGCGTGCTCATCGCGCTGAACGTGCCGGCGTGGCAGTCGATCGTGCCCGAGCTCGTGCCGCGGCCCTTCCTCCAGAACGCGGTGACGCTCAACTCGGTGCAGTTCAACGTGGCTCGCGCGGCCGGCCCGATGATCGCCGGGTTGTTGATCGCATGGGTCGGCGCCGGCATCTGCTTCCTCATCAACGCGCTGAGCTTCGTGCTCGTGCTCGTCGCGCTGCTGCTCATGACTTCGGCCGACACCGCGCCCGCGCCGCCCGAGGGGGAAGACCGGCCCAGCGTCTACGGCGGCTTCATGGAGAGCGTGCGGTATCTGCGGAACCAGCGCGGGCTCCAGGTGGCGATCGGGACGCACGCCGCGTTCGCGCTGCTCGCCGCGCCCGTCGTCCAGCTGATCCCCGTGCTGTCGGTCGAGGTGCTCGATGTCGGCTCCGAGGCGTACGGCCTCCTGCTCGGCTCGTTCGGCGTGGGTGCGGTTGCGATCGCGTTCGTGATCGGGTCGCTCGACGAACGCGTCCTCCCGAGCCGACTCCTCGCCGGCGGCCTGGCGCTCACCGCCGTCTCGGTGTTCGGCCTCGGTCTGGCGCCCGGCCTCGCGGTCGGCGTGCTGTTCATGCTCGCGTTCGGCGCGTCGTACGTCACGGTCGTCGCCATCGACCACAGCACGATCCAAGCGCTGTCCGACGATCACATCCGCGGCCGCGTCACGAGCCTGTGGCTGATGACGTTCGGGACCGGCTTCCCGCTCGGGACGATCCTCATGGGCCTGATCGCCGACGTCGTGGGTGTGCGCGCCGTGCTCGTCGCCGCCGGCGTGCTGGTGGCGCTCGTGCTGGCGGGCGTCATGCTGCGCCGCCTGCTCCCCTACATCGACCCGGACCCCGAGACGGCTACGGCTCGAGCAGCACCTTGATCGCGCCGCTGGCGCGGTCGGCGGCCACCGAGAAGGCCTCGGCGGCCCGGTCGAGCGGGAACCGGTGCGTGATCATGGCCGCCGCAACCTCGGGAGAGTCGGCGAGGACGCGCGCGGCCGCGTCCATGTCGCGGCCGGTCTCGTCGTGGCCGTGCATGTTGGAGCCGAAGACGACCGGCTCCTTGATCGAGAAGAACTGGGGGAAGGTGACCGGCTCCCAGTAGCTCGCGACCAGCGCGACCGTGCCGCCCGGCCGCAACAGGTGGAAGCACGTCTTGAGGGCGGAGTCGGTGCCGGCGGCGTCGACCACGACGTCGTACTCCCCCTCGGGCTCGGTACCGGCGCCGATCCGCGCCGCCGCCGCGCGCTGGGCGTCGTGGCGGGCGACGACGTCGACAGCGGAACCCGTCGCGCAGGCGACGGCGGCGGCCGCCAAGCCGATCGCGCCGGCGCCGACGACGGCCACCCGCTCGTCGCCGCGCAGCCCGGCCCGACGCAGGGCGTGCAGCGAGCAGGCGATCGGCTCGACGAGCGACGCGTCGGCGACGTCGATCCCGTCGGGCAACGGCACCACGCAGCTCTCCTCTACGACGATCTCGTCGGCCATGCCACCGTCTCGTCCGATGCCGTAGCTGTGGGGAATGGCGCTCCGGCACTGGGTCACCTCCCCCGCCGCGCAGCGATCGCACTCGCCGCACGGCACCAACGGCCACACGGCGACGGGCGTGCCGTCGTCGAGGTGACCCGCGACCTCGTGCCCGAGCGTCACGGGCATGGGTCCCCACGTGAGCATGTGCAGGTCGGAACCGCAGATGCCTGCGCCGCGCACGTGAACTCGGACGCGCCCGCCGTCGGTCTCGGGCCGCGGGACGTCGACGACCTCGATCCCGTTGTCGGTGTGCCGCACGGCGCGCATCACGCGTCGCCGCTGCGCTCGTAGCGCCAGCCCGTCGGCAGCATCCAGAGCCGGTGCCGCGGACCGGGCGCGTCGCCGTCGCTCGACTCGTAGCCGGCGTCGCCCTCCCAGAGGGCGGCGGCGCCCCCTTCGACACGGGCGATGTGCGTCTCGAAGAACTCGGGCTCGGTCGCACGCGCGTCGGCCATCGCCGCTGCCACGTCCGGGGAACGGGCGATCCGGTGCAGCGTCACCCACGTCGGCGGGGCGAGCTCGATCTCCTCGGCGTCGCGCCGCGCGATCGCGTCGCCGGGTTGCAGCCACCGGTGGTCGCGGATCTCACCCATGTCGACGGTGACCGCGCCGGCCGGCGCGGGCCCGACGAAGAACCACGTCGCGAACCGCTTGGCCGTGACGGGCGGCGGCACCCAGTGCGCGAACGGCACCAAGGCGTCGGCGTCGACGACCAGGTCGGCCTCCTCGAGCGCCTCGCGCACGGCGGCGTGGCGGGCCGCTTCGATCACGTCGCCGTCGGCCGGGATGTCGTCCGGGTCGACCCGCCCGCCCGGGAACACCCACATCCCTCCGGCGAACTCGAGCTTCGAGCTGCGCCGCACCATGAGCGTCTCGACCCGCCGCCGGGCGCGTCCCGCAACAGCACGACGGTCGCCGCCGGCACCGCATCGGGAACGTCCCCGCTCGTCGTCGGGATGCGCCGCATCCACCTCGGCAGCGACTCGTCGCTCATGACCAGACGAGCGACGCGATGTCGACGGGTTCGGCGAGGCCCTTGAGCATCGCGGATCTGGTCTCGGTCACCGGGTGACGCGACCCCGCCGACTCGACCGTTCGGATGCTCACCAAGACCTGACCACCGCTCGCGAGGGCCGCGATACGAGCCGCTTCGTGGACGCCGCGGCCACCGTAATCATCGACGCTGCGTGTCGCTTCCGCCTCGTGCGCGCCGACGCGGACCCGAATCGGCGGGCGTCGATCGGGAGCGCTCTTCGGCCATCGCCGCCTGGATCGCGAGCGCGCAGTCGAGCGCGGCTTCGGCCGACGCAAAGGCGACGAAGAACCCGTCGCCCCCACCGCGCTGCTTGATCTCCTGGCCGTCGAACTGATCGAACAGCCGGCGCAATGTCGAGTCGTGCCAGCGCAGAACCTCCGGACCACCGGTCGTCGCCCATCGTCGCCAGCAGTGTTGTCGAGTCCTCGATGTCCGTGAACATGAACGTCCGGATGACGCGCGACTGCGGGGCCGCCCTCCCCAACAGCTCGGTCACCCGTACGACGTCGAACGTCGCCGTCAGCCGTTCGAAGGCGTCGAGCGCCCGCTGAAGCTGGATCTCGGCCGCATCGATCTCACCGGTCTCACGAAGCGCAAGGCCGAGGGCGACCCGCGCTCGCGCTTCGTCGTACCGCGCGCCGACCTGCTGCCAGCACTCGGCCGCTTCCCGGAGCTTGTCTCGTGCGAGATCGAACTCGGCGGTGGCGAACGCCACGTCGCCGCACGCCTGCGCGGCGCGGGCGTGCTGTGTGACCGTCGGGTACTGGTCGGCGATCCCGGCGAGCTCGTCGACCCAGTGCCGTGCCGTTTCGGCATCTCCGACCGCCAACGCAGCTTCCGTCGCGGCAGGGAGGAGTCGCGCCCGTGCGAGCGCGTCTCCGGTCGCGTCCAGCGCTTCCTTCAGTGATGCGCACGCGGTCTCGGGGCGGCCACGCAACAGGTCGAGCGTCGCCTGTCCCGGTTGCGTCGAGCCGCCCATGTGCTCGACCTCGCGGAAGGCGTGTTCGGCGGCCGTGACGTCGCCGCGCCGGAGGCTGAGCGTCCCCAGCTCGTACAGACCGACGGCGACATGCGCGGCGTCCCAGCTCGCCAACTCGTCGCAGGCCCGGGCGGCCTCGACCTCCGCCTCTTCCCAGTCACCTCGCAGCTGGAGGATCTCGGCTCGGTGGATGCGACAGTCGCCGGGGAACTCGCAGGAACGGGCCGCTGACGGCCGGCGCCGCACCTCGTTGATCCATTCCGCGGCGCGGCGGTAGTCCCCGAGCGTGCGGCACGTGCTGATCGTCCCGCAGTAGGTCGCCGCCGACGCCCACGGCCCGAGCAGTCCACTGACCGCACGGGCCATGACCTGATCGAGGAGCGCCAGACCTTCGTCGACGCGCCCGAGATGGACGAGCGCGCCACCCTTCTGGAGCACACCCAGCGACTCGACGTCTCGATCACCGAGCGCGCGGCCGATCTCAACGGTGCGCTCGGCGAGACGCAACGCCTCCTCGACGTTCGCCGAACAGCTCGCCCGCCACGATGGCTTGGATCCACGCCAGCCAACCCTGCTCCACGCACTCCGGGAGATCCGCCAGGAGCGTGGTCTGCGCTCTCCAACCAGCCGGCGGCGACGGCGAGAGATTCCCGGCCGGCGTGGTGGAAGGCGAGATGCAGGGCGACGAGCGCAGCGGCCCGGACGTCACCTTCCTCGACCAGTCCGGCGTAGGCGCGTTCCCGCGCTTCGATGCACTCGTCGAGGTTGCCCATCCAGAACGCGGCCTCGGCGAGTCGTTCCACATCGCTCGGCTCGAGCGCACCGGTGTCGTCGGCCTCCCGGAGGAGCGCGAGGCCCTGCGGCCAATCGCGGGCGTCGACCGCAGCGCGCCCGCCGTCGACCAGCTCGCTCATGCCACGAGCTTACGGAGCGCGACTCGCACGCGTTACGTTGACCGCCTGCGGCAAGGAGGGCGGACATGACCACTCCAACCGGAATCGACGGGGACGCGCCGGTCCTCGCCCGTCACGAGGTCGCCGTCCAGGCGCCAATCGAAACGATCTGGCAGCTTCACATCGCCGTGAACGAGTGGCCGACATGGCAGCCGGACATCACGGAAGCACGCCTCGACGAAGACTTCGCGCCCGGCGCCTCGTTCGGCTGGACGAGCTCGGGACTCAGCGTCACGTCGACCATCTACGACGTCTCCCCGCCGACCGGCGACGTCTCCCCGCAAGCACGAACGCTGTGGGGCGGGACGGGCCAGGGCATCACCGGCATCCACGAGTGGACCTTCCGGGACATGACACAGGGTGTGATCGTCGCCACGAACGAGTCGTTCGCCGGCGCGCCGGTCGACGGCGACCCGTCGACGATGCAAGACATCCTCGACACGTCCCTGGTGTCCTGGCTGCTCCACCTCAAGGTCGCCGCAGAGTCGAGGGCGTGACCGCGGGCTGACCGATGCCCTAGTTTCGACGGCGTGCCCATGCCGGAGGGGATCGGCGTCGTCGACCTGATGATCGGGTTCCCGCACCGCGACCGCAAGGCGGTCTACGACTACCTGCGGAAGGGTGCGAAGGACTCCGAGTCGAAGGACATGAACTTCCTCGCCGAGTACATGTTCAAGGACGTGCCCGACGAGGTCGACGACGACCGGGATCCCGTCGACGTGACGATCGCCGAGATGGACCGGTACGGCATCGACAAGGGGCTCGTCGGCCTCACGCGGATGACGCTCGAAGCCCGCGACCGGTACCCCGGACGATTCCTGCTCTCGCTGGAGGTCAACCCGAACGACGTGATGGAGTCGGTCCGCGGCATCCGCCGGGCGAAAGAGGAGCAGGACCTGGCGGCGGTGACGTTCTTCCCCGCCGGGTGCCTTCCCCAGGTGCCGGTCGACGACCCCAAGGCGTACGCCGTGTACGCGACGTGCGTCGAGCTCGACATTCCCGTGGTCGTCAACGCCGGGATCGCCGGGCCACGGTTCCCGTCGGCGTGCCAGCACGTCGAGCGCTTCGACCAGGTGTGCTTCGACTTCCCCGAGCTGCGGATCGTCATGCGGCACGGCGCCGAGCCCTGGGAGGAGCTGGCCGTGAAGCTCATGCTGAAGTGGCCCGGCCTCTACTACATGACGTCGGCGTTCGCGCCGAAGTACTACCCGCAGGCGATCGTCGACTACGCGAACACGCGCGGCGCCGACAAGATCATGTACGCCGGCTACTTCCCGATGGGGCTCTCACTCGAGCGGATCTTCCGAGAGCTGCCCGACGTGCCGTTCCGCGACCACGTGTGGCCGAAGTTCCTCCGCGAGAACGCGATGCAGGTCTTCAAGATCGACGACCGCGTGAGGGCGGAAGCACGGTGAGCGGCACGGCGACGCTGCCTGCCGGCGACCGGTACGTCCTCGTGTCGGCGGACTGCCACGCCGGCGGGTCCATGGAGCAGTACCGCGAGTACCTCGACCCGGCCTACCGCGACGAGTTCGACGCCTGGCGCGGCGCGTACAAGAACCCGTTCGGGGACCTGCAACGCGAGGGCCGCGACGCGCAACTGGGACCACGAGCGGCGCATCTCGGAGCTCGAGGCCGACGGCATCGTCGGCGAGGTCATCTTCCCCAACACGGTGCCGCCGTTCTTCCCGACCGCCTCGCTGGTCGCCCGGCCGCCGTCGGCCCGTGACTTCGAGCGCCGCCTCGCCGGCATCCGCGCCCACAACCGCTGGCTCGCCGATTGGTGCGCGGTGGCTCCCGAACGGCGTGCCGGCGTCGGGCAGGTCTTCCTCAACGACGTCGACGAGGCCGTGCAGGACGTGCGCTTCATCAAGGAGTCCGGTCTGCGCGGGGGCGTCCTGCTCCCCGGCCGCCCCGACGACTCCGAGATCGCGCCGCTGTACGACCCGGTGTACGAGCCGTTGTGGTCGGCGTGCGAGGACCTCGAGGTCACGCTGAACCACCACTCGGGCAGCGGGTCGCCGAACTACGGCAAGTACGCGGTCGCGAACGTGCTGTGGCTGGTCGAGACGTCGTGGTACTCGCACCGGGCCCTGTGGCACCTCATCCTCGCCGGCGTGTTCGAGCGGCATCCGAACCTGAAGTTCGTCGTCACGGAGCAGGGCGCGTCGTGGGTCCCGAGCACGCTGGCGATGATCGACGGGTACCACGCGCAGATGGCGTCCGGCCGGGTCGGCGAGATCAAGTACTCCGACGACCAGCGGCTGCCGCTCAAGCCGAGCGAGTACTTCACCCGCAACTGCTGGATCGCAGCCAGCTTCCCGAGCCCGCGTGAGGCGCAGACGCGCCACGCCGTCGGCATCGACAAGTTCATGTGGGGCAGCGACTACCCGCACGACGAGGGCACGCACCCGTACACGACCGAGAGCCTGCGGCGGTCGTTCGCCGGCACCGATCCCGTCGAGCTGCAGCAGCTGCTGGCCGGCAACGCCGCGCGCGTCTACGACTTCGACCTCGACGCCCTTGCGCCGATCGCCGCCCGCGTCGGGCCGACCGTCGACGAGGTCGCCGTGCCGCTCGATACCGTCCCGGCCGACTCCAACAGCCCCGCGTTCACGCGCCAGTAGCGCGTCGATGCCCGCCCACGAGCCGCTGACCGACCCGCTGATCGAGGACGCGTTCTACGCCGGCGACGCGTTCCCGCACTACGCACGGCTGCGCGACGAGGCGCCGGTGGCGTGGAACGACACGAACGGGTTCTGGGCCGTCAGCCGGTGGGACGACGTGATGGCGGTGTCCACCGACCCGGAGACGTTCTGCTCGGGACGCGGGATCCTCGTCATGGAGATCGGCGCCAGCTACGACTCGCCGCCGACGATGATGCACACCGACCCGCCCGAGCACACCGTGTACCGCAAGCTCGTGCAGCCCGGATTCGCGCCCGGCCGCATGCGCGCCCTCGAGGTCGACGTACGTCGACGGGCGAAGCTGCTCGTCGACGAGATCGAAGCCGGACCGGGCGGTCGATTTCGTCGAGACCGTCGCGGTGCCGTTCCCGCTGTACATCATCAGCGCGCTGCTCGGGATGCCCGACGAGGACTGGCACCGCTTCTTCGAGTGGTCGGAGGCGGTCATCCCGGGCGCCACCGACTGGTCCGAGGAGAAGCGCGCCGAGCTCCAGGCCGACATGCACGAGACGCTCCTGGCGACGACCGTCGCCCGGCGCGCCGACCCGCGTGACGATCTCATCTCGGTGCTGGCGCAGGTCGAGATCGAGGGCCGCCGGCTCAGCGACGCCGAGCTCACGATGTTCCTCGTCCAGCTGCTGGTGGCGGGCAACGAGACGACGCGCAACATGATCTCGGGCGGCCTCGTGGCGCTGGCCGATCGCCCGGCGGCCTGGGAGCAGCTGCGCCGCGACCGGTCGCTGGTCCCGACGACGGTCGAGGAGATGCTGCGCTGGACCTCGCCCGTCGTCAGCTTCATGCGGACGGCGACGCGCGACGTCGAGCTGGGCGGCGCAGGCGATCCGGGAGGGCGACCCCGTGCTGATGCTCTACGCGTCCGCCAACCGGGACGAGCGCCAGTTCGGATCGACCGCCGACCGGTTCGACATCGGGCGCGACCCCAACCACCACGTCGCCTTCGGCTTCGGCGCCCACTTCTGCATCGGCGCGACGCTCGCCCGCATCGAGGCTCGGCAGCTCCTCGAGGAGCTCCTCGACCGGTTCGAGACCGTCGAGCCCGCGGGCGACGTCGAACGCAGCCACTCGGCCGTGATCGCGGGCGTGAAACGCGCGCCCCTCGTCTTTCGATAAGGAGCCACGATGCTGCTCGACCGTTTCAGCCTCACCGACAAGGTCGCCATCGTCACCGGCGCCGGCCGCGGCATCGGCGCCGCGTGCGCGCTCGGCTTCGCCGAGGCCGGCGCCGACGTGGTGATCGCGGCGCGCACCAAGGAGCAGCTCGAGGACGTCGCCTATCAGGTGGCCGATCGAGGGCGGCGGGCGCTCGGCGTCCCGTGCGACGTGAACGAGACTGGCCAACCTCGAGCTCCTCGTCGACCAGGCGATGAGCGAGTTCGGCCGCATCGACGTCGTCGTCAACAACGCCGGCGGCAGCATGCCGGGCGCCGTTCCTCGACACGAGCGAGAAGGCGTTCGAAGGCGCGTTCCACTTCAACGTCACGACCGCGTTCACGCTCAGCAAGCTCGCCGTGCCGCACATGCTCGCCGGCGACGGCGGGAGCATCGTGAACATCTCGTCGCGCGATGGGCCGGCTGACGGATCGGGGCTTCGTCGCCTACGGCACGGCGAAGGGCGCGCTGTCGCACATGACGCGGCTCATGGCATCCGACCTCGCGCCCGCGGATTCGAGTCAACGCGATCGCGGTCGGGTCGGTGGCCACCTCGGCGCTCGAGATCGTGCTCACAAACGACGACCTGCGCACCGAGATGGTCGCCAAGACGCCGCTGCGCCGCCTCGGCGAGACCGACGACATCGCCATCGCCGCCCTCTACCTGGCCTCGCCCGCCGGCAGCTTCGTCACCGGCAAGATCCTCGAGGTCGACGGCGGCATCGAGCACCCCAACCTCGCTCTGGACCTGCCGGATCTCTAGGCCTGCCGGCCACAACGGCAAACCTGGTCGCGGTCCCGGGAGGGTCTACGACGCCGGGGCGGGCGTCGGCTTGTCGGCCAGGATCCCCCAGAGCCCGCCCTTGATCAGCCATGAGATGCCGAACGCGACCACACAGATCGTTTCGAGCCAGAAGAACGCGTGCAACCACTCCGGCGGGTCGAGCCAGTTGGACACCGGCACCATCGCCATCGCAACGACGATGATCACGCCACACGTCCGGTAGACGATGTTCCGGTGCTTCTTCGCTGCCGTCTTCGCGCCGCCCGACCGGGGGAACAGGAAGAGGGCGAAGACGGCGAGCAGGGCGAACAACAGACCCGCGAAGGTCAGGTGCACGCGTCCTACGACCTGCTCGCTTTGTGTGCTTACCGACGCGTCACTCGTGGTCGGGAAGAAGGCAACGCCGAGCGCAGCGATGGCTGCGAGCGTGCTCAGCTTGTTGTCGAGGTTGAATCCCGGGAGCGGCTTGTAGTTGTACGACAGGAAGAAGACCGCGAGCGCGCAGAGAGCGCCGACGAAGACGCCGCCCATGCGCGTGTGGTAGTAGGCGCTGATCGAGGTCTCCAGCTCGTCACCGCTCAAGGCTCGGTTGCCGATGATGAGCACGAACGGCAACGCGACCGCGATGACGCCGACGATTCGCTGGAGGTGCGTGTAGGCGGCCGCCAGCGCGCTGTCCCCGCGAGCTCTTGCGCCTCTTCGAGCTTGGTTTCCTTGAAGCTCGGGTCAGCGGCAGCTTCTGCCGCGAGGTCGAAGGCCTCCGCGCTCTTCTGCGTCAGCCGC
This sequence comes from uncultured Actinomycetes bacterium, assembly GCA_963768605.1. Classification (GTDB taxonomy): domain Bacteria; phylum Actinomycetota; class Acidimicrobiia; order IMCC26256; family JACDBD01; genus JALZAA01. The sequence goes on along the minus strand of CAVYIP010000003.1, from coordinate 67,720 downwards.
CCCGCTTCTGAAGCCTGTCCCGGGTCAGCACCCTCGACCATGCGCCCACCCCCCGCTCGGTCCTCGCGAGGGCCGAACGTACATCTCGGACCGACACCGACGACGGATGCGGAGCTGCGGCGAAGGCGTCGGTTCGACATCGAATCGTTCGATATCTATCGTTTTGGGCATGGGAAAGCCGGACGACGAGCCGATCGGTCTCCTGCTGAGCCGAACCGCCAAGGCGGTCAGCCGTGCCTTCGACGACGCTCTCACGCAGGCGGGCGGGTCGCTCCCGGACTGGCTCGTGCTGGTCTCCCTCGAGGGGCAGGCGCACGGCGCCCAACGGGAGCTCGCCGAGGCGGTCGGCATCGAAGGCCCGACCCTGACGCATCACCTCAACCGCATGGAGGCGACCGGCCTCGTCACCCGGCGCCGTGACCCGGACAACCGGCGGGCCCATCGCGTCGAGCTCACCGACGCCGGTGATGCGGAGTTCCGGCGACTACGCCAAACCGTCGTCGTGTTCGACGCCCGACTGCGCGCCGGGCTCGCCGACCGCGAGCTCACAGCTCTCCGCGGACTGCTCGACCGGCTCCGCACGAACGTCGCCGCGCCCGACCGCCCCACGGTGTCATGAAGCTCGTCGTGCATCTCGCCGACTTCGGCTGGCCCGTCGACGCCGACGAGCTGGCCGGCCTCCTCGGCGACGTCGGCGAGCTGACCGAGGCCGGCGGCTTCGACGGCATCGCGGTCGGCGACCACCTCTGGCAGCACCCGATCATGGGCGGCCCCGAAGGCGCGTGCCTCGAGGCGTACACCACGCTCGGTTTCCTCGCCGCCCACACGACGTCCATCCGGCTCATGACGCTGGCCACCGGCGCGCACTTCCGGTACCCGGGCGTCCTGGCCAAGACCGTGACCACGCTGGATGTCCTCTCGGGCGGCCGGGCGTGGCTCGGGATCGGCAGCGGGCACTACCAGGAGGAGTGCGAAGGGCTGGGCGTGCCGTTCCCCCCGCTCGCCGACCGGTACGAGCTGCTCGAGGACGCGCTCGAGATGTGCGCGCGCATGTGGTCAGGCGAACACGGGGACGACGGTCCGTTCGACGGGCATCACGTGCACGCGCAGCGGCTGCTCAACCTGCCCCAGGCGCTGCAACGGCCGCATCCGCCGATCTTGATCGCCGGCGACGGCGAGCGCCGCACGCTCCCCTTGGTGGCGCGCTACGCCGACGCCTGCAGCCTGCGCCCGACGCCGGAGATCCCGCACAAGCTCGACGTCCTGCGCCGCCAATGCGACAGTGCCGGCACCGACTTCGACCGCATCGAGCGCACGTGCGCGTACGCGTTCCAAGTCGACGACGGCGGCCCCGCCACCCGTGAGCTGATCGATCAGCTCCGGTGGCTCGCGGAGCTCGGCGTCGACACCGTCATCGGCCGCGTCGAAGGGCTCGAGCAACGAACGCCGGTCGAGCTACTCGCGCGCCACGTCGTCCCGGTCGTCGCCGAGCTGCCGACGCGATCGGAGCAGTGACCGTTCACGGAAGGAGCGAACGCCAATGAGCGATGTCGACACGTTTCTGTCGGACTGGAGCGACGCGGAACGCAACGGTGACGAGACCGCTCTCGCCACGCTCCTCACGGACGACTTCCTCGGTGTCGGCCCCCTCGGCTTCGTCCTGCCGAAGGAGATCTGGGTGCACCGCTTCGACCAATTCGGTCTCGACTACGAGACCTTCGACCTCGACGAGGTGCAGACGCGGGTCCACGGCGACGCCGCGGTGGTGACCGCCCGGCAGACGGCGGGCGGAACGGCGGGCGGGCAACCGGTTCCCGAGGCGGTACGCGCCACGCTGACCCTGGTCGCCGACGGCGGGACCTGGCGACTCGCCGGCATCCACATGAGCTTCATCGCCGGCACGCCCGGGGCGCCTCCGCTCCCGGGTGCGGCCGAGTAAGGAGGATCGATGGCTGTCTCGCTCAATCACACGATCGTCCCCGCCACCGACAAGCGGGCGTCGGCCGACTTCCTCAGCCGCATTCTCGGGCTGCTCGAGCCCACGCCCTGGGGCCCGTTCCTCGTCGTCCCCGTCGGCAACGGCGTCTCGCTCGACTTCATGGACGGGCACGGCTTCCAGGAGCACCACTACGCGTTCCTCGTCGACGAGACCGAGTTCGACCCGATCTTCGAGCGCATCCGCACCGCGGGGGCCGCGTACTACGCCGATCCGTTCCGGCACCGGCCCGACGAGATCAACCACCTGTACGGGGGCCGGGGCGTCTACTTCGACGATCCCGATCGACACCTCATGGAGGTGATCACCCAGCCGTACGGCGAGACGCCCGAGGGCTGATCAAGCATCCGGACGGTCATACGGGGTGATCGGATCCTCGGCCGCTCGGGCCCAGACGCCCCGCTGGTACGTCATCAATCCAATGACCGCAGCGACCGCGACCACACCGCCCACCGCCAACGAGACGGCCGGCGCGTCGAACGCCTCGATCACGGCGAGGCCCGCCTCGGAGCCCACCAGAACCGCGGTGATCACGCCCACCATGCCGGCGATGGTCCGGAAGCCCTGGAAGTAGCCGCCTTTCAGCCCTTGGACGCGGAGTCGTCTCTCAGGCTCGACGCTGAGGAGGTACGGGGCGAGCTCCGGCGCGTTGTCGAAGTAGTAGGCGCGCAGCCGCGGCGATGCGACGCGCGTAGCCGAGGTCCTCGATGCCGGACTGCAACGCCCGCTCGAACGTCACGAGACCGACGAACGCGAGCGTGGGCAGGAGCACCAGCCCGAAGGCGAAGAACCCGCCGCCGGCGTGGGTCGCCGTTGCGACGAGGCCCCAGGCGACCAGACCGCCCGAGACCGATGCCAGGAACATGCTGGCCCGGCCGGTCGACTCCGCGATCGTCTGCGAACGGGCGCTCTGCAGGGTGAAGTGCTCGGTGGTGATGAACGAGATCGCCGAGCGCACGGGGCTCACCGCCCGCCTCCGGCGCCGTGTGCTCGCCGTCCATCGCGATCACCTCCGGTCGTCGGACATCGGAACCTCGCGATTGTGACCGCCCTTCGAGTCCGGTTGCGCCTGCGCGCCGCCCGACGCAAAATAGAACGCGTTTCACCGGTCCGAGGGGGACGATGCTCGACTACCTGATCCAGGGCGGCACGCTCGTCGACGGCACCGGGACCCCCGGCCGCCGGGCCGACGTGGGGGTCCGGGACGGCCGGATCGTCGCCGTCGGCGATCCCGGCAGCATCGACGAGCCCGCCACCGAGACGATCGACGCCGACGGCCTCGTCGTCTCCCCCGGCTTCGTCGACCCGCACACCCACTACGACGCGCAGCTGTTCTGGGACCCGCAGGCGTCGCCGTCGACCGTGCACGGCGTCACCACGATCGCCAACGGCAACTGCGGCTTCACGCTCGCGCCGCTCGCCGAGCAGGACGCCGACTACCTCCGCCGCATGATGGCGAGGGTCGAGGGCATGCCGCTCCCCGCGCTCGAGAACGGCGTGCCGTGGAACTGGTCGAGCTTCGGCGACTACCTCGACGCCCTCGACGGCAACGTCGCGGTGAACGCGATGTTCAACGTCGGCCACTGCGCGCTGCGCCGCAACGTGATGGGCCCGGACGCCGTCGGCAACGAAGCGACCCCCGAGCAGGTCGACCAGATGGTGCGCCTGCTGCACGAGTCGATCGACGCCGGCGGGATCGGCTTCTCGACCACGCTCGCGTTCACCCACTCCGACGGTGACGGCCAGCCGGTCGCCTCTCGGTGGGCGTCGAAAGAGGAAGTGCTCGCGCTGTGCGGCGCCGTGCGCGAGCACGAGGGCACGACGCTCGAGTACGTCACCGACGGGTGCATGCGCGGCTTCCGCGACGACGAGGTCGAGCAGATGGCGGAGATGACGCTCGCCGCCCGCCGTCCCCTCAACTGGAACGTGCTCACCGTCGACGCCAAGGAGCCCGAGCGGTACCGGGCGCAGCTGGCGGCGTGCGAGAACGCGGCGGCGCGCGGCGGCAAGGCGATCGCCCTGACGATGCCGATCCTCGTCGAGATGAACATGAGCTTCCGCAACTACTGCGCGCTGTTCATGCTGCCGGGCTGGAACGAGGTCATGAACCTTCCGGTTCCCGAGCGCGTCGAGAAGCTGAGCGACCCGGCGACGCGGCAGTGGATGAACGAGCGCGCCCGCTCCAAGGAGGCGGGCGTGTTCCGTCGCCTCGCCTCGTGGGGTCGGTACCAGATCGGTGACACGTTCTCCGCCGCCAACGAGGGCCTCAAGGGCCGCGCCGTCTACGACCTGGCCAAGGAGCGGGGCCAGGACTCGTTCGACACGCTGCTCGACATCGTCATCAACGACGAGCTGCGCACGGTCCTGTGGCCGATGCCACCCGACGACGACGAGGACTCGTGGAAGATGCGCGCCGACGCGTGGCGCAACCCGAACGTGCTCATCGGCGGTTCCGACGCCGGTGCGCACCTCGACCGCATGTGCGGCGCGCCGTACACGACCGTCTTCCTCGCCGACATGATCCGCGGCCGCAAGCTCGTCCCGATCGAGGAGGCCGTCCACCTCATCACGCAGGCGCCCGCCGAGCTGTTCGGGCTGCGCGACCGGGGCGTCGTGCGCGAGGGCTTCCATGCCGACCTCGTCGTGTTCGACCCCGAGACCGTCGGCGCCGACGAGGTGCGCCTGGTCGAAGACCTGCCGGGCGGGACGGCGCGGCTCTTCGCCGGCTCGACCGGCGTGCACCGCGTGTTCGTGAACGGCCGCCCGATCGTGGTCGACGGGGCGACGACGGGCGACCTTCCCGGCACCGTCCTGCGCTCCGGACGCGACACCCGCACGGTGCCGGTGCCGGCCGGAGCCTGAATCCGTGACGGTCGGGGCACGGCCGGCGCCCGTCCGCATCGACGACCTCGCCGATCCCCGCTTCTCGACCGAGACCGCCGAGATCCTGACCGCCATGGCCGCCATGGCCGAGGGCGTGCGCCTCGAGCCCGACGCGCTCATGGAGCGAGGCCGTCGCGAAGACGGGCCTGTCCGACTTCGGGGACGACCGCTTCCGCGAGCCGCTCGACGTGCTCTGCACGGCGTTCCGCACCGAGGCGGGGTTGAGCGGGCCCGGCCTGGTGAGCAACCACGCGCTGCTCGTCCAGCTGCTCGCGAACCGGCTGCTCATCCAGGACCTGCTGCGCCGCCACCCCGAGATCCACGACGTGCGCATCGAAGCGCCGATCATCGTGTGCGGGTTGCCGCGCACCGGCACGACGCACCTGCACAACCTCATGGCGGCCGACCCCGCGCTGCGTTCGCTGCCGTACTGGGAGAGCCTCGAGCCGGTGCTCCCCGACTCCGAGCAGCCGGCGCCGGGCGAGCCCGACCCGCGTGTCGCCCGCACCGAGTTCGCGCTCGACTTCATCAACTCCGCGATGCCGTACTTCAAGCGCATGCACGAGATGACGGTCGACCACGTCCACGAGGAGATCCAGCTCCTGGCGATCGACTTCTCGACGATGCTGTTCGAGACGACGTCGGCCATGCCGACCTGGCGCGACTACTACCTCGCCCACGACCAGACCCCGCACTACGAGTACATGCGGACGGTGCTCAAGGTGCTCCAGTGGCTCCGGGGCGGCGAGCGGTGGGTGCTCAAGTCGCCGCAGCACATCGAGCAGTTCCCGGTGCTGCTGGCGACGTTCCCCGACGCGACGTTCGTCGTCACGCACCGCGACCCGGTCTCGGTGACGACGTCGGTGGCGACGATGATCACGTACACGGCGCGGCTGAGCCACGAGCGCGTCGATCCGCACTTCATCGGCGGCTACTGGGCGGATCGCATCGAGCGCATGCTCCGGTCGTGCGCCGACGAGCGCGACGTGCTGCCCGCCGGTCAGTCGATCGACGTCCCGTTCGACGAGTTCATGGCCGACGACGTCGCCATGGTCGAGCGCATCTACGACCTCGCCGGCCAGCCCATGACCGACGGCGCCCGCGCCGCGATGCAGTCGTTCATGGACGAGCACCCGCGCGGCAAGTTCGGCGGCATCCGCGTACGACCTCGCCGACTTCGGCCTCGATCCCGCCGAACGCCGCCGGGCGCTGCGCTTCTACACCGACCGCTTCGGCGTGACGGAAGAGCCCTAGACGCGCGGCGCGCTCGTCTGCGCGTCGAGGAACGCGTCGATCCGGTCGGTCCAGGTCGCGACGTCGCGCAGGTGATGGGCGACGTGGATCTGGACTCTCGGCAGCAGCTCGAGCAGACGCTCGGACGTCGACATCGGATGGCCGTCGTCACCGACCCAGGGAAGCAGCAGGGCCGGCGCGGAAATCGTCAGTACCGATTCCTCCGAGGGCAGGTCGCTGCTCGCGGCGCCGCGCAGCACCGACGGCATGAGCTCTTCGGACACCCGGGGCACGGGACTGAACCGGTCGGAGAAGTCGGCGAGGACCTCGGGCGCAGGCAGACTCCTGAGCTGCTCGAGATACGCCTCGAGGCCCAGCCGCTCGATGAGCACGGCGCTGGCGCGGTAGAGATCGGCTTGCTCATCGCGGGTCTCGTACGCGGTCGGGGCGAGCATGAGCACGAGCCCCATGACGCGACGCGGGGCTTGTATCGCGGCGTGGAGGGCGGTCGCCGCGCCCATCGACACTCCGCCGGCGACAAACCGGTCGACGCCGAGCTCGTCGGCGAGCGCAAGGAGGTCGCGGCCGAGGTTGTCCCAGCGGTAGTCGTCGGGAACGGGCGCGCCTCCTGACAGCCCGTGGCCACGCGCGTCCCATCGGATGACGCGGTGCTCGCGGGCGAGGCGCGAGAAGTTCATGACGACGAAGCGGTCTTCCTCCTCCATGCTGCTGACGAGACCGTGGCCCCAGAAGAACGGCAGGCCTTCGCCCTGGTCTCGGATCGCGATGTCGACTCCCCTGACGGTCGGCACGGCCGACAGTCTTACCTGCGTCGACTGTTCACGCGGAGTGAACGCCCTCGAGCGGCTCGCCCGCGAGCCGGAGGCGCACGATCTGCTGGAAGTTCGGGCACGTGACGATGTCCTCGTGCGGGCACGCCAGCGCGTGCTCGACGGCCACTCGGGCGGCTTGCGCTTCGGCGATGCGCTCGTCGAGCTCGACGAGCTTGCGCCGGGCGAGCTCACGCCAGGACTGAGGCGACGTCGAACGCGCCGCCATCAGCTGCTCGATCTCCGCCAGGGTGAAGCCGACGTCGGCGAGGAAGAGGACGGCGCCGACGGCGCCGACGGCCTCCGGGTCGTACCGGCGCTGGCCCGACACCCGGGCCGGCGGCGCGAGGACGCCGATCTCCTCGTAGTACCGCAGCGCCGACGGCGCCGCCCCCGTCCGCTGCGACAGCTCGCCGATCGTGAGTGTGTCGTCCGCCATTGCGTCCCCTCGCACCGCTTGACTTCAAGGGTACTTGAGGTTGTTGGATCGTGGCCATGGGACTCAAGCAGAAGACGATGAAGGCGATGGTCGTGCAATTCCACCGGCCGCACGGGCTCGGCGGTCGGGCGGCGGGATGGGTCATGGCGCACCGGGGGTCGAACCGCACGCGGAACAAGTGGGCCGCCGGGACTGCTCGACGTGCAGCCGGAGGATCGCGTGCTCGAGATCGGGTTCGGGCCCGGGATCGCGATCGAGGAGATGGCCCGGCGCGCGACGCGCGGCGTCGTCGTCGGCCTCGATCACTCGGAGGTCATGGTCCGCCAGGCGACGCGTCGCAACTCCGCTGCCGTACGCGCCGGGCGCGTCGAGCTGCGGCTCGGCTCGGCCGAGGACCTGCCGGCGTTCGACGAGCCGTTCGACAGGATCCTCGCCGTCAACTCGCTGATGTTCTGGGACGACCCGGTCGCGCGCCTGAAGGAGCTGCGCGGCCTGCTGCGCCCCGGAGGACGCATCGCGATCGTGTTCCAGCCCCGAGGCCCGGGATCGACCGACGAGACCGCGGCGCGCGCCGGCCAGGACATCGCCGCGCACTTCGCGACGGCCGGCTTCACCGACGTGCGCGTCGAGACGCTCGCGCTGCAACCGACCGAGTCGTATGCGTTCTCGGCGTGAAATAGGCCCGCCCCCGGTGTTCTCGGCAGCGAAACGGTCGCTATGCGATCGTTTCTCAGCCCAGAACGTCAGGGGACCTTGACGACGCGGGTCGTCGGACGGGCCGGCGTCTCGGACGGGTAGAACCAGCGGAACCAGATGCGCCCGCGCGGGTGTCCCGCGGGCGACACCCAGTTGGGATGGCCGGGATCACGGTGGGCGACGACGATCGTCCACGAGCCGTCGTCCTCGTACTGGATCTGCCCGCCGTTGATCGTGACGCGCTCGTAGTCGTAGTTGTACGTGTGCAGGAACTGGTTCCACAGGCACATGTTCCAGAACGCGCACTCGGGCGAGCGGCCCTCGATGACGAGCGCCTCGTCGTCGGCGAGGTCGAAGCTCCCCATCGCGTAGGCGGCGTCGCCGGCGGCCCACCCGAAGGTCTGCTGCGGGACGCCGTACGGCTCGTCGACCGTGTTGGGCTCGCCGAGCGCGAGCGGGACGATGTTCGCCTGGTCGCGCAGCCACGTGACCGCGGCGCGGAAGCGGCGGGCGAGGTCGGCGTCGTCGAGGCGGTAGGTCGCCGGCGGGTCGACGGCCTCGATGTGCCACTCGACGCGCCGGTCGTGCACCGGGTCGTCGAGGTAGTCGCGGGTGATCGCGCAGACGGCGTCGGGCTCGAGCTTCAGCCATGTGCCGTCGTGCGGCTCCGGGCTGAGGACGAGCTCGAACGTGCCGTCGGGTGCGATGTCGACCATCCGGTCGTTCACGGTGCCGACGATGCGCTCCGAGTAGTGGCCGTCGTCGGGGCCGCCGTAGACCGTGAGCGAGAGATAGACGCTGTCGCCCTTCTTGCCCCGCACCCGGTAGGTGCGGCGCGGGTCGATCGGCGCGTACTGGTAGAAGGCGTCGGCGTTGTCGCCGCCCCACTTCTTGTACGGACCGACGATGTCGACGAAGCGCGGGTTGGCGGTGTCGGCCCACACGTAGGCGTCGAACGCGACCTGCAGGATGGAGAAGATCCACTTGTAGCCCTCGAGGACGGACTGCTCGTCCCGGGGTGCATTGGGGCCCTCGTAGAGCTTCGTCTCCAGGCCGCGCAGCTCGTCGATCAGCTCGCGGAAGACGGCGCTGGTCTCGAGCTCGTCGGGGTTCACGGGACAGGTTCTACCCTGACCGCGAGGTGAAAGTCATCGCCGCGCTTCTCGGTGCGATCCCGGACGACGTCGATGATCTGTACCTGCCCGTCGGCGAGGGTGTGACCGGCCGGCAGGAGCACGTCGCCGCGCATCGCGATCCTGCGGCAGGACGCGCTCCTCCCGGCGGACGCCGAGCCGTACGTCGTCGAGGAGCGGCCCCAGTGGGATCGGGGCGGCGAGACGATCACGCGGATCGCGTTCGTGCGCCGGGCCGCCGGCCTCACCCGGGAGCAGTTCGCCGACCACTGGACGAACGTCCACGCGCCGCTCGCCCGCAAGCACCATCCCGTCCTCGTGCGGTACGTGCAGAACATCGTCCTCGAGAACCCCGCACCCACGGCGCCGGAGGTCGACGGCATCGCCGAGCTCGGCTTCCGCACGGTCAAGGACGTGCACGAGCGCATGTACGACTCGCCCGCCGGCGCCCAGATCATCCGGCGCGACATCCAGCGTTTCCTCGACGTCCCCGCGGGTTGGCGCATGCTGGGGCAGCGGCGGCGGGCACGTCCCTAGAGTGCGCCCATGACTGACGCCGTGACCCCGTTCCGCATCGAGATCGGTGACGACGAGCTCGACGACCTTCGCCGCCGCCTCGCCGGCGCCCGCTGGCCCGAGCCGGCCCCCGTGACCGACTGGAGCCAGGGTGTACCCGTCGACTGGCTGCGCGACCTCTGTGCGTACTGGCAGGACGGGTACGACTGGCGCCGCTGCGAGAAGATCTTGGCCGGGTTCCCGCAGTTCACGACCGAGCTCGACGGTCTCGGCATCCATTTCCTCCACGTGCAATCACCGTCGCCGGATGCACTGCCGTTGGTGATGACGCACGGCTGGCCCGGGTCGGTGGTGGAGTTCTTCGATGTCATCGCCCAGCTGGCCGACCCCGCCGCGCACGGAGGCGATCCGGCCGACGCGTTCCACGTCGTGTGCCCGTCCCTGCCCGGCTACGGCTTCAGCGACAAGCCCGCCGAACCGGGGTGGGACATCGGCCGCATCGCCGACGCGTGGGCCGCGCTCATGGCCCGTCTCGGCTACGACCGCTACGGCGCGCAGGGAGGCGATTGGGGCGGCTTCGTGTCGAGCACACTCGGTCAGCACGATGCCGCCCACGTCGCCGGCGTCCACGTCAACATGGCGATCGTCGGCCCCGACCCCGACACGCTCGGCGACCTCACCGAGTTCGAGCAGCGTTCGCTGGCCGACCTCGGTGAGATGTTCGAGTGGGGTACCGGCTACGCGTTCGAACAAGGCACGCGACCGCAGACCCTCGGCTACGCGCTCGTCGACTCACCGGTGGGTCAGGCGGCGTGGATCGCAGAGAAGTACTGGGCCTGGACCGACCACGACGGCGACCCGACGAGCGCGCTGAGCCGCGACCAGATGCTCGACAACATCATGCTGTACTGGCTCACGGCGACGGCGGCGTCGTCGGCCCGCCTGTACTGGGAGAGCGGCTGGGCGCGCCCGTCGGGGCAGTCCCAGATGGCGTCGGCAGCACACGATCCCCACGCCGACGGCAATCTCGATCTTCCCGCGCGAGATCATGCGCCCGTCGCGGCGGTGGTGCGAGAAGCGCTACTCCGACCTCCGCTTCTACGAGCAGCCCGACCGCGGCGGACACTTCGCCGCCTGGGAGCAGCCCGAGCTGTTCGTCGACCAGGTGCGGCGCGCGTTCCGCACGATGCGCTGACGCAGTGGCCGTCGCACCTCGCGTCAGCCTCGTCACACTCGGCGTCCGCGACGTCGCCGTCTCGGAGGCCTTCTACCGCGCGTTGGGTTGGGAAGTCGTCATCGCCGCCGACGACGGGTTCCGCATGTTCCGCACGTCGGGTGCATACCTGACGCTGTGGCCCGCGGAGTCGCTCTGGGCGGATGCAGGGATCGCCGCCGCCCGCCGAACCCCGCTTCGGTGGCGTCACGCTCGCGATGAACCTCGACAGCCGCTGCCGACGTCGACGAAGCGCTGGCCACCGCGGCGGCGGCGGGCGGGACCGTCCTGAAGCCGGCGATCTCCTTGGACTGGGGCATGTACCACGGGCACGTCGCCGACCCCGACGGGCACGTCTGGGAGATCGCGCACAACCCGGACTGGGAGATCGGCCCCGACGGCCGCCCGGTGATCAGCTGACGGATGCAGTCGGGCTGGGGCTGACTTCTTCGTGGCGGCCGGCGGCGCCGCGGCCGCGTTGACGGGACTGCTGTTCGTCGCCGTGGCCCTCCGGCCGCGCGAGATCCGGAACTCGACGCTGATGGTCGGGCGAGCACGATCCGCTTTCTACGCCTTCGTCACGGTGCTGTTCGTGGCGCTCCTCGCGCTTGCCGGCACGTCCTCCAAGCTGATCGGCCTGGCGGAGATCGGGGTCGCCGTCGGCGTGTTCGCGCTCTCGAGCCCGTTCACGTTGCGGGCATTGCGAGCGCGCACGCCTGAACATCCGCCGCGCCATCGTGTACCACGCCGGTCTGGTCGATGGTCGTGGTTGCCGGCGCGGTGCGGGCCATCCAAGGTGCCGGTCGCGACAGTGACCTCCTGCTGGCCGTCGCCGTGTTGCTGCTCCTCGGCATCGCGCTCAGCAACTCGTGGCAGCTGGTCCTCTCACACGAAGCCGACGAGGACCCGCAGCCTGAGGACTGATTCGACCGCAGACGGACGCAGTCGGTGCTCTACGGCGACGCGGTCGCCGAAGCCTCGGCCACGACGCGCTCCTCCGCCCGGGCCAGGGCCGCGATCCCGTAGAGGACCATGATCACGGAGATCACGACCGCTGCGATCTGGTCTGCGCTGTCGAAGAAGACGCTTTCGTCGAGCAGCACGAGGCCGAGGATCGCGGCCGCGACCGGCGCGGTGGACTCGGTCGCACCGACGGAGGCGGCGAGCGCGCCGGTCTGGAACGCGCTCTGGCCGACGATGACGCCGCCGATCGACGCGGCTGCCAGCGCGTAGGACTCCCAGTGGGGAATCCAGGCGAAGATCCCGTCGCCGAGGTACTGAACCACGCCCTTGGTGAGCACAGCCGCGGCAGCGAAGCAGATTCCCGCGGCGATCCCGAGAAGCGCGGCTCTCGGTGCCCCGCGGGACGGTTTCGCAAACAGGATGCACACCACGATCGCGAAGCCCACGGCGGGCCCGGCGATCACCGCTCGGTCGGTCGGGACGAACTCGCGGCCGCCCGTCGGGGACCACCTCGTAGAGAAAGAGCGCGAGTCCGGCGGAGAGCACCGCCGCCGAGACCCAGTCGCCGGGTCGGAGCCTCCGGTTCGTCATCGTCGCGCCCAGGATCAACGAGATGACGATGGCGAGCGCAAGGATCGGCTCGACGAAGATGACGGCCGCCAGCGCCAGCGCGCCGGCCTGGGCGATGTAGCCGAACACGTCGCACAGGAGACCGAGGAGCCACCGTGGGCGGCGGATCAGCCGGGTCATGAGACCGACGCGCAGGGCGTACTCGTCGGGAACCTGCTCCGCTTCGGTCAACTCGAGCACGTTGCTCAGCGCGTACAAGAAGGCCGTCAGGAGGGCCAGGACGATCGCGAACGCGACTTCGATCGACACGGGGCGTCAGTATGCCGCGCGTCCAGGCGCCGGCTTGATGGCTGTGCCTTCGTACAGGTAGCCCCAGGGCTTGGACGGTGGCGGTCCCTTGAACCAGTCGTTGCGCAGCTCCTGGATCTCGAAGCCCGCATCGCGCACGAGCCGGTCGATCGGCCGATCAAGGTTGCAGCCGCCGGCAATCCGCTGTTGGAAACCGTTGAGACGGTGCTGCCAGCGCGCGGTACTCGCCTCGGGGCACAGGCCGTGCTCGAGGAAGTGAAACTGCCCGCCCGGTCGTAGCACGCGACGCACCTCGCGCAGCGCTCGCGTGACGTCCGGGATGGTGCACAGCGTGAAGGTGCTGAGTGCGGCATCGACGGATTCGTCGTCGAGCGGGAGGTCCTGGCCGTCGAGCCCGACGAACCGGATTGGCACCGGTGACGCGTCGACGCGCTTCGTCGCCAGCTTGCGACCGACGGCCGACGGATCGACCGCGTAGACCGTCTCCACTTCGGCCGGGTAGAGGGGAACGTTCAGACCGGAACCGAATCCGATCTCGACCACCTCGCCCCGCAGACCGGTGATGACCCGCCGGCGATGCCCGCGCACTTCGTTCGTCCCCAGCATCACGTCAGTGAGCCGGGGCACGACGTGCTCTCGCCACAGCGCCATTGCCGGAGTGTACGGATACGCACCGGCGACGAGCCGGTGCGGTTCACGGCGTCGAGCCGGCGAACATCGCCGGCGCGCGCGGGCGCGACCGATCGACTGGGATTTGGAGGCGGCTCAGCCCGTGAAATTGGGCTGGGCGATCACGGCAACGGCAGGACCGCCGGCCACCGCACCACCATCCGGACCCGGTTCTGGGCCAGGAGTGGTCGGAGGCGTCGGGCAGGAGTCCGTGCCCGGGTCGTAGGTGATCGTCACCTCGCCGTCGCCGCTGTTATTCGCAGCGCTGGCGATTGCGGTCCCCGCGGGAGCGACGAACGACGACCCGCCGCCGCCGCCCGCCCCTTGCGTGGCACTGGGCGCGGCGCCGCCGCCGGCCCCGGCGCCGTAGCCACCGCCGCCACCGCCGCCGTTCGGGAATCCAGACGAAGCTCCGCCGCCGCCGCCGCGATGCCGACGCCGCCGCCGCCGCCGCTGCCGGCGATGTTTCCGCTGCCGGCGCCGCCGTTGCCGCCCGAGTCGTTGCCGGCGCCACCGTTGCCGCCGAGGGGGCTGACGGAGCTGCTCCCTCCGGCGCCGGTGCCGGTACCGCCGTCGCCACCGTTGGTCCCGGAGCCGTTGCCGCCGCCGCCGCCGCCGCCCACCGTGCCGGCGCCGTTGCCGCCATCGCCGGACGTCGGCCCGGGAAACATGTCGGCGCCGATGCCCCCGGTGCCGACGCCACCGCCGCCGCCACCGTTGGCGTCGCTGCCGCCGCCGTCGCCGTCTGCTTGGCCGCCGCCCGCCGCCGTTCGCTCCGCTGCCGTTGCTGGCGTCGGCGCCCGGCTGGCCGGCGGCGCCGCCGGCGTTGCTGCTGGCGCCGCCGCCGCCGCCCGCGACCACCAACGGCTGACCGCCCGTGCTCACCGCCGAGGCGCCCCCGCCGCCCGCGCCGGCGCGTTGCCCAGGCTGCCGCCACCACCGCCGCCGCCGCCGCCGAGGCCGCCGTTGCCGCCATGGCCGGAGTCGGTGCCGGTGGGCGGGTTTTGACCCACGCCGGCGACGAACGCGTCGAGGACGTCGCCGGGAGTGACCGCGAACCGCGCGCTGACGCTGGCCCCCGACCCACCCTGGGTCGTGGACGAGAGCGGCCAACTGGCGAGGGTAGCGGAGGTGAAGTCACCGCCGGAGCCGCCGGCTGCCGTGATCGTGACGAAGCAGACGTCCGGCGGCACCTCCGCCGCGTCGGCATGGACCCCGGGTTCCCCCGAGGAGAACAGCTCGGTCCCCCCGCGCCCGTGCCCGCTCCCGCCGTGGGCGCCAGGGCCAGAGCGGCTCCACCGACCAGTCCCGACCAGACACCGTGAACGTCAACGCCACCCGACGAATCGAACGCATGACAGACCTCCGCACTCGAGACCGGCGCACCCTAGCGAGCCGACCACGCGTCAGTCCAAGATGCCCGAATAGGGCAGGTCAAGCAGTTGTCGGGTGGCCCTAGGGCTTCTCGCCGCCACGACCCACATGGCGAAGAACTGCGAGCCGCCGCCGTAGGCGTGGCCGAGCGCGGTGCGGGCGCCGTCGACCTGGTGCTCGCCGGCCTGTGCCGCGCACCTGCATGGCCGCCTCGGCGAAGCGGAGCATGCCCGAGGCGCCGATCGGGTTCGACGACAGCACGCCGCCCGACATGTTCACCGGCAGGTCGCCGTCGAGCGCGGTGGCGCCCGTCCTCGGTCAGCTTCCAGCCCTCGCCCTCGGGCGGCGAAGCCGAGGTTCTCCAGCCACATCGGCTCGTACCAGGTGAACGGCACGTACATCTCGACGCAGTCGATCTCGCTGGCGCGGGTCGGTGATGCCGGCCTGGCGGTAGACGTCGGCGGCGCAGTCCTGGCCCGCCTGCGGGTTCACCGGGTCGCGGCCCGGCGAACATCGTCGGCTCGCTGCGCATCGCGGTGCCGTGCACCCACGCCGGCGGCTTGGCGGCGCGGTCGCCGCCGGCCTCGTCGGCGAGCACCATCGCGCACGCGCCGTCGGAGGACGGGCAGGTCTCGAGGTAGCGGATCGGGTCCCACAGCATCAGCGAGTCCTCGACCTTCTCGAAGCGTGATGTCGGGCTCGTGGAGGTGCGCGTACGGGTTCTTCAGCGCGTTCAGCCGGTCCTTCACCGCCACCAGCGATGCCGATGTGCGTCGGGCGCGCCCGCGCGGCGCATGTAGGCGCGGATGTGCGGGGCGAAGTAGCCGCCGGCGCCGGCGAGCAGCGGCGGCTGGAACGGGATGCGGCAGCGACAGCGCCCACATGGCGTCGCTCTCGGACTGCTTCTCGAACGCGACGGTCAGCACCGCGCTCGTGGATGCCGGCCTGCGACGAGGCTGGCGGCGACGATGCGCGGTCGAGCCGCCGACCGAGCCGGCGGTGTGCACGCGGATCATCGGCTTGCCGGCCGCGCCGAGCGCGTCGGCCAGGTACAGCTCGGGCATCATCGACGCCCTCGAAGAAGTCGGGCGCCTTGCCGATGACGACGGCGTCGATGTCGGCCCAGCGTCATCTCGGCGTCGTCGAGGGCGCGCGCGCGCCGCCTCGCGCACGAGGCCGGCGATCGACACGTCGCCGCGCGTGGCCTGCGTGCTTGGTCTGGCCGATGCCGACGACGGCGACACGTTCGCTTGCCCATCACTCACCCTCCAGCACGCACACGAGGTTCTGCTGCAGGCACGGGCCCGACGTGGCGTGGGCGACGGCCGCGGTCGGCGTCGCCGTCGGTGATCCGGTGCGGCCGCCTCGCCGATGCGGATCAGGCCGGCGGCCATCATCGGGTTGGCGGCGAGCGCGCCGCCCGACGGGTTGACGCTCGACGCCGTCGCCGAGCCCGAGCGCCTCGCGCGAGGATCGAGCTCCTGGTGGCTGAACGGCGCGTGCAGCTCGGCGACGTCGACCGGCCGTCGCCGACGCCGGCCTTCTCGGCCGGCCAGCCGCGGTCGACGGCGAGTCGGTGAGGTCGCGCACGCCGAGGCCGTGCGGCTCGATGCGGTGGTCGATGCCGCGGATCCAGGCCGGGCGCTCGGCACAGCTCGCGGGCCCGGTCGCCGGCGGCGAGCACGACGGCGGCCGCGCCGTCGGTGATCGGCGGGCAGTCGTGCTTGCGCAGCGGCGACGACGACGTACGGCTCGGTCAGCAGCGCGTCCACGGACTCGGTCGCCGTGACAGCTGGGCGTACGGGTTGTCCTGGGCGTCGCGGCGGCTGCGGGCCGCGACCTCGGCCATCTCGCTCCTCGGTGCCGTGCCCGGCGTCGAGCAGGCGCGCGCCTGGAGGGCGGCGAGGCTGACGCTGTCGGGCCACAGCGGCGCCACGTAGTACGGGTCGAGCTGGCGGGTCAGCACGTCGGCAGGTCGCCGGGCGACGACTTGCCGTAGCGAGTACACGAGCGCGGTGTCGACGTCGCCGTGCTGGAGCTTGACCCACGCCTCGTACAGCGCCCAGGCGCCGTCCATCTCGACGTGGCTCTCGCTGGATCGGCGGCCACGGCGCCGACGCCGTCGAGGCGTCATCACGAAGCTGAACGGCGCGGCCGGCGAGGTAGTCGGTGCGGCCCGAGCAGGTGAAGCCGATCTCCTTGCTGGTCGACGCCCGAGTCGTCGATCGCCTGGGCGACGACCGGCATGAGCATCTCGACCTCGTTGCGGGTGGGCTCGCTCGCGGGCGCTCCATCTGCGCGAAGGAGACGATGGCGACGTCCTTCATCGGGCGGCGTCCGCATCAGACGTGCTCCTGGTACGACTCGTAGTCGGCGTCGGGCTCGCCGGTGGGCCGGAAGTACTTGATGCTCTCGAGGGTGGGCTCGCAGCTCCTCGGCGCGGCGACCCACACCGCCTCGACCCGCATGCCCATGTGGACGTCCTCGGCCTTGGCCTCCTGGATGAGGTGCATCATCGCGATGTCGGCGCCGTCGAGCAGGATCGTCGCCGACACGTAGGGGATCTCCATCTCCTGGCCGTAGAACGGCACGTTGACGACGCAGAACGTGGTGACGGTGCCCTTGTCGCTGACCTCGACCTGCTCCTCGCCGAGCGCCACGCCGTCCGACGGGCACGCGCCGCGGGGCGGGCACGTACACCTTGTGGCACACGGGGCAGCGCTGGCCGAGGATCTTGCCCTGCTCGATGCCGCGCAGGAACATCGTCTGGGCGTGCCCGGCGACGAACCGGTAGCGCAGCTCGATCGGCGTGTCGATCTTCTCGACGACGTCTTCGGCGGCGGTCTCGCTCTCGGCCACCTACTGCTCCTCGGGCACGAAGGCACTCGATGTCGTGGATGTCGCCGACGCGCTCCTCGCGCCAGCGGGGCGTGACCCGCATGCCGGTGCGCATGCGCGACTCGTCGCCGGCGTCGACGACGTGCAGCAGCGCGGTGTCGGCGCCGTCGAGGCCGATGAGCGCCCAGGCGAAGGGACGGTCGAGCGGGTGCTTCTCGTGCGGGTGGCTGACCCACGCCCAGGTGGTGACCTCGCCGTCGGGGCCGACCTCGACGAGGTCGTCGACGCCGAGCTCCTCGCCGGTCTCGGGGTCGTACTCGGTGGGCGGGCAGATCACGTGGCCGTCCTTGGCGCGGATGCCGAGGAACCGGCGGTCGCGCAGGCCGGCCATGAACCGGCCGATGATCGGGCCGACGGAGCGCGCGTACGGGTACTCGAGGATGTTGGGGGCTTCGAGGACGTCCGGCTCCGCCACGGCCAAATGAGAACACGTTCTCGCGGAGCGTCGCAAAACGGCCGTAGATTCCGATGCCATGACGCTGCAGCCCGATCCCCGCGAGGTGTACGCCTTCATGGACCCGGCCGAGGACCTGGCCCGGGCCCGCAAGCACGAGCTCGTCAGAGAGGTGAAGCGCCTCATCGACCTGACCGCGCACATAGATGTGGAGCGCGCCGACCGCGACGAGCTGGCGCAGCTGGCGGACGACGCCGCCGCGCTGGCCGACCGGCTCGAGCCGCTGCCGAGCCTGCTGGAGGTGGGCGGGATGGCGGCGCAGCAAGGGCCGCAGGGCGCGCTGCTCGAGCGCAGCGGGATCAGCGGCCGGGCCAACCCGCTGGCCCCGCCGATGCAGTGGCACCCCGACGGCGACATCCTCCGCGGCTGGGCGACCTACTCCCCCGCCTACGAGGGCCCGATCGGCAACGTGCACGGCGGGTTCGTGGCGGCGGCGTTCGACGACCTGATGGGCATGGCCCAGATGGCGTCCGGGATCGCCGGCTACACGGGCACGCTGACGGTGAAGATGCTGCGCCCGACGCCGCTCGGCCGCCGGATCGACTACGAAGCCGGCGTCGACCGCGTCGACGGCCGCAAGATCTACGTCTGGGCCAGATCCCGCGACGCCGACACGCTGCTAGCTGAGGCGCAGATCGTGTTCATCGCGCCGAAGAGCGGCCAGACGCCGCGATGAACAATGAGCAATCCCCACGTTCGATTGTCACACCCACGTGCGACGATCGCTCATGAGGCGTTTGGCGAGGCAACAAGGAGTCGGATCCATCCATCGTCCAGCCAAGCGCCCTACGCTCCATAGACGACGGGGCCCGGCCGATGGCCGGGCTGGATTTGCTGGATTTGCTGGATGAGGAGGAAGGGTGAGCACTACGGAGGCTTGGCGCCTCTTCGAGGAAGCTCAGCACCGCGTGCCCACCACGACCGAGGTCGTGCAAGCGTTCCGAGCACTCGGGTGGCGGCACCCCGTAGTCGGCTCCAGCCGCACAGGCAGGAACTTTGTCGCTCTGCAGTTGGCTGGAGTCTCCCGAAGACTTCGTAAGCCGTCGTGGGATCCGCAAGTGGGATTTCACGCCGCTTGACCGCATCCTGGATGCTAGGAACAGCTTCGAGCGAGAACGCCTTCCAAAACCGACCAGGAGTCGTCTTTTGTTCGGGCCGTAGCACGCGTAAGGTCCGTCCCCGATGCGATCGCAGTAACGAACTGAAGGTAGGCGCCGCCACGGAACACGCGTAGGCGCACCTGCCGTGCATCGATACGAGAGAGATCGCGCATGACCTTGTCGTATTGCACTTGATATTCAATCGACATTTGGCTCCTCGCCGGAACCTTCGAAGCGAGAGGTGCGTCGGCGGAGTGTTGATCGCGCTGTCCAGCAGTGGGATCAGCACTCGCGCCCAACGCGTCACGTGCTTGGCGCCGGTCACTCGCAGCCTGCCACGCACGCTCTACGACGATTACCGCCAGACCTACGTACGGCGCCACCCATCAATGACGAGCCAAGGTCTGCGTTTTTCTCACCATCGTCGCGCACGAGCACCCACAGCACGAAGCCCAGCGCGATCACCGCAAGGACAGCAAGCGAGCGCGACTCCCGTGATGCCCCGTGGCCACGCACCGGCATGACGCTACACAGGCGCCTGGGAACCTTGCGGGAGTGCGGAGCTACCCGGTCGCACTTGCACGCCAGAATGGAACGGCGACGCCTTCGTCCGCTTGGACGAAGTAGACCTCGACCGGCGTGCCGATCTGCATGTCGTCGGGATCGATGCCGGTGACGTTGCCCATCATGCGCGGGCCCTCTTCGAGCTCGACCATCGCGACCACGTAGGGCAGCTCGTCCTTGAACGGCTTGGCGTGGTTCTGGCGGATCACGGTGAACGTGTGGACGGTCCCCCGGCCCGAGCACGTCAGCCAGTCGACGTCGCCGCCGCAGTCGGTGCACACCGCCCGGGGTAGAACTGCCGGTGCCCGCAGCTCGTGCACTCCTGGATCAGCAGCTCGCCGCGCGCCGCGGCCTCCCAGTACGGCGCTGACACCGCGTCGGGCAGCGGCATCGGGCGCGTCCACTCCGTGTCGGTCACCACGTCGGGGCTCACGGGTGCTCCTTCCCGAGGATCACGGTGCCGATGGCACGACAGCCAGCCGCCCGAGCCGCACGCCAGCGCCAGGTTGCAGTCGGGCACCTGCGCCTCGCCGGCCTGGCCGCGCAGCTGCCGCACGCTCTCGATGAGCAGGAAGATCCCGCGCATCCCCGGGTGGCACGACGACAGGCCGCCGCCGTCGGTGTTCAGCGGCAGCTCGCCGCCCCGGCGCAGGTGGCCCTCCTGCACGAACGGGCCGCCCTCGCCCTTGGGGCAGAACCCGAGGTCCTCGAGCAGCAACAGCACGTGATCGTGAAGCTGTCGTAGAACTTGATCGTGTCGATGTCGGCGGGCGTGACGCCGGCCTGCTCGAACGCGATCGGCCCCGCCTTCGCCCCCGCCGTCACCGTGAAGTCGGGCATCTGGCTGATGTTCCAGTGCGTCTGCGCGCCGGCCGCGCCGAGCACGTAGACCGGCGGCTGCTTCAGGTCCTTGGCCCGCTCGGCCGTCGTCATGATCGAGCGCGCCGCCGCCGTCGGAGATCACGCAGCAGTCGAGCTTGTGCAGCGGGTCGGCGATCATGCGCGAGCTCGACGACGTCGTCGACGGTGATCGGGTCGCGGTACATCGCGTTCGGGTTGAGCCCGGCGAACTCGCGCACGCCGACGGCGATCTCGGCCAGCTGCTCCGACGTCGTGCCGAACTCGTGCATGTGGCGCTGCGCGGCCATCGCGTACGAGCCGACGAGCGAGTTGCCGTACGGCGCCTCGTACGCCTGCGGCCCGCCGACCTTCTGCGTGCCCCGCGGTGAACCCGCCGGTGCCGAGCATGCGGCCCATGCGCGACAGCTGGTCCGACCCGTAGGTGACGAGGACCGTGTCGCACAGCCCCTCGCGGATGGCGGCGGCGCGCGTGCTGGACGTGGAACTCGAACGACGAGCCGCCGGTCATCGTGCCGTCGATGTACCGGTGGTCGATGCGGAGGTACTCGGCCAGCGTGACCGGGTCGTCGACCATCATCTGGTGGCTGCCGCCGGCGCCGATGTAGCCGTCGATGTCCGACTTCTCGACGCCGCAGTCGGCGAGCACCCGCTGGTATGGCGAGCGCGTGGTGCTGCACGCCGTCGAGGTCCGGGGCCACCGGGTAGTCGCTCAGCCCGATGCCGGCGATGACGGGCGTCCTGTCCATCCCTGCTCCGCGTTTGCTGACGGGTGCGTCAGTAGATCAGACGGCGGGACGGGGGCGCCAAGCCGGTTGTCGCCCGGTCAGACCGAGGCGAGTACCTCGCGGACCTCCACCGTCGTGACCTTGACGCCCTCGGGTGCTTCCGGCATCGGAGGTTCGCCGACCTTGAACATGGCGGCAGTCGCGCGTGCTTCGTCCTCGGTTTCGAATACCACGACCGAGACACCACGACCGCCTGCAGGAGCGAGCCAATAGCCGCCCTTGGCGCCGCCCTCGCGGGCCCTCGGGGCTGCAGTTTCGTTCAGTACCTTTCGCGCCGCTTCGACGTGCGCCTCAGTGGCGTTGACCTCGGTGAATACCGCGTACATGCGATCCCTCCCCTTGCGGATATATGCGGCCAACGTCGCACGCCAGCCGGAAAGTCGCAAGGCGTTCCGAGCGTGCAGGTCTCCTACCGGCTGCGCGATTTCACGACGCAGGTCGCGAACCCGTGGACCGGCCGGGTGCGGGGAGCGCGTGTTCCCCGTGAACGGACACATGGCCGGTCCGAGCAGGCGTCGATCGCGTATGTGCGCGACAGTGTGAGCGCCGCGGACGCTGAGGCATGACCGCGGCGAACACCCCCCGGAGGCAGGAGGCAGGAATGCGCGCTCTACCGATCAACGCCGAGACGACGATGTTCACGTCGGTCGTTCCGATCCCCACCGTCGGCAATCTCCCCGTGAACTCCTTCCTGATCCGCGGCGAGGAGCCCACGGTGATCGACACGGGCATCACGCCCGAGGTCCCGGACTGGGAGATGGCGCTGAGGGAGCTCATCGACCCGATCGAGATTCGCTGGATCGTCGTGACGCACGCCGATCGCGACCACGTCGGTGCTCTCACTCGTCTGCTCGCCGAAGCACCGAACGCGACCGTCGTGACGAGCTTGGTGACCTTCGGCCTCATGAGCGTCGGATCGGAGCCGATCCCGCCCGAGCGCGCCTTCCTCGTCCACGACGGGAGCACCCGCGACATCGGTGACCGAACGCTCCGCGCCGTGCGGCCTCCGATGTTCGACAACCCGGGAACGCTGGCCTTCTTCGACCCGAAGCAGAACATCCTGTTCAGCGCCGACTGCTTCGGCGCGCCGTTCACCACGCCTGAGGCAGCGCTCGCCGAGGACGTCGCCGCCATCCCCGACGACGAGTTGGAGCCGGCGCAGTTGATCTGGGGCAGCGCCGACAGCCCGTGGGCCCACTTCGTCGAGGAAGCCCGGTTCGCCGAGAACCTCAACGGCTTCCTGCAGGACCGGCCCGACAAGGTGCTGAGCACGCACCTCCCGCCCATTCACGGAGACCTCGATCGGCACGTGAAGACGCTGACGAAGTTGCCGTCGTCGACGCCCTACGTCACCGCCGACCAGGCTGCGCTCGAAGCCTTCATGGCGACGATGGCGCCGCAGTAGCTGCGGCGCGGAACCAAATCGCGGGAGGACGAAACATGAAACGCGTCGCGACGGCAGTTGCCCTTGCTCTCCTGGCAAGCACGGCCCTGACCATGGGTACAGCCGCGGGCCAGGAGACGGGTGGCACCGGAACCGTGAAGGGGAAGGCGACGCTCAACAACAAGGGCATCCCTGAGGCGACTGTCGTCCTCAAGCCCGGTGATGCGAGCGCGCTCGAGAAGGAACCGCTCACGGGCCAGACGAGCTCGAAGGGCACCTACAAGGTCACGAACGTTCCTCCCGGAACGTACAAGGTGGAGCTCACGACCATGGTGGTCCCGAAGAAGGACCGTGACAGTGGCGCGGTGGGAGCGAACGTCAATTGCAAGATCAAGGGGTACAGCATCCTCTCGAGCCTTATTCAAGCTCCGGGGACGGATACGGGTTCGCAGCAGGCGAGCTTCGTGGAGGTGGAGGTCACCCAGAACAAGCCCGTCTCGGTGAAGGCAGGCGGCACCAAGACAGTCAACGTCAGCATCAAGTGTCCGTCCGGGATCACCGTCGTAGGGTCGGGTTCTTAACCTGGACCCTGATCCGAAGCCGGCGGGTTCGGAACGACTGGCTCGCGGGTCTGGCGAGCGGCGGAGCGATTCGATGAGGTGCTCGAGCCCGTACTCGAATTGGTCGTTGGAAGCGACGCTGGTGAGCTCGGCGCGGAGTGCGTGAAGGTTCGGGTACGAGTCGGGATCGAGCTCGTCGAGCGCGTCGTTCCATGCCTTGGTGTACGACGCAGCGGGCTGTTGGTGCACGCGGGGCAGCTCCCAGATGACGAAGCCGAACACGTAGGTGAACAAGGTGTAGAAGGTTCGGACGGCGTCGGCGTCCGAGAAGCCGGCTGCACGAAGGACACCGTGCGTCTGTTCGAGCTGGTCGAAGACCGGTCCGACGGTCAGCCCTCGCTCGGCGAGGATGCTCGACAGCGCGGGGTGGGCCACCGCCTGAGAGCGCAGGGATCGCAGATAGCCGACGACCCGGCCTTCCCAGTCATCGGGGGCGCCGGCGGGTACCTCCACCCGACCGAGAACGTGCTCGGCGACGCCATCGAGGAGATCGTCCTTGTTCTCGACGTGCCGATACAGCGACATGGTTCCGACGCCGAGATGGGCCGCGACACTCGGCATCGTGACCGCCGAGACGCCTTCTGCGTCGATCAAGACGAGGGCGGCCTCGATCACACGGGATCTCGTGAGGGTGTTCCGGGGCACCCGCCCCGACGTCCTCCGAGTGGTCCGAGCGTCTGTCTTCTTCCCCGCCACCGCGCCTCCTCCGGACTTGCGTATCTCATACGCTAGAGTTAGCGTACCTCATACGCATCGAAGGAGGCGTCATGGGAGTCAAGCGAATTGCACGGTTCAGCACCGGCACCGTCGACATCCACCCGCAGCACGCGTACCGGGGACACTCCCCCATGTACTGGTGGATCCTCACCTCCCGGCGTTGGCTGTCGGGACGGCCGATCAACGTCTATGTGATCGAGCACACCGACGGTGTCGTCGTGTTCGACACGGGACAGGACCGCGCCTCGGTCACGGATCCCTGCTACTTCCCCGACGGGCCGACCGGTGTGATCTACCGGCGGCTCGCCAAGTTCCACGTCGACGAGGACGAGACGTTCACCGCCGGGCTCGCGCGCCTCGGCTACGCGCCCTCCGACGTCACCACCGCGGTGATCTCGCACCTCCACCAGGACCACATCGGCGGCGTCGGTGAGATTCCCGACGCCGACCTGCTGGTCTCGGCCGAGGAGTGGAGGTCGCTCCATCGACCGCTGGCCGAACCCCGTGGATTGCTCCGCAACCACATCGAGCTGCCCGACCTCGAGTGGACCCCGGTCGAGTTCAGTGCGCTCGACGACCCGGCACTGCGGCCGTTCACCGTCGGCCACGACGTCTACGGCGATGGAGCGCTCGTCATCCTTCCCACGCCCGGACACACACCCGGCTCGATGTCGATGCTGGTCCGTCGAAGCGATGGCCCATCACTTCTGCTTGCGGGTGACTTGACCTACGACGTGCACGCTTTCGAGCGCGGCGTCTCGGGTGGTGTCGGAAGCCGACGCCAGCTGCGCACGACACGCGCGAGGGTGCTCGAGCTGCGTTCGCACCATCAAGGAATGCCGATCCTCGCCGCGCACGATCCGGCCGCGGCTGGACTCCTCGACGCCGCGACGACCGACCTCCGGCGCCCGGTGGCCTCGTGATTCCGTAGACCCGCGACCCCGGGTCACGAGCGGCGCACACGTCGCAGGTTGGAGAGGTCGCGCTCGACGACGGTGTTGCGGTCCTGGACGCTGCTGCCGAGCGCGAACTGCGGCCACGCCCCCGAGATCTGCTGCCGGCTTCGTTCGCTCCATTCCCGGGCGAGGTCGCTGCGGCTCTTGTAGAAGTTCAGCGCGTAGCCCCCGGTGTACAGCCGGAGGAGTGAGAAGCCGCCGGGATACTCCTTGCCGGCGGCGATCTCCTGATGCGTCACGTCGGGCGCGACCGGGCTGATGGTGCGCTTGTTGCGGTGGGTGTGCCCGGCGTGATGCAGGAACAGCCCGGGAGTGCGGGAGTAGTCGTCCAGGATGGTCGCCGCCTGCGCGGCGTCGAGCGAGCTGCTCGGCGTGACGGGGAACGGCGAGCTCTCGACCACGAGCGGATGGTGGCCGAACACGAGCGTCGGCTGGTCCCGGTCCTTGGCGAGCTCGGCCCGGAACCACGCGAGCTGGTCGGGCGAGAGTGCACCGGCGTCGTTTCCCCGGCCGGGCTTGTCGTACGTGTCGATCCCGACGACCCGCAGGCCCCGGAGCTCGCGGGTGAAGTAGGTCGGCTCGCCGCCCGGGAAGAACTGGTCGTGGAAGCAATCGTTGCCCTGCCACTGGCCGACCCGAGCACGCGGCGTACGCATCACCGTCGTGGGCCCGATCGTGATTGCCCCGGGCGACGAAGTAGTCGCGGCGATACCTCCCGAACTTCTTGAGCAGCTGCAGCGCCTTGCTCAGATCGACCGGGACGGCTTCCGCCGAGATGTCGCCGGCGGCCAGGAGGTAGTCGGCGCCGACCTTGCCG
Source organism: uncultured Actinomycetes bacterium (assembly GCA_963768605.1). Lineage (GTDB taxonomy): Bacteria > Actinomycetota > Acidimicrobiia > IMCC26256 > JACDBD01 > JALZAA01. The sequence continues at coordinate 41,740 of CAVYIP010000003.1, read as the reverse complement.
GCGTCGTGGACGAGGGACTCGAGCATCACCTCGGGATAGGGCGGGCGGCCGGGAACCTGTTGGACGCCGGTGATCTGTGTGCCTCCGACGCGCCCCGCCTCGGTTTCGCCCATGTGCAGGTCGTTGCACAGCGCGATGGAGAAGAGGAACCGGCCCGGCGGCGGCTCGGGCGCCGTGAAGCTGTAGGGCCCGCCGGTACCGAGCCCGAAGTCTGAGGTGCCGACCGCGTTGCCGTTGATCAGGGTGAACTGCGTCGGCGGCACCGGCTTCCCGTTCGAGCGCGCCTGGTAGTAGTAGGTCTGTCCGGGCTCGAGGTCGGTCAGCTCGACGTAGTGGTACGGCGTCTCGCCGGACGCTCCGCCGGCAACCCGGTTCAGGCGCCTCGGGTTGGTACCCCAATGCACCTCGGCGTGCGCCGGGGCGGGACGCATCCGGCCCAGGCCGTCATCGGTTCCCGTGTAGCCCGTGTACCAGGTGATGACGGCGCGGTCCTCGGTCAACGTGACCAGCTCGAGGTTCGCCGGCGAGACGTCTTCGGTGCGGGCCGAGGCGGCGGCGACACGGCTGAGAAAGTCGTTGCGCAGAACGATCGGAGACGCCAGCGCAACAGCAGACCAACGCAACAACTCCCTGCGCGTGATGTTGCAACCGGGCACTTCGGAACGCTACGTCGCGAACCGTGAACCGGCCAAGGCCTACTCGCCTCCTATCCGGTGCACCGGGATGATCTGGATGACGCCGGCAATCGCCGCGCGCGCACCTTGTGAAAATTCTGCGCGTGATCATCCGTCGTTCGAGCGTGCCTCGTAGACGACCGCGTGAACGGAAGGCTTACGTCCAAAGCATCCGCCTCCGGGACCATCCGATCACGGATGGCGGTCCGACTGCGGGACGCGGTCGTTGTGCTGTTCGCCGTCGCCGTTGGCTTCGGGCTCGCGCTGGCGCCTCGTCTTCTGAACGACTCCGGCGGAGAAGACATTGCGTCTCCGACCAAGGCGAACCCGCGCGTCCAACTGTCGACACTCGCCGACGCACGTGTCGCGAAGCCGCTTCCGCAGGCGATGACCGACCCGGCGAGCGTCGAGCCCCCAGCAGCGCCTGCGGACACTCCGGTTGCGGCGGTCACCGGGTTCCTGGACGCGGAAGCCGCCGGTGACTTTGCATCCTCTTACGGAAGTTTGAGCGGACCGGACCGACTGCGCGCCGGATCGCACGGCGAATGGACCACCCTTCACGCGCAGCTGCCGACCATCCGCGGCTTCACACTCGGCGAGACCCGGTCCGCGCCAGATCGAGCCGAGGTCGCTGCCGAAATGGTGTTTCGACCGGAACTCGACACGATCATCGGTCTCGTGCCCGCCCGCGCCAAGGCCACGTGGATCGCCGTCGCCGAAGACGGCGGATGGCGCGTCGACTTCGACAACAGCGCGCTCGTGCCCGAGTATCCGCCCGATGCCGCGGCAGTCGATGCGGCATCGTCGTGGGTATCGGCGCGAGCTCAGTGCCGGCGCGCGCCGCAATACCGCGACGGGCTCCTCGGCGTGACCGCTCTCGCCGCCGACTTGTGCGGGGCTCGCGGGGCGGTGCGCGTCGGGACCGCGGCACCGCTGCGCGCCGGGACCGGCGTCGAGCCGTTCGTCGCCGCCTTCGGTCCCGACGTGTTCACGTGGGCTCGGGCTGTCCCGGTGGAGAGCCCCGCCCCGATGTCAGTCGTTCTCGCGCCCATCGGAGACCGGTGGGTCGTGATCGGAGTTCTCGAATCGTTGCCGGGTGGCTCGTCATGAGCGGCCCGGGACGCACGGGAGGGCGCGGCCGCGCGCCGGCGGCCGCGTCACTCCTCCGGCGCATCACTGCACCCGGCGCGCACCACACGACCTTCCCAAGGAGAAAATCGTGGAACCAGTGAAGAAGAAGCGCCGGCGTCTCGTGCTGCCAGTCCTGGCGGTCGGCATCGCACTCGCGGTCTCAGGCCTGATAACAGCAGGGGCCTCGAGCCATCGCGAGGCGCCGCTGATCAGCGAAGACCCGGTGGCAGACAACACCGATTCGTACGCGTTCGTGAGCCCTGACAAGCCGGACAGCGTCACCTTCGTAGCGAACTGGGTGCCGTTCGAGCTGCCGGCGGGCGGACCGAACTTCAACAAGTTCGGTGACGACGTGCTCTACAAGGTCAACGTGGACAACAACGGCGACGCCGGTGCCGACGTCGTCTACGAATGGCGATTCCAGACCAAGGTCGGAAACGGCAAGACGTTCCTGTACAACACGGGACCGATCGAGTCGATCGACTCGAAGAACCTCAACGTCAAGCAGTTCTACACGGTGACTGAGGTTCGAGGCGGCAAGCGGACGACGTTGGTCGACAACGCGCCGGTCGCGCCCGCGAACATCGGGCCCCGGTCGACGCCCAACTATGACCAGCTCGCGGCGGCGGCGGTCGTCGACGTGCAGGGTGGCGGCAAGTCGTTTGCCGGCCCGCGCGACGACCCGTTCTTCGCCGATCTCGGATCGGTATTCGATCTCGCCGGGCTGCGTCCGCTCAACGACGCACATGCGTCGAAACTTCCGAACGCACCCGGCGTCGACGGCCTGGCCGGCTTCAACGTGCACAGCGTCGTGCTCCAGGTGCCGACCACGTCGCTGGTGGCGAACAATGACCCCGTCATCGGCGTCTGGTCGACGACCGAGCGTCGCTCGGACCGGGTGTTCGGGAACGGCAAGGTCGAGAACAGCGGCAAGTGGGTGCAGGTCTCGCGCCTCGGCATGCCGCTCGTGAACGAGGTCGTCGCTCCGCTGGGAGCGAAGGACTTGTTCAACGCTTCGCCGCCGGCGAAGGACGCGCAGTTCCTGACGGCGGTCCAGCAGCCGGAGGTGGCGAAGCTGATCCCGATGCTGTACCCGGGAGTCACCGTCCCCGAAGGGAACCGGGAAGACATCGTCTCGATCTTCCTCACGGGCGTGAAGGACCTCAACCAGCCGAAGAAGGTCAAGCCGTCCGAGATGATCCGGCTGAACACGTCGACGCCGTCGACGGCGGCGGGACAGCAGGCGCGCCTCGGTCTTTTGGCGGGCCAGAACGACGGGTTCCCGAACGGCCGGCGACTCGGTGACGACGTGCTCGACATCGAGCTCCGGGCGCTGGCAGGAGGAACGCCGTTCACGGCCGACTTCAACCACGCCCCCAACAACGCCCTGACCGACGGAGTGGACGCGAACGACGTGCCGTTCCTGGCTCAGTTCCCGTACGTCGCTCCGCCCCACCAGGGCTACGACTCGAACCTCTGAGTCATGCACGCAACCACCGCACCGAGCGCAGGGAGGCCCGACCACCGGGCCTCCCTGCGCGGCCAACGATTGTGGAGTCGGGTGCGGAGGCTCGCGATCCCGCTCGTGGTCGCGGCGCTGTTGGGCCTCGCCGCAGGTCGCTTCGTCGCCTACGACGGCCCGAGCGGCGACAGCACCGTTGCGCCGAGGACAACGGCGTCCCCGGCGCAGCGTGTGCGTCAGCTCGAGGCCGCCGTGAAGGCGCGGCCCGACGATCTCAAGAACCTGCAGGCACTGGGCGCCGCCTATGTGCAGCACGTGGCGGTCGGCGGAGATGTCTCGGAGTACAACCAAGCCGACGAAGTGCTCGCCCGGGCCGAGGCACTCGCCCCCGCCGACTACCGCACGCTCCTCCGGCAGGGCTATCTCGCGCTCGCCCGCCACGACTTCGCACGCGCGCGCGAGCTCGGCAATCGCGCGCACACGATCGACCCGTACGACGCACAAGCGCTCGCAGTCATCGTCGATGGCGAGATCGAGCTCGGCGCGTACGACGACGCCGCGACACACCTCCAAGAGATGCTCGACCTACGGCCGTCGCTCGCCGCCTACTCGCGCGTCTCGTACCTTCGCGAGCTCCACGGGGACATCACCGGCGCGCAGCAAGCATTCGCCCTCGCGGAGGCCGCCGGGGCCGGGAGCCATTACGACCTCGCCACCGTGGCCGTCCTCCGGGGCAAGCTCGCGCTCAACCAGGGTGATCTCGATGATGCCGCCGCCCGGTTCGCCGATGCCCGCAAACTGGCACCGTCGATCACCGGCTTGGCCGCCGGCGAGGCACGTCTGGCCGCGGCCGGCGGTGACATCAATAGAGCGATCCGGGCTCTGCGACCCGTCGTGGCCAAGGCGCCGACAGCCGAAGCAGCGATCCTGCTCGGCGACCTTCTCCGGATCCAGGGCCGCGACGTCGAAGCCGTGAACGCCGATGCCGTCGTGCGCGACCTGGCGCAGCAGCGAGCGCGAGGCCGGCGCCGACGTCGCCATGGAGATGGCCTACTTCGAGGCCGACAGAGGCAACGCGGCCGCATCGCTCGACCTTGCTCGGAGCGCCTACTCGCGCAAGCCCGACAACGTGTTCGCAGCGATGTCGATGGCATGGGCGCTTGCGGGCATCGGGCGATCCCGCCGCAGCGCTGCCCTACGTCGATCGGGCGCTGCGGCTCGGCACTCGGGACGGGCTGTTGCGGTATCGCGCGTCCGCGGTGCTCGCCGACGCCGGGCGGCTCGACGATGCCAGGGCCGAGCTGCAGACCGCATACGACGTCAATCCGTCGTTCACGTTCGGCAACGGGCAAGAAGTGCGGGCACTGGCTGCGCGCCTCGGCGTGGCGGTGCCCTCGGGAACGCCTTCGGCGGCTACATCCGGAATGGCGACGCGACCCCACTGATCGCCGGCGTACTCGAGTAGAGATCGCCTCCCGAAGCGCGCGATCGAGGCTCGTAGCGCACGAACCGATCTCAGGGCATACGGTTTCGGTCGCGGTCCGAACCAGATTCGTCGGGAGGCAGGAATCTTGGGCGAAGACCGACCCCTACCGACGGGTGTCGTCACGTTCCTCATGACCGACGTGGAGGGATCCACGCGCATGTGGGAGGAACGTCCGGACGTCGCGAGTGTCGTCGTGGCGCGCCACGAAGCGTTGATCGGCGCCGGCGTGGATGACCACGGCGGCCTGCTCGTGAAGAGCAAGGGCGAGGGTGACTCCACGTTCTCGGTCTTCGCGGAATCGTCCGACGCCGCCCGCGCTGCGGTCGAGACTCAGCGCGCCCTGCAGCGCGAGCCGTGGCCCCGGGGAGGAGAGGTGCGAGTGCGCACCGCGCTCTACACCGGAGACGCGGAGCTCCGGGGCGGCGACTACTACGGCGCCGCGCCGAACCGTTGCGCTCGCCTGCGCGCGGCGGCCCACGGCGGCCAGATCGTCTGCTCGGAAGCGACCGAAGCGAGCCTCACCGGCCTCTCGGCGGGCATCTCGCTGCGTGACCTCGGGCTCCACCGCCTGCGAGACGTCGCCCGGGCCGAGCGTGTGTTCCAGCTCGACCACGACGACCTGCGCGTCGACTTCCCCCCGCTGCGAACCCTCGGCGTGCGAAACAACCTGCCGGCGGAGCGCACGAACTTCATCGGCAGGGATGCAGACCTCGCCGCGGTTCGGGAGCATCTCGCGACGCATCATCTGGTCACGCTCGTCGGCGTCGGCGGCAGTGGCAAGACGCGACTCGCCATCAAAGCGGCGAGCGGCGAGCTCGAACGGTTCCCGGACGGGGTCTTCTTCGCGGACCTGTCGCCGGTCTCCGATACCGGTGCCGTGGGCGGGGTCGCAGCCGCCGCCGTGGGCCTCCCGCGCCTGGCGCTCGGAACCGAGTCCGGCCGTCCCGCGAAGGAGCTCGTCGACTTCCTGTCGGCTCGGGAAGTGCTCCTCGTTCTCGACAACTGCGAGCATCTGATCGACGCCTGCGCGGAGCTCGTCGACACCATCCTCGACCGGTGCCCGGACGTCACCGTCCTGGCGACCAGCCGTGAACCTCTCGAGCTCAAGGGCGAACAGGTCCGCCCGGTCGCGCCCCTTCCCGTGCCGTCGGATGACCCGTCCGATCTGTCCGAGCTTTCGGACTCGGTGCGCCTGTTCTGCGACCGCGCCGTCTCGGTACGCCCCGATTTCGCGATGACCGAGACCAACGGGCGTCCGACGTCGCCGAGATCTGCCGGAGGCTCGACGGCATCCCGCTGGCCATCGAGCTCGCCGCCGCGCAGGTCGCACAGCTCTCGCCTCACCAGATCGTCGAGCGACTCGCCGACCGGCTCCAGCTGCTCGCCGCGGGTCGCCGAGCGGACCGCCACGGCTCGCTGCAGGCGACGATCGAGTGGAGCTACGGCCTCCTCACCGAGGACGAACGGGTCGTGTTCCGGAGCCTCGCCGCCTTTCCGGGCAGCTTCTCCGTCGACGCCGCGCTCGCCGTGTGCGGAAGGCCGGCCGGGCTCGTGCAGCTGCTCTCGCTGGTGCGGAAGTCCCTGGTCGTCACCGACGACGCCGGCGTCGACCGGCGTTACCGAATGCTCGAGACGGTGCGCGTCTTCGCCGAGGCGGCGCTCATCGAGTCGGGCGAGCAGGCCGATGCACGCGACCGGCACCGCGACTTCTTCCTCGGGTATGTCGAGGCGATACCTCCCGAGCTCACGTACCTCGACCCCGACGGCGCCGTCCGGCGCGAAGAGACGAATCTCCGCAGCGCGCTGGCGTGGTCCGATGACCAGGGCCGACGCGGATCTCGTCGGCCGCCTCGCGAGCACGATGAACCGCGTCTGGATCGGCGACATTCGAGCCGGGCGACACTGGCTCGAGAAGGCGATGCACGGGTGTCGACGACCTCGACCCCGAACACCGGGTGCGCGTGCTGGCAGTTGCCGCCCACGTCGCGGTCCTCGCGATCGAGGCCGCCGACGGCAAGCTCGCCCGCAGGGCCGTCGACGCCGCCGGTAGCCGGCCGGGCATGTGGTCCTCGCTGGCGTACGGGCTGCTGTGCCTCAACTCCGGGATCCGCTTCTTCGGCACCAAGGACCCCGACCTTGCGTCCGACGTCGAGCGCCTGGGTGAGACGGCGGTCGACCTCGCGACCGAGCCGTTGAGCCGTGGGTTGGCGTGGTTCTGGTTCGGCCAGGCTCGGGTGCTGATCGACGATCTCGACGGCGCCGCCGACGCGCTCGACAAGGGATCAGTCGAAGCGGTCCCGGGCGGCGAGATGTCGACCGTCTCTCTCGCGCTCCTCGCCGAGTTGCAACACGTCAAGGGTGAGCACACGCAGGCGCTGGCCGCTGCGACCGAGGCGGTCGAACGCGTGACGGTGTTCCCGCAGAGCGGGTTGTGGGCGTGGGCGCTGTACTCGTCGCTCCCCTACGCCCTCGAGCTGGGTCATCAGGGCCGGCACGACGAAGCGCTCGATTTCATGCGCGAGTTGCTCGACGAGAACCAACCCCGTACGCCGGGCGTCACGACTTCCGTTGTCGTGGTGCTGGCCGCGTTGGCCCTGCTCCGTGGCGACGGCGAGACGGCCGGCGCGCTCCTCGACTACGCAGGTCTCGCGATCATCCAGGGGGGTATTCGCACGCCGGTGGACATGATCCTGTACGCGGACTACCTGCGACGACTCGGCGAGGCGGGCGTCGCCCGGTCGCAGAGCGACCGCGCGCAGGCCGAAGCCATGTCGCTCACCGAAGCGATCGCGCTCGGGCTCAGGCCTTCCAGTCGAGAATGAGCTCGGGACCGCCGTCCTGCTGCTCCGCGAGGTCGACGCCGCTGACTTCCTTGACCTGTTCGCGGAACCAGACGGCGAAGTCCGACGAATCCTGCGCCAACTCGGCGAAGGACTTCTCCGGATCGGGACTCTCGAACCACACCAGCACGAAGGCGCTGCCGTCGGGGTTCTCCTGCACCGACCACGTCTCGCGGGTGATCCCGCCGCGCTTCTGCGACTCGTCGTAGCCCGAGCGACGCGGGCCCATCGTCTCCTTGGCAAAGGCTCGAGCCGTGTCGGCCTTACCCGGCATGACGGGGAATGCCCCGTTGAAAACTGCCATCGTCCTACCTCCCAAGCAGCTACGTGGTCACCGATCTAATCAGAGCCGTACGGAGGCTTCCACCGCTTCGACGACACGGGGGTCGACGCGAGCACTCTGGCCCGTTAGGCAGCTTGGTCGACGAAGTCGGCAATGCGAGTGATGACTTCGGGATCGCGCGCCGATCTGCGATGGGTCAATCCCTGGACGACGACCAGCTCCGCGCGGCGGCAGTTCGGGACGACTTCCTGTGAGCCGGCGAGCGGGAAGCGCTCGTCGTCGGCGGAGTGGATCACCAGGAGATCCACGTCGAGATCGACGAGCGCGGCACGGAAGTCGAAGGACGCGCGATCGGGGCCGATGCGCTCCTCGTAGATTGCTTGGGCTGCGAACGCGACGTCGTCCGAGACCCCAAGCCGCTCGGCGTACCGGAGCCAACGATTCCCGGTACCGAGCGGTGGGGCGACGAGCGCCATTCGGTCGACGGCCAGAGCACCCTCGCTCATCGCGAGCATCACGCCGCCGGCCGCGAACGAGTGTGCGACCACGGCATCGATCGGCCCCATCGCTGTGACCACGGCGGCAATGCCGTCGGCCGCCTGAGGACCCAAGCCCCATTCGCCCTCGGAGAATCCGTGTCGCGGGTAAGTCGAACACAACGACGGCGCGCTCACGTCCGACCAACGCGTCGATCAGCGGCGCCCACAGTGAGTTGTCGTCCTCCCACCCGTGGACGAGAAGCACGGCCGGGCCGTCGCCGAGGCGCCACGCCGCCAGCACGCCTTGCGGACTCGGCACCAGCTGCTTCTCGGTCGAAGCGAGGGCCGGGGCCAAGCGAGGTTCGGCGCGCCGGGCGGGAACGACGTTGGCGTGGAGGAACGATTGCACGGTCTCGGAGGAAGCTGCGTCCGGCATGCGCAAAGTATCGCGGAGGTCGTGTCACGGAGGCTCGTGAGAGCGTCGAGCCGTGGCGACCTCACGGCAGCGACAAGTTCAACGACGAGCCCTGACCTACCTGATTGACAGGCCTCTCACTGCGCCTCGCGCCCGTCGACCCGGAACGTGATGGTGCCACCGATCGCGCACCCGGGAATCGAGTCGGGACCCACCACGTCGATGCTGAATCCGATGAAGTTGTCGATACGCCGGGTCGTGGCGACTCCGCACAGCGTCTCGCCGATATGGGCCTCGACGTTGGCACCGGGCGGCAGCCGCCGGTTGGCGGAATCGAAGATCTCGCCGGCGAACCCGACGATGGGTCCGACACCGCCGGTGGGCGCGCCGATCGAGAACGCAGGGTTGAACTTCGCCGACTTGCCGGTTCCGGGCCAGCGCACGGACTGACTGCTGTAGACGATCTGCTCCTGCACGAATGTCCAGAGGAAGATCTGGCTCCCGGCCGCGCCGCATCCCCTCGCTTCACTACGCGCGCGGACGCTGATGGCGAAGCGCCCGTCACGTATGGGCGGGAGCGTGAGCTGGCAAGGGGTGACGAGCCCGTTCCGCTTGACGGCAGCACCGAGGTACTGCGCATCGAACGACGCGCCATCCAGGGTCGCCCGGCCGCGGACGACAACCCGGTCCTCGGCACCGCTTCGGGCGGCGTCGGCGTCACGACCGAAGGTGCCCCCGATCGCCACGGCGACCGTCAGGCCGGCAAGGAGCAGTTTCATCGCCCACGTCGTCGCAGCTCGGAGGTCCATGTGGCTTCTACACCGTCGCGCCGAGTTCGGTTCCGCAGCGGAAGACGACGGGAAGGGCGCCGCGGCTGCGGGCGTTGGAGATCAAGTGAACATTGTTGCCATCTCCGGGAGTCTGCAGGCGCGCATCGTCGAATTCGGCGCTCTTACGGGGAGTTGGCGCGGCGGCCGCGGGCGTCGACTTCACGCTGTGGGACGAGCTCGGGGAGCTCCCGCATTTCGTCCCCGACCGGCAGGGCGATGAGCACGTAGCTTCGCTCCGCCGCGCCATCGCACACGCTGACGCGGTACTCATCTCGACGCCGGAGTACGCGGGTGGGATGCCGGGAGCATTGAAGAACGCTCTCGACTGGCTGGTCGGTTCGGGCGAGCTCTACGGCAAGCCGGTGGTGATCATGAGTGCGGCACCGAGCGCCGAGCGGGGACAAAACGCTCGTCGCTGGGTCGCAGAAGTCGTGGGAATGCAGGGCGGCGTGGTGAGGGACTCCTTCACAGTGGCGATCAGGACCTCCGACGGCGCGACGGAGATCGCGCGCAACGCTGAGCGTGCGCTCGCGCGCGCCCTTGACGCTCTCGATCCAGCGGCGTGAAGTCGCCTCGGGTCGCAACACCATGACCTGATGCAGGGACGTTCCAGAGTCGAGATCGACGACGAGGCAAACGCCAGACGAGGCGCTGTCAGCGCTCACTCAACGGCTCGGATACTGATCGACCTCGGCCGATGCGGTCGGTATCGATCACAGCACCGCGTAGCGCGCAGCATCGTTGGGAGCGCCGACCGCGTGCCGGAACACCAGCGCGCCTGTACGATTTCGTTCCCAGGTGGGATCTCGGCCAGAGGGGCAGCCATGGCCGATTCACGTAAGCAACCCGTTTCGAGTCCCGCAACCAGGTGGCGCTCGGGCGAAAAACAGCTGCGCGAAAGAGAAGTCAACAGACAGCTCTGGAGCACGGTCGTTCAAATCGTCATCGCGCTCGCCGCGATCACAGCGGCCTTCACCGCCGGACTCGCTGCTTTGCGAGCATCCGACGCCATCGAGGTTGCCAAGAAGGGGATACAAAGCCAAGCCGATGAGAACCGCCTTTCGACGGCGATCGACTCTGTAGGCGGCGACTCGTCAACGCAGCGGGTTGCAGGACTCACGTTCCTCCGTCGACTGGCGATGCAAAAGCTCGAAATTGCCGCTGAGGATGGCGCGACCGAATCAGAGCGTCGCGATGCGATGAGGCTCTACCGTGCGACGATCGACATTCTGGCGAACTATTTGAAGACTCCTACTGCGCCGTCCGCAACCTTCGGCATCGGTGATCCACTCCTGCCACCGGATGTCGCGTATGCGGCCTCTGATCTCCGTCAATGGCTCACTGACAAGGCAAAGTTCCTTCAGTTGGCGCGCGGGGATCGCACCGAAATCCCTACCATCGGCCTGGAGAATGCCTGGCTTTTCGGTGTGTATTGGCCGCGCATCGACTTGGCTTGGCTAAGCGCCAGGAATCTCGTGGGTGTCGATCTTCGTAACGCAACTCTGGACAACTCAAACTGGGGAAAAACCACCTTTGTCGAAGCCCATCTGGGCTGCACAAGGTTCTCCGGCGCGAATCTCAAGGGCTCGGACTTCACGGACTCAGACTCGCATAGCGCGATCCTGACGAACTCGAACCTGCAAGGCACGACACTCGTTCGGACGAACCTGAGAGGTGCGAACCTCACCAACGCGAACCTCCGTGGCGCGAACCTCACCGATGCAGACCTCCGCGGCGCGAACCTCACTGGTGCAAACCTCCGTGGCGCGGACCTCACTGGCGCGCTCGTCACCGGCGCGACTTACGACAGCGCGGCGCTGGAATCAGGCGCCTTGGATCATGTCCGCGAGGAGCCGCAACCTCCGACGGATCCTGCAATGCCGACTGACCCCGCGTGTCCGGCGGCGTGAGACGTGCCTGCGTTGAGTGACACGGCCCGTTTCACCGAGGACGTCACGGTGGTGAACCACCTCACCGGACGGGTGCACCAGTGGGAGATGTGTCAGCCCATGACGTACCGGCTCGTCTATGCCGTTGACGCCGAGTTCGTCACAGTCCCGCCGGGGTTCAAGACCGACTTCGCGTCCGTGCCGCGCCCGTTTTGGTTCTGGATCTCCCCGTGGGGGCGCCATGGCAGAGCGGCGATCGTGCACGACTTCCTCTACCAGCTCGGATCGGTCACGAACCCGCTCGCACCCGTCGCCCGCCGCCTGCGCCGTCCGCCGAAGCGAGAAGCCGACCGCATCTTTCGTCAGGCAATCGCCGTCCTGGACCGTTTCATCTTGACGAAGGGCAAATCGGGGAACGAGGCGCCGACGCCGCTCGAGCGCCTCCGCCTGGCACTCGCCGTGCCACGGCGATGGGCTGATGTGGGCGGCCGTCGCCCTGTTCGGTCACTGGGCCTACAAGAAGGAGCAGGCGAAGGGCGGCGCACCGCCGCGGGAGCACGAGATGCTCGCGGAGGTCGCGGCCGACATACACGCCAAAGGCACGTCGACATGACCTTGCTCGCCAGCCCGAGCCGCTGACGGGGACCCGCGGGCGGGGCCTAGCAGGGGTCGACGGACCAGGGCCGCTTGCCCTGCCACTGGTACAGGGTCCACGCCATGTCGTCCTGGTCGTACTCGGACGCTTGGCGCGGGTCGAGCCCGACGAGATCGCCCCGGCCGGCTCGATTCGCCGCCAGGTTCCAGGTGGGCTTCAAGAACTGGTACGCCCCGTAGGCGGGACCGCCGGGGTTGAACGCCCGGTAGTTGTTGGTGCTCTCGTAGTAGCGCACGCACGTCAGGTAGGGGTGGTTGTGCTGGGGGTGGACGCCGCCCGAGGGTGCGGAGCCACCGGCGACGGGCGCGGGCGTGCCGCTCTTCGGTGCGGGCGGCTGCGTCGCGGGCGGGGGCGGCGGCGGGGGTGCTGCTGCGGCGGCGGCCGCGGCGGCCGCGGCGGCCGCGGCGGCTGCCTCCGCGGCTGCCTCCGCCTGTCGTTGTGCTTCGAGCTGCTGGTCGATTGCGACCTGCCGGCGGTTCTGCGCCTCGACCAGCTTGGCGTTGACGACCTGTTCCTGTTCACGAAGCTGGTCCGCGGCGGCCGCCTGCTTCTCGCGCGCCGCGTCGAGATCTCGCACCTCACCGGACAGCTCGTTCTGGGAGCGGCGCAAGGCGCGGACGGCGTCGTCGTCGTGCGCATTGACGAGGTCGAGCACCTTGACGTGGCGCGCCGTCTCGGCCGCATCCGAGTTGTCGAGGAAGAGAAGACCGAGCGAGCTCCCACTGCGCTTGTACGCAGCGGCGGCGCGCTCGCGTGTGATCTGCTTGAGCTCGGTCACGCGTTGGCGTTGTTCGTCGATGCGTCCTTGCAGCTCGGAGATGCGAGTGTCGAGCTCCCGGGTTTGGTCGAGCGCATCGAAGTACGCGTCGGCGACCTGATCGACTTGCGCCTGGGCCTCGGCGACGGCCTGGTCCGCCTCGGCGACGGGATCGGCCTCCTGCGCGAACGCCGGCAGCTGCGGCAGTAGTGAGGAGCACAGCCAGCAGCGCGCAGACAGCCACGAGAACGGCACCGCGCCGGTGATGCATGTACAGCCCTCTCCTACCGCGGCGCGGCCCGCCCGCGCTGCATCCAGAACAGGACGCTCCGGAACGACCGAAACGTTACCGAATGGACCCGCTGACTTCGCGGACCCGTCGCGCCGAGTTTCCCGTCACCGCCGTGGGGTGAAGTACTCCGATTCGGGCCGGAAGAAGTAGAGCGTCTCCCCCGAGAACTTCTGCGTGCCCGGCAGTCCTGGAACACTCCTCTGTTGGGCGAGGTTCCGGCCGACCGATGATTCTCGGCTCGCCACGTGGTCGAATCTCCCGATGACGACCTCAGGACTCTCCCAGGCGCGGCTCGCGCAGCTCCACGACATCCTCGCCGGGCACGTGGAGGACGGAAACCCGGCCGGTCTGGTCTCGGCGGTGAGCCGGCGGGGCGAGGCGCACGTCGACGTCATCGGATCCACCGCCGTCGACGGCGGCGCACCGATGCAGCGCGACGCGATCTTCCGCATCTCGTCGATGACCAAACCGGTCACGGCGGTGGCCACGATGATCCTGCTCGAGGAGTGCGTGGTGCGCCTGGACGAGCCGGTCGACCGGTTCCTCCCCGAGCTCGCCGACCGTCGCGTGGTACGCCACATCGACGGACCGGTCGACGACACCGTTCCGGCCCATCGGCCGATCACCGTGCGCGACCTGCTCACGTTCCGCATGGGCTTCGGCGGGTACTTCGGGCCGAGCCCGCTGAACGACGCCGCCGCCCCGTTGGAGCTCGGCGCCGGTCCGCCGCAACCGGCGTTGCCGCCCGAGCCGGACGAGTGGATCCGCCGCCTCGGGACCCTGCCGCTGATGTTCCAGCCCGGCGAACGGTGGCTGTACCACACCGGGGCCGAGGTGCTCGGCGTGCTCATCGCGCGCGCGTCGGGACAGCCGTTCGAGACGTTCCTGCGCGAGCGCGTCTTCGAGCCGCTCGGCATGAAGGACACGGCGTTCTCCGTGCCGCCCGGCGACGTCGGCCGCTTCGGCCCGCTCTACACGCCCGACCAGGACACCGGCGCGCTGACCGTGTTCGACCCGCCGACCGGCCAGTGGAGCACGCCGCCCGCATTTCCCTCCGGCGGTCACGGGCTCGTCTCGACCGCCGACGACTACCTCGCCTTCGCCGAGATGCTCCTGCGGGGCGGCGCGCCGATCCTGTCCCGGCCATCGGTCGAGACGATGACGAGCGATCACCTGACGCCCGAGCAGAAGGCCCTGGGTGGCTTCTTCCCCGACGACTTCGACGGCCGCGGCTGGGGCTTCGGCGTCGGCGTCGTCACCCGACGCGACAACCCCTACGAGCCCGTCGGCCAGTACGGGTGGGACGGCGGTCTGGGCACGATCTGGCGGAACGACCCGTCCGAGCAGCTGGTCGACCATCCTGCTCACGAACACGACGTGGACCTCACCGCAGCCGCCCGACGTCGCCCTCGACTTCCTCACCGCGACCTACGCGGCCATCGACGACTGATTGCCGGGAGCCCGCGCCATGAGACCGGGAGTCAATGCACGGGCGACAGTCGCCACGCAAACGTTTCGTCACCGCATTCCGGGCAACAACGATCCTCCGGTGGTACGCCGTCCCATCCTTGGTGGGCGGGATTTGCCGAGCACAACCAAAAGACGCGGTCGGGTGGCGGATACCGCAGAAGTCGCTCGCCGCACTCCGGGCACGTGACATCGCCATAGACCGTCGCGTCATCGGGAGCGGAATAGATCACACCGTGCTCGTCACACGCCCACAGGCGACGGTTCCTCATTCCCGGGAATGTAGGCCCGCGCACACCGCCCGCGAAAAGTCGACTGACGATGTCAGTCGGCCCGACGCGACGGCCGATCGTCACCGGCTGGAGCCACCGCCTACGGTGAGCCGCCGTGACGACCGATCTCAAGCTCGGCCTCCAACTCGGCTACTGGACCGCGCAGCCGCCGTCGGGCGGCGACCTCATCGAGCTCGCGCAGCAGGTGGAGCAGCTCGGGTTCGACTCGATCTGGACGGGCGAATCATGGAGCTCGGACGCGTTCTCGCCGCTCGTGTGGGCGGCGGCGCACACGTCCCGCATCAAGCTGGCGACGGGCATCGCGCAGATGTCGGCTCGCAGCCCGGTCACGATGGCGATGCACGCGATGACGCTCGACGCGCTCTCGGACGGCCGCTTCCGGCTCGGGGTCGGCGTGTCGGGCCCGCAGGTCGTCGAAGGCTGGTACGGGCGGCCGTTCGGGCAGCCGCTCGCCCGCACCCGTGAGTACATCGACATCCTGCGCCAGGTGTGGCGGCGCGAGGAGCCGGTCACGAACGCCGGCCCGCACTATCCCCTCCCCTACGACGGGCCGGGCGCGGTCGGGCTCGGCAAGCCGCTCAAGATGATCACGCACCCGCCCCGCAACGACATCCCCGTCTATCTCGGCGCCGAGGGGCCGAAGAACGTGCGCCTCGCCACCGAGATCGCCGACGGATGGATTCCTCTCTATTACTCCCCTACGCGTCCCGAGGTGTACGCCGACCAGCTCGCCGAGGCGCCCGACCGCTTCGAGATCGCCGTGAACGTGACGGTCACAGTCGCCGATGACGTGAGCCAGGCGCTGCTGCCCGTGAAGGGCGCGCTCGGCTTCTACATCGGCGGCATGGGCGCCAAGGGCCGCAACTTCCACACCGACCTGATGGCGCGGATGGGCTTCGAGGACGAGGCACACAAGATCCAGGACCTGTTCTTCGAGGGCAAGCGCGAGGAAGCCGTGCTCGCGGTGCCCGACGAGTTCGCCGACGAGATCTCGCTCGTCGGCCCGCCGGCGCGCATCCGGGAGCGGATCGAGGCGTGGCGCAAGACCCCGGTCACGACGCTGCTGATCGGCAGCCGCGACCCCGAGGTCCTGCAGCTGCTCGCCGACCTGACGCGCTGAGCCGACGTGGTCAGGGAGTTCGAGGCCGGAATCGAGCGGGACAAGTGGTACGACTACTTCGAGCAGGTCAACGCCTCGGGCCAGCTCGTCGACTTCCCATCACTGGCTCAACAGGTCATGGAGCTGTAACCCGCGGACGCCGAAAGTGGGCCATTGCGGGCATCGTTCGCATGGCTCGCGCCCCCGCTCTTGCGCCAGGCAGCACCGACGCGCAACGGTTGTGCGCAAGCGGGCGGGTTCCGGAGGAGGAAAATCCCCCATGGCGGACGGTAAGGATCGCAAGCCTGCCGCGGACGACATCCCGCGGAATGATGGCGGCGCGAAGACGAAGAGCCCGGACGAGCGCGGAGCGCGCGCGGCCAAGGCCGGGAACGCCCAAGGAGAGAAGAACGCCGCGCAACGTCTGGCGAAAGAGACGTCGGACCGCAAGGCGAAATGGCAAGCCGAGGACGACCGGCTCGCGCGTGAGGCGGAGGAACGGCGCGCGCGTGGGCAAGCCGCGTACGAGCAGGCCCAAAAGGATGCCGCGCAGCGCCTGGCGCACGAGGCAACGGAACGCAAGGCGCGCTGGCAAGCCGAAGACGAGCGGCTCGGGCGCGAGGCCGAGGAACGGCGAGCGTGGCGAATCGAGTACGAGCGCGCCGAGCGCGAGGCGCAGGCTCGGGAGCTGCGGGAAGCGGAGCAGCATCGGGACCACTGGGAAGCGGTGGTTTCGCGCGCCGAGGCCGAAGTCCAGGAGCGGACTCTCCTCGAGGCGGAGCAGCGCCGGACGCGTTGGCAGGACGAGTACGAACGGGCACAGCGAGAGGGCGAGCAGCGTCGGGACCGCTGGCGTGGCAGGTACGAGAAGACGCTGGGCACGGTGCAGACCCGTCTGGAGCAGCACACGCGTGCGCTGACCGGCGGATGGCAGACCGAGCTCGAACGGGCCGAGCGAGAGGCGAAGGAGCGCTACGCGCAGGAGGCGAAGGAGCGGCGCGCCCGTCTCGAATCCGACTACGCGCGTTCGTTGAGCGAGGCAGAGGCGCGCGTCGAGCAGGAAGCGCAGAGCACACGCGAGCGCTTGGAGGCCGACTTCGCACAGGCCCAGCACGAGGCCGACGAACGGGCCGAGCGAGCAGCTGAATCGAGGCGGGAGCGTTCGGAGCTGGAGTATGCGCTCGCCGAGAGCGAAGCGCAGAATCGTCGTGAGCGCGCGGCCGAGGACTTCCGCGAGCGATGGGAGCACGAACAGGCCCGCGCCCGTCTCCGCGACAGCGAAGACCAGGTCGCGCAGCGTGAGCTCGAGTCGCTCCGCGAGAACTGGGCGATCGAGAGCGAGGACGAATCACGCGAGGGTCAGACGCGACCCGAGCCGGATTCCGAGGCGGGACCGCAACCGACCGAAGGGTCTCCGGCCTCGCAGGAGTCACGCGACCGCGGTGACCAGGCACTCGAGGGGCTGCGCCGCCGCTGGCAGACCGAGTACGAGCAGACCGAGCGAGAGGCCCAGGCGCAAGCCACGAAGGAAGCCGAGGAGCTGCGCGGTCGCCTGGACGCCGAATTCGAGCAGGCCGAGCAAGAGGCCCAGGCGCAAGCCGCCAAAGAGGCGGAGGAGCTGCGCCGTCGCCTGGAAGCCGAGTACGAACAGGCGAAGCGACAGGCCCAGACCCAGGCGACCCAGGTGAACGAGGAGCTGCGCCGTCGCCTGGAGGCAGAGGCCGCCCGCCTTGACCGCGAGGCCGAGGAACGGTTCGCACGCGAGCTGCAGGAGCGGCGCGAGCGCTGGGCAGCCGACGAGCAGCGCGAGCTCCGCGGATCCGAGGAAGCCTCGGCTCGCGAGATCCAAGAGCTCCGACTGCGCTGGACCGGCGAAGAAGAGCGCGAACTGCGCGAAGCGCTCGAGCGTGCCGCTCGCGACGCGTTGGAGCTACGCGCCTGGTGGGAGGCGGAAGACGACCGCGCCGGCCGGGATGCCTTCGCACGCGCTACCCGGGAGGCCGAGGTGTTGCGCGTGTGGTGGGAATCGGAGGATCAACGAGTCGCCCGATTCGCGTCGGAGCGCTCGGCGCGAGAAGCGGAAGAGCATCGCGCTCGCGAAGGAGACGGTGGGCCCAACCGCGCCTCCCAGGCCGAACGAGCTCGACGTGTGGTCGCGGACCGGGTTGTGCAGGAAGTCAAGGAGCGACGCGAACGGTGGGGCGCCGAGGACCAGCGCACGATCCGACAGGCCGTCGAGAGTGCCGCGGAGGCAGCACAGGAACGTCGCCGGCACTGGGAGGACGAGTACCAGCACGCCGTGGAGGCCTGGTACGCGCGCGAGCTACAAGCTTCTGAGCGGCTCTGCGACGAGGTCGAAGCCGACGCTCACCAATCCCTGAGCGACGCCCGCACGCGGCTCACGCAGCACGGCGACAAGCTCCGCGACAAGTGGAGCCCGGAGGACCATCCGCTCACCGCGCAAGGCAAGTAGTACCCGCTACTGGTCCCACCTGAGGTCGGGCGTGCTCGGGACGGCGTCGCGTTGGTACGTGCGGCGCGGCGCCGTCGGCGGCGGGAGCTTGACCCGCACCGTTTTCCGGCGGGCCAACGTCGACATCCTGGTACTCGTCTTCGCGCCCGTTGTCGGCGACGGCAACCGACTCCAGCGCGTCGACACGGTCTGCGATCTGATCGAGCCCGACCTGCGCCGCGGCGAGCATCTCGACAAGCTTCTTCATCCGCCCGTCCGTGGCGGCCGCGGCTGAGGCGTCCTTCGTCGCTTGCGCGAGCCGCGCGTCGAGAGCCCCCATGACCTCGTCGGCGAACGCTTCGAGCTCCTTGGACCGTTCGTCCGCCGCCTGGGCGAGTCGCGTGTCGTGGGCCTGGGCGTCTCTTTCTGCCCGCCGGGCAAGCTCCGTGATGCGCTGCGCCACGCCGGCATCGGCATCCTCGACTCGCTGTATCAGCACCGCATCGGCGTCGCGGGTTTGCCGTGCCAGCGAGGCATCGGCGTCCTCGACTCGTTGTGCCAGCGCCGCATCGGCCGCCTGGGCTTGCCGTGTCAGCGCGGCATCAGCGTCCTCGACTCGCTGTGCCAGCGCCGCATCGGCCGCCTGGGCTTGCCGTGTCAGCGCGGCATCGGCGTCCTCGACTCGTTGTGCCAGCGCCGCATCGGCCGCCTGGGCTTGCCGTGTCAGCGAGGCATCAGCGTCCTGGACTTGCTGTGTCAGAGCGGAGACCCGCTCGTCGAGGAGCCTCTCGATTTCAGCTCGGCGGCTCTCCATCTGCTGCTCGAACTCGCGCAGGCCTTCGGCGGTCGACGTCTCGGCGCCCAAGAGCTTCTCCGCCGAGCGTTCGACCGCGGCAACGTGCTTCCGCGCGAGCTCGTCCAATGCCATCGCCCGCTGCTGGATGCTGTTCAGCTCCGTCGCCGACGTGTGCTTGAGCCTTTCGGCAGCAGCAGCGGCGCTCTCCTCGTTGGCCTGGATCTGACGCATCACGTCGCTCTCGAGCCTCGAGAGACGCTGCATTGCCTCCTTCGTGAACGTGCGCACCTCATCGAGCTGACCGCTCGTGGACCCGTGCATCCGGGTGAAGTCGTCGAGGAGCTCGGTCTGACTTCTCAGCGCGTCCTGGAGCTCCACGATCCGCTCACGCGCCAGCTTGTCGAAGGTGCCCGTCTCCTCGGCAGTGACGCGCCGCATCTCATCTTGAGACGCCGCCGCCTGTTCCTCGATGCGGCGGGTTTCCGACGTGACCAGCACGCGTGTCTCGTTGAGCTGTTCCTCGGAGGCGTCCCGAACACGATGCGTCTCGTCGATCAGCTCGCGGCGAAAGCCTTCGAGCTTTGCCCGCAACGTGTCCTCGAGCTCGTCGAGCCGCTTCTGCGCGAACTCGTCGAAGGCCGTCGACCCCTCGGCGACGAACCTCCGCACGTCATCCCGGGCTGCCGTGGTTTCGTCCTCGATCCGCCGGACTTCCGAAGTCGCCTTCTCCTCGAGCTCCCGGAGCGCGTCGTTGGCGACCTTCCCGATGACTTCGGCCTGACTGGAACCGACCGCGTCGAGCTCCTTGTCGCGACCTCTCATCGCGTCTTCGAACGCGTCTCTGTGTTCGCGCGCCGCCTGATCGAGCTCGGCTGATCTTGCCGCGACCGTCTGCTCGAGCACGCCCAGGTGCTCGAGCGTGGCCCCTTCGATGTCCGCGGTGCGCTCGTTCGCCTCGCGCTCGATGACTTGGCGCTGCTGTTCGAGCGCGCGCTCGAACTTCTTTGTCCACTGGACAAGCGCGTCGTTCAGAACCTCGTCGAAGGAACGACGACGCTGCTGCTCAGCCATGAGCACGCCCCGGCAGCTGACTAGAGATCACGCACCAGTCTCGCGCTTGAGTGCCGATGCGCACACGTCGAGAGGAGCCTCGCCAGCCATCCCTTGCGATCCGTGGTAGTCACTCGCCTGATGCTGAGCGACATCGAGATCGTCGAGGCCTTCTTCGAGGCGATCTACCGGCTCGACTTCGACGCCGCCGTCGGGTTCCTCACCGACGACGCCTCGTATCACGACCTCCCGCTGCCCACCGACCCGACCGTCGGCAAGGACGCCATCCGCCGCAAGCTCGACTTCATGATCGCCGGCGGCGTCACGAGCATGGATTACGAGATCCGCCACATCCTCGGCGGCGGCGACGCGGTGCTGGTCGAGCGCACGGAGACGTGGCACTTCCCGTCGGGCGCGGCGCCGACGCTCCGCGTCATGTGCGCGATCGAGCTCGAGGCCGACAGGATCGCCGCCTGGCGCGAGTACTGGAACGGCGAGGAGCTCATGAGCCAGATGCCGCCCGAGTTCTTCGAGGGCGTCGAACGCGCGCTCAATCCGCCGACATAGTCACGCGCGCAACGCGGCCGCGATTGCGCCATGATCGTGATAGTCGCGGGACCCGAGAATCAATCCGTCCCTGACGCGCACGATCAGCACGTTGGACGCGACGAACGTTCGGCCGGTCTCCGTGCCTTCACCGCGGTAGTCGTACTCGACGATCGCAAGCTCTGGGTCGACCGTCTCGTAGAACACCACATGTTCCGGGGTGAGCCGGATCGGCGTTCGTGCGACGCGGCCAAAGTGATCCGCGAGCGCGGCCCTCCCCTCGAGGCGCAACCCGCCGGGCCTGGCGAACACGATGTCGACCACGGCGTCGGGCGCATACAGCTCCGCCAGGGCGGCGTTGGGTCCCGCCGCAATACCCTCGAGGAGTCTCTCGACAACGCGGCGCGGTGACTGGCTCTCGACCATGAGCCCGATTGTGGCCCGTTCTTACAAGGGCGCGGGTTCGATGGCGGCGAGCCGGTCCATCGCGGGACCGAAGGTCGACTCGAGCCAGCCGGCCGGGTCTTCGGTGACGGGACCGGTGACCACGGTCGACACACCGACCTTTGCGAACTCTTCGGCGCCGCGCACGACGTCGTCGGTCGTCGCGTCGGGCGCGAGGTCGCGAAACAGGACGGTGACCTCGATCTCGTTGGGGTCGCGTCCGACGGCGTCGCAGTGGCGGCGGAGAACGTCCAGCTTGTGTGACACCTCGTCGGGCCCGCCAAAGAGATTGCACGCGTCGGCGTACTGGGCGACGAGCCGGAGCGTCTTCCGCTCGCCGCCACCCCCGATCAGGATGCGCGGGCGGGGTGTGCTGACGGGCATCGGGCTGCAGATGGTCTCGTCGAGGCGATAGTGGCGGCCCGCGTACGGGCCGTTGTCGTCGCTCCACATCTGCCGGCAGATCTGGATCGCCTCCTCGAGTCGCTCGAAGCGCTCGGCCACCGGCGGGTACGGCACACCCAACCCATCGTGCTCGCGCTCGTACCACGCCGCGCCGATCCCGAGCTCGGCCCGACCGCTCGACACGACGTCGAGGGTCGTCACGACCTTGGCCAGGATCCCGGGATGGCGATACGTCACGCCGGTCACGAGAAGGCGCAGCCGCAGCCGGTCGGTGCGGCCCGCGACGAACCCGAGAGCGGTGTAGCCCTCGAGCATCGGATCCTCGGCCGGCGCCATCCAGTCCATCTGGAAGAAGTGGTCCATGAACGACACGGTGCGGACGCCCATGGCCTCGGCACGCTCGGCGAGGTCGGCGACGCCCGGTCCGATGCCGGCCGGACCGCCGGCCCAGTCGAATCGCATGATGTGGTAATCGAGTTCCATACCGTTGTTCTACCCCCAGCGGGCGGTGCCCCGGAACGTCGCCTTCAGTCTGCGAGCACCTCGGCCAGGGACTCGATCATGAATCCGACGTCGTCGCTGGTGAGAGCGTGGTGGCACGGGAGCGACAGCGCCCGGTCCATCACGCGGTCGGCGTTCGGGAACCCGCCGGCAGGCGCCCGATGCTCGATGGCGGCGAAGCCGGGCTGGCGGAGGACGTTGCCGGTCCAGACCATCAGCGTCGCGATGCCGCGCGACTCGAGCTCCCGTTGGATCGCGGTGCGGTCGAGCCCCTCGCGCAGCACGAACGGATAGCGCATCCATGTGACCTGTGCGTCGTCGCGGGAGCGGGGTCGCACGACCTTGTCCTCGTTGGCGGCGAAGAAGTCGTCGAGGCGCTGCCAGTTGTACCGGCGGCGATCGTTGTAGTCGGCGAGCTTGTCGAGCTGGACGAGGCCATACGCCGCGCCGAGCTCCGAGGGCTCGAAGTTGTAGCCGATGGCGTCGAACAGGAACACGAGGTCGTAGGGAGTGCCGTCGGCGAGCGGGCCGAAGCGGTCCTTCTCACCCTTGCGCGAGCCGAACAGGTACGTCTCCGAGCGACGGCCCCACCGGCGCAACGTGAGGCAACGATCCAGGAGCCCGTCGTCGTCGAGCCCGACGAGCCCGCCGTTGCCCGCGGCGGTGATGGCGTGGCCCCGGGCGAAGCTCGTCACCGAGATGTCGGCGCGCGTGCCGGTGCGCGCGCCGCGCAGCCACGAGTCGAGCACGTCGCAACTGTCCTCGACCACGGTGAGCCCGTGCGCGTCGGCGACCTCCCGGATGCGGTCCCAGTCGGGGACGTTGCCGACGAGGTTCGGCGCGAGGATCGCCCGGGTCCGCGGTCCGACCATCTCCTCGATGCCGTCCACATCGATCTGGTACGTGTCCGGCTCGACGTCGACGAACGCGGGCACGATCCCCGACTGCACGAGCGGCGCGACGTCGGTGGCGAACGTCACCACCGGCGTGATGACCTCGTCGCCGGGCGCCAGATCGAGCAGGTCGATGGCCAGGCGCAGCGCCGACGAGCCCGAGTTGACCATCACGCCGTGGCGCTTGGCGAGCAACTCGGCGACCCGGTGTTCGAAGTCGCGGACACGCTCGCCGATAGCGAGGTTGGACTCACGCAACGCCGTGACTACGGCGTCGATCTCGCGTTCGTCATGGACGGCGCCCGGGTCGGGCAGCCGCCGCCGCTCCGGCCGCGTCGTCATGCCCGGGCAGGCTACGCGTCGCGTGTCACCCGAGCGTCGTCGGTGAAAGAAGTGGACGCACCTTCTCGCAGAAGAGCTCGAGCTGACGCTGCTCGTCGGCGACCGGCCAGATCAGGACGCGTTGCACACCCGCGTCACGGAAGTCGGCCAGCAGCTCCGCGAACCGGGCCGGCGGGCCGATGGGAAGGCGCTCGCGCAGCATCTCCTCGGGACGGTGAATCGCCGGCACCAGACGTTGCCGAACGACGCGATCCGCCTCGGCGCGATCCTCCGTGATGTAGAACCACATCGTGGCGAGCCCGTTCGGGAACGTGTCAGAGCTCTTCCCGAACTCCGTCAGGCGATCGTCGAGGCGGGCACGAGCATCGGCGAACAACGCAGGTGTCGTGTTGTAGGCCGACGCGAGCCACCCGTCGCCCAAGCGGGCGACGCGCCGCAACCCCGCATCCGACCCCCAGCTTCCGAGCCAGATCGGCGGGCCTCCCGGCTGCGCGGGCGCCGGCTCGAGCCGGATGCCTTCCGTCGAATAGAAGCGGCCGACGAACGGTGCAGGATCGGTTGCCCACAGCGAACGCAGAGTCTGAACGGCCTCGTCGAGGCGCGCCCAACGCTCTTCGAAGTCGAGACCGACGCTCTCGTAATCGCGAGCGGACGAGCCCGGACCGACGACGACCAGCGTGCGCCCACCGGAGAGGCGGTCGATGGCGCCGAGCGTCTTCGCTACAGGGACCGGGCCGCGCACGACCGCGAGCGTCACCGTGGTGGCAAGCGTCATCCCCGCCGAGTGCTCCATCGTGGCGGCCAGCGCGGTCGGCCCGTCGAGCCATGGGACACCGAAGACCAGGTGGTCGTTGGCGGAGAGCATCGTGAACCCCGAGCGCGACGCGGTCTGCGTGTAATCGACGAGGTGCTGGAGCGTGTAGGGATGGCCGCCGAAGTCCATCAGCGGTAGGTGCGCGCCGAACTCCATTTCGCTTCCTTACCAGGAACGGGCTCGGCGCGCGGCGGAGAGGTCGTCAGCCCGTCGGTCGCTCGACCAACTCGACCAGCTTCTTCGGCGCGAGGACGCAGTAGCTCTCGGTGAGGAGCTCGGCGACCTCGTCCCAATCGACGCCGTCAGCAAGCACCATGCCGACGACGGTTGGCCGCCACGGAGGCTTGAAGAAGGGATGACCGACTTCGCTCAGCGCCGCCAGCTCCGGGCCCGACGACTCGAACGTCAACACGGTCACCGGGCCGTCGGTCGCGGCGGCGCGCGCATACCCGGGCGGTCGCCCGGCATCGATCGTGAGGACGTGCGCGAAGGTCTTCTTGCGGATGCGCCACCGTGTGCCCACCCACGCCGACTCCTCGTACGCCTCGGGCAACGCGAGGCACACCGACCGAAGTCGATCGACGATCTCGGCCGCGACGTCCACGTGCCTCCCCTACCGGCGAGCTACCCCGCGTCGGCGGCGGCGTGGATGGCGGCCAGGTCGATCTTCTTCATGCCGAGCATCGCCTTCATGGCCCGCTGGCCGCGCGCCTCGTCCGGGTCGTTCAGCATCTCGTTCATGCCGACCGGGACGACCTGCCAGGACAGCCCGTACTTGTCCTTCAACCAGCCGCACGGGCCCTCTTCGCCGCCCTCGGAGAGCTTGGTCCCAGTAGTAGTCGACCTCGTCCTGGTCGGCGCAGTTGATCAGGAGCGAGATGGCCTCGTCGAAGGTGAACTCGGGGCCGCCGTTGATGGCGGTGTACTCCTGACCGTCGAGCACGAAGTCGACCGTCAGGACCATGCCCGCCTGCTCGTGGCCCCGCCTCGCCGTAGTGGGTGACGTTGGTGATCTTCGAGTTCGGGAACACCGAGACGTAGAACTCGGCGGCCTCCTCGCCCTGCGTGTCGAACCAGAGGTTGGGCGTGATCTTGGGCATGCAACTCCTCCTGTCGTCGGGTGCGGTGGATCTCGTCCTCTCCTGACCGTCGTACCCGTCGAAAATCATCGTCACCCCGCCTCGGCCCAACCCTGACGGTGTGCCGGCGCCGGGCCACACTGGCGTCGTGGCCGGCATCACCGTGAGCGGCGTGACGATCGACAGCGCCGAGCCCGAGAAGCTCGCGGCCTGGTGGGCGGAAGCGCTCGGCTGGCGGCTGGACGGATGCTGCTGCCACGCACCGGGCGACGGGCTCCAACGGCTCGAGTTCATGCCGGTGCCCGAGGCCAAGCGCGTCAAGAACCGCGTGCACATCGACTTCGGCGCCGACGACGTCCAAGCCGCGGTCGATCGCCTGGTGGCGATGGGCGCCACGATCGCCTGGGAAGAGGACTTCCCGCCGGAGCTCGAGTACCGCAACCTCGTGCTCCGAGATCCGGAGGGCAACGAGTTCTGCGTCGGCGGACCGGGCGACGGCAGGGACAGACCCGGAATTCCTGATCGCGAATCTCGAAACACCCGATCGGGTGATTGAGAAGGCACCCCGACGGCATCACCATCGACGTTCCTCGCTGCACGTCCCGACCGCGCGTGACCGAGATACCTACGCCCGAATCGGAGGTCGTGAATGCCGGACGTCACCAAGCTGATCGAGCAGGAGCACCGACAGGTCGAAGCGCTCTTCGACAGCTTCCGGGAGTCCGGCGAGACGGGTGTCCTGACGAAACTCTGCGACGAGATCGACGCCCACGCCGCGGCCGAGGAGGAGGCCTTCTATCCGGTGGTGCGGGACGACGTGCCGTCGGGGAAGAAGCTCGCCAAGGAAGCGAAGAACGAGCACGGTGAGGCTCGCCAGCTCATCGGCCGCATCCGGAGAACTTCCGATCCGGATCACGTCGTCGAGCTCGTGAACCAGCTCGAGCAGGCTGTCAACCATCACGTCGTCGACGAGGAAGAGGAGATGCTCCCGTTGGCTCGCCGCGGCGCTGGCCGAGCGATCGATTGGTGCGCCGCCGGAAGTGCCTACGAGTCCGCCAAGGCAAAGGCCCTGGGCTGATCAGCGCGCCCTCGCCCTCGCCGTTGGCTTGAGCGGGGGCGCTCCTCTACTCGTCTGCGTCGATCCGCCGCGAGCGCTGCTCGCCGAGGAGGCCAGCGCGCGCGACCGCAACCGCCTGCACGCGATTCCGGACGTTGAGCTTGGAAAAGAGGCGGCGTAGCTGGCTCTTGATCGTGTTCTGACTCAGGTACAAGTGCTCGCCCAGCTCCCGGTTGGTCATGCCCGTCGGGAGCAGCGCCAGCAGCTCGCTCTCACGTGGCGTGAGTTGGCGCTCTCGGCCTGGCCATCGGAGCTCGGGGGCAATGACGGCGCGCTGTGATCGGTTGACTGACGTGACTTGCTCACCTCGAGCAGCGGCTCTGATGCCATCGACGATCTCGTGTGCCGGCGTTGCCTTCGAGATGAACCCGCGCGCGCCGGCGTCGATCGCGGCGTTCGCGATCGTCACGTCGTCAGAGAAGCTGAACACGACGATCGCGCCATTCGAAGGGTCTGAGGCCAGATCTTGCACACGGTCGCTCATACCAGTCGTTTCGCCATAGGTGTCCAAAAGGGTGACGTCAACCGTGCGCGGCAGGCTTCACCTTGACGTCGAGTTCGACGACGCTTATCGCGGGCGCGTAAGGCCGCAGGAGCGCGCGTAGGCCTTGGAGCACGATTTCGTAGTCGTCGACGAGCGCGACACGAATCTCGGCCACGCAACCAGGATGCTTCACAGCCGTGACGACCGAAACACCCAATCGGGTGATTGATTGGCTCCTGGTGGTTTCGAAGCGATCCCCTCGCCAGGCCCATGGGAGGTCGAGGATGCCGCCGGCGAGGCCAATGACGCGGGACACTGGATCGTGATGGCGAGCGACGTGCGGCGGCGCGCCCAGCGCGAACGAGCTCAGCCGGTGAAGGCGGGTGTCGCCGTCACCGGCTCGGCGGCGACGGGCGGCGGTTGCTCAGGCGCGGGCGGCGCGGGCGCCGTGACCGTGAAGTCGAGGACGATCGGTTCGGACGTCTCGAGGATGCAGGTCACGACGATCGTCGCCGGACCGACCTGCGCATTGGCCGGCACGTTCGCGTCGAGCGAGAACGAACCGTCGGCTTGGGTCTGGGGATTGCCCAGCTGGGCGATGGGGTTGCCCTGGACGAACTTGATGTCGACGTCGATCCCGCTCTGGGAGACGCCGCAGTTCCCGGACACCGTGATCGGGTCTCCGGGCGCGCCCGAGGTGGGATCGACGGTCGCGAACTGACCGCCCGCGGCGGCCGGGACGGCCATGACCAGGCTCAGTGCTCCCGCTCCGATTGCGGCGGCCAGAATCCGGCGCATCTGCGACTCCCTCCACCCCGAGGTCGACGAACGGTAGCAAGCATGGCCCGCAACCGCTTTCTGACGGTCCGTCAGAACGTGTTCTAGTCTCGAGCCGTGGAGTTCAACCTCGCCGACCTCTTCGAGAACGCGGCGGACCACTTCGGCGAGCGGGAGTACGTCGTCTGCGACGGCAAGCGCCGCACCTACGGAGAGATGGAGAAGCGGGCCAACCGGCTCGCCCACCACCTCGCCGCCCAGGGCGTCGGGCCCGGCGACCACGTCGGCATCTACGCCTACAACTCCGTCGAGTGGGTCGAGACGCTGTGGGCGGTGTTCAAGCTGCGGGCGGTCTGGGTCAACATCAACTACCGCTACGTCGAGGACGAGCTCCGCTACCTGTTCGACAACGCCGACCTCGTGGCGCTCGTGTTCCAGCGGGAGTTCGCCCCCCGGGTCGCCGGCGTGCGCGACGAGCTGCCGATGCTGCGCCACGCCATCGTGATCGAGGACGGCAGCGGCGCCGACCTCGCCGGGCTCGACGCGGTCGACTTCGAGGAGGCCATGGCCTCCGGTTCACCCGAGCGCGACTTCGCGCCCCGCTCCCCCGACGACCGCTACATCCTCTACACGGGCGGCACGACGGGCATGCCCAAGGGCGTCGTGTGGCGGCACGAGGACGTCTTCTTCGCGCTCGGCGGCGGCATCGACATCGTCGCCGGCACGAAGGTCGACCGTCCCGAGGCGATGGTCGAGAAGGGGCTCGGTCAGGGCCCGACGACCTCGCTGCCGATCGCGCCGCTGATGCACGGCGCCACGCAGTGGGGCGTCATGGCCGGGAGCTTCGTCGGCAACAAGATCGTCCTCGTGTCGAAGTTCGACGCGCACCGAGGTGTGGCAGCTCGTCGGTGAAGAGGGCGTCAACTTGATCATGATCACCGGCGACGCCATGGGCCGGCCGCTCGTCGAGACGCTGCAGGAGCGGGGCGACGAGTACGACGTGTCGTCACTCGTCGCGGTCGGAAGCACGGCGGCCGTGTTCTCGCCGTCGGTGAAGGACCAGTTCTTCGAGCGGCTGCCGAACATCGTCGTGTCCGACGCCGTCGGCTCCTCGGAGGGCGGCGCCAACGGGTACACGGTCGTGCAGAAGGGCAACACCGCGATGAAGGGCGGCCCGACGGTGAACGCGGTGCAGGACTCCGTCGTGCTCGACGAGAACCTGCGTGAGGTCGAGCCCGGATCCGGCGTCGTCGGCAAGATCGCCCGCAAGGGCAACATCCCGATCGAGTACTACAAGGACCCGGAGAAGACGGCGCAGACGTTCGTCACCGCGCCCGACGGCACCAGGTACGTCGTCCCGGGCGACTTCGCCACGATCGAGGCCGACGGGACGATCACCCTGCTCGGCCGGGGCTCGGTGTCGATCAACTCGGGCGGCGAGAAGATCTTCCCCGAAGAGGTCGAGGCCGCGGTGAAGTCGCACCCGGCCGTGTACGACGCGGTGGTCGTCGGCGTGCCCGACGAACGGTGGGGTCAGCGCGTCGCCGCGGTCGTGCAGCCGCGCGACGGCACGACACCGACGCTCGACGACCTGCAGGAGCACTGCCGGACGAAGCTCGCCGGCTACAAGGTGCCCCGGGAGCTGCACCTCGTCGAGTTGATGCAGCGCTCCCCCAGCGGCAAGCCCGACTACCGATGGGCCGAGAAGATGGCCACGATGGCGGAGGTACAGGCATGAAGACCCGTGTGTGCGACATGTTCGGCATCGACCTGCCGATCTTCGCGTTCAGCCACTGCCGCGACGTCGTGGCCGCGGTCAGCAAGGCGGGCGGCCTCGGCGTGCTCGGCGCGCTGGCGTTCTCGCCCGAGCAGCTCGAGATCGAGCTGAACTGGATCGACGAGCACGTCGACGGCAAGCCGTACGGCGTCGACGTCGTGATGCCGGCGAAGTACGCGGGCGCCGGCGAGCTCGACCCCGAGCGGATGGGCGAGCAGCTCAAGGAGATGATCCCGCAGCAGCATCGCGACTGGGTCGACCAGCTGCTGGCCGAGCACGACGTGCCGGAGCTCTCGGACGAAGACCGCTCCGAGGGGCTGCTCGGTTGGGTGCACGAGAAGGGCCGCGAGCAGGTCCAGATCGCGCTCGAGCATCCGATCAAGCTGCTGGCGAACGCGCTGGGCTCGCCGCCCAAGGACGTCGTCGACCTCGCGCACGAGCACGGCGTGAAGGTCGCGGCGCTGTGCGGCAGCGTGCAGCAGGCCGAGCGCCACGTGAACCAGGGCGTCGACATCGTCGTCGCCCAGGGTGGCGAGGCCGGCGGCCACACCGGCGACGTGGCGTCGCTGATCCTGTGGCCGGACGTCGTCGACGCGATCGCGCCGACGCCCGTGCTCGCGGCCGGCGGCATCGGCACCGGGCGCCAGATCGCCGCTGCGCTCGCGCTCGGCTGCGAGGGCGTGTGGACCGGCTCGATCTGGCTCACGACGGCCGAGAGCGACACCGGAACGATGGCGATGGAGAAGCTGCTCGAGGCGGGCGCCCGCGACACGGTGCGGTCGCGCAGCTGGACGGGCAAGCCGGCGCGCATGTTGCGAACCGAGTGGACCGAGGCGTGGGAGCGCGAGGACTCGCCCGGGACGCTGCCGATGCCGCTCCAGTTCATGCTCATCAACGACGCCATGCGCCGGATCAACAAGTTCAACGTGAAGGAGCTGACGACGATGCCGGTCGGCCAGATCGTCGGCCGCATGAACAAGGTGCGTCCGGTGCGCGACGTGATGTTCGACCTGGTCGACGAGTTCGTCGAGTCGTCGCAGAAGCTGGAGAAGCTCGTCGAGGAGTAATGCGCGATCTCGACATCCGCTACGCGGAGACGACGGGCGGACTCGAGATCGCGTACGCCGTCGTCGGCAATGGGCCCATCGACGTCGTCGTCGTTCCGGGAATCGCCGCACACCTCGACCTCGTTTCCGAGGTGCCGTGGTACACGCCCATCCTCCAGAACCCCCCGCCGTACGCGCGCATGATCGCGTTCGACAAGCGCGGCGGCGGATTGTCAGACCGGTCGTTCGGCACGGGCACGCTCGAGGACCGCATGGACGACGTCCGAGCCGTGATGGATGCAGTCGGGTTGCGCCGTGCGGCGGTGATGGGCGCGATCGACGGCGCCCCGATGGCGATCGCGTTCGCGGCGACGTACCCCGAGCGCGTCACGGCTCTGGTGCTGTGGAGTGCGTACGCCCGACTGGCGCAGGCACCGGACTACCCGACCGGCATCCCGCGCGACGTCTACGAGGGCGCAATCGAGCGGACGCGTCGGCTCTGGGGGACGGGCCGCGCGCTCATCGGATACACCGTTGACGCCGACGACCACGCCGACGCCCTTCGCCGGCTCGCGCACCTCGAGCGGAACGTCGGCACGCCCAGGGCGATCGCCGAGCAGTTCATGCTGAACTACGAGACCGACGTGAGCACCGCGCTCCCGCTCGTCCAGGCGCCGACACTCGTCGCCCACTGCGCCGAGGACCCGCGCTATCCGGCCGCTTGGAGCCGGTACATCGCCGACCGCATCCCGAACGCCCGCTACGTCGAGTTCCCCGGCAACTTCGACGGCAGCTGGCGGCGTGCCAGCTGGGAGCCGCTGGCGGTCGAGATGGAGGCGTTCCTGACCGGCGTCCGCCCGCCGGCGTTCCGCGACGTCGAACGCACCCTGGCGACGGTGCTGTTCACGGACATCGTCGAGTCGACGCAGCGGGCTGAAGCCCTCGGCGACCGCCGGTGGCGGGAGCTCCTCGACGCGCACGACGCCCTCGTCCGGGGTGAGCTGGCTCGGTTCGGTGGCCGCGAGGTGACCCACGCCGGCGACGGCTTCCTCGCCACGTTCGACGGGCCCGTCCGTGCGATCCGGTGCGCGCAGGCGATCGTCACCGGCGTCGCCGATCTCGGTCTTGGCGTCCGCACGGGCCTTCACACCGGTGAGTGCGAGCGGCGCGGTGACGACCTCGCGGGCGTCGCCGTGCACATCGGCGCGCGCGTGCTCCGCCCTCGCCGGCCCCGGCGAGGTGCTGGTGTCGAGCACGGTGAAGGACCTCGTCCTCGGGTCGGGGATCGAGTTCGACGATCGCGGGATGCACTCGCTCAAGGGCGTCGAGGGCGAGTGGCATCTGTTCGCGGCAAGGGAGGAGTAGGGCGTGTTCATCTCGGTGCTGGTGCGCCGACTGAAGGCGGGCAAGACCTAGACGAATTCGACTTTCTCGACCGACGAGACAGTCTCCCGAGGGCCGGCCCCGCCCAGAGAGGTAAGTTTCAGGGGGTCCAGGCGAGAGTTCGGCCGACGGAGGGATGGCAATGGGCACGGTGGGCACGGCCGTTGCGATCGCCGCCATCGCCTATCTCGTCGGCTCGATCCCCTCGGCGTACATCGTCGGGCGGCTCGTCTCCGGCGTCGACATGCGTGTTGCCGGTGAAGGCAACGTCGGCGCCCGCAACGCGTACCACGTCGTCG
This sequence comes from uncultured Actinomycetes bacterium, assembly GCA_963768605.1. Lineage (GTDB taxonomy): Bacteria > Actinomycetota > Acidimicrobiia > IMCC26256 > JACDBD01 > JALZAA01. Next base: position 9,483 of record CAVYIP010000003.1, on the reverse strand, counting down.
GTCACGGCTGGGGCGTCGCGGTCTGCCTGCTCGACGCGGCAAAGGGCGGCGCGGTGGCGGTGGCGTTGCGCGACCGCCCCACCTGGCAGCTGATGCTGGGCGGGGTCGCGGTCATCGCCGGCCACGGGTTCCCGTTGTGGTTGGGGTTCGTCGGCGGGAAGGGCGTCGCCACCGCGAGCGGGTTCGGCATCGCCCTCTTTCTTCCCGCGGCGGTCCTCGGTGGCGCGAGCGCCGGCGCCGTGTTCGCGGTGACGCGCCGCTTTCCTCCCGACGCTCGTCGCGGCGATCGTCGGGACGTTGGCGGCAGCGGTGCTGCTCGGTGAGGGCGCCATCACGCTGGGCATCGTCGTGACCCTGTTCGCTCTCACCGGGGTGAAACGCGCGCTCGACGAGCCGCGCATGCGAGAGATCGAGGCGTCCACCGGCTGGGATCGCGCAGCCGGCGGCACCACGTGAGTCGGGCGTTCCTGCTCGGAGAGGTACTCACCGTCCTCCTGCTGGCACAGGTCGGGTTGGTTGTCTGGAACCTCCGCGTCGTGCGCAGGCCGCCGGCGCGACGGTGGGTCACCGACGCGCCGATGATCAGCGTGCTGGTCCCGGCCCGGAACGAGGAAGCATCGATCGCGGCGTGTGTGGACGCGCTGCTGGCTCAGGACTATCCGGACCTCGAGATCATCGTCCTCGACGACGACTCGACCGACGGCACCGCCGCCACCGTGCTCGCCCGCCGCGACCCGCGTCTCCGCCTCGCAACCGGGGCGGCGCTGCCGGACGGCTGGACGGGCAAGAACTGGGCGTGTCATCAACTCGCGTCCCAGGCACACGGCGACGTGCTGTGCTTCATCGACGCCACCGCGATGTTGAGCCCCGACGCCCTGTCACGCGCCGTCGGCGAGCTTCGCGACTCCGACCTCGGTCTCGTGTCGATGCTCCTGCGCACGGACACCGGTACCGCGTCCGAGGCCGTGCTGATGCCCATCGTGAACTACGGGTTGCTCGCGCTCTTGCCCGCCGCGCTCGTCGAGAAGCCCGCCTTCCGCAAGGAGGCGATCGCCCTCGGGCCGTTCGTCATGGTCACGCAGGCTGCGTACACCGCGGCCGGGGGGCACGCCGCCGAGCCTGCGCACATCGTCGACGACGTGCAGCTCGCCCGGTCGGTGAAGGCCTCCGGACACCGCATCGCGCTCCGCAACGGCACCGACCTCGTCCACACCCGGTGGTACACCGGCTTTCGGGAGATCTGGAACGGCTTCTCGAAGAACGTGTACGGCGGGATCGGCTACCGACCCGGGATCGCGTTGCTCACGCTCTTCGTGGTCGTGCCGGCGTTGCTCATCCCGTTCCTGCGACTCGGCGCCGGCCTCACGACGGGTGGCGCGCTCGCGTTCCCGGCCGCGCAGGTCGGGCTGATCCTGTCGATGCGGGCCGTCACCTCACGCGTCGGGCCGCGACCCGATGTGGTCCGTCCCGCTGCACCCGATCGCGATCGCCGTGTGGGCCGGGACGTTCGCGCGGTCGGTGGTGCTCGCCCACACCGGGCGCGAGATCGAGTGGAAAGGCCGCCGGTACGTGACCCGACCGCTCGACTCCGAGCCTGACCGGACCGAGGCGTCGGCCTAAGGGCCAGTTACGCGCGCGCGTCTTCGGCGTCGCGCCCGCCGATCAAAGGGGCAGCGGCACCCGGCCACCCTCGGGCAGGGAGAGAACAGCGCAAGCACCGCTACCCCGTCGGACTCGTACCCCCGCCGTCGAGCGCGCTAGCCGCAACAGGCAAAGCGCTTCATTGACGCGGAACCGCAGGATTTCCCCGATGTGGTCCAACTTCGACTATTCGATGATCCCGGTCGGGCGCGGGATGCCGGCGGCGTCGAGGGCGCCGTAGTACATGTCGAGCGCCATCTGCGCGTCGGTGTAGCCGAAGTAGTTGCCGTCGTCGTCGTAGAGGATGAGCCCACCCTCGATGACGAAGAACACCTCGACCGGCTCCTCGCTGTCGGGCATGGCCTCGAGCGTGTGCGTGGAGCCGGCCTGCTCGAACACGAACGAGCCCGGCGAAGCGACGAAGTCGTACTCGAGGTAGTGCCAGCGGCCCTTGAGCGTGTACGCGTGCACGGCGCCGTCGTGGTGGTGGGTCGGGATGCGCTTCCCCGGCGCGAACCGGTTGATGATCACCCACGTCCCCGTCTCACGCGAGACGCGCAGCATCTTCGCCTCGACGCCCTCGTCCCACACCGCCCACGGCAGGTCGTCGGTGTTGAGGTGGGCCGAGATGGCGTCGGGGGCGACGGTCGTCATGGGTGCGCTCCTTGGATTTCTTGACACGGCGCGGCTGAAACAGGTTCCATTCTGACCGATGCCACTCGCACCCGCCGCCCGCACGATGATCGATCAGCTCGAGTCGGCGGGCGGCCCGCCGCTGTGGGAGATGTCCGTGGACGACGCCCGCTCCATGAGCGCGGTGATGGGCGCAATGGACCAACCGCCCGAGGTGGCCACAGTCGAGGACCGCGTGATCCCCGGACCGGCCGGCGACCTGCCCGTGCGGATCTACACGCCCGACGCGCCGGCGCCGCGGCCGGTCATCGCCTTCTTCCACGGCGGCGGGTTCGTGATCTGCTCGGTCGACACGCATGACGGCCTCGCCCGGCGCCTCGCCAACGCCATCGGCGCCGTGGTCGTGAGCGTGGAGTACCGGCTCGCTCCCGAGGTGCGCTGTCCGGACTCCGCCGAGGACTGCTACGCCGCCACGCTGTGGACGCACGAGCACGCGGCCGAGCTCGGCGCCGACCCGGGTCGGCTCATCGTCGCCGGCGACAGCGCGGGCGGGAACCTCGCCGCCGTCGTCGCGCTGATGGCGCGTGAGCGGAGCGCGCCACCGATCACCGCTCAGGTGCTCGTCTACCCGGTTATCGACGCCGCCTGCGACGCGCCGTCGTACACCGAGAACGGCGAGGGCTACTTCCTCGAGGCGTCGGGGATGCGGTGGTTCTGGGACCACTACCTCGGGCCCGACGGCGACGGCGCGCATCACCACGCGTCACCGATCCGCGCCTCCGATCACTCGGATCTCCCACCCGCCGTCGTGATCACGGCCGAGTTCGACCCGCTGCGCGACGAAGGCGAGGCCTACGCCGAGGCGCTCGATGCTGCCGGCGTGCACGTCGTCGCGCAGCGCTACGACGGCATGATCCACGGCTTCGTGAGCATGCCGATGGTCTTCCCCGAAGCCGACGACGCCGTGACGCGCATCGCCGAGGTGCTGCAAGGCGTTCCGGCACCACGGACCTGAGCGGCTGCTAGCGTGCGCAGTTCCTTCGGCGGAGGACCAATGCGCAGACTGCTGGGTGGCCCGCTCACCATCGGATTGCTCGGCGCGACTGCCGTGTTCGCCGCGGCCTCCCCCGCAGCGGCCGCTCCCCAGACACGAGCGTTTGGGTTCAGTGGTTCGGTCCAGGAGATCACGGTGCCGGGCAACGTCTGCCTGATCACCGTCGACGCGTCCGGCGCCCAGGGCGGGAACGGTGGCGCGCCCCCGGGCGTGGGCGGACTCGGCGGACGCGCCACCGCGACGGTCGCGGTCACGCCGGGCGAGACGCTCCATGTGACTGTGGGCGGTCGCGGCGGAAACAACAGCGGCGACACCGGCGGTGCGGGCGGCTTCCCGGACGGCGGTGAGGGGGGCAGCAAGGCGTCCGGCGGCGGGGTCGGTGGCGGCGGAGGGGGTGGGTCGTCAGACGTCAGCCGGGGCGCAACCCGGCTGGTGGTCGCCGGCGGCGGCGGGGGCGGGGCGCACGGCACCCTGGACTCTGCTGACGCCACGGCGAACGGCGGCACCGGCGGAGGCGCATCGGGCACTGATGGCGACTTTGGCGCTCTCGGTGGCAAGGGCGGGACGCCGACCGCGCCCGGCGGCGGCGGCACCGGCAACGTCGGAAACGGCGACGCCGGCACCGGGCCCCACGGCGGAGATGGCGCCGGGAACGTGAGCGAGGGCGGCGTCAGCGCGGGCGGCGGGGGCGGGGGCGGCCTCTTCGGTGGCGGCGGCGGCGGCCGCAGCCAACTCGATCAAGCAGGTATCCGAGAGGGAGGTGGAGGAGGCGGTGGCGGCTCCGGCTTCACACCCGACGGCTCCGGCATGGAGACGGGTGTCCGGGACGGAAATGGCGCCGTGACGATTGCCTTCGATCCCGACGCCCGGACCTGTGAGGCGCCGACGGCGCCAGCCGCCGTCGCCGTCGTGAGCGTCGCCCTCTTCACTGGCTGACGTCACGAGGGTGCGACCCGGCTCGGACTTACGACGTCGTCGGACGGCACCGCCTGCTCGTCGCCATGGACGACGAGCGTGTTCTCGGCAGGACCGGAAGTTCGGCCGCTATTGGGACGTCGCCATGTACGAGAAGCCACTCCCCTGATCCGGGGTGGCACGCGGGCTGGACGCAGTCAGCGGGGACGGACGAACCCGGCGAGCATCGTTCCGATCTCTATTTCGGCGGTACCGGTGGTGACGACCGGATCGCGCGCTGCGAACGACCGCAGTTCGTCCTCGTCCTCTGTATCGACGACACCGAGACCCCACGATCCGGTGTCGTCGAGCACCGGCCCGAAGACCACCATCGCGCCGGAGTCGACGAGCGGCTGCCAGTGAGCGGCGTGACGACCCATGACCTCGCGCTCTTCTTCGCTCATGTCTAGAGCGAAGGTCGGGCGAGGAGCTATCAACCGGAAGACAAAGGTGCTCATGGGCAGACGCTCGGCGAACGCGCCGTCATATCCGCTGCAGCAGGCCGGCCGTACCGAGTGACCCGCCGCAGCACATCGAGACGAGCGCGAACTCCTTGTCGGAGCGCTCGAGCTCGTGCAGCGCAGTGGTGATGAGGCGTGAGCCCGTCGACCCGACCGGATGGCCGAGCGCGATGGCGCCGCCGTTCACGTTGACGCGATCCATGTCGGGCTTGTGGACCTGCGCCCACGACAGCACGACCGAGGCGAACGCCTCGTTGACCTCGAACAGGTCGAAGTCGGCCATCGACATGCGCGACCGGTCGAGCATCTTCTGGGTCGCGTGCACGGGGCCGTCGAGCAGGTAGTACGGGTCGGAGCCGGTCACGAGCTGGTGCACCAGACGGGCGCGTGGCTTCAGCCCGAGCGCCTTCGCCTTGTCCTCGTCCATCCACAGCACGGCGGCCGCGCCGTCGGAGATCTGGGACGAGTTGCCGGCGGTGATCATGTAGCCGTCCACGACCGGCTTCAGGTTCGAGAGCGCGTCCATCGACGTGTCGCGCAGACCCTGGTCGCGGGTCACGGTCATGGTCGAGCCGTCGGCCTGGGGCGCGTCGATGGGCGCGATCTCGCGCTCGAAGCGACCTTCGTCCCACGCCACTCGCGCCTTCTGCTGGGAGCCGAGCCCCCACTCGTCGAGGTCCTGACGCGCCAGCCCGCGCATCTCGGCGATGCGCTGGGCGGCGCCGAACTGGCCGTTGGGCGGGTCGTCGTACGGCCACGGCTCGGTCTTGTAATGGCCCGGCCCGTTGATGACGTTCGACCCGAGCGGCACGTGGCTCATCTGCTCGACCCCGCACGCGATCCCGGCCTCCATGCCGCCGGCGGCGATGAGCCCGGCCACGAGGTGGTTCGCCTGCTGCGCCGAGCCGCACTGCGCGTCGACCGTGGTGCACGCGGTCGTGTACGGGAGGACGTCGTTGCCGGCCGACAACCAGGCGTTGCGGGTGACGTTGCTCCCCTGCTCCCCCGCCTGGGTCACGCAGCCGCCCACGACCTCCTCGACCGATCCCGCGTCGATCCCCGCCCGCTCGATGACCGACACCAGGGCGTGGCGGAGGACTTCGGTCGCCTTCAACTCGGACAGCCAGCCGTTGCGCTTGCCGATCGGCGTGCGGACGGCTTCGACGATGACGGGCGTGCCCATGAGATCCTCCCGGGGAGCGTGCGTCCGGCAATAATAGAATCGGTTCTAATGCCGGGTCCGCTCGAGGGGTTGCGAGCCGTGGAGATGGTCGGGCTGGGGCCCGGGCCGTTCTGCGGGATGCTCCTCGCCGACATGGGCGCCGAGGTGCTCCGGGTCGACCGGGTCGACGCCGCCCGGGCGCTCGACCACTCGAAGCCGGCGACCAGCGCCATGGACCGCGGCAAGCAGGCCGTCGCCATCGACCTGAAGCAGCCCGACGGCGTCGAGGCGCTCTTGCGGCTGATGGAGCAGGCCGACGCGTTCTTCGAGGTGTTCCGGCCCGGCGTGGCGGAGCGGCTCGGCGTCGGGCCCGACGTTGCGCTCGCCCGCAATCCCCGGCTCGTCTACGGGCGGTTGACGGGCTGGGGCCAGGACGGTCCGTACGCGCAGGCCGCCGGCCACGACATCGACTACATCGCGCTGGCGGGCGCGCTGGAGCCGCTCGGTCGCGCCGGTGACAAGCCGACGCCGCCGATCAACGTGCTCGGCGACTTCGCCGGCGGCGGGATGCTGCTCGCGTTCGGGATCGCGTGTGCGCTGCTCGATCGCGCACGCACCGGCACGGGGCAGGTGATCGACGCCGCGATGGTGGACGGCGCCGCGCTCATGCTCACCCCGTTCTACGGGGCGCGGGCGAGCGGCTTCTGGGGCGAGCGGGGCACGAACCATCTCGACACCGGCGCGCCGTTCTACGAGGTGTACGAGACCGCCGACGACAAGTTCGTCGCGGTCGGAACGGTGGAGCCGAAGTTCTACGCCGAGCTGATGGCGCGGCTCGGCCTCGAGGCCGACCTCGACGCGCAGTACGACAAGACACGGTGGCCGGACGAGAAGAAGAAGCTCGCCGAGGTGTTCCGGACCAAGACGCGCGACGAGTGGTGCGCGCTGCTCGAAGGCACCGACGCGTGCTTCGCGCCGGTGCTGACGCCCGGTGGAGGCGCCCGACCATCCGCACAACCGTGCTCGTGGCACGTTCGTCGAGCTCGCCGGCGTGCCCCAGCCCGCGCCCGCGCCCCGGTTCAGCCGCAGCGCGCCGCCGACCCCGGCGCCGGCGATGCACCCGGGCGCCGACACCGACGCGGTGCTCGCCGGCTGGGGCTTCGACGCACGACGAGGTGGCGCGGTTGCGCGACACCGGCGCGGTGCTCTAAGGAACCCGGTCATGCCGATTCCCGAGCAGCGCGATCTGGACAAAGCCCGCGGCGTCATCCGCGACTGGCTCGCGGGCAAGCTCCCCGACGCCCGTGACCTGACGATCTCGCCGCTCATCGGACCCGCGTTCACCGGTTTCTCGAACGAGACGTTGCTGTTCGACGCCTCGTGGAAGGAGGGCGGCGAGGCACGGTCGGCCGGCTTCGTGATCCGCGTGAAGCCGACGTCGCACACGATCTTCCTCGAAGCCGACTTCGAGTCGCAGTACAAGGTCATCAAGGCGCTGTCGGAGCACACCGACGTGCCGCTCCCGCCGGTGCGCTGGTTCGAGGACGACGAGTCCGTCCTCGGCGCCCCGTTCTTCGTGATGGGCAAGGTCGAGGGCAACGTCCCCGTCGGACAACCCGCCGTACACGCAGACGGGTTGGCTCCTCGACGAGGCGACGCCGGCGGTGCGGGCACGGGTCGTCGAGAGCGGCCTCGACGCGTTGTCGCAGATCCACCGGACGGACTGGCGCAAGCTCGGCTTCGACTTCCTCGACAAGCCGCAGTACGGCGCGGCCGGCATCGACCAGCAGATCGCGTACTACGAGCGGTCGTTCGAGTGGGCGGCGCAAGGGCGGCCGCAGCCGATCGCGGAGGCCGCGCTCGACTGGGTGAAGGCCAACAAGCCGACCGGCGCGCAACACCTCGCGCTGGCGTGGGGCGACGCCCGCATCAACAACCAGATGTTCGACGAAGCCGGCAACGTCGTCGCCGTGTTCGACTGGGAGATGGTCACGCTCGCCGACCCGATGATGGACCTGGCGTGGTGGCTGTTCCTCGACCGGCACTTCCACGAGGGCATGTCGCCGCCGGACGCCGAAGGCGGCGCCTACGGCACCGGCCCGCCGGGCATGCCGCGCCTGGACGGGTTCCCGACGCGGGAGCAGATGGTGGCCCGCTACGAGCAGCTGACCGGTTGGAAGCCCCACGACCTCGAGTTCTACGAGGTGTTCGCCGGCCTGCGGTTCGCGGTCGTGATGATGCGCATCGCCGCGCTGGTCGTGGAGTTCGAGCTGCTCCCGTCCGAGACGGACATGGACCGGAACAACATCGTCACCCGGTTGCTGGCCGCCAAGCTCGGCCTCCCCGCCCCCGGCCCGGAGCCGCTCCCGGCTGTCTAGGTGGGCTTGCCCGTCCACTTGGGATCGCGGCGTTCGAGCCATGCGAGGACGCCTTCGCGAGCGTCGGGGGTGCCCATCACCATGCGGTGGTACTCGGTCTCGAGGCGGCCGATCTCGTCCCGGTCGAGCTCTGGGCTCGCCCACAGCAGTCGCTTGCTCAACGCGACCGACTGCGGCGCGGTGTGCACGGCGATGTCGCGCGCGATGTCGAGCGCGGCGGGGAGCACGTCGTCCGCCGGGAGGGCGCGGCCGGCGAGGCCGAGCTCGGCCGCCTCACGACCGGTGAACGTGCGCCCGGTGAGCAGCAGGTCGGCGGCGCGGGCGAAGCCGACAGCGCGCGGGACGGTCCAGTGCGAGTGCGCGTCCGGGATGACGCCCCTGCGGACGTGGACGAAGCCGAGCTTGGCGTCCTCGGCCACGAGGCGAATGTCGCACTGCATCGCCAGGGTGAGCCCGATGCCGATGGCGTGACCGTTGATCGCGGCGAGCACCGGCTTGCGCACCTCCCACGCCGGCGGATCGACCGGCGAGGCGGTGAACTCGTCGCTCGTGGGCGCGGCGAACGTGTCGCCGCCCGGCTCCATGTCGGCGCCGGCGCAGAACGCGCGTCCGGCGCCGGTGACGACGACCGCGCGCACACCGTCGTCTTCGTCGCACGCGGCGTAGGCGCGGCCGAGTCCGTCGCCGATGGCTCCCGTGAACGCGTTGAGCCGATCGGGCCGGTTCAGCGTGACGACGGCGACACCGTCGGCCGTCTCGACGGTGACCGGATCGTCGCCCACCGCTACAGCGCCCGCCCCGCGCGGTGTCCGTCGAAGATGGCGCGGTCGGCCGGGCGCGCCGCCACCGCGTCGCCGATCCGAACAACCTCGGGCACGCGGTCCTGGAGCGCGAAGTAGAGATCGTCGTTCGGGAGGCCGTGCGTGCGTATCACCACCGTGTCGGCAGGTGCGGTCTCCATCGCGAGCGAGAGCGTGTCGATGAGCGTCACCTCGTGGTCGCCGATCGACACCATCGCGGTATTCGGCCGCCAGCGCCCTCCGGCGCGCGCCATGCGGGGCAGCGCCGCCGCCATCGTCTCGGGGTCGAGCAGCATCGGCGTCGGCAGCGGGCACGCGACCGTCACTTCGGCGCCCGCGCGCCGCCAGCCGCTCCCCCAGGCCGATCGCCTCGATGTGCCCGACGACGTCGAGGATCACG
>CAVYIP010000002.1:0-201596 GCA_963768605.1 uncultured Actinomycetes bacterium | reverse complement strand
GGCGATGAAGTACTTCGCCTCGGGGTGGGGGACGACGATCGCCGAGGTGCTCTGCTCGGGCACGAGGTGGAACTCCTCGGTGAGCGTCACGCCGATGCGCTCGATGTCGAGCAGCTCCGCCACCTTGGTCTGATCCTCGAGGTCGGGGCACGCCGGGTAGCCCCACGAGTAGCGCGAGCCGCGGTACTGCTGGCGGAACAGCCCGGCCAGCGTCGGGCCGTCCTCGTCGGCGAAGCCCCACTCCTCGCGGATGCGGCGGTGCCACAGCTCGGCCAGCGCCTCGGCCATCTCGACCGACAGCCCGTGCAGCAGCAGGTAGTCCTGGTACTTGTCGGCCGCGAACAGCTCGCGCTCGCGCTCGCTCGCCTCGTCGCCGATGGTCACCACGTGGAAGCCGGCGTAGTCCTTGTCCCCGGACTCGACCGACCGGAAGAAGTCCGAGATGCAGAGGAAGCGGTCCTTCTGCTGGCGCGGGAAGCGGAACCGCAGGCGCTCGGTGGCGCGGTCGTCGTCGGACCACACGACGAGGTCGTCGCCGTCGGCGTTGACGGGGAAGTAGCCCCACGCGACCGCCGGGACGAGGAGGCCTTCGGCCTTGGCCCGGTCGAGCTGGTCGCGCAGGACGGGGCGGATGCGGTCCTTGAACTCGGCGTCGGTCTCGGCTTTCCGCCCGTCCTGCTTCTCGGGGCGGAACTGCCACTGGTTCCGGAACAGCGCCGTCTCGTTGAGGTACGACGCGATGTCGTCGATGGGGATGCCCTTGGCGACGCGTGCGCCGAGGAACGGCGGCTCGAACACGCGGCACGTCGGCGGCGACGTCCGAGCGCGCGGGGATGTCGGTGACCTCCTCGGCCGCGCGCTGCGACTTGCGCGGCGGGAGCGCCCGCCCCTCCAGCGCTCGCCCGAAGTCGGGGTCGAGCTGCCCGGAGCGCTTGCCCTCGATGAGCGTGTCCATCGTGCGAAGGCCCTCGAATGCGTCCTTCCCGTAGAACACGCGCCCCTTGTACACCTCGCGCAGGTCGCGCTCGACGTAGTTGCGCGTCGAGCGCGGCGCCGCCGAGCAGCACCGGGATGCGGTCGAGGCCGCGATCGTTCAGCTCCTCGAGGTTCTCGCGCATGATGATCGTGCTCTTCACGAGCAGGCCGCTCATGCCGATTGCGTCGGCCTCGAGCTCGGTCGCCTTGTCGACGAACTCGGTGAGCGGGACCTTGATCCCGAGGTTGTGCACCTGATAGCCGTTGTTGGTGAGGATGATGTCGACGAGGTTCTTGCCGATGTCGTGGACGTCGCCCTTGACGGTGCCGATCACGACCCGGCCCTTGCCGCCGGCTGTCGGCCTTCTCCATGTGCGGCTCGAGGAACGCGACCGCCGTCTTCATCGTCTCCGCGCTCTGGAGCACGAAGGGCAGCTGCATGTCGCCCGACGCGAACAGGTCGCCCACGACCTTCATGCCGTCGAGCAGCACGTCGTTGATGACGGAGAGCGCCGGGCGGGTCGTGAGGGACTCGTCGAGGTCGGCCTCGATGCCGTCCCGGTCGCCGTCGATGATGCGGTGCTTGAGGCGCTCCTCGACCGGCCAGCCCGAGCGGTCCTCCTTCTCGACCGCGCCCGCCTCGACCCCCTCGAACAGCGCCATGAACTCGGTCAGCGGGTCGTAGTCGTCGCGGCGACGGTCGTAGACGAGGTCGAGCGTGACGTCCTGGATCCGCTGGTCGATCTTGTGCATCGGCATGATCCGAGCCGCGTGCACGATGGCGGCGTCGAGACCCACCTGCACGCACTCGTGGAGGAACACGCTGTTGAGCACGTGTCGGGCGGCGGGCTTGAGCCCGAAGCTCACGTTCGAGACCCCGAGGATCGTGGACGCGCCCGGCAGCTCCGCCTTGACCCGCTTGATCGCATCCATGGTCTCGATGGCATCGCGCCGGAGGTCGTCCTGGCCGGTCGACAGCGGGAAGGTGAGGCAGTCGAAGATGAGGTCGGTGGGCTCGATGCCGTACCGCTCGGTGGCGAGGTCGTAGATCCGCTTGGCGATGCGGAACTTCCAGTCCGTGGTGCGGGCCTGGCCCTCCTCGTCGATGGTCATGCACACGACGGCGGCCCCGTACTCCCGCGCGAGCCGGAACACCCGGTCGAGGCGCGCGCCCTCAGCGTCGCCGTCCTCGAGGTTCGCCGAGTTGAGGATCGCCTTGCCCCCGAAGTGCTGGAGGCCGGCTTCCAGGACCTGGGGCTCGGTCGAGTCGAACACGAGCGGGATCGACGCCTGAGTGGCGAAGCGCGACGCGATCTGGTCCATGTCGGCCGTGCCGTCGCGCCCGACGTAGTCGACGCAGACGTCGAGCACGTGCGAGCCCTCCTTGACCTGCTCGCGCGCCATCTGCACGCAGGTCTCCCAGTCCTCCTCGAGCATCGACTCGCGGAACTTCTTCGACCCGTTCGTGTTCGTGCGCTCGCCGACGACGAGGAACGACGTCTCCTGGTGGAAGGGCACGTGGCTGTAGATCGACGCGCAGCCGGGCTCGTGCACCGGGTGGCGCTCGAGCGGGCGCGCGGTTGCCGATGGTCTCCACGACACGGCGCAGGTGCTCGGGCGTCGTGCCGCAACAGCCGCCGACGATGTTGACGCCGAGCTCGCTCGTGAACCGATCGTGCGCCTCGGCGAGCTCGTCGGGCGTGAGGTCGTAGTGCGTGCGCCCGTCGACCACCGACGGGAGGCCCGCGTTCGGGAGCGCGGACAGGAACGTGCGCGCGTGCTGCGACAGGTGCCGGAGATGCTCCGTCATCTCGCCCGGGCCCGTCGCGCAGTTCAGGCCGATCACGTCGGGCTTCAGAGCCTCGAGCGCGGTCAGCGCGGCGCCGATCTCGGTGCCGACCAGCATCCGCCCGGTCAGCTCCACCGTCACCTGCACCATCAGCGGGACCTCGCGGCCGGCCTTCGCCATCGCCCGCCGGGCCGCGACGATCGCAGCCTTGCCCTGGAGCAGGTCGTACACGGTCTCGACGAGGAGGACGTCGACGCCGCCGGCGAGCAGGCCGTCGACCTGCGTCTCGTAGCCGTCGCGCAGCTCGGCGAAGCCGATCGCGCCGAGCGAGGGGAGCTTGGTGCCGGGGCCGATCGAGCCGACCACCCAGCGGGGACGGTCCGGCGTGGCGAAGCCGGACGCGACCTCCTTGGCGATGCGGGCGGCAGCCTCGTTCAGCTCGTACGTCTTCTCGGGGATGCCGTACTCGGCCAGGACGACGGGGAACGACCCGAACGTGGCCGTCTCGACCGCGTCGACGCCGACCTCGAAGAACTCCCGGTGCATCTCGGCGATGAGGTCGGGCCGGGTGAGCACCACGTGCTCGTTGCAGCCCTCGAGCTCCGGGCCGCCGAAGTCGTCGGGCCCGAGATCCTGGTCCTGCACCCACGTCCCGAACGCGCCGTCGAAGATCAGGACGCGATCACGCAGGGCCGCCAGGAAATCGGACATCAGGGACAGGCTATCGGAGCGGCCCCCGCGCCCGGCCTGTCACTTTCGCGTGATCTTCGTGGCGCGTCGGAGGGCCCGGAGCGGAGGACCGAGCCGGCTGTGCAACACGCTGTCCCGGAGCCGCGAGGGCGGCGGGCCGGGCGGGAGCCGGACGCCGTCGCTCCGACCCTTGGCGAGGATGACGATGAACTCGACGTCGTCCTCGTTCTCGGGCGGCGCGAAGGCCAGGAGCTCGAAGTCGAGGCCGAACTTCTCGCGCACGGCGACGAAGAAGTCGAGGAACGTGTCCGGCTGCCAGCAGTGGAAGTGAATGCTGTACGCGTCGGACATGTAGCTCTCGACATAGCTGTCGAGCTCGCCCGGTTGGACGTGGGCGACGTGACGCGCCCATTCGACGTAGTGGTCGCGCCGGCTGGTGTCGGCGCCCTCCTCGTGGTCGCGCAGGAGATGGTCGACGCTCGTCAGCTCGCGGTCGCTGTCGAAGGTGCGGCGCTGATCCGGGAGGCCCAGGTAGACCACCCCGCCGGGCTTGAGGACCCGCTCGAACTCCAGCAGCCCCGCGATCGGGTCCTCGAGGTGCTCGAGCAGGTGGTTGGCGATCACGAAATCGAGGGAGGAGTCGTCGAACGCGCTCAGGTCCTCGGCGCTCCCGATGACGTCGACCGGAGCCAGCTGGACTGTCTGCGAGCTCCGGGTACTGCCGGCGCTGCTCGTCCGCCGTCAGCCGGTCGACGTAGCGGACCCGGGCGCGTCCGATGAATCCCCAGCGGGACGTTGCAGGGCGCCGATCTCGATGCCGTCACCCCGGAGCCAGGCGCTGAGGCGCCGCCGCTTGTCCACGAGGCAGAGGCTACGCAACCGGCGAGATCGCAGACCTTTCGGGAAATCCGGCTTCAGTCCGGCGCCTCTGCGTGCCGATCCATCACGGAGAGTGACTGACCTGACACATGTCCCGACTCCGCACCAATCTGCACATCTCTGACACCCCGGGAGCCGACTGATGGACCGCAAGACTCGACGGCTGCGGCGCATCCGCATCCGGTCCCGCCGCACGAAGCTGGTCGCCGGCGCCGCGGTCGCCGCCGCGTCGGTGATCGTGCTGGCCGCTGCCGCGTTCGGTCAGCAGGGGCAGGGGCCGACCCCCGAAGCCGCACCCAGGATCGACGAAGGTCGACCTCACGGCGGACCCGGCGCCGGTCGGCTCGGGCTGGGAAGAGCAGGTCGGCACCGACGCCAACCTCGTCGGCGTGCAGTGGAACGGCGACCCCGGCGCCCAGTTCACCGTCGAGGTCCGGGACCAGCGACGGAAACTGGCGGAAGGCGTCCGAAGTCGAGGCCGTCGACAACGGCCCCGACCCGGGGTCCAAGGAAGCCGCCGCGGTCGCCAAGGCCGTCCGCACAAGAACGTCACCGAGCCGGTCTGGGTCGGCAAGGACGTCACGCGGCGTACGGGTCCGGCTCGACGACGGCACGGCCCAGGATCTCAAGCTGCACGTCGTCGACTCGACCACCGGCAAGAAGCCGGAGACGAGCGTCGAGAGCACGACCCCGGATTCCGCCACGCCGTCGACCGCGCCGCCGGTACCGAGCGCGCCGACGCCGTCGGTGCCCGCCGGCGGCCCGGGCGGCTCACCGTCGTCGACGTCGACGACCACCACGACCCAGCCCGCGGAGCAGGCGCTGCGGCCTCGGGCAGGGGCTGGCTGCGGCTGCGCTCGCGTCGCTCGCGGTGGCGTTCATCGTGCGCCGCCGCCGCCTGCTCGCGGTGCTCGTCGTCGCGGTGGTCGCGATCGGCGTGGCCTGTGCACCGACGAAGGACGGAGCGCCGCGGGGGAGCTCCGGACGGGATCGTGCCCCGGTCGAGCTGGGCGCCCGACCTCCCGTGGAACTGGGACGCGTGCCCGGGCGGGCCCGAATACGCGTCGTACGTGAGCACCGCGATCGTCCACCACACGGTCAACAGCAACGCCTACGGGCCCGGCGACAGCGTCGGCATGATGCGCGGGATCTGGGCGTACCACGTCCAGTCGCTCGGCTACTGCGACATCGCGTACAACTTCATCATCGACAACTACGGCGTGCCGTACGAAGGTCGCCTGGGTGGCATCGACCAACCGGTCGTCGGCGCCCACGCGACTCGACTGCGAACTACGGGCACGACCGGAATCGCGATGCTCGGCACGTTCAGCTCGGTCCTCCCGTCGAACGGTGCCCTCGGCACGCTGGAGAACCTCATCCGATGGAAGCTCAAGGTCCACGGCGACGACCCGTTCGACGACCCGGCGGCCGACATCCTCGGGCACCGCGACACGTCCGCGACGGAGTGTCCCGGCCAGGCGTTGTACGACTACCTCCCGTACACGCGCCACTACGTGAAGCTCTACTGGTAGCGCGCCCGGATTCCGATCTAGCCGCGCCCGCCGACGCGGACTCCCTGGTCGGCGCGCGCGAGGAGCTCGCGATCGCCGGAGCTGTCGCCGTAGGCCCACAGGAACGCAGGCCCGGCGTCGGCGGCGGTCGCCCCGAGCCACTCGTCGAGCCGTCGCACCTTCTCGGCGCCGCGCACGTTGGGTCGCACGAGCTCGCCCGTCAGCTTCCCGTCGTCGCCGACGGCGAGCTCGGTTGCGAGCACGGCGGCGAACCCGAGCCGCGCCGCGATCGGGTCGAGATAGCTCGTGAACGAGGCGGACACGATGACGAGCTCGTGCCCTTGGTTCCGGTGCCACGCGACCCGCTCGACGACGTCGGGCCGCAGGTGCCGGGCCACGACGTCGTCGGCGAACTCGGCGGCCACGGCGGCGATGCGGCCGGCGTCGTAGCCGGTGAGCGTGTGCCGCACGAGCGCGACCTTCGCCGCATCCCGCCGCTCGTCGTTCAGCGCCGCTCGGGCGAGCCGGGGGCTGATCGCGAGCAACGCCCGGGTGAGCCGCGTGCGCCCGACCACGGCACGGACGAACGGCACCACGTTGTCGCGCGTCGAGATGGTCTTGTCGAAGTCGAACGCCGCGACGACGCGCTCACCGCGGTGCGGCGCCTCGTGCATCGTCAGAGCGGAAGCTTGCGGAACAACGGGCGGGGGACGTGGCGCAGGACGGTCATCACCCAGCGCAGCGCCGGCGGCACCCACACGATCTCGGACCCGCGCTCCAGGCCCCGGACGATCGCCTCCGCGACCGCCTCCGGCGTCGTCGCCAGCGGCGCGGGATCGAGCCCTTCGGTCATCTTCGTGTGCACGAAGCCCGGCCGCACGATCATCACCGACGCGCCCGTGCCCACGAGCGCGTCGCCGAGACCCTGGAAGAACGCGTCGAGGCCCGCTTTCGTCGACCCGTAGACGAAGTTCGACCGGCGGGCGCGCTCACCGGCGACGGACGAGAGCACGACGATGGTCCCGTGCCCCTGGGCGCGGAGCCGGTTCGCCACGGGGACCGCGACGCCGACCGGATCGAGGTAGTTCACGCGGGCGATCTCGACGGCGGCGGCGCCGTCGCGCTCGGCTCGGCTCTGCTCGCCGAGCACGCCGAACGCGATCAGCACCACGTCGAAGTCGCCGAACCGGTCGAACACGCCGTCGACGAACGCGTCGTGCGTGTCGAGGGCATCGGCGTCGAACGGCACCGCCTCGATCGTCACGTTCGGGCGCCCGGCGGCAAGCTCGCGGAGCTCCTTCACCTCGGCGTCGAGGGCATCGGGGCGCCGCGCCGCGAGCACAACGGTCGTCGCCCGCCGCGCCACGAGCTCGCGCACCGTGGCGAGCGCGATCTCCGAGCCGCCCCCGAGGACGAGCACGGACTGGACCGAGCCGAGCGAGTCCTTCACGGCCGCGTCACAGCAGCCCGATGCGGCGGGCGAGGTCGGACTGGAGGACGTTCGACGGGTCGACGCGCGCCCGCACCTCCCGCAGCCGGTCCAGCTCGCGGGTACATCACCGGGCACGAGCTCGGGGCGCACCCGCGAGTCCTTGGCGAAGTAGACGCGCCCGCCGGCGTCGGCGACGAGGCGGTCGAGCTCGTCGAGGAGGGGGGCCAGGCCGCGCGGGCCGGCCGGGATGTCGAGCGCGAGCGTCCAGCCCGGCGTCGGGAACGACAGCGGGCCGGGGTTGCCGGGCCCGAACCGCTTGAGAACGGCGAGGAACGACGGGCACTGCGCGCCGCTCAGCTTCTCGATCGTGCGGCGGACGGTCTCGTGCTCGTGGTCGGGGACGACGTACTGGTACTGCACGAACCCGCGGCTGCCGTACATGCGGTTCCAGTCGCGCACGCCGTCGAGCGGGTGGAAGAACGACCGGATGGATTCCACGTGGCCGCGCCGCTCGTGCGGGTAGTGCCGGAACCAGGCCTCGTTGAACGCGCGCATCGTGAGCCGGTTCACCAGACCGTTCGGGAACCCACGCCGGCGCCGCGAGCCGCGTGTGCGGCTCGTACTGCCGGGCCGTGCTGCGCCGCTTCGGCGGAAGCTGCGTCGAGCGGAGCGTGGTCGCCGCGCAGCAGCACCGACCGGCCCAGCGCGGCGCCGCCGGCCAGGCAGTCGATCCACGCGACCGAGTACCGGTACGCGTCGTCGCCGCTCCGGAACCGGGCCATGGCGTCGTCGAGGTCGGACGCCCGCTCGGTGTCGACGGTGACGTACGCGGTCTCGATCGGGATCAGCCGGAACGTCGCCTCGGTGACGACGCCGGTGAGGCCCATCCCGCCCGCCGTGGTCCAGAACAGCTCGGGATCGTCGTCGGGCCCGACCTCGTGCACGCCCTTCGGCGTGCGCAGCGTGATGCGCTCCACGTGGTTGGCGAAGCTGCCGTCCACGTGATGGTTCTTGCCGTGGATGTCGGCTGCGAACGCGCCGCCGACTGTGACGTAGCGCGTTCCGGGCGACACGGGCACGAACCAGCCGCGGGGCACGAGCAGGCGCAGCAGCGCGTCGAGGCTCGCTCCCGCCTCGACCCGGATCACGCCCCGGTCGAGGTCGAGGTCGAGCACCCGGTCGAGCGAGGTGGCGTCGATCACCGACCCGCCCGCGTTCTGTGCCGCGTCGCCGTAGCTGCGCCCGAGCCCGCGGGCGATCGCGCCGCGCCGGCCCGGGTGCTCGAGGACGTCGTCGACGTCGTCGACCGTCTCGGGCGCGACGACGCCGGCGGCGGTGGGCGCGGTGCGCCCCCATCCCGTCAGCAGCCTTCGGGGCTCGGGTGTCGCGGGTTCAGCCGGCATGGACTCCGATGGCGAAGGTCGCCAGCCAGACCAACCCGAGCAGCTGGAGCATGCGGTCGCGCAGCACGACCTCCTCGGGCGCGCCGCCGCCTCCCTGCTCGACGGTGAGCGCGTACCGGAGGATGGCGAGCACGAACGGGACGATCGAGAGCCGGAACCAGAACGTGTTGCCCACCTCGGCGGCGCGCTCGAACGCCCACAGCGCGTACCCGGTGATCGCGACGCCCGACGTGACCGCGCGCACGTAGTTGAGGAAGGAGTCCGAGTACTCGCCGAGTGTCTGTCGATGCCCGGACGACGACTCGCCGAGCTCGGCCAGCTCGGCGTGGCGCTTGCCGGCGACGATGAACAGCGAGCCGGCGCCGACCACGATGAGGAAGAAGTTCGACAGCTGGACGTCGGTGGCGTAGCCGCCCGCGATGGCCCGCAGGCCGAAGCCGGCCGCGACGCACCCGAGGTCGAGGACGGGCTCGTGCTTGAGCCAGAGCGTGTACGACACCGTGACGACGACGTACGCGGCGACCACGGCGAGCAGGCGGCCGTTGTTCAGCGGCGCCGAGACGGCCAGCGCGAGCACGATCAGGACGACCGCGGTGACCTTGGCCTGTGCGGTCGTGATGAGCCCCGCCGCGATGGGGCGGTTCCGTTTCGTCGGGTGCTGGCGATCCGCTTCCGCGTCCATCGCGTCGTTCAGGAAGTACGTGCCGCTCGCAGCGAGGCAGAACGCGACGAACGCGATCATCGTCCGCCCGAGCTGGTCGGGCTCGGTGAGCACCCCCGCCGCGCCGGGCGCCGCGAACACCAGCACGTTCTTCACCCACTGCTTCGGCCGCGCCTCGCGCAGGAAGCTGCGGGCGATCGAAGGCCGGCGCCCGGACTCCGGCGCCTCGGCTCCGGGCGTCGGTGCCGGCCGCTCGGAGGCGACGGACATCGCCCGACAGCGTACTTGTATGCGTCCTCTACGCTTCGCGCGCGGCGGCGGCGGCTGCCGACCGTCGCCCAGAGGCCGAGCTTGGCGAGCGCCCCGGAAGGTGTACACGCGCACAGGCGACGACGGAACCACCGGGCTGTTCCATGGCGGCCGAGTCGAGAAGGACGCGCCCGGTCCGGCGGCGTACGGCGACGTCGACGAGGCCGTCTCGGCACTCGGTCTCGCCCGGGCTCTGACGGAAGCAGGGACGGAGCTCCACGGTCTGCTGCTCCGCCTGCAGCGCGAGCTGTTCGTCGCCGGCGCGGAGCTGGCGACCGACCCCGCCAAGCGCGACCGGCTCGAGCCCGGTGTGTCGCGCGTGACGCCCGAGATGGTCGCCGCCCTCGAGCCGGTCATCGACGACGTCACGACCCGCTTCGATCCACCCCAGGAGTTCGTGGTGCCCGGTGAGAACCAGCTCGCCGCCGCCCTCGACCTCGCCCGCACCGTCGTGCGTCGTGCCGAGCGCCAGGCGGTCGCCGCCCGCGACGCCGGCTGGCTCGACGGCAGCCAGGTCGTCCCGTACCTGAATCGACTCGCCGACCTCGTCTACACGCTGGCACGCTGGCAGGAGCACGGCTTTCGCCCCGTCCGCACCGACGACCGGAACTGAGCAACCGACCAGGAGGCACCCGTGCCGCTCACGTTCACCCTCTCCGCTTCGCCCGTCGACCGCGTCCAGGCCGACCTGCTCGCCGTGCCCGTCGGCGCCGGCCGCGCGTTCGGGCCGGGGGCGGCGGCCGTCGACGCCGCGCTCGACGGCGACCTCGCCGCGTTCATGGCCGAGGCCGACTTCGACGGCAAGCCGGGCCAGACGCTGGCCGTGCCGACTCGGGGTCGCCTCCGTGCCGCCGCCGCCATGCTCGTGGGCGTGGGCGCGTTCGACGAGATCACTCTCGACGGCGTGCGCCGCGCCGCCGCCGCCGTCGCCCGCAAGGCGACGAAGGCGGCGTCGGTGGCGACGACGCTCGTCGACCTTGCCGACGGGGCCGGGATCGAACGTCCCGACGCCGCGCAGGCCCTCGCCGAGGGTTTCGCCCTCGGCTCGTACCAGTTCCTCAAGTACAAGGGCAACGGCGACGCGACGCCGCCTGTCGAAGGTGGTCGTCGTCGGCCGGGCGAACGCGCGCGTCGAAGCCGCGCTCGATCGGGGCGCGACCGTGGCGGCCGCCGTCACGTGGGCGCGCGACATGGTGAACGAGCCGTCGGGCGCCAAGTCGCCGGCGGCGTTCGCCGACGCCGCGAAGAAGCTCCTGCGCGGCAAGGGCGTCACGGTGAAGGTGATGACCGAGGCGGAGCTCAAGGCAGAAGGGCTCGGCGGCGTGGTGGGCGTCGGGCAGGGCTCCGGCAACCCGCCCCGGCTCGTCAAGGCGACGTACTCGCCGCAGGGCAAGAAAGGGCTCGGTCGCGTTCGTCGGCAAGGGAGTGGTCTTCGACTCCGGCGGACTGTCGCTCAAGACGTCGACCGGCATGGAGACGATGAAGATCGACATGTCGGGCGCGGCGGCGGTGCTGGCGGCGATGTCGGTGCTGAAGGACCTCGGCGTCAAGGCCAAGGTGACGGCGTACGTGCCGATGGTGGAGAACATGCCCAGCGGGACGGCGATCCGTCCCGGCGACGTCCTCAAGATCCGGAACGGCAAGACGGTCGAAGTGCTCAACACCGACGCCGAGGGCCGGCTCATCCTCGCCGACGCGCTCGCGCTCGCGGCCGAGGACAAGCCTGACGCCGTGGTCGACGTCGCCACGCTCACCGGCGCGTGCATGGTCGCGCTGGGCGACAAGGTCGCCGGCCTCATGGGCAACACCGACACGTGGAACGAGCAGGTCCAGGCGGCTGCCGACGCGGTCGGCGAGCCGGTGTGGCCGCTCCCGATGCCGACGGACTACCGGAAGCTGCTCGAGTCGGAGGTCGCCGACCTGCGCAACATCAGCACGGGGAGCTACGGCGGCGCGCTCACGGCCGCACTGTTCTTGTCGGAGTTCGTCGACGGCGTGCCGTGGGTGCACCTCGACATCGCCGGGCCGGCGCGCGCCGGTGGGGACGACGGCTATCTCGTCAAGGGCGGGACGGGGTTCGCCGTCCGCACGCTCGTCGAGCTCGTCGACCGGTTCAAGAAGCCGGCGCGGAGCCGAACGGCTCGCTGAGCGCGATGGCGGGTTCGCGCGTCCGCGCGCTCCGCGAGCGGTTGCGCGAGCGCAACCCGTTCCCGGAGGGGAGCGCCACGATCGGCCTCTGGCTGATCGTCGCCGGCGTGACCGCGTACCTGTTCCTGGCCGTCTCCGGGCAGGTCCTCGGCAGCGAGCGCTACAGCGCGCTGGCGGTGTTGTGGGTTCTCGCGTTCACCGCCGCGCCCGGCTTCTTCCAGCCACTCGAGCAGGAGATCGCGCGGGCGATCGCCGCCCGGCGCGCCCGCAACACGGGGAGCGCCCCGGTCATCCAGCGGGGTGCGCTCACCGGCGGCGTGATCGCGGCCGGGCTCGTGGTCGTGATCGTCATCGCCGCGTTCGTCTCCCCGCTCGTCGACTCGTTGTTCAAGGGCCAGACCCTGCTGGTCGTGGCGCTGACGGTCATGCTCGTCGGCTACTTCGCCGAGCACATGACCCGGGGCGTGCTGGCCGGCAACGACCGGTTCGGTCCCTACGGCCTGCTCGTCGGCAGTGAAGGGCTGCTGCGCCTCTTCGCGTGCGTCGTGCTGGCGGTGATCGGTGTCGAGACGGCCGGCCCGTACGGCTTGCTCGTCGCAGTCGCTCCGTTCGCGGCCGTCGCGATCGCGCTCCGGGGCCAGAAGGGACTGGTCGAGCCGGGCCCGCCCGCGCCCTGGGCGGAGATCTCGGCCAACATCGGCTTCCTCGTCGCCGGCTCCGCGCTCGCGCTGGCCCTGCTCAACGCGGCCGCCGTCGTCGTGCAGCTGCTGTCGAGCAGCTCCGAGTCGGAGCAGACCAGCTGGATCTTCGCCGGCATGCTCCTGTCTCGCGTCCCCCTCTACTTCTTCCAGGCGATCCAGGCGACGTTGGTGCCCGAGCTGTCCGAGCAACGCGGCGCGGGTGAGCGGGAGGCGTTCCGCGCCGGCCTGCGCAAGCTCACGATCGCGGTCGTCGTGATCGGCGCCGTTTCCGCGATCGGCTCGACGCTGCTCGGCCCGTGGGCGGTGCGCACCTTCTTCGGCAGCGACTTCCAGCTCGATGCGCGTGACATGGCGCTGCTCGGGTTCGGGTCGGCCATCTACATGCTCGCGTTGACGCTGGGGCAGGCGCTCATCGCCCTGGAGCATCACGGTCGGTACGCGTTCGGATGGGTGGTCGGCGTGGTCGTCTTCCTGGTCGCGGTGCTGGTCGGGGGAAGCGACGTGCTTCTCCGCGGCGAGCTCGCGTACTTCGCCGGATCCGTCGGGGCGCTGATCGCGATGACGGCGCTGCTCTGGCGACCGTTGCGGGAGACGACCGGCCGGGAAGCCGAAGCCCTCTTCGACGCCGTGCGCGCCGAGCCGATCGAGCCTTAGAGCCGGGTACGGCGCGCGATCGCGCGCTCAGTGATCGGTGGTCGAGCCGTCCGCCAGCGTGGCGTGGGGGAGGCAGAGGTCGTCGTACTCGGCGATGACGATCTCGCCTGCGTTCTCGCCACACGCCGGGCACGCGGGGTCGCGCCGCACGTTGAACGTGCGGAACGACTCTTCGAGCGCGTCGTACGCGAGCAGCCGCCCGATCAGCGGGTCGCCGAGGTCGAGCGCGACCTTGATCGCCTCGAGGCCCTGGATCGATCCGATGATGCCGGGGAGCACGCCGAGCACGCCGGCCTCGGCGCAGCTCGGCGCCAGCTCGGCGGGCGGCGGCTCGGGCAGCAGGCACCGGTAGCACGGCCCGTCGTAGGGCTTGAACACCGTGACCTGTCCCTCGAAGCGGAAGATCGAACCGTGCACGACGGGGATGCGCTTGAGGAGCGACGCGTCGTTCAGCAGGTACCGGGTGGGGAAGTTGTCGGTGCCGTCGACGATCACGTCGTAGCCGTCGATGATCTCGAGGATGTTGTCGGCGCCGAGGCGGACGTCGTAGGTGACGACGTCGACGTCCGGGTTCAGTTGCGTGAGCGTCTTCTTGGCCGAGTCGACCTTGCGCTCGCCGATGCGATCGACGTTGTGCAGGATCTGGCGCTGCAGGTTCGACGAGTCGACGACGTCCATGTCGACGATGCCGAGCGTCCCGACACCGGCGGCGGCGAGGTACATCGCCGCGGGCGAGCCGAGGCCGCCCGCGCCGAGCAGCAGCACCTTGCTCTCGAGGAGCTTCTGCTGGCCGGCCTCGCCGATCTCGGGCAGGAGCACGTGGCGGTGGTACCGGTTGCGCTGCTCCGGTGTGAGGACCTGCGGCGTGATCCAGGGCCGGCCTTCGTCCTTCCAGCGCCCGAACCCGCCCTTCAGCGAGGCGACGTCCTTGTAGCCCAGCTCCCGCAGCGTCTCGGCCGCGAAGGCCGAGCGGTTGCCGGCGGCGCAGTACACGACAACCGGCTTGTCCTTCGAGACCTTGTTCTCGACCTGGCTCTCGAGGTGGCCGCGGGGGATGAACACCGAGTCCGGCACCGTTCCCTGCTCGTACTCGTCGAGCTCGCGGACGTCGAGGAAGGTGGCGTCGCCGAGGCTTTCCTCGGCCTCGGCCGGGGTGACCTCGTGGATGTTCTTCTTGGTCTGGGCCAGCAGGTCGCGGTAGCCGGGCATCGTGGGTCCTCTCGGTCTTTCTCGGCTCGGCCGGGCACAGGCCTGTCGCCCTGACGACAGCCTGTACTCCAGGAAAGGCTACCCCCGGGGTCGGGTATTCCCAAGCGCCTCGGCGGCCGGCGCGTCGTCCGCCCGGGGCGAACGTTGCGAATTAGCCTCGGAGAGTCTCGCAAGCGGTAGGGAGAGTGTCGTGGCGAAGCAGGTGCTCGGGATCGACATCGGGGGGACGGGCATCAAGGGCGCCCCGGTGGACGTGGAGCGGGGGACGCTCACCGCCGACCGCTACCGGTTGCTGACTCCGAAGCCGGCCGTGCCGGCGTCCGTCGCCGACGTCGTCGCCCAGGTGGTCGCCAAGTTCGGTGGCGACGGCGCCGTCGGCGCGACGTTCCCGGCCGTCGTCCGCGGTGGCGTGGCCGAGACGGCCGCCAACGTCGACAAGTCCTGGATCGGGGAGGACGTCGCCAAGCGTGTTGGGCAAGGCGGTCGGGCGCCCGTTCGTCGTGCTGAACGACGCCGACGCGGCCGGGCTGGCCGAGATGCGCTTCGGCGCCGGCCGCAACAAGCAGGGTGTCGTGATGATGGTGACGCTCGGCACGGGCATCGGCAGCGCGTTGTTCGTCGACGGCGCTCTCGTGCCCAACACCGAGCTCGGCCACCTCGAGCTCCGCGGCAAGGACGCCGAGAAGCGCGCGTCGGAGATCGTCCGTGAGAACAAGAAGCTCAGCTGGAAGAAGTGGGGCTCACGGGTCGACGAATACCTCCGTCACGTCGAGATGCTGTTCTCCCCCGACCTGTTCATCGTCGGCGGCGGCATCAGCAAGAAGGCGACGAAGTTCTTCGGGTACCTCAAGACCCGTGCCCCGATCGTGCCCGCACAGCTGCTGAACGAAGCCGGCATCGTCGGCGCCGCCGTGGCGGCCGTCGAGGCGAAGACCGGGTCGACGCTAGCGCGCTCCGCCGGGCGGCCGGGGCGCTTGAGTAGCTACGCCCGATTTGTTACATTTCTCCCTTCCCGAGACGGGTGGCCTTCGGGTGGTCGGCTCGGGTCTGAGCCGCGCCGGCCCTGGAGGGGGGTTGGCATGTTCAAGCGGATCGGCGTCGTGCTGACGGCGCGCCATGCTCGGAGTCGTTGCGCTCGCCGGGCCGGCCTCGTCGCAGCCGGAGGCGAGACTCACGCTCCAGATCGACCCCAAGGAGGGGAAGGTCGGCACGCCGGTCAACGCCACCGTCCCCGAGGAGTACAAGCAGGAGTGCCTCAGCGGGAACGAGTTCGTCGCGCAGGTCCAGACGCTCGCCGGCCAGCTGATCGGCGGCCAGGACCCGTCGGGCACCATCCCGAAGCTGCTGCAGAGCGTTCAATACCGCGCCCAGTCTCACGCCGGAGGACCTGAACTTCACGATCCTGTTCGCGCTCGCCTTCGCCGACGTCGCGACCCAGCAGCCGGTGACGGACGAGACGACGGGCCAGCAGGCAACGTCCTTCTGGGATCCGGCGACGGGCAAGGGAACGATCGACGCACCCAACGTCCATCCCCGGCCCGCGCACCTACGCCGTCGCCGCGGTGTGTCTGAGGCTGAAGACGGTGGACGAGGTCGACCCGGCCGAAGTGGCGCAGGCCCTGCAGAACATCAACCCCGCCGCCGGACCGGAAGCGGTCGGACAGGCCCTCTTGCTGCCGCTCATCAACCAAGAGCCGAGCGTCGCCTGGGCGGCGCTCTTCTGCCTGCAGGGTGACAACGGCGAGACGTGCGGCGGCCCGACCGGGGCGGAAGCCGCGCAGCCGGTTGCGGCGGAACCACTCTTCACCGGCTGACACGACCGGCAACAGCACCAACACGTGCAGCGGGACGGGCCTTCGGGCCCGTCCCGCTTCGCGTCCGGCTACACCCGTCTCCACGAGCGCGGGAAGGACGTCGCCGAGCTGCTCGGTGAAGACGGCGGCGGCGACGCGGTCGAACGGGGTCTCCTGCGCGTTCATGACCACGAGGCGCGCGCCCGCGTTCAGCGCGACCTCGGGGAGCCCGGCGGCCGGGTAGACGGTCAGCGAGCTGCCGATGGCGAGAAACACGTCGCTGTCCTGCGCGGCGCGTTGGGCGCGGTCGAGGTCGGCGGGGACGAGGTTCTCGCCGAACGAGATCGTCGCCGACTTGAGGATCCCGCCGCAGCCGAGGCAGCGGGGGTCGTCCTCGCCGGCGCGGACGCGCTCGAGCGTCTCCGGCATCGGGCCCCGGAAGGAGCACGACAGGCATTTCACCTCGTGCACGTTCCCGTGGATCTCGACGACGCGCTCGGGGCTGGTGCCGGCGGCCTGGTGCAACCCGTCGACGTTCTGGGTCACGAGGGTGTGGAGCGCGGCCTTGCGCTCGAGGTCGGCGAGCGCACGGTGACCGGAGTTCGGCTCGGCCTGCCACATCTCGCTGCGCAGCCGGTTCTGCCACGCCTTCTTCCGGATCTCGGGATCCGACACGTAGTACTGGAGGGTCGCCGTCTTCTCGGCGTCGGGATCCTTGGTCCAGACGCCCTGCGGGCCACGGAAGTCCGGGATCCCCGACTCGGTCGAGATGCCGGCGCCGGTCAGCACGACGATCTGGCGCGCGTCGCGAACCCAGCCCGCGACGTTCTCGAGATCGGTGCTGACGGCCATCCGGTCAGGCTATGCCGCCGTCTCCGGCGTTGCGGACGCCGCTGCGTCCATCGCCTCGCGATGACGCTGGTATGCCCACCGCGCCGCGTCGTGACACACCGACGGGTGGAAGCCCGTCGCGAACAGCACCCGCTCGACGTGGTCGGCGTCGTCGCCCTGCTCGAGGAGCGTGAACGCGACCTGCCGGGCGCGGCGGCGGGCCGTCGCGAGCGGCGGCTCGGCGAGCTTCGCCTCCGCCCACTCGGCGTGCGCGACCTGGAGGCTCGCCGGCAACCGGCGCACGTGGCGGCGATTGATGGGAGGCAGGTTGCGGCGGACGGCGACCGTGCCGCGTCCGTCGTCGCACGCGAGGTCGAACTGCGATAGCCGGGTGAGCGTCCGGACGATCGGCGAGCTGTTCCCGTCGCGCTGACCGAGACCGAGCGCCTGCGACGTGTCGGCGACGGGCAGCTCCACGCCAGAGGGCGACTCGTCGAACCTCGTGGCCAGGTGGCGGAGCAGCAGCACCGCCGTCGGGCCGAGCGTCGGGAGCCAGAACGTCTCGACGTACAGCGAGCGGGGATCGTGGCCCAACGTGTCGAGCAGCGGGTCGGGCCAGGGCGTGATCGTGAGCGTGGCGGGCATCGGTTCCTCCCGGCGAGGCGGCGAGCGGCCGGGGAAGTGAAGGTGTCTCAGAGTGTAAAGACTTGCCTCTGCCGGGTCAACGGCCAACCAGGAGCGGCGCGGATCAGCCTGATGTCCGCGGGGCTCGACGGCGGGGGTACCGTCAATCGGGGCAGCGGTTCTCGGGTCGCTCTTACCCTGCCCGAGAGTGGCTGGGAGCCGCTGCCCCTTCTTTTTCAGTGACCACCATCGAGGACGTGCGCGCGCTGGCTTCCCCAGCTGCCCCGCTCCTACGAGGCGCTGGTCCGGGATCGCGTCAGGTTTCGAGTCGGGCGACTCGTGTACCTCGCGTTCTCACGCGACGAGACGGTCATGGGCTTCGCGTTCCCGAAGGAGGAGCGCGACGCGCTCGTCGCGTCCGAGCCGGACAAGTTCCTGATGCCGCGCCCATCGGAGCTCCGATACAACTGGGTGCAGGTGCGTCTCGACGCGCTCGGTGAGGCCGAGCTGCGCGAGCTCGTCCTCGACGCGTGGCAGATGGTCGTACCGAAGAGCGTCGCCGCGACGTACCTCGGTTCGGCGACGATCACTTCCCGTCCGAGGAAAGCGTCGAGGATCTGGCGAGCCGCCGCCGCCGGAGGGAGCTCGCCGGCGGTGACGGCGGCTTCGAGACGGTCCGCCATCTCCGACACGCGTTCGTCAGAGCGGAGCGCGTCCATGAGGCTCTCGGACACCTCCGACCACATCCACTCCCGGGCCTGCTCGGCCCGACGGCGGTCGAGCTCGCCGGTGGCGTCGAGGGTGGACCGGAACTCCTCGACCGTCGACCAGAGCTCGTCGATGCCGGTGCCTTCCAGCGCGGAGACGAGCACGACGCGCGGTGTCCAGGCTTGGGTCTTCGAGCGCACGAGCCGAAGCGCGCTGCTGTAGTCGGTCGCCGTCGTCTTGGCCGCGGGAGCGAGCTCGCCGTCGTTCTTGTTGACGACGACGACGTCGGCGAGCTCGATGATCCCCCGCTTGATGCCCTGGAGCTCGTCCCCGGCGCCGGGCGCGACCAGAACGGCGAACAGGTCGACCATGCCGGCGACCGCGACCTCGGACTGGCCGACGCCGACGGTCTCGACCATCACCACGTCGAAGCCGGCGGCCTCGCACAGCAGCATCGCCTCGCGCGTGCGCCGGGCGACGCCGCCGAGCGTGCCCGCCGTCGGCGACGGGCGGACGAAAGCCGAGTCGGAACGCGTGAGCTCGCCCATGCGCGTCTTGTCGCCGAGGATCGAGCCGCCCGTCCGGGTGCTCGACGGGTCGACGGCGAGCACAGCGACGCGATGGCCGTGCTCGACGAGGTGCAGGCCGAAGGCCTCGATGAACGTCGACTTGCCCGAGCCCGGCGCGCCGGAGATGCCGATCCGGATGGCGCCGCCCGTGTGCGGGAGCACCTCCGTGAGCAGCGCGGCTGCTTCCTCGCGATGATCGGGCCGGGTCGACTCGACGATCGTGATCGCCCGTGCCAGCGCGCGCCGGTCCCCGGCGACGATCTGCTCGGCGAGCTCGCTCACTCCGTGTGGCGCCGGCGCAGGAGCTCGAGGATCTCGGCGGCGGCGTGCGGGATGTTGGTGCCCGGGCCGTAGATGGCGGCGACGCCGGCGTCGAGCAGGAAGTCGTAGTCGCCGGGTGGGATCACACCGCCGCACACGACGAGGATGTCGTCGCCGCCCTGCTTGCGCAGCTCCTGGATCAGCTCGGGCACGAGCGTCTTGTGCCCGGCGGCCTGGCTCGAGACGCCGACGACGTGCACGTCGTTCTCGATCGCGTCTCGGGCTGCCTCCTCCGGCGTCTGGAACAGCGGGCCCACGTCGACGTCGAAGCCGATGTCGGCGAACGCGGTCGCGATCACCTTGGCGCCGCGGTCGTGGCCGTCCTGGCCCATCTTCACGACGAGCATGCGGGGCCGGCGTCCCTCCGACTTGGCGAACTCGTCGATCTCGTGCCGGATGCGCTCGTACCCCTCGTCGCCCTCGTACGCGGAGCCGTACACGCCGCTGATGCTACGGATGGTTGCCCGGTGCCGGGAGAACACCTTCTCCAGCGCGTCCGAGACCTCGCCGACCGTCGCCCGCGCCCGCACTGCCTCGATCGAGAGCTCGAGCAGGTTGGCGTCACTCGCGGCACCCTCGGTCAGTCGCTGCAGCGCCTCCTGGACGCGGGCGTTGTCGCGCGTCTCGCGCAGCTTCCGGAGCCGCGCGATCTGCTGCTCGCGCACCGCTGTGTTGTCGACGGCGCGGATCTCGACGTCGTCGTTGCCGTCGGGCTGGTACTTGTTGACGCCGACGACGACCTCTTCGCCCCGGTCGACGCGGGCCTGGCGGCGGGCGGCGGCCTCCTCGATGCGCAGCTTCGGCATCCCGGACTCGACCGCCTTGGTCATCCCGCCGAGCTCCTCCACCTCGTCGATGAGCTTCGACGCCTCGTGCGCGAGCGAGTGCGTCAGCGCCTCGACGTAGTAGCTGCCGCCGAGCGGGTCGACCACGTGGGTGACGCCGGTCTCCTCGGCGAGGATCAGCTGGGTGTTGCGGGCGATCCGGGCCGAGGACTCCGACGGCAGCGCGAGCGCCTCGTCGAACGAGTTCGTGTGCAGGCTCTGCGTGCCCCCGAGCGCGGCCGCCATCGCCTCGTACGCGGTGCGCACGATGTTGTTGTACGGGTCGTGCTCGGTCAGCGAGACGCCCGACGTCTGGCAGTGCGTCCGCAGCATCATCGAGCCCGGCTTCGTCGGTCCGAACTGCCGGATCAGCTGCGCCCAGAGCAGCCGCGCCGCCCGCAGCTTCGCCACCTCCATGAAGAAGTTCATGCCGATCGCAAAGAAGAAGGAGAGGCGCCCGGCGAAGGCGTCGATGTCGAGACCCCGGCCCGTCGCCGTGCGCACGTACTCCACGCCGTCGGCGATCGTGAACGCCAGCTCCTGCACGGCCGTCGCCCCGGCCTCCTGCATGTGGTAGCCGGAGATCGAGATCGAGTTGAACCGCGGCATGTGCTCGGCCGTGTACTCGATGATGTCGGCCACGATCCGCATGCTCGGCTCGGGCGGGTAGATGTAGGTGTTGCGGACCATGAACTCCTTGAGGATGTCGTTCTGGATCGTCCCGGAGAGCTGGTCCTGGCCGACGCCCTGCTCCTCCGCCGCGACCACGTAGCCGGCGAGCACCGGCAGCACGTCGCCGCTCATCGTCATCGACACGCTCATCTTGTCGAGGGGGATGCCGTCGAAGAGGAGCTTCATGTCCTCGACGGAGTCGATGGCGACACCCGCCATCCCGACGTCGCCGGCGACGCGCGGGTGATCGCTGTCGTAGCCCCGGTGGGTGGCGAGGTCGAACGCCACCGAGAGCCCCATCTGCCCGGCGGCGAGGTTCTTTCGGTAGAACTCGTTCGACTCCTCGGCGGTCGAGAAGCCCGCGTACTGGCGGATCGTCCACGGCCGGTTCGCGTACATCGTCGCCCGGATCCCGCGGACGAAGGGATCGAATCCGGGGAGGGTGTCGACCGCCTCGAGATCTTCGAGGTCGGCGGCGGTGTAGAGGGGCTCGACGTCGATGCCCTCGGGCGTGCGCCAGGTCAGCTTCGAGACGTCGCCGCCGGCCTCTTTCTCGGCGAGGGCGCGCCACTCGTCCAGCGACTTGCGGGGAAACTCGCCGTCAACCACGAGGCCAGGCTACTTGTGCCCTTGTGGCCGGATCCGTTCCGGAGCCTGGTGATCAGCTGGCCTTGGGCAGCGGGGCCTCGGGGTCGGGGTTCTGGGCTCGGGCGAGGGCGGCGCGGGCCTGGGCGACGCCCGCCCGTCCGACGTGGCGGGCCCGGTCGTCGAGCCGCCAGTCGGGCCAGTGCGCGGCCCGGCGGCCGCGGCGAGTCGGCTCGGCCCGGCGGGCGCGGGTCCGTGTGGCCGGTGTGTCGACCTTGACGAGTCGAAGTTGCGTACCCATGTCTGCAGTATCGCTTCCGGGTATGACAGTTATTCCGCCTGGCCGCGCCCGGGAGGGGCGAGGCTCACCAGTTGAACGTCGGCGCGGCCCGAATCGGTTCCGGGGCCCGAGCTCCGCGCCGGGACGTGGCGGCGGTCACAGACCGAGGTCGCGCCGGATCGGCCCCGCCATGGCGAGGCCGAAGCGCGCCGCGCCGCTGGAGTAGACGGGGCAACGGTCGTCACCTCGGCTCGTACACTTCGACGATGACTTACCTCGACTACGCGGCGACGACGCCGATGTATCCGGAGGCCGCGGCCGCGATGCGGCCGTTCCAGGCGGAGACGTTCGGGAACCCGTCGGGCGCGCACGCCGCCGCCCGGGCCGCCAAGACGGCGCTGGAGGAGGCGCGCGAGCAGATCGCGGCCGCGCTGGGCGCCGTCCCGTCCGAGGTCGTCCTCACCGGCGGCGGGACCGAGGCCGACAACCTCGCCGTGAAGGGCGCCGCCCGCGCTGCCCGCGATGCCGGGCGCGGCGACGGCGTGGTGACGACGGCCTTCGAGCACAAGGGCGTGCTGGCGCCGTGCGATCGGCTGGCTCGAGACGGCTTCCGGGTGACACGCGTGCGGGCCGACAGTGACGGGATCGTCGACCTCGACGAGCTGGAGGCCGCGCTCGACGACCGGACGGTCGTCGTCTCCGTCATGCTCGTCAACAACGAGGTCGGGACGATCCAGCCTCTCGCCGACGTGGCGCGGCTCGTGCGCTCCCGCGCACCGCGCGCCGTCCTCCACACCGACGCCGTGCAGGCGGTGCCGTGGCTCGACGTGGCCGAGGCGGCCGCGGACGCGGACCTCGTGTCGGTGTCCGCCCACAAGTTCGGCGGGCCCAAGGGCGTCGGCGCGCTCGTGCGTCGGCGCGATGTGCCGGTCGAGCCGTTGATCGAGGGGGGCGGCCAGGAGTGGGGTCTGCGTTCCGGCACGGCCAACGTGGCGGGCGCGGTCGGAATGGGCGAGGCGTTGCGCGTGACGGGATGGCGTCGGGCCGAGGAGGTCGCGCGCATCCGGCCGCTGCGCGACCGGCTCGCCGGCGGGCTTGCCGAGCGCGTTCCCGGCTCCTTCGTGAACGGTGACCCGGCACGCAAGGTCGCCGGCAACTGCCACATCGGTTTCTCCGGCGTCGAGGCCGAGACGCTCCTCGTCGCGCTGGACCGCGCCGGCCTGTGCGCGGCGGCGGGATCGTCGTGCACGTCGGGAGCCACCGAGCCGTCGCACGTGCTCGAGGCGATGGGCGTTCCTCGCGACGCCGCGCTGGCGTCGATCCGGCTGAGCCTGGGCTACGCGTCGACCGGCGCCGACGTCGACGCCGCCCTCGAGCTGATCCCGCGGGCCGTCGAGCAGCTTCGGCCGGCGGTCAGCGCGTCACGATGACGGCGAGCGCGACTCGGGTCCTGGTTGCGATGAGCGGCGGGGTCGACTCGTCGGTCGCCGCCGCGCTCCTGCACGACGCCGGGCACGACGTGACCGGCGTGACGCTGAAGTTGTGGGGCGGCGAGTCCGACTCCGGGTGCTGCAGCGCGGCCGACGTCGAGGACGCCCGCCGCGTCGCGGCCCAGCTCGACATCCCGCACTACGTGTTCAACTTCGCCGACGACTTCGACTCGCGGGTGGTGGGGCCGTACGTCGACGCCTACGCCGACGGCCGCACGCCCAACCCGTGTGTGGAGTGCAACCGGTCGATCAAGTTCGGCCGCCTGCTCGAGCGCGCCGACGCACTCGGATTCGACGCCGTCGCAACCGGCCATCACGCGCGTATCCGTCGCGATACCGCCGGCCGGTGGCAGCTGCTCCGCGGGTCCGACCTCGCCAAGGACCAGTCGTACGTGCTCTACATGCTCGGCCAGCCCGAGCTGGGGCGGACGCTGCTCCCGGTCGGCGAGCTCACGAAGGCGCAGGTGCGCGAGCACGCGGCGCACCTGGGGCTGCGCACGGCGGCCAAGGCGGAGAGCATGGACGTCTGCTTCATCACCCGAGGCGGCCGGGAGGAGTTCGTGACCGCGCGGGCCGGGGCGAGCCCCGGCGCCGTGGTCGACACCGACGGCGCCGACCATCGGCCGGCACGACGGCGTCGCCGGCTTCACGATCGGGCAGCGGCGCGGTGTCGGTGTGGCGACCGGCGAGCGCCGGTACGTGGTCGACCTCGACGCCGCCACGGCCACCGTCACGCTCGGCCGTCGTGACGACCTGCTGCGCGACGCGGTCGAGCTTCGGGATCTCTGCTTCGTGGACGGCGCGCCGGGGCCCTCAGATCGACTCGAGTTGCAGGTGCGCGCGCACGGCGCGCCCGTGCCGGGGCGACTCGATGGGACGTGCGTGCGGTTCGAGCGCCCGCAGCCCCGCGTCGCACCCGGCCAGGTGGTCGCCCTCTACGACGGCGACGCGCTGCTCGGCGGCGGCATCGCGACCTAAGTCTCTTCGCGACGGTGGCTCTTGCTGATCTCGGTGAGGGCGTCCGGATCGAGGTGGTCGGCCGGGACTGCCGCAACCTTGCACTTCGTGACCGCGCGGAGCGTTGACGTGCGTACGCCGCCCTCGAGCACGGCGCGCTCGCCGAGGATCGCGCCCGGCCCGAGCTCGGCCAGCGGCTCGTTGTCGACGTTCACGGACAGCACGCCGTCGAGCAGCAGGAACACCTCGTCGCCGGGCTCGCCCTGCTTGGTGAGCGTCTTGCCCTTCCGAAGCTTCTTGATCTTCGGCTCACCGCTTCCTCGCATGACCACGCGCGACAGCTCGCGCTCGAGAGCGGTCTCCACCGTGGTGACGAGAACCTTGGAGTCCTCGTCGCCCCACGGCGTGTGCTTCCCGAACGTGTGCCGGTACCACTCCTTGAAGTCGGTGAGGCCGGCCTTCTGGGCGAGCTTGCCGGCGGCGTCGTAGACCCAGTGCCGGGGGAACGGGCTCGCGCCGGCCAAGTCGAAGCGCGCCGTGCCGTCGACCCCGATCGTGAGGCCAAGCGTCGACCACACCGTCGGCCCCTTGAGCTGCACGAACGGCGGGTGGCGGACGCGACGCGGGGCGGGGATCGCCGGGCGCCCTCCCGCCGTCTGCACGAAGCGCACCGAGGTCGGCGTGACTTCCGGCTCGCGCCGGAGCTCGGGGAAGCCGACCGCCTGGAACGTCGCCTGCTTGCCGAGCCGCACGGTGGTGGAGCCCATCACCGCGCCGCCGGCGTAGCCGTGGTCGACGATCTTCCCGTTCTCGACTTCTATCCACGCGCGGAGCCGGTTCGCGAAGCGGAAGCCGTCGGCGGCGCCCAAGCCCTCGAGGTCTTCGATCACGTCGGGCGGCGGGTTGTCGTAGTGCGTGACGCCGACCTCGAAGGGCAGCTTGGTCATGCCCGTCACCGCCTCCGACGGGATCCACGAGATCGACGTGACCGACGACTCGATGCGCATCAGCAAGCCTCCCTTCGGCGAGGCAAAGGTACCTTCACCGCCGATGGCAACGGTCCTCGCCCTCGCGGCGCTCGCCGGGGGGGTCGCGCTCATCGTCGTGGGCGCCGAGGTCTTCGCCGAGCACCTCGAGGCGGCCTCGCGCCGGCTCGGCGTCAGCGCATTCGCGCTCGCACTCCTGCTCGCCGGGGCCGAACCCGAGGAGCTCGCGACCACGGTCACCGCGTCGCTGCGCAAGGTGCCGGCAATCGCGTTCGGCGACGTCATCGGAGCGAACGTCGCAATGTGTCTGGTGGCGCTGCCGGTCGGCGCGCTCGTCGCGCCGCTGCCGTTCGGCCCCCGGGTTCGGCGGTACGCGCTGCTCGCGCTCCCGCTCGGTGTCGTGGCCGCGGCCGCGGCGTGGAACGGCCGTGTGGGCCGACCCGCCGGCGCGTTGCTCGTCGCGCTCTACATCGCGTACGTCGCGGCGATCTGGATCCGGGAGCGGCGGCCGCCCGCTCTCGGGGAGGTCGCCGAGCTCGCCGAAGCGGACTCGGGGTCGCGCCCTCGGCCGCGCCGGGTCGGACGCGAGCTCGGACTGGTGCTCGCAGGCGTGGCGGCGCTCGCGATCGGCTCGATCGTGCTCGTGGAGGCGATCCGGTCGATCTCCGGGATCGAATCGACGCAGACCAACCTCAGCCTGACCCTGGTCGGGCTGGCCACGACGCTCGAGCTCGTCGTCCTCGCGTGGTCGTCGGCGCGCCGCGGAATCACCGAGGCCGTCATCGCGGCGGTCGTCGGCTCGTTCGCCTACAACGCGACGATGAGCCTCGGCGCCGCCGCGCTCGCCCGCCCGCTCGCAATCGCGGATGCGGGTCTGCTGCGCGGTCCCGCTTGTCGTCATGCTCGCGGCGCTGGTGGCGGTGATCGCGCTCGGCGTGCCGCGCGGCCGTCTCAGCCGCGCCAGCGCCGTCGCCCTGCTCGCGGCGTACCCGGTGTTCGTTGCGTACGTGGCGTTCCGCTGACTGTCACACGTTCACGCGGATGCGGCGCTGGGCTGCCGACACGAGCAGCTCGGACCGGTAGACGGTCGCGAAGCAGAGCACTGTGGGGTGCGCGGCGGCGGCGGCGCGGCGCAGCCTGCGGCGCGTCTGGAGCACCTCGGCCGGCCGGTCGAGCGTCATCGTCGCCGACCCGCCCCGCGCCCCGAGGCGAAGGTCGAGCGCAGACGCCGGAACCGGCTCACGCCGCGGCATCGCCCGCAACGACTCGATCCGCTCGCGCACGAACAGCACCGGGTCGGGCAGCGTCATCGCGTCGACGATGACGAGGCCGGCCGGCACGAGCACCGCCCATCGGCGCGACAGGCTGTGCAGCGACCGCGCCGCGAGGGCGGCGAGCGGCAGTCCCACGACGAGCGCGACGACGCCCGCGCCGATGCGTCCGTCGGCGAGGAGGAGCGGCCCACAAGCGATGCCGCCTGCGACGAGCAGCGGCGCTACCGGCAGCGGGCCGAGCCACAAGACAGGAGGCGTGCGCAAGGGATGCCGGCGCTCGTCGCCGTACGCAACCGCGTTGGCGCAGGCGAACGAGACCGCGGGCAGCGCGATCACCAGCACGGCGGCGACCACGGCCGCGACCAGTGCGACCGCGGCGCGTGCCGCGTCCGCGCTCCCAGTGGCGGCCACGACCGCCGCGAGCACGGCGAACGTCGGCGCCACGACGCGCAGCGCCGTCAGCCCGGTCGGGTGTGGCGCGAGCAACGCGACCAACGCGGTCGCCCAGGCCGCCCACAAGAGCACCTCGGCGAGCGTGCGCGGCGGCGTCGACCAACCTCCGAGCGCGTCACCCGCGGCGGGGCCGGCGGTGAGCGGGAGTGAAGCCCACGCCAACCGCACCAACCACAGCGTCATCGGCGCGATCGGCCTCCGGAGGCTTCGGGAACGCTCCGTATACTACGGGCCTCATGGCCGCCGCCCTCGAAGCTCCGCCGCTCGTTCCGGCGGTCGCCACTGCGATCGGAAGCCTTCCGCACACCGATCCGAAGGCGGCAGCGGAGCTCGTGCTCGAGGCGCACCCGAGGTTCCCCGCCGCGCCGCAACTCCCGATGCGCACCCCGCTCGAGGGCATCGTGGCGCAATGGGCGCGCGCGCTCCCGGAGGTGACGATCGAGCGCGACGGCTCGATCGGGGTCGGCGGCGTCACGAACGAGCCCGCGGTCGCGACCTTCGACCCCGACGCGCATGGCGGTCTCCTCGCGTTTCTCGACGCCGCTGCCGGCGATCGACGGCCGCCGCGCGTGAAGGTGCAGATCGCGGGGCCGTTGACGTTGGGCGTCGCGCTGCTGCGCAGCGGGTTGCCCGTCGCGCAGGCCTTCCGGCGCGGTGGTGAAGCGGCGCGCGCGTGGGCGATCGCGATCGAAGATCTCGTCGAGGAGCGCCTTCCCGGGTCGGCGCTCGTGCTGTTCTTCGACGAGCCGGCGCTCGTCGCCTGGCAGCGCGCTGATGCGCCACTCGAGCACGAGGCCGCCATCGATGTGCTGTCGGGCGCGCTGGCCGCGCCGGTGTGCCCGACCGGTGTGCACGTCTGCGGCGCCGGCAACCGACGCCTCGCGCTCGAAGCCGGCCCGCAGGTGCTCGGCGTCGAGGTCGGCAGCGACCTCGTCGACGACGCCGACGTCCTCGCCCGTCATCTCGACGCCGACGGTTGGATCGCGTGGGGCGCGGTCCCGACCGACCGGCCGGTGGGCGAGTCGGTGGACCCGCTGTGGCGCGCGCTCGTCGGCGTGTGGTGCGAGCTGACGCGCCGCGGTTGCGACCCCGTCCGGCTCCGCACCCAGAGCATCGTCACGCCGGCGTGCGGGCTCGCCGGCCACGGGCCGAGCCAGGCGGAACGCGCGCTGCGCCTCGCTCGAGAGGTCGCCGACCGGGCGCACGACCAGGCCATCGCGGCCCGGCTGACCCTCGGCGCCTGACGTGTCGATCGGCGCCGGCCGCTGCCGGGTGTGCGACGAGCCGCTCGCCCCGGGCGCGCCCTTCTGCCCGCGCTGCGGTACCCGCGTCGAGGACGACGCCGCCGCCCAGGACGACGAGGCCGTGACCGGCATGGTCGTCGACGACCCCACTGCCGCTCCCGGCTCGTACGAAGCCACGCAGGCGATGTCTGCGCCGCCCGGGGTTCCGGTCGCGGGCGCAGGGGTCGACGCCGGCGAGCCGGCCGGCGCTACCACCCCGACGCCCGAGGACGAGGAGAAGGCGCGCCGGATGCGGCTGCTCGTCGCCGGGATCGTCGCCGTCATCGTGATCGCGCTCGTGGTGCTGGTCGCGCTCGCGTTCACCAGCGGAGGCGGCGGCGGCAACTCGCCGACGACGTCGGTGCCGAGCACGGCCGTGACCACCACCACGCGTCCACCGGTCACCACGACGCCCCCGGCCACGACGCGTCCCCCGGTCACGACGTCACCTCCGCCGACGACGAGCGGGCCGCCGCCGACGACGAGCCCGCCGCCGACGACGTCGCCGCCGAGCACCACCTGACCGAATTCGCCGTCACTCGGCGTCGGTAGTCTCGGCGGCGCGGCGGCTTCGCCGACCGCCGTCGCAAAGCCGAGCTTGCGTGGCGACAGGAGAGAAATGGCCGTGCCGTCCGAGATCGAGGCTCGCGTCAAGGAGCTGCGCGAGCTCGTCCGGTACCACCGGGAGCGCTACTTCCAGGACGACGAGCCCGAGATCTCGGACGCCGAGTTCGACGAGCTCTACCGCGAGCTCGAGGGCCTCGAAGGTGAGTTCCCGGAGCTGGTGACGCCCGATTCACCGACCCAACAGGTCGGTGCCGCGGCGGCCACCACGTTCGCCGAGGTCCAGCACGTCCTGCCGATGCTGTCGCTCGACAACGCGTTCAACCTCGAGGACCTCCTCGCGTGGGGGAAGCGCATCGAGCGTCAGATCACCGACCCGGTGGCGTTCGTGTGCGAGCCGAAGATGGACGGCCTTGCCGTGTCGCTGCTCTACGAGGACGGACGGTTCGTGCGCGCCGCCACGCGCGGCAACGGGTACGTCGGCGAGGACGTCACGCCGAACGTCAGCACCATCGAGTCGGTGCCGAAGCAGCTGAAAGGCACCGACCTCCCGGCGCGCCTCGAGGTGCGGGGCGAGGTGTTCATGCCGATCAAGGCGTTCGAGGCGCTCAACCGCCGCCAGGAGGAAGCCGAGGGCCGCCTGTTCGCGAACCCGCGCAACGCGGCTGCCGGCAGCCTCCGGCAGAAGGACCCGCGAATCACCGCGCAGCGTGCGCTCGACATCTTCTGCTACCAGCCCGGCGTCAAGGAGGGCGGCCCCCGGTTGCGCACGCACACGGAGACGCTCGACTGGTTGCGCGACCTGGGCTTCCCCGTCAACGAGCGGATCACCCGGTTCGAGGCGCTCGACGACGTGTACACGTTCTGCGAACGGATGCTCGAGCTCCGACACGACCTCGGCTACGAGATCGACGGTGTCGTCGTCAAGGTCGACGACCTCGGCCAGCGCGACGAGCTCGGCGCGACGAGCAAGGCGCCGCGGTGGGCCATCGCGTACAAGTTCCCACCCGAAGAGAAGACGACGTTGCTGCGCAACATCATGGTGAGCATCGGTCGTTCCGGGCGCGCTACGCCCTTCGCGCAGCTCGAGCCGGTCTTCGTCGGCGGCTCCACCGTCTCGCAGGCGACACTGCACAACGAGGACGAAGTCGCCCGCAAGGACGTGCGCATCGGCGACACGGTGATCGTGCGCAAGGCGGGCGACGTGATCCCCGAGGTCGTCGGCCCGGTCGTCGCGAAGCGACGGAAAGGTCTGCGGCGCTGGAAGTTCCCCAAGGACTGCCCCGCGTGCGGGCAACCCCTCCTGCGCGCCGAAGGCGAAGCCGCGACCAACTGCGTCAACGTCGAGTGCCCGGCGCAGCGCTGGGGACGGATCGTGCACTTCGCCGCCGCGATGGACATCGACGGGCTCGGAGAGGAGCGCGTCCGGCAGTTCATCGACGCCGGCTTGCTCTCCGACCCGGCCGATATCTACTGGCTCGACGTCGAACGCCTCGTGAAGCTCGATCGCATCGGCGAGAAGTCGGCGCAGCAGCTCGTCGACAACATCCAAGCGTCGAAGTCGGAGCAGCTGGCGCGGCTGCTCGTCGGATTGAGCATCCCGAACGTCGGGTGGGCGACCGCGCAGGACGTCGCCCGCGAGATGGGCCACCTCGACCGGATCCTCGATGCGTCGGCCGAGGACCTCACCGAGGTCGAGGGCATCGGGCCCGTCGTCGCCCAGAGCGTGCACGAGTTCTTCGCCCGCGAGCGGACGCGTCAGCTCGTCGAGAAGTTGCGGGAGGCGGGCGTGAACTTCGAGGGCCCGCAGCGCGCGGCCGTCGCCCGACGTCGAGCAGACGCTCACCGGCCTGACGTTCGTGCTCACCGGCGGGCTCGAGGAGCTCAGTCGGGAGGAGGCGCAGGCCGAGATCGAGGCGCGGGGCGGCAAGGTCACGAACAGCGTGTCCAAGAAGACGAGCTACGTCGTCGTGGGCGAGAATCCGGGGTCGAAGCTCGCCAAGGCCGAGCAGCTCGGTTCGACGATCCTCGACGACGCGGCGTTCCGGAAGCTCCTGGAGGAAGGACCCGACTGATGGTGAACAAGGGAGCGGTCGGCCAGACCGGCGAGGCGTTCGACGTGGTCGTCGAACGGGGCAAGGTGCGAGAGTTCGCCCGGGCGACGAAGTCGCAGAACCCGGAGTACCTCGACGACCCGGTGCCCGTGTCGCCGCCGACGTTCCTCGTGTCGTCGGTGTTCTGGGCGCCGCCCGGTGCCGCGAGGTGGGGCGATCTCCAGCTCGACATGCGGCGCGTGCTCGACGGCGGACGCGAGTTCGTGTTCCACGGCCCCCCGCCGGCGGCGGGCACGAAGCTCACGTCGCAGACCCGCGTCGAGGACATCTACGAGAAGGAAGGCAAGCGGGGCGGGACGATGACGTTCGTGGTCACGGTGCAGGAGTTCCGCGACGAGGCCGGCGAGCTCGTCGCCGAGATGAGGTCCACCGCGATCGAGACCGGCAAGCCGCCGACGGAGGGCTGAGGACGATGGTGACGACAGACGTGACGTGGGACGACCTGACCGAGGGCACCGCCGCCGAACCGCGCGACTTCGGGCCGCTCACCCGGACCGACTTCGTGCGCTACCAGGGCGCGTCGGGTGACTTCAACCCGATCCACCACGACGAGGAGTACGCCAAGAGCGCCGGGTTCCCGACCGTGTTCTCGGTCGGGATGCTGCAGGCCGGGATCCTCGCCACGTACGTGACCGACTGGCTCGGTGCCGCCAACGTGCGCCGCTACGGGGCCCAGTTCCGCGAACAGGTCTGGCCCGGCGACACGCTCACGTGCACGGGAACGGTGACGAAGCGGTACGAGGACGGTGGCGAGCGCCTGGTCGACCTCGAGCTCGTGTGCACGCGCCAGACCGGCGGCACCGCGATCAAGGGCTGGGCCACGTTCGTCGCGCCGTGAAGGCGCAGGTGCTGGAGCGGGCAGCGCCGATCGGCGACGCGCCGCTCCGGCTCGTCGATCGGGAGCCACCCGAGCCGGCGCGCGGCGAGGTACGCCTCCGAGTTCACGTGTGCGCGTGTTGCCGCACCGATCTGCACGTCGTCACCGGTGAGCTC
The DNA here is from genome assembly GCA_963768605.1 of uncultured Actinomycetes bacterium. GTDB lineage: Bacteria > Actinomycetota > Acidimicrobiia > IMCC26256 > JACDBD01 > JALZAA01. The sequence goes on along the minus strand of CAVYIP010000002.1, from coordinate 169,914 downwards.
GACCTCCCCAAGCTGCCCGTCGTCCCCGGACACCAGGTGGTCGGGACCGTCGATGCCCTCGGCGAAGGCTCCACGCGCCTGCACGTCGGGGAGCGGGTCGGCGTGTGCTGGTTGCACTGGGCCGACGGTGTCTGCCAGTACTGCCGGCGCGGTCAGGAGAACCTGTGCGAGCACGGCACGTTCACCGGCTGGACCGCGGACGGTGGGTACGCCGAGGCGATCACCGTGCCCGAGGACTTCGCGATTCATCTCCCCGAGGAGCTCGACGACCTCGCGGCGTCACCGCTGCTCTGCGCGGGTGCGGTCGGCTACCGCGCGTTACGCCGCGCCGAGATCGAGCCGGGCGAGCGTGTCGCGTTGATGGGTTTCGGGTCCTCCGCCCATCTGGTCATGCAGTTGCTGCGCTACTGGGGCTGCGAGGTCTTCGTGCTCACTCGGGGCGAGGGTCATCGCGCGCTCGCGCGTGAGCTCGGCGCGCAATGGGTCGGCGCCGCCGACGAGCTGCCGCCCGAGACGTGCGACCGGGCTGTGGTGTTCGCACCCGTGGGCGAGCTCGTTCCCGTCGCGTTGCGCGCCATACGGCCGGGCGGGACGGTGTCGCTCGCCGGCATCCACATGAGCCCGCTTCCGGTCATGGACTACGCGCTGCTCTGGCGCGAGCGGTCGCTGCGGTCGGTCGCCAACGTGACCCGACGTGACGCCGAGGAATTCGTGGCGCTCGCGGTCGAAGCGAACGTGCGGGCCGAATACCGGACGTATCCGTTGGATGCCGCCAACGACGCCCTCGCTGCCATCGCGGGCGACTCCGTGCAGGGCACGGCCATCCTCCAGATCGCCTGACCGCGCGCGGCGACTACGGTCAGACCAGTCAGGCGCCGACCTGGAAGCCCCAGCCGTAGCTCTGCGGTTTGGCGGGCTCGGGCTCGGTCTGGCTCCAGTAGAGGACGGCAAGGTCGTTGCGGCCGGCGGCGAGCCGGCTCACCTCCTTGCCCGGCGCGGGCCGGAACGAGATCGTGCTGGTGGCGTTGTCGATCACGAGCTGGTCCTCGGGCAGGCGTACGCCGTTGAGCACGAGCACGCCCGTCAGTCCCGAACGGAGGTGCACCTCGACGTCCGTTTGCGGCGTCGCGATGCTGCCCGGCGCGGGCCGGACCTGCCGCACGTCGGCGGAAACCTCCTGGCGACCCTGATCAGTCGTGTCGGAGTTGTAGCCCAGGACGAGCGCGAGGCTCACGACGAGCGCGATGCCGCCGACGACGATCACGATGCGCCACGGGTGCACGCCCGTCGGTCGACGACGGGACGCGTCACCCCCCGCGAACTTCGAGGGAGTACCGAGGGACACGCATCGAGACTAACCGTGGGCGTGCCGCGGAATCGACGCGCGCGTTCAGTACCGTGAACGCTCATGGCTTTGAGCGGCCTGACCGACCTCGCCGGTCGCGTGCTCGCCGACCGGTACCGGCTGCTCGCCCCGATCGGTTCGGGCGGGAGTGGACGCGTGTACGTCGCCGACGACGTGCGCCTCCGGCGACGCGTCGCGGTGAAGGTGCTGCACGGCGCCCTGGCCGACGACGCCGGGTTCCTCCGTCGCTTCCGCGCCGAGGCCCAACTCGCCGCCTCGCTGCACCACCCGAACGTCGTGACGGTCTTCGACTGGGGCGAGGACACCGTCCCATTCATGGTCCTCGAGCTCCTCGCGGGCGGCAGTCTCCGAGGCATGCTCGACGAGGGCATCCGTTTGACGCCGGCGCAGGCGGCGCACACCGGCCGGTACGTCGCCAACGCGCTCTCGTACGCGCACACCCGCGGGCTGGTCCACCGTGACGTCAAGCCGGCGAACCTGCTGTTCGACGAGCACGGCACAGTGCGCGTCGCCGACTTCGGCCTGGCGCGCGCGCTGGCCGAAGCGAGCTGGACCGAGCCGACCGGCGCGCTCGTCGGTACGGCGCGGTACGCCGCGCCGGAGCAGGGGACGGGGGCGACGCTCGACGCGCGCGCCGACCTCTACGCACTCGGCGTCGTGCTCGTCGAGTCGGTCACGGGCCGCGTCCCCGAGGTGGCCGACACGCTCATCGGGACACTGGCGGTGCGCGCCCGCGTCCCGCTCGCGGCGCCCGAGGAGCTCGGCGCGCTCGCCCCCGTCGTGGAGCGCGCCGGCCGGACGCAACCGTCCGAGCGCTACCCGGACGCGATCACGATGGCGGAGGCGCTCACCGACGCGTCGCGTCACCTGCCGCCACCCGGTCCGCTCACGCTCGTCGGACTCGACGCGCACGTCGACCCGCACCCCACCGAGCTGCGCAAGACCAGCACGGTCTTCGACCAGGACGCCGACGCCACGGTCGCCACGGCGCCGGCGCGGACGGACACGGCCACACGGGCGGAGACCTCGCCCGCCCCGCGTCCCGGGCGGTACGCGCCCCGTGCCGTGCCTGCGGTCGTCGCCGTGCTCGTCATCGCGGTGCTGGTGGCGGCGGGGCTGCTGCTGGCACGCTCGACGACCGGGGGCACGGTCGCCGCCCCGCAGCTCGTCGGTCTCACGCAGGACGAAGCGGGGTCGCGAGCCGCCAAGGCCGGGCTCGTGGTCCACGTCGAGCAGCGCGACGTGGACGACCCGGCCGGGCGCGTGATCAGCCAGGCACCGTCGGCGGGCGCCTTCCTCGACGACGGCGGCACGGTCCGTCTCGTGGTGTCGCGCGGGCCGCCCCCCGTCGTGATCCCCGACGTCGCCGGGCAGCCGGAGGATCAGGCCACCCTCACGCTCGCCGGCGCGGGCTTCGCCGTCGATCCCCGGCACGACTACGACGAGAACGTCCCCGCCGGCATCGCGATCCGCACCGACCCGGCCGCCAACGAGAAGCACGCGCCCGAGTCCACGATCGCGCTGGTCGTGAGCGACGGCCCGCGCCCCGTGGCGGTGCCGGACACGTCCGGGAAGAGCTACGACGCCGCCGTCGCCGCCCTCCAGGCCAAGCGCTTCAGCGCGACGCGCGTCGACGACTTCAGCGAGACGGTGCCGGCCGGCAATGTCGTCGGGACGGACCCACCGGCGGGCCAGCCCGCGCCGCGCGACTCCCAGGTCACTGTGCACGTGAGCAAGGGCCCCCAGCCGGTCGCCGTCCCGAACGTCGTCAACATGAGCGTCGAGCAGGCGAGCCAGACGTTGCAGGCGAGCGGGCTCGATGCCGACGTGCAGAACTTCGCGCCCGGCCGGACCGTGAAGAGCCAGAACCCGCCGGCGGGAACCCAGGTCAACCGGGGCGCCAAGGTCACGCTCGCCCTCTGACGGGCGCGCCGGCGATCGTTTGACCGTTCGGTCAAGTCGGCGCATACGATGCCGCGTCGTCTTCGACGGGGGATCACCATGGGTGCGCTCGACGGGCGGATTGCCATCATCACCGGCGCGGGTCGCGGTCTCGGCCGCGAGCACGCGCTGCTGTTCGCACAGGAAGGGGCCAAGGTCGTCGTGAACGACCTCGGTGGCGACATGCACGGCGAAGGCGCCGACCGGGCGCCGGCGCAGCAGGTCGTCGACGAGATCGAGAAGATGGGCGGCGAGGCGGTCGCCAACCTCGACAGCGCGGCCGACTGGGACGGCGCCCAGCGACTGATCCGTACCGCGATCGACACCTTCGGCGATCTCCACGTGCTCGTGAACAACGCCGGCATCCTGCGCGACCGCGTGATCGTGAACATGACCGAGGAGGAGTGGGACGCCGTCATCCACGTCCACCTCAAGGGTCACTTCTGCCCGACCCGCCACGCCGCCGCGTACTGGCGGGAGCAGAGCAAGGCCGGCAAAGAGGTGAAGGCGTCGATCGTCCACACGTCGTCGACGTCGGGGCTGCTGGGCAACCCGGGCCAGGCCAACTACGGCGCGGCGAAGTCGGGGATCGCCACGTTCTCGTACATCGCGTCGCTCGAGCTGGGCCGGTACGGCGTCCGCTCGAACGCGATCGCCCCCGCCGCCCGCACGCGTCTCACCGAGCAGACGCCCGGGCTCCAGGACGCCGTGAAGGCACCCGAGGACGAAAGCAAGTTCGACGTGTGGGGTCCGGCGAACGTGTCCCCGTTCGTCGGCTATCTCGCCACCGAGGACTGCCCGTTCTCGGGCGAGGCGTTCCTCGTCCAGGGCGGCGTCGTGCAGCGGTTCCAGCCGTGGAAGCTGTCCGAGAAGATCGACAAGGGCGACCGCTGGACCGTCGACGAGCTCGAAAAAGAGGCTCAGAAGCTCCAGCCGGCGGAGAAGTAGCCGCCCGGCGGGGCACGCGAAATTTGCGCTGAGCACGCAGAAATGACCCGTGTCATAGCCCGAGAGGGCTACACATCCCCACCGAATCGGTGCCCGTCTCCCGCGTTTGTCGCGTCCCGCGGCATTTGAACCCACCGCAGAACGCGCGCAGGTCAGGACGTCGCGGCCGCCCGATTTGGACCGCTTCGTCCAGAATCGTGGGGCATGGCTATGACCATGTCATGGTGCGAACGAGCCATAGCGCGCTAGTCACCCGCCTCTTTACGCGCGCGGCCGTTCTCCTTACCCTGCCGTCGGCCACCAGTTCAGTCACGAGCTCAGCCACCAGTTCACTGGACCTGATGGGAGCGACGTTGAAGCGATTCCCGCACGGGGCGACGACGGGACCGCGACCGCAGCGACCTGGCCGGCGGTACGGCCAGCTGCCTCACCGACCCGGCCCGGACCGGCCGGTGGGTCGTCTGCTGCTGACCGAGGACCTGACTCGCTGGGCAGACGCGACGGCGCGGCTGTTCGCCGAGACCGACGCACGCGAGGACGCTGCGCACCTCGAGACGTCTCTGGGTGCTCGAAGACGCGTGACCGGTTGACCGCGAACCCCGCGAGCTCGACACGCCCGACAACTCACACCAACACTGACGGGCCGTCGGCCCGACGAGGCGGGAAACTAGCCTCGACCGGGCCGATGGACCGCGACCCCGAGTCCCCGCTCGTCGTCGAATACCCCGGCGGCGAGGAGGTACCCGCCGTCGCGTGGCCGATGCTGCTGCGCAAGCGCATCGGCCGCCACGTCCGCGAGAGCGACCGGTACCGCTGGTGGGTCCTCTGGACCGCGCTCGCGGGGCTGTTCGCCACCGGGTTCACGATCACGATCCTCGCCGTCTCGCTCGGCGACGTCGCCCGCGACCTCGGTGCCAGCGAGACCGCGCTCACCTGGACGGTCACCGGGCCGTTCCTCGCCCTCGCGCTCTCGATGCCGCTGTTCGGCAAGATCGGCGACGTGCGCGGCCATCGCCGCGTCTACCTCATCGGTCTCGCCGGCTTCACGGTCGCCACGTTCCTGACCGCCTTGGCCTGGAACGGGTCGTCGCTCATCGCGATCCGCACCCTCGGCGCGATCCCGGGTGCGGCTACCGGCCCGGCGTCGATGGCGCTGATCATGCGGGCGTTCCCGGAGGAGGACCGGGTGAAGGCGATGGGCTGGTGGTCGCTCGTCGGCGCGGGCGCCCCCGTGCTCGGACTCGTCGCCGGCGGCCCGCTCGTCGACGCCATCGGCTGGCGGGCGATCTTCCTGTTGCAGACGCCGATCGCGCTGGTTGCGTCTGTTCGCTCGCGATCCCGATCCTGCACGAGACGCCCCGGCTGGCGCGCGAGTCGATCGACTACGCCGGCGCTGCCACGCTCGCTGCCGCCACCGTCGTCGGCCCTGCTCGGGCTCAGCGTCGGGCAGCCAGATCGGTTGGACCCAGCCGTTGGTGCTGGCGTTGTTCGCGACCGCGCCCGTCGCCCTCGCCATGTTCGTCGCCGATCGAGCGACGGGCCGAGCACCCGCTCCTGCCACTGCGCTTCTTCACCGAGCGGAACTTCACCGCCTCGCTCGTCGCCCAGTTCACGTCGAACTTCGGCTACATGGGCGGCTTCATCGTCACGCCACTTCTGATGGAGCGGGTCTTCGGCTTCACCGTGGCGGCCACGTCGCTGGCGATGATCTGCCGCCCGCTCAGCTTCAGCGTCTCGTCGCCCGTGGCCGGCTACGTCGCGGTCCGCGTCGGGGAACGGCGGGCGAGCGTGCTCGGCTGCGCGCTCATCGTCGTGTCGATGGCCTGCTTCGCGCTCGGTGCGTCGACGGAGGCGATCGCGCTCGTGTTCGGGGCGCTGGTCCTGTCGGGGTTGGGCCTCGGCGCGTCGCAACCGTCGTTGATCAGCTCGGCGGCGAACGCGGTCGAGACGGAGAGCCTCGGCGTGGCCAACGCGGCGCAGGTGATGGTCACCCAGATCGGCGTCGTCGCCGGCATCCAGGTGCTGTCCACGGTCCAGGGGGGCGGCTCGAGCACCGGATCGTTCACGGTCGCCTACCTCGTCGGGGGGATCGTCGCCGTCGCCGGCATCGTCGGCGCCGCGTTCGTGCAGTCGGCCGACCGGCCGGCACGCCTCAGCGTGGCCCGAGCCGCCTAACGGCGCGACGATGGGCGCCATGGGTAGGGCGCCGGACATTCGATATGCGAAGAGTGGCGATCTCAACATCGCGTACTCGGTCACCGGCGACGGCCCCGATCTCGTCGTCGCACCCGGCTTCATCTCGCACCTCGAAGTCGGGTGGGAGCAGCCCTCGCTCGCGCACTTCTGGTCGCGTCTCGCGTCGTTCCGGCGCGTCATCACCTTCGACAAGCGGGGGACCGGCCTCTCCGATCCGGCGACGCACGCGCCGACGCTCGAGGAGTCCACCGACGACGTGCGCGCGGTCATGGACGCGGCCGGGTCCGAGCGGGCCGACGTCCTGGGCGTCTCCGAAGGCGGCACGATGGCGACGCTGTTCGCCGCTACCAATCCCGGGCGCGTGAACGCGCTCCTCTTGTACGGGACGTACGCCCGCCTGGTCGAAGCACCCGACTATCCCGATCGGGGTCAGGGCCGAGGATCTCGAGAGGCTGATCGAGATCAGTGGCAAGGGCTGGGGCGAGGGCGTCGGGCTGGCGGCGTGGGCGCCGAGCCGTCGCGACGACGCGGAGTTGCGCGACTGGTGGGCGCGGCTGCAACGCATGGCTGCCAGCCCGGGCATGGTTCGCAACATCTTCGCCCTCTATCCGAAGATGGACATCCGGGACGTGCTGCCGACGATCCAGGTGCCGACCCTCGTGCTCCACCGACGGGACGACCGCATGGTGTCCGTCGAGATGGGTCGCTACCTCGCCGACCACATCCCCGGGGCCAAGTTCGTCGAGCTCGACGGCACCGACCACCTCTTCTTCACCGGCGACGCCGACGCGGTCGTCGACGAGATCGAGGAGTTCCTCACCGGCGTCCGCCCGCTGCCCGCGGTCGAGCGTGTGCTGGCCACGGTGCTGTTCACCGACGTCGTCGACTCCACGAAGCGGGCGGTCGAGCTCGGCGACGAGCGGTGGAAGGAGCTCCTCACGCGGCACGACGCCCAGGTCAGGCGGCAGCTCGAGCGCTTCCAAGGTCGCGAGGTGAACACGACCGGGGACGGCTTCCTCGCGACGTTCGACGGTCCGGCCCGGGCGATCCGGTGCGCGGTCGCGATCCGCGACGCGGTCGGCGCGCTCGGGCTCGAGGTGCGCGCGGGCGTCCACACGGGAGAGGTGGAGATGCGGGACGCGGACATCTCCGGCATCGCCGTCCATCTCGCGGCCCGGGTCGCCGCCGACCGCCGGAGCGGGCGAGGTGCTCGTCTCCCGCACGGTCGTCGACCTCGTCGCCGGCTCGGGGCTCACGTTCACCGACCGCGGCGAGCACGCCCTGAAGGGCGTCCCCGGCGAGTGGCGCTTGTTCGCGGTCGAGGTCGTGACGCCCCGCGTTACTCCGTGGCGGCCTGGATCGCCTCTTGCAGCTTCGGGTTGCCGCCGCCCTGCTGCGACGCCATGAGCTTCGCCATGTCGCCCTGCACGCGGACCTTGCCCTGCATGAACGCCTGCATGCCCGCGTTCGGGTCACCGGAGACGAACACCTGCTTGGCCGTGGCGTAGTCGGTCGTGAGGGTGACGTCGGCGCCGTCGGTGTGCCCGACGCCCCATTCGCCCTTCCCCTCGCGTGCGCCCATGTGCATCTGACGCTCGTCGCCGAACGGCGTGTCGGTGATGACGAGGTTGACCATCACGTTCGCCTGGGCCGGGGCGTCGGCCCCGTGCTCCTCGACCAGCTTGCCGACCACGTCGAACCACTCGTCCGACAGGAATGGATGCTTCGCCACCGATCCTCCTCAGAGCCGTCGCCCGAATCGGCGCGGGATCGTAACCGTGCTTGACCGAGCGGTCTAGTTCCCGGTCTAACCTGACCTCTGTGGTGGCAAAGACGCGCGACGAGCGCATCGAGACCCACGAGCGCAATCCGAAGTGGCAGAACGTGCCGTTGCGGATCGAGATGTCCGAGTGCATCAACTGCGACGCGTGCCTCCGCCACTGCCCCGAGCAGTTCGGCGCGATCTTCAATCACGGCATCGACGTGATCATCGTCCCCGAGCTGTGCAGCGGCTGCCTCAAGTGCGTGCCCGTCTGCCCGGTCGACTGCATCTACCCCGATCCGGAGTGGTCACCCGCCCCCGACGACTGGTGGAAGCACCCGGGGAACCCGGGCGACCCGTACGCCTGACCCGGCCGTCTGCCGTGTCGCCCGCCGTCCGTACCGAGTCCGACGCCGGCGTCCGCTCGATCGTCCTCAGCCGCCCGGACGAGTACAACACCATCACTCCCGAGTTGCGCGACGAGCTGGCGGCCGCGATCGACGAGGCCGACGCCGACCGTGACGTCCGCGTGATCCTGCTGCGCGCCGACGGGCCCGCCTTCTGCGCGGGGTACGGCCTGGACTGGTCGACCCGGGCGCAGGCCGCCGAGGGGGAGACGCGGGAGCGGGCCTGGGATTCGGTCGCCGACTACCAGATGATGTCCCGGTTCGTCGCCACGTACATGAAGCTCTGGTACGCATCGAAGCCGACGATCGCCGCCGTGCAGGGCTGGTGCATCGCCGGCGGCACCGACATGGTCCTCTGCGCCGACCTCATCGTCGCCGGCGAGAGCGCGGTGTTCGGGTACCCGCCGGCGCGCGTGTGGGGCACGCCGACCACGGCGATGTGGGTGTACCGCATGGGCTTGGAGCAGGCGAAGCGCTACCTGCTCACCGGCGACGAGATCCCCGCGCCCGAGGCGGCGCGCATCGGCCTGATCCTCGAGGCCGTTCCCGACGCCGAGCTGCAGGATCATGCGGCCGCGTTGGCGCGGCGCATGGCCCGCCTGCCGCTCAACCAGCTCCAGATGCTGAAGCTGCTGTGCAACCAGACCGCCGAGAGCATGGGGATGGCCTCGAGCCGGACCCTGGGCACGCTGTTCGACGGCATCGCACGCCACACGCAGGAGGGCCTCGACTTCGTGGCCCGGTCCGGCGAGATCGGGTTCCGCGACGCCGTGCGCGAGCGCGACGACCCGTTCGGCGACTACGGCTCGGGTCCGCGGTCCAAACGACGCTGAGGCTCGGGCGACCGATCCGTAGACTCCCGCGGTGACGGCGGCTTTGCCGACCGTCACCGCAAAGCCGAGCTGCGACGCGACAGAAGTCACCCGAGGCCGACGTCGAGCACGTCGCGATGCTCGCCCGGCTCGCGCTCACCGACGACGAGATCGAGCAGCTCACGAGCGAGCTAGAGGCGATCGTCGACTACGCGGCTGAGGTCTCGGCGCTGGACACCGCCGACGTGCCGCCGACCGCGCACCCGCTGCCGTTGGTGAACGTGTTCCGGCCGGACGACCCGCGCCCGGGCCTGGATCGCGACGAGGTGCTCGCGCAGGCGCCGGCGGCCGAGGACGGTCAGTTCCGTGTCCCGCGCATCCTCGGTGAGGCCGGGGAATGAAATGACGGCGGTCGAGATCGCGGCGGCGGTGCGCGCCGGCGAGCGTTCGGCACGCGACGTGGTCGAGGAGCACCTGGCGCAGATCGAGGCGCGCGAGGCCGAGCTGCACGCGTTCAACCACGTGCTCGCGGACGAAGCACGTGCCGCCGCCGATGCCGTCGACGCTTCCGTGGGGCGCGGTGACGATCCGGGGCCGCTGGCGGGTGTCCCGGTCGCGCTCAAGGACAACATGTGCACCCGCGGGATCCCGACCACGTGCTCGTCGAAGATCCTCGAGGGGTGGCGGCCCCCGTACTCGGCGACGGTCGTCGACCGCGTCGTGGCCGCCGGCGGTGTCCCGATCGGCAAGACCAACCTCGACGAGTTCGCGATGGGCTCGTCCACCGAGAACTCGGCCTTCGGCCCGACCCGCAACCCACGCCGGCCCGACCGGGTGCCGGGCGGCTCGAGCGGCGGGTCGGCAGCCGCGGTCGGGGCCGGTTTCGCCGCCGTCGGCTTGGGCTCGGACACCGGCGGCTCGATCCGCCAGCCGGCGGCGCTGAGCGGGGTCGTCGGGATCAAGCCGACCTACGGCCTTGTCTCCCGGTACGGCCTGATCGCGTTCGCGAGCTCGCTCGACCAGATCGGGCCGCTGACCGAGTCGGTGGACGACGCCGCGCTGTTGCTCGAGGTGATCGCCGGGCACGACCCGCTCGACTCCACGTCGATCGCCGAGCCCGCGCCGAGCGTGCGCGACGCCGGCCGGCGCCGGTGTCGACGGGCTGCGGGTCGGGATCGTCGAGGAGCTCGCCGCGGCCTCCGGCGTGCACCCCGACGTGGCGGCGGCGGTCGAGCAGGCCGCGCTCGCGCTCGAGAAGGAGGGCGCGACCGTCGAGCGGGTGTCGGTGCCGAGCGCGGCGTACGGGCTGTCGGCGTACTACCTGATCGCGCCGGCCGAGGCGTCGAGCAACCTCGCCCGCTACGACGGCGTCCGGTACGGGCTGCGGGTCGACGGGCCCGACGCCGCCACCATGAACGCCCGCACGCGCGACGCCGGCTTCGGGCCGGAGGTGAAGCGCCGGATCATGCTCGGGACGTACGCGCTGTCGGCGGGCTACTACGACGCGTACTACGGCCAGGCGCAGCGCGTCCGCACGCTCATCATCCGGGACTTCGCCCGCGCCTACGAGCGCTTCGACGTGTTGCTCGGGCCCACGTCGCCGACGACGGCGTTCGAGCTCGGCGCCAAGACGGCGGATCCGCTCTCGATGTACCTGTCGGACGTGTGCACAGTGCCGACGAGCTTGGCCGGGCACCCGGCGGCGAGCGTGCCGTTCGGCGCCGACGGCGACGGGTTGCCGATCGGGGTGCAGGTGCTCGCGCCCGCGCTGGGGGAGCCCGTCATGTTCCGCGTCGCCCGGACGATCGAGGAGGCCGCGCCGTGAGCGCCGCCGGCGCGTCAGCGGCAGAAGTGGGCGAGCGCCCGGTTGAGCACGTCGGCCTGCTCCCATTGGAGGAAGTGGCCGGCGTCGGCGACGACGAACGGACCGACGCACTCGGTGAACGCCACGCGCGCCCGGTCGGGGAACGAAGCGGGCACCACCGCGTCCTCGGGGCCGTACAGCACGAGCGCGGGTACCGGGCACTGCTCGAACAGCTTGGGCACGTCCTCCATGGGCCGGTTGCCGTAGGCGGTCTCGTAGCTGCCCCAGCTGGCGCGCATCCTGTCGGCGTCCGCGAACGGCTCGGTCATGAAGTCGACGTCGTCGGGCCCGAAGTGGCCGGGCGCGGCCCAGAGCCGGTGGCCGTACATGGCCGCGACCCAGGCGCGGCGGCGCTCCGGCGTGTCGAGCTCGGCGATGAGCGTCTCGGGCTCCTGGCCCTGGCGGCGGAAGTAGTCCGCCGTGGGGCGGGTGTCGCGCCCGTCGTCGGGCGGGATCCCGGCGGCGGCGAAGAGCTCGTCACGCAGGATGACGAGCGTGTTGAACACGCAGATGCGCTCCACGAACCCGGGGTAGCGCAGCGCGAGGTCGTACAGGACGACACCGCCGAGATCGCCGCCGACGACCGCGCATCGCTCGTGCCCGAGCACGTCGTGGACGAGCGCGTAGAGGTCGAGCGAGTACGCGGTGACGTCGTAGAAGCCGTCGGGCGCGAGGTCGGACTCGCCGTAGCCGCGCAGGTCGGGCGCGATCACCTCGAAGCCGGCGTCGGCGAGCGGCGCGATGTTGCGCCACCAGATGCGTTTGGTCTCCGGGTACCCGTGGATGAGCAGGATCGGCGTGCCGCCCACGCCCTCGTGCACGTACGCGAGCGACACGCCGTTGCGCACTTCGCTGCGCTTGACCGTGAACGCGCTCGGGTCGGGTGGTTCGGGCACGGCGGGAGTCTGGCATGACGGCCACGACCACCACGACGTGGGAGGCGGTGATCGGCCTCGAGGTGCACGTCGAGCTGGCGACGGCGACGAAGCTGTTCTGCTCGTGCAAGAACGAGTTCGGCGCCGAGCCCAACACGAACGTCTGCCCGGTGTGCCTGGGGCTGCCCGGCTCGCTGCCGGTCCTCGGCGAGCGGGCGGTGGAGTTCGCGCTGCGAGTCGGCGAGGCGTTGCAGTGCACGGTTCCGGACCGCTCGCTGTTCCACCGCAAGAACTACTTCTATCCGGACATGCCGAAGGACTATCAGATCAGCCAGTACGACGAGCCGATCTGCATCGACGGGTGCGCTCGAGGTCGACGGCTTCCGCGTCGGCATCGAGCGCGCCCACATGGAAGAGGACACCGGCAAGACCATCCACGTGGGCGGCGGCGGCCGCATCCACGAGGCCGACCACTCGCTGGTCGACTACAACCGCGCCGGCATCCCGCTCATGGAGGTCGTGAGCCGGCCCGACCTCCGCAGCGCCGAGCAGGCGCGCGCCTACGTGAACGAGCTGCGCGGCATCCTGCAGGCGATCGGCGTCTCCGACGTGAAGATGGAGGAGGGCGCGTTCCGGATCGACGCCAACGTGTCGTTGCGGCCGGTCGGCGCTACTGAGCTCGGCACCAAGGTCGAGGTCAAGAACATGAACTCGATCCGGTCGCTCGGTCGGGCCTTGGAGTACGAGATCGAGCGGCAGAGCGCGGCGCTGGATGCCGGGGAGCGCGATCGTGCAGGAGACGCGCCATTGGGACGAGGACGCCGGCGTCACCCACTCGATGCGCACGAAGGAAGGGGCGGACGACTACCGCTACTTCCCCGAGCCCGACCTCGTCCCCGTGGCGCCCGACCCTCGCGATGCGCGAACGCGTCCGGGCCGGGATGCCGGAGCTGCCGGCTGCAGTGCGTGCCCGCCTCGTGTCGGAGTGGGGGATCGGCGAGCACGAGGCGCGCGTGCTCATCGGCGCACCCGGGTCTCGCCGAGTTCGCCGAGGCGGCGGTGGTCGCCCTGCGAGGCGGTACGCCGAAGGACGTCGTGAACTGGTGCACCGGCGAGCGTGCTCGGCTACCTGCACGAGACCGGCTTGGCGCCCGGCGCGCTGCCGCTTGCGCCCGACGGGCTCGCCGAGCTCGTCGACCTCGTCGCCGACGGCACGCTGTCACGGAACCTGGCCAAGGACGTGCTCGCCGAGTGTCTGCGCGAGCCGAAGCGGCCGAAGCAGGTCGTCGAGGAGCGGGGGCTCGCGCAGGTCAGCGACGAAGGTGAGCTGGCGTCGATCGTGGACGAGATCATCGCCGCCCACCCGGACGTCGTCGCCGACTACCGCTCCGGCGACGACAAGTCCCGCAAGAAGAAGCGCGGGTTCCTGATGGGCGAGGCGATGAAGGCGACCAAGGGCCAGGGCAACCCCCAGCTCCTCAACCGCCTCCTCGACACCCGCTTGTCGTAACTGTCACACCTCGCGGCTTTCATTGGTCCATGGCCGTTGATATTCGACGTCAAGGACCAACGAACTGGCGAATCGACAGCACGGAGCGTTCTCGCGCGCTCAGGCGTGCGCTCTTGGCTGGTCCGAGAGCCAGGTCGAGCGACGATTGGCGACAGGCCAATGGGAGGTCGTGCTTCCGGGCGTGTACAGATTCGCCGGCGCGCCCGCTACGGGTCGCCAGACTGCCGATCGCGGCCTGCCTCTGGGCTCGGCCGGGTGCCGTCGTGTCCCACCGCGCCGCCGGGGCCATTTGGGGTCTCGACGGCGTCACCGCGTGCGGAATGGAGGTGTTAGTGCCGAACAATCGGAGGCTCCGCACCACCAAATTGACGGTGCACCGCACCAACAAACTGCTTCGTGTCGATCGAACAAGGCGGGAGGCCATTCCGATCACGACTCCCGCGCGCACGCTCATCGATCTGTCCAGCGTGCTCGACGAAGAGACTCTGGAATCTGCCGTGGAATATGCATTCCGGCGGCGGCTCGCTGGCGAACGGTTCTTGCGACAGCGTCTCGACGCGCTCGGTGGGAGCGGTCGTCCCGGCAGTGGGATGTTGCGCCGCATCCTCGATCGACGTCGCGAAGACGCTGCGCTCGAGTCACGGCTCGAGGTGAAGGTGTGGCACCTATTGCGTGCGGAGCGGTCTCCCGAAGCCGGTGCGACAGCATCCCGTCCAAATCGATGGCCGCCGCTACCGACTCGACTTCGCCTGGCCGAGCTTCCGTGTTGCCGTTGAAGCCGACGGCTTCGCGACGCACGGCGGGCGACGGGCGTTCAACGCCGATCGTCGGCGCATCGCAGTTCTTGGGAGTGCTGGCTGGCGCGTCGTGCCCGTCACGTGGAGCGACGCGACCGAACGAGGTGACGAGTGGCTTGCTGCGCTCGGACGGACGCTCGCGCTCGCTGCCTCAGTCCATCGGGACGTTGCGGACGAGCTTGCCGTCGATGCGGTCGAGGATCTCGTCGAGGGACTCGCCGGTGATCGTGAGGCCGTGGTTGCGCTGGCCGACGACGGCGTGGCCGGGGTCGGGCGCCTCGCGCACGAGCTGCGGCGACTGCGCCCGCCAGCTCCACGGTGCCGCACGGGTAGTTGATCTCCGTGGAGTCGATGCCTTCCATCCACGCGTGCACGTGGAGGATTGCGCCCACCTCGGGATGCTCGTTGTAGATCATCCAGTGCTCGATGGCGTCGACCGACACACGGTTGGGCTTCACGTCGGGCGGGACGCTCAGGATCATCGTGTCGCGCTCGGCGTCGAAGCCCCGAACGAGCAGGATGTGCTTGCCGACGTCGGTCAGCGCCGACTTGTCGACGCCGCTCGCACTCATCCAGTACTCGGGGCCGAGCGGGCCGTCGGCAGTGCGCCGGGAGCTGGCGTTCCCGTAGCTGAGACCGCCGATGCCGTACAGCAGCTTCACGTGCCGCAGGTCGCGGTCCGAGAGGATCTCCTCGATCGGGAACGCCGCCGGCAGCAGGTCGAGGGCGTCGAGGTGCTCGCCCGCCCGGCGGATCTGGCGGGTGTGGTCGTCGCCGTCCCACAGCTCGTCGGGCAGGTCGGTGCGGAACTCGTTGGCGATCACCAGCCGCGACGACGCCAGTGGCTCCATGCGCTCGAACACCGCGGCGAAGAACTCGTCGTCGTCACCCTCGTGGTGGACCGTGTACGTGCCCTGCTCGAGGGTCACGAAGTGCGCAGCGGGCGAGCCGTCGTCGTCGCTCACCATCACGCAGAGGTTGGCGAGCGCCCGCACCATCAGCGGGTAGCCGGCGCGCAGGACGTCCTCCGGGGGCTTGCCCACGTCGGCGAGGCCGACGACGAACGTGGGCGCGGACTTCCGGCGATACGGGCGGGGCTTCTCGCTGTCGAGGCGGTTGAGCACGACCTGGACCTCGGGGCCCGGCTCCGGCAGCTCGTGGTACCCCTGCTCGACCATGAGGCGGCGGAGGCCCTCGGTGAACCAGCGCATGCGGGGCGTGCCGTCGTCGCCGTAGGCCGCGAAGGACCGGGGTTCGACGCTGGCCTGGGCGAGTCCGATGCCGGCCGTCTCCGCAGTGCGGCTCATCAACGAATCTCCCAATCGGGGTGAACGGATGGAGGGCCAGCGTAGGGCGGGGACCAGATCGATGCAGTCCCGACAAATGGTCCGCCGCCGGCCGGCGCATCTGATGCAATCGACCTGTGGACGGCCGGGAAGGTTACGACGCCGCCGCCTACGGCGACCGCATCGCCGATGTCTACGACGAGCTGCCCACGCACCCGCCCGACGCCGACGCCGCGGCCGCGTTCCTCGCAGACCTGGCCGGACCCGGCCCCGCGCTCGAGCTCGCCATCGGAACCGGGCGGCTCGCCCTTCCACTCGCCGAACGCGGCGTCGCCGTCTCCGGGATCGACGCCAGCGAGGCGATGGTCGCGAAGCTCCGGGCCAAGCCGGGCGGTGACCGCATCCCGGTCGCGATCGGCGACTTCGCCGACGTGCCGGTCGACGGTCGCTTCGCGCTGATCTGCGTCGTCTACAACACGTTGTTCGCGCTGCTCGACCTCGACGCGCAACGCCGCTGCTTCGAGCGAGTCGCCGATCACCTCGCGCCGGGCGGCCGGTTCGTGGTCGAAGCGTTCGTCCCCGATCCGAGTCGGTTCGAGCGGGACCAGCACGTCGAAGTCAGGCACGTCGGCGACGACGCCGTGCTGTTGTCGGTGAGCCGTCACGACGCTGCCACCCAACGCGTCGAGTCGCTGCTCGTCAGGCTCGGGAACGACAGCATCCGGACCTGGCCGGTTCGCATCCGGTACTCCTACCCGAGCGAGCTCGACCTCATGGCCGAGGCCGCGGGGCTCCGGCTCGAGCATCGCTGGGGCGGCTGGGAACAGGAGCCGTTCACCGGCGACAGCGTGAAGCACGTCTCCGTGTACTGCGGCGCCGACCGCGTGTAACAGCCCAGAGGGATACTGGCGCCGTGCCCTTTGCGCCTCTCCCGTCGCACGCGGATCGGCAGGCGCGGGGCAAGGCCGCTCGTACGCGTGTCCCGGTCCGCCTGCTCGGTCACTGGCGCGCCGATCGTGATGCGCTCCGGGTGATCCTCGCCCAGAGCGGTACGCGGTTGCCGGACCTGGTTCCGCTGCGCCACGGTCGCATGGCGGTATCACCGTGGAACTTCTACCGCGGTGCCGCCGCGGTCATGGCGGCTGACCTTGCGACGTCACCGAACTCGGGGCTCGAGGTGCAGCTGTGCGGTGACGCGCACGTGTTGAACTTCGGGCTCTGGGCGACACCTGAGCGCAATCTCGCCTTTGATCTCCGCGACTTCGACGAGACCCTCCCCGGTCCCTTCGAGTGGGACGTGATGCGACTGGCCGCGAGCCTGGTGGTCGTCGCCCGGGAGGACGGCCTCCCGCCCGGTGTGGCGGACGATGCCGTTGCGTCGGCGCTCCGGGTCGTACCGGTCGAAGATGCGCCACTACGCGAGCGCCTCCCAGATGGAGATCTGGTACGACAGCATCTACGTCGAGCAGTTGCTCGGATATTTCGGCGAGGACCGGCGTGGCCGCGTCTCGAAGCACATCGAGAAGAAGCGCAAACGTCGCACGAGCGCGGGTGCGTTCGAGAAGTTGACCGAGACGGTCGACGGCCGGCGGCGGATCATCGAGGAGCCACCGCGGCTCACCCACTTCGACGACCCGCGCCGGCTCGAGATCGTGCGCGAGGTGTACCAACGCTTCGCCGAGACCCTCCAGGACGACCGGCGGCACCTGCTGGAGAACTTCACGTTCGTCGACACCGCACGGCAGGTCGTCGGGGTGGGCAGCGTGGGCATGCGCGTCCACCTGCTGCTCCTCGACGGTCCCGGAGGCGACGATCCGCTCTTTCTCCAGGTGAAGCAAGCAGGGCCGTCGGTCTACGAGACCTATCTGGGTCCGAGTCGCTACGACAATCACGGTGCGCGTGTCGTCAACGGGAAGCGACTGATCCAGAGCGCCACCGACATCTTCGTGGGCTGGACGTCGTTCGACGACATGGACTTCTACGTGCGCCAGTTCCGCGACATGAAGGTGATCCCCGACGTCGAGCGGATCGCGCCCGTCCTCGCGAGAGTTCGCGACCGCGTGCGGTGAGGTGCTCGCCCGGGCACACGCCCGCACGGGCGACCCCGTTGCCATCGCCTCATACATCGGGAAGGGCAAGCGCTTCGACGAGGCGATCGGTGGCTTCGCCCGCGCGTATGCGGACCAGACCGAGCGTGACCACGCCCAGCTCGTCGCCGCGATCGCCGACGGTTCGGTCCCTGCCGAGCAGGTCGTGCCGGGTTAACCGGCGGTCATCTGGTCCATGAACTGCTTCATGTCGAAGTAGTCGCGCCACGCCGCGATCTTGCCGTCGCGCACCTCGAAGGTGCCCATCACCGGCAACTCGACCTTGCCGTTCGGCATCACGAACACGTCGACGCGCTCGGTGAGCACGACGTCACCGTCGGCCACGATGTTGCGCACGCGGAAGTCGATCTGCTCTGCGCCGCCGGCGAATCCGGCGATGAACGTCTTGATCGTGTCGCGACCGGTGATCGGGTCCATCGGGATGTTGTGGTACACGGCGTCGTCGGTGAAGAACGCGGCGATCTCGTCGGGCGTCGACGTTCGACCACGCGGCGCAGAACCGGCGGACGACCTCGATCGGGGTCTTCCTTCTCGTTGGCCACAGGTCTCCTTCCTCAGGCTGGGTCGATCGCGACTGCCGACACCGGCGGCAAGCCGTCGGCGAGCACCCTGCCACGTGCGTCCGGCGTCCTCGGAGCCGTAGACGACCCCGTCGGCGCCGCCGAACGCGACGTGCGAGCCGTCGGTGTCGAGGCACCCCGTGTCGATGTTGTGCGGCTGCCAGTCGGGCAGTCCGTCGGTGCAGCGCTCGAGCGGGCCGTCGCCGTCGATCAGCGCGCCGGTACACCGCCGCCTCGTCGGCGAACGGCCCGGTCGACGCGCTCACGAACATCACGTCGCCCGCCGTCGCCACCGCTCGGCAGTACGAGGCGTGCAAGTCCGTCGGTGAGCACCGTCCACGTCTCGCCGGCGTCGTCGCTCCGGCACAAGCCGACCGCCGCCGCCGCCAGCACGAGCTCGGGCCGTTCGGGGTGCGCGCGCACCTGATGGACGTCGGCGTCGACGTCGATGGTCGGCTGCCACGTGGCCCCGCCGTCGGTCGACCGGGGGATGCCGCCCACGTGCACGTTGGCGAGCAGGACGCCGTCGGCGGTCGCGGTCAGCGAGCGGACGTAGGGCGTGCGGCTCCCGACCGCGTGCCAGTCGTCGCGTCCCGCGACCGTCTCGAAACCCGGCATGGGCTCGAACCGCTTCTGCTTGAAGACGCGCATCAGCGACGAGCCCCAGCCGACGATGGCCTCGTCGGACCGGGACAGCAGCGCCCCGTGGACGCCGAGCGAGCGCTCCGGGGATCGCACGGTGAACGTCTGTCGCCAGCTGCCGTTCGTCCGGTACACGACGGTCTCGCCGTCGAAGATCGCCCAGTCCCCGCTCAGCGCGGTGACTGAATGGCCGGCGACCTCCCGTTCCGAAGCGCCGTCGAGCGCGAAGAGCCCGTCCGCGGTCCCGACACGCACCCTCATGCGCCCACCTTGAACCCCTCGAGTACCACCGTCCAACGAGCCGGGTCGGCGCGGTACGGCGCGTTGAAGCTGATCCGGTCGATGAGATCGCCGTAGCGCGCCAGTACCCGGGGCGCGATCTCCTCCGGCCTCCCGCGCACGGTGAAGGTGTCGACGAGCTCGTCGCCGATCAGGCCGCCCATCTCCTCCCAGCGTCCTTCCTTGGAGAGCCGGTTGAGCTCGGGCTGGATGTCGCCCCAGCCGTGCACGTCGAGCACGCGCCGGTAGGCCGGCGTCGAGCCGTAGAACGCGAGCTGGCGGCGAACGGCCCCTTCGGCGGCTTCCATCTCCTCGTCGGAATCGCCGGTCACGATCATCAGTGGGAACGCGATCTCGAACCCGTCGCGCGTCCGATCTCCACGGGCGAACCCGCGCTCGAGCGCGGGAAGGGTGACTTCGCGCAGGAACCGCTCCGTGCTGAACGGGATGGACGAGGAACCCGTCCGCGACCTCGCCGGCAACTTCGGTCATCGCCGGGCCGACGCCGGCGAGCCACAGGCGCGGCGGCCCGTACGGGTTCGGGCCCGGGTTGAAGAACGGGGTCATGAGCGTGTGGCGGTAGAACTCGCCGTCGAAACGCAGCGGCGCGCCGTCGTGCCAGCACGCCCAGATGGCGCGGATCGCGAGCGCGAGCTCGCGCATGCGGGGGGCGGGTTTCGACCACGGCATCGAGAACCGCTTCTCGATGTGCGGACGGATCTGCGAGCCGAGCCCGAGGATGAAGCGTCCCTCCGAGACGCTCTGGAGGTCGTACGCCGTCTGCGCCAACGTCATCGGGTTGCGGGCGAACGCCACCGCGATCGCCGTCGACAGCTCGAGGCGCTCGGTGTGCTCGGCGGCGAGGAGCACGGGCAGGAACGGGTCGTGCGGGCCTTCGAACGTGTACGCGCCGTCGTAGCCGGCGGCCTCGAGCTCGCGTGCCCGGTTTGCGATCCCGCCGAGATTGTCGGTGAGCGACCCGTCGACCTTCATCGTTTCTCCATTGTCGCCGTCGCAAGCTCCGGCTTTGCAGCGGCGGTCGGCAAAGCCGCCGCCGCTGCCTGGATCGTAGGTCCGTGGCTGAACGCGAGAGAGCGGCGCGAACGGCGGCGGTACGCTGCCCGCATGAGTGAGGACCTGAAGCCACGCAGTCGCGAAGTCACCGACGGCATGGAACGAGCCGGGGCGCGGGCGATGCTGCGGGCCGTCGGCATGACCGACGCCGACTGGGACAAGCCGCAGATCGGCGTGGCGTCGAGCTGGAACGAGGTCACGCCCTGCAACATGCCGCTCGACCGGCTCGCGAAGCGGGCCAAGGACGGCGTCCGCGCCGCTGACGGTTTCCCCATCGAGTTCGTCACGATCGCGATCAGCGACGGCATCTCCATGGGGCACGAGGGCATGCGCGCCTCGTTGGTGAGCCGCGAGGTCATCGCCGACTCGATCGAGACGATGATGCACGCCGAGCGCTTCGACGGGATGGTCACGTTCGCCGGTTGCGACAAGAGCCTGCCCGGCATGCTGATGGCCGCCGGCCGCCTCAATCTTCCTTCGGTGTTCCTCTACGGCGGCGCCATCCTCCCCGGCCACTGGAAGGACCAGGCGCTCGACATCGTCAGCGTGTTCGAGGCCATCGGCGCCTGCGCGGCCGGCGCGATCACGGAGAACGAGCTCGGTGAGATCGAGCGGCGGGCGTGCCCGACCGAGGGCTCGTGCGCAGGGATGTTCACGGCGAACACGATGGCGTCGGCGGCCGAGGCGCTCGGCATGTGCCTGCCCGGCAGCTCGGCGCCGCCGGCGGTCGACCGGCGCCGCGACGACTTCGCGTTCGACTCGGGCCGCGCGGTCGTGGGGCTGCTCGAAGCCGGGATCCGCCCCCGCCAGATCATGACCAAGCCCGCCTTCGAGAACGCGATCGCAGTGGTGAACGCCCTCGGCGGGTCGACCAACGCGGTGTTGCACCTGCTCGCCATCGCCCACGAATCGGAGGTCGAGCTCGAGCTCGACGACTTCAACCGCATCGCCGCCAAGGTGCCGCACATCGCCGACACGAAGCCGCACGGCAAGTACCACATGGCCGACATCGACCGCATCGGCGGCGTGCAAGTCGTGCTTGCGCGAGCTGCTCGACGCGGGCCTGCTCCACGGCGACTGCCTGACGATCACGGGCAAGACCCTGGCCGAGAACCTCGCCGATCTCGACCCGCCCGCGCCCGACGGCGATGTCGTGCACTCCTTGCGCGAGCCCATCCACACCGAAGGCGGCATCGTCGTGCTGCGCGGGCTCGCTGGCGCCCAACGGCGCGGTGGTGAAGGTCGCCGGGCTCGACAGCGACCGCTTCGAAGGCGTCGCGCGTGTCTTCGACGGTGAAGATGCGGCGATGGACGCCGTGATCGGCGGGAGGATCAACGCCGGCGACGTCGTGGTGATCCGCTACGAAGGCCCGAAGGGCGGTCCCGGGATGCGAGAGATGCTCGCGGTCACCGGTGCGATGAAGGGCGCGGGCCGTGGTGCAGACGCTGCGCTCGTCACCGACGGCCGGTTCTCGGGCGGCACGCACGGCTTCTGCGTGGGCCACGTCTCGCCCGAGGCCGTCGACGGCGGACCGATCGCGTTCGTCGAGGACGGCGACCGCATCGTGATCGACGCCGGCCGCCACACGCTCGACCTCCTCGTCGACGCCGCCGAGCTCGCCCGCCGCAGGTCGGACTGGAAGCTGCCCGAGCCGCGTTACACGACCGGCGTGCTCGCCAAGTACGCCAAGCTCGCCCAGGGCGCCGAGCACGGCGCGATCACGACTGCCTGACGCGTTTGCCCGAAGGCGTCGAGGTCGAATACGCCCGCCGCCTGATCGAGGAGCGCGCGCTGGGCCGCAAGATCGCCGGGATCGACGCGCCGGACGCGTGGTACCTCAAACGCGGTCTCACCGCCGCCGCGCTCGCGCCCGCGCTCACCGGCCACCGGCTCAGCACTGCCCGCCGCCGCGGCAAGCTGCTCCTGCTCGACACCGACCGCGCCGGCCCGACGCTCGGCCTGCACCTCGGCATGAGCGGGCGCGTCCTGATCGACGACCACGCCGCCGGCGATCCGCTCATCTACGGCAGCAATCTCGAGAACCCCGTCTGGCACCGCTTCACGCTGCGCTTCGCCGACGGCGGCTCGCTCGCCATGCGCGACCCGCGTCGCCTCGGGGCGGTCGAGCTCGACCCCGACGAGGACCGCCTCGGTCCCGACGCGTTCGACGTCACCCAGGCCGAGCTCGACCACGTGCTCACGCGGAGCCGTGCGCCCGGTGAAGGCGGTCCTGATGGATCAGTCCCGCGTCGCGGGGCTCGGCAATCTCCTCGTCGACGAGGTCCTGTGGCGGGCCGGCATCGACCCCGCCCGCCCGGCCCGTGAGCTCGACCGCAACGAGCGCCGCCGCGTGCACCGCGCCGTCCGCCGCACGTTGCAGTTGACCCTCGACCGAGGTGGGTCGCACACCGGCGATCACATGGCCCAGCGCTTCCCCGGTGGCGTGTGCCCGAAGGACGGGACGCCGTTCGAACGGCGCACCGTCGCCGGTCGCACCACGTTCTCCTGCCCGACGCACCAGCGCTGAGGTCCGCTCGTGCTTCGCGCACGTGCTCATCGAACTCTCACACGCGCTGTGTCCCAATCAACTCGTGAAGGCGTGGATCGCGCGCCAGCTCGAGAGCTGGCTTCGCGTGCCACTCCGGAGGTCGCTGGGTCGCGACCGCGTGCCCGACTTCCCCTGGGTGGCGCTCGCGTTCGCAGGCTCAGTGCTTGCGACCGCAGTGGCAACCGGCGTTTTCGCGCACGAGATCTCGCCGGTCGTCGCCGGGCGGGGCTCGTTCGGTTGGCCGGCGTTGCGTGCCGGGCGTTGGTGGACGCTCGGCACGTCGTTCGTGCTCACTCGCGACTGGTTCATGGCGACGACGATGCCCGTGTGTCTGTTCCTCGCGGTCGCGCTGTACGAGCGACGGGCGGGGCACGTGCGGGCGTTCTGGGCCGCCGCCGCCGGGCACGTCACAGGAAGCGTGATCGTCGCCGTCGGCGCCGGCGCGGTCGGTTGGAGCGGCCAGCCGATCCTGGTCCGGGCGGCGCAGAACATGGACTACGGCGCGTCGATGGCCATCGCGGCCGCGCTCGGCGCGCTCGCATCACGGACCGGCGACCGGCGATTCCGCATCCTCGTGGTCACGATCGCCGTCCTCGCGCTGCCGCTCCATCACCAGATGGCGGACTGGGGGCACATCGTGGCCGTCCCCACCGGCTACGCCATCGACCGCGTCCGTCGCCTTCGACCGTCGCTCGCGCTCTTCGGCGTTCTTGCCGCGGTGACCGCTGTGCTCACGTCGTTCGGGCCCGCGGCCGTGGACGCCACCGCCGACACGCTGCGCTTCGGTGACACCGGCGCCAGTGCCGCGTCCGCACCGGGCCAGCCTCACGGCACGGTCACGGAGTTCACGTACGAGGCTGCACTCCTCGAGCACCGACCGGAGACGGCGCAGGTCTACGTCCCGCCTGCCTCGGCCGGTCCGCGTCCCGTCATCGTCTTCCTGCACGACCTCCCCGGAGACTCGAACGACTGGCTCGCAGGAGCGGCCGCGCCGCAGGTCCTCGACGAACAGGCACGTGCGAACGCGCTCCCGTGGTCCGTGGCCGTGTTCGCGTCGTTCGACGGCTTCGTCGACCCCGCCGCCGGGTGGTCGGACGTCCCCGGACAGCGAACGCTGGCGTCCGCCGTTCACGACCTGGTCCCGGCGCTGGCTCGCCAGTTCCCAGATCGCGTCGACCCGACCTCGATCGCGGTCGTCGGTGTCGGGCGGGGTGCCGACGGCGCGCTCGCGCTGCCGCCGCGACGACCGACGCGTGCGTGACGTCGTCGCGCTCGATCCCACGACGGGGTCGAATGGGCAGTCCGGCCATCGCGCCGTGTTGCTGGAACGCACGCCCGGCGGCGGCTGGCACCGCTGGCGATCGGAGCTGCCGGGCGCGCTGCAATGGCTCGGGAGCCAAGGGTTCGGCGCGACTCCACACGCCCAGGGGACTCGGACGTGACGAGCGCCGTCGCCGGTGTCCCCGACGCGCCGCCGCGGCTTTCGTGGCGCGTGGCGGGGCTCCTCGCGCTGATCATCGTGCCGACCGCGCTGGGCCTCGTCGCCCGCAACGCTGACGCCCGGCCCGTCTCGACGCTGCTCTTCCACTACTCACCGGAGCGGTTCATTCACGGGCGGGTGTGGACGCTCGTGCTGTCGGGACTGGTGCCGCCCAAGCTCAGCAACCTCGGTCCGAACACGATCATGATGACGCTGATCCTCGTGCCCTACGTGCTGCTACGCGGCGCGGGACGGGCGGTGGGCCGATTCTTCGCCGGGCACGTCCTCGCAACCCTGGCCGTCGCGGCCTTGGTCCTTCCCGGCGCGATGGTCGGCTGGGGGTTTGCGAGCGACGTCGCGCGGGCGCCGGACTACGGCGTGTCAGCGGGACTTGCCACGATCGCCGGAGCATTGGGTGTTGTTGTGTGGCGGCGTCGGGGTCCGGTCGCCGGGATCCTGCTGCTTGTCGGCGTCTTCGGCTTCTTCGCGTCCCGGTTGCTCGTGACCGGCGCGCTCTCGCACTACCTGTCCGAGTCCGAGCACGTGATCGCAGCCGGGGTAGGGATCGTCCTCGAACGCCGCTCCCGGTGAGTCTCGACTCGGGAGCAACGCCGTACGATGCCACTGTGCGCGTCCTGGTCGTGGAGGACGAAGCCAAGATGGCGACCCTCGTACGCAAGGCGCTCGAGCTCGAGGGTTACTCGGTCGACGTCGCGATGACCGGCACCGACGCGGTGTGGATGGGTACCGAGAACGAGTACGACGCCATCGTGCTCGACGTGATGATCCCCGAGCCCGACGGCTTCGAGGTGTGCCGGCGCCTGCGCGCCGACGGCCGCTGGGCGCCGATCCTGCTGCTCACCGCCCGGGACAGCGTCGACGATCGTGTGATCGGTCTCGATGCAGGCGCCGACGACTACATCCCGAAGCCGTTCTCGTTCGCAGAGCTGTACGCGCGGTTGCGGGCACTCACCCGCCGAGGGGCACCCGAGCGTCCGCGAGTCCTCGAGGTCGCTGACCTCGAGCTCGACCCGGCTCGGCATCGTGTTACCCGCGCCGGCCAGGAGATCGACCTGAGCCCCAAGGAGTTCGCACTGCTCGACCTGTTCATGCGGCACGCCGACGAGGTGCTGAGCCGCACCACGATCCTCGAGCACGTCTGGGACTTCGCGTACGACGGGACGTCCAACGTCGTCGACGTCTACGTCCGGTACCTGCGCGAGAAGATCGACCGGCCGTTCGACCGCACGACGCTCGAAACCGTCCGCGGCGTCGGCTACCGGCTCCGGGTAGACGGGTGAGGCTGCGTCCACGAACACTGCGCGGCCGGCTCACGCTCGTGTTCGCGCTCGTCACGGCCGTGCTGTGCCTGCTTGTCGGCGTCCTCGTCGACTTCCAATATCGCAACGCGCTGCGTGAGGCGCTCGACGACGGGCTCGTCACCCGGTTCCAGAACCTCGAACGCGATCTCGCCACCAGCGGCGACCAGTCGGTCGAGCCCACACTGCCCGACGACGAGGCGTTCGCGCAGATCGTCGACGTGGACGGCCAGGTCGTGAACGCCGCCCCCGCGCGCTCCTCGAGCGCCGTGTCCTGACGAAGAGCGAGCTCGCCAGGGCCCGCACCCGCCGGATCACGATCGAACGGGCCGCCGCGCCCGAAGACCAAAAGTCGCGCCTGCTGGCGGGACCGGCAGGCCAGCGCGGGCTCGGGCTCGTCGTCGTCGTCGGGACGTCGCTCGACGAGGCGATCGACGCCCAGCATCGACTCGAGCAGGCGCTCGTGATCGGCCTCCCGCTGTTGGCCGCGATCGTGTCGGTGGGGGGCTGGTTCCTCGCCGGCGCCGCGCTCAAGCCGGTGCGCGACCTCGTCGAGGAGGCGGACGAGATCTCCGCCGTCGCTGCGCGGGGTCAACGCCGGCGACTGTCGGTTCCCGAGACGGGCGAGGAGCTCGCCGATCTCGCGCGCCATCTCAACGAGCTCATCGCCCGCATCGAAGCCGCGCTCGAACACGAGCGTGCCTTCCTCGACGATGCCAGTCACGACCTGCGCACGCCCATCTCGATCGTCCGCAGCGAGCTCGAGCTCGCGCGCATGCAAACGGAGGAGGGAAGCCAGCTCGCGCAGGCGCTCGACTCCTCGCTCGAAGAAGTCGACCGGCTCGACCGGCTCGCCGTGAACCTGCTCGTCCTGGCGCGCTCCCGCTCGGCCGGCCCGCGCCGGTCGGAGCCGGTGGAGCTCGGCGAGTTGTCGCGGCGCGCGGCCCAGACGGTGGCGCGGTCTCGTGACGGTGACGCGATACCGGTTCGGGTGAACGGGTCGGCCGAGGTGCGCGGCGACGAGCACGCCATCGAGCGGGCTGTCCTCAACCTCGTCGAGAACGCGGCCCGCCACGCCGACGGGCGGGTCGACGTCGAAGTATCGAGCGACGGCGACCGCGCCGTCGTTGCGGTACGCGACGACGGGCCGGGGTTCCCGCCCGAGCTTCTCGGTCAGGCCGCGGGACGGTTCGTCCGAGGGACCGACGGGGGACGGGGCTCCGAGAACGGAGCCGGCCTGGGCCTCGCGATCGTCGACGCCATCGCCGCCGCGCACGGCGGAGAGCTCGAGATCGAGAACGGCGCCGAGGGCGGCGCCGAGGTGCAGCTCCGGCTCCCGCTCGAGAGTCGGTGACCAGCGCGACGCGGCTCACCGTCCTCTCATCGCTTTGCAGCCAGGCTCCGGGAGTCGTAGCAGGCGGCTGCGGGCGGCGGGCCACGAAGAACTGGGGAAGCTAGTGCCAAGGACTCGACCCGCGGCGGGGACGCGGGTTGTCCGTCGTCCGACGCCGGTCCGCCGTCGGTTGCGTCTCCTCGGTCTCGCCGTCACCGCCGCCGGCGTCGTCAACATCGCATCGGCCCTCACTCCCGAGTTCCGCGCCCGCCTCCACATCGTCCGCGACGCCTTCACACCCGAGGTGGCGCACCTCGCGATGGGAGCCACGGCGTTGCTCGGCATCGCGCTCGTCCTACTCGGCCGTGGGATCGCCCGCCATCGCCGCGTTGCCTACCGGGCCGCCCTCGTGCTGCTGGCGTTCTCGGCGTTGACGCACCTCCTCAAGGGCCTCGACATCGAGGAAGCCGCCATCTCCCTTGGCGTCGCCGTGCTGCTCGTTCGGTCGGGGCGACTGTTCACCGCGCCGACGCCTCCCGCCCGGTGGCGCACCGCCGCCAAAGTGGTTCTCACCGATGATCCCGGTCGCGTTCGTGTACGGGGTCTTGGGTTTCGCCATCCGCCACAACCGGGTGAAGCCCGAGTTCACGATCCTCGGCGCCGTCGAGGAAACGGCGGCGCGCCTCGTCGGGCTGACCGGCCCGTTCGAAGTCAGCCACGGGTTCGGGCGCTGGTTCCCGGCCTCGATCACCGTCCTCGGCTTCGGCATCGTGATCGTGATCGCGGCCGCGCTGCTGGCGCCGGTCACCGAGCGGGCCCTGGCGCACGACGACGAACGCGACAGTGTGCGCCGGCTGGTGAACCGCCGCAACGGCGACACGCTCGACCCCTTCGCACTCCGGCACGACAAGCGCTACATCCTGTCGAGCGACGCGCGCGCCGCCGTTGCCTACCGGTACGTGAACGGTACCGGGCTGGCGTCCGGCGACCCCGTCGGGGATCGACCCTCGTTCGCGGACGCGTTCGACCGGTTTCTCGAGCGGTGCACAGAGCGCGGCTGGCGCCCGGCGGTGATCGGTGCTCGCGGCGATCAGCTCGCGCTCTACGAAGCCGTCGGCCTCCGCTCCCGGTACCTCGGAGACGAAGCCGTCATCGACGTCGACGGGTTCACCCTCGACGGCCGGCGCATGCGCGGCGTCCGGCAGGCGTTCAACCGCACGAAGAACTTCGGCCTGACCGCCGAGATCCACCGCGAAGGCGAGCTGGATCCGACGCTGCGCCGCGCGCTGGTCGGCATCTCCGAACGCCATCTCGCGGGGGCCGCGAGCGCGGCTTCTCCATGGCGCTCGACGGGCTGCTGACGGGTCGCGACGCCGAGTGCGTGATCGCCGTCTGCCGCGACGACCAAGGAACACCGATCGCGTTCCAGCGCTTCGTTCCGTGCAAGGCCGGCACCGGTCTCTCGCTCGACACGATGCGACGTGACGCGGTCGGGCCGAACGGCGTCAACGAGCGTCTCATCGTGGAGGTCGTGCTGTGGGCGAGGGATCACGGCATCCGGGAGGTGTCACTCAACTTTGCCGCCTTCCGTGGGCTCATCGAGGACGATGCCGACCTCGGCCCTCTCCAGTCCGCGCAGGCGTGGCTGATCAAGCGACTCAATCCCTACTTCCAGATCGAGTCGCTCTTGACGTTCAACGCCAAGTTCGATCCGCGGTGGGTACCCCGCTACCTCGTCTACCGGTCCATCGGCGACCTTGCGCCGGTGGCCGTTGCTGCGCTCAGCGCCGAGTCGTTCCTCCCCTTCGACCGGGGTCCGCGCTGCGAATGCGGCGCCTCGAGCCCCGAGCTCCCTGCATCCGATGAGCGCGAGGCCGCCGCCACGATCGACGCGTAGCCTCCTGTCGAGCTCGACGAGGAGGCAGGTATGACCTCGACCACTGCGCAAGACCGCCGGGACGCGCTCGTCGAACGTCTCTTCGGCGCCACGCTCGGAACGCTCGAGCTGTTCGGCGTGTACCTCGGCGATCGGCTCGGTCTCTACCCCGCGCTCGCCGGCGCCGACGCGCTCGACCCGGACGAGCTCGCCCGTCGAGCCGGGATCGCGCCGCGTTACGCGCGCGAGTGGCTGGAGCAGCAGGCCGTGGCCGGCATCCTCGATGTCGACGATGCCGGCGGCGGGACGCGCCGGTACCGGCTCCCGGCGGAGCACGCCGAAGTGCTGATCGATGTCGAGAGCCCGAACTACCTCGCGCCGTTCGCTTCGTTGCTCGCCGGCATCGGCGGCGTCCTCCCTGACGTCGTCGACGCGTACCGCAGCGGCGGCGGCGTTCCGTTCAGCGAGTACGGCGCCGACCTTCGAGACGGCCAGGCCGCGGTGAACCGGCCGGCGTTCACGCACGAGATGGCGAGTTGGGTCTCGACCATGCCCGACGTCGACGCCCGGCTGCGCTCAGAGCCGGCGGCTCGAGTCGCCGACGTCGGTTGTGGCGTCGGTTGGTCAACCATCGCGCTGGCTCGCGCCTATCCGGCCGCGACCGTCGAGGGGATCGACCTCGACCTGGCCTCGGTCGATGACGCCCGGCGCAACGCCGGCGAGGCCGGGATGGCCGACGCCGTGACCTTCCGGGTACAGGACGCCGCCGACCCGGCGGCGAAGGGCGCCTACGACCTGGTGTGCATGTTCGAGGCGCTGCACGACACGGCTCGACCGGCCGAGGTGCTCGGGGCGCTGCACCAGATGCTGCGCGACGACGGCTCGGTGTTGCTGGCGGACGAGCGCGTCGCGAGCTCCTTCACGGCGCCCGGCGACGAGGTCGAGCGGATGATGTACGGATGGAGCATCTCGCACTGCTTGCCGGCCGCGATGGTCGATCAACCGGCCGAGCCCACCGGCACGGTGTTGCGCGAGCCGACGGTGCGTGACCTCGCCGGTCGGGCGGGATTCGGATCGGTGGAAGTGCTCCCGATCGAGAACGACTTCTTCCGCTTCTACCGGCTGCGGAGGTAGCGAACCCGGGTGACCAGAGACTCACGGCCCGTGATCCTCGCGATCGACGACGACCCGTCGTCGATCGGGCACATCCGCGCGGAGCTGGAGCGGCGCTACGACCGTGACTACCAGATTCTCTGCAGCTCATCGGCGACGGAAGCTCTCGAGCTGCTGGAGAGGATGAAACAGGCGGGGGATCGCGTCGCGCTCGTGCTCGCAGACCAGTGGATGCCGGAGCTCACGGGACCGGAGCTGCTCGCTCGTGTCGCCGAACTGCATCCGCAAGCCAAGCGGGCTCTTCTCGTCGGGTGGGGCGACTGGGGCGACGAGCCCACTGCGGATGCGATACGCGCGGCGATGGCGCTCGGTCGCATTGACTACTACGCGTTGAAGCCCTGGAAGTCACCCGACGAGTACTTCCACCGGACCGTGAGCGAGTTCCTCCACGAGTGGTCGCGCGCCCATTCCTCGGTACCGCAGGAGATCAACGTCGTCGCCGACGCCTGGTCATCGCGAGCGCACGAGATCCGGAACCTGCTCACGCGTAACGGGGTTCCGCACGTGTTTCACCCGAACAACTCGCCGGACGGCGAAGCGGTCCTGCGGCAAGCCGGGCAAGCAGGAACGACGAAGCCCGTCGTCGTGATGCTCGACGGCCGCACCTTCGTCGATCCGTCGAATGCGGAGCTCGCACGCGGCTACGGGGCGATGACCGAGCTCGAAGGCCGGCGGGAATTCGACGTCGTCATCGTCGGCGCGGGCCCGGCGGGGCTCGCGGCGGCCGTGTACGCCTCCTCGGAAGGGTTGCGCGCCTTGGTCGTCGAGCGCGAGTCGATCGGCGGCCAGGCAGGGTCGAGCTCTCGAATCCGCAACTACCTCGGGTTCGCGAGGGGCGTGAGCGGCGCCGAGCTCGCCCAGCGTGCGTACCAGCAGGCATGGGTGTTCGGGACCACCTTCCTGCTGATGCGCGACGTGACCGGCTTGCAGAGCAATGGCGGCGATCACGTGCTCACGATCTCCGACGGCAGCGAGGTCCGCGCCCGCAGCGTGATCCTCGCCATGGGCGTCGCCTACCGGCGCCTCGACATCCCCGCCCTCGAACGCCTCAACGGCATCGGCGTGTTCTACGGCTCGTCGCCGTCCGAGGCGCAGCGGTTCACGGGTGGTCACGTGTATGTGGTCGGCGGCGGGAACTCGGCCGGCCAGGCCGCGGTCCACCTGAGCCGGTACGCGAAGCGCGTCACGCTGGTCGTGCGGTCCGCCACGCTCGCCTCGAGCATGTCGCAGTATCTGCGCGACGAGATCGACGCGGTCCCTTGCATCGACGTCCGGGTCTCGACTGAAGTCGTCGACGGCGCGGGAGAAGGTCGCCTCGAAGAACTCACGTTGCGCTCCGCCGGCGACACGGAGACGGTGTCCGCCGACGCGCTCTTCCTTCTCATCGGCGCCCGGCCGCACACCGGGTGGCTCCCGTCCGGAGTCGTCCGCGACGCTCCGGGTTACCTCGTCACCGGCCCCGACGTGGCGAGTGAACACGCTGCGACTCGGTGGGCGCTCGAGCGCCCGCCGATGATGTTCGAGACGAGCGTGCCGGGCGTGTTCGCGGTGGGAGACGTGCGAGCTCAATCGGTCAAGCGGGTCGCGTCCGCGGTCGGCGAGGGGTCGGTCGTCATCCAGCAGGTCCACCAGTACCTCGAAGGGAGACCCGCGAGAGTGGTCTCCGGCTGAACCGGCTTGCGCGCCGGTTCACGATCGTCCAAACTGTTGGCCTGATGGACCACCAGAGCCTCCTCGTAGTTGTTACCTAGCGCGCAGCCGCCCCACCCGCGCCTGCGCGCCTTCGCCCCTCGCAAAAGCGGGGGGCTTTTCATGTCCCGAGATTGACGCACACGCAGACCAAGGACCCACGATGAAACTCACAGGAGCCCAGGCCCTCATCAAGAGCCTCGAGATGGAGGGCACCGAGGTCATGTTCGGGCTGCCGGGCGGGGCGATCCTGCCCGTGTACGACCCGCTGATCGACTCGTCGATCCGCCACATCCTCGTCCGCCACGAGCAGGGCGCGGGCCACATGGCCGAGGGATTCGCGCACGCGACCGGCCGACCCGGCGTGGCGATGGTCACCAGCGGGCCGGCGGCCACGAACATCGTCACCGCCCTGTGCGACGCCTACATGGACTCGGTCCCGATCGTGGTGATCACCGGGCAGGTCCCCTACGCGGTGATCGGCAGCGACGCGTTCCAGGAGGCCGACACGGTCGGCATCACGATGCCGGTCACGAAGCACAACTGGCTCGTCACCGACGCCCAGGACATCCCCCGCTACGTGCGCGAGGCCTTCCACGTCGCGACCACGGGCCGGCCGGGCCCGGTGCTGGTCGACGTGCCCAAGGACATCGCCAACCAGATGATGGACTGGTACTGGCCCGACGCCGTCGACCTGCCCGGCTACAAGCCGAACGTCAAGGGCCATCCGAAGCAGATCAAGGACGCGGCCCGGCTGTGGGGCGAAGCCCACCGGCCCGTCATCTACGCGGGCGGCGGGATCCTCAAGGCCCGCGCCTCCGCCGCGCTCAAGGCGCTGGCGGAGGCGACCGGCACGCCCGTGGTGACGACGCTCATGGCGCGCGGCTGCGTTCCCCGACGACCATCCCGCAGTGCCTGGGCATGCCCGGCATGCACGGCAACTACACCGCGGTCACCTCGATGCAGAAGTGCGACCTGCTGATCGCGCTTGGGCTCACGCTTCGACGACCGCGTCACCGGGAAGGTGGATTCCTTCGCACCCGGCGCCAAGGTGATCCACGTCGACATCGACCCCGCCGAGCTGGGCAAGGTTCGCCGGCCGGACGTGCCGATCGTCGGCGACTGCCGTCTCGTCATCGAGGAGCTGCTGAAGGCGGTGCAGTCCAACCAACAGAAGCGCGAGTGGCCCGACCTCACGCCGTGGTGGATGCAGCTGCGCGAGTGGCAGGAGCGCCACCCGCTTCACTACGAGCAGCTCGAGGACGGCCCGTTGAAGCCGCAGTACTGCATCGACATGCTGCGCGACCACTGTCCCGACGACACGATCGTCGTGTCGGGCGTCGGTCAGCACCAGATGTGGTCGAGCCAGCGGTGGAAGTTCAACCACCCGAACACGTGGGTGAACTCGGGCGGGCTCGGGACGATGGGCTTCGCCGTGCCGGCGTCGATCGGCGCCAAGGTCGGCAAGCCCGACCGGATGGTGTGGGCGATCGACGGTGACGGGTGCTTCCAGATGACGGCGCAGGAGCTCGTGACCGCGTCGGCCGAGCGCATCCCGGTCAAGGTCGCGATCCTCAACAACGCGTACCTCGGCATGGTCCGCCAGTGGCAGGAGCTCTTCTACGAGGAGCGGTACAGCGAGGTGTACCTGTCACCCGACCTGCCCGACTACGCCAAGTGGGCCGAGGCGATGGGCTGTGTGGGCTTCAAGGTCGAGACGCCCGACGACGTCGTGCCCACGATCGAGAAGGCGAACCAGATCGACGACCGTCCCGTCGTGGTCGACTTCCAGGTCGACTACCGCGAGAAGGTGTACCCGATGGTGCCCGCCGGCGGCTCGAACGACGACATCATCCTCGATCCGGCCCACGACAAATCAGTCGGGAGGTGAGGTAACGATGCCGAACGGTGCAGCGCAACATCACATCCTCTCGGTGCTCGTCGAGAACAAGTTCGGCGTGCTCTCGCGGGTCGCGGGGCTGTTCTCGCGGCGGGGCTACAACATCTTCTCGCTCGCGGTCAGCCCGACCGAGGACGAGCGGCTCAGCCGCATGACGATCGTCGTCGACGCCGAGTCGGCGCCGCTCGAGCAGATCACGAAGCAGCTCAACAAGGTCATCCCGGTGATCAAGATCACCGAGCTGTCACCGGACGAGGCCGTCGAGCGTGAGCTCATGCTGGCGACGGTGAAGGCCGGTGCCGAGACCCGCTCGCAGGTCACCGAGCTCGCCGCCATCTTCGAGGCGAAGATCGTCGACGTCGGCTACGAGGCGATGACGCTCATGGTGGCCGGCACGCCCGAGAAGCTCGACGCCATCAGCGACCTGCTGACGCCGTTCGGGATCGTCGAGTCGCAGCGCACGGGCCGGATCGCCCTGTCCAAGCTGGCCCGCCAGACGACGAAGCTCCGGGCGGTCAAGGACCGCGGCGCGTAGCCTCGCGTCGCTCGAGAGGGAGGGATTGATGCCCGCGACCATCTACTACGACGACGACGCCGACCCCGCGCTGCTCGAAGGGCGCAAGGTCGCGGTGCTCGGCTACGGGTCGCAGGGCCACGCCCATGCCCTGAACCTGAAGGAGTCGGGCGTCGACGTGCGCGTCGGGCTGCGCGACGGGTCGTCGTCGTGGGCCAAGGCCGAGGCCGCGGGGCTGCGCGTGTCACCACGATCGCGGAGGCCTGCAAGGAAGCCGACGTGATCATGGTGCTCCTCCCCGACACCGAGCAGGCCGCGATCTACACGCGAGGACATCGAGCCGAACCTCGACGACCGCGACTCGCTCGCGTTCGCGCACGGGTTCAACATCCACTTCGGCCAGATCCGCCCGCCCGAGGGCGTCGACGTGTGGATGATCGCTCCGAAGGGACCGGGCCACCTCGTCCGGCGCACCTTCGAGGAGGGCGGCGGTGTCCCGTCGCTCGTCGCCGTGCAAGCCGACGAGACCGGCAAGGCGAAGCAGACCGCGCTCGCGTACGCGCGCGCGATCGGCGCCACCCGAGCGGGCGTGCTCGACACGACGTTCGAGGAGGAGACCGAGACCGACCTGTTCGGCGAGCAGGTCGTCCTCTGCGGGGGGCTCACCGAGCTCATCAAGGGGAGCTACGAGACGCTCGTCGCCGCCGGCTACCAGCCCGAGTCGGCGTACTTCGAGACGCTGCACGAGGTGAAGCTCATCGTCGACCTCATCTACGAGGGCGGGATCACCAACATGCGGTACTCGATCTCCGACACCGCCGAGTACGGCGACATGACCCGCGGCCCGCGGATCATCACCGACGAGACGCGCGCCGAGATGCGCCGCATCCTCGACGAGATCCAGTCCGGGCGCGTTCGCCAACGAGTGGATCCTCGAGAACCAGGCCGGCCGTCCCGTGTTCAACGCGCTGCGCAAGAAGTCGGCCGAGCACCCGATCGAAGAGGTCGGCGAGCGTCTGCGGGCGATGATGCCGTGGATCGGCGCCGGCCGGACCCGGCCGCAGGACGCGTCGGGCGGCTAGACGTTTCCCGCGCGCGCGTTGCGGCAGCAGGCCGCGGCGCCGCCCGTCGAGCTCTCTGCTTGACTGTCCCCGCAGACGGCGAACAAGATGACGTCGCCCGAGTGGGCCAATTTCGATCATTTCGGGCCTTCGGGGAATTAGGACGCGGAGCGCGCTAGTCCGGAGACATCGCGCGAAGGGGCAGATGGGAAGCCAGGGCGTTGCTCGGCTCGAATCCGGCGCGCGCGTCGCCTATGTCGTCATGGGCGCGGGCGCGGTGTGCGTGTTGGCGCTCGCGCTCGGATTGCTCGGTCCGGTCACGGACGACGCGTTCCTGATCCTCGGTGGCGGGGCGGTCGCGGCCACCGTTGTCGGCCTGCGGCGCAATCGTCCCGTCGCGCGCTGGCCGTGGATGATCATCGCGGCGGCGCTGGTGGTGTTCCTCATCGGCGGAGGCGTCCGCGAAGCGTTCGGCAGCCTCGGCGATCTTTCGTCGAATCGCTCGCCCGTGCCGGATCTCATCACCTTGTCGGGTTACGTGATCATCGGCATCGGCGTCCTCGGCCTTGCGCACGTCCGCCGTCGGGGAATTCGCGACGTCGATGGGATGCTCGACGGGGTCATCGCCGCGTTGGCCGCGATGGCGCTCGCCTGGATCTTCCTCATCAATCCCACGCTCTTCCACGACAGCGCCCCGCTGCGCGTCCGGCTCTTGCTCTCGTGCTATCCGCCCCTGTCGGTATTCATCGTGGCGATGATCGCCCGTCTCGCGTTCAATACCGGGAAGCGCCGTCCGTTGTCGTACGGGCTGCTCCTCGGGGCGGGGACGGCGATGCTCGTCGGGGACGTCGTCTACATGCTCGTCGAGACCCACGTGGTGTCGATGCCGCAGCACGTGTTCGACGTGCCGTATGCGCTCGCGTGCGTCCTCTTCATCGGCGCTGTCCTCCATCCGTCGATGCGCGGGTTGACCGAGCCTCTACCCGCAGACGAGCTCGCGCCGACGAAGGGCAGGTTGGCGTTCGTTGCCGTCGCGTTGGCGTTCCCCGCCCTGATCACCGTGTTCCGGGTCGACGCCGCAGCCAGCGACCGCGTGGCGCTCGGGACGATCATCATGGCGCTGACGCTCGCCGCGGCGTGGCGGATGTTCCGAGCCCTGCGTGCATACGCCCGGTCGGAGGAGCGCCTCACCCACGCGGCGACGCACGACGCGCTCACGGGCCTTCCGAACCGCGCGTTCGCCCAGGACCACCTCAATTCGGTGCTCGCCCACCCGAAGCAGGACCGGCGACTCGTCGCGCTCCTCTTCCTCGACGTCGACCGGTTCAAGCTCATCAACGACAGCTACGGCCACAGCCTGGGTGACGAGCTGCTGCTCGCCGTGGCCGGTCGGCTCCGCGCGACGACTCGGCCCGGCGATCTGGTCGCTCGCATCGGTGGAGACGAGTTCGTGATCGTCCTCGACCGTCTGCCGACGACGAGCAAGGCACTCGAGGTGGCCGAGCGCACACGTCTCGGCCTGCAGATCCCGTTCAACGTGCGCGGCGTCGAGATCATCACGTCCGCCAGTATCGGCGTGTCCTTGTCCGACGGTACCGACCCTGCGCTCGACGCCGAGGCTCTCATCCGTGACGCGGACACGGCGATGTACCGGGCCAAGGAGACCGGTCGTGACTCTGTGTCGGTGTTCGACTCGTCGATGCGCGACTCTGCGACCGAGCGCGTCGAGCTCGAACGCGACCTGCGCCACGCGATGGAGTCGGAGGAGCTGTACCTCCTCTATCAACCGCTCGTGCGCCTTCCCATGGGCACGATCGAGGGGTTCGAGGCGCTCGTGCGCTGGTCGCACCCTTCGCGCGGCGAGCTTCTGCCGGCATCATTCGTCCCGGTCGCCGAGGACACCGGGCTCATCGTGCCGATCGGCGCGTGGGTCATCGAGGAGGCGTGTCGCCAGTTGGCTCGGTGGCGCGCTGCGATCCCGCACAGCGAGGACCTGTACGTCGCGGTGAACCTCTCAGTGCGGCAACTGCGCGACCCGCAGCTCATTCCGAGCGTCCGCAACGCCTTGAAGCGCGAACAGCTCCCCGACGGATCGCTCAGCCTCGAGCTGACCGAGAGCATGCTGATGGACAACCCGGCCGCAGCCGCCGACCTCCTCGAGCAGCTTCGATCCGTCGGCGTCGGCCTCTCGATCGACGACTTCGGCACCGGTTACTCGTCACTGTCGTCCTTGCGACGCATCCCCGTCGACCGCGTGAAGATCGACCAGTCCTTCGTCGAGGGGCTGGATCACGACACGTCCGACGAGACCCTCGTCGCTGCGATCGTCGCGATGGCCAGTGCGCTGCGGGTCACGACCGTCGCCGAGGGGGTCGAGACGGCCCGGCAGGGAAACCACCTTCACGAGCTCGGCTGCGACGTCGCCCAGGGCAACTTCTACTCGCGCCCGATCCCGGCGGCGTCCGTTCCCGACGTCGTCGACAAGCTCGGCGTCGCCCGCCGTTCGCACCTCAAGGTCGTGCCCGACTCGGAGCTTGCCTGAGCGCTCGTACAGCTCAAGCGGTGTGCGCGTGACCTCCGGGGAGCAGGTCGGCGAGGACCGGTTCCAGGTCCAGTGGCCGCACCGCCGGCTCGAGCCCCCGTCCGTCGTGCAGGATCTCGTACATCGACGGATCAGCCGTCTGGAGCCGTGGGAAGTACGCGTCGAGGTCGCAGTACACGGGGAGGCTCGCGGGTGAGTCGAGGTACCGGATCGGCTCCAGACCGGCGAAGGGCTGAAACGCCTGGGACGTCGCCTCCTGGATCAGGTCCAGCACCACGAGGTCGAGAATCGTGACGACCCACCGCACGTCGCATCGCAGCGCGAGCTGCGCCACGGCCTGATACAGACCCAGGCTCACGAGGCCATCCGTTGCCCGACCCCGGTACTCGGGGTCGACCGCGAGGGTGGCGACGTCCCAGACGCGCCCCGGCTCGAGGTTCAGCTTCGTCCGCTCGAGAACATGATCGAGGCGGTGACCCCAAACGGACTCGACATCGTCGAGGCTCTTGAGGCCCACGGGCGACGGACGCACGAGGCGGATGACGCCCGCGGGCAGTCGCCGTCGATGATCCATCACGCACACGAAGAGCGTCGAGTCCTCGTACGGTCCGTACTCGCCGGCGAGGAGCTCGGGGGTGTTGTTGAAGAACTCGTAGAACACCTCCCGCTCGACGTGACGCGCGAGCTCGGATTCGGGCGCGTGTGCCGAGAACGCGTACACGCCAAATGGTTGTGACGGTGTTCCTGCTGCCGTGACAACCCGACCGCCGAGCTCCCGGAGGTCGTCTCGGTCAAGTGCAATCGACGCTGTTTCCATGATCAGAACTCCTTGGCGACGATCTCGACCGCGTCGAGGGCGTCGCGTGTGAACTTCGTGGCTGCACTGGCATCGAACCGTTTGCACGTATAGATGTCGACACTGAAGAACAACATCGGTTCCTCCCACGCATAGAAATGAGCCCCTGAGTCCTCCCAGTGGATCCAACCGGCCCAGCCGTGCGTGTCCGAAAGGTGCGTGGCCGGCTCCATCAGCGGTGTCATGCCACACACTGAGGAGAGACCGGACAGATAGCTCGTTATGCGCTCGTCCGTGATCGGCTCACGACACGTTCCCTCCACGACCAGACGCTGTCGGGGGATCATCGGAGCCAAGTCCCGCCACTTGGGTGTCGCGGTGATCACCTCCACACGATCCGCCACAACGCGGAAGAACGTCGCGTGCGCGACGGCACCCCTCGGATGTACACGCGCGTGTTCAGTATGGGTAGACCTGATTCTTCTGTCCAGCCGTGTGGCCAGAGTTGTCATCATATGAGCCGAGACATGGGGCACGATTTTCTCCGACCCGCGGTGAACGCAGTCGTGAGCTCTCGGCTCGGGAGACGTCCCGTGCGTAATCTCAACCCGTGCGGGACGTCCTCCTCACTGTGCTCGCGGGGGTGGTCGGCTACCTCCTCGGGACGATCCCGTCGGCCGGAGTCGTCGCATGGCTCGCAACCCGGGGGGAGATCAATCTCCGCGAAGCCGGCAGCGGGAATCCGGGCGCCATCAATGCGATCAAGATGCTCGGCACGCGCTGGGGGCTTGTCGTGCTGGCGGCCGACATCGCCAAGGGCCTGGCGGCGGGTCTGCTCGGGCTTCTGATCGGCGGCGACCCGGGCGCGTACGCAGCCGCCACCGCCGCAATCGCGGGCCACATCTTCCCCGTGTGGAGCGGCTTTCGCGGCGGGAAAGGAGTGGCGACGTCGGCGGGCGCGTGCCTCGCCGTGTTCCCGGCGTACTTCCCGATCGACATGCTCGTGGCGGGCGCGAGCGCGCTCAAATCCCGTCGCGCGGAGCTCGGCACCCAGGTCGCGTGCGTCATCTGGATCGCGTCCGCCGCGATCTGGTGGGCGGCCGACCTCCCGAACCTGTGGGGCCCCGATCCCTCGATCGGCCTTCTTCTGTTCGCGCTGATCGGCTCGACGATGATCCTCTACAAGTTCCGCGCCGCGGCGCGGAGCGTCATGCCGAAAGGAGTCGCGTGATCGGGCTCGTCACCGATTCCAGCGCGCAGCTGCCCGACGACCTGCGGGAGCGCTATCAGGTCGCGGTGGTGCCGCTCACGGTCGTCGTCGACGACCATCCGTACCAGGAAGGCGTCGACGTCACCGCGGCCGAGTTCTACGAGCGCCTCGCCGCCGGCGCGTCGGTGTCGACGGCCGCGCCGTCACCCGGCGCCGTGCTCACGCGAATACGAGCAGCTGGTGGCGGCCGGCGCGACCGAGATCCTGTCGGTCCACATCGGCTCGAACACGTCGGCGACGGTCAACGCGGTGAGCGTGGCGGCCGGCTCGAGCCCGGTGCCGGTGGAGATCGTCGACACGGGAACGGCGTCGTTCGCGGTGGCGTGCTGCGTCTGGGCGGCGGGCGAAGTGTTGGCTGCGGGTGGCGATCTCACCCACGCCGCCGACGTCGCCCGCCGGGTGGCGGACCAGGTCGGCAACGTGTTCATCGTCGGGGCGCTCGACCTCGCCCGGCGGGGCGGCCGCCTCGCCCCCGAAGCGACCGCGGGAGAGGGCCTGCCCGTGCTCGCCCTCGCAGATGGCCAGATGCAAGCGGTCGGCCGCGTCCACGACGTCGAGTCGGCCGTCGACGCCATGACCGACTACTTCGTCGAGGTCGCCGCCGGCACCCCGCAGCGGGTCGGGGTCGGCGACGCCCTCACGCCCGACCTGGCCGGCGAGTACGCCGCCCGCCTCGCCGACCGGCCCGAGGTGGCCGAGCTGGTGCGCTACGAGATCGGCCCCTCGGTCGGCGCGCACACCGGCGCCGGCACCGTCGGGGCGTGCTTCTTCCCCGCCGCGCCCTGAGCCGCCGATGAGTTCGGTGGGAAGGGGCGGTCAACAACGACGAGATGCTCGCAACCGAAGGAGGTCCACCGTGAGAAGCCTGACAGCCCCGGCTTTCGTCACCCTCGACGGTGTCATGCAGGCGCCCGGCGGTCCCGACGAGGATCCCACCGGCGGGTTCACGCAGGGCGGCTGGGCAGTGAACCACTGGGACGACACGATGTACTCCGCCATGGGCGAGATGCTCGCCTCACCCTTCGATCTCCTGCTCGGCCGCAGGACCTACGAGATCTTCGCGGCGCACTGGCCTCAGGTCGGCGCCGGCGAGCGCGAAGAGCGAGGTGGGACTGCCAGCTCGGTCGACGACCCGGCGGCGACGGCGCTCAACTCGGCGAGGAAGTACGTGGCATCGCGAACCCTCGACTCCGTCACATGGAACAACTCGGTCCTGCTCGAGGGTGACGTCGCCGATGCGGTGGCCAAGCTCAAGACCGAGGACGGCCCCGACATCATCACGCAGGGAAGCAGCGATCTTCTCCAGACGCTGCTCGCCCACGATCTGGTCGACGAGTTCCGGATCTGGACGTTCCCTGTCGTCGTCGGTCCCGGGAAGCAGCTCTTCGGGAGGGGGGCGACGGCGGGCGGCCTCCGACTCGTCGACTCGACGACATCGAGCACCGGGGTCGTCATGGCCACCTACCGGCGTGCCGGCGAGGTCGATCGGGGCTCGTTCGAGTTCGATACTCCGACCGACGAGGAACAGGAACGAAGGGCGCGACTCGCCGCCGAGAGCTGAACCACACCGCGATCAGCGCCTCCAGCCTGTGGATAACTCGGCGCGGGGGTCGGAAACCCACCACTTGCCGTGCCGGTGCCGTCAAGATGAATGGGCGGCAAACCGAGGAGGGGTGCCCGATGGCAGCGACGATGACGGCAAGCCAGCGGCGGACGGGGGACGCGATCTCCGACTTCGCCGGCCGGGCGGCCTGGGTGTACCTGGCAGCCGGGGTTCTGTCGGTCCTGTTCGGTGCAGTGGTGCTCTCCCTGGTGCTCGACTGGGTGGGCCTCTACACCGTGGCCCTCTTCGTGGGGATCTTCCTGATCTCCTGGGGCGTTCTCCACATCTTCGCCGCGCTCCTCGATCAACCCGCCCACTGGGTATGGCACGTTATCGGCGGAGCGCTGTCGGTTCGCCGCCGGCGCCCTCGCGATCGGCTGGCCCGACGTCACTCTGTTCATCCTGGTGGAGATCATCGGATGGTCCCTGATCGTCTGGGGGATCCTCGATCTCCTGTCCGCCTTCGCCACCTACGGCATGCGGCACTGGTGGCTGTACCTGATCCGCGGCTTCGCCTCGATCGCGCTGGGGTTCCTGGCGCTGGGCCGCGAGAACGTCACGCTCTACTTCGTCGTCACCCTGCTCGCCGCCTTCGTGATCATCTGGGGAGTCGGGGACATCGTCATCGCCTTCATGCTCCATGGGGCGAAGGCCAAGTGGGAGCGCGAGCAGCGGGCGATCCGGCAGCCATCGTCGAACGCCGGGAGCCGGCCCGCCAAGAAGGCTCCGGCCCGCAAGACGGCACCGCGCGCGCAAGACGACGGCACGGACCACCGCGAAGCGGCGGTAGCCCGCCCGGGCCGGGTCGCCCGTCAGCGGAGGTAGTGCTCCTCGTCCTCGCCGGGCTCGACGCCGATGGCGTCGACAGCCTGCGCCGGTGACAGCACCGCCATCTCGGCGCGGGCCGTCACGCACGGCCGCTGCTTGGCGTCGAGGACGACGGCCTCGGTGACGATGCGCCGCTCGTCCTCCTCGACCACGCGTACCTCGAGGCGGTACGGGCGGTCGACGCGCACGGGCCAGTCGAAGCTGGCGCTCGTCTCCTTCGTGAACGCGAACTTCTCGCTCAGCGCGATCGTGGCCCAGCTCATGCCCTCGTCCATGAGCGCGAGCGTGGCGCCGCCGTGCACGTAGGTCGGCGCACCCGAGTACTCGGTACTCAGCGTGAAGTCGGCGAACACGACGCCGCGGTCGGTGTCGTGTGAGAAGGGGAC
Source organism: uncultured Actinomycetes bacterium (assembly GCA_963768605.1). Lineage (GTDB taxonomy): Bacteria > Actinomycetota > Acidimicrobiia > IMCC26256 > JACDBD01 > JALZAA01. Next base: position 127,168 of record CAVYIP010000002.1, on the reverse strand, counting down.
CTGCATCCCGCGAGCGTTCGCCGGTTCGCAGACGAAGCAGTTGGACCCGAAGCCCCAGCGCGAGTTCTCGAGCCGCTCGACCGCCATGACTGCCGAGACTACGGCCTCACTTGCGCTTGACGAGCCAGCGCAGCTTCTCGGCCTTCTCGAACGCGGCCTCGCCGGCGAGCTGCCCGATCGACGTGCCGTACGTCGGGTACACGTGCATGAACTGCGAGAGCTCGCTGAGCTTCACGCCCTCTTCGATGGCGAGCGCGAACTCGTGGATCATCTCTCCGGCGGCCGGGGCGAGGATGTGCGCGCCGACGATCTTGTTCTTGTCGGTGATGATCATGATGCTGCCCTCGGACGCGCCGTCGGCGCGGGCGCGGTCGTTGTGCTCGAGGTCGATCTGCCACACCTGGATGTTGTCGCCGTGCTTGGCGCGCGCCTCGGCCTCGGTCAGACCGGTGTGCGCGAGCTCGGGGTCGGTGAACGTGCACCACGGGACGGCCGCCACGACCTTGCCCTTCCCCGGGAAGAACATGTCGCGCACGGCCCGCACGCCCTCGTACGCGGCCGAGTGCGTGAACAGGTACCGCCCGGCGACGTCGCCGCACGCGTAGACCGTGTCGACGCTCGTGCGCCCGCGGTTGTCGACGACGATCGCCTTCGGCGTGCACTCGATGCCGAGCTCCTCGAGGCCGAGGCCCTCCTTGTTCGGCACCCGGCCGACCGCGACGAGCAGCTCGTCGGCCGACCACGTCGCCGGCTTGCCGTTCTCGGTGCCGTGAACGACCTTCTTGCCGTTCTCGACCGTGACCTTCTCGGTGTTCACGTTGAAGCGCAGGTCGACGCCCTCGGTGCGCAGCGTGTCGACCAGCTTGTCGACGAGGGCGGGCTCGTCCCGCGGAAGAATCCGCGGGCCCTTCTGGAGCAGCGTGACCGGGATGCCGAGCCGGGTGAAGCCCTGCGCCATCTCGACGCAGATCGGGCCGCCGCCGATGTTCGACGAAGCTGGCCGGCGGACCTCCTCGAGCTCGAAGAGGCTCTCGCTCGTGACGAAGCCCGGCCTCGTGGAGACCTTCGATCGGGCGGATCGGCCGGGCCGGCTGCCGGTGCAAAGCAGCACGTAGCGGGTCTCGAGCGTGCGGTCGCCGACCTGCACCGTGTTCTTGCCCGTGAGCTTGGCCGGGCCGTAGACGATGTCGATACCCATGTCGATGAAGCGCTGGGGGTTGTCGTCGGTCGACGCGATCCCCTGCTGCACGGCGTTGATGTGCTTCCAGACGCTGCCCCGGTCGACCGTGGGCTCCACGGGCTCGATGCCGAAGTCGTCGGCGGTGCGCATGTGGTGCGCGACCTTGCCCGCCGCCAGGAGCGCCTTGCTCGGGACGCAGCCCGTCCACAGGCAATCACCGCCGACCCGGCCGCGCTCGGCGACGGCAACTTTGAGGTCGAGCGTGGCGGCGAACTCGGCCGCCACCATGCCGCCCGAGCCCATCCCGACGATGACGAGGTCGTACCGGTCTGCCACAGCTATCCTCCTGGCCACGCGTGCGGAGCCTAAGACCTGTTCGTTTCGCCGCTCGAGCGGTGGATGATCCGGCGGGCCGAGGCGTCCGCCTCGACCCGAATCGCGGTGATCCGCGCGAACGGGTTGTGACGAAGTACGGAACGTGGGGGGCAGGAGCGTGACCGAGCACGTCGGACGGCAGGCGGGCAGGGACGTCCGTCCGAGCCAGTGGGAGCGCACCACGCGGGACCGGCTGATCGCCGGCGAGGAAGGCGCGCTCAACGAGATCTATGACCAGTTCGCATCATTCGTCTACGGGCTCGCGCTGCGGGTCATCGGCGACGCCCGCGCCGCCGAGGACGTCTCCCAGGACGTGTTCGTCACCTTCTGGGAGCGGCCCGGACGCGTTCGATCCCGACCGGGGATCGCTCCGCACGTGGCTCGGCACCCTCGCCCACCGCCGGGCCGTCGACCACGTCCGCCGCGAGGAAGCGCGCCGTCGCCGCGCGATCAAGGACGCCGCTCGGCCCGAGACGACCCCCGACGTCGAGGAGATGGCGATCGCGCTCGTCACCGCCGAGCGGGTCCGCTCGGCGCTGGCGACGCTTCCCGACGACCAACAGCGCGCCATCCAGCTCGCGTACTTCGGCGGCAAGACCTACCGACAGGTGGCGGAGGTGCTCGGCATCCCCGAAGGGACGGCGAAGTCCCGGCTGCGCCTGGGCCTGCGCCGCATCGCCGGTGTGCTCGAGACCGAGACCGTGGGGAGGAGCGAGTAGCCGATGAGCACCGACGACACGATGCTCGACGAGCTGCTCGGCGCGTACGCGCTCGACGCGGTGGACGCCGACGAGGCTGTCGCAGTCGAGGCCTACCTCGAGCGGACGCCGCAGGCCGCCCAGGAGGTCGCGCGACTTCGGAAGGCCGCGGCGTGGATCGGCGCGACCGAGGCGCTCACGCCTCCGCCGGAGCTGCACCACACCGTGCTGGACGCGGCGCGGGCCCGTCGATCGGCTCGTACCGACGACGACCCCTTTCTGGCCGTGTACCGAAATGTGACGAGCCGCTTCGACGCCGTGCTCGACGAGATGACTGACGAGTCGCTGGACGTGCGCACCTTCAACGGGCTTACCGTGCGCGAGCTCGTGATCCACCTCGCGTCGATGGAGAGCACGGTCGCGCAGGTGATCGGCCGTCCGACCGTGCCCGACGTGACCGAGCTCGACATCGAGCGCCGCACGGCGATCTTCGTCGAGCGGTTCCGTGACCGGCCGTTGCGGGAAGTGCGCGAGGTCTGGCGCGCGTCGGTCGACGCGATCCGGCAGTGGTTCGTCGGCGAGTCCTCCCGATACGAGCGTGCACGTGTTCGGCATCACCGTGAGTCGCGACTCGTTGCTCGTGACACGGGCGTTCGAGACCTGGACACACACCGACGACCTTCGCCGGGTGCTCGGGCGCGATCTGGAACCGCCGCCGCCGTCGACGCTGCGTCGCATGGCCGACCTGTCGGTCACGTCGATGCCCGCGGCCCTCGAGGTCGTCGGCCGCGCCCGTCCGGGCAAGACGGCCCGGATCGTGCTGACCGGCGACGGCGGCGGCGACTGGCTGATCCCCTTCGGGTTCGCCGAGGTGGGCGAGACCCCCGACGTCGTGTTCACCGCCGACGTCGTCGACTGGTGCCGCTGCGTCTCGGAGCGGCTGGCGCCCGAGGCCCTGCCCCGGGAGGTCGAGGGCGACCCGGCCCTCGCCGACGACCTCGCCGCCGCATCGTCGGCCTTCGCCACGCTGTAGCCGTCATACCCTCGCGGCAGAATGAGCGAGGTGACCCAGCTGACCGCACCTGAGCTCGCGCCCCCGATCGGCCAGGGGGGCCAGGGCTTCGCCGTCGACGGCTTCCATCCGGCCGTGGCCGAGTGGTTCCGGCGCCGGTTCCCCGACGGCCCGACCGAGGCGCAGGCCCAGGGCTGGCCGCACATCGCCACCGGCGCCGACACGCTGATCGCGGCGCCGACCGGATCGGGGAAGACGCTCGCCGCCTTCCTCGTCGCGATCGACCGGCTCTACCGCGACCACGACCGCGGCGTCGACGTCTCGACCGGGACGCGGGTCGTGTACGTCTCCCCGCTGAAGGCGCTGGCCGTCGACATCGGCGAGAACCTCGAGCAGCCCCTCGCCGAGATCGCCGACGTCGCCGCCGAGCTCGGGCTCGACTCGCCCGAGATCCGCGTCGCAGTGCGCACGGGCGACACCACGAGCTCGCAGCGCTCGGCGATGGTGCGCCGGCCGCCCAGCTTCGTGGTCACCACACCGGAGTCGCTCTATCTCCTCGTGACGAGCGCGCGCGGCCGCGAAGCCCTGCGCACCACCGAGACCGTGATCGTCGACGAGATCCACGCCGTCGCCCGCGACAAGCGCGGCTCCCACCTCGCGCTCACGCTGGAACGCCTCGAGGCACTCTGTGACCAGCGGCCGGCGCGCATCGGCCTCTCGGCGACGCAGCGCCCCATCGAGCGGGTCGGACGGCTGCTCGTCGGCGAGCGTCCAACTGCCGGAGATCGTCGACGTCGGCCACCAGCGCGCGCTCGACGTCACGCTCGAGCTGCCCGAGGGCGAGCTCGAAGCGGTCGCGTCGGCCGAGCAGATGTCCGACGTCATCAACCACATCGCCGAGCACGTCACGCACCATCAGACGACGCTCGTGTTCGTCAACACGCGGCGCATGGCCGAACGGCTCGCGCACCAGCTCGGCGAGCGACTGGGCGACGACGTCGTCGCCGCGCACCACGGCAGTCTCTCCAAGGAGCGCCGGTGGCGGGTGGAGACGCGTCTGCGTGCCGGCGCGCTCAAGGCGCTCGTCGCGACGGCGTCGCTGGAGCTCGGCATCGACATCGGTCCCGTCGAGCTCGTCTGCCAGATCGGGTCGCCCCGCAGCATCGCGACGTTCCTGCAACGCGTCGGCCGCTCGAACCACACGCGCACCGGCACGCCCAAGGGGCGGCTCTATCCCCTGACGCGCGACGAGCTCGTCGAATGCACGGCGCTGCTGGCCGCGGTGCGCGCCGGTCGCCTCGACGCCATCGAGTTCCCGCACCAGCCGCTCGACATCGCCGCCCAGCAGATCATCGCCGAGGTGGCGGCGGAGGAGTGGCGCACCGACGAGCTGTACGAGCTCGTGCGACGGGCCGCCCCGTACGCCGAGCTGTCCCGCGCCGAGTTCGACGAGGTCGTCGAGCTCGTCTCCGGCGGGATCGAGACCGGGCGGGGGCGTCGCGGCGCGTACGTGCACCACGACGCCGTCAACGGCGAGCTCCGCGGGCGCAAGGGCGCGCGCATCGCCGCCGCGACGTCGGGCGGCGCGATCCCCGAGACCGGCGACTACCGGGTGGTGGCCGAGCCCGACGACACGTTCGTCGGCACCGTCAACGAGGACTGGGCCGTCGAGTCCATGGCGGGCGACATCTTCCTGCTCGGCACGCACTCCTGGCAGATCCGCCGGATCGAGCCCGGCGTCGTGCGAGTGCGCGACGCCGCCGGCGCGTTGCCGACCATCCCGTTCTGGCTGGGGGAGGCGCCCGCCCGCACGGTGGAGCTCTCCACCGAGGTCTCCGAGCTGCGCCGCCACGTCGACGAGTGCCTGGTCGCCGGCCGTCCCGACGACGCCCGCCAGTGGCTGATCGACGCCGCCGGGATCCCGCCCGAAGCCGCCGTCATGATCGTCGACTATCTCGCCGCCGGGCGCGCCGCCCTCGGCGCCATGCCCACCCAGCGCCAGCTCGTGCTCGAGCGGTTCTTCGACGACACCGGCGGGATGCAGCTGGTCGTGCACTCGCCGTACGGCGGGCGCATCAACCGCGCGCTCGGGCTCGCGCTGCGCAAGAAGTTCTGCCGCACGTTCGACTTCGAGCTCCAGGCCGCCGCCACCGACGACGCGATCGTGCTCTCGCTCGGGCTCACACACAGCTTCCCGCTCGAGGAGGTGCCGCGTTACGTCAGGAGCGCCACCGTCGAGGACACGCTCGAACACGCCATCCTCGACTCGCCGATGTTCCAGGCCCGCTGGCGCTGGAACCTCAACCGGGCGCTGATGGTCTTGCGCTTCCGCAACGGCCGGCGCAACCCGCCGCCCATCCAGCGCATGGAGTCCGACGACCTGCTGGCGGCGGTGTTCCCGCAGGCGGCGGCGTGCCAGGACAACCAGACGGGGCCGATCGAGATCCCGGACCACGTGCTCGTGCGCGAGACGGTCGGCGACACGCTGCACGAGGCGCTCGACGTCGACGGCCTGCGCGTGCTGCTCGAGGGCATCGAGGGCGGCGACGTCACCGTGCATTGCGTCGACACGACGGAGGCGTCGGCGCTGTCGCACGAGATCATCAACGCCCGGCCGTACGCGTTCCTCGACGACGAGGAGTTCCAGAACCGCCGCACGAACGCGGTCACGTTGCGGCGGGGCCTGACGGTCGATCTCACCGCGATCGGGTCGCTCGATCCCGACGCCATCGAGCAGGTGCACTCCGAGATCGCGCCCGAGCCCGCCACCGCCGACGACCTGCACGACCTGCTGTCGTCGCTCGTGCTCGTGCGGCCGCGTGACGACTGGCAACCGTTGTTCGACGAGCTCGCGGCTCGCGGTCGCACCGCCGTGCTCGACCACGACGGCGTCGGTCTCTGGTGCACGACCGAAGCTCGTGACGACGCCGCGGGTGCGCTCACCGGCGACGACGTCGCTGTCACGCGGGCGATCCGCGGACACCTCGAGATCTCCGGCATCACGACCGCCGAAGGCTTGGCCGCCACGACGACGCTCGCCCCCGGGCCGGTCGCGTCGGCACTGGCGGCGTTGCAGCACGAGGGCTTCGCGATGCAGGGGACGTACCGACCCGATGCGGACGGGACCGAGTGGGTCGCCCGCCGGCTCCTCGCGCGGATGCACTCCTACTCGCGGCGGTCACGGCGGGAGCGGGTCGAGCCCGTCACGGCCCAGGACTTCATGCGGTTCCTCCTGCGCTGGCAGCACGTCACGCCCGATTCCCAGCTCAGCGGCGAGGCCGGGCTGGTCTCGGTCATCGAGCAGCTGCAGGGGTTCGAGGCGGCCGCGGTCACGTGGGAGCCCGACCTGCTCGCGCGCCGGCTCCGCCACTACGAGCCCGGGTGGCTCGACCGGCTGTGCCACGACGGCGACGTCGCCTGGCTCCGCCTCACGCCGGGCGCTCGCGAAGCCGATGCTCCCGCCGGCGCGCCGTCGAAGGCCACACCGATCGCGGTCGTGTTCCGCGCCGATCTCGCCTGGCTGCTCGACGCCGCCCGCCAGGGCACCGAGCTGGCCGAGCCCTCGGTGGGCGCGACGGCGGAGATCGTGCAGGCCCTGCGCGACAGCGGTGCGTGCTTCGCCACCGACCTCGTCGACACCACCCGCCGTCTCCCCGACGACGTCGAACGGGGCCTCTGGGACGGCGTTGCGCGCGGGCTCGTCATGTGCGACGGCTTCGGCGCCATCCGGGCGCGCATCAGCGGCGTCCGCAGCGCGTCGGACGGGCGACGCATGTCGCGGCTGCGGCGCGGCGCTCGCGGGAGCGCGTCGCCGGGGCGGTGGTCGGTCGTGCCCGGCGGCAGCGACGACGTGGATCGCGACGAGCTCGCCGAGGCCGTCGCCGAGCAGCTCATCAACCGCTGGGGCGTCGTGTTCCGTGACCTCGCCGTGCACGACTCGCTGCGCATGCCGTGGCGCGACATCCAGTGGGCCCTCCGCCGCCTGGAGGATCGCGGTCTCGTGCGCGGCGGACGGTTCGTCAGCGGGTTCAGCGGCGAGCAGTACGCGCTCCCGCATGCCGCCGACGAGCTGACGCGGGTTCGGAAGACGGCCCGGTCCGGTGAGCGGGTCGTCGTGAACGCGACCGACCCCTTGAACCTCGTCGGCCTGATCGTGCCCGGCGCGACCGTGCCGGCGGTGCGGACGAAGCGCGTCGTCTACGTCGACGGCATCGCGGAAAGTACGGACGCACCGGTGGCCGACACTGCCTGAGCAATAGCGCCGGGGAGGCCACACAGCCGGCGGCGCCAAGGGCCTCGCGTTGCCGCGCTGCGTCCTCGGCAGCGGCCGCCCGGGCCTCCCCGACGACTCGTCCCCGAATCGGGCCGCTCACAAACGAGCGTAGCCACCGCTCAGCGTTTTGGCAGCGCGTCCAGGATCTCGTCGGCCCAGGTGACGTCGGGGCGGGGGCGACGGCGATGCGCGAACTCGTCGGGCACGTCGATCTCCATGCGCACGAGCGCGCCGCCGAGCGTCTTGCCGAGGCTGTCGGAGCGCAGCGAGCGGGGGCCGCCGCCGCCCAGCGCGTCGCGGAGCACGAAGTTGAGCGCCAGCACGTTGCGTGCCTCGTAGCGCTCGACGGCTCCCCGCACCATCGCGCCGAAGTGCTGCTTGACCCGCTCGGCCGTGACCTCGCGCACGATGAGGTCGTAGGTCTCCTCGTCGTCGGCGAAGATCGCCACGTCGGCGATGTCGCCCTTGTCGCCGGCCCGGTACCCGCACAGCTCTCGGAGCTGGAGCCGGGCCATCACGTGACCTCCTCGATCGTCACCCGCACGTTCTCGTCGACGAGCTTCCGGTCGACGAGTGTGGGCCAGATGCCGAGCAGCTCGTTCGGCCGGCCGCCGCCCTGCCGGCCCATGCCGGTGAAGCCGGCGGGCGGGGCCGACAGCGTCAGCGGGATGAGCTCGCGGCCGACGAGGGCCGCCGTGCGTTCGTCGGCGCAGCGCCACGCGGCCCGGATCGCGACTTCGGGCGGGTCCTGCGGCGGCGGCGCGGTCGGTCCGCCGAGCGCGTTCGACGCCCCAGTACTCGAAGCGCCATTCGTCGACGGCGAGCCCGGCCATCTCGACCCGTTTCGCCAGGAGCGCGGCCGTGGCCTTCGCCTTCTCGTACGCGTCCGGCCACGAGAACGCGGCGCGCGCCTCGCCCGACCAGCCGGCGTGGTACGCGAGCAGCGCCTTGTAGGTCGGCGTCGCCGGCGCGCCACGTACTCCGTCGACGCGCACGCGGTCGCTCCCGAGGTCGGTGAACGTCGCCGACGTGAAGTCGGCGACGACGTCGGGCGAGAGGTACGCGGCCGGGTCGTGCACCTCGTACAGCAGCTGATGACGAACCGTGTCGAAGTCGACGCGCCCGCCCGAATCCTTCGGCTTCGTGATCACGGCGGTGCCGTCGGGCTCGACCTCCGCGATCGGGTACGGCAGGTCCCACGGATGCGGGATCGTCCACCATTCGCCGCTGTAGTTACCGCCCGCGACCTGGCCCGAGCACTCGAGCAGGTGACCGATCAGCGTGCCGGCCGCCAGGCGATCCCAGTCGTCCCACTGCCAGCCGTGGGCGTGCGCGGCGGCGCCGAGGAACAGGGCCGCGTCGGCCACCCGACCCGTGATCACGACGTCGGCGCCGTCTCCGAGCGCCTCGACGATCGGGCGCGCGCCCAGATACGCGGACGCGAACAATGGCTCGCCGGGGAAGTCGTCGAACGCCGCGCCTGACTCCGCGTTCGCGAGCGACGTGCCCGCGTCGCGCAGCTCCGCCAGCCGCGGCTTGAGGTCGTCGCCGAGCACGGTCGCGACTCGGATCCCCGACACGCCGAGCTGCTTCGCCGTTTCGATCGCCGCCCGCGCCGCCGCCGTCGGATTGATCCCGCCCGCGTTCGTGATGAGCTTCGTGCGCCCCGCGGCCACCGCCGGCAGCGCCTTGGCCAGGTACCGGGGCAGGTCGCGCGTGTAGCCGAGCGTCTCGTCGCGCTGGCGGTCCTTCTGGAGGATGGCGAGCGTCAGCTCGGCGAGCGCCTCCAGGCACAGGTAGTCGACGCCGTCCTGTAGCAGGCCGTCGACAGCCGCAGGCGTGTCGCCGTAGAAGCCCTGCCCGCCGCCGATCCGGACGGTCACCGGCGCCGCCCGGTCAGGCGTGCACCGGCGGACGCCGGTCGGACCACGGCCGGGCCTGCTCGAGCTGCGCCGCGACCCGGAGGAGCAGGTCCTCGCGGCCGTACGCGGCGACGAGCTGCGACCCGATCGGCAGGCCCGCGTCGTTCCAGTACAGCGGCAGCGAGATCCCGGGCTGGCCGTTCACGTTGAACTGCACCGTGAACGGAACGAACTCGGCGGCGCGGATGTACCCGTGCAGCGGGTTGTCGGGCTTCGGGTCGAGCGTGCCCAGCGGCAGCGGCGGCTCGCCCAGCGTCGGCGTGAGCAGCAGATCGAAGCCGTCGGTCCACCAACCGGCGCTGGCGCGGCCCGTCTCCTCCATCACCCGTACGGCTTCGCGGAACTGCGGGCCGGTAACCGCGCGTCCCGACTCCGCGAGCGCCCAGGTGAGCGGCTCGACGTCCGCCTCGGTGATCGGCTTGCCGACCAGGTTGGAGAAGTCGTCGAGGTAGTGCGCGGTGTCGGTCGTCCAGAGGGTCGTGAAGGGCACCAGCACCTCGGGGTCGGCGAACGCGCTCGGGGTGCCCCGGCTCGACGTGGTGGCCGAGCGACTCGAGGAGACGCCCGGTGTCCTCGGCGGCGGCGACGCAGTCGGCGTGCACCTCGCCGGTGCCGAGCTCGTTCTCCGTGAGGATGCCGATGCGCAGTTGCCCCAGGTCGGCGCCGACCTCGTCGACGAACGGGCGCGCCGGCGCGGGCGCGATGACGGTATCGCCCGGGAACGGCTTGGAGAGGGCGTCGAGCGCGCCGGCGACATCGCGCACCGAACGCGCCAGCACCAGCTCGCAGTTCAGGACCGCAGTCAATTGACCCCAGCGCGGTCCCAGCGACGTGCGTCCGCGCGACGGCTTGAGCCCGACGAGGCCGTTGCAGCTCGCGGGGATGCGGATCGAGCCGCCGCCGTCGTTGCCGTGAGCGACGGGCACCATGCCGGTCGCGACGGCCACGGCCGAGCCGCCGCTCGAGCCACCCGGCGATCGCGACGTGTCCCACGGGTTGAGCGTCGGGCCGTACGCGGCGGGCTCGGTCGTGGGCACGAGCCCCAACTCGGGGGTGTTCGTGCGACCGCAGCAGACGAAGCCGGCCTCGCGGAAGCGGTGGACGAGGTTGTCGGTGTAGTGCGGCCGGTAGTCGTTGTCCTTCAGGAAGCGCATGCCCTCGTGGTAGGGCTCGCCCTCGACCGCGCACATGAGGTCCTTGAACAAGGTCGGCACGCCCCGGAACGGCCCGTCGGGGAGTCCCGCCGCGGCTTCAGCGCGTGCCTGATCGAAGCGCGGGTGGATGACGGCGTTGAGCTCGGGGTTGAGCTTCTCGATGCGGTTGATCGCGGCGTCGATCAGCTCCACCGCGGACAGCTGCCCCGTGCGAACGAGCTCGGCTTGGGCGGTCGCGTCGAGGAACGCGAGATCGTCAGTCATACGTCAGCACGCTACGGCCACTTGGCCGCGCCGGTCCAGCGTCAGCCGTCGGATTCGCGCCGTCCCCGGCACAACAACGCGATCGTGACGTCGTCGCGGAGGCGGCCGGGTGAAAAGGACGTGACGTCGTCGACACACCGCTTGACGATCGCCTCGGCGTCGTCCGGCGCCGCGCCGCAGACGATGTCGGTCAACCGTTGGATGCCGAACTCGTTGCCGGCCTCGTCGCGAACCTCGGTGAGCCCGTCGGTATAGACGGCGAGCGTGTCGCCGGGATCGAGACCGGCCGACGCGTTCTGCCACGGCCCGACGAACGGGCCGACGATCGGCCCGGTCGTTTCCAGCTCGACCGCGTGCGAGGGTGAGCACAACAACGCCGGCGGGTGACCGGCGTTCGCGTACGTGACGTCGCCGCTCGGGAGATCGATGACGGCGACGAACGCGGTGAGGAACGTCTCGTCGCCGAGATCGTCGAGCTGCTCCGCCGCCCACTGCACGGCTTCGTCGGGCTCGAAGCCGTCCCGGAGCCCGGCCCGGAGCAGCTCCTTGCAACGCAAGGCCAGGATCCCCGACACGGCGCCGTGCCCGGAGATGTCGACGACCACCAGGCCGAGCCTCGACGGCGCCAGGTTGATGACGTCGTAGCAGTCCCCGGCGACGACCCCCTCCGCGGCTTGCAGCTGCGCCGCGACGGTCCATCCGTCGGGGAGGTCCTCGACGCCGGTCGCCAGCTCCGACCGGAGCTGGAGCACCACCGACGCGCTCTGCTCGATCGTCTCGCGAGCGCGCACGGCGTCGTACAACGCGCGGTTCATCTGGAGACGCATGGCGTCGACGTCGCGGGCGAGGTCCGCGATCTCCGGCGGGCCTTGAGGAGCGATGACGCCCACTTTGCCCGCGCGCGCGTTTCGAACCGCGCCCGCGAGCCGTTCGATCGGGCGCGTCACCCAACGGCGGATGAGAAACGCGGCTGCGAGAGTCGTCGCGAACGCGAGACCGAGCACCACCCCGATCGTCGCGTTCAGCTGGATCCGCAGATCCTCGAGACGGTTTTGTGTCGCGTTCAGCTCTGCTTGTTGGGCGTCGCCCAATGGAGCGGCCGCTACGAGCGCGCGCTGATCTTTGATGGCGTCGTCACGCTGCGTGCTGATGCGGAGCACCGACGCGCCGCCCGCGAGGACGATGACGAGGTACACGAGTGAGAGGAGGAGAAGGCGCCGGCGGAGCGACACGCCCGCACTGTATCCGGACAGATCGGCGCGACTCGGGGCCGAACTACCAACCCCGGAGGTCGATTTCCCACGTGTCGACGACGTTGTCATCTGTCGCGAGATGCATCCGCTCGTGGTACGCGATGGTGGGATCGACGTGTGCAGGCAAGACGCGTACGCGGTCGCCCACCGCGACGGGGGTTTCCGGGCCGAATGTGACGTGCTCGTCAGAGCAGAACCACACGGTGTGACCGATGACCGTCGGGTCGCCGTGGTCCATTCCAAGGGCCTTGAGCCCGCAGTCGGCGACGGCCCAGCCTTCTGATACGGAGATGACGGTGGCGACGATCGACAACGCGAGCTCGAACGGCAGGTCGAGATGGCCGTACGCGGTGTCCATGAGCGCGTACGAGCCGGCTTGGATCTCGGTGACCCACGTGTTGATGTCGAACGTCCCGGTCCCGCCGCCCGACACCAACTCGCCGCCGACGTCCGCGTGCGCGTCGAGGAGCTGGCGCATCGCCGTCTCGGTCTGCTCGACGCGTGTTGCCCGGTCGTGCACGCCCACGACGTGACCCTCGTAGCCCATCACGCCTCGCACGGCCAGGCCCCGGGACCGAGCGGCGTCGGCGAGTCGCCCGGCTCGATCCGGAGGGCAGCCGCAGCGTGGCATCCCGACGTACACGTCGATGACGACCTCGCCCAGACCGGCGCGGGCGGCGGCGTCGATCGTCGCCTCCGAGTCCACGGCGATGGTGACGCGCGCGTCGAGGGCGGCGAGGCGGCGCAGGCGGTCGGGGTCGACGACCTCGTTCGCGAGGAGCAGGTCGTCGCCCAGCCCGGCGTTGGCCATGCCCTCCATCTCTCTCGGGGTCGCGCACGTGAAGGTGCGGTGGCCCCGAGCCGCCTGCTCGTGTGCCAGTGCGGTCGTCTTGTGCGCCTTGACGTGCGGACGGCACCGTGCGCCCGGGAGCGCGCCGGCCATCGCCGCCAGGTTGTGCTCGAAGGCGGCGGTGTCGACGACGAGCGCCGGCGTCGGGAGATCCTGCACCGCGGTCATGCGGGTGCGAGCATTGCAGAATGGCGACGTCGCCCGAGGACCGTCCGCCCGTCGCGGTCGACTATCACACCGAGGACCTGCCGCCGCTGCCGCAGCGCGACTACCTGATCCCAGCCGAGCGTTGGGTCGAGGCGCCGCCTGAGCTGCGCGAGCTGGGCGCCGACTTCGGCGTGTCGCTCGTGGCGTACAAGCGCCGAATCGGCCGGTACCTGCTGTGGCGCGCGGGGCCGGCGTCACGTGCCGACGCCCGCTACATGGCGCTCGCTTCCGACGATCTCGCCGAGCGGTACACGTTCCGTCTCCACCCGGACGGGTCCGGCGAGGGCATCAGCGCCGACGGGGAGACGCACGAGCGCTTCCGCACCTGGAAGGAAGCCCTGCTGGCGGCCTCGTAGCCGCTAGGCGAGCACGTCGCCGGCGCCGGCGCGGAGCCGATCGAGCGTGCGGGCCAGGATGCGGGAGATCTGCATCTGGCTCACCCCGAATCGATCGGCGATCTCGGACTGGGTGAGCCCGTCGTAGAAGCGCAGGACGACGATGTCCCGCTCGCGGTCGGGGAGCGACTCGAGCAGCTGCGACACGATCATCCGCTGCTCCACCGCCTCGATGCCGCGGTCGAGGTTGCCGCGCCGGTCGACGATGCCGCCGGCGCCGCTGTCGCGGTCCTCGTTCTCGATGGGCGCGGCGACGATCGCACGCCCGGCTTCCAGCGCTTCCAGCACGTCCTCGCTGGACAACTTGGTGTCGGCGGCGATCTCGGCGAGCGTCGGTGATCGACCGCACCGCTGGGTGAGGGTCGCGACGCTCTGGTTCACCTCGAGCATGAGCTCCTGGAGCCGGCGCGGGACGCGCACTGCCCATCGCTTGTCGCGGAAGTGCCGCTTCAGCTCGCCCTCGATCGTGGGCGTCGCGAAGCTCGAGAAGGCGAGGCCGCGCTCGGGATCGAATCGCTCGACCGCCTTGAGCAGTCCGACCAACGCGACCTGCAGAAGATCGTCGTGGCGTTCGCCGCGCCCTCCGAAGCGCCGGGACACGGCTTCGGCCAGCCCGATGTTCATCTCGATGAGCCGGTCCCGCAGTCGGCGGTCCTCGGTGCGGCGAAACTCGACGAAGAGCGCCGCCCGCTCCTGCGGGTCGGTCGTCACGTCAGCGACGCCGGGCGCGCTTGACCAGACGGAAATGCAGCTCGTCGCCATCGCGATCGAGGTCGTGCTCGTCGACGACGGCGGCGACGATGGTTCGCGACAGCTCGCTGGGTTTCGACTCGCCGCCCGGCTCGATCGGCGGCCCTGCGCCGCCGACGACCAGCCCCTCGTCGCCCAACTCGAAGACGAGCTCGACCACCCCGGTGCCGTCGGCGCGCATCACGGAGTGACACAGCTCGTCGACGGCGATGCGGAGATCCTCGATCTCGTCGAATGTCAGGCCGGCGCGGCTGCCTGCGTCGGCGGCGGCCAGGCGCGCGAGGCGCAGGAAGTCGGGTCTGCCCGGGATGATCAGCCGGATCTCGTCAGGATGTTCGGGCATTGGGAACCCCTCGTTCGCCCTCCGGGGTGGTGATGTTCCACCAGCGTCACGCTCGTGACAAAACGGCGGAAAGCCGCGGAAGTCCAATGCTCCCAACGGCCTTGCCATCCGGCATGGTTTCCGCAGGTCGTGGGTACCTTTTGCTGGACCACGCAAATGGGTTGGGGGTTCGTCCGCCGTGTCCGTGATGCTCGACAAATCCGAGGACGTCGTGGGCCAGTGCGAGCTGCGGCTGCAGTTCCCGCCCACCATCGAGCATCTGCGGACGGTTCGGCTGGTCGCCGCCGATGCCGCCAATCGTGCGGGATTCGATTGCGACCAGACCGATGACCTGCGAATTGCCGTCGACGAGGTGTGTCACGCAGTGCTGAAGAGCACGGAAGCGCCGATCACCGTGGGATTCTCGGCCGAGCCCGGGCTCGTGCGGGTGGAAGGCGCTGCCCCGCGAGAGGGCACGCTGCGACCCCTGCACCTGCCGCGGATCTCTCAGGTGATCGTCGACGCGGTGGCGGACGAGGTCGAGATCGTGGACGGGTCCGCCGGCATCCGGTTTACGCTGGTGATGCGAGGGCTCCGCTGATGGTGCACGTCGGCGAACAGCCCACGAGGGAGCGGCGTACGGCCGGGGAACAGGACCCGCGGTCCGGGCCCAACGGGACCGGGTCGCATCGGAACGGGAGCGAGCAGCGCCTCGACGAGCGCTTCGCGCGCTACCGGCGGACGGGCGACCGTCGCTTGCGGGACGAGCTCGTCGAGGAGCACGCCCCGCTCGCGCACTTCCTCGCCGGCCGCTTCGCCAATCGCGGTGAGCAACGCGACGACCTCGTCCAGGTCGCCCTCGTCGGCTTGTTCAAGGCCGTCGAGCGCTTCGATCCGGGCCGGGGCCTCCAGTTCTCGACGTTCGCCACCCCCACGATCCTCGGCGAGCTGAAGCGCCATTTCCGGGATCGTGGCTGGGCCGTCCGCGTGCCGCGCCGCGTGCAAGAGCTGCACCTCCAGCTCGGCCGCATCGTCTCGGCACTCGGCCAGGAGGAGGGGCGGTCGCCGACCCCGGCCGAGGTCGCGGAGCGGGCCGGGGTGTCGGAAGAGGCCGTGCTGGAAGCGATGGAGGCCGGGTCCCTGTACCGGCTCGTCTCGCTCGACGGGTCGGTCACGCCCGACGACGAGGGCGGCGAGCTCTCGGCATGCCTGGGTGACGACGACCCCGAGTTCGAGCGCATCGAGCACCGGTCCGAGATCGAAGAGCTGCTGGAAGCGCTCCCGGCACGGGAGCGCCGCATCGTGGAGCTGCGCTTCTTCGAGAGCATGACCCAGTCGGAGATCGCCGAGCGCGTCGGCGTCAGCCAGATGCACGTCTCGCGTCTGCTCACCCGGAGCCTCGAGCGGCTGAGGGCAGAGGCGACCTCATGACCGCGCCGCCGAGTCGCGCCCGGAGCCGTTCCGACCGGCGAAGCGATCGGGCGGCGGACGAGCTCTCGACGGTCTTCCCCTCCGTGGCCCCGAGCGCCGCCAGTGCACGCCGATTCGTCGCCGCCGCGCTCCGGCGGTGGGAATGCTCCGACGACTTCATCGAGCTGGTCCTGCTCTTGACGAGCGAGCTCGTCACGAACGCCTACCGGCACGCCGGCACGGAGACGCGCGTCTCCGTACGGCTCGACGACGACTGCGCCCGCGTCGAGGTGCGCGACGTCGGCCGCGGCGAGCCGGAGCTGCGGCCGCTCGACACGGATCGCACCGACGGGCGCGGCCTCCAGATCGTCGACGCGCTCGCCGACCGATGGGGGTACCACTCGAACGCGGGCGGCACCGCCGTCTGGTTCGAGCTGGTTCCCCGCCCGTAGCTGCTGGGTATCCTGGCCCGCATGGTCCCTCCTGGCTCTGACCTGCCCGCGGGCGAGGACTTTCGGATCTCGGTCCGCGACGACGCGGGGACGCCGACGGTGATCGTCGAGGGCGAGGTCGACGTGGCCACGGCACCGGCGTTGCGGGACGAGCTCTACCGGCTCATCGAGCAGGGCGGCCGCGAGATCGTCGTCGACCTCTCCGGGATGGACTTCATCGACTCGACCGGCCTCGGGGTGTTCGTCGGGGCCCTGAAGCGGGCCCGCGAGGGCGGTGGCGGCATCGAGCTGCGGGGCCTCAAGCCCTCGGCGCGCAAGGTCTTCGAGATCACCGGCCTGAGCTCCGCGTTCACGATCGCCGGCTGATTTGCCTTCTGGCGCCGTCGCAGGCTCCGGCTCTGCGGCGAAGGTCGGCAAAGCCGCCTTCGCCGCGCACCCGGGCCGCTCCGCGGCCCGCGGCTTCGCCGCGTCGACCAGCCCGGAGCTACCGTACGGTTCGTAGGAGTGACCGCTCCCAGAGTGGAGACGCCCATGAACCGGAGCATCCAGCCGGCGCTTCCGTGGAAGCCCGCCGCCGACGCCGAGTACGGCGACATCCGCTACGAGGTCGCAGAGGGCATCGCCAAGCTCACGATCTGCCGACCCGAGGTGCGGAACGCCTTCCGGCCTCGCACCCTCTTCGAGCTCCAGGACGCGTTCGAGCGTGCCCGGAGCGATCCCACCGTCGGCGTGATCGTCCTCACCGGCGAAGGTCCGCAGGCGTTCTGCTCGGGCGGCGACCAGCGCATCCGCGGCGACGACGGCTACGTCGGCGACGACGGCATCGGCCGTCTCAACGTCCTCGACCTCCAGATCCAGATCCGCCGGCTGCCGAAGCCGGTGGTGGCGATGGTCGCCGGGTACGCGATCGGCGGCGGCCACGTCCTGCACGTCGTGTGCGACCTCACCATCGCCGCCGACAACGCCCGCTTCGGGCAGACGGGCCCGAAGGTCGGCTCGTTCGACGGTGGCTACGGCTCGGGGCTCCTCGCCCGCAGCGTCGGGCAGAAGAAGGCGCGCGAGATCTGGTTCCTGTGCGACGAGTACGACGCGCAGGAAGCCCTCGACATGGGTCTCGTGAACAAGGTCGTCCCACTCGAGCAGCTCGAGATCGAGACCGTGGCCTGGTGCAAGCGCATGCTGGACCACAGCCCGCTCGCGTTGCGCATGCTGAAGGCGTCCTTCAACGCCGCCGACGACGGTCTCGCCGGCATCCAGCAGCTCGCCGGAGACGCGACGCTCCTCTACTACATGAGCGAAGAGGCGCAGGAGGGCAAGCAGGCGTACCTCGAGAAGCGTCGTCCCGAGTTCGACCGGTTCCCGAAGCGCCCCTGAGATGACGACGCCGGCGGAATGGGTCGCCGGCGCGCGGCCGCGAACGCTCGGCGCCGCGCTTTCCCCCGTGATCGTCGGCACCGCCGCCGCGTATGCGGACGCCGACACCATCGTCTGGTGGCGGGCGGCGGCAGCGCTCGTCGTGGCGCTCGCCCTCCAGGTCGGCGTGAACTACGCCAACGACTACTCCGATGGCGTGCGCGGCACCGACACCAAGCGCGCCGGCCCGCTCCGACTGACCGCGTCCGGCGTCGCCGCGCCGGCGGCCGTGCGCAACGCGGCCGCCCTCGCGTTCGGCGTGGCCGCCGTGGTCGGCCTCGCGCTCGCGATCGCAGTGGACCTCAGGCTCCTCGTCGTGGGCGCGGTCGCCATCGCGGCGGCGGTGCTGTACACGGGTGGCCCGCGCCCGTACGGCTACTCGGGCCTCGGCGAGCTCGCCGTGCTCGTGTTCTTCGGGTTCGTGGCCACGGCCGGATCGGCGTACGTGCAACTCGAACGCGTGCCGGCGGCGGCGTGGTGGGGGGCGGTGGCGGTGGGGCTGCTCGCCTGCGCCATCCTGCTCGCCAACAACATCCGGGACGTCGACACCGACCGCGTCACCGGCAAGCGCACGCTGCCCGTGCTCATCGGTGCGCCCGCGGGGCGGGGGTTGTTCGTCGGATGCGTCGCCGGCGCGTTCGTGGCCGTCGCCGCTCGTGGGCGTGTTGTACCCGCCGGCGCTGATCGCGCTGGCGGCGCTGCCGCTCGCCGTGCAACCGGTCCGGCTCGTCATGACGCGGCACGACCCGCCTTCGCTCGTCGCCGCGCTGGTGGGCACGGCCCGCCTCGAAGTGGTCGTCGCGGTGCTGCTGGCGCTGGGACTGGTCACGGCGTGAGGGAGCACCGGCTCCGCATCGGCGATCGGGCCGTGACGCTCATCGCCGGACCGGCGGGCTGGGGCGAGGTCTCGCCGCTCCCGGGCTACACCTGCGCGCCGGTCGCGTGTCGCGGCGGGCGGCGGAGGAATCGGCGCGTGACGGTTGGCCGCCGGCCGTGCGCGACACGGTGCCGGTCAACGCGCTCGTCGACAGCGGCGCCCGTCGATCCCGGCGCGCTGAACGGCTTTCCCGCCGTGAAGGTGAAGGTCGGGCGGACGGACCCGCGCGACGACGTCGAGCTCGTGGCGGCGGTCCGCGACGCGGTCGGCCCGACCGTCGCGCTACGCGTCGACGCCAACGGCGCGTGGGACGTCGAAACGGCCGAGGCGATGATCGGGCGGCTCGCACGCTTCGACCTCGAGCTCGTCGAGCAGCCCGTCGCCGCCCTCGACGACCTCGCCCGGCTCCGGCGTCGCGTCGACGTACCCGTCGCCGCCGACGAGTGCGTCCGCTCGCTCGGTGATGCGCGCTGCCTCGCCACGCTGCAGGCCGCCGACGTTGTCGTCCTGAAGGTCCAGCCGCTCGGCGGTGTGCGGGCCGCGCTGCAGGTTGCCGAAACGGCGGGGGTCCCGGCGCTCGTCACCTCGATGCGCGAGACGTCGGTCGGGATCGCCGCCGGCGTCGCCCTCGCGGCCGCATTGCCCGAGCTGCCGTACGCGTGCGGCCTCGCGGCGCGCATGCCCGGCGGCGACGTCGTTCGCGACCCGCTCGTTCCCGTTGACGGACACATGCGGCCGCGACACGTCGAGCCCGATCCTGTCCTCCTCGAACGCTACGAGGTGCGGTCGTGAGCGACGCGCTGCAACAGCGACGCGACGGCTTCGGGGTTTTCGAGGTGCGCGGCGTGGCCCGCGCCTCCGATCAGCACGGGATGGACATCGGGCCCGACGCGCCCCGCCATGTCGAAGGCGATGTCGACGTACTTCTCGTCGAGGACACCGGCGGCGGGCACGAAGGACGGTTCGAGATCGCCGAGGCGGTCCCACAACGGCTCTTGCGCACCCTGTCCCAAGGCGCGCAACGCGTGCGTGAGCGTTGCGACCGTGTTGCCGGCGCGCCGCGCATCGAGGCCGGCGGCGTCGGGCGGCAGGCTCGCGAACAGAGGCTGGCGCAGCCATCGGTCGAGGAACGGGTCGACGCCGTCGCGTTCGACCTCCTGCGCGAGCTTCTCGTCGGCTTCGCGCCGCGCCGACCGCTCGGCGGCGTCGGCGATCCCGGGCGAGGCGCTGAGGACCACGAGCCCGCGGACGAGATCGGGTCGATCGAGCGCGAGACGCAGGCACAGCCGTCCGCCCATCGAGTACCCGCAGTAGACGGCGCGGCCGCGCTGTTCGCCGATCGCGGCCGCCGTCTCGACGAAGCCGAGCCCGGTGGGCACGTCGACGGCCGTGGCCTCGAGGTCGGGCGGCAGGTGCGCGACGACCGGATCCCACGACGCTGCGGTCTGCGTGAACCCCGGTACCAGCACGAGCGGCACGTACGGATCCTCGCATGACCCGCGACGCCACGACCGCCTTCGCCCGCGCCCTGGTCGACGAGTGGGCGCGGGCAGGTGTGCACGAGGCATGCGTCGCTCCGGGGTCGCGGTCGGCGCCGCTTGCGCTCGCCCTCGCCGCCGATGACCGCATCCGCGTGCACGTGCACCTCGACGAGCGGTCGGCGGCATTCTTCGCGCTCGGCACCGCGAAGGCGAGCGGATCACCGGCCGTCGTGCTCTGCACGTCGGGGACGGCCGCCGCCAACTTCCATCCCGCCGTGCTGGAGGCGAGCCACGCTCGCACCCCCCTGATCGTCTGCACCGCCGATCGACCCCCCGAGCTGCGCGACACCGGCGCCGGCCAGGCCGTCGATCAGCTGGACCTCTACGGACGGGCGGTGCGGTGGTTCTGCGAGGTCGGCGTGCCCGGGGACCACCCCGGAGCAGCGACGTCATGGCGGTCGATCGCCGCGCGCGCGGTCGCCGAGTCCGTCGGACCGCCCGCCGGCCCGGTGCACCTCAACCTCGCGTTCCGGGAGCCGCTGGTGCCCACCGGCGCGCCGCTCGTCGACGCACCGGGCCGGCCCGACGGGCGTCCGTGGACGGCAGTGACCCGGCCGACGCGCGCGCCGGACGAGGCGACCGTGGCGCGCATCGCCGAGGCGGTGCGCGCCCATCCCCGCGGGCTGATCGTGGCCGGCTGGGGGAGTGACGCGCCCGCCGGAGCCGTCGATCGGTTCGCCGCCGCCGCCGGTTGGCCCGTGCTCGCCGATCCGATCTCCGGCCTCCGCCACGGTCCGCACGCGATCTCGACGTACGAGGCGCTGCTGCGCAGCCCCGGGTTCGCCGAGAGGCACCGCCCCGAGCTCGTGCTCCGCCTGGGCGCGGCGCCGACGAGCAAGCCGCTCACGGCGTGGCTCGGTCCCGAGGTCCCGCAACTGCTCGTCGACCCCGACGCAGCGTGGCTCGACCCCGGTCGGGGCGTGGCCGACCGCATCGCCGTCGAGGCCGCCCCGCTGCTCGACGCCCTGACCGGCGCGCTCGACGCCGACCCCCGAGCGCGACGAAGCGTGGCTGCGGTCGTGGCGCGCCGCCGAGCACACGGCGCGCGCCGCGCTCGACGACCTCCTGGACGGGTGGGAGACGTTGTTCGAGGGTCGCGTCGCGCGCGGACACCGTCGACGCGCTGCCCGCCGGCGCCACGATGGTCGTGGCCTCCAGCATGCCGGTGCGCGATGTCGAAGCATTCGCCCGACCGCGTGCGGGCGTGCGCTTGCTCGCCAACCGCGGCGTCAACGGCATCGACGGGTTCGTCTCGACCGTGCTGGGGGCGGCGTCCGCCTCATCCGGACCGACGGTCGCGCTGCTCGGCGACCTCTGTCTCCTGCACGACGCCAACGGCCTCCTCGGCGCGGCCGGCCGCGGCGTCGATGCCACGTTCGTCGTGCTCGACAACGACGGCGGGGGCATCTTCTCGTTTCTCCCGCAGGCAGAGCTGCCCGACCACTTCGAATTGCTGTTCGGCACCCCTCACGGCGTCGATCTCGCCGCCCTGGCCTCGATGCACGGCCTCCCGGCGCAACGGGTCGAGAAGGCGGGCGAGGTCGTCCCCGCCGTCGAAGCCGCCATCGCCGCCGGGGGCGTCCGGTTCGTGATCGTGCCCACCGAACGCGCCGAGAACGTCAAGCGTCACCGCGACGCGTGGACGGCCGTCGCGTCGGCGCTCGCCGATTGAGAACGCGGAACCGAGCTAACCGATTCGTATCTGGGTCTCGGGCGGAGCGGTGACGTCCCGGCCGCGTCTCGTCGAACGCCCACACCTCGTATACGCCGGCGTTCGGCTCGAAGGCCCCGAACTTGTTCATGTTCTTGAACGCGGCCGACGCGCCCTCGTAATTGATCGACTTGCCGGCGTCGAGGAGCCGCTTGCAGTCGGCGAAGGTCGTGCACTTCTCCTTGCCCTTGGTGTTGGCGGCGAAGACCTCCTTCATCTTGGCCGGGTCGTCCGACTTCGCCTTCTCCGCCGCCAGCGCCGTGAGGACCGTGCAGTCGTAGTAGAAGGCCGAGTAGATCGGGTCGATGCCGGTCGCAGTGAACGCGTCGAGGAACGGGTGCTGCACGCCGGCCGGTTGGGTCGCCGGGGACGTGCCCTTGATCCCTGCCGCCGCGGCGGGGTTGTTCGGGTCGAGGAGCGTGGGGAACGCGTTGGTGCGCATGCCATCGGCCGCGTAGATCGGGAACTGCTGCGGCGAGAGGCCCTGGGCGGTCAGCGTCCGGACGATGTCGCTGCTGTCGCTGTCGAACCCGAGCACGACCACCGCGTCGGGCTTCTTGTCGACCACCCTCTTGACTTCACGGTCGAATTTGGTCGCGTCCGGGTCGTACGAGACATCGGCCACGACCTTCGTCCCGCCCTTGTCGAGCGCCTTCTTCACCGAGGTCGCCAGGCCCACGCCGTACGTGTCCCGCCGGGCGAGGATCCCGACCTTCTTGCGGCCGTCCTTGCGCACGAGCTCGGCCAGTGCCGGCCCCTGCAGGCGGTCGGACGGGGTGGTGCGGAAGTAGTAGCCGCCCGAGTCCGTCGTCGACAGCTCCTCCGACGTGTTCGATCCCGAGCAGAGGAGCACCCCTCGCCGGCGGACCTCCTCGAGGATGTTCAGGGTGACGCCCGACGAGGTCGGCCCCATGATCGCGTCGACCTTGCTGTCCTCGAGCAGGCCCTCGAGCGACTCGCTGGCGAGGTTGGGGTCGGTGCCGTCGTCGGCCACGGTGTACGTCACCGGCTTTCCGAGCACGCCACCGTCGGCGTTGATCTCGTCGACCGCCATGGTCACCGGCACCGTGAGCGACTGCACGATGTTGCTGAGCGGGCCGGTCTGCGCCGCGAGCTGCCCGAGCTCCAGCGATCCGTTGACGTTGCCGCGCTTCTCCTCGCCCGCCCCGGCCGCGCCGCCGACCGCGGCGAAGAGCGCGGTGGTGAGACCGACCATCGCGACGATCGACGCGAGCTTTGTCATCCGCGAACTGCCCATTTCGGTCCTCTCCCCTGAAGGGCTCGGCGCCGGGCGAGCGGCGTCCGAGCATAGAGAATCCGGGGCGCAAACCCTCGTCGGCCGCCGACGCGCGTTACGGCTGCACGAGCACGCGCAGCATGGGCTCGAGCTTGGCCTGCGTCTCGGCCCACTCGGCGTCGGGATCGGAGCCGGCGACGACGCCGGCCCCCGCGACGAGGCGCGCGGTGCTCCCGTCGAGCTCGGCGCAGCGGAGGGCGACCGCCCATTCGCCGTCGCCGTGCGCGTCGACCCACCCGACCGGCCCCGCGTACCGGCCCCGGTCGAAGGTCTCGAGGTTCTCGAGCATGGTCAGCGCGGTGTCGCGCGGCGCGCCGGCGACGGCCGGCGTCGGGTGCAGCCGCAACGCGAGCTCGAGCGCCGAGCTCGCCGATCGAGGCTCGACATTGCCGGCGATCGTGGTGGCGAGGTGGCTCACCGTGGCCAGGCGGGCGACGTCGGGGCCGCGCACGGAGGTGATGTCGACACCGCACGCTCGCAAGCCGTCCACCACCGCGTCGACGACCAAGCGGTGCTCGAGGCCGTCCTTGACCGAAGCGGCGAGCGCGGCCTCGGCGGCAGTGTCGCCGGCGTCGGTCGCGCCCCGCGGGATCGTGCCGGCCATCGGCCGGGACACCACCGCGGCGCCGCGGCGGCGGACGAGCAGCTCGGGCGTGGCGCCCACGTTCCCGCCGGCGGCGAACACCACGCAGCCGCCTTGCGTCGCGCGCAGGCGGTCGACCACGACGCGCGCGTCGAACGGCGCGTCGGCGTGCACGACGACCTCGCGGGCGAGGACGGCCTTGGCGAGCTCACCGGCCTCGATCGCGTCGAGGATGGCGTGCACCTGCGACGCCCACTCGGTCCGGGAGACCCGGCCTTCCACGCTGAAGCGCGTTGGCGCCGGCACCGCGTTCGGCGCGAACGGCGCGGCCGATCCGATCTCGGTGCGCCAGGCGCGCCCGTCCGAATCGAGGCCGGTCACGGACGCGGGGATCACGAGCTCGCCCTGGGCCGAGCCGCGGAACGGCAACGAGCCGACCGCGATCGCGCCGGTGCCGGCCCGCGACACCGGGTCGTCGTTCTCGATGCCGGCCAGGACGCGATCGACGTCGCCGGCGCGTACCCGAGCCGCGACCCCGGAGGTGACGAATCCGGACCCGTCGGTCAGCCAGGCGAAGCCGTCGGGCGAGAGCGAATCGACCAGATCGGCCGGCGGATCGACCTCCCGGGTGCGGGCGACGAGCCCGGCGGCGATGGAGGTCGCCGTCATCGCCGGGTACCCGTGATCAGTTGGACGGCGCCCGCAGTGAACGTGCGGCGCTCGACGGCTGCGAAGCCGGCCGCCTCGACGAGCGCGAGCAGGTCGCCGGGCGCCGGCAGGTACGCCGTCGAGCGGGGCAGGTAGTCGTAGGCCTCGGCGTCGTGCGCCAGGGTCGCCCCGACGAACGGCACGACCCGCCGGAACCAGATGTTGTGCCCGGCCCGGAGCAGCGGGCCGGCGGGCTCGGCGGTCTCGAGGGTGGCGAGACGCCCGCCGGGTCGGAGGACGCGCGCGGACTCCCGGAAGAAGCGGTCGAGGTCGACGAAGTTGCGGAGTGCGAAGCCGCTGACGACGCCGTCGGTGGACGCGTCGGGAACCGGCAGCGCCAGCGCGTCCGCGCGCGCCAAGGGAGCGCGCGAGTGCGCCGCGGCCAGCATGCCGGCGGAGAAGTCGACACCGATCGGCGAGTAGCCGGCGCGCGCCACGACATCGCACAGATCGCCCGTGCCGCAACCGACATCGAGCACGGTCGCGCCCGGCGCCAGTCGGAGCGCGCCGACCGTGTGGCGGCGCCACCGCCGGTCCTGCCCGAGCGAGATGATGCGATTCAGACGGTCGTAGCGCGGGGCGATGCGATCGAACATCGCCTCGACCGCGCGGTGCTTGTCGTCGCCTTCGGGAAGACGAGTCTCCGTTGCGGGCGCGGGCGTCACGGCCAGACCGCCTCGAGGCGGCGGCTGGCCTCGGCGTTGGCCGCTTCCAGCTCGGCGGGCTCGCCGACGGACTCGAGGTGCTCTTGTGCGACCTCGAGCAGCACGCGCCGGAAGTGGTGCGCGACGAGCGCCGTGACCGAAGGAAGGAGGACTCGGAACGCCTCGACGAGACGCTCGGCGCGCTCGTCGTCGGACAGGTCGGCGGAGCGGAGCGGCTCGCGCACGTACGTGTCGAACATCGCGACCGCGCCTTCGGCGGTGTCGCGCGTCGCGTCGTGGTGCCGGCGCGCCAACGTCAGGAGCTCCGGCATCGGCAGACCTGTCTCGAGGAGACGCAGCCCGGCGGCGACGATGTCGACGTCGGCCGTCGTGAACCGGGCATCGCCTTCGTGGCGGCGGGGGACGAGCAGCCCCTCGCGCACGATCGACTCGATCAACGCCTCGGGCACACCCGAGCGCGCCGCGAGCTCGTCGAGCGTGAGGAACTCCTCGGCGCCGGGCTCGGCTCCGGTCTCATCGTCGACCGCGCCGACCACGGCTGCAGCCAGCGGCTCGTCGGCGCGGTCGAGCTCGCCGGTCACGATGCGGCGGATGACGGCGAGCGAGAAGCCCCGTCGCTGGAGGTCCTTGATGCGGGCGAGCCGCTCGACGTGCTCGGCGCCGTACCAGGCGATGCGGCCCCGGCGCTCGGGCGGCGGGAGCAGCCGCCGCTTCTGGTAGAAGCGGATCGTGTCGACGGAGACGTCGGCCCGCCCCGCCAGCTCCTCGACCCGCAGCTCCGGCGCCGACCCCGCTCCCATGACCCGCGATTCTAGGAGTGTTTGCTCCCGCGGTCACGATCGGGCGGGTCGGGCGGTCAGGCCCCCGTCCAGTTCGGCTTGCGCTTCTCGGCGAAGGCGGTGGCGCCCTCGATCGCGTCCTTGGTCGAGCCGACCTCGGCTGCGACCTCGCTGTTGAGCCGCCAGGCGTCGGCTTCCGACAGGTCGCCCGCCTCGCGCACCATGCGCAAGGAGCCGCGCACCGCGACCGGAGCGTTCTCGGCGATGAGCGCCGCCAGCGCCAGCGCTTCGTCCACGACCCTCTCGCTCGGCACCACCCGGTTCACGAGCCCGAGCGCATGCGCGCGCGGGGCGTCGATCGGTTCGCCGGTGATCGCCACCTCGGTCGCCAGCGCGAGCGGTACGCGCTTCGGGAGCCGGACCAACCCGCCGGCCGACGCGAACAGGCCGCGCTTCACCTCGGGCAACCCGAACCTCGCGTCGTCGGCCGCCACGACCAGGTCGCACGAGAGCACGATCTCGAAGCCGCCGGCCAGCGCCGGTCCGTTCACCGCCGCGATGAGCGGCTTGGGGAACGCGCGCTGGGTGATCCCGGCGAACCCGCCCCGCTCGGTCATCAGCTCGAGGCCGCGACCGGCGGCGACGGCCTTGAGGTCGGCGCCGGCCGAGAACACCGGCCCCCGCCCGGTGACGACGACGGCCCAGACGTCGTTGTCGGCTTCGACGTCGTCGAGCGCGGCCTCGATGCCCCGGGCGACGTCGGCGTTGACCGCATTGCGCGCTTCAGGCCGGTTGATCGTGAGGATCTCGACCCGCCCTCGCCGCTCGCGCTCGATGATCATGCGATCGGACGGTATCGGAGCCCGGCGGCGAGGGTCCAAGGTGCCGCGACCACGACGGCCCGAACCGCGCGAACATGGTCGCCTCAGCGAGGAGGTCGGGATGCTCGATACTCGAGAAGCACCAACGCAGACCCCGAAGACGGAACCCGCACCGAGGTCCGACGCTCGCTCGTGGTTGCAGGACCCGGTTCCGAGCCCCTGGGCGTACGGACTGCTGGCCGGGTGGTGGGGACTGTTTCTTCTCGCCCAGGCGCTCCAGCCGGAAGCCGCCGCCGAGCACGGCATGCTCGCGTGGATCGGTGCTGTTCTCAGCGTCGTCTTCTTCGGCGCGCTGCTCGTCGCCGCGACCGGCCTCCTCCTACGCCAGCGGTGGGGCCTGGTTGCTTCGCTCGGCGCGGCGGCTCTCCTTGTTGCGGATTCCATCGCCTGCCCGCTCACCGGGCACCACGAGTTCGGGGCTTTCGTACTGATCCAGGCGGTCGGCTCCGTCGCGCTCGCCGGGGTGAGCATCCGGGCGCTCCGCCGGTCCTGACTCGGGCTCGTCCAGCGCGCGCCCGAGGTCGGGCCGCAGCATCCGCACGAGCAGCAGCGCCGCGGCCATCAACAATCCGGCGCCGGCCGTTGTGGCCCGCAACCCCACGCGATCGGCGATCGCGCCCTGGAGCACGCTGCCCAGCGGGTACAGCGTCCCCAGCAGGACCATCAGCAGGCTCAGCACGCGACCGCGCAGCTCGGCCGGCGCGCGCAGCTGGGCGATGGTGGTGAAGCTCGACAACGCGCCCAAGTAGAGGAAGCCGACGGCAAAGATCGTCACGACGCCCGCGGCCAGATTGGGCGCGGCGGCGTACGCGATCAGTGCGAGCGGCAACCCGCCGAGCACGCCCAGCAGAACGCGCCGGCTCCCGAATCGCGCGAAGAGCGGACCGAGCGACAGGCCCATGAGCACGGCGCCGATGCCCTGGGCGGTCACCAGCAGCGCGGTGCCGAAGTCGCCGTTGTCGAACACCTTCAATGCCACCGCGGGCACCAGCGCGATGAACGGCGCGGCGAGCAGCGAGTTCAACGCCATGTACGAGATCACCACCCGCAAACCCGGGTCCGCCCGCGCGAAGCGGGCACCGGCGCGGATCGACGCGAAGATCGACGCCTCCTGCACCGGTGCCGGCGGCGGGAGGCGCAGCGACATGACGACGGCGATCACGGCCAGGAAGCTCAGCGTGTTGAAGCCGAACGCCCACTCGAAGCCCCCGAGCCCGATGACGATGCCGGCGAGCGCGGGGCCGATCACGCGGCCGAGGTTCCATTGCGCCGACGACAACGCGACCGCGCCCGGCAGGTCGTCGCGGGGAACGAGGTCGGGCAGCAGCGCCATGTAGGAGGGAAAGCCGAGCGCCATGGCGCAGCCTGCGCCGAGCACGATCAGCGCGACCACGCCCGGGTGGGCGCTGTCGGTCGCGGCGAGCACGGTCAGCAGCGCAGCGAGCGCCGTCTGCACGGTGGTCGTCGTCAGGAGCACGCGGCGGCGTGGCAGGCGGTCGGCGAGCGCGCCCCCCACCGGTCCGAGGAACGCGTTGGGGACGAACGCAGCCGCCGCGACCAGCCCCGTCCATCCGGCCTGGTGCGTGGTCGTCGTGACGAGGATGCCGACGCCGACGGTCTCCATCCACGTGCCGACGTTCGAGGTGAACGCGCCCGCCCACAGCAGCGCGAACGAGCGGTGCCGGAGCGGAGCGAGCGACCGGGGCAGGGTCACCCGGTCACGGTAACGGAGCCTGGTACGCCCGGATCCCTGAAGCGCGCGGCCGCTACTCGACGAGCGACGTCGGCCGGGGCGTGAAGATGGGGAGCACGAGCAGCTCCGGCGCGGGCTCACCGTCCCAGCCGAAGGAACGGATCTGCTCGAGGCTCCGGCGGCCGGTCATGGTCCGGAACAGCTCGTACCGATCGACGCGGACACCGACCTGACGCGTGCCGCTGCCGACGGTGGTGGTGCCGCCTTCGGTCTCGATGCGCAGGGTCGCGTCCGCCGGATCCGCCACTCCCGCCAGGATCTGCACGCCCCAGTCGCAGCCGATCACCACGGCGTCGCAGTCACGCGCGCCGGGACGTTCCAGCCCGCCGCGGATGTCCTGCTCGTGCGTCGCGGCGTCCGTCGTCATCTGGCCCACCGCCACCTCGGGCAAGCTCGCCATGACGGCCTCGACCTTCGCCGCCTCGGTGCTCCATTCCTCGAGGAGCTGCTCGATGCTCCAGTCGCGCCGGGCGTCGACCTGGCGTGCCGTCCACGCATCGGTCGCGACGCCGTCGAGGTTCCCGGCGTTGACGTCAGCCGTGATCCCGCTGAGATGAGCGACCAGGTCACGGACGCGCCACTCGGGTGCCGCCGGTGCGTGGCGCTCGAGCTGCTCGTTGTCGGCCTCGCGCACCAGGTCCGAGACCCGGCCGCGAAGCGCGCCGTACGTCTGCGCGTAGTCGGTCATTCGAGCTCCCCCGATAGCCTCGCCGGATGCCACTCAGCAGCGGACCCGTCGGTCCGATCCCCAACGGTGCCGATCCCGAAGAGTACGACCGGTTGCGGCGGCGTGTCCTGTGGACGATGCCGTCCGGTCTCTACATCGTCGGCAGCCGCGCCGGCGATCGACGCAACGGCATGACGTGCAACTGGGTCACGCAACTGGGCTTCGATCCGAAGCTCCTCGGCGTCAGCGTCGAGAAGGACGCCGTCACGCACGAGCTGATCTCCGAGGGCGGCGTGTTCGCGCTCTGCGTCGTCGACCGTGAGGACCGCGCCATCGTCCGCAAGTTCACGAAGCCGGTCGAGGTCGACCTCGAGGCGCACACGCTGAACGGGTTCCCGTTCCACGACGGTGCGTCCGGTGCGCCGATCCTCGACCAGGCGGTCGCGTACGTGGATTGCGAGCTGCACGCGACGGCGGACGTCGGCTCGCACAGTCTGTTCATCGGCGAGGTCGTCGACGCCGGGTTCCAGAAGGACGAGGAGACCGCGGTCCTGCGGATGGAGGACACCCGGATGAGCTACGGCGGCTGACCCGTCGAGCCAGCCGCCGTAGTTCCGCGTCTGTTACGCTCTGGCGCCTACCGGTTCTTCACCTTGTCCAGCGCGTCGACGAACTGCTGATAGCTGTCGATGGACGTGTTGCAGAGGCTCTCGTTCTGGTCGATCGCGGCGTTCAACCCGTCGATGAGCGGGTTGACGTCGGTTCCCGCCTGCCGCTGGTTCAGGACGTCGATCGCTTGGTTCTGCACGGTCCGGGCGGAGTCCGTGCACGCCTTCAGATCGTCGGCCGACTTCGCGCCGGTTCGGACGAGGTCGCCCAGGATCTGACCGGCACCCTTCTGCGAACCGAGCTCGCCCTGCGTGTCGTTCAGCTCCTTCTTCGTCGACGCCAGCTCCTTCTGGGCCTTGTCCTTGTCGTCCTCGGCGCTGCTCTTCCCCGTGAAGCTGAAGATGCCGAAGATCAGCGCACCGACGAAGAGCACGCCGGCCACGATGAAGAGCACCAGCCAGATGTTGGTGCCGCCGCCGCTCTTCTTGGGCGGGGCCGCGCCCGGCGTCGTGCCGGGAGGCGGTGTGGACGGCGGGCCGGGAGGCGGTGCGGGCGGGGGACCGGGCGGCGGTGCCGGCGGTGTCGTGCTCATCAGACCTGCTCCTTCAGTCGTGCATTCCTGCCGAGTAGTGCGCGGGGAGTTTGCCACAGGCAACCGAGGACGCTTGGCCAATCGCCCGGGTACGCTTCGAGCGCAACAGGAAGGGTGTAAGGAGTGACCGACGTGAGCGATCCGGCAACGGAATCCGGCGTCAACGACGCGCTCGCGACTCCTCCACAACTGGCGTCACGTGATGCGGACGAGCAACCCGCCTGCGGGACGCGTGGACCCCGTTTCGCGCTGGCTCGTGATCTCGCGCGCGTCGGTGCTGCCGATGACGCTCACCGCAGCCGCAATCGCGGGACTGCTCGCGGCGTATCACGACGAGAACGTGCGGTGGGGCTTGTTCGCGCTGGCGACGGTCGGGTTGGTGCTCGCCCACGTCGCCAACAATTTGATGAACGATCTCTTCGACCTCGAAGTCGGCGCCGACTCCGACAGCTACCCGCGGGCGCTGTACGCGCCCCATCCGGTCCTGTCGGGGACGATCAGCCGCCGGGGGCTGCTGACGGCCGCGATCGCGATCAACGCCGCCGACCTCGCGATCCTGATCGTGCTGTTCGTGTTCCGCGGTTGGCCGATGATCGCGTTCGCGCTGGGCGGGTTCCTGCTGTCGGTCGCGTACACGGCACCGCCGCTCCGGCTCAAGAAGCACGGGCTGGGCGAGCCCACGGTGCTCGTGGTGTGGGGCCCCCTGATGGTCGGCGGCGCCTACTACGCCGCGACCGGCCACTTCCCGTTCGGGGTCTTCGTCGCGTCGCTGGCGTACGCGCTGCTGTGCACCGCCGTGCTCATGGGCAAGCACATCGACAAGATCCCGTGGGACGCGCCCGACGGGACGCACACGCTCCCCGTGCTGCTCGGGGAGCGCAAGGCGCGTGCGCTCACGCAGGGAATGATGGTCTCCTTCTACGTCCTCGTGGTCGCTGCTGGTGGGCACGGGAACGCTGCCGATCGCGGCGCTGCTCGTCCTGCTCGCGCTGCCGAAGCTCGCGAAGGTGTGGGGGCCGTTCTCGCAGCCGAAGCCGGCCGAGCCGCCCGAGAACTTCCCGATCTGGCCGCTGTGGTTCGCGGCGCTGGCGTTCGTGCACACCCGGCGCGCGGGCGGCCTCCTCGTGCTCGGCCTGATCGTGGGAGTCATCCTCGGCTGGTGAGCACGACGAAGGACAACTGAACTCTGGGGGGCAAGATGCTCGAGAGCACGATGCAGGATTTCCCGCTGACGATCGGGATGATCCTGCGGCACGGCCACACCGTGTACGGCGACAGCGAGGTCGTCACCTTCGAGGGAGACGGCTCGCGGCGGGCGACGTTCGCCGAGGTCGCCGGACGCGCCGGGCGGCTCGCAGGCGCGCTCCAGCGCCTCGGCATCGAGACCGGCGACCGCGTCGGCACGTTCCAGTGGAACAACCAGGAGCACCTCGAGGGGTACCTCGCCATCCCGACCATGGGCGCGGTGCTCCACACGCTGAACATCCGCCTCTTCCCGGAGTTGCTCACCTACGTCGTGAATCACGCCGAGGACCGTGTCGTGATCGTCGACGACAGCCTGGTCCCGCTGCTCGCGAGGGTCGCGCCCGACCTCAAGACCGTCGAGCACTTCATCGTCGTCGGCTCGGGCGACGCATCCGCGCTGGCCGACGCCGCCGCCGGCGTCGACGTGCTGCGGTACGACGAGCTGCTCGCGGCGGAGGACGCCGACTTTCCGTGGCCGGACGTCGACGAACGTGCCGCGGCGGCGATGTGTTACACGAGCGGCACCACCGGCAACCCGAAGGGTGTCGTGTACTCGCACCGGTCGACGGTGCTGCACTCGATGAGCGTCAATGCCGGCATCGCCGTCGGGCTCACCGAGCACGACCGGGTGCTGCCGATCGTGCCGATGTTCCACGCCAACGCGTGGGGACTGCCGTACGCGGCGTGGTACGCGGGCGCGGGCTTCGTGATGCCCGACCGGTTCCTCCAGGCCGAACCGCTCGCGAAGCTCATCGAATCGGAGCGACCCACCGTCGCCGGCGCGGTGCCGACCATCTGGTCCGACCTGCACCGCTACTCGCAAGAGCATCCGGTCGACTTGAGCTCCTTCCGGCTCGTCGTCTGCGGCGGGTCGGCGGTCCCGCGCAGCCTGATGGAGCGGTTCGAGAGCGATCACGGCGTCCGGATCATCCAGGGCTGGGGCATGACCGAGACCAGCCCGCTGGCCGCGCTGGCGTACCCGCCCCGAGGTGTCGAGCTCGGGACGACGGAAGAGATGGACTGGCGCGCGAGGGCCGGACGCGTGCTCAGCGGTGTCGAGCTCCGGATCGTCGACGACGCCGGCAACCCGATGCCGTGGGACGGCGAGGCCGTCGGCGAGATCGAGGTCCGTGGACCGTGGGTGACGGCCAGCTACTACCTCGATCCCGCGACCGAGAAGTTCGACGACGGCTGGCTGCGAACCGGCGACGTCGGCAGCGTCGAGCCCAACGGCTTCATCCGGATCACCGACCGCGCCAAGGACGTCATCAAGTCGGGCGGCGAGTGGATCTCGACCGTCGAGCTCGAGAACCACCTCATGGCCCACCCCGACGTCATCGAGGCGGCGGTGATCGGCGTGGCCGACGCGAGGTGGGACGAGCGGCCGTTGGCGTGTGTCGTGTGCTCGGAGAGTTCCACGGCCACCGCCACGGACCTGCAGGCGTTCCTCGCCGACAAGGTCGCCAAGTGGCAGGTGCCCGAGCGGTGGGCGTTCATCGACGAGGTGCCGAAGACGAGCGTCGGCAAGTTCGACAAGAAGGTCCTCCGAGCCCGTCACACGGAGAACGACCTCACCGTCGAAGAGCTTGGCTAGACCCGTCCTTCACGCACGATGATCCTCGCCGCCGAAGACCTCGGCGACCTCATCGACCTTGCGGTCCTGCTGTCCCTGCCGGGCGTGCTCGTCCTCGCCTGGCTCGTCGGCCGGCTGCTCGGAGTGCGGCGCTCCTGGACGGCCACTCTGTTGTCCGGTGTGCTCGGCTGGGTCGGCGGGGTCGCGCTCTCACTCGCCATCGCGAGCCAGCGCAACGAGCCCGACACCGGCTTCACGCGCAACGTCTGGTTGTTCTCGACGCTGGGTGTGATGTCGGCATCGGTGTGGATCGAGCTGCTGGCGAAGCCCGGCACGCTGGCCCGCGCTCAGACCGGGCTCACGTCGATCCCGCACCCGATCAAAGCGGTGAAGCGGCGTGGCCGGCGTGTGAGCCGGTACGCGCAGATCACCCGCATCGCCATCCGGAACGGGCTCGGCCCGTCCCTCGGGCTCGGTCGCCACAGCGAGGACGGCGAGGCACGGCAGGTGCCGTTCGCGCGGCGCCTCCGCCACGCGCTCGAAGAGTGCGGCGGGATGTTCGTGAAGATGGGACAGGTGGCATCCACACGCTCGGATCTGGTGTCGCCGCCCGTGGCGGAGGAGCTGTCGCACCTGCAGGACAACGTCGCGCCCGCCGCGCCGGATGGCGTGCGCGAGCTGCTCGAGGACGAGCTGGACGCGCCGGTCGACGAGGTCTTCGCCGAGTTCGACTGGGAGCCGCTGGCGGCGGCCTCGATCGGGCAGGTCCACCGGGCGCGACTCCACGGCGGACAGCAGGTGATCGTGAAGGTGCAGCGTCCCGGGATCGCCGACTCCGTGAACCGCGATCTGGACGTCCTCGACGAGCTCGCCGGCATGGTCGAGCAACGCACGACATGGGGCGGCGAGTACCAGGTGTGCGACCTCGCCGATGAGTTCTCCGAACGCCTGCGGGAGGAGCTCGACTTCGACATCGAAGCACGCAACGCCGCCGACATCGCCGCCAATCTCGACGACGACAGCGAAGTGCGGATCCCCGCCGTGTTCCACGACCTGACGTCGAGGCGCGTGCTCGTCATGGAATGGCTCGACGGCGTCAGCGTGCGTGAGACGGAAGCGATCGACGCGCTCGGTGTCGACCGACTGGAGCTGGCAGAGGAACTGCTCCGCTGCATGATGCAGCAGATGCTCGTCGACGCGCAGTACCACGCCGATCCGCATCCGGGGAACGTGATGGTGCTGCGAGACGGCCGCCTCGCGCTGATCGACTTCGGTGCCGCCAGCCGCATCGATCCTCTGCAGCAGACGGCGATCCGCGACGTCATGATCGGGGTCGCGCAGCGTGACCCCGATCTGCTCCGACAAGCGGTGCTCCAGGTCGCGACCTTCCGGCGCGACGTCGACGACGAGGAGCTCGAGCGGGCCTTGTCGCGTTTCATGACCCGCCACCTCGCACCGGGCATGGTGCCGAGCGCGGCGATGTTCAACGACCTGCTGCAGCTGTTCTTCACGTACGGGATCAGCCTGCCGCCCGAGCTGAGCACGTTCTTCCGGGCGCTGATCACGTTGGAAGGGACGCTCACGACCCTCTCGCCCGGCTATCCGGTCATCGACCGAGCCGAGGCCATCGCCACCGAGTGGATGCGGGCGCGGTTGGCGCCGTCGACGCTCGAGGAGCTCGCCCGCGAGGAGCTCATCCGCATGGGGCCACTGCTGCGCCGCCTCCCTCGGCGTCTCGACCGCATGGCCAACCAGATCGAGCGCGGCAACTTCCGCGCCCGCGTCAGCCTGTTTTCCGATCCACACGACGAGCACGTCGTCACAAAGCTGGTGAACCGGACGGTGCTCGTGATCGCCGGTGGCATCGTCGGCCTCATCGGGGCGATCCTCCTCGGCATCAGCGGTGGACCGCCGTTCGCCGGTGACACCTCGCTCTACGAGTTCTTCGGCTACTTCAGCCTGTTCTGTAGCGTCGTCCTCATCATGCGGGTCATCGTCTCCGTCTTGCACGACGGCGTGAACTGAACGAAGGGCTGATGGACGGGATCGACGATCCCTATTACCGGCACGATCTCGCGCTCGTGCACCACCGCGGCTACGCGTTCCACGCCGACGCCTGCGCACCCGGGATCGCGGCCCTGCTCGCGCCGGTGCGTGAGCGCGACGGCCTCGTCGTCGAGCTCGGGTGCGGGAGCGGACTGCTCACCCGGCAACTTCTCGACGCCGGACATCGGATCGTCGCGACGGACGCGTCGCCGGCGATGCTCGAGCTCGCCCGCGAACTGGTGCCCGACGCGGAAGACGTCCGCCAAGTCACGCTCCCGGACGATTCGATCCCGCCCGCCGACGCGATCGTCGGCGTCGGCCACGCCCTGAACTACCTGCCCGACGAGGCCGCCATCGACCGGGCGCTCGTCGCCATCGCGGAGGCGTTGCGCCCTGGGGGCGTCCTCGCGATCGACCTGTGCGATCTCGAATGGGCTGAGGCGCGGCGAGACTGGTCCAGCCAGGGCCGCGTCGGCGACGACTGGGCGATCTTCACCCGGTACTCGATTCCGTCAGCGAACCAATTCGTGCGGGAGATGACGACCTTCGTCCGCAACGACGACGGGTCGTGGCGCCGTGACGACGAGCGCCACGACAACGTCCTGGTCGACACGACTCGGGTTCCGGCGCTCCTCGCTGCGCACGGCGTCGAAGCGCACGTTGCGGACTCGTTCGGCTCCGAAGAGCTCCCCACCGGGCTTCGTACGCTGATCGGTCACCGCCCCGCGTAGGCCGATGCGGCGCTTCCCGGGCGCGGGAATGTCGAGAAGCGGTGGTTGGGTCCGACGTATTGACGAGAGGCGTCCGCACCGGGCGCCGAGAGCCCGAGGAGTGCGCACGTGAAGTACATCCTGCTCATCTACCAGAACCCTGCGACGTGGGAGACGTTCTCCGAGGAGGAGCGCAACCGCGTGATGGTCGACGTCGACGAGCTCATGGAGGAGCTCACGCAGTCCGGGGAGTGGGTCGGCGGGGAAGGGCTGGCCGATCCGTCGAACACCAAGACGGTGCGCGTGCGCGACGGCGTCCCGGCGGTCACGGACGGGCCGTTCGTCGAATCCAAGGAGCAGCTGGCCGGCTACTGCATCGTCCAGTGCGAGACCCCGGAACGGGCGACCGAGATCGCCGCCCGCTGGCCGGACGCGCGGTACTGGGCGATGGAGGTGCGGCCGATCATGGAGCCGGGCGGCGAGGAGATGTGAGCACGGCGCCGGGCGTCGAGGACCTGCTGCGGGAGCTCGCGCCGCAGGTGCTCGGCGCCCTCGTCCGTCGGTACGGGCACTTCGACGCGTGCGAGGACGCGGTGCAGGAGGCGCTGCTGGCCGCCACCGTCCAGTGGCCCGACCAAGGTCTGCCGCAGAATCCACGCGGCTGGTTGATCACCGTCGCGTCCCGTCGCCTGACCGACCAGTTGCGGAGCGATCAGGCCCGGCGCCGTCGCGAGAGACACGATCGCGGCGCTCGCGCCACGAGCCGAGTCGGAGGTTCCCGACCGGGACGACACGTTGACGCTCCTGTTCCTCTGCTGCCATCCCGCGCTCTCGCCGGCGTCGCAGCTCGCGCTCACACTGCGCGCCGTCGGCGGGCTCACCACCGCGCAGATCGCGAATGCGTTTCTCGTCCCCGAGGCGACGATGGCGCAACGCGTCAGCCGCGCCAAGCAGCGGATCAAGGCGACCGGCATCCCGTTCGAGCTGCCGGCAGAGCCCGAGCGCGCCGACCGGTTGGGCGTGGTGCTGCACGTGCTGTACCTCATCTTCAACGAGGGCTACACGGCGACGTCCGGCCCGAACCTGCATCGCCCCGACCTCACCGGCGAGGCGATCCGGCTGACGCGCGTCGTGCACCGGCTGCTCCCGGCGGACGGCGAGGTCGCCGGGCTGCTGGCGCTGATGCTGCTCACGGACGCACGCCGTCCGGCGCGGACCCGGAGCGACGGTTCGCTGGTCCCCCTCGAGGAACAGGACCGGAGCCGATGGGATCGGGCGGCGATCGAGGAGGGCGTCGCCCTCGTGACCGACGCGCTCGGCCCACGCGCCGATCGGTCCGTACCAGCTCCAGGCGGCGATCGCCGCCGTCCATGACGAAGCCGCCACCGCGTCCGACACCGATTGGCGCCAGATCCTCGGGCTGTACGAGCTCCTCGAGCGCCTGGCGCCGAATCCGATGGTCACGTTGAACCGCGCCGTCGCCGTGGCGATGGTGCGAGGTCCCGAGGCCGCCCTCGATGTGCTGGCGGCCTTGGACGACGACGAGCGGATGGCGGGGCACTATCGCCTCGCCGCCGTCCGGGCCCACATGTGGGAGATGGCGGGGGACCGGGATGCGGCGCGGTCCGGCTACCAGGAGGCCGCCCGCCGGACCACCAGCATCCCCGAGCGGCGCTATCTCGAGTCACGGGCCGACCGGCTGCGCGACTCCCGATAGATTCCGCGCGGGAGCGGCGGCTTTGCCGACCGCTCCCGCAAAGCCGGAGCTTGCGACGGCGACAGGAGAAACCGTGGAGTGGCGACTCGAGCTCGTGCAGGTGCCCGTCACGGACGTGGATCGCGCCAAGGCGTTCTACACCGACCGGGCGGGCTTCAACGCCGACCACGACCACCAGGTGAGCGACGAGCTGCGCTTCGTGCAGCTGACCCCGCCCGGTTCCCCGGCCTCGATCGCGATCGGCACCGGCATCACCGACATGCCGCCGGGCTCGGTACAGGGCCTCCAGATGGTGGTGTCCGACATCGACACCGCGCGCGCCGAGCTCGTCGACCGCGGCGTCGACGTCAGCGAGGTCCAGCACTTTCCCTGGGGGTCGTTCGTCTTCTTCAGTGATCCCGACGGCAACGGCTGGGCGGTCCAGCAGATCCCGCGCCCGTAGCAGCGCGAGACCGGTCGCCGGCGCGCCGATCGTGCGCGGTTATGTCTGCAGCGGGAGGATCTCGCGTGCGGCGTCGTCGAGCTCGGTGGTCCATGACCCGGGATCGTGCGCGGGCACGAGGACCAGCTTCGAGAAGCCGTGCTCGAGGAACTGCTCGAGGCGCGCCCGCAGCGCGGGCAGGCCGACCGGGACGAGCTCGTCCGGCTCGACGTCGGGCCGGCGGCCTTGATCCCCGACGCGAGCAGCTCGGGGATCGCGTCGCGCACGTAGATCACGAGGGCGCCGTAGTGCTCGTCCTCGATCTCGCGGCCGGCGTCGGCGGCCGCCTCCTCGACGACGACGCGTCCCGCCGCCACCTCTGCCGGGGTCGAGAAGCTCGGGAGCCAGCCGTCGCCGAGCCGTCCCACCCGCCGCAGCTCGCTCTTGGCCCGGCCGCCGAGCCACACGTCGGGCGGCTGCTGCACCGGCTTCGGCCGGACCGAGAGCGCGCGGTACGAGTAGCGGGGCCCGTCGTGGTCGACGGCGTCCTCGGTCCACAGCCGCCGCACGAGCGGGAGGGCCTCGTCGAACCATGCGGCGCGCTCGTCGCGCGCGACGCCGAACGCCTGCTGCTCGGCCGGGTTGGCCACGCCGAGGCCGAACGCGGGGAGCGTGCGCCCGCCCGAGAGCCGGTCGAGGCTCGCCCACTCCTTGGCGACCACCGCCGGGTTTCGTCCCGGGAGCACCTGCACGCTCGTGCCGAGCTTGAGCTTGCGGGTCCGCCCGGCCGCGTACGCCAGGCCGACCATCGGGTCGGGGGCGTCGCCGGTGAGCCGCTCCGAGAGCCACAGCGAGTCGAAGCCGCGCTCCTCGAGCCCGTCGACGAGCTCGCCGAAGCTCGTGTCGTCGCGCAGCCCCTGGACCCCGAGCCCGTAGCCGATGCGGACCTTCACGCCGAGCCCGAGGGCTGGTACGGCCGCAGCTCGCGGCGGGCGATCTGCTGCTTGTGCACCTCGTCGGGCCCGTCGACCAGGTGCAGCGTCCGGGCGTGGGTGTACATCGACGCCAGCGGCCAGTCGTCCGACACGCCGGCGCCACCGAACAGCTGGATCGCCCGGTCGATCACCGTCGTCGCGAGGCGCGCCGCCACCACCTTGATCGCGGCGATCTCGAACCGGGCGCCCTTGTTCCCGACCGTGTCCATCAGCCACGCGGCCTTGAGCGTGAGCAGGCGGGCCTGCTCGATCTCGATGCGGGACTCGGCGATGCGGTCCTGCACGACGCCCTGCTCGGCGAGCGGCTTCCCGAACGGCGTGCGCAACCACGCCCGCTCGCACATCAGCTCGAGCGCCTTCTCGGCCAGGCCGATCGCCCGCATGCAGTGATGGATCCGGCCCGGGCCCAGCCGCGCCTGGGCGATGGCGAACCCGCCGCCCTCCTCGCCCAAGAGGTTCGACGCCGGGAGCCGGACGTTCTCGTACAGCGTCTCGCAGTGGCCGCCGCCGGCGTCGTGCCCGAAGACGGGGAGCGTGCGCACGACCCGCACGCCGGGTGCGTCCATCGGCACGAGGATCATCGACTGACGGTGGTACGGGTCGGCATCGGGGTTCGACACGCCCAAGAGGACAGCCATCTTGCAGCGCGCCGACGCCGCGCCGCTCGTCCACCACTTGTGCGCGTTGACCACGTAGTCGTCGCCGTCGCGTTCGATGCGGCTCTGGAGGTTGGTGGCGTCGGAGCTCGCCAC
Source organism: uncultured Actinomycetes bacterium (assembly GCA_963768605.1). GTDB lineage: Bacteria > Actinomycetota > Acidimicrobiia > IMCC26256 > JACDBD01 > JALZAA01. The sequence continues at coordinate 87,116 of CAVYIP010000002.1, read as the reverse complement.
CCACGGCTCGGTCATCGCGAAGCACGACCGGATCTCGCCGTTGAGCAGCGGTAGCAGCCACTCCTCCTGCTGCTGCGCGGTGCCGAACTCGGCGAGGATCTCCATGTTGCCCGTGTCGGGCGCGGCGCAGTTCGTCGCCTCCGCCGCGAGCAGGTTGCGACCCATCAGCTCGCACAGCGGCGCGTAGTCGAGGTTCGAGAGGCCCGCGCCCCACTTCGCGTTGGGAAGGAACAGGTTCCACAGGTCCCGCCGGCGCGCCTCGGCCTTCAGGTCCTCCATGACGGGCGGGTGGAAGTGGGGGTCGCCCGATTCCTCCACCTGCTGCCGGTACACGGGCTCGGCCGGGACGACGTACGTGTCGATGAAGTCGCGCAGCTGCTTCTGGAGCTCGAGCGACCGGGCGCTGAACTCGAAGTCCATACAACCGCAAGCTACCCCCACATCCGGACGGCGGGCGGCGTAGAACTACTGGCGTGAGACCGCTGTTCGAGGTGTCGCTGCTCGCGGTCACCTGGATCATCGGGTGGCTGCTGCTCTGGCGGGTGCCCCGACTCCCGCCCGCCTCGAGCGCTGCCCCCGGACGGCGGGTGTCCGTGGTGGTGCCGGCCCGGAACGAGGCCGGCCGTCTTCCCGGCCTGCTCGGCGCGCTCGCCGTCCAGACGCGCCCCGCCGACGAGGTGCTGGTGGTCGACGACGATTCCGAGGACGACACCAGTGCCGTCGCCGCCGCCTCCGGCGCAGACGTCATCGCCGCTCCGCCCCTTCCCGACGGCTGGACGGGGAAGACGTGGGCGTGCTGGACCGGCGCGCGACGGGCGACGGGCGACGTGCTCGTGTTCCTCGACGCCGACACCGAACCCGAACCCGACCTGCTCGCCCGCCTGCTCGACGCTCTCGCTCACCGCCCGGGGTTGCTGTCGGTGATGCCGTACCACCGCATGCGGCGACAGTACGAGCGCCTCTCGGCCTTCTTCAGTGTGATCTCGCTCATGGGCATCGGGGCGGCCTCGGCGCGTCGTTCGACTCCCGTCACCGGCGCGTACGGACCGTGCCTGGCATGCGACCGCCACGACTACGACGCCGCCGGCGGTCACGAGTCGATACGCGGCGCCGTCGTCGACGACGTGGCGCTCGCGCAGCAGTTCCGCCGCGCCGGGTTGCCCGTCCGAGTCGCGGGCGGGCGGGGCGCGATCAGCTTCCGCCTCTACGGCGGCGGCCTCCGCGACCTCGTCGAGGGTTGGAGCAAGAACTTCGCGTCCGGCGCCGGGTCCACCCCGGTGCTGCGCTTCCTGCTCGTGTTCGCGTGGGTGGTGGGCGTGGGCACCGCCGCGCAGGCGCCTCTGCGCGAAGCGATCGCGGCGATCGGCGGGTGGTCGGGCCCCGGAGTCGTCTTGTGGGTCGGGTTCGTCGCGTTCGCGGTGCAACTGGCCGTGCAGCTCCGCCCGCTCGGCAACTACTCGTGGGCGGCCGTGCTGTTCCCCATACCGCTGGCGGCGTGGTTCGTCATCTTCTTGCGGTCGATCGTGCTCACCGCCCGTGGACAGGTCCGGTGGAAGGGGCGCGCCGTCCTGGTGCGACCGGAGCGGGCGAGGCGGTGAGCTCCCTGGCGACGCGGCGGAATCTCCTCATCGTGTTGATCGACGCCGGCGTGTGGGCGTCCTGGAGCGCGCGTGTGCGGCTACGTCGCGCATCGCATCCCGTCGTCCCGGCTGGCCCGCGACCGCGGACTGCTGCGCATCCGGGGGTTCGAGGCCGGTGGCCGCTTCTACGAACGGTGGCTGCGCATCAAGCGGTGGAAGGACCGACTCCCGGAAGCCGGCGCGCTCTTCCGAGGGGGATTCTCGAAGCGGCGCGTGAGCACCACCGACCCCGTCTATCTCGAGCGCTTCGCCGTCGAGACCCGGCGGGCCGAGCTCACCCACTGGCTGATCCTCGCCGCCAGTCCCTGGTTCTTCCTGTGGAACCCGTGGTGGCTGGGGATGGCGATGCTGGGATACGGGATCATCGCCAACGTCCCGTGCCTGGCGATCCAGCGCTACAACCGGGCTCGTCTGTTGCGTATGATCCCCCGGCCTTTCGTAGCGCGGACGGCTTGATCGTCGTCTAGTCCGTTTTCTCCTGGGTTACGTTGACGCAAATGGTGCATCTGACCGGTACCTACTCCGATGTCGACCGCTCGCCCGACCCCGTGGGGGCGGCCGAGTGGATGGACACGATGTGCGACTGGCCGTTCATTCGCGCCTACAAGGAGCGGACGGTCGACCTGCTGCAGGTCAAGCCGGGCGCTCGTCTCCTCGACGTCGGCTGTGGGACCGGCCATGACACCCGCGCCCTGGCGATGACGGCGGGTCCCGACGGGATCGCGATCGGCGTCGACGCGTCGGCGGTCATGCTCAAGGCGGCCCACACCCGCGGCGGGTCCTACCTGCAAGCCGACGCCCGGGCGCTGCCCTACGAAGACGGCGCGTTCGACGGCACCCGCATCGACCGCGTGCTGCAGCACGTCCCCGGGCCCGAGGACGCGGTCCACGAGATCGCCCGGGTCACACGCGGGGGTGGGCGGGTCGTCGCCATCGATCCCGATCAGGAGACGCTCGTCGCCGACGTCCCCGACCCCGAGCTGCTCCGCAAGGTCAAGGACTTCCGGCGGGACCGCAACCTGTGCAACGGCACCATCGGGCGGCAGCTCCCGCGCCTGTTCCGGCGGGCGGGGCTCGCCGATGTCGAATGCGAGGCGGCGACGCTCGTCCTCACGGATCCCCGTGATGCGTTCGGGTTCATGACGTGGCCCCGGCTCATGCACGCCGAAGGGCTGCTCGCCGACGACGAGCTCGCCAGCTGGGAGGCCGCCATCGACGCCTCCGTCGCCGGCGGGGAATTCCTGTACGCCGTCACTTTCTTCATCACCAGCGGCTCGAAGCGCTGATCTTCAGCCCGTCGCGTCGATCCAGTCGACGATCGCAAGGACGGCCTCGTCCCGGCCGGTTGGCAATCCGTAGTGATCCGAGTCGATCTCGACGCGGTCGACGCGCGGCGCGGCGAGCGACGTGGCGATCAGGTCGGTGTCGGACGGGAAGATGCCGTGGTCGCCCGCGTAGCTCACGACGAGCGCGGGAAGCGCCATCCCCGGACCGGTGCGCTCGATCGACGCCCGCGACGACAAGCCGGACCACGTCGAGAGCCACGCCTCCGGCGACACGATGCGGCCGAACCCCACGGCGCCGTAGTTGATCCAGTCGGGCCGCACTCCCCACAGCGAGCCGACCGTCCGCCGCGACGGGTCGAGCGACAGGTCGACGTAGCGCGGGTCGGCGTCGGTGCGGTACACGGTGAGGAAGTCGGTGGCGATCGACCGCCGGCGATCCCCGATCGATCCTGACTGATCCCAACGGGCGCGAGCCTCGCGCCGCCTCGCGACCCGTTCGCGCGCCTCCTCGTCGATGCGCTCCACCCGCGCACGCTGTCCCTCGCGGTAGCGCTTCACGAAGTCGGTCTCGTACCGCGTCTCGCCCGGCGGCTCGACGAACCCGTTCGCGGGGTCGTACAGGTCGAGGGCAGGGTCGCACGACACCGGGTCCCGCTCGTCGGTCACCGACGCGTCGATGGCGTGGAGCAGGTAGAAGCCCTCCCCGACGTGGGCGGCGAGGTACACCATGGCATCGGCCGCCGGCAGGTCGAAGCGGTCGAGATCGAACGGGTCACCGGCCGCGGTGTCCTTCAGCCGCGACCCGGTGGCGCTCGACTGCTGCACGTAGAAGCGTGAGCAGCGACCCGCCGCCCGAGTTTCCGCACAGCACGACGCGGTCGTAGCGCTCTCGGAGTGCGGCGACGCCCGCGGCCACGTCGAGGAGGACGACCTCGTGGAGCAGCGTCGAGTCGTTGTTCAGCCAGCGCGTGTTGAGGCACAGCACCGCGTACCCGGCGTCGACCAGCCCCGGGACGGCGTAGTGGTGCGAGAAGTTCGCCCGCGGGTGGACCAGCAGCACCGCCGTGGTCTCGCCGCCCTGCGCGTACAGCCAACCGCCCGCCACCGCCCGGTCGGCCGTCTCGAGCACGAGCGGCTCGCAGCTCGTCCCGGTGGGTGGCGGACGGCTCCACTCCGCGACCGCGTAGGGGTTGTCGTAGCGGCCGGCGCGCGTGGTTCGGGCCATGCGCGAGCGGCTAGGTGGCGGCGACGGTCTTCTGAGCCTGGTGGAACGTCGGCGCCGGCGCTTCGTTCAGTGGCGGATTCGCCTCGGTCAACATCCGCTGCGCGTCCTCGCGGTCGGCGTCGGTGAAGGCCTTCGTGGTCGCACAGAACTCCACCAGCGTCCCGTTGGGGTCGATCGCGTAGATCGACGTGCACCAGCCGTGGTCGATCTCGGCGACGTCGTGACCGGCGTCGAGCCACCGGCGCTTGTGCGACTCGATCCCGGCCAGGTCGCCGGCGTCGAAGGCGAGGTGGTTGGTCCAGATCGGGAGTCCCAGCCCGGCGGAGAGCGACGGCTCGAAGTCGGCCGGGACGTTCTCGTCGTCGTGGATGTCCCAGAACGCGATGAGCCCCTGGCCGTGCGTGTCGTAGAACAGGTGCCGGGCCCAGCCGCCACCGTCGGTGGCCGCCGCCTCGACCTTCACCAGGTCGAAGCCCATGGCCTCCGTGTAGAAAGCGTGGGTCGCGGCCACGTTCCGAGTAGCGACTGCGACATGGTGAAAGCCCATCGTGCCCTCCCGACTCCGAGGGCCACCAGCATCGCGCGGGAGGCAGCATGGACGAGCACAACGTTCATCCCGATCCGATCGTGCAGTTTCGGGCCTGGCTCGACGAGGCCGTGGCCGGGGGCGTCCGCGAGCCGGACGCGATGACGATCGCGACCGCCGGCGTCGGCGGCATGCCGTCGGCCCGAACCGTGTCGCTGCGAGGCCTCGACGAGCGAGGCTTCGCGTTCTACACGAACTACCGCAGTCCGAAGGCCCGCGACCTCGACGAGAACCCGCGGGCCGCCGTCGTGTTCCACTGGCGCGAAGTCGAACGGCAGGTGCGGGCGACGGGGACGGTCGCGCGGCTGTCGCGGGAGGAGTCGCTGGCGTACTGGCGCAACCGCCCGCTCGGGAGTCGCCTCGAGCGCGCTGGTGTCGCCCCAGAGCGAGGTCGTCGCCGATCGCGCCGAGCTCGAAGCGGCGTACGAGGCGGCCGCCGCCCGGTACGGCGACGACCCGCCGCTGCCGGACTCTTGGGGCGGCTTCGTCGTCACTCCCGACGAGGTCGAGCTGTGGGAGGGGCGGCCGAACCGGCTGCACGATCGCGTCCGGTACCGCCGCGTCGACGACGGATGGGTGCGCGAGCGATTGGCACCCTGAGCGCGGGCGCGCACCGGGCGTCGGGTCAGCAGGCCGCTGAGGCAGCCACCGACGGGCCTACGGCGCTCGACGAGTTCCCGGCCTCGTCGGTCGCGACGACCTGCCACGTGATCGTGCCGTCGGCCGCGTACGGCCCGATCGGCGCCTCGAACGCGCCGCCGGAGGCCGTCATCCGCTTGCGCGTCTCGGCCCCGGAAGCGGGGTCGACGTACACGAGCTCCGCCGCCGCCAGGTGGTCCCCGGGATCGACCACGCTGGCCAGCGCCGAGGTGGTGGTCTGGCGCGGGCCGATGCATCCGAAGACGGTTGCGAGGTTGTAGACGAACGGCGGCGCGGGTGTCGGGCCCTGGCACAGCGGTGGTGACCGGCGGAGCGGTCGTCGCCGGCGTCGTCGTGGCGGGCGGCTTCTCCCTGGCGGCGGCCTTCGCTTCGGCGGCGAAGGACCGGGTGTCACGGCCGAACCCGCGGAAGTCGGTGACGATGGCCGCGACGAACACCGCCGCCAGCGCGATGACGGCGGCGCGGACCACGAGACGGCGCCCCGGGTACATCGAGCGCGGGAAGCCGCTGCGACGCAGCCGAGGCGGCGGTGGCACCAGGCTCTCGACCTCGTCGTAGGCGTCGTACTCGCGGTCGGCGACCTCGCCCTGGCTGCCTTCGACGGGCGCAGCGGTCTCGACCGGGGCGGCGATCTCGACGGGCTCGGTCGGCTCCGTCGACTCGGTCGGCTCCGGCGGCGCTGCGTCCGTGTCGCTCGTCGCCGCAGTCGTGTCGGTCGTCGGCGGATGTTTCGGTCGCCACGTCGGGCGGGGACTGGCCCAGCACTGAGGCCGTCCACTCGGGCGGGCCGAGCATCGACCACAACAGGTCGACGCGGTCCAGCACCTCGTCGCGGACCTCGGGTGGCGCCGGCTCCGCCGGCACCTCGCCGATGAGCAGCATGGGTTTCGGCTGTTCCTCGCGCCAGAACGTGCACTTCCGGCACCTGTCGACGTGCGCGGCGACCTGGCGCAGCCACCTGTCGGGGTGGGCTTCGTCCTCGCCGGCGATCAGCTTCTTCATGTGCTCGCAGCCGGGACTGGCCAGCCGGGCGACCAGCAGGGCGCTCAGCTGGCGCTCCGTCTTCTCGTCGAGGTCGCGCACGAGCGCAGCGGCGTGCGGGGGAGAAACGCCGAGCGTGTCCGCCAACGCCTGGTTGTCGAGCGGCTGCCGGGCGTGCAGGTCCAACAGGATCCGCTCCTTGCCCGGGAGCCACGACACCGCCTCCCACACGATGGCGCCGGCGCCGTCGGATGCTGCTTTGCCGGTCGCGCCGTCGAACTCGGCGTGCTCGTCGACGCCCACCCGGATGTCACGCCCGAGCAGCTGCTGGCGCGCCAGCGCGAACAGCCACGGCTCGAGCTTCTCGGGCCGCCGCAGCCGGTACAGCTCGAGCGCCGCCAGCACGAAGGTGTCCACCATGGCGTCGAACGCCGCTTCGGGGTCACGCAGCACCGAGGTGCACAGGTCGTACAGGCGGTCGGCGTAGCCGTCGTAGATCTCCGAGAGGGCCCCTCGATCACCCGACCGCGCCGACGCGACGAGTTCCGCATCCGTCAGCATCGTGGCCCCAGCGTAGAGGGGCTTCTCGACTCGTCGCGAGCGGAGCCGTCGCAGCGCATTCGGGCTAGACAGTCGGCCGTGACGGCGGGGGCGTGGACGCTGCTGGTCGTGGCGGCGGTGCTGGCGGTGGGGGACTGGCTCGCCGTTGCCCGCGGCGACAAGCGGCTCGAATACGTGTGCAAGCCGGGCGCGCTGGCCGCCCTGATCGGTGTCGCGCTCACTCTCGATCCGGCGCACGGCGACGTGCGCGCCTGGTTCGTCGCCGCGCTCGTGTTGTCACTCGCCGGTGATGTCTTCCTGATGCTTCCGTCCGATCGGTTCGTCGCCGGTTTGGCGTCGTTCCTCCTCGCCCACGTCGCATACGTCGTGGGCCTCACCCGCCACGGCGGCTCCGCCGGCGCGCTCCTCGTCGCGGCGATCCCGGTGGTCGCGGTCGCAGGTCTTCTCGGCGCACGGTTCCTCCGGGCGGCGCGCGCCGGCGGTCACCGCGAGCTCTTTGGCCCGCTCGTGGCGTACATGGCGGTGATCGCGGCGATGGTCACGTGCGCCGTCGCGTCGGGCAACGTGCTGGCCGCCGGCGGAGCGGTGCTGTTCATGGCTTCCGACGCGCTGATCGCCGAGACGCGGTTCGTCGGTCCCAGGCACTGGGCGCCGGTCGTCATCATGGTGACGTACCACCTGGGCCAGGCCGGCCTCACGCTGTCGCTCGTGCACGGATAGGAGAAGCATGCGCAAATCGATCGACGACGCCGTCGACGACCATCCTCCCGACGACGACGAGCGACCGCCGGTGTCGTGGGCGGTGGCCGTGTCCGACGATTGCGACGCGTGTGGCGCCGGCGAGCTGCGCGTCGTGTTGACCGTCGAGGAGCAGGGTCGTGCGGGCTACGGACTCGTCGGCCACCTCGCCCCCGACAAGGCCCGCCGGCTGCGCGCCGCCCTCGCCGCCGCGCTGCGCGAGCTCGGCGAGGACCCGGGCGCGTAGGAGAGCTACAGCAGCAGCGGCGACTTGGCGCGCTGGGTGGCCGCGGCGAGCTCGCGGCGGTGCTCGGCGATCTGGTCGACGGAGATCATCGCCACCCGATGGTCCGCGGCGAACATCTCGAGGAACGGCAACCGGGCCGGCGAGCCGTCGTCCTGGAGCACCTCGCAGATCACGGCCACGGGCGGGAGCCCGGCGAGCCGGGCGAGGTCGACGGCAGCCTCGGTGTGACCGCGCCGCTCGAGCACGCCGCCGGCACGGGCGCGCAGCGGGAAGACGTGCCCGGGTCGCACGAAGTCGCCGGAGCGGCTGCCCGAGTCGAGGATCTTGCGGATGGTCGTGGCGCGGTCCTGGACGCCGATGCCGGTGCCGGCGGTGGCGTGGTCGATCGACACGCAGAACGCGGTGTCGCACGTCGCCCGGCCGTCCGGGATCATCGGCTCGATGGCGAGCTCGTCGAGACGCGCCGAGTCGCACGGCATGCAGACGAGCCCCCGGGCCCACCGCAGCATGAAGTTGACGGCCTCCGCCGTCACCCAGCTGGCGGCCATCGTGAGGTCGCCTTCGTTCTCGCGGTCTTCGTCGTCGACGACGAGCACCATCTCGCCCCGGCGGATCCGCCGCAGCGCCTCGTCGATCGTGGACAGCTCCATTGCTGTGCTCCTCAGTTCGGGACTCGCTCGGGTTGCGCCGCCGCTCCGGGCAGCGTCACGACCATGCGGCAGCCGTGCGGCTCGCGACGTTCGGGATGGATGTCGCCGCCGTGGAGGTCGACGATCCACTGCGCGATCGCCAGGCCGAGCCCGGCGCCGCCGTCGCTCGACGCCCGGGCCGTGTCGACGCGGTAGAAGCGCTCGAACACGCGGGCCTCTTCCACCTCGGCGATGCCGGGGCCTTCGTCGCAGACCTCGATCGTCACGGTCGAGGTCGGCGGGGAGCCGTGACCGAAGGTCCGGCCGTTGGCGGCGCGCCGCGCCCGGACCTCGACCCGTCCACCGGTGGGCGTGTAACGGACGGCGTTCTCGAGCAGGTTCGCGACCACCTGGTGCACGCGCTCGGGGTCACCGTCGGCGGTGAGCCCGGGCGTCTCGACGACGACGGCGACGTCGACGCCGGGAGCGTGGAGTTGCTGCTCGCGCACCGCGTGCTCGAGGACGGGCTTCACGTCGAACTCGCTCCAGTCCAGCGGCACCGCCCCCGACTCCAACCTCGACAGGTCGAGGAGCTGGGTGACGAGGCGGCCGAGCCGCTCGACCTGGGCCAGCATCGTGCGGAACGTCTGCGGGTCGGGTTCCTCGACCCCGTCGACGAGGTTCTCGAGGACGGCTTGCAGCGCGGCGATCGGCGTGCGCAGCTCGTGCGAGACGTTCGCCACCAGATCGCGGCGCACGCGGTCGGTCTCGGCGAGCTCGGCCGCCATCTTGTTGAACGCCCGCGCCAGCTCGCCGACCTCGTCGCGCGAGCGTCGCGGCGACGCGGCTGTCGTAGTTGCCCTTGGCCATGGCCCGGGCCGCGTCGGCCATCTCCCGCAACGGCGACGTCATCCCGCGGGCGAGGAACCGCACCATCACCAGCGCCAGGGAACCGGCGATGACCCCGCTGATCGACGGCCACACCCCGGCCTTGAGGCACAGCCAGAACACGAACACGGTCACTGCGACCGCGGAGAAGATGACGGCGCCGAGCTTGATCTTGAGGGAGTAGACGGTGTCGAGCGGTCGGCGCGGGCTCATGATCGGTCCCGGGCGCCCGATGCGGCGGTGACGGCGGCGTCGTCGGCCGCGTAGCCCACCCCGTGGACGGTGCGGATCACGTCGGGACCCAGCTTGCGACGCACGCGCCCGAACGTGCGAGTCGACGGTGCGCGCGCCCGAGTCGTCGTGGTACCCCCACACCTCGACGAGCAGCTGCCCGCGCGTGAACACCTGGCCCGGGTGCGAAGCGAGGTACGCGAGCAAGTCGAACTCGGTGGGCGTGAGGTGCACGGTGTCGTCGTCCCGGCGGACGCGGCGGGTGGCGAGGTCGAGCGCGACCCCGGCGACGTACAGCGTCTCGTCCGGCTTGGCGGTCGCCGCGCCGGCGCGCTCGACGCGGCGCAGCAGCGCGTGCACTCGGGCGACGAGCTCGCGGGGGCTGAACGGCTTCGTCAGGTAGTCGTCGGCGCCGACGGCCAGCCCGACGACCATGTCGGTCTCCGAGTCGCGCGCCGTCAGCATCAGCACCGGCACGGGCCGGTCGTGCTGGATGCGCCGGCACACCTCGAGGCCGTCGAGGCCGGGCAGCATCAGGTCGAGCACGACGAGGTCGGGATGAACCCGCTCGCACATCTCGACGCCGCCGGGGCCGTCGGCCGCGATCTCGACGACGAACCCCTCGCTGCGGAGCCGCGCCGCGACCGCGGCCGCGATCGAAGCTTCGTCTTCGACGACGACGATCGTGCGGGCCGGGGCGGCGGCCGCAGAAGCCGGGGGCATCGCACGCCAGGATAAGGAACCCGGTTTCGGGGAGTCTTGCCGGGCGTGTGGAGATTCGGTGCAGATGCCGCCACCGGATGGCGGCGAGAGTGACGATCAGGGCAGAGCAACGATCGCGGCAGGGTCGGCGGCGAGGCGGACCGGGTCGCCGGCGGCCGGGATCCGGTCGCCGGTCACGGCCACCTCCAAGGACGGTCCGTCGGCGACCTTCACCTCGAGCAGGAAGTGGTCGCGTCGGAACGTTCGGGCGGTGACGACACCCGCGATCGGCCCTTCCGCGTCGACGCGCAGTGAATCGGGACGCACCGCGACGCGGCCGCCGCCCAGCGCGTCGGTGACGTTGTATCCGAGGAAGCGCGCGACGAACTCGTTCGCCGGGTGCTCCCATACGTCGACCGGCGAGCCGAGCTGCTCGATGCGGCCGTCGTGCATGACTGCGACGCGGTCGGCGAGCGCAAACGCCTCGTCGTGGTCGTGGGTGACGTACAGCGACGTGAGCCCGAGGCGGGTGAAGAGGTCGCGCAGCTCGACCATCAGCCGCTCCCGCAGCGCGCGGTCGAGCGATCCGAGCGGCTCGTCCAGCATGAGCAGGCGCGGGGCGGGGGCAAGCGCCCGGGCCAGCGCGACGCGCTGCTGCTCGCCGCCCGACAGCTCGGTGACCCGCCGGTGCTCGTACCCGGCCAACCCGACCAGCGTGAGCAGCTCGCTGGCGCGTGAGGCCGCCTGGGCTGCCGGCACGCTGCGCATGCGCAGCCCGAACACGACGTTTCCGAGCACGTCGCGGTGCGGGAACAGGGTGTGGTCCTGGAACATCAAGCCCAGCTGCCGGCGGTGGGGAGCAACCTGCGTGAGGTCGTCGCCGTCCCACTCGACGCGCCCGTGCACGGGCGGCTCGAGGCCGGCGACGGCGCGGAGCAGCGTGCTCTTGCCGCTGCCGCTCGGTCCGAGCACCGACACGACCTCGCCGTCGCCGACGTCGAGGTCGACGCCGTCGAGGGCGACGGTGTCGCCGTAGCGGACCTCGAGCGACTCGACCCGCAACATCAGAACTCCCCGATGTCGGCGAAGCGGAACCGCTCGATGGCGAGGATCGCCGCCGCGGTCACGGCCATCAGGATGACGCTCGCCGCCATCGCGGCGCCGAAGTTCAACGCACCGGGCTGGCCGAGCAGCCGGAAGATGACGACGGGCAGCGTCGGGTAGTCCGGACGGGCGATGAAGATCGTCGCGCCGAACTCGCCGAGCGAGATCGCGAACGCGAAGCCCGCGGCCACGAGCACGGCGCGGGCCACGATCGGCAGGTCGATCTCCCGCCAGACGCGTCGCGGCGAGGCGCCGAGGACGGCGGCGGCCTCGCGCAGGCGTTCGTCGATGGACCGCAGCACCGGGATCATGACCCGGGCGACGAACGGCGCCGCCACGAGCGCGTGCGCGATCGGGATCAGGGCGGGGGACGCGCGCAGGTCGAACGGGGGCCGGTCGAGCGCGATCAGGAAGCCGAAGCCGATCGTCACCGCCGACACGCCGAGGGGCAGGAGCAGCAGCGTGTCGAGACCGCGTGCCTGGTTGACGCCGCGACGGGGCCCGGCGACCGCGAACGCGGCCAATCCGCCGATCACGAGCGCGATCACGGTCGCGATCGACGCGAACACGACCGAGTTGCGCACGGCCTCGATCGGAGGCACGAAGATGGTGCTCGTGCGGCGCAGCTCCGACAACGCGCGGTAGAAGCCGAAGCTGTACCCGCCGGCGGTGTCGAACGAGCGCTGGACGAGGACGAGGACCGGGCCGCCGAGCAGCAGGGCCATCAGCGCGAGGTTGAGGCCCACGACGGCGCGCTCACCGGGCGTGCGAGCCCGGCGGGACGTCTCCGCGCTGGCGCGCAGGCGCAGCGCCAGCGCCCGGCGGCCTTGCGCGCGGCCCGCGACCAGCAGCACGGCGAAGACGGCGGCCAGCTGCACGATGGACAGCGCGGCGGCCTGCGGCAGGTCGAGGAACTGCACCGTCTGGCGGTAGATCTCCGTTTCGAGGGTCGAGTAGCCCGGTCCGCCGAGGATCAGGATCACGCCGAAGGACGTGAACGTGAACAGGAACACGATCGCCGCCGCGGCCGCGATCGCGGGTCGGAGTGCCGGCAGCGTGACCGAGCGAAACGTCTGCCACCGCCCGGCGCCGAGCACTCGCGCCGCGTCCTCCTGCCGCGGGTCGAGGTGCGCCCACAGTCCACCGACGATCAGCACCACGACCGCGTAGTTGAAGAACACGTGGGCGACGAGGATGGCGGTGAGCGACTGGTCGAGGCCGAGGAAACCGAGCGGGCCGCCGTCGCCCAGCAGCGCGAGGAATGCGGAGCCGACGACGACGGTCGGCAGCACGAACGGGACGAGCACCGCCGCCCGCACGAGTCGCTTGCCGCGGAACTCGTACCGTGCGAACACGTATGCGCCGGGGAGCGCGACGAGCACCGTGAGCGCGGTCGACACCGTCGCCTGCCAGATCGTGAACCACGCCACGCCGCGCAGCTGCGAGTCGGTGACGACCGCGCCGATCGGGCTGAGGTCCAGCGTCCCGCCCGGCGTGAGCCCACGGCCGATGATCGACGCCACCGGATAGACGAAGAACACGCCGAGGAACGCCACCGGCACCGCGAGCAGGAGCCCGCGTGCGACGCGACCGGTGCGTATCTGAGGGACGCTGAGCGTCCTCGAGGTACGCATCAGCGCGGCGCTCACCGGAGGACGGTGCTGGTCCACTGGTCGATCCACTGGTCGCGGTTGCGGGCGATCTCCTCGGGCGGGAGCGAGAACGGCCGTCGGAGCGACCTTGGCGTACTTCACGAACGCGGGCGGGAGCTTCGTGCCGTCGCGGGCAGGGAACACGAACATCTGGAGCGGCATGTCGCGCTGGAAGCGCTCCGACAGCATGAAGTCGACGAGCTGCTTCGCCGCCTTCTCGTGCGCGGTGCCCTTCAGGACGCCGACGAACTCGATCTGGCGGAAGCACGTGTCGAGCAGCGCGCCGGTCGGCGGCTCCTCCGGCTGGGATTCGGCGTTCACGACCTCCGCCGGAGGGCTGGTCGCGTACGACACCACCAGCGGGTAGTCGCCCTTGCCGGCGCTCCCCGAGAACTCGGTGTTGTACGCCTGCTCCCAGCCGTCGACGACCTTGACGTCGTTGTCGCGCAGCTTGCTCCAGTAGTCGCGCCAGCCGTCGGGTCCGAACTTGGCCACCGTGGCGAGCAGGAACGCGAGCCCGGGCGACGACGTCGCCGGGTTCTCGACGACGAGCAGGCCCTTGTACTCCGGCTTCGTCAGGTCGTCGAGCGTCTTCGGGACGGTGAGCTTCTTGTCGGTGAAGTACTTCCGGTCGAAGTTGATGCACACGTCCCCGGTGTCGACCGGGCTGACGCGGTTCCGGGGATCGAGCTGGAGCTCCTTCGGGATCTGCGCGAGCTCGGGCGACTTGTACGGGACGAAGATGCCTTCGTCGAGCGCCCGGCTCAGCAGCGTGTTGTCGACGCCGAAGAACACGTCGCCGAGAGGGTTGTTCTTGGTGAGGATCGCCTGGTTGACGGCCGCGCCCGCGTCGCCCGACGGCAGCACGTCCACGCTCACGCCGGTCTGCTTCGTGAACTGGCGCATGACGCGCTTCGACGCGCTGAACGAGTCGTGGGTCATGAGCGTGATCGTCGTGCCGTCGGAGCCGGACGGCGCCGATGCCGTCGCGGTGACCGGGCCGCCGACGGCGACCGCCGCCACGAGGAGCGAGACGGCGAGCGTGAACGTGGGCAGTCGGCGCATGTCAGGTTCCTCCGAGGTCGGGTTGCAGGGCGAGCAGGACGCCGTGCTCGAGCGAGACGGTCGCGACGGGTTCGGCCAGCTCGTTGCTCAGGCCGCGGGTCGAGCCGGGCAGGAGGTCCTCGTGGTCGAGCGGATACCGCAAGCCCGTCGTCCGCACTCCGCGGGCGGGGCCACCGGCGGCGAGCAGCGAGCACACGTCGCCCGGCGCGCCCGACAGACGCGCGTCGCGACGGATGACCGTGATGCGGGTGTCATCGAGCAGTGCCTCGATGTCGATGTCGTCGAACGACGGAGACGCGAGCAACAGCGCATTCGCGAGGAGATGGTCGAGTCGCCCGCCGGAACCGCCGACGACGATCACGTGCGTCGCGCCGCCGGCACGCGCCGCCGCGCACTGCGAGCTCGAGGTCGCTCTGGTCCTTCTCGGCGGGGTACCGGCGCACCTCGGCGCCGGCGGCGACGGCGGCCTCGACTGCGGCCGGATCGGCGGAGTCGAAGTCTCCGACGACGAGGTCGACGTCCCGCCCCAGCGCCAGCGCATGCTCGACGCCCGAGTCGGCGGCGACGGTGAAGCCGGCGTCGGGCAGCCGCGCCGCCAGCGCGGCGTCGACCGGATCGCCGCCCGCGAAGACGAGCGCCACGCTCGCCGGGGGCGTCTCCACCATCCCTCCCTTCGCCGGAATTACCCGGTGCAGGTTCCACGGGTCGGTGGCGCCGCCACACGCTGTCGGCGTGGCCACCCTCTCAGCCCGGCTGTCCCGAGCTCCCCATTGGGTCGAGCCCGATCGTATCGTGACGATCCGACTGGGGCCGGTCGTATTCGGTGTGCAAGGGTGCCGCCGTGCTGCGCGCCGCCCGACCCGCCGTCGCGATCGGCGCGGTCGCCCTTCTCGTCGCCGCGTGTGGTGGAGGTGGGGGAGGCGATTCCACGTCGAAGCGCGCGCCCTCGACAACCACTCCCGCGAGCACGGCTTCGTCGACACCCGCGACAACCGCCGCCGGTGGAGTACGCATCACCCCGGCGCCGTGGAAGTTGCCGTCGCCGTCGTCCCGTGAGGTCGTGCTGACAGACGGGAAGCAGCTGTTCGTGCTGGGCGGGCTCGACGCTTCGAAGCAGACGACCGGCAGCGTCGTGGGCGTCGACCCGTCGAACGGCGCGTCGCAGACGCTCGGCTCGCTCGCGCAGCCCGTCCACGACGCGGCCGGCGCGGTCGTGAACGGCGCGTACGTCGTGATCGCGGGGGGCACGGGTGAGGAAGGAAGCGCGTCCGTGCAGTCGTTCCAGCCCGGTTCCTCCGGCAAGGTCGTCGGGAGCGTTCCCGGCCCGTTGTCGGATCATGTCTCGGCGATGATCGGCGGCAAGGTGTACGTGGTCGGCGGGTACGACGGTCACCAGATCTCGCCGAACGTGCTCGTGAGCGACGACGGCACGAACTACCGGATCCTCGGCGCCCTCGCCGAGCCCGTGCGCTACCCGGCGGTGGCGGCCACCGGCGGGGCCATCTACGTGTTCGGCGGCGTGGCCACCGCGAGCGGGGCCGACACTCGCTCGATCCAGAAGGTCGATCCCGGAAGCGGCAAGGTCAGCGTCGTCGGGCAGCTGCCGGCGCCGCTGTCACACGCCAGCGCCGTCGAGCTCGGCGGCCGGATCTACGTGCTCGGCGGCTTCGTCGCCAATCAGGTGACCGGGCAGGTGTTGCGGTTCGACCCGCAGGCCGCGACCGTCGCCGAGGCCGGGACGCTTCCCGCGCCCGTGACGGACGGCGCGGTCACCGCGATCGGGGATACCGCGTACTTCGTCGGCGGGCAGGGCACCGATCGCGCGCCTGTCGCAACGGTGGTCGAGCTGAAGGGCGGCTGAGCCGGTGCGTCGCCCGAGGCAGGGGTGGATTGCGGTTGCCGCCGCGATCACGGTCGGTTTCGTGACCGCCGGTGTCGCCGCCCCCGCGAAGGCTGCGCGCGACGCGCAGGCAACCTCGAAGTGCGCGGACCCGGCGGTCGCGAAGGCCTCGGGTGCCGTGCGGGCGCCCGCACGTGACTTCTCCGACGTCAATCGCGACGGCGATCGCCTCACGACGCGCGTGGGGCGGATGCGCCTGGCGATCACGCTCGCGCCACTCACGATCACGGTGTCGACGCGGAAGGGCGTGATCCTGCACGAGGTCCCGGCCGGCGGGCTCTACTTCCGGCGCGGCGACGGGAGCGCGCCCGTGCCTGTCGCCGCCGCCGAGCCCGCGAACCTCCGGCGCTGCGCTCTCGGTCTGCGTGCCACCTTCGGCGACGGCACCACCGGCACGGTCACGCTCCAGGCCCACGCCGACGACACGGTGTCGGTGGCGCTGGCGTTCGAGGACGCCACGATCACCCATTGGGGCGAGCGGCTCGGTACGTCGCCCGACGAGCGCATCTACGGGCTCACCGAGCGCATCGTCGACGACCTCAACGCGTCGGAGCTGACGCCGCAGCCGCGTCGGCACGCTCGACCGCAAGGGCGAACGGGTCTCGATGTACGTGCGCCCGACGATCTCCGCCTACGCGCCCTTCTATCAATCTTCGAACGGGTACGGGTTGTTCGTCGACGGGTCGATGCCCGGCGCCTACGACCTCGGCGCGACCGATCCGGCCGTCCTCTCCTTCGAGTACGAGATCGACCCGCAGGCGCACGCGGGTCGCTACTTCGTGTTCGCCGGCGACCACTACCAGCAGAACGACGCGTACTCGCGCCTCACGGGCCGGCCGCTCGTGCCGCCCAAGCAGGTGTTCCTGCACTGGCGCGGTCGCGACCAGGCGGTGATCGGCGAGCCCGTCGACGTCGACGGCGTGCCCGTGAACCCGACCGTGGCCGACGACCTCCTCAACTACGAGCGCTACGACATCCCCGTCGGCATCTATCACTTCGACCGGCCGTGGGCGGAGGGCACCGAGGGCTACGGGACGCTCCGCTTCGACCCGGCCCGCTTCCCGGACGCCGACGGGATGCTCGAGGTCATGAAGCGGCGCGGCTGGTCGAACCAGGTGTGGGTGTCGGAGTGGGCGCTGGACGAGCGCGCCGCGCAAGCGCGTCAGAAGGGCTGGCTCGCGCCCGGCAGCGAACGCGAGCTCGACCTCACGAACCCGGCCGCCGTGCGCGGGCTCGAGCGCGACCTGCGCGGCTTCCTCGAGGGTTCCGGACGGCTCGTCGACGGGTTCTTCGTCGACCGGAGCGAGGAGATCGTCCCGAGCGACCCCGACGACGTGTACCACGACGGCCGCAACGGCCGGCAGATTCACAACGCGTATCCCGTCCTGCTCCAGCAGGCGGTACGACGCGCCCTGGACGAAGCCCGCGGCCGTCACGGATGGGCGATCGCGCGCGCCGCATACACCGGGACAGCCCGCGATGTGATGACGTGGGGCGGCGACACCCACAGCCGCGAAGGAGTCCTCATTCCCGAGCGGCCCGACACCGGGCCGTCCACCGACCTCGGGCTGCGCAGCGTGCTCGTCAGCCTCCAGCGCTGCGCGTTCATGGGCCTGCCGTACTGGGGCTCCGACATCGGCGGGTACAGCGACTTCGGCGACCGCGAGGTGTTCGCCCGGTGGATCGAGGTGGGCGCCCTGTCCCCGCTCATGCGGTTCCACGGCAAGGGCACCGACGCTCCCTGGGACATGCCGACGGAGCCGAAGGTCGATCAGGAGATGATCGACATCTACCGTCGCTACGTCGTGCTCCATCACGCGCTCGCCGACTACCAGCAGCGTCTCGCCCGCGACGCGCACCGCACCGGCGCGCCGCTCGTCCGGCCGCTGGTGTTCAACTACCCGGACGACCCGAACGTCGCCGACCGGTGGGACGAGTGGCTGCTCGGGAACGACCTCCTCGTCGCGCCCGTATGGCAGTCGGGCGCGCGCAGCCGCGCCGTGTACCTGCCGAAGGGCAAGTGGGTGGACTTCTGGGACCGCTCGCGAGTGGTGCAGGGCCCGGTCGAGCTCACCGAGGACGTCCCCCTCGGCCGGATGCCGCTCTTCGTGAAGCAGGGCTCGCCGCTCTTGCGCGACGCGCAGCTGCAGGACGCGGCTCGCTAGCCGGGAGTCTTTAGCGGTAGTTCCCCGTGTGGCCCATGCTGTACCGGCCCGGTTGGGGGAAGAGCGCCAGTCCGTGCGGGCCGTTGCCGACCGGGATCTTCTTGATCAGCTGCCCGGTCGTCGTGTCGATCACGTAGACCTCGGAGTTGTAGCGGCCGCTGAGCCAGAGCTGCTTGCCGTCGCTGCTGACCCCGCCCATGTCGGGGCTGCCGCCGAACTGCCAGTTGCCGACGACGCTGCGCGAGGCGAAGTCGATCACGGTCACCGAGCCGGCGCCGCGGTTCGTCACGTACAGCTGCTTGCCGTCGCGGCTCGGGTACAGGCCGTGGGCGCCCTTGCCGGTCGGGATGAACTGGAGCTCGCTCATGTTCGCCCAGTCGACCACCGTGACGCCGTCCTTCGTCTCGTTGGCGTTGAACATGACGGTGCCGTCGGGCGAGAGCTTGACGTCGACGGGCTTCCCGCCCACGTTGAGCTCCCCGGTGATCTCCATGCTGTCGAGGTCGATCCGCACCAGGAACCCCGAGAACTCCGTGCTCGCAACCATGGTCTTCCCGTCGGGTGTGAATTCGGCGTGGTTCACACCGGCATGTGGGATGTGCAGCTTCTTGATGAGCGTCCAGCTCTTCGGGTCGTAGAAGTCGACGGAGCTGTCGCGCTCGGCCATGACGATGGCCTTCGTCCCGTCGGGCGAGAAGTACAGGTTGTAGGGATCGGCGATCGGGATCGCTGCGCCCGGCTTCCCGGTGCGGGGATCGATCGGAGTCAACGAGTTGCCCTGGTTGTTGTTCACGTAGAGCGTCTGCATGTCCCACGACGGCACGACGTGCTGCGGCAGTTCCCCGACCGGGTAACTGGTCGACGACCGCCATCGTGTTCGGATCGATCACGTCGACCGTGTTCGACATCCCGTTCGGCACGTAGACGCGGCTGGGAATGTCGCGCACCGACGGCGCGAGCTGGTTCGCCTGCGTGAACTCGTAGACGTTGGTCGGGCTTCGCCGTGGTTGTCGGCGGCGCGGTCGTGGGCGCGGCGGTGGTCGCGGTCGTCGACGGCTGCGCTCCCTTGGCGTTGCTGTTGTCGCTGCTCGAGCAGGCGGACGCGACCATGCCGAGGACGCCCAGGAGAGCAAAGAGAACGAGAGCGAAGGACTTGCCGCGCACGAACGGTGAGCTTCGCACAGCACCGGACCCGAAACACATCAGGCGCAACGGACGCGCAGCCGCAGTACCGTCGGCTCTGATGCCCACCGACGCCGCGCTCACCGAGCTGATGACCGCGAAGGGCCACGAACAGGTCGTCTTCGTCGCCGACGCGCCGTCGGGACTACGCGCAGTCATCGCCGTGCACTCGACCGCGCTCGGGCCGTCCCTCGGCGGCATCCGGTTCTGGCGCTACCCGTCCGAGCGCGACGCCGTCGTCGACGCGCTGCGCCTCTCCGAGGCGATGAGCCTCAAGGCCGCCGCCGCCGGGCTGGACCAGGGCGGAGGAAAGGCCGTCGTGCTCCTGGACGATCCCGACGCGCCGCGCGGCGATGCCTTGCTGCGGGCCATGGGACGGGCGATCGACGACCTGGGTGGCCGCTACATCGCGGCCGAGGACGTCGGGGCGACGCCGCGCGACATGCAGGTCATCGCGTCGGAGACACCGTGGGTCACCGGGCTCGAGGGTCCCGGCGGCTCGGGCGACCCCTCGCCGATGACCGCCTACGGCGTGGTGCAGGCGATGGGCGCGGTCCTCGAGGAGCTCGACGGGGACGCCGCGCTCGCCGGCAAGCGGGTGGTCGTCGACGGCGTCGGCCACGTCGGGACGCACCTCGCGCGCCTGCTCGCCGAGGCCGGCGCGCGCGTCGCGGTGGCGGACGTGCACCGCGAACGCGTCGACGTTGCTGGTGCAGGAGATCGGGGCCGAGCCGCTCCCGGCCGAGCGGGCGCTGGAGGAGGCGTGCGACATCCTGGCGCCGTGCGCGCTCGGCGGCGTGCTCAACGAGAAGACGATCCCGCAGTTGCAGTGCCGGGCGGTGTGCGGCGCGGCCAACAACCAGCTCGCGGAAGCGACCGATGGCGACGCCCTTGCCGAGCGCGGCATCCTCTACGCGCCCGACTTCGTGGTGAACGCGGGCGGGATCATCAACCTCGCCGAGGAGTTCGTCGGCTACGACCGCGACAACGCCCGGAAGCGGACCGCCCGGATCGCCGACACCGTCCGCCGCGTGTTCGAGCTCGCCCGCACGGAGAAGTTGCCGCCGGGTCGCGCCGCCGAACAGTTGGCTCGGCGGCGCATCGCCGAGGAAGGCGCCGGGCGCCGCTTCCGTCCCGGCGACCCGGCGGCGTGGACCCACGGCGCCCCCCTGCGCACGCTGCGTCCCGCGTAGTGCCTCGATACGATCCAAACGCTCGACTCGTGAGCGAAGGGGGGTCGGCATGAAGGTGCCGCTGACGGTCAACGACTTCCTGGAGCGCGCCGCGCTCGTGTACGGCGACCGCATCGGCATCCTCGACGAGCCCGACCAGCCGGCCCCACCCCTCGACGGGCTGACCTACCGGCGCGTGCGCGAGCTGGCGCGGGCGCAGGCGGCCGCGTTGGACCACTTCGGGATCGGTGTGGGCGAGCGGGTCGCGATCGTCTCGCCCAACGCGGCACGCCTGTTCGTGTCGTTCTTCGGGGTGAGCGGATCGGGCCGGATCCTCGTGCCCGTCAACTTCCGGCTGAACGCCGACGAAGTCGGGTACATCGTCGAGCACTCCGGCGCCTCCATGCTGCTCGTCGACCCCGAGCTCGACGAGTCGCTCTCGAGCGTCGGCGCGAAGCACCGGTTCGTGATCGGCGCCGAAGCCGATCGGGAGCTGTTTCGCGAGGGCGTCGAGCCCGAGCCCTGGGAGCCCGACGAGGACGCCACCGCCACGATCAACTACACGAGCGGCACGACCGCGCGGCCCAAGGGCGTGCAGCTGACGCACCGCAACTGCTGGATCAACGCCACCGTCTTCGGATGGCAGACCGGCGTGAACGACCGCGACGTCTACCTCCACACGCTGCCGATGTTCCATTGCAACGGATGGGGCATGCCGTACGCGGTCACCGGCATGGGCGGCCGCCACATCGTGATCCGCAAGGTCGACGGCGCCGAGATCCTCCGCCGCATCGACGAGCACGGCGTCACGCTGCTCAACGGAGCGCCGGCGGTCGTCAACGCGGTGCTCGACGCCGCCGCGCAATGGCAGGGCGAGATCCCGGGCCGCGGCCGCACCCGCATGGTGGTGGCGGGCGCGCCGCCGCCGACCCGGACGATCGAGCGGGTCGAGACCGAGCTCGGCTGGGAGTTCATCCAGATCTACGGGCTCACCGAGACTGCGCCGCTCCTCACGATGAACCGCAGCCGCGCCGAGTACGACGACCTCGACCCGGGTGAACGCGCGCAGCAGCTGGGGCGGGCCGGTGCGCCCACGCTCGGCGTGCAGCTGCGCGTCGACGACGAAGGCGAGGTGCTCGCGCGCGGCAACGTCATCATGGACGGGCTACTGGGAGCAGCCGGACGAGACGGCCAAGGCGATCCCCGCCGGCTGGTTCCACACCGGCGACGGCGGTGTCGATCGACGACGACGAGTACCTGTCGATCTCAGGACCGCAAGAAGGACGTCATCATCTCCGGCGGCGAGAACGTGTCGTCGATCGAGGTCGAGGACTGCCTGTTCTCGCACCCGGCCGTCGCGGAGGTCGCGGTGATCGGCGTGCCCGACGAGAAGTGGGGCGAGACCGTGAAGGCGCTCGTCGTGCTCGCGCCCGGCGCGGAGGCGAGCGAGGCAGACCTCATCGCGCACTCCCGTGACCACCTCGCGCACTACAAGTGCCCGACGTCGGTCGAGTTCCGCTCCGAGCTCGCCCGCACCGCCACCGGCAAGCTGCAGAAGTTCAAGCTCCGCGGCCCGTACTGGGAGGGCCGCGACCGCGGGGTCGGCTGACCGTGTCGGACGCGCCGTCGGTCTCGCGCGTCGTCGGGCAGCTCCGCTACCTGTTCGAAGAGCGGCCCGAGCTGTCGGGCGCGTCCGCCGCCGAGCTCGCGCGGTGGCTCAGCCGCGAGGACCGCATGGCGCGCGCCCGGGCCCGGGACCCGCTCGGTACCCGCGAGGCGGTCGAGGCCGTCGCCAACCGGCTCGACGACCGGATCACCGAAGCGATGGTGGCGGAGGCCCTCGCGCAGCTCCGCGGCGCCGGCGGCTGAGCACGTGCCGAACTGGGCCGAGCAGGTCACCGCCATCGCGACAGCAGTCGGCGCCGTCGGGCTGCTCAGCACGGTCGGGTTGGCGGTCGCGGCCGGACGACAGGTCCGGGAGGCACGGCATGCCACGCAATCGCAGATCACGGCCGATTTCGTGCGGCGATGGGACGAGGACGGTCTCGTCGAGGCGCGCCGGCTGGCCGCCCAGTACAAGACGAAAGAAGAGCTGAGCGCCGCGTTCCAGCGCTTCATCGATGCAAACGCACCCGAGGCGTTCGTGCTCTATCGCGAGCTCGACTACTTCGAGCAATTGGGTGCGCTCGAGCAGGTCGGGGCGATCAACTTCGACGTGCTCCGGCTCTTGCTCGGCCCGAGACTGATCGATCGCTGGGAGATGTGGAAGCCGTCCATCGATGCGATGCCCGGCGACTATCCGATGTTCCGGGCATTGGTGGCCAAGATGCGAACCACCCTCGGCGCGGAGTGACCACCACCACGTACGTCTGGCGTCGACTCGACCTCGAAGGGCTCGTGTTCGTCCGCCTGGACGCAGAGCGTCGACGGCGTGTCGGCGGCGGGCTACGAGATCTGCGCCGAGGGTGACCAGCGGTGGGCGGTGCGCTTCTCGGTCGAGCTCGATGCCGCGTGGCGACACGAACGCACGACCGTCGAGGTGATGGACGACGCCGGCACCCGGCGTCTCGACCTCGAGTCGGACGGCGCCGGGTCGTGGCTGCGCGGCGGCCGGCCCGACCCCTCCTTGGAGGGCTGCACGGATGTCGATCTCGCCGGCAACCCGTTCACGAACGCGTTCGTGACCCGGCGCGCCGCGCCGGAGGTCGGCGTCGACCTGGAGGTCCGGGCCGCGTACATCGAGACGCCCGCGCTGTCCGTGCGACCGCTCGTCCAGCGCTATGAGCGGCTCGCACGCCGACCGGTGGGTGTACGCCGACGACGAGTACGGCCGGTTCGAGTTCGGCACCGACGCCGACGGCGTCGCCGTCGACTACGAGCAGCTCGCCGAACGCGTCTGACGTCCCTCGGAAGTCGATCAGTAAGCTGACATCGCCGTCAGTCGTCGACGTCGGGGGAGTGGATGCAAGGCCTGCTGTACGGAGTGGCGCCCGAGCCACAACCCGAACCGGAGCGACGACAACCACCTGCTCCGTGGGCTGGCGCAGACGCCGATGCGTCTCGTCGACCTCCCCGACCCCGAGTTCCTCCTGCCCGACTGGGTGGTCACCCGTCCCCGGCTCACCGGCGTCTGCGGGTCCGACGCCAAGCAGGTGTTCATGGACTGGGTGAACGTGGCGACCCCCGACAACCCGATGAAGGGCTTCTTCTCGCTCCCGCAGGTGCTCGGGCACGAAGTCGTGGCCGACGTCGTCGCGCTCGGCCCCGAGGCCGAAGGGCTCGAGATCGGGGACCGGGTCGTGTTGAACCCGTGGTTGTCGTGCCGGCCGCGCGGCGTCGACCCGATCTGCCCGGCGTGCGAGGCCGGCGACCTCAGCCTGTGCTGGAGCTTCGGCGTCGGCCCGATCGCGCCCGGCATCCACACCGGCACGTCGCGCGACGCCAGCGGCGGGTACGCGCAGCTCATGCCCGCCCACGACACGCAGCTCTTCAAGGTTCCCGACGAGGTTCCGGACGAGCTCGCGGTCTTCGCCGACCCGTTCGCGGTCAGCCTGCACTCGATCACCCGCCATCCGCCCGTGCCCGGCGGCAAGGTGATGGTGTACGGCGCCGGCGCCCTCGGTACGTGCGCCACCGCGATCCTCCGCACGCTCTACCCCGACGTCGAGGTGCTCGTCGTCGCCCGCTTCGAGGCCCAGGCTGCGCTGGCGCGCAAGCTCGGCGCGACCGTCATCGGGCACGAGCCTGCGCACGCCGTCATCGAAGAGGCGGCGTCGTGGTCGGGTGGCGTGCTCCAGCCGAGTGACGGGCTGCCGATGGCCTACCCGGGCGAGATCGACGTCGTGTACGACACGATCGGCAAGCAGGAGACGTTCGAGGTCGGCGCGCGCGTCCTCAAGGCTCGCGGCACGCTCGTGAAGGCCGGCGTGCACGGCCCCACGTTCTGGGAGGACACGCCGCTGTACTTCAAGGAGCTCTCGCTCGTGGGCTCGAACGCATTCGGGTTCGAGGAGGTCGACGGCGTGCGCCGGCACGGGATCGCGCACTACCTCGATCTCGTGCGGGAAGGCACGGGTCGACCTCACGGGCATGCTGACGCACACGTTCGTGCTCGACGAGTGGCGTGACGCGTTCACGGCGCTGGCGACCCAGGACCGCAGCGCCGCGATCAAGATCGCGTTCGACATGCGGCAGAACTGAGCTAGCCGGTTCGTTCGAATGTCACCTGGCGCATTCCCCACGTGATCGTGGCGCGGCCGGGTCGGCGCGTGACCTCGCGCAGCTCGGCGTCGAGGTCGTCGAGCTCCTCCTGGCTGTGGGCGTCGCGTACGTACGGCTCTTCGCGCCACGTCACGAGGTTCAGCGTGAACATCTCCGCCGCCACCGCGGCCGGCACCGGATGGATGCGCTCCGACGCTCGACCGCTTCCGCCCGTCCGTCCCGCCGTCGAGGCCGTCGATGATCGGACCCGCTGCGAGCGCGCTCCCGCGTACGGCGAGCAGGTCCTCGAGCAGCTCGAGGTAGCGGGAGAGCGCCGGCTGGCTGGTGGAGATCCACGACACCTCGTCGAGCGCGAGCACCCCGCCCGGCGCGAGCTGGCTCATCCACGCCCGCACGACCCGGTCCGGTCGAGGGATGTGCGACAGGAGCAGCCGGCCGTACAGGAGGTCGGCGGGCGTGCTCGGCAGCGGCAGCTCCATCACGTCGTGGTGGACGAACTCCACGCCCGCGGGCGCACCGGCCCGCGCCCGGGCGAGGAACACCTCCGATGTGTCGAGGCCGACGGTCTTCGTCGCTCCCGTCACCGCCGCGACGAGTCGTGTCGTGTGCCCCGGTCCACAGCCGAGGTCGAGGGCCAACCGCGGTCCCGACGGCACGTCCTCGCGTAGGAACTCCGTGCTCGGCGAGGCCCAGTACTCGGCGACCATGTCGAGTCGACGAGCCGCCGCGTCCGTATCGCCGAAGACGTACTCCGATGCGCTGCCCACTCCGCTCTGACGGTACCCGGGACTATCGTCACCGCCGCCGGGATTCACCGCACGAGGGGGCGCCGAGTGGGCGTGGACGCCGAGCTCGACGAGTTGCTGGCCTTCGCAGATCGCGGGATGGCGGTCGCATGGCACACGGCGCGAGGACCCGACACCCCCGCTTTGATCACGACCGCGGGGACGATCACATACGGCGAGTTGAACGCGCGGGCCAACCGGCTGGCGCGAGCGCTCCGCCGCCGCGGTGTTCGACGGGGCGACGCGGTCGCGCTCCTGTGCTCGAACCGGGCCGAGTTCGTAGAGGTGCTGATGGCGACCCAGCGGTCGGGGCTTCGGCTCACGACCGTGAACTGGCACCTCACCGCCGACGAGGCCGGCTACATCGTCGACGACTGCGAGGCGAGGGCGTTCGTCGCGGAAGCTCGTTTCGACGCCGTCGCCCGGGGCGCGGCCGCCGGAGCGCCGCGAGCACAGGTGCGCCTCGCCGTCGCCGGCTCGATCGACGGGTTCGAGGACTACGACGCCGCGGTGGCGGCCGAGCCCGACGACGATCTCGACGACCCCGCGCTCGGATCACAGATGCTCTACACGTCGGGCACGACGGGACGGCCCAAAGGCGTGTTCCGCGACGAGGCGTCCCTCGCCGACGGCGGTGACGCTCGCGCGCGCCACGTACCGCGACGGCAACGTCCACCTCTGCACCGGGCCGCTGTACCACGCCGCGCCGCTCTCGTTCTCGATGAACGCGCCGTTGATCGCCGGCGTCCCCGTCGTGGTCATGCCGGCATGGGATCCGGAAGAAGCCCTGCGGCTGATCGAGCGGCACCGCGTCACCCACACGCACATGGTCCCGACGATGTTCCACCGGCTGCTGGCGCTGCCCGACGACGTGCGCGCCCGGTACGACGTGTCGTCGCTGCGCAACGTGCTGCACGGCGCGGCGCCGTGCCCCGTCGGCGTGAAGCAGCGCCTCATCGAGTGGTTGGGCCCGGTCGTGAACGAGTACTACGCCGCCACCGAGGGCCTCGGCACGTTGGTCGACGCGCGCACGTGGCTGCAGAAGCCGGGGACCGTCGGCAAGCCCGTGCCCGAGGACCAGGTCGTCGTCGCCGACGAAGAGGCGAACCCGTTGCCGCCCGGCGAGGTCGGGCTCGTGTGGTTCAAGGCCTCGGAAGTCCCGTTCGAGTACTACAAGGACCGCGCCAAGACCCAGTCGTCCTACCGCGGCGACCACTTCACCCTCGGCGACATGGGCTACGTCGACGACGACGGCTTCCTGTTCCTCACCGACCGCAGCGCCAACCTCATCATCTCGGGCGGCGTGAACATCTACCCGGCCGAGGTCGACGCCGTGCTGCTCGACCACCCCGCCGTGGCCGACGCCGCCGTCATCGGCGTGCCCGAACCCGGAGTGGGGTGAAGAGGTGCTCGCCGTCGTCGAGCTGCGCGCCGGCGCGGAGCAGAGCCGCGAGCTCGCCGACGAGCTCGTCGAGTTCTGTCGCGACCGGCTGGCGCACTACAAGTGCCCGCGCAGCGTCGACTTCGTCGACCAGCTGCCGCGTCAGGACAACGGCAAGATCTACAAGCGGTTGCTACGCGACCGATATCGCGAGCCGGCGTCGACCTGACGGGTCAGGAACCTGCTCCTCGGTGGGACCCCCGTCGACCGTCGCGGCGCCGAGCAAGCCCGCGACCGGCTCCGCGAGCTCCTTGTGCACGGGTCGCATGCTTTCCTCCTGCCCTTGACACTGCGTGCACGCCCATCGTAGGAGCACCGTGCCGCTGCCGGGCAAGCGCGTCGTCAGGACCGCAACCCTTACGCTGACCCCCGCCCCTTTGCTGCCGTCGTCGCAAAGCCGCAGCTTCGACCGATCGGGTGCTGGTCCTGGTGACCGAGAACGCGGGGCGGTTGCTCGACGAACGCGCTGCTCGCGTCGAGCCCGACGTCGAGCAGGTCCGCATGCACCGAGACGGCCGGCTCACGGTCGACGGCGGCGAGGTCGACGCCGGCGCCGTTCAGCCCGAGGTCGCGTTCGCAACCGGGGACATGTTCTTCCGGGGCGGGGCAGCCCCATGGTTCGAGCTGCTCCTGTCGCTCGAGTCGCTGCGGTGGTTCCAGTCTCCGGCGGCGGGCTACATCGCCCTCTACGACCGGCTCTTCGAGCGCGGCGTGCGAGTCACCGGCGCGCACGTGAACGCGATCCCGATCGCGGAGTACGTGATCCAGGCCGTGCTCGCGCACTTCCAGCGCGCGCAGGAGTGGGCCGCCGCGAGGACCGCGCACGAGTGGCGCCCGCACGAGTTCCGCGAGATGTTCGGCACGACCTGGCTCGTCATCGGGGTCGGCTCCATCGGCTCCGCCGTCGCCGAGCGCGCCCGTGCGCTCGGTGCACGCGTGCTCGGACACCGGCGCCGACCGACGGGCCGCGAGCCGGTCGACGAGATGCTCCACGCGAGGCGCTCCTGGACGAGCTCCCGAGGTGTGACGTCGTGGTGCTGGCGGCGCCGGCCACGCCCGAGACCGCCGCTTTCGTCGACGACCGGTTTCTCGCCGCGATGGCGCCGGACTCCGTGCTGGTCAACGTGGCGCACGCGGCGCGCTCGTCGACGAGGCCGCGCTCCTCGCCGCGCTCGACCGGGGCCGGCCCGCGGCCGCGATCCTCGACGTGTTCGCGACCGAGCCGCTGCCGGCCGACAGCCCGTTCTGGGAACATCCTCGCGTCGTGCTCACGCCGCACTCGTCGGCCGGCGGGCTCGCGCGGCACGGCCGCCTCGCCGACCTGTTCGTCGAGAACCTCGGTCGTTATCGCAACGGACAGCCGCTCCTGGACGAGGTCCGTCCCGCCACCGGCGAGGCCACGAGCACGTGGCTCGATGAGCGCGCCCGCTCCTGAACCGCCGCCCTTCGTCGTCCTCGACGACGCCGTGGTCGAGGCGCGCCGGACGCTGCCGCCCGACGTGCTCGCGTACGTCGAGGGCGGGGCCGAGGACGAGCACACCCTCGAGGAGAACCGGCGCGCCTTCAGGCGGTGGCTCGTGCGGCCCCGGATGCTGACGGGCGCACCGGCCGCCGACCCGTCCACGACGTTCCTCGGGATCCCGCTCGCGATGCCGATTCTCGTGGCACCGTTCTCAGGCGACACGCTCCTGCACGCCGACGGATACCGCGGCGTGCTCGAAGCGGCGGCGAGCAACGGGACGCTCGCAGTCGTCCCCGAGGTGACAGGCAAGCACACACTCGAGGCGCTGGCGGCGGCGTTCCCGGAATCAGCGCGCGTGTTCCAGCTCAGCCTTCGACATCCCGAAGGTGTGCTCGTCGAGCTCGTGCAACGCGCCGCCGACGCGGGCTACTCGGCGATCTGCGTGACGATCGACGTACCCGTCGTCGGTGTGCGGCGCCGCGAGCTCCGCCACCCGGGAGCGACCGTCGAGATCTCCAACTTCGAGCGGAGCTCGATTGCCCGCGCATTCATGGACGACGCCGGCGAGCGCGAGCCGCCGTGGACATGGGCGCGCCTC
The DNA here is from genome assembly GCA_963768605.1 of uncultured Actinomycetes bacterium. Taxonomy (GTDB): domain Bacteria; phylum Actinomycetota; class Acidimicrobiia; order IMCC26256; family JACDBD01; genus JALZAA01. Next base: position 57,995 of record CAVYIP010000002.1, on the reverse strand, counting down.
TCCGACGTCATGGCGGGAACGGACCTGCCGTTCGCGGTGAAGGGCGTGCTCACGGCCGAGGACGCGCGCGCCGCCGTCGGACGCCGGCGCGGCCGCGGTGTACGTGTCGAACCACGGCGGCCGCCAGCTCGACAGCGCGCCGGCGACCCTCGATCAGCTCGCCGAGGTCGTCGACGAGGTCGGTGGCGACGTCGAGGTCGCGGTCGACGGCGGAGTTCGCAGCGGCGGCGACGTCGTGAAGGCGCTGGCGCTCGGCGCCCGCGCCGTCCTGGTGGGTCGCCCCGCCTGCTACGGCCTGGCCGTCGCCGGCACGGCGGGCGTCCGCCGGGTGCTCGAGATCCTCCGCCACGAGCTCGTCACCGCCATGACCCTGCTCGGCCGGGCCCGCGTCGCCGACCTCGATCGCACCGTGCTCCAGCCCGCCCGTCGGTAGCCTCGGTCCGCATGGCCGACGGCGTCGCGTTCAACCACCTCGGGCACTGCGTGACCGATCTGGCGCGTTCGCGCCGGTTCTACGAGGAGCTGCTCGGCTTCGAGGTCGAGCGCGAGCTGCACCCTCCCGACGATCCGTCGAGCACCTTGCTCCGCCTCCCGACGCCGGTCGGGATGACCGCCCTCTACCTCCGCCGTGACGGGCTCGTCCTCGAGCTCCTGCATTTCGAAGGCGGGACGAAGCCGGCCCGCGAGCGGGTGATGAACGAACCCGGTCTCACGCACGTCTCGGTTTCCGTCGACGACGTCGACGAGGTGTGCGCACGGGTCCCCGAGTACGGCGGCGAGGTGGTCGCCGACACCAACATCGGTGTCCGCGATCTTCATCCGCGATCCGGATGGCCAGCTGATCGAGCTCCTCCCGATGAGCTACCGGGACCACCTCGACGCCGCACGCGACTCCTAGAACTGCGACCAGGCGTCCCAGAAGAACGGGAAGACGAAGAACGCCAGCCCCAGACTGTCGAGCCGTACTCGCTGTGTTCCCGGCTTGAAGCCGAAGAAGCCGCCCAGGAAGAGAACGACCGCGATCAGGTAGAAGATCGTTCGCCATCCAGGCGTCAACGGTGAAACTGCAAGCAGCACTCCACGCTCCCTTCAGGACGCCGCGTCACCCACGTGACGGGTCTCGGAGAGTGTGCGGGACCGAACACGCCTGCTCAACGCCCACCTCTGCGCAAATGGGACGCGTTCAGCCTCGCTCGTTGATCCGCGCGAGCACCGCCGCCGTGTACCCATGCATGCCGAACAGGTTCGGGTGCACGGGCGCCGCCGGTGTCGTCGGGACCGCGGGCTCGACCCAACGGAAGCCCGGGAGCTGACACGCGTCGTGGCCGATGCTCGCGGCGTAAGCGTCGACGTACTTGGCCCCGTTGGCGGCAGCCTGTGCGGCGAGCATGGCGTTGAGCTTCTTCTCGGTCTCCCGCAGGTAGGGGACGTCGTCAGGAGCGATGGGCATCAGCGGCCAGCAGCCCGGCCCGCTCTCGGGGAGGATCGCCAGGTAGCCGACGACGAAGATCCGCGCCTTCGGCGAGCGGGTGTGGATGCCGTCGAGAACGGCGGCGACCTCCGGCGCCGTCGCGTCGATCCGGTCGGCGAGCTCGTCGTGGCCGTTCACCACGTAGTGGTCCTGGCACGGATGTGCCGGACGGGGTGGACGCAAAGCAGTTCTCGATGATCTCCGAGAACCCGATGTCGTTGCCGCCGATGCCGACTGTGACGAGCTGGGTGTCGGCGGCGAGGCTGTCGAATTGCGGCGGGTTCGGCCCGGGGCTCACGCCCTGAGGCATGCGTCATGTCCTCGGTCTCGGCGCCGCTGCAGCTCGGATCGCGGAAGTTGCTCACGCCCGATGCCGACGCGACGAGATGGGGATAGTTGTGGTCCGACCGCAGGCAGCCCAGCGGATCGGTCTGCTGGACCGGGATGATCGGTCCCGCGGTGTAGGAGTCGCCCAACGCGACGTAGCTCTGCGGGGGCTTGCGCGCCCCTGCCGTCCGCGGGGACGACGAGCGTGAGCAGCATCGCGGCGAGCGCGACGACGAGTGCCCGACCCAACCTGGCCATGCCGACCCCCCGGTGATGTGCGCAGACCTGGCAAATGGTGCGAACAGGATGGTAACGCCCCCGATCCGTCCCGGCACGATCCGGGTTGCGATGCGAAGATGCCGGCGTGGACGGCGTCCACGATCTCGGGGGCATGCAGGGCTTCGGGCCCGTCGAGGTCGAGCCCGATGAGCCCACCTTCCATGGCGAGTGGGAGGCGCGCACGTTCGCCGTCGCCGGGGGCGCGCTCGGGGCCGGTGGGTTCAACACGCCGATGTTCCGGCACGCCATCGAGCGGATGGACCCCGGCCACTATCTGACGTCCTCGTACTTCGAGCACTGGCTCACCGCAGTCGCGACGCTGCTCGTCGAGGACGGGATGATCTCCCGCGACGAGCTCGACGCCCGCGTGACCGAGTTCCCGCTGTCACGGCCACCCGCCGTCGACGCCGACGACGTCGACGCCGCGTCGCCGCGCGAGACGCCGCGGTTCGCGGTCGGCGACGCCGTGCGCGTCCGCGACGTGCACTTCGGCGGTCACACCCGCTGCCCGCAATACGTACGAGGTCGCCGCGGTGTCGTCGCGCGCATCGACGTGGCGGCGCCCATCCCCGAGGTGGAGGCGCATCGCCGCGAACGCGTGCTCGACCCCACGTACGGCGTGCGCTTCGACGCCGCCGAGCTGTGGTCCGATGCCGCAGAAGCGAACGCGCCGGTGCACGTCGACCTGTACGAGCAGTACCTGGAGCCGGCGTGACATGAGCGACGACCACGGGCACCATCCCGCACCCCTCAGCGACGTGGAGCGCCGGGCCCGCGCGCTCGAGGAGCTGCTGACCGAGAAGGGGATCGTCAGCGCCGAGTTCATCGACCAGGTGGTGGAGGCGTACGCGCAGGACATCGGGCCCGATGAACGGGGCCAAGGTCGTCGCCCGGGCCTGGGTCGATCCCGAGTACAAGCAGCGGCTGCTCGCCGACGGCTCCGCGGCGATCGCCGAGCTCGGCATCGGCGGCCCCGAGGGTGACCACATCGTCGCGGTCGAGAACACGCCCGACGTGCACAACGTCGTCGTGTGCACGCTGTGCTCGTGCTACCCGTGGCCGGTGCTCGGCCTCCCGCCGACCTGGTACAAGAGCCCGCCCTATCGATCCCGGATGGTCCGCGAGCCGCGGACCCTGCTCGCGGAGATGGGGTGCGACGTGCCCGACGACGTCGAGATCAGGGTGTGGGACTCCAGCGCCGAGATGCGCTATCTCGTGCTGCCCGCGCGTCCGCCGGGCACGGAACGAAGCGGCGAGGACGAGCTTGCCGCGACCGTCACCCGCGACGGCGATGATCGGCGTAGCGCGACTATGACCGAGCTCGTTCGACCCGACGTGCGCCGGATGGCGGGAGCGGCTGCATTGCCGCGCGAGAACGGCGAGCTCGTCTTCGACGCCCCGTGGCAGGGACGCGTGCTCGGCATGGCGCTCGCCGTGGTGCAGGAGCGCGGACTCGACTGGGACGAGTTCCGCCGGCGTCTCATCGCCGCGATCGACGCCGACCCGACGCGGCCGTACTACGAATCGTGGACGGTCGCGCTGACCGACCTCGTCGTCGACCTCGGCGTTGCCGGCGCCGATGAGGTCGACGCGCGCGCTGCCCGCGTCGACCCCTGACGTCCGCGCCCGCTCAGCGGAGGATCTCGATGAGGAGGATCCACGCGTTGGTCAGCGCGCCGACGTACGCGGCGAGCACCGCGGCCGGGTACCAGTACAGACCGCCGCCCGCTTGCGCGGCCAGGGTGATCCCGGCCACCGCAACCAGGGCGGCGGTGCCGAGACCGAAGACGCGTCGGATGGCGAGCGATCCCCGCGGCGGACCGGGTTTGCCGGGATCGGGGCTGCGCGACAGCGTCCCGCTGGAGGTAGAACACGATGGCGAACAGCGCGACGGCGAGCAGGATGAGCTCCGTGCTCAGCACGTCCCTCCGCTGACCGGGGACCAGCACGACGGTCGCCGTCACGAGCACGCTCCCGAGCAGGATCACCGCCTCGGCGGCGCGGTGGACGAGCGAGCCCGATCCGATGATGTCGCGCAGGTTGATGGAGATGCCGACGAACACGAGCCCGAGCAGCGCGGCCGACGCACCGACCTGCGCCAGCGCGAAGCTCTCCCATCCACCGATCCGGTACGCCACCGCCGCCTCCTCGGGGGGAGAACCTAATCCCGCGACGGCGCGGCCGGTTGCCCGTGATGTCTCAGATTCCTCGGGTGGTCTCAGGCGGACCTCAGGCCGTCTTCAGGTGCGTATCGTTGGATTCACGCATGGCTGACAGACGTGACCTTCTGAGCCGCCGCCAGGCGATGGGGCTCTTCGCCGGCCTCGGTGCGGGTGTCGTCGCGGCGGCGTGCGCCGGGGGCTCGTCGTCGAAGGACGCATCGTCGAGCGCGAGCACACGCACGACGTCGGCGGGCGCATCCGGCACGACGGGCTCGTCGGCGGCGTGCGTGCTCACTCCCGAGGCGACCGAAGGGCCCTTCTACCTCGACCTCGACAAGGTCCGGAGCGACATCACCGAAGGCAAGGACGGGACGCCGCTCGATCTGAAGATCACGGTCGTGGACGCGACGGGATGCGCGCCGATCAAGGACGCCGCCGTCGACGTCTGGCACTGCGATGCGGGCGGTGTCTACTCCGGCTTCAGCCAGGCCGGTGGCGGTGGTCCCGGCGGGGTTCTGGCGGAGCGCAGTCGGCGACCGACGAGCAGACGTTCCTGCGCGGCACGCAGGTCACCGACGCGAACGGTCTCGGTCAGTTCCAGACCATCTATCCCGGCTGGTACCGCGGCCGTGCCGTGCACATCCACATGAAGGTCCACGTCGGCGGGTCCGTCGTGCACACCGGCCAGCTGTTCTTCGACGACGATCTCACCGACAAGGTGTACGGGAGCGCTCCGTACAGCTCGCGCGGAACGCCAGATGTGCGCAACTCGGCCGACGACATCTACCGCAGACGCGGGCGCCGCGTCGGCGATATTGGCCGTCACGCCGAGCGGCCAGGGCTACGCCGGCGAGATCACGGTCGGGGTGAAGCGCACCTGACTGACGGTCAGCCGTTCCCGCCTGGTCGTCCGACGATTCTGCTGTGCAGCACGGCGCGGCGACCGAGGTTGCTCACGAGCAGCGCGATGACCGTCACCAGGTAGAGCTGGCCGATCAGCGCCTCGAGCACCGCGAGCGCGCGCCCGAAGCCGTGCGCCGCAGTGAGGTCGCCGTAACCGGTGGTCGTCAGGGTGACGAAGCTGAAGTACAGGTAGTCGGCGACCGTCGCATTCGGTTGCTGCGCGAAGAACGCCCTCGAATCGAAGGTGCCGATGGCCGTGAACGCGAAGGACCACATCATCCCGATGAGGACGTAGACGCAGACCGCACCGAGCACCGTTCGGAGGTCGATCACGCGACGTCGCACCAGAGAGTTGATGATCACGACCGGCGCGGCGCCGACGAGGAAGAGGTTGAGCAGGAAGAGGCTTCCGGAAATCCACTTGCCGCCGACGAAGACCGCCGCCGATGCCGACACGAGCGCGGCGAGCACGACGACCAGCGCGAGGCGCCACAAGCGCCGACCGACCCCGGAGGCGTTAAAGGCGGCGAGGAGCGTGGCGCCCTGCAGTACGACGGCGACGAGGGGCACCCAATCGCCGGTGGGCCCCGCGGCGAGGAAGATGAACGTTGCCAGGAGCAGGAGGAGGACGATGCCGAAGCGGTACGCGGGCACGCGCGCCTCGATGCGACCTTCGTCCCGTTGTTCGACGCTCGTGTCTGCCATGCCCCTTCTTCTCTACACGACGTTCGAGCATCCGGGGTGTACCGGCCGGCTGGGCTTACCGAACGCTGTGCGGTATGATCGTCGTTGGATCAATCTCCGGGGAGGACGTGGGCGGGAGGCATGGCGAGGATCGCCAAGGGCCGTGACCGGGCCCTGACCCGCGAGGAGATCGCGGCCGAGACGCTGCGTCAGTTCGACACAGGAGCGGAACCTCCGAGCATTCGCGCCCTGGCGGCCGCACTGGGCGTTGCGCCGTCGGCGATCTATCACCACTTCGAGTCGCAGGCGGCCATCGTCCAGGCCGCGACCGAGCTCGTGTGGGAGGAGGCGACCCGCGACTTCCTCGCCGCGTTCCCGGACCCGTACAACGAGGACCCGGCCGAGGTGCTCGTCGCTGCCGGCATCGCGACCCGTCGGGCCTTCGGCCGGCACTACCGCATCGCGCCATTCCTCGCCGCCAGTCCCGAGACGACGGCGTTCATGACCGAGCTGCTCGGCCTGCTCGCGGTCGTGTTCGAGCGCCTCGGCCTGCAAGGCGAGGACGCGAGCATCTCCTTTCCATACGTACGCGTCGTTCACCATCGGGGCGGTGCTCTTCGCGGCCACCCGGCGCGTCGCGAACGAGCAACTCGGCATCGCCGGCAGACCCGGCCGTCCCCGCGGCCGAGGGGCCGACGCGCGCAAGCCGCGAGCCGACGCTCGTCGCGCGCTCGACGACGCGATCGACGTGCCGGCGACCGACCCCGCCCGGGACGAGGAGCTCTTCGCCGCCGGGCTCCGCCGCCTCATCCAGAGCTTCACGCGCGGCACACGACGGCTGATGACAATGGATTACAGCCGGCTGTCGATGCCGCTCGGCGAAGCGATCTTCACGCAGCGATCGATCCGACGGTTCAAGCCCGACCCGATTCCGTTGGCGGACATCGAGCTGATCCTCGAAGCTGCGGTGAAGGCACCCAACGGCGGGAACCAGCAGCTCGCTCGATTTCTCGTCGCGCGCGATAGCGAGACCATTCGGGAGTTCGGCGCGCTCTACCACGACGCGTGGTGGGCGAAGCGCCGCGACGAGGGGTTCCGGCGGTGGGAGGATCTGCCACGGCCGTTCCACCCCGCGGCCGGATTGGCCGACGCGATGGCAGACGTCCCCTGCGTCGTCTTCGCGTTGGCGCTGCACAACGGGCCGGCCGACTCCGTTATCCCTGCTGTGCAGAACCTGATGCTCGCGGCGCGAGCGGTCGGCATCGGCTCGGTGCCGACGACCCTTCACCCCTCCGTCATGGCTCGCTTCCACGAGATGTTCGGCATCCCGAACGACGTCGGCTTCCATTTCTGTGTCCCGCTCGGCTATCCGCAGGGCAACTTCGGCCCGAACGTCCGCAAGCCGACGTCGGAGACGACGTTCCTCGACCGATGGGGCGCTCCGGTTCCCTGGGATTGACCGGCGCGCGGTATATCGATGCAGCCGTCGACCGCGCGCGGGACGTCCGGGAATTCGATGGAAACTCGCCGGTCCGCCCGCTGGAATGCACGTCCGTGTCGCAGCCGCGAATGCACGACGACGAGGTGGACACCGACGCAGATCTCGTGCGCCGTTTGCTCGCGTCCCAGCATCCGCAGTGGGCCGAGCTCTCCATCGAGCGTGTCCCGTCGGCCGGCACCGACAATGCGATCTACCGTCTTGGTGACGACCTGGCGGTGCGACTTCCGCGCATCCACTGGTCGGTCGACAACGTGGCCAAGGAGCAGAAGTGGCTCCCGGTCCTCGCACCGCACCTCCCGCTCGCCGTGCCTCTACCCCTTGCGGCCGGCGAGCCGGAGGAGGCGTTTCCGTACCCCTGGGGTGTCGTGCAGTGGCTGCCCGGCGAACTGGCGACCCTTGACCGGCTCGACGATCCCGTCCAAGCCGCGCTCGATCTCGCCGCGTTCGTGCGGGCGCTCCAATCGATCGACTCCACCGGCGGACCGAAGCACCATCGTGGTCTTCCGATTCGTCTCGCAGACGAGATGGTGCGCACGGGCATCGCCGGTGTCCGAGGCGAGATCGACGGCGATGCCGTCATCGAAGTCTGGGACCGGGTCGTGACCGCCCCCGACTACGACGGCCCACCCGTCTGGTTCCACGGCGATCTGTCGTATCTCAACCTCCTTGCCCGAGACGGCAAGCTCACCGCCGTCATCGACTGGGGCAGCTGCGGCGTCGGCGATCCCGCCATCGAGATGGAGCCGGCGTGGAGCCTGTTCCCACCCGACGCGCGCCAGGCCTACCGCGACACGATCGGCGTCGACGACGCCACTTGGGAGCGGGGAAGGGCTGGGTACTCACCGGCGCGTTCGGCATCCCCTACTACCGCGACACCAACCCCGTGCTCGTTGCCAGCAAGGTCCGGGGAATCGAGGCTGTGCTCGCCGACTCGGACTGACAACCCAATGAGCTATCGGTTGCTGTGTGCTTCGACGTGGGCGGCGAGCTTGTCGAGCGCCATCGTCCATCCGGCGGCACCGGGGGAGTCGCTGGGAATGCCGGCATGGGTCATCACCATCTTCGTGCGGCCGCCGACGTCCTCGAGCTCGACGCGAACCTCGGTCGTCGTGGGATGGCCCTCGGGCATGCCCATGTCCGAGGGCGACAGCACGTTGCCGTTCTCGTCGGACATGGACTCGGTGTAGACGAGTCGCTCGTTCTCGACGACCTCGCGGTACTCGCCGGTGAACCACATCTGCATCGGGCCGTTCGGGGTTTGCATCTCCATGCACACCAGACGGGTGCCGCCGACGCGCACGTCCATCTTCGCGACGGGAATGGTGGCGCCGTCGGGGCCGTACCACGCCGCGAAATGTTCCGGGTCGGTCCACATCTGCCAGATGAGATCCACCGGGGCATCGAAGCTGCGTTCGATCATCACCGCGTCCTGGGAACCGTTGCTGTCAGTCATCGTGTTCGCCTGTCCTTCGTTGCGGTCGGAGTTGTGTGAGGTAGTCGTCCATCCGGTCGAAGCGGGCCTCCCAGACGGGCCGGTACTGCTCGGCCCAGGTCGAGACCTCCTCGAGTGGTGCGGCGTCGAGGGCGCACGGCCGGTACTGGGCTCGTTGACCCCGTACGACCAACCCGGCCCGTTCCAGCACCTTGATGTGCTTCGAGATGGCCGGAAGCGTCATCTCGAACGGCTCGGCGAGCTCGTTGACGGTCGCCGCGCCGTCTGCGAGACGGGCCAGGATCGCTCGCCGCGTCGAGTTGGCCAGTGCGGCGAAGGTCTCGCTCAGCCGGTCCTCGTCGATCGTCATTGTCACGGCTCGCCCTCTGCACTTTCCGGAGAGGCTAATTAACTGATACGGAAAGTACCGGAGCCCTCAGGTGCTGTCAATCCGTGAAGTGCTCGCCCGCCGTCGGGCCGAGGATGAGCGTCGTCGGGACTCGGCTTACGCGCTCGCCGCCGGGCTCTCGTTGCGGTTCGAGTACACGAAGAACTGCCGGTCGTCGTCGATGCGCTCGAACTCGAAGCCGGCTTCACCGAGGATCTCGTCCATCGCGTTTTGCCGATAGAAACCGAGGTTCAAGGTCTCCTCGCCGATGACCTCGGAGTCCTGCGTGAAGCTGTACTGCTTCTCGATCATGAAGTGCTCATCCAGCTCCTCCGTCTCCTTCGTGCCGGAGATCCGCTGGGAGTAGACAACGCCATCGGGCAGCGTCAGGTCGAAATCGCGATGCATCTCCTGGATGCTGAGGAGCAGCAGACCGTCCGACTCGAGGTGGGCGCTCACGTTCTTGAGTCCCTCGACTTCTTGGTCACGGTGCGAGAGGTGGGTGCCGAGCAGAAACTCGTCCTCCGCGTCGATGATGACCCAAACGCCGCCGCTCGAGATCGCAGCATCGAACGTGTCTTCGAGGTCCATCGAGGTCACGTCGGCTTCGATCAACCGGGTGTCAGCGCCGACCCGCTCTTGCGCGATTTCCAGCATGGACGGCGTGAAGTCGACTCCGGTGATATCGCAGTTCGGCTTTCTATCGGCCAAGCTCTGCGCGAACAGCCCCGTCCCGACGCCCAGTTCGAGCACCTTCTTCCGGTCTCCCATGACTGCATCGGCGGCTCCGGCCATGGTGTCGTGGTCGTAGTAACCACCTCGCATCAGCAGGTCGTAGCAATCGGTGATGCCGGTGTATTGATTCAAGAGAGTCGCCTTTCGACCGGAGGGCAGGGTCCCACGGGCATTCCGCAGAGGGATACCCACGCTACGGCCTCAGCAACCGCCCGACACGCGGCCAGATTCAGCGCCTGTCCTGCCGGCGTCAGGCGTTGAGCGTCGTCGCGTACGCAGTATCGCTCATCGCGTTCACCGGTCTCGGCGGATCGTCGCTCGGGAACCTCTGAACAGGTATCGCGTAGCGCCCCCGGCAGGATTCGAACCTGCGACAAGAGCGCTACTCGACTTCCTCCCGGTTAAGCCACGCTCGCCCGCCGCGGCGTGCCGAAATGTTCTTAGGAGCCGCCGAACAGATCGGCAGTTCTGGGCCGAACGCGACGGTCCCACCCGAGCGACTACGTCGCTGTTGACGGGTCTTAGAGCCAGTGCTTCGGTGAGTGGAAGCGACGCTGGGGGTGGACCATGAAGATGGCCTGGCGTGCAACGTTGATGGCGGCCGTGTGCGTGGGTCTCACTGTCGTGTGGGCGCCGCCAGCATTTGCGGCGCGGAGTCTTACGGTCACACCGAGCAGCGGACTGATGGACGGGCAGACGGTCGCGGTTGATGGGGCCGGATTCAGCCCGAATGTCGCGGTCGCGTATTGTCAGGCAATTCAAAGGGCTTCGCCGAGCGTGAACGACTGCGCCAACGGTGGTATCGCTGGCTCGGCTACCACCGTGTCTTCGGGTGACTTCAGTGGTGGAAGCGTGTTCGTGCGGCGGTTGATCTTCGTGCCGAGCCTCGGTCGCACGGTCAACTGCGCCGTCGAGAGCTGCGTCATCGGTGCGGCGGAGTTCACCGGTTTCGAAGTCATTCCCGGGACGGTGGCGTACGCGCCGATCTCGTTCGCGCTCGGCCAGCCCGACGGTCGGATCAAGCGCAGAAGCGACGGCGAAATCACCGGCGACAACGTGTACAACAGCGACGCGGCCGGCCAGACGAGGATCCGTGCCGTCCAGCCGGGCACGACGTGGACCTTCGCCGTGCAGCTCGAGAACGACAGCCCCACCACCGACAACATCAAGATCGCCGCCCCGCCGAGTTCGGCGCCCATCACTATCCACTACTTCGTCGGTTACTACGACGTCACGGCCGCGGTAACCGGCGGCGGCTTCACCTTCACCGACCAGGCTCCGGGGCAACTCTGGACATTCGCGGTCCACTTCACCGTCGACCCAGGCGCGCCCTTGGAGGCGGCGGCCGACCCGCTCATCACGTACACGTCCAATACCGCGGGCGCCATCGACGCCGTCCGGGTCGGCGTAGTGGTACGAGCCGTCACCGCACAGAGCGGCTCCGACTGAACCGGCGCCGGTCGATCGCGATGCTCCGCCTTCCAAGGCTGAGTGTCGCGAGCCGGGTGTCGGCCGGACGCTGCTCGCCTGCCGGGGCTTGGTCAGTCCGGCTCGTAGTACGGGTTCGTGCCGCTGGCGTGGTCGGTGACGTCGACCGCCTCGGTGATCTCGGGCACGGCTTCGAAGATCATTGCCTCGATGCCTTGCCGCAGGGTGACGGCAGCCATCCCGCAGCCCTGACACCCGCCGCTGAGGTGTAGGTAGGCGACCGGCCCCTCGACGGCGACGAGGTCAGCGCGCCCGCCGTGGGCGGCGATCGCCGGGTTGACCTGTTCGTTGAGCACCTGGAGGACGCGTTGCGCGACCGGACCGCTGAGGTCCTTTGGAGCTTCGGCGGCTGCGGTCGGGGGCGCGGGGCGGGGGCTGTTCGGGTTTCGGAGCACCATGCCGCCGCCCGCAAGATCGAGGGTCGAGCCCCGGACTTTGTCGGCGCTCTCGCCGGGCACGACGACCGGGATGTCGAGGTCGGACTGCACGGCGTCGTCGGCACCCGCCTCGTCGACCGGGCGGAGGTACATGTCGTAGGTGAATGAATTGCCCTCTACGCCGCTCACGTCGACCCACAACGCCAACGAGTCGGCATCGGGCTCACCGGCACGCGCATCAAGAACCTTGTCGCGGGCGGCGTCGGTGATCGTGAGCAGCGGCGCGTCGGTCATGAGTCACCGATGATACGTCGCTGAGACGGACACCGTCGCTCCGCTGTGTTCTCCTGCCTAGCTCGCCATAGCGCCCCGAGGTGTGATGCCGAAAGGCCCCACACTTGCCCTGGGCCGGCATCCACGCGGCGCGCCTGGCAGTCGACCGAGATAACCCCGGCGTCCATTGTGAGCTTCCGGATGGTCCAAGCCCATGCGCGCAGTCGTTGCGCAAGCCTCGGACAACCCGTCTCTTGGCGCGAGTGAGCCCTCTGTCAGACTGCGTGCCGTGCGGAGCCTCTGGTCCGACACCGAGAGCGCGGCGTTCGACGGCCCGCTGGGGCTGCGTGTGTACACATCGCGGTTGCTCGGGGCCGAGCGCGCCCTCGTGATGCACGGCGGCGGGAACACCTCGGTGAAGCTGCGGGAGCCAGATGTGTTCGGCCGGGTGGCCGACGTGCTGTACGTGAAGGGATCGGGATCGGACCTCGCGACCATCACCGCCGCCGGCTTCGCGCCGGTCCGCCTTGCCGACCTGCTCGAGCTCGCAGAGCTGCCCGAGCTGAGCGACGCGACCATGGCCGAGCAGCTGAAGCTGGCGTGCACGAGCGCCGATGCACCTGCCCCGTCTGTTGAGGCGATCCTGCACGCGCTGATCCCGGCGCGCTACGTCGACCACACGCATGCCGACGCGCTGTTGAGCATCACGAACACGCCGAGCGGCCGCGCCTTCGTCGAGGATATCTACGGCGACCGGGTAGTGATCGTCGACTACGTCATGCCGGGCTTCGCACTCGCGCGCCGATGTGCGGCCGAGTTGGAGACGCAGTGGCGCGACGACACCATCGGTATGGTGCTCCTCCACCACGGCCTCTTCTCGTTCGGCGACAGCGCGCGGGAGTCCTATGACCGGATGATCGAGCTCGTGACGCTCGCCGAGGCTTTCCTCGCCAAGTCGCGGCGGTGGACCTCGCGACGCTTCACCCAGACGACGACGGCTCGGGCCGCGCTCGCACGGCGCGGGCGACACTACGTCGTGACATCTCGATCGTCGCTGGCGCGCCGATGGTCGTGACGACCACGTCGACGGCACGCACCCGGGCGTTCCTGGCGCGACCCGACGCGCTGCAGCTCGCGAGTCGTGGACCGATGACTCCGGACCACGTCATCCGCACGAAGCGCGTGCCGATGCTCGGGCGCGACGTGGAGGCGTACGCGCGCGATTACCGCGCCTACTTCGACCGTCATCGCGCCCGCAGCGCGCAGCCGCTCGTGATGCTCGACCCCGCCCCGAGGGTGGTGATCGACGCCGAGCTCGGCCTGCTGGCGGTCGGGCGGACCGCCCGGAACGCCGCGATCGCGTCCGACATAGCGCTGCACACGCTCGACGCCATCGAACGGGCGAATGCACTCGAGGAGTGGCAGGCGCTCCCGGAGGGCGATCTCTTCGATGTCGAGTACTGGGAGCTCGAGCAGGCGAAGCTCGCCAGGGCCGGCGCGCCGGCCTTGTTCGCTGGCGAGGTCGCCCTCGTCACCGGTGGCGCCTCGGGCATCGGACGCGCGACGGTGGAGGCACTCCGCGGCGCAGGACGCGGCGGTGATTGCCCTCGACCGCAACCCCGTGATCACGGAGTCGACAACCACCGACCTGCTCGGTATCGAGTGCGACGTAACCAACGAAGCCGAGATCGAGCGTGCGCTCGAGCTCGGCGTCGCCCGCTTCGGCGGACTCGACATGCTCGTCCTGAACGCCGGTGTGTTCCCACCCTCGAGCCCCGTCGAGTCGCTCTCGCTCGAAGCGTGGCGCCGCGTGATGGCCGTGAACGTCGACGCCAATCTCTCGGTACTCCGCGCCAGCGTTGAGCTCCTGGCGTCGCGCGCCGAACGGTGGTCGGGTCGTCGTGAACGCGTCGAAGAACGTTGCGGCACCGGGCCCGGGTGCGGCCACGTACTCGGCGTCGAAGGCGTCGCTCACCCAGCTGGCGCGCGTGGCCGCGCTCGAGTGGGCCAAACGCGACATCCGCGTCAACATCGTCCACCCGAACGCGGTCTTCGACACCGCGATCTGGGACGAGGAGACGCTACGCACCCGGGCTGCCAGCTACGGGTTGACGATCGAGGAGTACAAGACGAACAACTTGCTCGGTGTTGAAGTGACGAGTCAGGACGTAGCCGCGGTGATCGTTGCGCTCTGCTCACCGACCTTCGCGAAGACAACGGGAGCGCAGATCCCGATCGACGGCGGCAACGACCGGGTGGTGTGAGTGGACAGGTCGGTGACGAGCTCGATGCCGTCGCGAAACGCATCGACGCCGCCGCTCGCGCCGCCGCGGACTTTCGCGACCTAACCGCGTACCGAACGTGGTGGAGCTTCCCGCCAGCGCCGCGGAAATAGCGCGCTGACCTGCGGGTCTGTTGGTGCCCCCGGCAGGATTCGAACCTGCGACGCACGGTTTAGGAAACCGACGCTCTATCCCCTGAGCTACGGGGGCTGGGGCCTGTGAGAAACGCGGTGACGAACTTGGTGAAAAACCTCCCTGCGTGTCTCGCAAGCCTCCGTGGTGTGGGATCGAGGTTCACGGTAGCCGAGGAGCCTGGGCATCTCGTCGTCTTGCGCGGTCTAAGCGCGCTGTAGCAGCCGTGCCGCCGAGTTGACGTCGACTTGTCAGGCGGCGGGGGCGCGGGCGTTGGCGGCCTGTCCGTAGAGGTGTTGTGCGATCACGTTGGTGCGGATGGCGTGGCAGAGCAGATCGAAAAGCTGGCGTTGGGCACCGACGCTGCGGGCGCGCTGGAGGTAGCCGTGGTCGTCGATGCCGCGGTTGATGGACTCGGCGTCCTCGCGCCGTCCGTAGACGCGTTGGTAGCTCGGGTCGCCAGGAGGGATCTGGCGGACGTTCTCGGCCCGGTTGAAGCCAGCGGCGCGGTCGTCATCGTTGGTGCAGGTGGGCACTCGGACGGTCTTCGGGGCACCGCCGCGAGGGTCGGGCACTCTGTAGACGGCGTAGAAGCGGTATGTGCCGTCAGTGTTCGAACGCCTCTGGGTCTCGAGCCGTTCGAGGGGCTGGAGGACAACCTCGGCATCGCCTGTGATGATGCGCTGACAAGCGCGGCCGGCTCGGTGCCAGATGTCGACCGTCTCTGAGGTTCCATCGGGGTACTCGAAGGTCACTTGCTCGAGCGGTCCGTCCTTTTCGATGCGAGCTCCGCTGTTCGGGTTGACCTTGCCGGCGACGACCGGGCTGATCACCAACAGTCCTGCATCGCGCTGGAGTTCGTCGATGTGAGTACCTCGCAGCACGGCGTCAGTGAGTACGCCATGAACTCCGTCCGGTAGTGCGAGGGACTTGAGTTCTCGGACTGCGATGTCGGCCTCGCTGTTGGCTTCGTTCTTGACGCCTGGGACGTGGGCGACGTCGAGGATGACCGCGTTCGTGGGGGCGGTCGCCCCGCCAGGCGCAGTGCCAGAACTTGGAGCCGTGAACCTGGGTGCCGTCGCCGACGATGTGGGTCTTGGCGTCGGGGTCGGTGCGCACGAGGCGCTCCTCGACGGTCATCTCGCCGGTCTCGGTGTCCATGTACTCGACGGTTCGGGTCGTGCCGGCGGGCTGTTTGAGCAGGGGGGTGAGGACCTTGCCGTCGGCGTGGATCAGATCGGCCGGTTGCGGTCGGCTGCGCGTGCCACGGGGCGCGGGGCTGTGTTGGGCGATCTCTTGCATGGTGGCGGCTGCGATGCGCTTGTGGCTTCGACGAGTTGGGGGACGCCATTGCATTCGATGATCCAGTTGCGGCGCTTGATCCACCACGTGCGGTGCGGAGCGTTCTCTGGTAGGTGCTTGTCTGGGCTGGCGGGGAACTTGGATTCGACGAGGCCGCGGATCAGCGACCAGTTCCAGTTCGTGTCGTCGTGCAGCTCGGTGAAGGTCTTGCGAGCGCTGCCGAACTCGTCGTTCAGTACGCCCACGGCGATCAACAAGTAGTCGGGGTACGGGCGCGGACGCCCGCCCAGGTCGCGATCGGGAACGGGCACGATCGACGCGTACTCGTACAGCTCGTCGCACGAGAACAGGGCGCGCATGACGGTCAGGGTGCTGACGCCAAGTTCGGCTTGGGGCGTCCGCCGCCGTTCGGTGAGCACGACCTTCACCGCGGCGTTCTCCGATGGTCCGGCGGTTCGTCGCGTTCGGGTGCGGGGATGCCGATCGTGCGGCGGGCGTCATCGAGGCTGCGCAGCCCGAGACTCGAGCGCGACCTGTTCGATGTCGTGGGTCTCGTGATAGACGCGCAGCCCAGCCCAGGCCCGTACCGACCTGGGCTGAACGGTCTTGTCCTTGGCAAGTCCCGCCCGATCGAGCACCCGTCGCAGTGCGCATGAGATGGCTGCCTGCTGGCTGGCAGCAGTCCGGGTGCCCGCATAGGCGAGCAGCGCCAACTCATTGTCCGAGCCGAGTTCCTGGGTGCGGCGCTCAACAGCTTCTACGCCCCAGGGCGTGAGATAGCCCCATCGGGACACCCCGCGCTTCGCACTCGGCAGCCAGAGACGGCCGTTCGCCGAGTCATAGTCGGCGACAACCATGCGGGGGGTCTCGGCAGCGGTGGCGGTCGCTTCGACGATCGCCCACCTGACCGGCCCGATCGTGTCGTCGCTCCGACCACGCGTGAACATCCGGCAGCGCTCAACTTCGGCATCAAGGAGGGGCCGAACCGAAGCGGATGGCCTATCGCTGCGTTCCGAATCGAGCAGCGGGTCACCGTCGTACAGGTCAAGACTGCGCAGCGTCTTGAAGAACCGGTCGAGCGCCCACCGGCGGTTCTCCTTCGTGCGCTCTGCCGGTGATCGCAGCTCGTCGCCAAGCAACGGCGCCTCGATGAACGCCCGAACATGCTGGCGGCGCATGTTGCGGACGTCGGCGATGCCGTAGCGCACATCGGTGTACTTGATGAAGCGGGCGATCAGGCCCGCCGCCTTCGCGACGGTGGTCTCGCTGTAGTCGCCGGTATCGACCAAGTGGACCAAGTACGAGAGTCGCGACCTCATAGGCGGCGCTGGGGGACAGCACGCCGTCCGTGGCGCCCACTAGCAAGACGTCCTCAACCGTAAGGAGCAGCCAAGCCTCAAGGGGGTCCTCGGCAACCACCGCAGCGATAACCTCGCCTCCGATCCGCCGCGATCCCGGCGAACGACCCCGGTTCGAATCGACGTCTCGAGTTCGCCTGCTCGTTGTCCCGACCCACCACTCCCCACTCCCCGAAGAAGCCCGGTTCACCTCTTCGGGGGTGATTTGAAGGAACCGACAGGACCGGGGCGTCCTTCTGGCGGGTGTGAATTGCTCGACCACTCTGAGGATGACTGCAGCTAGGCGGATGCCAGCGGTTGAGCCGGGTCGGGACGAGTCGCCGTCACGCCACGACGGCCCCCACAGCGCTCGACGCGCCCGCTCGACGACGTGCAGAGGCAGCACCCTGAGCAAGAGCTCCTCTGGGTCCTCGCCGTCTCCTTCGGCAAGCGCTTCCCACAACTGCCAGCTCGCTCGAAGCGTCGCCACCCGCCGGACCGAGAGCACCGCCTGAAGCGCATCGGCACCCTCAGCCCCGAGGCGTCGAAGCGCCACGCAGGGCCCCCACCAGGTCGCCGTCGCGGGCGATCCACGCCGCGAGCGCCGTCGGGAAACTCGGCGTCGGTCGCACGGGCGCCCTGCCGGCCCGCCCTAGCCACGGCCCCCACCCCCTTCGAAGGCACGCCACTCGATGGCACGTCCCGTCTGCGGCGGTGTGGCCGGGCCGGATCTCGGGAGTTGACGAACGTCGACGCCCTCGTCGAGCAACGCCCGCAGCAGGCCGTCGGGTGTGTACTGCCCCGGATCCAGCAAGGCCGCCCACAGCTCCCAGGACAACCAGACCTTCACCGTCTGGTGCATCCCCGAGACCAAGGCGACGGCCTGCTCGGTCTCACCACCGAGGGCCCGAAGGGCGTCGAGCGTCTCGCCCACGCACTCCTCGATCGCGAACCACGCCGACAGCCCCGGCGGCAGCTCGTCCCGCTCGTCGGGCGCGTCCGAGCGCCCGTTACCGTTGGCCATGTCAGTACCTCCTATGCAGGTGCTGGCCAGGCCCCGGGGTGTTACCGCACCGCCGGGGCCATCCCCTCTGTTGTCATACCCACTGACTACGGTCGTGGGCGTGTTGCACACCATACGCCTGACTACGATCGAAGTCAAGTGGCAGCGTTCACTGAGGCCGTCGGATCTTGTTGGCGCTGCCGAAATCGCGGAGCGGCTGGGCCTTTCACACCACCAGAACGTGCACACGTGGCGCCGGCGGTACGAGGATTTTCCGGAGCCCATCGCGTATCTATCCATCGGACTCATCTGGTCGTGGGAAGAGGTCGAGCGTTGGGCTCGTCGCACAGGCCGGGTCCGCCGCAGGCGCCGTTGAGCGGCGCGGGTACTCGTGACATTCCGGAGAAGGCTTCGGCTTCACATCCGGGTCGTCGGACGCCCGCTCGCGCCTCCCCAGCGGTTGATCCTGCGTATTGACTCCCGATACCGGTGAGGCGCATGGCCATCGCTGATGCGTCCTTGACCTCGGGTCGGGTTTAGCGACATCGAGACGGCGCGAGGACGAGAATTCATTGATGAGCGCCGGTCTTGTTGTCGCGGTGGGGATGGCTTTGGCCTTCGCGTTCACCAACGGTGTTCATGACGCGGCGAACGCGATCGCGACGCTCGTTGCGACCCGGGCCGCGCGCCCTGGTACTGCGGTGCTCCTGGCGGCGACGGGCAACGTCTTGGGCCCGATCCTGCTTGGTAGCGCGGTTGCGAACACGATTGCGGGCATCGTCACGGTACCGTCGGACGAGGTGATTCACGGTCCTCGGTGCCGCGCTCACGGGGGCGGTGGCGTGGAACGGGCTTACCTGGTGGCGGGGTCTGCCGTCGAGTTCGGGACACGCGCTGCTGGGTGGTCTCGTCGGCGCCGCGCTCGCTGAGGGAGGCGCGGGCTCGGTGAATTGGGGCGGCTTTGACGGCATCAAGCCCGTCGGTGTGCTCGGCGTTGCCGCTGTGCTGACGATCGCGCCAGCGGTGGGCTTGGTGGCGGGGCTCCTGGTCGACCGGGCGTTGCGCCATGCCGCGCGGCGGAGCACGCGGCGTGTACGCGGTCCAGTGCGCGCCGGGCAGTGGTTGATGTCGGAAGGTCTTGCGCTGGGTCACGGCGCCAACGACGCGCAGAAGGTCGTGGGTGTCGTTGCATTGTTGCTCGTGTCGGGTGGCGAGCTCTCACACCTCGCGGCGCCCGTATGGGTCGAACTCGTGTGCGGTGCCGCACTTACCGCCGGGACCGCGTTGGGCGGATGGAGGATCGTGCGGACGCTTGGCCAGCGCATCATCCGGATCCGTCCCCTCGATGCGCTCTCGAGCCAGATCGGGTCCACCGCGGTCCTGCTCGGAGCGTCGGTGATCGGTGCACCCGTGAGCACGACCCAGGTCGTGGCGTCGTCGGTGGTAGGCGTCGGTGGGGGACGGCGCCGCTGGCGCCATGTGCGCTGGCGCGTGGTGCGGGCCATCCTGATCGCCTGGCTCGTGACCGTTCCCGCAACGGCCGTGTTCGCGGTCGTCGCGCTGCTGCCGTGGAGGTGGCTCACGTGACTACGAGACGCTGGTTCCTGCCCGAGAACCCTGATCTCCTCACAATGCTCCGCAACCAAGCCGCGATCACGGTGGAGGGAATGGACGCCCTCGTTGCATGGTCAAACGGGGAAACCGCCGCCGCCAACAGAGTCCGCGACTGCGAACATCGCGCCGATGACGCCAAACGCGAGCTGTGGCTGGCCGTCCGCGACGCGTTCTCACCGCCGCTCGACGCCGAGGACCTCTACACGCTGTCGGCCGACCTCGACGAAGTGCTCAACGCTTCGAAGGACCTCGTGCGTGAGATGGACGTCATGAACATCGAACCAGACGCACCCACACACGAGATGGTGATGCTCCTCGCCGACGCCGTGGGGCACCTTGCCGACGCGTTCCGCTGTCTCCGAACCGAGGAGGACGCCACCCAGTATGCCGATGCCGCGATCAAGTGCCAGCGCCGGGTCGAGCACGCATACCGGCCGGCGATGTCGGCGCTGCTCCAGGTCCCGGACCTCCGCGAGGTGATCGGGCGCCGCGAGGTATACCGCCGACTGTCCCGCATCGGAGACCTCGTGCACACGGTCGCCGAACGGGTCTGGTACTCGGTGGTCAAAGAGGCCTGAACACAGTCGAGTCGCGGTTCGCCGCGGCACCCGTCCTGGCCGAGGATCCCGGCCGCAACGGCCCGTGGGTGCGCGGCCCTTCGCTGTAGCTCCTCGTTACCGGCGCCGCAGTTCGAGTACCGCGCATACGATTTCACCGCACGTCGAGCTCGGAGACTCGCGTGATGAGACGCTTGATGGTTGGTACCGACGGTTCGGTGAGCGGCCAGGTCGCGGTCGCGTGGGCGGCGGGCGTCGCCCAGGCGACCGACGCCGATCTCGTCGTGGCTTCGGTGTGGAAGCCGTCGCAAGCCGAGCTGCCACCCGAGACTTATGAACGTCTGCGCGCGGAGTCACGCCGAAACCTCGACGACGAATGCTCCGTCGCCCGAGAAGCGGGAATCAAGTACGAGGCCCGGATTCTCGAAGGCGATCCTCGAAGCGTGCTCCTCGACGCCGCCGAGCGCGACGACGTCGACCTTCTGGTGACCGGTACGCACGGGACCGGAAGTCATCCGCACGCCTTGCACCTGGGGAGCGTTGCTCATCATCTCGCCGACCACACCACCCGGGTGCTCGCCACCGTCCCGGCTTCGGCGCGCTCGGTGTGGCCCGCACGGGTGCTCGTGGGGGTCGACGGCTCGGAAGGGAGCGCTCACGCCGTCGAGTGGTGTCGCGACCTCGCGCGACCGCTTGCATCCGAGGTGATCGCCGCGCACGCCTCTGAACCATTCGGGGAGCGCACAGGACCATCGGACTCCACGACGGGCGACACAGGTGTACGCGAGCAGGTCGATGAATGGATCGCGCCACTGCACGAGGCGGGCATTCCCACTCGTGCGCTCGTGCTCCACAAGGAGCCGGTGGCGGCACTGACCGAAGCGGGGATCCGGGAACAAGTAGGCCTTGTCGTGGTCGGTACCCGCGGGTTGGGCGGCTTCTCGGGCCTACGGCTCGGTACCACCGCGCTCAAGGTCTTGCACCAAAGCGGTCTCCCTGTGGTGCTGGTCCCCCCCGAGGCACCCTCGCCCCGAAGGAACAGCGCCTAGGACGCGCCGCGGATCGGGCAGTTTTGGTGCGTGACGCAACCTGATCGTGCGGCGATGCTGCATGAACAGCTTCAGTACTACCGTGCTCGCGGGGCCGAATACATGCCCAAGCCGTCGGCTGTCCCTGTGTCGGAGATCTCGTGCACACGGTTGCGGAACGGGTTGCGGCTTTTCGCTGTCGGTGCTCGTACCCGGCGCCGCAGTTCGAGTAGGCGCGTACGATCCATGGCACGCCGAGCTCGGAGGCTCGGTGTGATGAACCGCTTGATGGTTGGTACCGACGGGTCGGTGAGCGGCCAGGTCGCGGTCGCGTGGGCGGCGGGCGTCGCCCAGGCGACCGACGCCGACCTCGTTGTGGCTTCGGCGTGGAAGCCGTCGCAAGCCGAGGTGCCACCCTACTTATGAACGTCTGCGTGGTGGAAGCGCGCCAAAACCTTGACGACGAATGCTCCAGCGCCCGAGAAGCGGGAATCAAGTACGAGGCCCAGATTCTCGACGGCGATCCTCGAAGCGTGATCCTCGACGCAGCCGAGCGCGGCGACGTCGACCTTCTTGTGACCGGGACGCACGGGACCGGAAGTTATCGCACGCCTTGCACCTGGGGAGCGTTGCTCATCATCTCGCCGACCACACCACCCGGGTGCTCGCTACCGTCCCGGCTTCGGGGCGTGCGGCGTGGCCCGCACGCGTGCTCGTTGGTGTCGACGGTTCCGAAGGCAGCGCTCACGCCGTCGAGCGGCGTTGCAACCTCTGCGCGACGACTTGCATCCGAGGTGATCGCCGCCCACGCCTCGGAACCATTGGGCTAGCGCACAGGACCATCGGACTCCCCGACGGGGTACAAGGTGTACGCAAGCGGGTCGATGAATGGATCGCGCCACACTGCACGAGGCGGGCATAGCAAGACGAACCGTCGAAGTAGATGCGCCGGCAGGCCGACCTACGTATTGCTGACCTCGAGCAGGGCACGGCGGGCGTCATGCACACGCTCCACCTCGACCTCACCGTCGACTACACGCGGCCCGCCGCGCAGGCGCTCGGCGCCCACACCTTCGGCGGCGCCGGCGGCGCCGGGATCTCGCTCAGCGCGTCCTCGGCCCCGTCCGGCGACGGCAAGTCCGGCGCCTCGTCCTACGGCGCGCACGGCGGCTTCGTCTCGGGCGACGAGATCAAGGCCACCTTCACCTCGACGCCCACGGTCACCGCCTACATCGCCGGCCAGCTCGTGCGACGCCGGCGGGAGCGTCGTGATCAGCGCCGATGCCAACACCGACGTGTCGTCCAACGCCAACACGGGCAGCGGCGGCGCCTTCCAGGTCGGCACTCGTCCGGGCGAGCACCGTGACGAGCGCGGCGAACACGACCGCCTACGTCGGCCAGGGCACCACCATCAACGCCGGCGACGACGTCATCGTCGTCGTCAACTCCAACCACAAGGTCGACTCGGTCGGACGGGCCACCGGCGGCGGTGTCATCTCGGCGAACGACTCGGAGACGTCGGCCAAGGTCACGTTCGCCAACAACGCCTACATCAGCGACGGCGCCACGGTCACGGCCGTCGACGCCATCGGCATCTACGCCCTGTCGTCGGCCCGCGGCACCAACGACGTCTACGCCGAGTCGTGGGGCGTCGGTGCCGGCGCCGACGCGGACAACACACACAACGGCGACGACGCCGGCGTGCACATCACCGGGACGACCCGCACCCGCATCGGCGAGGGCGTGACGATCACGGGCAACTCCGTCGACATCAACGCCCAGGCAGTGTCCTTGACCGGCCACTCCGTGGCCTATGCCAAGGCCATCAACCCCATCCTCTTCGGCGTCGCGGTGGCGTTCGCCGACGCCGTCGTGAAGATCAACTCCACGGTCGAGAACCTGATCGGGCTCAACCTCGACGGGGCCGCCAGCGGAGCGCTGACCAAGATCACCGGCTACCGCGGCGTCGACATCACCGCCACCAACCCGGACCTCGTCACCGACGCCAGCGCCGACGTCCTCGCGGTGGCCCTCATCCCGCCGCAGGACGCCGACGAGATCGAAGAGGCGACGTCGACCGAGTCGATCGACGCCGACGCCAACGTGCTCGTGGTGGTCGGGTCACGCAGCGAGGGCCGGGCCGATCGCACCATCGACTGCCCGGCCGCTCCGGCTGCCTGCAGCAACGGCAACGGCTCCGGTCTCCAGAAGGGCGCCACCCTGGCCGGGTACGACAAGGCCGCCGACCCGGCGCTCGGCGCTGTACGTCGCCGTGAGCAGCGTCGAGGACGACGTGAACGACATCGCCTGGGACGCCGACGTGATCGTGCTCGGCGGCCGGCAGGGCAGCCCGCTCCTCGTCGTCGACGAGAACGGCGTGATCCAGGCCATGAACAACGTCGTCGGTCTGGGCCGACGCCGGCCAGACGCAGCCGCTCGGGCTCGGCGACAACGTCGGGACCGACTACTTCGTCCTGATCCAGAACGACGGCTACGCCGACATCTTCTTCGGGGCCGAGCAGCAACATCGCCGAACCAGGCCCGCGCCGACGGCAGCCCGCGGTGGCCGCTGTTCGTGTTCCGCGACAACCTCGAGAGCGTCACGATCATCGACTGGGCCGACAGCGAGATGCACCTGCTCGGCGTCGACGTCATCAACCGCACCGGCCGCGACCCGATGGTGCAGATCACCACGATCCAGGGCGCCGGCAGCTTCGACGAGGACTTCGGGTTCGACCTCCGCCACAGCATCTCGCCGTACCTGATCACCGTCGACATCCAGAAGCTCGGGACGCCGACCGACGTCGTACATCGACGGCGCCGTCGTGAACCCGACCGGCTGGACGCGGATCCTGAACCAGCAGGGCGACATCCTCTCGGGCGCGACGACGGCGAAGATCGAGACCAACGTCCTCGACATCGAGGCGACCGCCGGCCACATCGGCGGCAACGACACGAACAGCCCGACACCGGGCGGCACCGACGCCCAGCGCGTGAACGTCGACCTGGTCAAGAGCACGATCATCCCCGAGTTCCCGGGCGACCCGACCGGCACGCGCAACGTCGCCATCAACGCCCTCGCCGGCGGGGATGCGTACCTGAGCCTCCAGGTGTTCGATCGGATCGACCACGCGCCGGAGGCGCTCACGATCGTCATCGACTCGGTGGTCGCCGGGCGCGACGTCAACCTGGTGCTCGAGGACAGCTTCCACCAGGTCGGCGGCAACGTCGGCGGCACGATCGAGGTGTTCGTCAACCACATCCCGAACCGGAACACGTACAGCATCCACTTCACGATCCCGAAGACCGAAGTCGGCACGGCCGTTCCGTGACCGCGCCGCCTACGTGTCGTCGAGCGGCGCCACCGGCGTCGACAGCCACTACATCTTCGAGCTGCACAACGCGATCCAGGACCGCGGGCCGCTCGAGTCGCTGCACTTCCTGAAGAACGCGAACGCCACGCCGCCGGCCTTCACGTCGATCGACGCCTTCGTCGTGAACGTGAACCGGGACGCCATCTCCGTCCTCGAGACCCCGGGCCTCGTCGCCGGCCGGCACATCTGGATCGACGACGTCGCCGGTCACAGCACCTCGGCGGGCTTCGCCGCCGACAGCGGCTCGGCCACGACGATCAGCGTCACCGCCTACACCGACCTCGCCGACGCGCGGCGACCGGCTGGCTCAACGTCAACGTCGACGGCGACGTCTGGGTGAAGGAGGTGGCCGGCGACATGCGGATCGGGCTGATCCGGTCGCGCCTCGGCGACGTCGAGCTGACCGTGCCGCTCGGCGACATGCTCGACGCCGACCCGGCCGACTGCCCCGGCCTCGACCGGGCGGCATGCGCCGGCACCGAGCCCGCCGACGTGGCCGGCGTCAACATCACGCTGCACGCGCCGACCGGCACGATCGGCACGCCGGCCAACTTCCTCGAGATCGACCTCGTCGACGACGCGCGCCACGCTCGGCGTGCTCAACGGCCGAACGCGGACGAGCGGCATCTACCTCGACGAGACCGGCGATCTGGTCGACGCCGTCGCGCTCAGCGATCTGCGCGTCGAGCTCGTCACGTCCGGGCCGGCCCCGTCTGCGGTGACCGAGGTCACCCTGACCACCCGGGCCGGCTCGATCCTCGACCGCCGCGCCGGCGTCGACGCCTTCGGCATCGACCTGCCGAACGTCGAGGCGCTGCGCATCGACCTCGGCGCGACCGGCGGCGGCATCGGCGAGTTCGGCAACGACTTCGACATCAACTCGGCCAACGGCGGCGCCGAGCTCCGGCCGGCTGTACTGCCCAGGCCACGCTCAGCATCTACCTGACCGAGACCGACGACGAGCTCAGCGTGCTCGCCGCCAAGTCGTTCACCGGCGACGTCCGCCTCACGGTCCCCGACACGGCCGCGCCACGCGGGCCACCGACCACCGACCTCGAAGATCTCCAGCCGCAGGACCTGATCCTGCTCGTGGACGGCGACAGCCTGATCGACCAGAGCACGCCGCTCTTCGCTGCCCCGTCCACCGACCCGACGGCCGAGACCCGCTCCGGCATCTGGGCCAAGGTCGACATCTCGCTCTGGGTCGGCGACGACGTCGTCGCTCCGGCGACCACCGAGATCGTCGCCGGCGGCACGATCTACATCCACGGCGACGCCAACCGGCTCGCCCCGGCCGTCGACGCGGCCAACCCCGACCCGAACGGCACGCCGGCCGGCGCCAACGCAGACGCCGCGCTACGGCACGAACATGCTCTTCGCCGGTCGCGCTCGGCGGCCTCTTCGACCTCGGCGGCTCCGCCGAGCACGACCGACGTCGACGCTCGTCTTCGGCCACGTCGACGTCGACCGACTTCACGTTCGACCGCACGCTTCCTCGGCGCGCGCACGCGCGTCTTCGGCAGCGAGAACCTCTCCGCGACAGACGAGACGCCGTGCGGCCGGGCGTGCCGGCGCCGTGCGGCGACGGCGAGGACTTCTACCGTCGTCGACCACCTCAGCACGCCGGACGACCCGCGGCCGACACGCTCACGCTCGACGGCCAGGCCGGCAACGACGTCTACGAGATCTTCACCGACGGGCAGCCTCGGCGCCGACCGCAACTACGTCATCAACGTGCTCGACACCGGCGCCGGCCGAGTCGGCCGATCCGCAGTCGGCGGCGCGGACATCATCGCCGTCTACGGCGCGACGCTCGAGCCGGATCACGACGGCCTCGACGCGCGCAGAACAACAGCCGGTCGACGACATCTTCCTGCTGCGCCGCGTCACGTCGATCGCGTGCGCCGGCCGTACTGCTCGAGCGAGCAGCACGGCGCTGCGGCCGGCGTTCGTCGCCGTGCTGCACAGCGACGTCGCCGGCGCGCAGCGGCACGACGCGACCGCGACGGCTACATCGCGCACCGGCTCGTTCGCGGTCGAGCGGATCAACTACGACGCCGACGATCAACGGCCGCCTCATGGTCTACGGCCTGGCGGCAACGACCTCTTCGCGGTCGACGACAACAGCGCCATCACGACGCTCGACGGCGGCGCCGGCAACGACAGCTTCCAGATCGGCCAGATCTACGGCCTCCAGCGCGACGGCCGGCCAACGTCGACGCGCCGAACGACGCCTTCGACACCGTCGCGACCACCCGCGGCTACCTGAGCCCCGGCACCAGCGCGCCGCTCGTCGCCATGGGCGGCACCGGCGACGACCAGTTCACCGTCTACTCGCAACCAGGCCGAGCTGCGGCTCGAGGGCAACGACGGCAACGACCTGTTCGTCGTCCGCGCCTTCGCCCTCGCCGAGACGAACGCCGACGGCACGATCAGTGCCGACGCCGACCCGTGCCCGCTCGACGGCAACGGCGTCGCCGTGCCGAAGACGACCGGCGGCTTCTCGACCGCCGAGCAGACGCAGATCCGCGGCGGCGAGGGCGCCGACCAGATCAGCTACAACATCAACGCCCCGGTCTCGATCGACGGCGGCAACGGCTTCGACAAGGTCGTCGTGCTCGGCACCGAGTTCGCCGACCACATCGTGATCACCGACAACGGCGTCTTCGGCGCCGGCCTCAACGTCCGCTACGCGACCGTCGAGGTGCGTCGAGGTCGACGGCCTCGAGGGCGACGACCAGTTCTTCGTCCAGTCGACGCCGTTCGGCGTGCTCTACCGGGTGATCGGCGGCCTCGGCAGCGACACGATCAACGTCGCCAGCGACGTCACCGCCGACATCTTCAGTCCGCGAGCTCGAGGGCGCCAGCGGCGCCGTCAACCACCTCGTCAGCTCGGCGACCCGGCTACGACGGCCTGCCCGCGCCCGGCATCGACTACAACGTCGCCACGCCGGCCGCGGCGGCGTCGTGATCGATCACGCGAGACCGGACGGCGTTCACGCTGTGCGCGAGGGCGGCCTGGCGTCGACGGCGGCGACTCGTCCTCGTCGACCGCTACTTCGTCCGCCTCGCCGCGGCGCCGACCGGCACGGTCTACGTCACCGTCTCGGCCGCCTGCTCGCCGCGGAGGAGCGAGGCCGGCACGGCACGTGCCTGCGACGCGCGCCGGTCGGCAGCGCCGTGCCGGCCGCCGGCGACACGATCCTGCTCGCGACGGCGGCGTCGACGCCGGGCTGCGGCGCCTTCTACCGCACGATCGACCTGAACGGCGTCGCGACCTGGGTGCCGAACCGGGCGCTCGTGCTCGTGTTCGACGCCAGCAACTGGAACCTCGACCAGACGGTCTGGGTGACCGCCGTCGACGACCAGCGCGCCGAGGGCGCCGCGCGTCGTGACGATCAGCCACAGCGTCATCGCCGACCGACCCGCCGACGCCGATTCGACGACGCCGCCGTGCGCAACGTCGAGGTGCACGGTGCTGGACAACGACGCACGCCGGGCTCGTCGTCACCCAGGTCGACGCCGCCGGCGACGCCGACGACGCAGACGATCGTGATCGAGGGCACCGCCGTCACGCGAGCTCGACCGACAGCTACACGGCTCGTCGCTCGCCAAGGCGCCGGCGGCCGGCAAGCGTCGTCAAGGTGCAGCTCGACGCTCGGTCGACGGCCGGCTCGTCTGTCACGGCAGCGCTCGACGCCGCGCTTCGACTGGTCGACGGCGTCGATCACCTTCACGGCCGCGCGACGACTGGGACGACCGCCGTGCGCGTCCTGCGTCGCGGGCCGTCGACGACTCCGTCGCCCAGGATCCGCTGACCGGCGTGCTCAGCACACCGTCGTCGTCGACGCCGACCGACTCGACGCTCGACGCGGCCTACGTGTTCGCCGCAGCAGCTGCTCGGCGTCGACGTCTACGACGACGACAGCCCGAACGTCGTCGTCGTCGAGTCCGGCGGCAGCACCGTCGCTCGTCGCCCAAGCGGCGCCGACCGACGACTACGACATCCGCCTCACCCAGCAGCCGACGGCGCCGGTGACGGTCGCCGTGCTCACCGACGGCCAGGCCGACGTCGTCGCGATCGACGGCGTCCCCGTCACGCCTGCAGGAGATCGGCGGCGTGCGGCCGGCGCCGCTGTTCCGCGGCAACGTCGACGCTCGACGGCGACCACGATCACCCGCGCCGCCGGCTCGGAGTTCGGCAACTTCAATCGCGAGGCTTCGCCGTCGGCCAGCTGATCCAGGTCGCCGGGTTCACGGCGACCTATCGCATCACGGCCATCGACGGCGACCGGCACGGCGATGACGGTCGCCGCCGGTCACGGCCGGCACGCACGTTCGGCGCCGGCACGCTGACCAACGGCGACGATCAGCCGCATGGTCAACCGGCGGCCTCTTCACCGGCGCCGTCACCTACGACGCCGGCCACCAACGCCGTCATCCGCAACGACGGCTCGAACTGGCTCGCCGACGGCTTCCTCGAGGGCCAGCGCATCCGCATCACCACCGGCGCCAACGCCGGCGACTACAAGATCGCGCTGATCGACGGTCCGGCCGGCGCCTACGGCACCGTGATGCACCTCACGCTGGAGCGACGCGATCGCCGCCGCCGCCGGCGGCGCACGTCACCGTCACCCAGCTCGCCGCCGTCGTCACGTTCACGCCGGCGAACTTCTACGTCGCCGCAGACGTGACGCTCGACGCCGACCCGCTCTTCGACGATCCCGTTCTTCCGCCAGAACGTCAAGCCGTTCCCGGTGCTGCCGCACCTGCTCACCCGCCTCCGCGGCCCGCTCGCCGTCGAGGGCGGCGTCACCGGCGCCGACCGCTCGCTGCAGCCGGCCGTCATGCTGCCGGGCGAGCGCAACGGCCCGCTGCTCGGCATCGCCCCGCAGCCGCCGGAGAACCTGCAGATCGACACGCTCAACGTGTTCGACGACTCCAGCCAGGAGCACAAGGTCGGCGAGCTCACGGCCACGGCGCTCACCGGCCTCGGCATGGCCGGCCCGCTGCCGCTCGGCTCGGCGCGGCATGTTCGGCGAGCCCGAGATCGTGCCCGGCGGCATCAGCTACGGCGTCGTCGTCGCGTCGACCCGACGACCGCGGCAGATCTCGACCGACGCCTCGACGACGACGATCGAGGTGCTCAACCTCCTGCTCGGCAAGGGCAACGACCGCCTCACGATCACGTGGACGATGGTGCCGGGCCGACGCCGAGGCGAACGGCGGCCCGGCATCGACACCGCGAACTCCGCTCCGGCGGCGTCGACCAACCACGCGTCGGCCACGGCGGATCACCACCGTCCACGGCGGCGGCAACTCGCTCGCTCGCACGTGACGGCACTTCGACCTCGCCGGCACGACCAGTCACCCGCACCGACGGCGTCTCGTGGGCGGCGGCCGGCTTCGCCCTCGGCCAGCTGGTGACGATCGGCGGCGTCGCCGGCACGTTCTCGATCGCCGGCGTTCGCCGGCGACGACGACGCTCGTGCTCGGCTGCCGCCGGCGACGCAGGGCACGGTGTCGCGGCACGACCGTCGCCGTGCTCGACCCGAAGACCGGCCTCGACGCGCATCGGCGGCGACACGCTCGTCGTCACCGGCGGCGCCGTCGACCACTGGCCGCCGGCGGCCCGGCCTCACCGCTCGTGCTCTACGGCGACACCTGCCAGGACGGCCTCTGGTACAGCGGCCTGCCCGGCGACCCGACGGCCGTCGACTTCGGGCGCCAAGCCGTTCGACCAGTTCGGCACGGCCGACGACCGCTTCTACTTCCCGGTCGCCTTCCCGTTCACGTGTACGCCGGCAACGACGTCATCGACGCACGCGCTCTCGCCTTCGTCGGCAGCTCGGCGCGCCGGCGCGCTGCCGACCGTCGGCATC
Source organism: uncultured Actinomycetes bacterium (assembly GCA_963768605.1). Lineage (GTDB taxonomy): Bacteria > Actinomycetota > Acidimicrobiia > IMCC26256 > JACDBD01 > JALZAA01. Next base: position 27,464 of record CAVYIP010000002.1, on the reverse strand, counting down.
ACCGCCTACGGCGGCGAGGGCGACGACACGATCATCGGCAGCCAGACCGGCGACTTCCTCGCCGGCGGCTCGGGCGACGACCTGATCCTCGGCCAGCGCGGCATCGACCAGATCTACGGCGACTCCGGCGTCAACGTCGACGTGCATCACCCGCACGCTGACGATCCCGACCGCCGAACACGAGCGTCGGCCGCCGAACGCCGACGAGCTCGTCGCCGGCGAGGACGACGCTCCACGGCGAGGGCGCCGGCAGCGCCGGCGCCGCGACGGCGCCGGCGCGACGGACGGCGACGACATGATCTTCGGCGACCACGGCGTCGTCACCCAGGACGTGCCCGCCGGGCGCGCCGACCTGATCGGCGCCGCCGCTGTTCGTGCGCCTGCAGACGACGCTGCGCTCGTGCTCGTCATCGAGACGGCCGAGCCGCAGAACGGCGCCGACGACGTGATCACCGGCGACGCCGGCGACGACCGCATCGGCGGCGGCAACGGCGACGACACCATCAACGGCAACGACGGCGTCGACCTCGTCTTCGGCGACCACGGCCGCATCGACTACGCCGACGCCCGACTCGGCGTCGAGCCGCCCGACGTGATCACGACGCATGGACCGACGCGAACGTCTGCGCCCAGAACGGCGGCGACGACGTCATCGCCGGCGACGACGGCAACGACGTCATCCTCGGCGGCAACGGCGGCGACATCGATCACCGGCGACGACGGCAACGACCTGATCTTCGGCGACCACGGCGACGTCGACGGCATCCGACGCGGCGACGGGAGCTCCCGACGACGACCACCTGCGCGGATCGACACGCTGCTGCCGCCGTCACTTCGCCGTCGGCGACCGCGGCACCCGTTCGCGCTGGACGTCGATCGACACGGCTGCCGGCGACGGCGGCGGCGCCGACCTGCTCCGCGGCAACGCCGGCGACGGACGTCGATCGATCGGCGGCCAGGGCGGCGGCCGATCCTGCGGCAACGCCGGCGACGACGCGTCATCGGCGGCCAGGACGCGACCGCTCACGGCGGCACCGGCGACGACGACCTCATCGGCGGCCACAACGTCGCCGGCGGCAGCGACGCCGGCGACTTCATCGACGGCGGCGCCGGCAACGACGTGATCGCCGGCGACAACGCCAACCTCCTGCGCACCGGCGACATCGTCCAGCCTGCGCTTCCAGGTGCTCACCGGCGACGCGATCTTCGACGCACGGACACCGGCTGCGCCGACATCGCGACACGCCGGCGCGTGCGCAGCTCGACCCGAACACCGGCCAACGACGACCCACGCGGCGTCAAGGAGCGCGACGTCGTGCTGTTCGACCACGACGCGGCGACCCCGCGCCGGCACGTTACGGCGACGACGTCATCGCCGGCGGCGCCGAGGACGACGTGCATCTTCGGCCAGCTCGGCGACGACTGGATCCAGGGCGACGGCTCGGCGATCGACGACGCCGGCGCGATCACCGTCGACGTGCGCACGACCCGCCTGTCGGTCGAGGACTGGGCCGGCATCGGCCGCGACGGCGACGACTACATCGAGGGCAACGGCGGCGACGACGTCGATCTTCGGCGGCCTCGGCCAGGACGACCTGATCGGCGGCAGCTCGACACCTGTTCAGCCTGACGACGCCCGACCGCGCGGCCCGGACGGCGCCGACACGATCTTCGGCGGCGCCGGCATCCGGCTCGTCCGCAACAACTACGGCGACCTCGACGAGCCGACGGCCACGCCCACGACGCCGACGTCATCCTCGGCGACAACGGCAACATCTACCGCCTCGTCGTCGGCACCGACACGGCAACGCCGTCACGCGCCGACGGCGTTCCTCACGTTCACCTACGACACCTACGCCGCGGTCCGATGCGGCTCATCCCGCGGGCCTTCACGCTCCTCGACTACACGCAGGGCTCGGCGCGCCGGCGACATCGGCGCCGCCGACCTCGTCCACGGCGAGGCCGGCGACGACACGATCCACGGCCAGACTCGGCGACGACGTGCTCTTCGGCGAGGGCCAGGACGACGACATCTACGGCGGCTGGCGGCAACGACCGCATCTACGGCGGCACCGGCGAGGACGGCATCCTCGGCGACGACGGCAAGTATCCAGACCAGCCGCAACGGCCTGACCGAGCCGCTGAACCGCGCTCGACACGGCCGAACCGGCCGAGTTCGTGTCGATCCCCGGCCCGTTCACCGGCGCCGAGATCGTCATCCTCGGCGAGCTGCATCAAGCGGGCCGACCTGCGCCGACCTGGATCGACGGCGCTCGGCAACAACGACATCGATCTACGGCGGCCTCGGCGACGACTTCATGCACGGCGGCGCGGGCAACGACGCGATCTCCGGCGCCGAGGCGCTGCGCGAGTTCTACAACGACGACCTGCGCCGGCGCTGACCGGCTGGCCACCGAGCTGCCGTCGTCGACACCAACCCGCTGCACTACGACCCGGCGACGACGATGTTCGCCGCCTACGACGCCGACGACCCGCGGTCGATGATCCCCGGCTTCCTGCTCAACTTCGACGCCTACGTCCTCGACGAGGCGACCGGCCAGCCGATCGACGTCAACGGCGAGCTCGTCAAGAGCGACGACGGCCGCGACCGCCTCTTCGGCGACCTGCGGCACGACTGGCTCGTCGGCGGCACCGAACTGCGACTGGCTGTTCGGCGGCTTCGGCGACGACCTGCTCCAGCTCGACGACAACCTCGAGACCGCCGGCGGCGCTGAACACCGACCCCGAGAACGACGACCCGCGGTTCCGCGACGGCGACTTCGCCTACGGCGGCGCCGGGCGCGACGTGCTGATCGCCAACACCGGCGCAGGACCGCATGTTCGACTGGACGCGGCGAGTTCAACAGCTACCTCGTGCCGTTCAGCCCGTTCGGCATCCCGACCGTCAACCGCGCTGTTCAGCCCGCACGCCCGCGACTTCATCCGGGCCCTCTCCGACGCCGGCGGCTCCGACGAGGTCACGCGCTCGATCGCCGGGCGAGCCGTTCGACGAGGATGGCGCTCGTCGAGCCGAGCGACGGCGACCTGTGGCAGGACCAGCACGGCGGCCCGCGCGACCCGCAGCCCGGCAACATCCGCGGCGGCGGCCGCGACGACGTCGGCGAGCCCGAACCTGCACTGCCCGTGCGACGGCATGCCGATCATCCGGGTCGTCAAGTACTGTCGACGGCCGACGGCACGGTCCAGCACAGTCGAGCCGAGGCCGGCACTCGGCCCGTGCTCACCGCCGGGCACCGGATCTGGTGGACCTACGACGTGACGCAACGTCTCGCAGAGCCCGGCGACGATCGACGGGATCGCTGATCACCCGCTCCTCGACGACGCCGGCACGCCGGCCGACCCCAGCGACGACTTCGTGCCCGCTACGTCGGCGGCGACACCGACGGCGACGGCCTCCTCGACGCCGGCGAGATGTGGCGTTCACGTCCGCGGGCGTCGTCGCGAGGCGCGGCGCCCGTACATGCAACCTGGCCACGGTCGAGGGCACCGGGCACCAACGGCCAGGCGCGTCGCCGACACCGGACACCGCCGTGTACGTCACGGCTCGGTCGTCGAGCTCGCATCGAGAAGGCGTCAAGGCCGTCAACCGGCGCCGACGCCGACACACCGACCGCCGACCGGTCGTCTCTCCGTCGGGCACGCCGCTGACGTTCACCTACACGTGTGGACGACCGGCATCGTCGCCGCTCACCGTCGTCGCGGTCACCGACGACAACGGCACGCCGACACGATGGCCGACGACTTCGCCGCCGCCCGTCCTCGTCAGGGCTTCAACATCGGCGACATCGACCGCGACGGCCTGCTCGACCCGGGCGAGCTGTGGCGCTACGTCGCGACCGGCACCGCTCGCGTCGCTCGCCCAGGCACTACGTCAACATCGGCGTCGTCCAGGCGGCACCGACGGCCGCACGACGCTCTTCGCCGCCGACCCGGCCTGGGTCGCGGCACCGACCGGCATCCGCATCGAGAAGTTCGTGAACGGCGTCGACGCTGCCCGACGCGCCGAGGACGCGCACCGCGCCCGGTCGGCTTCCCGGCCGGTGCGCGTGGACCTACGAGGTGCCACAACGGGAGCGGCGCTCCGCTCGCGAACGTCGTCGTGCGTCGACGACGACGGCGCCGGAACACCGCCGGTTCACGCCGGTGTACGTCGGGCGGCGACACCAACGGCAACGGCCTGCTCGACGTCGGCGAGGTGTGGCGCTTCACGTCGGCCGGCGGACCGCCGTACGCGGTCAGGCCGGCCCGTACGTCAACGTTGCCACGGTCACCGCGACGCTGACCGCGACGACGGCAGCCCGATCCGGCGAGCCGACGTCGCGTCGGTCACCGGCACGCCGACGGCTCGTCGTCGAGAAGGCCGTCAACGCCGTCGACCCGGCGCACCCGACGTACTTCGAGGACGCCGACACCGCGACGGGCCCGTACCTCGACGATCGGCTCGACCGTCACCTTCACCTACCGGGTCTTCGTCGTCGGCCTCGCGCCGGTCACCGACGTGACGGTCGCGACGACAACGGCACCGCCGCCACGCGCCGACGACTTCGACGCCGACGGCCTGCAACGTCGGCGACACCGACGGCGACGGCGTGCTCGACCCCGGCGAGGTCTGGTCTTACCGGGCGACCGGCATCGGCGGTCGCGGGCCAGTACACGAACATCGGCACGGTCGACCGGCGTCGACGCGGTCGCGAGCAGACGCTCACCGACACCGACCCGGCGAACTACTTCGGCGATGACGCCGCACGGTCGCAGATCGAGAAGGCCGTCAACGCCGTCGAACCCGACGCGCCCGACCGCCGCCGAAGACGCCGAACGACTCGGCGAACCCGTACCTCGTCGCCGGCCGGCAGCGCCGGTCGTCTGGACGTATCTCGTCTCCAACCTCGGCACCACCGGCCTGCACGAACGTCGTCGTCGTCGACGACAACGGCACGCCGGACGACCCGAGCGACGACTTCACGCTGACCGTCGCCGACGAGCGGCGACAACGCAACGGCAACGGCGTCCTCGACAGGAACGAGACGTGGCTCTTCACGGCGCCGCGCTCGCACGGCCGCCGCCGGCCCGTACACGAACGTCGCGACCGTCGCGCGGCACGCTCGGGCAGCGACGACGTACCACGACGACGACCCGGCGACGTACTTCGGCTGGGTCGCGAACATCGCCGTCGAGAAGGCGACGAACGCGGTCGACCCGCTCCACCCGACGCCGCCGAGGACGGAACGCCGCGCCCGGCCAGATCCTCCCGGTCGGCACGCCGGTCGTCTGGACGTACCTCGTCCGCAACACCGGCAACATCGCGCTCACGGTCTCGCTCAAGGACGACTTCGGCACGGCGTCGAACGCCGGCCGACGACTTCACGCCGGTCGGCGTGCTCTCCGGCGGCTTCAACGTCGGCGACACCGACCACGACGGCAAGGTCGATCCGGGCGAGATCTGGCTGTTCACCTCGGCCGGCGTCCGCAGCTACGCCGTCGTGGCCGGCCAGTACGTGAACGTCGCGACGGCGACGGCGACCGCGCCCGACGGGACGCTGCGCACGCGACACGACCGCAGCAACCACTTCGGCGCGACGACGAGGCTCGTCGTCCAGAAGGCCGTCAACGCGGCCGACCCGCTGGCACCCGACCGCGTACGAGGACGCGAACTCGCCCGAGGGCCCGGTGCTCATCGTCGGCTCGCCGGTCATGTGGACGTACCTCGTGACGAACACCGGCAACGTGTCGCTCGACCTCGTCGGCGTGAGCGACGACGGCGGCGTGCCGGCAGCGATCGCCTTCCTCGGCGTCTCCGTCCTGACGCGACCGACGGCTTCAACGTCGGCGACACGAACCGCAACAACCTGCTCGACCCGCGCGAGAAGTGGCTCTTCCGCGCGACCGGCACGCGTCGCCGCGCCGGGCCAGTACACGAACACCGCGACGGCGAGCGGCGTCTTCAAGGTCGGCACGCAGGCTTCCCGGTCACCGCGACCGACGTGGCGAACCTCTACGGCACCGACCGCAGGCATCTCGATCGTCAAGCTCGTGAACGGCCAGGACGCGAACACGCCGGCCGCCGCGGTCGTCGTGAAGGCCGGGCGCTATCGTGACGTGGACGTACCAGGTGCCGCGCGACGACGGACGACGCCGCTCTCGAACGTCGTCGTGCGCGACGACAACGGCACGCTCGGCAACCCGAGCGACGACTTCCCGCCGGCGCCGGTGCTCTCGGGCGGCTTCAACGTCGGCGACACGAACACGCAACGGCATGCTCGATCCGGGCGAGACGTGGCTGTACACGGCGACCGGCACGGTGCCCGCGGGCCTCTACGGCAACGTCGCGCTCGCGAGCGGCGACGCGGCCGGCACGACCGTCTGGGACGACGACCTCGCGTACGCGTTCGGCGCGGCTCCGGCGATCGCGATCGTGAAGGCCGTCAACGCGACCGACCCGTGGCACCCGACCGCGATCGAGCGCGCCGACGGCGTCACGCCCGAGCTGCTCGTCGGCGCGAACGTCACGTTCACCTACCTCGTCCGGAACACCGGCAACATCCGGCTCCTCGTGAGCAAGACGACGGGCGTGGTCGACGACGCCGGCACGCCGGGCGTCACGAGCGACGACTTCTTCGGCGTCTACGTCGGCGGCGACACGAACAACGACGGCTGGCTCGACCTCGACGAGGTGTGGCTCTTCCGCTCGGCCACGATGATCGTGCAAGAACACGAGCTACGTGAACGTGGCGACGGTCACCGGCACCGAGCCGCGCACCGTCCAGACGGTCACGGCGCAGGACACGGCCGCGTACCTCGGCGCGCGCCGGCGCCGAGGGCCTGACGCCCGGCTTCTGGAAGAACAACGCCGACAACAAGAGCGCGATCGCGTGGCCGCGCGAGCCCGACGGCACGCTGATCTACTCGCCGGGCCAGCCGGTCTCGAGCCTCTTCTCGGCGCTGATCACGACCAGCTCGCCGTACGCCGACCTGTCGCTCGAGCGACGCGCTCGGCCTCGGCGGCGGCGGCATCGAGGCGCTCCTGCGCCACGGCATCTCGGCCGTGCTCGGCGCCACGAGCCCGTTCGTCGCCTACCCGTGGACGGCGACCGAGGCGATCGCCGCCGTCAACGCCGCGATCCTGGCCGGCGACGCGAACGGCATCCAGAGCCTCAAGGACCAGCTCGACGCGCTGCAACAACGCGAGGCCGACCTCGACACCGAACGGGAACATCCCGTCGCCGTCCGCGACGATCTCCGGCGGCGGCTCGGTCACCGAGGGCAACGCCGGCTCCAAGGCCGTCACGATCACGGTCACGCTCTCCGGGCAGTCCCAGACGACGGTCACGATGACGTGGAAGACGGTCGACGGCTCCGCGACGGCCGGCAGCGGCGACTACACGGGCGGCACGGGCACGCTGACGTTCCTGCCCGGCCAGACGGTCAAGACGATCACGGTCCGGGTCAACGGCGACCTGACGAGCGAGGCGAACGAGACCTTCACCGCCCAGATCTCCAACGCGTCCGGGCGCGTCGATCTCGGGCTCGTCCACGACCGTCACGATCCTGAACGACGACGCGCCGCCGACCGTGAGCATCGCGGGCACCGACCTCGCCGGCGCCGAGCTGGGCCTCGACCCCTCGTCTTCTCGGTCGCGCGCTCCGGCAGCACCTCGGGCTCGGTCGTCATCGGCCTCACGTGGGGCGGGACGGCCGTGTTCGAGACGGACTACACGGTGACCGCGACGGGCGGGACGCTCGCGAGCAACGGCTGACGATCACCCTCGCGGCCGGCTCCGCGGGCCGACGATCACCGTGACGCCGAAGAACGACACCGCGATCGAGACGACCGAGACCGTGACGCTGACGGTGAACACCGGAACGGGCTACACGGTCGGCTCGCCGTCGAGCGTGAGCGGCTCGATCGCCGACAACGACCTGCCGTCGCTCTCGATCGCGGACGTCTCGATCAGCGAGGGCAACAACGGCACCAAGCCGGTCACCGTCACCGTCACGCTCTCGGCGGCGTCCGCGGTCGACGGTCACCGTCGGCTACGCCACCGGGGCGGCACGGCGACGGCCGGCACCGACTACGCGGCGAAGTCGGGGACGCTCACCTTTACGGCCGGGCGTCAAGACGCAGACGTTCACGGTCACGATCATCGGCGACACGCTCAAGGAGCCGAACGAGACCATCCTCGCCACGCTCACGAACGCGACAAACGCGACGATCGCGCGCGCCGTCGGCACGATCACGATCACGACGACGAGAAGCCTGACGGTCTCGCAGTCGGCTCCGGCCGGCATGACGCCGCGGCGCTCACGAGCGCGGAGCTGGACGCGGCCGTCAGCGCGGCGACCGCGCAGTGGCTCGCACTCGACCCGGACGCGGACTTCACCGGCGTCACCTTCTCGATCGCCGACCTGCCCGACGGCCTGCTCGGCCTCGCCGACGAGCTCGACATCACGATCGACGCCGACCGCCGCCGGCTGGGGCTGGAGAGAGCCCGGCGCGCGCCGGCGGCATCGACCTCGTCACGGTCGTCATGCACGAGCTCGGCCACGTGCTCGGCCACGACCACGCCGACGGCGGGCTGATGGGCGAGACGCTCGCCCCGGGAACGAGCCTGCCTCGCGCCGCTGCCCCGAGTCGTTGCGGCGCCGCCGGCGCTCGCGACGCCGCGCATCGCCCCCGACGCTCCGGTGCGGATCGCCGCGCCCGTCCGCCGGCTGGCTCCGCCCCGCACTCCGGCCCGCCTCCGCGGCACCCCGCTGCGCGTCCGGGCCGCCGCGCTGCGCACACTGCGCCGCGCCCGCTGACCCGCGGCCTACTGGCAGACGGGCTCGCCGGGCCGCGTCAGCGCGAACCCGTAGACGGCGTCGCCGAACGTATAAACCGACGTGACGACGCCTGCGCTCCGCGCGCTCAACGCGCCGTAGCCGACGCAGCGGCTGTAGCTCAGTCCGCGGTGGAACTCGGCGACGCGGACCGCGGGATCGCCGACGGCGAGCCCGCGGCTCGAGCGCCACCCGACGGGAGCGCCCGAGCGTGAAGACGGCCGCAGCGCGGCCGTCGCGGAACGTCACCGCTGCCGCCGCGAGGCGGCTTCCGCGGATCATGTAGACCCAGGTGACCGCGGGGCAGATGGCGCAGCGCGTGTACCCGGCGCCCCAGCGAGCGCGCACCGCCGCCGGTGTGTCGCCGAGGTGGACGCCGCCGAGGCTCGCACCCACGACGAGCGTCCCGTGCACCGGGGCGGCGGCGTTCGCACCAGGAACGAGCACGCCGGCCAGCACGACGAGCAGCGCGAGCGAGGGGCGGAACGCGCGATTTAGTTGCTTAAAGCGACTAAGTCGGGCGCCCCGCCCCTCTTCACGCCGGCTCATGCGTTGAGGACCGCCCGAACTCGTGCGGGCGTCATCGGCATCGTCCGGATCCGCTTGCCGGTCGCGTCGAAGAACGCGTTCGCGATCGCGGCCGGGACCGGAGCCGTCGTCGGCTCGCCGGCGCCCGTCGACCGGAACTCCGGCCGGTTGACGAGGATCGTCGTCAGCTCCGGCGCGTCCTTGTAGCGGAGGATCGGATAGCTCGCCCAGTCGAGCGACGTCACGCGCTTGCTGGAGAACTTGACCTCCTCGACCAGCGCGCGGCTGACACCCTGGATCAGGCAGCCCTCCATCTGCTGCTCGACCAGGTTCGGGTTGATCACGAGGCCGCAGTCGTTCGCGGCGTAGAGGTGCTTCACGCGGATCTTCCCGGTCCTCGTATCGACCTCGATGTCGGCCACGATCGCGACGAAGCTGCTCGCGAACCCGCCGATCGCCACGCCGCGGCCCTTGCGGATCCGGCCCGAGCCGACGTTCGAGCCGGCGACCTGCGACCGCCACTTCGCCGCGGCGGCCGCCTCCTTCAGCACGCGCGTCCAGCGCTCGTCGCCGCTGTTGCGCAGGCGGAAGTCGACGGAATCGAGTCCCGAGACCACGCGCGAGCTCGTCGATCATCTGCTCCGACGCGAACAGCGCCTGCGGCGCCGCCGGAGCCCGGAGATAGGCGACGCGCGGGCAGCGGCGTCCCCACCGGCACCGACTTGCCGAGCACGCGATGGTTCGCGATCGCGTACTGCGAGCCGCGTTCGCGAGGTCGGCGCCGCCGAACGCGTTCGTCGGAATGGCCGTCCCGACCTGCTCCGCGGTCGTCTCGACCGAGTTCCAGCCCTGCTGGAACGAGACGTAGTCGTACGCGACGATCTTGCCGTTCGCGTCGACGCCGCCGCGGATGTCGACCAGCGTGGCCGGCCCGTAGAAGTCCCAGCCGTGCTCCTGGTCGCGCATCAGCTGCACTCGCACGGGCTTGCCGACGATCTGCGACATGACCGCGGCCGCCTGCGCCGGCTCGTCCTGCAGGTTCTTGCCGTAGCACCCGGCTCCCTCGCGGAACTGCACCCGCACCTGCTCCGGCTTCATCCCGAGCAGGTCCGCGAGCACCGTGCGCTGGCCGTAGACGCCCTGCGACGCGACCATGATCAGCGCCGAGTCCGCCTTCACGTCGGCGATCCCCGCCGACGGCCCGAACGAGGCGTGCGACTGGTAGCCGATCGAGTAGCTCGCCGCGAGCACGTGCGCAGCGCCGTTCATTGCGCTGGTCGACGTTGCCGTTGTTGCGCGCGTAGCGGTCGCCGAGCCCCGGCGCCTCGCGGAAGGTCTTCCAGAGGTTGCCGTTCCCGGGCATCGTCGCCGACTCGGCCCACTTGACCTTCAGCTGCGTCGCGGCCTGGATCACGTCCTGCTCGACCGGCCCGACGACGCCGATGAAGTCGCCCTTGCGGATGACGCGGACGCCCTTGATGTTCTTGATCGAGCTCTCGTCGACGCTGACCGCCCGCACGGGCTGGGTGTACGGGCCCTGGCCGCGCGGGCGGACGACCCGTCCGTGCAGCATCCCCGGCAGCCGGATGTTGTGGACGTACGGATACGTCCCGGCCACCTTGGCGGGCGTGTCGATGCGGTTCAGCCTCTTGCCGACGACCTTGTAGTCTCCGACCGCCTTCAGCGGAGCCTTGCCGGTGTTCGGCGCCGAGAAGCGCTTCCCGCCGAGCAGTGCGCCGTACGTGACCGTCTTCGACGCGTCGCCCTTGACCGACACGACACCGTTTCGGACCTCGAGGTCCGAGGTCCTGGCGCCGAGCTGCTTGGCAGCGAGCCCGAGGAGCACGGCACGCGCCTCGGCCGCCGCCTGCCGGACCTGCGGGCCGCCGTTCGAGATCGCGTTCGAGCCGGCCGTGATGCCCTGGTTCGGCGAGTACTCCGTGTCGACCACGGCCTCCTTGACCTGGGCCATCGACAGGTCGAGCTCCTCTGCGGCGATCTGCAGGAGCCCGGTGTTCGAGCCCGTGATGTTGATCTTCCCGAAGTAGATCGTCGCGGTGTTGTCCTCGTGCAGCGCGACCCACGAGTCGATGCTGGCCGCGTCGGGCGGCCCGGCCGCGGCGCGTGCGCCGGCGCCCTTCGCCGCGCCCGCGAGCAGGCTGCCCGCGAGGCTGAACCCGACGACGAGCGCGCCGCCGCTCTTGAGGAACGCCTTGCGCGTGAACTCACGTTTCGAGGGCGGCGTCGATCGTCTGGTCGCTCAGAAGCTCCGTCATCGTCTACGCCCCCTTCGCCATCGTCGCCGAGGCCCGCGTGATCGCCTTCGTGATCCGCGGATACGTCCCGCACCGGCAGAGGTGCGTGTTCATGTGGGACTTGATCTGGTCGACGGTCGGCCGCTCGACTTTCTGGAGCAGCTCCGTCGCCCGGATCATCATTCCGTTCTGGCAGTAGCCGCACTGCGGCACCTGCTCGTCGATCCACGCCTGCTGCACCGGATGCAGCTCCCGGCCGGCGGCCGTCGTCGTGCGGCCGCCCTGCGCCTTCCACAGGCGGGCGAGACCCTCGAGCGTCGTCACGTTCCCCTTCGCGACCGCCGCGACCGGCGTGATGCACGAGCGGATCTCCTTGCCGTCCAGCAGGACCGAGCACGAGCCGCACTGGGCGAGGCCGCACCCGAAGCGCGGCCCGTTCAGCCTCAGCTCGTTCCTCAGGACGTACAGCAACGGCGTGTTCGGCGACGCTGCGACGGCGTGAACACGCCCATTCACCTTGATGGTGAGCTTTTGCGCCATTACCCACTCCCTCCGAGCGAATCCCTGGAGCTGCCGACGCATCCCGTCGGCGGGCACAGCCGACGCAACTATAGGCGGTTTGTTGCGACGACAACAAGCGCAACGGCGTCGCCGCGCCGCACTAAGGAATCGTCACCTCAGCTTGCCCGCGTGTGAGTGGTGCAACAATCGCCGCGAGCCGAGCCCGAGGCTCAGCTCGTCTGTTCGACGACCTCCTTCAGGCCGGCGAGCACCTTCTCCCAGTTTGCCTTGGAATGCTCGGCCGCTTCCTCGCTCGCGTTGTTGTCCTGGCTCAGTTGCACCCGCGTCTGCTCCCCGCGCTGGTCGAGCTCGTAGACCAGCGTGTGGTAGTTCTCGGGAAGATCGTCGTCGCCGCTCATCGGGCTGAAGTGCGTCAGCTTCAGGCGTCGCTCTTGCTCGACCTCGAGGATCTCGCCCTTGTCCTCGTAGGGCTTTCCTTCGTACTCGCCCTTCCAGGTGATCGGGCTACCCGGCTGCCAGTCCGTCACGACCTCGGAGCCGAACATGTACTTCTTGATCAGCTCCGGATCCGTGAGCGCCTTCCAGACGTCGGCCGGTGACGCCTTGACCTCGGTTGCTGCGGTGGCTACGTGCTCGGCCACGATGTCCTCCTCTCGTGCCGTGGGACGCGCCGGATGGTAACGGGCCGGGCCGCCGGCGCGGATCGTAGGGCTTAAGCGATCCTTGAAGCGTCTGCGGCACCCGGTGGACGCAACGGGCCCCGATCGACACGGGGAAAGTGAATCCTCGGCGCCGGTTGCGTCCGTGGGAACGTGCTTCGACGCCAGTCCTATCGCCCGCGCGGTGAGTCGTCCAATTCGAAGTCTTCATCGCTCGAGGATCGGACCAGTCCCGCCTCCGCGGGTCAGCGCGGAGGCGGGACGAGCGTCGTCTCTAGGTCGTCGAACGCCTTACTGGAGGCCCCAGGTGTTCGCGTTCCACGGGCTGCCCTCGTTCGTCGGGTTCACGACCGGGCCCGTGACCTCGCTCGACCGGATCACGTAGATCGGGCGCGCGAACATCGGGATCGAGGGGATGTCCTTGACCATGTACCTGCGCCTCGGCGTCGTTCAGCAGCTTGGTGCGCTCGCCGGCGTCGAGCGTGTCGAGACCTTGTTCAGGACCTTGGACAGCTTGCGGTTGCAGTAGGCGCCGTCGTTCTGGTCGCCACCGCAGCCGTAGATGTCCTTGCCGTGATCGGCGAGTCGGGCGACCTGCACCCAACCGAACAGCATCAGGTCCCAGTCACGCGACGGCAGCGTCGTGCCGAACATCACGCCACCGGTCTGGAACCGCGGCACGAGCTCGATGCCGACCGACTTCAGCTGCCGCTGGATGATCTCGAACGTCAGGGCGCGGAGCTGGTTGCCCGTCGTCGTGTAGAACCGGAACGACAGCTTCCCGACCCGCGGGCAGGAGAAGATGTCGTTGTTGTTCGCCCTCGGCGTGTCCGGACCACCGGTGCAGCCATGCGCCTTCAGGTTCGCGATCACCGCCCGCTGGCTGAACCGATGCACGCGGAAGTTCTTCCGGTAGCTCGATCTCGAACGGCTTGAAGATCAGGCTCTGCAGCGGCCGGCAGGCCGGGTGCGATCTCCTTGTACAGCGAGCGCGGCGACCTGCGACCGGTTCATGCCCGTGATCAGGGCCTTGCGGATGTACGGCTGCTTCAGGGCCGGGTGACCCTTGGGGCCGAACTCGATGTCGATGTGCTCGTACGTGTACCCGACCTTGCGGTTCACGACGAACTTGCTGTCCTTCATGAAGTCGGCGATCTGGAGCTGCGGCTGCGGCTCCATGACCTGGCCCTCGTTCGCCTTCAGCGACTGGAAGCGAGCGTTGGTGTCGAGGATGTAGCGGAACACGATCCGGTCGAGCTTCATCGGCGGCGCGATGCTCGCCTTGAAGCGCGGGTTCTTCTTGACCGTGATCGACTGACCCTTGTTCCAGCTGTCGAACAGCCACGGGCCGCTCGAGACCGGCACCGAGTTCAGGAACATGTCGTTCATGTTCTTGCCGGCGATGATGTGCGCCGGATACGGGCCGCCCGAGACGAGCGACTCCCACGGCGGCGTACGTCTTCTTGAAGACGACGGTGACGGTCTTGCCGTTGCCGCCGCCGACGCTCTCGATGTCCTCCCAGCCGGTGCGGCTGATCACGTTGAACGCCGGGTTCGTGAACACCTTCCACGTGGCGCGGAAGTCGGCCGCGGTGACTTCCTTGCCGTCACTCCACTCCGCGTCCGGCTTGTAGGTAAACCGGATGGTGAGCGGGCTCTTCTTGACCAGCTGCGGCTTGCCGGTGCACAGGCGCGGCACGAACGCGGCCGCCGCATCGCGGATCTGGCAGCCGTAGAAGATGTTGTTCAGGACGAGGCTGGTCGCGTACAGGTTGTTGCCGACCCACGGACCCTGGAGGTTGGGCGGCTCCTGGTCGTGGATGAACACGACCGTTCCTGCCGACGCGCGCTCTGTACCGGCGGTGGCGCCGGGGCCGATCAGCAGGCTCGCGACCAGCACGAGCCCGGCGAGCAGCCAGAGTGAGCGATTATCGCATGCTGTTCCCCTTCGGTCGAGTGTCCGCGCGCCGGCACGACCACGGCCGGCCGGTGCGTATTCATGGTCCTGTGACGTCGGCGCGATTCCGGTTGAAGAGAGTTATCGATCGGTTGATCGACGTTCGAATTGGGTCGTGCAATTCAGCGGCAATTCGCGCGGAACCGCTTGTGCTCGTCGGACGAACTCAGCTCAGCGCGCGTGCAGGCGCCACACGCGCTGCCCGCCGAACGACGGCACCCAGATGTCCCCGAAGGCGAGCGTGAGGACGAACGGTCCCGCCGCGGTCGCGAAGTCGTCGACGACCGTATCGGCCGGGCCGATCCGGACGATGCGGCTGCGGTTGAGCACAGGGATCCAGACGAGTCCGTCCGGTCCGACCGTGCCGTCGACCGGCATCCAGCCCTGCGCGAGTTGCGTGGTTCCGGCCACGGTGGTCGTCGCCGTCGCGATCCGCGTGACGATGCCCGCCCGAGGCGAAGCGACCCAGACGTCGTCGTTTGTCGACGCGAGCCACGTCGGGGACTCGACTCCGACGTCGATCCCGACGAAGCGGTTGGTGGCCGGGTCGATCCTGAAGATCTTCGTGCCGCTCGTCGACCCGACCCAGACCGACCCGGCCGCGTAGGCGAAGCCGGCCGGCGACCCGCCGGTCCGGATCCGCCGTGCGACGCGATTCGTGCGTGGGTCGATGCGCGAGACCCAGCCCGATTGGTTGTCGCTCGACCAGGCCGAGCCGGCCGCGAAGAGGACGTCGAACGGCGAGACGCCGACGGGGATCTTCGAGACCACCCGGCGCTGTACCGGGTTGATCTTGACGACGGTGTTGGTCCCGAAGCCGTTCACCCAGACCGCGCCGCCGCCGGCGGACATGCCGCAGGGTTTCGCGCCGACGCGGAGCGGGCGGCCGACGGCGCGGTTCTGCCGCGGATCGATCGCCCGCACCGTGCCGTCACCGAAGTGCGAGACCCAGAGGAGGCCATGGCTCGCCGCTGCGGCGCACGGCTTCGAGCCGAGCGGAATCCGTGCGAGCACATCCGGCGGCGCCGTTGTCGCGGCCCCGGCCGTCACGGTCGTAAGGAGAACGAGCGCGCACCCGAGGAGGGCGCGGCGGCGCCTCACGCGGCGGCGCTCCGCGCCTCGTTCGGGCCGCGCTTCGCCGCGGTCGCCGGGAGCACGCGGCGGCACGCGGCGGCGAAGTCGTCGGCGACCGGTCGCCGTTCCCGGTCGTGCGGGGCGACGAGGACGAGCTCTCGCGCGAGGGCCGGCTCGAGCGGTCGGGTCTGGAGGTTTGCTGTGTATCCCTCGAGCTGGAGCTCCGGCATGACGCCGACCACGCGGCCGCTCGCGATGAGACGAAGGACGGTCAGCGGGTCTTCCGACGTCAGCCGCACGTCGAGCGCTGCAGCCTCACCTCGCCACGCGTCCAGGAGCGCCTCCGTCGCCGTGGACTGTCGGAGGTGCGCGAGCGGCATCCGCGCGAGCCGCTCCGCGGACACGGGGCCGGCAGGAAGACAGGCGGAGGCTGCAAAGACGGCGACGATCGGCTCGCGGCGCAAGACCTCCACGTCCTCCGCCCGTGCCGGCGCGACCGAGGCCACGACAAGGTCCACGGCCCCCTCCTCGAGGAGCTCCCACAGATCGGTCGCGTGGCGGCGTTCCACCAGGTCGACCTCCAGGTCGGGTGTGCGGGCGGCGAAGGCGTCGAGCACCGACGGCAAGAGCGATCCAAGGCCGCGCTCGACGCCGACGCGCACAGCCGCATTACGGCCGTGACGGACGCCGGCGAGCTCGAGGTGGGTCTCCTTCAGCCTCGCGAGGATGCGTCGTGCCTCGCCGAGGAGCACGGTTCCGGCAGCGGTGGGCGCGACTCGGGGAGAGCCCGCCTGCGGCCGCGTCAAGAGCCGCTCGCCGACGATTCCCTCGAGCACTGCGATCTGATGGCTGATCGCCGACTGCGTGTAGCCGAGCTTGCGCGCCGCGCGGTTGAAGGACCGTTCGGCCGCGACCGCCTCGAGCGCCGCCAGGTGACGGATCTGGATCCCGTGCCAGCTCGAGCCGACGGCAGTGCCCGGACGGCTGTCGCGCAACGTGGGAGGCCGACGCAAGTCCATGGCTATCGAAGGTACGAGTCGGCATCGCGGGGCGCTGTCAGATTCGTGTGCATTTTCACCGCCTACATCAGCGAGGACGGCGTGAGCCCGAACCCCCGCCGGAAGGCATCCGAGAAGTGGCTATGGCTGGAAAAGCCGAGGTCGAGAGCGAGGGCGGTCAGCTCCTTCGCCCGGCTGGGCAGCTGCTCGAGGGCGGCGCGCAGTCGTAGCGCTCTTCGGTAGCCGGCGACGGTGAACCCGGTCTCGCTGCGAAAGACACGCGCGAGGTGGAACGGCGACGTGTGGAGCGTCCGCGCGAGCGTCTCGAGGCTGACCGAGCGCGCATAGGAGCTTGCGAGCTCGGCCTTCGCCGCCTCCGCGAGCGCGTGGTGGGCCGCGAGCGTCTGCGCGCGCCGGCGCCGGCTGTGCCGGTTCGCGCGTGTCAGCGTCGCCGTCAACAGCGACAGCGCGGCGGCTTCCGCCGCGCAATCGTCGATCGTGCCGGCGCGGAGGCGTCGCACCAGCAGGTGGCGTGCCAGATAGGTCGCCTCGTCGACCGGGGCGTCGATCGCGGCGAGGTGGTGGCGATCAATCGCGATCTCCGCAGCCGTCTCCTGCACGAGTGCCTGCAGCGTCTGCGGGTCGACGCTCACGAAGATGCAGTGGTCGCCGTGGTCGCTGCAGAGCTGGCGGTCGTAGAGCTGGCCGGCGTCGTAGAAGATCGTGTGGTTCGGAGTCGCCAGGACCGAGCCCTTGTCGATTTGCGTGATCCGGACGGGAACGAGGGGAAACACGACGTGCGGCGCGTCCCCGATGTGGTTCGTCGTCGACCACGCGTCGTCGTCGGGCGCGCAGATGAACTCTCCGACGACGAGACGGGGGGTCTCGAGCAGGTAGGCAACCCGCGCCACACTGGCTAAGACGGCTCCGAGGGAGCGCGGTTAGCCGGTGTGAACGCGGGTTTTCTCCTAGTCGTCTCTCTATGGCTTGCCGGGAGCCGTCCCCGCGAGGATGTAGACGCGGTCGCCGGTTGCCGCCGAGACGAGCGCATCGGGGATCTCGTCCCCGTTCACGTCGCCCAGGCCGACGGCGTCGAAGCCGAGATTCTCTCCCGCCGTCGTGCTCGTGATCGTCCGCAGGAGCGATCCGTCCGCGCCCGAGAAGAGCTGAACCTTGCCCGCCTGCTCCGCCCCGGCGCTCGAGCTGTACGAGCCGACGACGATGTCCGGGCGGCCGTCGCCGTTCACGTCTCCCGCGCCCCGGCCCGGGCCGAGGCCGTCGTTCGGCGCCGCTCCGAGCCACGAGAGCAGCTCGCTGCCGTCCCGGCCGGAATAGACGCCTGCGCGGCCCGCCAGGATTCCGTTCGTGCGGTCGGCGTAGTCGCCCGCATAGATGTCCGGGGTCTTGTCGCCGTTCACGTCTCCGACGCCGGCGACGAAGAAGGACCCGAGCTGGAGGCTCAATGCAACCGGATCGATCGTGAAGAGCCGTGCGCCGGTCGCGCCGGAGTACACGTAGACCTTGCCGCGGGGACGCCCGTCGGCGGCGAGAGCCTCCCGGGCGCCGACGATCTGGTCGGGAACACGATCGCGGTCGACATCGGCAGTCGACCCCGCACCGGAGCCGAACTCGTCGCCCTGCGCCTCCCCCTCGAGCGTGCGGATCAGCTCGTAGGTGGCGCCGGAGTAGAGGTACGCACGGCCCGCATGGGCATGGCCGTTGTAGGCAGGGGCGCCGATCAGGAGATCCGGCCGCTTGTCGCCGTCGACGTCGCCTGCGCTCGAGACGGACCACCCGAAGCTGTCGCCGCCCTGCTCGCCCACGAAGCGATGCAGGAGCGCACCCGTTCGGCCCGAGTAGAGATCGGCATAGCCGGGATGGGTCTCGTCCGCCCCCGGAGCGCCGACCAGAATGTCGTTCGCCTTGTCGCGGTCCACGTCGCCGGCGTCGGCGACCGAGAAGCCGAACCAGTCTCCGGCCGCGCCGTCGAACCGGTACAGGAGCTCGCCGGTCCTGCTCGAGTAGAGGTGTGCCGAGCCCTGGTCGAAGCTCGGCCCGTTGAAGGCTTCGCCGATCAAGGCGTTCTGACGATGCTTGTGCTTGGGATCGGCCACGCCGCTGACCGCCCAGCCGAAGCTCCCGCTCGCCTCCGCGCTCGAGAACGTCTGGAGCACCTGGACGTCGCGCTCCACGAACGCGCCTCCGGCTGCGAACACCGATGTCGTGGTGCCCAGCAGCGCAATCACGCCCAGCGCGATGCTTACCCCTGTTCGCCTGCGGCTCATCGACGTGCCTCCTCGCGTCGGGATCAGGAGCCGCTGAGGCTAGGGCGTGCAGCACGGCCGCGCTTTCAGATTCCTGCTCGCTTCGCCGCGTGTCGCTCAGCGCTTCGCGCGGAGGCCGAGCATGACGTCGCGGAAGGCGACGAACGACGGCTTCCGCTCGCCCGCGACGGTGATGAGGCCCGACTGCCAGCGCGTCGGATCCTCCTCGTCGCGGAGCAGGAACCACAGCAGCAGGTCGATCCGCGGGTGCGCACGCGCCAGCGCGAATGCCTCGCGCAGATACGCGGCCTGCGCCTCCCACGGCACGCCCAGGAACGCTGTCCTCGGGCGCCGTCTGGTAGCCGTACTCGGTGATCCAGATCCGCTTCGCACGTCCGTAGAGCCGCGTCAGCTCTCTCGCCAGCGTGTCGATGTTCCCCATGGTCACGCCGCCGAGAGCGGGCGGGGGAGTCGACGGGGTCTCGCGCACGTGTCCGTAGTACGGGTGGTGCGCCCAGGCGTCGAACCCGCGCATCCCTGCCTTCTTCGTCGCGCGCATGAACGCCAGCGGCGACACGGACGGCTTCAGTCCGAGCGGGTTGTTGTTCCCGCGTGCCGCGGTGACACCGCACGCGACCCTGCGGTTGGCGAGCATCGTCGTTCGGATGCCGTCGACGACTGCGTTGCAGATGCGTGCGTAGTCGACAGCGCTCTGGATCACCCAGGTCCGCCCAACGCGGCGCCACTGCGGGATGAGGCCGATCTGCAAGTTCGGCTCGTTCCACGCCGTCCACAGCCGCACCGCCGGCAGCCGCCGACCGTCCGCGCGGCGATACGTACCGCTATACCGGGTCGCCGCGGCATACGCGAACTCGCGCAGCTGCTCCTCGCCGCGCGGTGCGCGTGTCGGTGCCTGCCCGCCGTTCGCCCATGGCGGCGTTCCGAAGATCGTGAACAGCACCTCGAGTCCGTTCGCCGTTGCGTTGAGCACGATCCGGTCGTACAGGCCCCAGTCGTAAGCGGGATCGTCCGGGTCGGTTCCCTCCACCGGCTTGCGCCGCGCGACGGCGAGGCGACCGCCCCAGTTCAGGTGTACGCGCAGGATCTGCGTCCTGAGCTGCCCGAGGACCGGGTAGAAGTCCGCGGCCTCGCGCCAGTACGCGCCGCCGCTGTCGACGATCCCGCCCCGCAGCCCGGGCGCTGCCGTTGCGGCGCCTGCGCTCAGCGCGGCGACGACGGTTGCGGCGAGAGCCGCGAGGACCGGCGGGAGGACGCGCCTCGGCTTGTTCGGGACCACGAGCTCAGCCTGCACCCGTCGCGTGATGGAGCGGCGTGGGTTTTGTGAGGATTCTGTGGCTCCGCGCCCGGAGGCGGCTCAGCCGACGACGAGCACGATCGGCTCGTCGCTCGCGCACGAGCGAACTCGAGCGGGCGGCCGCGGTCGAGGCGGAGCCGGTAGCGAGGGCGCTCGGGAAGGTCGACCTCGAAGTCGATGACGCAGAAGGTCGGGATCCGCTCGCACGCTCCCAGTCGATCTCGGGCTCGGCGTTCTCCGCGTGCCCGGCCGGGAGCTCGCCCTCCGCGACGACGTCGCCGTCCCCGGCCTCGATCCGTGTACCGCGCCTCCGCGTGGACGTGCTGGAACGGCCGCGCGCCGGCGCACTCGACGCCCTCGCGGCGGATGTTCTTGTCGGCGACGACGAGCCGGATGTGCGTCTCGGCGTGTCGCGCTCCGCCGCCCGCGCAGCCGCGCCGCGACGAGCAGCGCGGCGACGACGACGCACCGCCGCGGCGGCGGCTCACCGCGGCTCCGGTGCGAGCAGCTCCGCGAGCCGGCGCGACAGCACGCTCGCGCCGACGCCGCCGGGCCAGCCGCGCAGGACCTTCCCGCCGCGCGCGACGAGGACGACCACGGGCGGCTCGCGCGCCGCGTAGTTCAGCCAGACGCGCTCGGCGGCGACGGCGACGGGATGACCGAGGTCGAGCTCCTCCGCGTAACTCGAGAGCGGGCTCGCGCGTCGTCCTCGGCGACGATCCCGAGCAGCGCCGATCGCATCGCCGTGCTCGTCGACCGCGCGCGCCGCCTCGCGGTGGACGTCGGCGCAGCGACTCGCACCAGCTCGCCGTGAAGACGAGCACGAGCGGGCGCTCCCTCCACAGGTCGCCGCGCGCACCGACGTGCCGTCCAGGAGCTCGGCGGCGAACGGCGGGGCGGGAAGCGCACCCGGCGGCGGGTCCGCGAACGTCGTTCCCGCGGGCACCGGGCCGGGCAGATCTGCGGCTCCGCCCGGCGTCTCGTCGTCGCCGCCGCAGCCGGCGAGGAGGAGTGCGAGCCCGAGAAGCAGGAGAACGCGGGCGCCGCCGCTCATCAGCGCCACGATAGACGGCCGCGGTGCGAGGGCGGCGGCCGCCCTCGCACCGTCGCTCGAGACACCTAGCCTGCGCGGGTCGTGTCGCGGACGTGCACGTTGCACGTGCGCGTCGCCGTCTTGGTCGAGTCGGCCTCGGACGTCGCCGTGAGCGTCACTGTCGTCCGCGCGTCGCCGTCGTCCGTCGAGCGGATCCCGCAGCACGTGCACCGGCACCTGCACCGTCTGGCCGGCCTTGACCGCGGCGAGCGCGTTCGGCAGCGGTGACCTTCCAGTCGTCGCTGCTCGACTCGGCGGCGAGACGGTAGATGTCCGAGTCGAACGACGCCCGTGCCCGCCTGGCCCGTGTTCGTCAGCGGGAAGGTGCAGGTGGCGAGGAAGCCGGGCCGGCGCGCCGTCTTCGTCGGATGCGCGAGCGCGACGCCGCGCGTGAACGGGCCCGCGCCGTCGTAGCCGGCGGACGCCGACGTCGTACGAGAGCACGCCGTTCGCGTCGCGGTGCTTGGCGATGACGTAGAAGTGCAGCCGGTTGAAGCCTGTCCACGTACTCGTACTCGCTGCCGGAGTTCGTGCCGGCGTGGAACGTCGCGTCGTTCAGCTGCCGCGGGTCGCCGCGGACGACCGGCACCGGCGTGCCGTCGGGCCGGTAGAAGTCGATCATCCCGATGTCCTCCGGATTCGGGTCGATCAGCCAGACCCGCGGCGTGCCCGACGCGCGGCTCTTCGAGATGAGCACGCCGTGGCCGGGCGCGAACGAGTCGTTGCCGATGCGGTCGACGACCTCGACGCGGTAGGCAGAGTAGGCCGGCCCGGTCCGGTTCGGGCAGTAGAAGACGTCGGTGTAGCCCTGGTTCGCGCACGTGCCGGCGAGGTCGCCGCCCTCCGCGCCCGCGACGAAGTCGACCGTGAGCCCGACGAGGTCGCCGTTCGGCGACCGCCTCGCGGCTCTTGCAGCCGCACGACCGCGATGCCCTGCGTCCTGCAGCGTGTCCCGCTGGAGCGTGATCTGGTCGGCCGGCGTCAGAACGCCGAGCTGGTTCTTGAAGTGGAGCAGGTGGTGCGGGCCGAGCCCGGAGCCGCCCTGGTTCGGGACCTGCCAGCGGTTGTGCGTGCCGCCGGGCCCGTTGAACGTGCCGCGGCTCATCATCTCCCAGTAGCCCGTGAAGTTCCGCTCGTTGTCGGCGAACGGGTTGTTGTAGTTGTCCGGCAGTCCGCGCAGGTGGCTGAACTCGTGGGCGAAGACGCTCAGCCCCGAGCTCTCGGCCTGCGTCGAGGTGCCGCCGCCGGCGTTCGGCCAGTGGTTCGCCGCCGCCTTCCACGACGTCCAGTCGACGTAGCGCGTGTCGGCCCAGTTCGGCATCGGGTTGCCTTCGCCGTTCAGCGGCGCGCTGCCGTCGGGATTGCGCGGCGGCCCGAACGCGTCCGGGATGTCGCTCGCGGTCCTCGTACAGCATCTCGCCGAACTCCTGCCAGGTCGACGACTCGTCGTGACCGGCGGTCACGTAGAAGCCGTTGTCGAAGCCGCACAGGCCCGAGGGCGCAGCCGATGTCGGCCCGCCAGAGGTTCCCGCCGTCAGTGCGGATGTTCTTGTTGCAGCTGTCGCCCTGCGGGCAGTACCTCGCCGCGGGCGCGTTGAAGCTGCCGTCGGGGATGCCGTACTCGTGCAGCTTGCCCGGGAGCGTGTACGGCCCGAACACCTCGACGTCGACGCCGATCTTGCCGTAGCTGTCCTCCATCCAGTAGCCGTGGAGCGTCTGGCCGCCGTTGTACTGGTTCGGCACGGCGTAGTAGTCGTAGTACCAGTCCGCGACCTCGCTCCGGCGGAACGGGCTGCCAGCCGGGCTGCGGATTGCCGAACGGATGCGTGCCGGCCGGCTGCGTGATCAGGAAGGGCTGGTCCTGGAACTGCAGCAGGATGACCGCCGTCTTGTACTGGCTCTGGCTGCCGGTCGATCGACGAGGCGTCGTTCCAGCCGGCCGGCCGGATCTGCGTGTAGGCGTCCCACGTCAGCTCCGCCTGGTCGACCCAGTTCTGCGCGTCGATCGGCTGGAGCAGTGGGTGGTTGGCGGCGTCCGGCGGGATCTCGGCGCCGCGGCCGCGGCAACAGTGGCCGTCAGCACGACGGCAGCGAGCACGACGGCGGCGCGGCTGATCCTCGGCGACCGTCCTGAACGTTCGTTCCTCGAAATCATCGACTCCCCCAAGCTCGAGGTCTTCGGGTCTTCGCAACCCGGCCCACGGCGGCTTTTCTGCGAGGCGGCGATCCTAGCGCGCCGCGAGGGCACTTTGCCGGAGGCTCGCGGCGTCTACGTGCGACGGTTCGCCGTGAATCGGGCTACCAGTCGCCGACGCTGCCGTCGGCGTAGAAGACCCGCTGCGGCACCTCCTGCTGGAACGGGTGCTCTCCACGTCGTCCTCGTTGATCTCGATGCCCAGCCCCGGCCGCGTCGCTCGGGTCGCGCGCATGCCCGTTCGGGTCGATCGGGTGCGACTCCGTGACCACGTCGGCGCGCCAGGGCACGTCGGCGTGACCGTTTCGCAGATGACGTAGCACGGCGTCGCGAAGCCGAACTCGAGCGACGCCGCGGTGCTGACCGGCCCCTGCGGGTTGTGCGGCGCGAGCGCGACGCGGTAGGCCTCGGCCAGCGCGGCGATCCGCCGCGCCTCGGTGAGGCCGCCGCAGTGCGTGATGTCGGGCTGGAGCACGCTGCACGCGCCCTTCTCGAACAGCTCGCGGAACGCCGTGCGACGCCGACGAGGCGCTCGCCGGTCGCGATCGGCGTCGTCACCGACCGCTGGATCGCGGCGATGTCGTCGACGCGCTCGGGCCAGCACGGCTCCTCGAGGAAGTAGAGGCCGTACGGCTCGAGCGCCTGGCGAACTGCAGGCCCATGCGCGGGCGCGGCCGGGCGTGGCAGTCGACCATGATGTCGATCGTCGTCGCCGACCGCGTCGCGCATCGCCGCGACGCACGCCTCGGCGTACCGCATCGGGCGCCAGCCCTTCGAGCGGCATCGTCGGCGGCACGGCCATCGACTTGAACGCGGTGAAGCCGTCTCGACCACCGCGCTGCGCGAGGTCGCGCGAAGCGCTGCGGCTCGTCGCGTCTCGTAGAAGTCCTCCATCTTCCCGCCGCCGAGGTGGCAGTAGAGGCGGACGTAGTCGCGCACCGGCCCGCCCCAGAGCTTGTGGCACGGCACGCCGTGCATCTTGCCGAGGATGTCCCAGAGCGCGATGTCGATCCCGCTGATCGCGGTGCCGCGGACGATGCCGTTGCCGTGCCAGAAGTGCTGGCGGTACATCATCTGCCAGAGGTGCTCGATCCGCGTCGGGTCCTCGCCGACGAGCAGCTGGCGAGGTCCTCGATCGCGCCGACGACCGCGCGCGTGTGCCACTCGAGCGTCGCCTCGCCCCAGCCGAACAGGCCCGGCTGGTCGGTGACGACCTTGACGAAGACCCAGTTCCGCATCCGGGCGTGGCAGACGTGCGTTTCGACGGCGGTGATCTTCACGCGAGCCCGCGCAGGAGCGCAACGCTCTCGTCGACGACCCGTTCGACCTCGCCGCGGTCGACGTTCGAGTTCGTGATCCCGTAGGCCCAGCGGTAGCGTTCCTGGTCGAGGAGCTCGTCGAGCGGGACGCCGTCGACCAGCTCGAGATCCCCGCTTGGCGGCAGGTAGCCCGCGTAGTCGTTCGTGTAGCCGAGGACGAAGGTCGTGGCGAAGGGGCTGCCGTCACGGATGCGGACGCCGCACTCGTTGAAGAGCTCGAACGGGTTCGCGGCGATCCCCGCGTCGCCGATCCGGAGCGCCTGGAGCTCCACAGGGACGGGCTCGTCGGTTCGGCGGGCCATGTCCGCGTACGTTGCGAGCGCCGAGCGCTGGTACAGGCCCGGGAAGTCCTGGGCGGAGGTGGCGGTGTGGACGCTCTCGGGCCACGCTTCGGGAAACTCGGGCTGGGGCTGCTGCGCGAGCTCCTCGAGCCGGCGCTCGATCTGCTGCAGGTCCCACGGGAGCCGGCGCCGCCTGAGCTCGAGCCGGGTCGACGCGGCTCCGAGCTCTGCGTCGCCGGTCGTCTCGATGCCCTCCAGGGTCTCGAGCGCGGCCGTGCCGAGCGCGTGGCCGAACTCGTCGCGCCCCTCGTAGCTGTGCCGGCGCGCGTCGCGGTTGCCGAACCAGTAGTCCCAGCCGGCACACGTCGCCGCCGCAGCCCTGGAGGAAGATGCACTCGACGCCCGGCCGGCCTGCTTCGACGGTCTTCCGGAACGGCCCCGGAAAGTCGGGGTTCCAGAGCAGCGTCTCGCCGCCGAGCAGGGTCGGATGGCAGGCGAAGCTCGCGACGACGGCGAGCGCGGTGCCGTCGTCGGCGTCGACCCCGCAGCACCGGCACGCTGTCGTCAACCGGCCGCTCGCGGCGCACGCGGTTGACGCTGATCCCGGGTACTCGACCGGCTCCCCAGCCCACGCGCGCAGGACGTCGGCTCGCGCCAGGCCGAGTAGACGGCGCCCGCGAGCTGGTCGGGCAGACAGTCCACCCACGGCGCGAACGAGCCGGTATCTGCCCAGCCCGGCGACGGTCGAGCCGCGCGAGACGCTCGGTGCGCTGTGGTTGTGCGCGGCGTTCACGAGCACGGCCCCGGGCCGGATCCCGGTCAGCTCCTGCACGCGTTCGCGGACCGCGGCGGTCATGTCCGCGCCGGCGAAGACGAGGTCGAGGCCGACGATCGCGACCGGGTTGCGGCCGTCGTCGAGGACGAGCGCCTGCGCGACCATCGGCTCGCGGATGCCCTCGGCGAGACCGGTGCGAGCCGCCCAGCAGCCGTGCGGCAGGCCGCAGGGCGGGGTGATGTCGGCGCGCGCGACGCCGGCGGTCAGCTTGGTCACGAGTCTTCCCTTCTCAGTCGAGCTCCGACCGGTCGGCCTCGCGGGCGACCACGACGATGCAGTCCCCCTGCTCGGTCGTGGCGACCGCGCGGACGACGCACACGACCCCGTCGCTCTTCGCGTGGACGGTCTCCGGTTCCCGGTCGATCCGCTCGAGGAAGTGCATTCGGCCGACCGGCTCGCCGGACTCGACGCGCTGGCCGAGGTCGACGAGCGTCTCGAAGAGGCCCGACTCCGGCGCGAGCAGGTAGTTGTCGAGCTCCGTCGCCATCAGGATCGTGGCCGGCGTTGCCCGCGGGACGACGTCGCCCTGGAGCACGCCGAAGTGCCGGAGGACGTTCGCAAGCCCGCTCGCAGCGAGTCGGTGGATCTCCGCCGTGACGTGCCCGCCGCCGCCGAGCTCGGTGCTGACGACGATCTTGCCCTGGCGCTCCGCTTCGCCGACGAGCAGCCCGGTGCCGCCGATGTCGATGTAGACGCAGCACCAGTCAGTGTTCCACGCCAGCATCCCGTCGACCATCTGACGGCGCTGCGCCGCGTCCTCGACCCAGTGCATCTCCGACCAGGGCAGGTGGAGCCCGTTTCGCCCGCCGCTGTGGATGTCGACGATCACGTCCGCGAGCGGGAAGAGCTCCGTCGAGAGGAAGTGGGCGACCTGCTCGTCCGCGGGTCCCGTCGGCGACCCCGGAAACGAGCGGTTCAGGTTCGCGCCGGAGGGCCAGAGGCGTGTGTAGGCGCGCGAGGCCTCCGGCGAGGCGCACGGAATCACGATCACGCGGCCGGAGACCTGGTCAGGCGTGAGCTCCCGGACCAGGTTGAGGGCGGCGACCTGACCCTCCGGCTCGTCGCCGTGCACGCCGCCGATCACGAGCGCGGTCGGTCCCGCGCCGCTCGCGACGGAGGCGATCGGGATCCACAGATTCGACCAGCCGGCGAGGTTCGACGACCGCGGCACCCTCAGCATGCCGACCTGCTTCCCGTCCGCTGTCAGGTCGATCGTGCAGGAAACCGGAGAAGTCACCCATACCCTGGAGCGACTCTATTGGATTGTTGACAATTTCGCTATGATCAACAATCTGGCCCCATGGTAGCTCGGTTCGCCCGGCATCGTTCAAG
>CAVYIP010000001.1:0-137707 GCA_963768605.1 uncultured Actinomycetes bacterium | reverse complement strand
CCAAATGTTCACCTTGCGCTCGTCTTTCGCTCCGCGGCTCGCCACCGGCGGGTCACCTCGGACGGGGATGCTCCCGTCCGATCCCGACGGAGGAGGGTGGACCATGGAGGTCTCGCGCCGGACGTTGCTCAAGGGCTCCGCTGCCGGCCTCGGCGTGCTCGGGGCAAGCGCCATCAACGGACTGGGCCTCGCGCTCCCTGCGCGCGCTCTCGGCGCAGTCGCCAAGAACGACGGCGGCTTCGGACCGCTTCAGCCTGACCCCGCCGGCATCCTCGACCTCCCGCAGGGGTTCGGCTACTCGATCGTCACCCAGGCGGGCCGGACCCTCGCGGGGCAGTCGGGAGGCATCGTCCCGGGACGCCCGGACGGCACCGCGTCGTTCGACGGGCCGTGGGGTGGCGTGCTCCTCGTGAACAACCACGAACAGGCCCAGACCGCGCCCTTCCCGGCCGTCGCCGACCCGGATTTCACCTACGACCCGGGCAGCACCGGCGGGACCACCACGATCTTCGTCGACAGGCACAACAACGCCGCGCTCGAGTACGTGAGCCTGGCGGGGACCTTCAACAACTGCGCCGGTGGCGCGACCCCGTGGGGCACATGGCTCACGTGCGAGGAGACGGAGCAGCGGGCCGGCGGCGCGATCACGAAGGACCACGGCTACGTGTTCGAGGTCGACCCCCGCGATCGGGACGCGAACCGGAACCCGCAGCCGCTGACGGCGCTCGGCCGCTTCGCGCACGAGGCCATTGCTGTCGACCCGTGGCGCGGGCACGTGTACCTCACCGAGGATGCCAACGCTCCCAACGGGCTGCTCCACCGGTTCACGCCCGCAACACTCCCGAACCGACGGCACTCACTCCGCGACGGCGGCCTGCTCGAGGCGATGCACGTGCCCGGCGTGACGGACGTGTCCACGTACGACCAGGTTGGCACCGAGCTTCCGGTCGAATGGAAGCCGGTCCCGGACCCGTCGGCGCTCGTGAAAGGCTCGACGCGCAAGCAGTTCACCTACGTCGACCTCACCAACCGAGCCGCGCCGGTCACGGTCACGGGCGAAGGCGGCGAGATCACGCGCAGCCGGAAATGGGAGGGCGCGTGGTGGGGGAACGGGCGCGCGTACATCGTCTGCTCGTTCGCGCGTAACGACGATGCGGCCGACTGGAGCCTCGGCGCCCACGACGGGCAGGTCTGGTCGTACGACCCCGGGCGGTCGACGCTGCGGCTCGAGGTGTTCTTCCCGCTGAACCCCGACCCTTCGGGCGCGACCGCCGACCAACCCGACGGGCCCGACAACATCACCGTGAACCCGTGGGGCGGGCTCTTCCTCGCCGAGGACGGACTGGGCGATCAGCACCTCGTCGCCGTCTCCGACCGGGGCGAGCCGTTCATCTTCGCCCGCAACCGGGTCAGCGGCAGCGAGTTCACCGGGGTCAACTTCTCACCCGACCGGCACACCTTGTTCGCCAACATCCAGGACGACGGGTACGTCTTCGCGATCACCGGTCCGTTCGCGCGGCTCCGGCGTTCGTAGCCGACGCTTCGCGCTCCTCCGGTAGCCTGCCGCCATGACGGCGAGGCGCTTCCCCCGCGGTGGCGTCGCGAGTCCGCACTACCTCGCGTCGACCGCCGGGCTTGCGACTCTCGCCCGCGGGGGCAACGCGCTCGACGCCGCGATCGCGGCCAACCTCGCGCTCGGAGTCGTGGCGCCCTACCTGTGCGGTTACGGCGGCGACGTCTTCGCGATCGTCTGGGACGGCGAGCTGCACGGATACCTCGGCTCGGGCCGGTCGCCGGCGGCGGCCACGATCGAAACGGTCCGCGATCGTGCCGGGTCCGAGACGATGCCGGTGCTCGGGCCGCACGCCGTCACGGTCCCGGGCGGCGTCGCCGGATGGTTCGACCTCCTCGAGCGGTGGGGGACCAGGTCGTTCGGCGAGCTGGCGGAGCCCGCCCTCGCATACGCGCGCGACGGATTCGAGCTCACACCGATGGGCGCGATGTACATCGGCGGTTCGCTCGCGATGTACGGCGGCTCCGCTGCATTGCGTTCGACGTACGAAGGCGTCGAAGCGGGCGACGTGCTCCGGCAACCCGGGCTCGCGCGCACGATCGAGACCCTCGCCGTCGACGGGCCCGACGCGTACTACCGCGGACCGATCGCGAGCGCGATGGCGGAGACACACCAGGCGGACGGTGGCCTGCTTGCCACCGGGGATCTCGCGGCGCATGAGGGGCAATGGGTCGCGCCGCTCCGCGCGCCGTACCGCGACGTCGAGATCGCCGAGCTGCCGCCACCGACACAAGGCGTGACCGCGCTCGAGGCGCTGCGCATCCTGGACGGTTTCCCGCTGCCGGCCGACGGGCCCGACCGGCACCACCTCCTCATCGAGGCAACCAAGCTCGCCCTGCAGGACCGCAACGAGTACGTCTCCGATCCGGACGCGATGACGGTGACGCCCGCGGAGATGCTCGCGGAAGGCTGGATCGCGGACCGCCGCTCGCTGATCGACCCGCAGCGCGCCACGATGCCGCGGCCGGGCGCCGCGCGCGTAGGCGGCACCGCGTACCTCTGCGCCTCCGATGCCGACGGCCTGCTCGTCAGCCTCATCCAGTCGAACTTCTTGTCGTTCGGCTCCGGTGTGCACGTGCGGGAGTGGGGGATCAACCTCAACAACCGCGGTTCGTCGTTCACCTTCGATCCGGCCACCGTCAACGCGCTGGCGCCTTCGAAGCTCCCGATGCACACGCTCATCCCCGCGATGGCGATGCGGGACGGCGCGCCCTGGTGCGTGTTCGGCTCCATGGGCGGCGATTCGCAGGCGCAGATCCACGTGCAGCTCCTCGCACGTCTGGTGGACGACGGCGCCGATCCGCAGGATGCGCTCGACGCGCCTCGCTGGTGCGTCGATCCGTCGAGCTGGACGTTGCGGGCCGAAGGCGGCTTTGCGCCCGAGTGGTTCGAAGCGCTCGGGGCGCAGGGCCACGATCCTCAGCGCGCGCCGCGCATGGACACCGGCATGGGGCACGCGCACGCCATCCAGCTGACCGACGGCGGGTATGCCGTCGCGACCGAGCCGCGCGCCGAAGGGGCAGCGCTAGGCCTCTGACCAGCGGCATTACCCTGGAACCGTGATCGTGCGATGAAGGACGTCCTCGACGACATCGACCGCTGGCGGGCGGACGGGCGCCGCATCGCGGTAGCGCGCGTGGTCGGCACGGACGGCTCCGGTCCGCGCGAGGCGGGCGCCACCATGGCCGTCAACGACGCCGGGGAAGTCGCAGGATCGGTGTCGGGCGGCTGCGTCGAGGGCGCGGTCGTGACCGAGGCGCTCAACGTGCTCGACGGCACGCGAGAGCGGGGGGTGATCACGTTCGGGTACTCGGATGACGAGGCCTTCGCCGTCGGGCTGACGTGCGGCGGGACGATCCACCTGTTCGTCGAGCCACTCGACTGGTGAGCACCTCGATCTACGAGCAGTTGCGGGACCTGCTGCGGGCGGAGGAGCCGGTCGCGCTCGCAACGGTCGTCACCGGACCCCAGCCCGGCGCCAAGCTCCTCGTGCGGCCCGAAGGTGAGCCACTGGGACGGCTGGGCGATCCCGGCCTCGACCGCGTCGTGGGGCGTGACGCCCGCGCCCAGCTCCAGGCCGGTCTGACGGGCACGCGCCACTACGGCCCGCACGGCGAGGCGCGCGAGCACGTCGTGGAGGTCTTCATCGAGTCCTTCGCTCCACCGCCTCGGATGATCATCTTCGGCGCGGTCGACTTCACCGCCGCGCTCGCACGCGCCGCCAAGCTGCTCGGGTACCGGGTCACGGTGTGCGACGCGCGCGCGGTGTTCGCGACACCGCAGCGCTTCCCGATGGCGGACGAGGTCGTGAACGACTGGCCTCACCGGTATCTCGTCAAGGTGGGAGACGAGCTGGGGACGCGTGACGCTGTCTGCGTCCTCACCCACGACCACAAGTTCGACGTGCCGGCGATCATCGCCGCCCTCGAGACGGACGTCGGCTACATCGGGGCGATGGGATCACGCCGCACGCACACCGACCGCGTCCGCCGGCTCAGGGAGGAAGGCGTCGACGACGACGCGCTCGATCGCGTCATGGCGCCGATCGGCCTCGACCTCGGTGCCCGCACGCCCGAGGAGACGGCCGTCTCGATCTGCGCCGAGATCATCGCCTTGCGCACGGGGCGCAAGGCCCGTTCGCTGCGCGACGCCGACGGTCCCATCCACGCCTGATGGACCTCGGCATCTCGGGTCGCCGCGCCGCCGTCGCCGCCGCCAGCCGCGGGCTCGGTTTCGCGACGGCCGCCGCGCTCGCCGACGAGGGCGTCCACGTCGCCATTGTGCAGCCGCAACGCGGACGCGATCGAGGACGCCGCGAACCGCATCGGCCACGACGCGGTTCCGCTCGCCGAGGACGTCTCCACCGACCAACGGCGCGCGTCGCTTCGTCGACGCCGCCCGCGACGCGCTCGGCGGCATCGACATCCTGGTGACGAACGCGGGCGGACCGCCTCCCGGGGACTTCTCGTCGACGCGAGTCGACCAGTACCTCGCCGCGCTCGAGCTGAACTGTCTCTCCGTGATCGCGATGTGCGACGCCGCCGTGCCGCACATGCGCGAGCAGCGGTGGGGGAGGGTGGTGGCGATCACGTCGATCGCGGTGCGGCAGCCGATCGCCGCAGCTGATCCTCTCGAACACCGCCCGCGCCGGCGCCACCGGCTTCCTCAAGACGCTCGCACGCGAGGTCGCCGGCGACGGCGTGACCGTCAACTCGCTCCAGCCCGGGATGCACGACACCGAACGAGTCCGCCAGCTCGGCAACCGGGACCCCGGCGGCATCCCCGCCGGCATGCTCGGCCGTCCCGAGGACTTCGGCGCGATCGCGGCGTTCGTGTCGCTCCGAGCACGCCCGCTATCTCACCGGCACCGCGATCCAGGTCGACGGCGGCGCGTACGCTGGACTGCTGTGAGCGCCACCGCGGCGAGCGCGAAGGGCGCGCGTCAACCCACCGACCACGGCATCCTGACCCTGCCGAACCTCATCTCGATCGGCCGGCTGGCGTGCGTGCCGCTGTTCCTCTGGCTCCTGCTCGGCGCGCGAGGACCAGATCGCAGCTGCGGTCCTGCTCGCGGTGCTCGGCGCGACCGACTGGGTCGACGGCTGGATCGCGCGCCACTTCGACCAGGCGAGCGAGCTCGGCAAGGTCCTCGATCCGACCGCCGACCGGATCCTGCTCCTCGGCGGCCGGCGCTCGCCCTGCTCGCCGACGGCAGCCTGCCGTTGTGGGTGGGCGTCGTCGTGCTCGCGCGTGAGGCGGTGATCTCGGTCGGGGTGCTCGTGCTGGCGGCCGCGGGAGCTCGCCGCATCGACGTGCAGTGGGCCGGGAAGGCGGGAACACTGGCCCTGATGTTCGCTCTGCCCGGATTCCTGCTCGCCGACGCGCGTGTCGGAGATCCGGGTGCCGTTGCTGGTCGTCGACCTGGGTGTTCACGATCGGCGGCCTCGTGCTCAGCTACTACGCCGCCGCTGGCGTACATCCCGCAGGCCCGCGGCGGCGCTGCGCGAGGGCAGGGCGTCGCCACGACGAGAGGATGGTGGCGTGAAAGCGGTGATCCTGGCCGGCGGAGAGGGCACGAGGCTGCGGCCGCTCACGAGCAACCAGCCCAAGCCGATGATGCCGCTGGCGAACCGGCCGATGATGGAGCACATCGTGCGCGCTGCTCGCGTCGCACGGCTTCGACGACATCGTCGTGACGGTCGCGTTCCTCGCCAACCAGATCCGCGACTACTTCGGCGACGGCTCCGACTTCGGCGTGCGGATGCGGTACGCGACCGAGGACACGCCGCTCGGCACCGCCGGCTCCGTCCGCAACGCGTCCGAGGAGCTCGACGACACGTTCCTCGTCATCTCGGGTGACGTGCTCACCGACATCGACCTCGGCGCGATCGTCAAGGCGCACCAGGACGCCGGCGCGCTGGCATCGATCGCGCTCAAGCGCGTCGAGAACCCGCTCGAGTTCGGCGATCGTGATCACCCGTCCCGACGGCAGCATCGAGCGCTTCCTCGAGAAGCCGAGCTGGGGCGAGGTGTTCTCCGACACGATCAACACCGGCATCTACGTCCTCGAGCCCGGCGATCTTCGACTTCATCCGCGCCGACGAGGTCGTCGACTTCTCCGGCGACGTGTTCCCGGCCGTGCTCGAGAAGAAGCTCCCGCTGCATCGGCCACGGTCGTCGACGGCTACTGGGAGGACGTCGGGACGCTCGAGGCGTACCTCCGAGCCCACCAGGACGTCCTCGACCGGCGCGTCCACGTCGACATCGACGGGTTCCGGCTCGGCGAGGGGATCTGGCTCGGCGAGGGCGCCGACGTCGACCCCGACCGCCCGCATCGAGGGCCCCGTCGTGATCGGCGACAACTGCCGCATCGAGGCGGGCGCACACCTGCGGGAGTACACGGTGCTCGGCACCGACGTCGTCGTGAAGTCGGACGCCTTCCTCGAGCGCGCCGTCTGCCACGACCACGTCTACGTCGGGCCCGAGCGCGCGCCTGCGGGGCTGCGTGATCGGACGTTCCACCGACCTGCGCGCCCACGCCCGCGATCGAGGAGGGCGTCGTCGTCGGCGACGAGTGCTTCGTCGGCGAGCAAGCCGTCATCAACCCGGGCGTCAAGGTGTACCCGTTCAAGACGGTCGAGAACGGCGCCGTCGTCAACTCCTCGATCGTGTGGGAGAGCCGCGGCGCCCGCACGCTCTTCGGCCGGCGGGGGATCCGCGGGCTGGCCAACGTCGACGTCACGCCGGAGGTCGCGATCCGCGTCGCCACGGCGTACGGCACCGCGCTCAAGAAGGGCGCCACCGTCACCATCAGCCGTGACACCAGTCGCGTCGCCCGGGCGCTGAAGCGGGCGCTCATCGGTGGTGTGAACCTCGCCGGCGTCAACGTGGAGGACGTCGAGCTCGCCACCGTGCCCCTGACCCGCTTCCAGGTCCGCAACGGCAAAGCGCGGGGCGGCATCACCGTGCGCCTCGCTCCCGGCGATCCCGACGCCGTCGAGATCCGCTTCTTCGACGCCGACGGGCGCGACATCGACGAGTCGACGCAACGCAAGATCGAACGGCTGCTCTACCGCGAGGACTACCGGCGCGCGTTCGCGGCCGACATCGGCGACATCGAGTACCCGCCCCGATCACTCGAGTTCTACACGTCGGCCCTCATGGACACGGTCGACCAGGAGCGCTTGCTCGACCGGGCGTTCAAGGTCGTGCTCGACTACTCGTTCGGCGCCGCGTCCATCGTGATGCCGAGCGTCCTGGCCAAGACGGGCGCCGAGGTGCTCTCCATCAACCCGTTCGCCAGCACCGCGTCGGCGACCGCCGCCCTCGAGGACCGGTCGGCGCACGTGTCGCGGCTCTCCGAGCTGGTGCGCGCGTCGGGCAGTCAGCTCGGCGTCGTCATCGACCCCGACGGCGAGACCGCCACGATCATCGACGACGAAGGCCACGCCCTCGACAACGACCAGGCGCTGCTCGCGCTCCTGACACTGGTGACCGAGGCGAAGGCGGACGCCCGCGTCGCGCTGCCGGTGTCGGTCACCCGGGAGGCCGAGCGCATCGCGGGGGAGGGCGGCGCCACCATCACGTGGACGAAGCTGTCGGCGCCGCATCTCATGGAGGTGGCCTCGGCGGGCGGCGTCGACTTCGCCGCGTCGCAGGACGGCGGGTTCATCTGGCCCGACTTCATGCCCGCCTTCGACGCCACCGCGACGCTCGTCAAGCTGCTGGACCTGCTCGCCGGCACCGGCCGGACGCTCTCGTCGGTCGTCAAGCGCCTGCCCCGCCTCCACATCGCCCACGAGACCGTGGCGACGCCGTGGGAGCGCAAGGGAGCCGTCATGCGCGAGATGGTCGAGCGCGCCGGCGCCCGCGACGTCGTGCTCGTCGACGGGGTCAAGGTGCTGCATCCCGACGGCTGGGCGCTCGTCCTCCCCGATCCCGAGGAAGCGCTCACGCACGTGTGGGCCGAGGGGAGAGCGACCAGAACGCCCGCCAGCTCGCCCAGGAGTACGCACGGCGTATCCGCCAGGTTCTGAGGTAGACATCGGGGATGGAGTTCCCCGATCAGCTTCGGTACACGAAAGAGCACGAGTGGGTCGCGGTCGACGGCGCACGCGGCCGGGTGGGGATCACGGACTTCGCCCAGGACGCGCTCGGTGACGTCGTGTTCGTGCAGCTCCCGGACGTCGGCGCGAACGTGAGCGCGATGAGCAGCATCGCCGAGGTCGAGTCGACGAAGTCGGTCTCTGACATCTACGCACCGCTCAGCGGGACGGTCGCCGAGGTCAACACCGGCTTGGAATCGACTCCGGAACAGCTGAACCAGGACCCGTACGGGGACGGGTGGATCTTCGTCATCGAGATGTCGGACGCGTCGCAGGTCGATTCGCTCCTCGACGCGGCCGCCTACCGTCGCCTCGTCGAGGAGCAGTAGCCCGCAGTCGTCGTAGTCGCCGGGGCGAAACGGCCCAGGCGGCAGTACCCTTTCCAGGGTGATTTGTGCGCGGTGCGGGCACGACAACGAGGCGGGCGCCAACTTCTGCTCGTCCTGTGGTGCGCCGTTGGCGAGCACCGAGGACGAGACCACGGCCACCCTCGCCATCGAGGACCGCCAGGAGCTCGACGACGAGATGGGGGCGTTGCTCGCCGAGCTCCCGGCCGGCATGGGCGTGGTGGTCGTCCGGCGGGGGCCGAACGCCGGGAGCCGCTTCTCGCTCGAACGTGACACCACGACCGTGGGCCGCCACCCGGACTCGGACATCTTCCTCGACGACATCACGGTCTCGCGTCGCCATGCCGTGATCCGCCACGACCGCGACGGCTACGAGGTGAGCGACGCCGGCTCGCTGAACGGCACGTACGTGAACCACGAGCGGATCGAGACGGCGACCGCTCCACCACCTCGACGAGCTCCAGGTGGGGCGGTTCGTGCTGCTCTTCATGGTCGGCGGTCTCGAGGAGCACGCGTGAGCGTGAACCCGAGCCGCAGCGCGGCGGCTGATTCGCATCTGTCGATCGGCGAGGTCCTCAACATCCTCCGCGAGGAGTTCCCGGACGTCACGATCTCGAAGATTCGATTCCTCGAGAGCCAGGGCCTCATCGACCCGGAGCGAACCCCGTCCGGGTACCGCAAGTTCTACGAGTCGGACGTTTCGCGACTCCGCTGGATCCTCCACCAGCAAAAGGAGAACTTCCTCCCGCTGAAGGTCATCAAGGAGCGACTCGACCGCATGGGCGAGGAGCAACCGGCGCCGGTGCACACGATCGCGCGCCCGAAGCCCCGAGGCCGCCGCGCCCCGTCCCGCCAGGCGCAGCGCGCCCAGGACCTCGCGCCGCAGCTCCCGCTCGGCGATCCGATGCCGGCATCGCCGAACGACGAGGAGCTCGCCCCGACCGCCGAGAACGGAAACCGGGCGCGCATGGACGAGCGCACCCCGCCGCGAGTGAAGGCCGCGCGCACCTCACCGCGTGAGGAGAAGCGAGCGGAGAAGCGAGCCGAGGAGACGCGCCCGGCGCCGCAAGTCGACGAGGCGCGCCCGGCGCGCCGAGCGAGAAGGCGCGCCCGGCGCCTGCCGACGAACCGCCGCCCGCAGCGCCCGACGATGCTGCCTCGACGGGCGGCAAGGAGGGCCTCACGCGCCGCGAGCTCGCACGGTCCGCCGGCCTGGAGGACTGGCAGCTGAACGAGCTCGAGTCGTTCGGCCTGCTCGAGCCGGTCGCGTACAACGGCCGCGACGCGCTGTTCGACGACGAAGGCCAGGCGATCGCGTCGGCGGCCGCCGGCTTCTACGCACACGGGATCAGCGCCCGGCACCTCCGCATGTACAAGCACTTCGCCGAACGCGAGGCGGGGCTGTTCGAGCAGGTGATGCAGCAGTACATCCGGCAACGGAACCCCGAAGCCCGCGCCAAGGCGCAACAGGAGCTGGCGTCGCTGTCCCGGCTCGGGCGTGCGTTGCGGTCGGCGTTGCTCGTGCACGCCGTACGCGACTCGCTCGGCGAGTGACCGGAGCGACGCAGACCAGGGGAGAACCGCCGCCGACCGTGCTGGTCGACGAGCGGGCCATCGGTGCGCACGTCGAGCGCATCGCCGGTCGTATCACCCGCGACCATCCCGACGGTGTCGTGCTCGTCGGCGTGCTGAAGGGAGCGCTGATCTTCCTCGCCGACCTGGTGCGCGCCATCACCGACATCGACGTCACCGTCGACTTCCTCGCCATCTCGCGGTACGCCCCCGACTCGGGCCGCGTCCGGATCCTCAAGGACCTCGACGTCGACGTCGAAGGCCGCGACGTCGTCATCGTGGAAGACCTGGTCGACACCGGCCTCACACTCGCGTATCTCCTGTCGCACGTTCGCGAGCGCGCGCCCCGTTCCCTCGACGTCTGTACGTTGCTGGACCGGCCCGTGCGGCGGATCGTGCCCCTGACGGTCCGCTACGTGGGAGAGGAGATCGACGACGTGTTCGTGCTCGGGTACGGCCTGCACCGAGCCGACCTGTATCGAAATGTTCCGTTCATCGTCGAGGCGGACCGGAACGTCGTGCTCGACCGACCCGCGGCATACGTCGACGCCCTCTACGGGGCCGGCGCGGCGCCCGTCCGTCGGCGTCCACCGTCACTCCGTTCCTGAAGGCGGGTGGTAAGTTGAGGTTTCCCCGGATCTACGGAGGCACCGCGTGATCCGTCTGTCGCTGGTGGGAGTTCGAGTCGAGGTTCCCACGAACCAGCCGATCGTGCTGCTGCGCGAGGACGAGGGTCAGCGGTACCTGCCGATCTTCATCGGGCCGCCGGAGGCGACCGCCATCGTGTACGCCCTCCAGGGCATGGAGACGCCCCGGCCGATGACCCACGATCTCTTCAAGACCGTCCTCGACGACATGTCGATGCGGCTGCAGCAGGTCGTGATCACCGAGCTCCACGACGGCACCTTCTACGCCGAGATCGAGCTGGGCGGGAACGGCAACGCCTACCGCATCTCCTCGCGGCCCTCCGACGCGATCGCGCTCGCGGTCCGATACGAGGACACCGTCCCGATCTTCGCCGACGAGGCGGTCCTCGAGGAGGCCGGCGTGCTCTTCGAGAACGACGAGGAAGAAGAGCAGGTCGAGCAGTTCCGGGAGTTCCTCGACCAGGTCCAGCCCGAGGACTTCGCCCAGTAGCCGGACCCTCCCGGGGGAGGGCCACGGAGAACGTTGACCCGCCCTCCGGCGACGGGTAGCGTCACACGGGCGTAACTACCGGCGTGTCACTTCGCGGGTCGAGCCGGCGCCCGCGCCCGAGACGGAGCGTCCGATGAGTCAGCGCACGACCGAGGGCAAAGCCAGCCACGGCGGCTCGAACGGAGGCGTCCCGCGCCTCGAGCAGGGGTCGCTCGACGCGGCATTGACGGGCCGCGACGGTGGCGACGAGATCGGCTACCGAGGGCCGCAGGTGTGCAAGATCGTCGGCATCACGTACCGACAGCTCGACTACTGGGCCCGCACCGACCTCGTGCGCCCGTCGCTGGCGGACGCGCGGGGGAGCGGCACGCAGCGGCGGTACTCCTACCGCGACCTCGTGCGCCTCAAGGTGATCAAGAACCTCCTCGACTCGGGTGTGAAGCTCCAGGCGGCCCGGAAGGCGATCGAGTACGTCCGCGGCGACCTCGGCGACGACTGGGCGTCGGCGAGCCTCGTGCTCAACGGCACGAACTCGGTGCTCGTCCGGACGGGCGAGGACCTCGTCGACGTCGTGCGCCAGGGCCAGGGCGTGCTGAACATCGTGTCGCTCGGGCAGGTGGTCGACGAGCTCGACGCGAACATCCACGATCTCGGCGACACCGCGCCCGGCGACGCCCCGGCGCGAGCTGCCCACCCCGCGGGCAGCTCGTCGGCCGCCGAGGGCGGCTGACGGGCAGGTGCAGATGAGCGAGGCGACGCTCCCACACGAGACCGTCCGCTTCGCTCACAACTCCGAGCGTCAGTTCGCCAAGCTCCTCGACTTCTACGGCATCGAATGGACGTACGAGCCGCGCACGTTCACGCTGGAACGCGACCGCGACGGCCGTCCCGCTCAGGCGTTCAGCCCCGACTTCTACCTCCCGGCCTACGACCTCTACATCGAGATCACGACGCTCAACCAGAAGCTCGTCACCAAGAAGAACCGCAAGGCCCGTCGGCTCCGCGAGCTGCACCCCGAGATCCGCATCAAGGTGCTGTACCAGCGCGACTACCTGCACCTGCTCGTGAAGTACGGGCTCGAGCCGCCGTCGCAGCTCAGCGAGCAGCTCGGCGAAGGCGCCCCGTTGCGCTTCGACGTCGACGGTTCCGCCGGCGCCGCCCGTCCGACGCCCGGAGCGCGCCGGCCCCGAAGCCGAGTCGGCCTGAGCGCGAGGTCCGCCGCCTAGGCTGCCCGCCCGTGGCAGAGACCCCGGCGTTGCGTCACAGCCCGCTCGACGCCGAGCACCGCGCGCTCGGCGCGCGCATGGCGCCGTTCGGCGGCTGGGAGATGCCGATCCAGTACACGAGCGTGCTCGAGGAGCACCGCGCTTGCCGCGAGCACGCGGTCGTGTTCGACGTGTCGCATCTCGGGTCCGTGCGCGTCGCAGGACCGGGCGCCTTCGACATGCTGCAGTGGGCGTTCACGAACGACCTGACTCGCATCGAGCCGGGACGCGCCCAGTACACGCACCTGCTCGACCCCGACGACGCGCACGTCGTCGACGACATCATCGTGTGGTGGGTCGGCAAGGACGAGTTCCTCGTGATGCCGAACGCGTCGAACACCGCGCCGTTGCTCGCCGCGCTCGAGGACGCCGTCCCGCAGTCACGCCGGCGGCGAGTGCACGATCGCCGACATCACCGCGAGCCGGGCCGTGATCGCGGTCCAGGGGCCCGCCGCCCGCAAGGAGCTCGATGCGCTGCAGACGGGGTGGGCCGATGTACCGCGGTTCTCGGTACAGGCGGCCGCCTTCGGCGGCGAACCCGGCTGGGTCGCCGGCACCGGCTACACCGGCGAGGACGGCGTCGAGCTGCACGTGCCCGCGTCCGCCGCGCCGGCGTGCTGGCGGCTCCTCCTCGACGCCGGCATCCGGCCCGCCGGCCTCGGCGCCCGCGACACCCTCCGGTTGGAAGCCGGTCTTCCCCTCCACGGGCACGAGCTCGGTCCCGGCATCACGCCGCTCCAGGCCGGGTTGTCGTGGGTCGTGCGGTTCGACAAGGGCGATTTCCGCGGCCGGGGCCCGCTGGTCGCCGAGCGCGACCGCGGCATCCACCGCCGGCTGCGCGGCCTCGTGCTCGACGGGCGCCAGATTCCCCGCACCGGCTACGCCGTCCAGATGGGGGAGGAGCGCGTCGGCGAGGTCACGAGCGGCAACTTCTCGCCCGTGCTCGAGCGGGGCATCGCCCTCGCGTTCCTCCGACCCGACCTCGACGAGGGCGCCTCGGTCACCGTCGACATCCGCGGCCGGCCGGCGGCGGCGACCGTCGTCAAGCCGCCGTTCGTGCGGCGGCGGCGAACGTAACCTCGGCGGGACGCCGTCGAACCCGAGCGGGAGAGACCCCCGACGCGCCGCTGGCGGGCCGGGGGAGCCGAAGGAGCAACCTTCCCCGGAAACTCTCAGGCGAACGGACCGCTCGGGCGAGGCGCCTCTGGAGAGCAGGCCCGGCCCGCCGTGAGAAAGTCGGCGAGTCGGACCTCACCGACGGGGAAAGCCCGGCCCGTACCGGCCGGGTGAATCTCTCAGGTTCCGGGACAGAGCGGGGAACGGCCACGAAGGTGGTGGCCACCGCAGACCGGCACGGTGTCGGTACACGCCGAAGGACGAACCGGAGGAGCCGATGGCACCCGAGCACTCTCTTGCGGACCTCGAGGCGCCCGACCGCTTCGTCGGCCGCCACGTGGGCCCGGACGACGGCGAGCAGGCGCGCATGCTCGACTCGCTCGGCCTGTCGTCACTCGAGGAGCTGATCGACCGGGCCGTCCCCGAGAGCATCCGCACCCGCGAGCCGCTGCGTGTGCCGCCGGCACGGAGTGAAACCGACACCGTCAACCGGCTCCGCGACCTCGCGCGAGCGCAACCACGTCTTCACCTCGCTCATCGGCATGGGGTACTCGGACACCGTCACGCCGCCGGTCATCCTGCGCAACGTCCTGGAGGACCCCGCCTGGTACACGGCGTACACGCCGTACCAGCCCGAGATCTCGCAGGGGCGGCTCGAAGCGTTGCTCAACTTCCAGACCATGGTCAGCGACCTCACCGGTATGGAGATCGCCAACGCGTCCCTGCTCGACGAGGCCACCGCCGCCGGCGAGGCGATGGCGATGTTCCGGCGGCTGAACCCGAACGCCGGCGAGACGTTCGTCGTCGATGCCGACTGCCATCCGCAGACCATCGACGTGGTCCGGACCCGCGCCGAGCCGATCGGGGTCGACGTGGTCGTCGTCGAGCCCGGCGCCGGCATCGCCGAAGCCGGCGTGTTCGGCGCGCTGCTGCAGTACCCCGGGAGCAGCGGCGCGGTGCGCGACCTGGGCCCGCTGATCGAGCAGCTCCACACGCAGGGCGCGCTCGTGGGCGTCGCCAGCGACCTCCTCGCGCTCGTCCTGCTGACGCCGCCGGGGGAGCTGGGCGCCGACGCCGTCGTCGGGTCGTCGCAACGCTTCGGGGTGCCGCTGGGCTTCGGCGGCCCGCACGCGGCGTTCTTCGCGACCCGCGACGCGCACAAGCGCTCGATGCCGGGCCGGCTCGTCGGCGTGTCGGTCGACGCCGCCGGGCGACCGGCGCTGCGGCTCGCTCTGCAGACGCGTGAGCAGCACATCCGGCGGGAGAAGGCGACCAGCAACATCTGCACCGCCCAGGTGCTGCTCGCGGTGATGGCCGGCCTCTACGCGACGTACCACGGACCGGACGGTCTGCGTCGCATCGCGACGCGGGTGCACCGGCTGACGTCGATCCTCGCCGACGGCCTCGAGAGCGGAGGGCTCGAAGTCGTCACCCGCAGGTTCTTCGACACGATCACCGTGCACGTGCCGGACGGGGC
Source organism: uncultured Actinomycetes bacterium (assembly GCA_963768605.1). Classification (GTDB taxonomy): domain Bacteria; phylum Actinomycetota; class Acidimicrobiia; order IMCC26256; family JACDBD01; genus JALZAA01. The sequence continues at coordinate 122,615 of CAVYIP010000001.1, read as the reverse complement.
TGCGCAGGTCGCGGCGCGCGCCCGCAGGCAGAACATCAACGTCCGCGTCGTGGACGCCGACACCATCGGCGTCGCCTTGGACGAGACGACCACCCGGGACGTCGTCGAGCGGGTGTGGGCCGCGTTCGGTGTGCATGCGTCCGTCGCGGAGCTGGACCGCCGGGCGCTGCGCGTCATCCCGGAGAATCTCGAACGCACGTCGGACTTCCTCACCCATCCCGTCTTCCAGCGGTATCACTCCGAGACCGAGATGCTGCGGTACCTGCGGCGCCTCGCCGACCGTGATCTCGCGCTCGACCGCACGATGATCCCGCTCGGGTCGTGCACGATGAAGCTCAACGCCACCAGCGAGATGTTGCCGGTCACGTGGCCCGAGTTCGCGCGTCTGCATCCGTTCGCCCCGCTCGACCAGGCCCAGGGCTACCTCCAGCTGTTCGCGGAGCTCGAGTCCTGGCTGTGCGACATCACCGGGTACGACGCGGTGTCGTTGCAACCGAACGCCGGTTCACAAGGTGAGCTCGCGGGTCTGCTGGCGATCCGCAAGTACCACGAGAGCCGCGGGGGAGGGGAGCGCGACATCTGCCTCATTCCCGCCTCCGCGCACGGGACGAATGCCGCCAGCGCCGCCATGGCCGGACTCCGTGTCGTCGTCGTCGAGTGCGACGAGGACGGCAACGTCGACTTCGACGATCTCAAGGCGAAGGCGCACGACCACGCCGACCGGCTCGCGGCGCTGATGGTCACGTACCCGTCGACGCACGGCGTGTTCGAGCACCGCATCGTCGACATCTGCGCGGTCGTGCACGAGTTCGGGGGACAGGTGTACCTCGACGGCGCCAACCTCAACGCGCTCGTCGGCGTGGCCAAGCCGGGCGAGTTCGGCGCCGACGTCTCGCACCTGAACCTGCACAAGACCTTCTGCATCCCGCACGGCGGGGGAGGGCCGGGCGTCGGGCCCATCGGCGTGCGCGAGCACCTGGCGCCGTTCCTGCCCCGGCACGGCCAGGTCGCCGAGGCGGGCCCCGAGACCGGCCTGGGCGTGATCTCGGCGGCTCCCTGGGGCTCCGCCGCCATCCTGCCGATCTCGTGGGCCTACATCGCCATGATGGGCGGTCCCGGCCTCCGGCGGGCGACCGAGGTGGCGATCCTCAACGCCAACTACGTCGCCCGGCGTCTCTCACCGCACTACCCGGTGCTCTACACCGGGCCGAACGGGCTCATCGCCCACGAGTGCGTCCTCGACCTGCGCCCGCTGACGCAGACGACCGGCGTGAGCGTCGAGGACGTCGCCAAGCGCCTCATCGACTTCGGCTTCCACGCGCCGACGATGTCGTTCCCGGTGGCGGGAACGTTGATGATCGAGCCCACCGAGTCGGAGGACCTCGCCGAGCTCGACCGGTTCTGCGCCGCGATGATCACGATCCGCGACGAGATCCGGCGCGTCGAGGAAGGGGAGTGGTCGGTCGAGGACAGCCCGCTGCGCAATGCGCCCCATCCCGCCGCCGACGTCGCGGTCGACGCGTGGGAGCGGCCCTACTCGCGCGACGCGGCGGCGTTCCCCGTCGACGCGTTGCGCGCCGACAAGTACTGGCCGCCGGTGAGCCGCATCGACAACGCGTACGGTGATCGCAACGTGATGTGCGCGTGCCCGCCCGTCACGGACTACGCCGAGGAGTGAGCGTCAGGCGACCGCGGTCGCCTCGAGCTCCACCATCAGCTCCGGGAACGCCAGACGCGCCACGCCGAGCAGCGTTCCCGGCGGCGCCACCCCGGCGGCGGCCGTCCGCTCGCCGAGCGCGCCGCCCCCGTTCGCGATGAAAGCATCGACGTCCGTCGTGTAGATGTTCAGACGGACGACGTTCGCGAAGGTCATCGCCGCGCCGGCCAACACCGCTTCGAGATTGTCCACGGCGAGCGAGACCTGCGCCGGCATGTCCCCGGCGAACATCGGGTTGCCCTCACCGTCGACGGAGGTCTGGCCGGCGCAGAACAGCACGCGCTGCCCGCCCTCGACGATCTCGCCCTGGTTGAAGCCGAACTGCAGGGACCACTGCCACGGGTTCACTGCTGTGCGTTGCACCATGGTTCCTCGCTCTCCACCGGTCATGGGACGACTCGTAGCGTAGGGTCGACCGCTGGTGGCGCACCCGCGGATGTACAGCGACGACGATCCGTACCTCACGGAGCTGCGCGACGTCTGCCTCGCGTTCCCCGAGTCGTGCGAGGTCGAGGCGTGGGGGAGACCGACCTTCCGCGCCGGCAAGAAGATGTTCGCCGTCTTCTCCGGCACCGAGGAGCGGCCCTGGGGCGTCATCTTCAAGCCCGAGCCCGACGAGCGCCCCGCGCTGCTCCAGGACCGGCGCTTCTACGTGCCCGCGTACTTCGGTCCCGGCGGGTGGCTCGCACTCGACCTCGGCGCCCGCAAGCGCGTCGACTGGGGTGAGGTCGCCGAGCTCATCGACAGCTCGTACCGCCAGGTCGCCCTCAAGCGCATGCTCAAGGCGCTGGAGGAGCGGGGGTGAGCGGCCCGGGATGCCACCGCTGGGCTGGATTGTGGCCTAGTTAACATAACCAGGATTATGGGCGGCATGGAGAGGCCGCCTTCGGCGGCGTGAGACTTCGCCCATAATCCTGCTGGCGTCATCCGGCTCGGGCCTGCTCTACGCCCGTGTAGGGCCTTGTTCTATGGCCGTCTGGGCCGTCTCGAGGGGTGTGTCGGGTTGGAATGCCTCCAGCCACCATGTTGCGCCTGCGGCTGCGTATTCGTGCTGGTGCGGTCGTGGCGGTCCAGGAAGGGATCGCCACGTCGAAGGGTTCCTCGGTGGTCCGGTGGCGGCCGACTTCGGTGAGGAGCTCTGTGACCGCCTCGGGCGGGAGGTCGCCGATGGGGACGACGCCGTCGTAGCGGGCGGCTCGACGGAGCGGGGCGTCGGTGGGGCCAGTGGGCGCCGCACCAGATGGGGATGCGGGGTTGCTGGAGTGCCCGGGGGAGGAACCGCACGCCGTCGACGTGAAAATGGCGGCCGGAATGGTGGACCGACTCCCCCGTCCACAGCTGCGTGACGATCTCCAATCCCTCGTCGAGGAGCTCGGCGCGCGTGCGGTCGTCGCTCGGCTCGCCGAAGGCGCTGAACTCCCGGGAGTGGTCGGTGCCGATACCGACACCGAGGACGAGGCGGCCGCCCGACAAGCGGTCGAGGCTGACTGCCTCGCGCGCGAGCTTCCACGGGCGGCGGCGTGGCAACGGTGTGACCAGGGGCCCGATCCGGAGGCGGTCGGTGCGCGTCGCGACGGCGGCCAGGGCGATCCAGGCGTCGATGTAGGGGCCATCGACGCGGTGCATCAGGTGGTCCCAGAGGAAGAAGCCGTCCCATCCGCTGCCCTCGGCTGCGACGGCGAGGTCGATCAGGGCCGCCGGGTCCCCGAACGGGCCGAAGGGCGGCAGGAAGATCCCGTGTTTCACTCGTGCCGGTCGAGCGTGCGGTGCATGACGAGTGCCCGCGCCGTGAACCCGAACCCCTCGAAGAAGTTCTTCGTCGTCCGGTGGCCCGGCAGGGCGAGGGCGTCGATACCGGTGCAGTCGCGCGCCGCGCAGAACGCCACGAGATCGTCGGCCATCGCCTCCCCGACACCGACGGCGCGAGCACCGGGCTCGACGAAGAGGTCGCCGATGATGCCGAGTGTCTCGCCCGTCCGGAGGCGCTCGAGTGTGACCGCACCGAAGCCCACGACGGTCTCGTCCACCGTCCCGACGACCACCAACGCGTCGTCCCGGTCGATGAGCGCGCCGTACGCATCCTCGAACGGCTCGGCGACCGCTTCGCGCGCCGACCACAACGCGCCGCCCTTCATGGGCACGAGCTCGTCGCGCGCGAGCTCGGCCAGCTCGGCGATGCGCGGCAGGTCCTCGGTGGTAGCGGGACGACTGCCCTCCATGAACGGGCGCTCAGCTGCTGAGTTGTTCGATCTTGTACAGGATCGTGCGCCGGGCCCGGTGCGCTTCCTCGTATGCGCGCACGGCGTCGAGCTCGCCCGCGTGGAGGCCGTCGAGCCGCTCCACGACCTGCGAGGCCGACAGCTCGTCGTAGTCGGGGATCCCGAGCGTCGCCGCCGTGGGCGCGGTGCTCGCGGCGGTCGACTCCCCCGCCTGCCGGCTCGACGCGTTCGGGCTCGGCGCGGCGGGTTCCGACGGCGCGTGCCGCGGCGGCGGGACGTCTTCGGCCGCGTCGGGGAGGTCGCTCTCGCCGGCGACACCGCCGATCACGGCCTCCGCGCTCTTGCGGGCCATGGCGATCCCCTTCTCCACCTGCTCGCGGACCTTGGGCCCGCCGAAGTTCACCGCGAACTCCCCCATCGCCTTCGCCTGCTGCACCTGACCCTGCGCCTGTTGACGGCGTTGCCCGAGCTCGGCCCGGCCCCGCGACACGAACAGGTTGACGAACGTGGGAACGGTGTCGCGCAGATACAACGCAACACCGACGGGCGCGTACACGAGCAGGTCGATTGCCCGTTCCGCGGTCTTCTGAGCGTCGTCGCTCACGTCACCCTCCCGCTCCCCACTGGTTCGCGCTCTTCCGCGGCGAGTTTAGGGAACGTCGCCCGGGGGCGGCGCACGCGGCTCGCGACCGCGGCCCCGAGGAGCAACAGCGCGCCGACGGCCACCACCCAATCCCCGAACCGCACGTACGGGGTCTCGCCGGTGGTCGTCGTGACCGTGTCGCTGACGACGGACCGGCTGAACAGCTTCGTCGTATCCCGCACGTCGCCGTCGGCGTCGACGACCGCGCTCATGCCCGAGATCGATGCCTGGACGAACGGGCGTCCCGTCTCGGCCGCTCGCATCTGCGTCTGGGCGATGTGCTGGGCCGAGTTGCCCGAGCGTCGGTACGAGCGGTTGTTGGTGCTCACGACAACGGCCTCGGCGCCGCGATCGACGAAGTCCCGGACGAGCGGCCCGAAGGCCGACTCGAAGCAGATCACCGTGGCCAGCCGGTGGCCCTTGACCCGGAAGATCGTTCGCTCCTTCCCCGGTGTGTAGTCGTACGGGATGCGGTCGACGATGCCGGTCCAATCGACCAGCGACCGGAACGGCACGTACTCGCCGAACGGGACGAGATGCTCCTTGGAGTACGTGCCCGTGAGACGCCCGTCCGGGGTGTAGAGCACGTTCTGGTTGTACTCGCGCCCGTCGGGTGCGGGGACGGCCGCGTTGGCGAGCACGTCCGCGCCGTGCTCCGCCCCCACCGCGACCAGGCGGCTGCGGAGGCCCGGGTTGCTCTCGGGGCTGAAGTCGTCGAGTGACGATTCGGGGAACACCACCAGGTCGTACCGTCCCCGCAGCTGCTCTGCGAGCGCGAAGTGCTGCTCCGTGAGGAAGCCGTTGCGCTTCTCTTCGGTGGTCAGGTAGCGGTCCTGGTCGTTGCCCTGGAGCGCGGCGACCCGCAGCTCACCCGACGGGTGGGTCTGGTAGCGCGCCAGGTCTGCACCGGCGACGAGCGCGACGACCACGCCGACGCCCGCAGTCGCGACGACGATGGATCGCCGGCCCTGCGCGCGGAGCGCAACGGCCAGCTCGACGAGATACGCGTTGAACACGACGAGCACGAACGAGACGAGCGCGACGCCGCCCCAGCTCGCCAGTGCGCGCGCGGGAGGGAAGTCGTGGAGCGCCACGCCGAGGTCGCCCCACGGCAGCCCGCCGAAAGGCCAGCGTCCCCGCAGTGCCTCGGGCACGACCCATGCCGCCGCGATGAGCCACGGTGATCTGAGACCGGCGCGGTTCAGGCAACCGACGAGGTAGCCGGTGAGGGCGGTGTACGCCGCCCACCCGGCGACGAGCGGCACGATCGCAACGATCCCGAAGTACCAGAGCCAGTACATGAGGATGCCGGCGAACACGACGCCGAACACGAAGCCGTACAGGGCGGCGCGACCGGGCGTCTCTCCCCGCCACGCCCACAGCAGCGGGACGAGCGCCACGAACGCCAGCACACCGATGTCGAAGGCCGGGAAGGCCAGCGCCAGCAGGACACCCGACAGGGCCGCCGCGCCCATGCGCCGTTGCACCCCGCGATCGCGCAGAACCCTGCCGATGACGACGCATCAGGTCATGCTCGCATTCGGAGGCTTCGCGACGGTGTCAGCCCGATCCGATGGCTGTCACGCGCAATCGCGGCAGAGCATGCGCTTGGCGTCGGCGAGCTGGCTGCGTGGGAGCACCAGGAAGCACGACGCGCACAGGAACTCGCCTGGCCGCCGAGGCACGATGCGCGCCGGCCCGTCGCCGCGTTCGTCGACGTCGGGCTCCTCCTCCTCGGCCTCTTCCTCGTCGTCCTCGAGCGTCGCGCTCGCGGTCCGCTCCTGGAGCAGGACGTCGAGCGGCTCCTCGACATCGTCGGGGTGCAGCTCCTCGTCGAGATCGACGACATCTTCCTCTTCGTCGGTCTTCTCGGCCGCCTTCGCCGGCTCCGCCACGACGACCTCGCCCTCGACCGCGGCGCCCTCTTCTTCCTCGGTCTCGTCGTCGACGGCGACGTCGACGTCGTCGTCTTCGAGGTCGTCGTCCTCGAGCTCGTCTTCGTCTTCGATATCGGGTTCGTCGAGGGATTCCTCGTCGAGCTCGGTCTCTTCCTCGTCGAGGTCGTTGTCGCTCATGGGTGTTCAGCTCCGCGAGGCGTCTGCCGGAAGGAACGGCCCCCGCTGCGCCTCGCTGACCGGCGGGTTCCGGGGCCGTGGGGCCGCGGAGTATAACGCCGCGTCCCCAAGGTGCTGCACAACGAGGCGACGTGCCCGCACATTCCCCACGAGCTGGCGCGCCCGGCCGGCAATGAGAGAACGAGGGGGCCCGGGAGACCGTTGGGGCCACTGTTTGGCCCGCACTGCCCTGGCAGCGAGGTTATTCCAGCGTTCTCTACTTGGTCTCCCGGACCCCCAACACCCCGCACCGCCCCTTCCGAACGAGCTCCGCGGCATCGCCACCGGAAGATCCACGACCGGTATCACGGCGCAGGGGTGACGAGTAGTACGCCCGAGATTCGCAGCCGTGTCAAGCGCCGGGCGCGCTCGGAGCGGCTTCGTGACCAGCACCGTCGCGCGTCGATGCTGCTCAGCGCGCCCGGAGATTTTTTCGCTCGATCTACGAGCGCGGCGCGGCGCGGCGTTGTTCGGCGGCGCGCTCGGCGGTCAGGCGCTCGAGCTCGTAGGTCGTGTGATCGACATGACGCATCGCCGCCGCGACGGCGCGGTGGCCTGCCTCGTCCGCGATCAGGCGGTGCATCTCCTGACAGACCCGGCGGTACGCGGGATGGCCCTGGGGCGAGGTCCGCAGCTCGAGCATGTGCATCGCCTCGCGGGCGTTCATCTGGACGGCGAATCGGACGCGGTACGCGAGCGACACCGCGTAGGGGGCCTGCTCCGGGAGCGCGGCGGCCAGCGCGTCGTAGAGGGCGGCCGAGACGGCCATGGCGTCCTCGAACGGCTCGGCCAGGCCCGCCTCGGCGACCGCTTCGGGGACGTCGTAGCCGTGGGCGGGCGACAGGGGCTGCCATTCGATCGTCAGCATCCGGTGGCGCTGGAGGTCCCGGAATGCGCCGTAGTCGCACAGGACGTCGAACCGGTAGTCGGTGCGTTCGAAGGCCCGGCCCGGCTTGTGGCGCCGGTTCGACCGCTCCCCCACGTACGCGCGCAGCAGGGCCGCGCGTTCGTCGGTCGAGAGGCGCCGGACCCGGGCGCGGATCTGGTCCTCGGGAAGGTTCGTGTGCGGATAGCAGACCGCGGCGAGGAGCTTCTCCTCGCCGTCCGGGTCGAAGTCGGTGAGGACGACGGCGGGCCGAGGCTCGGGCGCGTCGCCGGCGAGCAGACGGTCGACGAGCTCGGCGGTCGCCTGGCGCGTGCCGGCGAGGTACTCGGTCCAGGCGCCACCGCGCTCGGGCCGGTCGACGCGGGTCAGGAACGAGGGGATGACCTTCCGGAGCTCGTGAAGCATCATCGCCGCGTACTGCTGCGCCTCCGGGAGCGGGTGCGCACGCATACGGACCAGCAGAGCCTCGAACGCCTGGCCCGTGCCGTAGATGCCGACGTTCGACAGCGTCGCCCCCGGGAGGATGCCGCGGGCGGCGTCGCACGCCTTGGCCTTGATCGTCTGCTTGTACACGAAGTCCGAGTCGCCGGGCTCCTTCGGATATCGGGCGCGCGCCCACTCCATGAGCTCGGGAAGCATGCGGGCGTACGTGTCGAAGAGCACGTCCATGTCCGCCACGTAGCGCGCCCCCAGCGGCGAGCGGGCGATCTCCGGGTCGCGCCAGTACCGGTACCGGCCGCCGAGGCGGTTGTCGTAGGGGATGTAGCGCGTCGACTGCTCGAGGTAGGCCATGAGGCGGCCCCACTCGAGGATCTTCGTCAGCAGGTTCGACGCCTGCTCGCAGGCCAGGTGCACGCCTCCGAGCTGGGCGACCGAGTCGTCGCCGTACTCGAAGAACACCCGGTCGTAGAGCTCCTCGGCGCGCCGGAGCCCGACGGTCGCGTCGACGGTGAGATCGCCGGTGAGGTCGAGGTCGCCGACGAACTCGTCCAGGAAGAGGCGCCGCAAGCTCTTGGGCGACCGCGAGTAGCGGGCGAAGAGCGCGCCCTTCACGACCTCGGGCAGGTTCACGAGCGCGAAGACCGGCGCGTCCAGGTTCGTGAAGTACGGGCGCAGCACCGCCTGCTCCTGGTGGGTGAAGCGCTCGGGCACGTACTGCATGCGGCGGTCCGGGTCCGGTGGACGGGACGCCGATCGTACCGGCGCCCCTCGACGGGTCGGCGGATGGCCGCGAGGCCGGCCTGCGTCGTCTACACGAGCAGCCGGATGGCCGCCGGGACGAGGGTGACCAGCGAGCCGCCCCGTCCGGCCCTGCGGGCGTCCGTCGACCTCGACCGGGAGGCGGCGTCCGGCGACCTCGACTTCGACCCGGCGTGCCCGCCCGCTGCGGACACCGGGATGAGGCACGTGCGTGCCGGTCGGGAGCCGGCGGCGCATCCCGCGCCGGGCCCGGCGCCCGAGCGCGTAGACCTGGACCTCGGCCCAGCCGTCGCCCGGGTGCCCGCGGGGAACGAGGTCGGTTCCCCGCAGGAACTGGCCGTTCGCCACGACCACGGTGGTGGCGCGGCCGTCGAACCACGCCCGCCCGTCGACGCGCACAGTGATGCGCGACGCGCGGGCGGTCCACCGCAGCCGATCGGGCGGCGGCCCGAGCACGACCGCGTTGACGGCATCGACGGCGTTGACGGCGCCGTCGTCAGGATCGATCGCGAGGGCGTCGATCGCGACCTCGGTGGTGCCGTTGCCGTCGGACCCGAGTCCCAGGGCGCGGGCGAGATCGGATCGGGGCGACGGTCGGAATCGCACGAGCGCACCGGGATGGCCGGCCGCGACCGCGACCAGATCGACGTCGTCGCCCGCGACTTCGACGTCGGGTGCGCTGGTCGCGGCGTGTCCCCACGGCTCGCCGTGGCGCAGCGGACGTGTCACCGACCGACGGCGCTCGACGCTGCGATCACGCCGCGGAAGCAGGCGTCGGCCGCGGCGCGCGCCGTCGCCGCCGTCTCCGGCTTCGGCGCGACGTCGCCCACCTGCCGGAGGAGGTCGATGCACTGCTTGACGTGGCGCACGAAGTCGCCTCCGGTCATGTCCGCGTCGTCGGCGAGTAGGTCGGCGAGGTCCTCACCCGCCACCCACTCGTGTGCGTACGGGACGAACCCCGGGTCCAGGGCACGCGTCTCCGTCAGGCCGGCGTCGTCCTCGTTGTGGTTGAGGTCCTGGGAGATGCGTTCGACCGCCCGCCATCGTGTCGCGAGCTCGCGTGCGGGCCACCGATCCGGTGGCAGTGGACCGGCGCCGTCCGGACCGCGCCGCTCGTACGTGAAGCACGACACCATCCCCGCGATCTCGGCCGCGTCGAGGCCGTCCAGAGAGCCCTTCACGGAGCGACTCGGCGACGACGAGGTCGGTCTCGGTATAGAGGTGGGCAAGGATGCCGCCCCACTCCGTGACCGACCAGTCTTCGACGTACCCCCACGCTTCGAGGACGCGCAGGACCCGGTCGAACTGGCGGGCCAGGCTCTCGCTGCGCCCGCGCACTCGTCGCTCGAGGCGCGCTACGTCGCGTTCGAGTCGCTCGGCCGACGCGGCTGCGCGTACCCGCGCTTCGCTCTCCCGATCGCCTGCGACCGGATGCCGGGCGAGCTCCTCTTCGAGGTCCGACGCGCGATCCGCCTTGCGCCGGTCGGACTCCCGGTCGCGACGCCGTGCACGGACGCGACGGAGGCGTTCCGCAGCCGTTCGCCGGAATTCGCTCCGGCGCGGCGCATACGGCACGGGGAGCTCGATGTGTCCCGCGGCCTTCGGCGGCTCGTCGAAGTCGCCGGCGCCCAGCCGGACGAGCTCGCCACTTTCGCTGAGTGCGAGCACCTGCGGGGCGCCCCGCCGGCTTCGCTCGTGGCCGAGCACGGCGACGCGACCGTGCCGGCCCGTCGGGACGACCACGTCCCCCGGCTTGAGGCGCTCGATCGCAACCGCTCCCCGGCCGGAGGTGCGACGCCCGCGCCGTTCGGCATCCAGCGCGGCGCTGAGCCGGCGGTAGTCGTCGATGTCGCCGGGTCCCCGCCGAGCCGTATCGCGATGCCGGGCCAGGGACTCGCGGCTGCGCTCCAGTTGCCGTTCGAGGCCGACGACGTCCCGGTCGGTCTGGAACTGCGCGAACGACAGGTTCAGGAGATGGTGCGCGACGTCGGCCGGGTACCGCTGCACGAGGTTCGCGGCCATGTTGTAGGTCGGCCGGAACGACGAGCGCAGCGCGTACGTGCGTCGGGACGCCAGCGACGCGACCTGATCGAAGGGCACGAACGGGCTCCAGCACACGACCGCGTACCCCACCTCGTCGATGCCGCGCCGCCCCGCCCGTCCGGTGAGCTGCGTGTACTCACCGGGCGTGAGGAACTCGTGCTGCTCACCGGTGAACTTCGACAGCTTCTCGATCACCACCGACCGGGCCGGCATGTTGATCCCGAGCGAGAGCGTCTCCGTCGCGAACACCATCTTCACGAGACCGGCGGCGAACCCCTCCTCGACCGCCTCTTTCATCGGGGGGACCATGCCCGCGTGATGGGCGGCGAGGCCGGCCTCGAGACCGGTGATCCACTCGCCGTAGCGCAGGACCTCGAGGTCTTCGTCCGACAGCGGGTCGGTGTGCTCCTCGGCGATGCGACGGATCTCCGTCCGTTCGTCCGCGCTGGTCAGCCGGAGCCCGTCGGACACGCACTGCTGCACAGCTTGATCGCACCCGGCGCGGCTGAACACGAACGTGATCGCCGGCAGCATGCGCCGCTCGGACAGCATCTCGACGATCTCGGACCGACGCGGGGTCCGGAGCCGGCTGCGGGGACGCCCGCGCCCGCCGGGCGGCCGGCCACCGCCCGAGTCGAGGCGCGCCGCTTCCGGGTTGGGCCGCGCCTCACCGTCCCGCTCGACGAACGTCGGGAGCAGGTGGACCCGATCGCCGCCCCGCTCCCCCACCATGTACAGATGCTCGAGGCGCACGGGTCGCCGCTCCTCGATCACCGCTGCGGTCTCGCCCCGGACCGTCTCGACCCACGCCGCGAACTCCTCCGCGTTCGAGACCGTGGCCGACAGGCACACCAGGCGGACCTCGGGCGGGAGGTGGATGATGACCTCCTCCCACACGGCGCCCCGGTACGGGTCCTGCAAGTAGTGCACCTCGTCGAGAATCACGAAGCGCAGACCCTCGAGCGCCGATGACCGCGCGTAGATCATGTTGCGGAGCACCTCGGTCGTCATGACGACGACGGGCGCGTTGCCGTTGATCGAGTTGTCCCCCGTGAGGAGGCCGACGCGCCCGGCGCCGTGCTCGCGGCTGAGGTCGCCGAACTTCTGATTCGACAGCGCCTTGAGGGGCGTCGTGTAGAAGGCCTTTCCGCCGGCGTCCAGGGCGGTGGCGATCGCGTACTCCGCGACGACCGTCTTTCCCGACCCCGTCGGCGCGGCGACGAGCACCGACTCGCCGCGGTCGATCGCGTCCAGCGCGCGGCGTTGAAAGGCGTCGAGCGGGAACGGCCTACTCGACTCGAACGACTCGCGCCGGCCGGCGTGCTCGTCCGCGACCCGCGCTTCCGTCACGACCTCACGGCGTGCTCGGGGACGGTGGCACCGCCGGCGTCGACTCGGCGGGCAGCGTCGCCTCGGGCACCGACGGCGGCGTGCTGATGCTCGGCTGCTGCGACCCGCCGTTGTCGTCGGGCTGGAGGAACCAGATCAAGGCGGCGGTCACGACGAGAACCGCCACGACGGCGGCAACCGCCGTCATCACCTCGCTGCGACTCCGCGGCGGCCGGTACGCGTCGCGACGGCGACGGGGTGGGCTCATCGCTTCAACACCCTCCCGATGATGATCGACATCTCGTAGAAGATGTACATCGGCACGGCCATGAAGAACAACGAGTACGGGTCCTGACTGGGAGTGATGACAGCGGCGAAGACCACGATGATCAGGATCGCCGGTCGCCGCCACCGGCGAAGCTGCTGGGTCGTCAGCACCCGCGCCAGCAACAGGAACACCAGCACCACGGGGAACTCGAATGCAACCCCGAAGGCGACGATCATGAGCGAGACGAGCCCCAGGTACTTGTCGGCCGTGAGCTCGGGTCTCAGCTGGGACCCACCGATGTCGAGCAGGAACTCGAGCGCCTTCGGCAACGTCACGAGCGCGACGAGCCCGCCCAGCGCGAACAGGACGATCGACGCGAAGACGAACGGGACCGCGTAGCGCTTCTCTTTCGGATTGAGGCCGGGGGTGATGAACCGCCACAGCTCGAACAACCAGACCGGCAGCGCGAGCACGATGCCGCCGTACGTGGCGATCTTGATGCGGGTGAGGAACGCGTCGAGCGGCCCCAGGAAGATCAGTGCGTGCTTCTCCCCCTGCGTCGCGTCGGTGTAGTACTTGACGAAGAACCTGATGATCGACTCGGAGAAGATGAAGCAGACGATCGCGGCGAGCGTCACCGCAACGATCGAGATGATGATGCGGCGACGAAGCTCGCTCAGGTGCTCGACGACCGTCATCCGGCCGCCGTTCTCGGCGGTTGCCACGGAGTCTGTTACGAGGTGGTGTCAGCCGGCGGCGGCTCGGGAGGCGCGGAGTGGTCGGGCTTGCGAGCTTCGATCTGCCGGGGGGTGTCGTCGGCCCCGTGCGAGGAGCCGAGGTCGTCGTCATCGTCGTCGCGGAACGCGCCCTCGATGTCGTCCCGGAAGCCCTGCTGGAACTTGCGGAACTCTCGATAGCCGCGGCCGACCTGCCGGCCGAGCTCGGGCAGCTTGCTCGGGCCGAACACCACCAGGGCCACGACGAGGACCACGAGGATCTCGAGCGGGCCGATCTGCGGCATCGAGCTTCCTTTCGCGCCGTTCCCCCGCCGCACGATGGTACTCGTGAGGGTCGCGAACTCCGTCTCGGGCCGCGTGCCCGGTACGCGCCTGATCCGGGCGGGCGCGAGGCTGCGATGATGCGGGCCTCCGTGCGACCGATCACGTTCGCCCACCGGGGCGCCCGCACCGAGGCCCCCGAGAACACGCTGCCGGCGTTCCGGCGCGCGCTCGAGCTCGGCGCCCGGGGTCTCGAGACGGACGCGTGGGTGTCCGGGGACGGCGAGGTCGTCCTCGTCCACGACCGCGTCGCCCGCCGGGGCCTCCGTCGCCGCAACGTGACGAAGTCGTCCGCCGCCGAGCTCGCCGAACTGGGCGTGCCCCGGCTCGCGGACCTCTACGCCGAGCTCGGCTCGGCGTTCGAGCTGTCGATCGACGTGAAGGACCGCGCCGCCGCCGAACCGATCGTCGACCTCGCCCGCGCCGCCGGCGACGGCGCCCCGGGGCGCCTGTGGCTCTGCCATGCCAGCGTCCGCTTCCTTGCCGGCCTCCGCGAGCGCATGCCGGACGTGAAGCTCGTGCACTCGCGGCGCCGCCAGCACATCGAAGCGCCTCTCGAGCGCCACGCCGCCGACTTGGCGTCGTCCCGGATCGACACGATGAACTTCCACCACTCGGAATGGACCGCGGGGCTCGTGGCGCTGTTCCATCGCTTCGACGTGAAGGCCTTCGCGTGGGACGTGCAGGAGGTCCGCCACCTGCGATCGATGTTGCGCCTGGACGTCGACGCCCTGTACTGCGACCGCGTCGACCGCATGGTCGCCACAGTGAGCGAGTGGGGTGAGCAGCGCGACGCGGAACCCTGAGGAGGAAACCCCTACAGGAATCCGAGGTCGTTGAGCGGCCAGATGCGCAAGAACACGCGTCCGACGATCGACGACTCCTTGATCGGGCCGAAGAACCTCGAATCCTTCGACGCCGGCCGGTTGTCCCCCAGGACCAGGATGTCGCCGGCGGGGATCGTGGTGGGCGCGACATCGCCGCAGCCCGTCGCAGACGTGTTCGGTGCGCACGTCCGCACACCCTTTTGGAGGTACGGCTCCTTGAGTGGCCGGCCGTTGATGTAGACCCCGCCGTTACGCGTGGAGAACGACTCACCCGGCAGGGCGATGACACGCTTGACGAGATCCTTGATCTCTCCGTTGGCGTCCTTCGCCTTCGGCGGTGTTTCGAAGACGACGATGTCGCCCCGGTTCACGTCGTGCAGCCGATAGCTCACCTTGTTGACGAGCACGCGATCGCCGACATTGAGCGTCGGCTTCATCGACTCGGACGGGATGTAGAACGCCTGAAAGAGGAACGTCTTGATGAGGATCGCGATGACCAGGGCGCTCCCGATCAGGATCGTCCACTCGATGATCGTTCGCCGCGTCTTGCGGCCCTTGTCCGACCGCTTCGAGCCCCCGGCCGCTTCGGAGCGCGCGTGATCCTTGGCGGTCTGGGACTCGAAAGAAGGCGCCGTCGTGTCGACGGCGCCGGGGTCGAGGTCGGTCACGCAGCCTGCTCCACTGGCGAACATCCTCGCACGCGGAGGTGTCAGCTGCGGTAGCGGGTCAGGAGTCGTTCGGCGGCTTCGGCTCCGACCGTTTGCAGCCCGGCGGGCTCCACGACCCGTACCGCCGGGCCCAGGTCGAGCAGCAGACGTTCGAGCCAGGCCCGCTCGCTGACCGCCAGGACCACCCGCCACGACCCGTCCGGGCGCTCCTCGGCGTCCTCGGCGGGATAGCTCTCCACCACCCACGTCGCCCCGGGATCGAGCTCGAGCGTCACGCGCGGATCGTCGGTCCGGGGGTGGTACACGCTCTCGCCGAAATCGGGCTCGTCGCCGGCTGCGGGATCGAAGCGCTGACCAGTCGGCCGGACCGCCCGGATGCGGTCGAGACGGAACAGCCGCTCGTCCTCGGCCTGATGGCAGTACGCCGCCGCGTACCAGTGCCCGAAGGCGTGGAAAACGGATCGCAGGTCGACCTGGCGCGTCGTCGTCGCGTTCCGTCCGAACGAGTAGTAGTCGATCTCCACGCGTTCGTGCGCGCCGGCCGCGCGCCGCAGGGCGTCGAGGTGCGCCGGCTCGCCGACTTCGACCGCGAGGCCTTCCGCCGCGCCCAGCGTGCTCGCGAGCTTGTCGAGCGCGCGGGCGAGGGCGCCGTGCTCGTCCGACCCCGGTACGGCCAGCAGCGCCCGACCGGCGGTCAGGAGCCCGAGCCCCTCTTCCGCCGAGAGCCGCAGTGGGCGATCGAAGTACTCGGCGAAGCGGATCCAGACGTGGCCGTCGACGATCTCGACCTCGATGAGGCGGTCGGGCGTGTACGGCGGCAGCCCGCACAGCGGGAGGAGCTCGAGGTCGTGCTCGAGCTCGGCCTCCGAGACGCCGAAGCGGGCGGCGATCTCGTCGAGGGCAGCGCCGGGATGCTCGGCGATCCAGGGTACGAGCGCCAGCACCCGCCGCAAGCGGGAGCCGGCGAGCGGCCGCGGGCTCACGCCGCACCCCGCGCGATTCCCTCGAGCCACGCGACCATCTCGGCGCGCAACTCGGGCGGGGCGACGACCTCGGCCGCGTCGAGCAAGCCGAGCACGAACGACCGGAACGCGGCGGTGTTGGTGACGGGGAGCTCGAGGACGACGCTGCCGTCGTCGTGGCGCTCCCTGACCGCGGACTCGCCGACCTGGTCGACCACCGCCGACGCCTGCGAGGCGTCCACGAGCACGCGTGCAGCGACGACGTCCTCCTCGCCGTATTGCCACGGCTCGTCCCGGAGGACCGCGCCCGGCTCGAGCCTCGCCGGCGGCTCGAACGCGCGGGCAGGCCCGGCGTCCACGTCGCCCTCGATGCGGTCGACGCGAAACGACCGCTGTTCGCCGCGGTCGTGGTCGTGACCGACGACGTACCAGTGTCCCCGCCGGAACAGGATCCCCCACGGATCGACATGCCGGCCTTCGCCGCGGTACGTGAACGTGACGGTCGAACGGGTGCGATACGCGTCGAACAGCGCCGGCAGTGCGGGGACCGTCGGCAGCGCGGCGAGCGCGTGCGCGGCCTCGCCTTCTCGCCCGCCGAGCTTCCACAACGCCTCGGCCGGCGCCGGGCCCCCCTCGAGACGCACGGCGGTGACCGCCACGTGCAGGGCCGCCTGCTCGTCGGCGGTGAGGTCGAGGGACGGCAGGTAGTACTCGTCGGGCGGGATGCGGTACCCCTGCTCGGGGCCGAGGTCGTCGACCGACTCGAGACGGACCGGGATGCCGATGCCGCGCAGCGTGTCCTTGTCGCGTTCGAACTGGCGGCGGTACGAGAGCTTGTCGTCGGGATACCCGGGGACGAGGTCGACGATCTCCTCGAGTGTCAGCGGCCGGCGCGTGTCGAGGAGCGTGGCGACGAGGTTGGTGAGCCGCTCGAGCCGGTCGGTCACATGCGGTGGGTCACGGTCGGCGCGCTCGGCGGCGAGCACCCCGGCCGCACCGGCGGCGAGGAACATGGCGGGGTCGGCGGCGGCCGGCCGCCCCATCGACACCACGTCGAGCCCGGCCTCGGCGAGCAGTGCGAGGACGTCGGGCGGCGTCACATCGACGAGGTCGTGGCGCGCTTCGATGCCGGCCTGGGCGAGATCGGCCCGGAGGCGCTCCTCTTCATCGCCGCCGAGGCGGGGCACCGCCACCGCGACCCGCTCGCGGCACGCCAGCCGCAGAGCCGTCTGCGTGTGGTGCGACAGCCCGACGTGACGTGACCGCGGGTCTGCGAACGAGACGCGCAGGCACGCGATCGGCTGACCGTCGAGCGCGGCGGCGGCGTCGAGGATCCCCCCGACCTCCATGCCGGAGAACCCGAGCCGGGTGTTGGTGCCGACGATGCCGGGCCCCATCGCGACGACGACGGCATCGACGCCGGCCACGTGGCGCGCCACCGCCAGTGCCGAGAAGATCGAGACCGCCTCGTAGTCGCCACCGAACGCGTGCCCGCAGGTGATCGTGGCGTCGATCAGCCCCCGATCCCGGAGCGCGAACGCGAGGTCCGAGAGGGCCAGCGGCAGCCCCGCGCCATCCGTCATCACGTACGCGAGGCGGGCGCCCGGGGCGCGTTCCTTGAACGCCACCGCCGCCGCGGGCAGCTGACTGTGCAGCGCCGCCGCCACGACCGGCATGCCCTCGATCGACTCGACCTCGGCCAACCCCTCCAGGTGTTCCTCGGCGCTCCCCACGTCCGCCTGCAGGCTCGTATACCGCCCCTTGATGATGTGGCCCGGCCCTCGCTCGGCCCACCGCTCCCGCTCGAGGTTCCAGTGCACGACGTGCCACCCACCGGTCCCCAGCCCGAGCTCGACCGCCGTCGTGTTCACCACCACGCGGTCCCCCACCGCAACGGTGCCCGTCAGTTGCGTGAGCACGTAGGCGCGCTCGTTCCCGTCACCCAGGTCGACTTCGACGCGCTGCAGCCCGGGCCGCTCCATGAGCAGCGTCGTGACCTTCCCCGACCGGAACGACGGCATGACCTGAGGTTAGAAGGCCCGGACCGAACGAGCGCGCTACTACAGACTCGAGATCAGCCGCTCGACGCGGTCGTCGCGCGCCTTGAACGGGTCCTTGCACAGAACGGTGCGTTGCGCCTGGTCGTTGAGCTTCAGGTGGACCCAGTCGACCGTGTAGTCGCGCTTTCGCTCCTTGGCCCGCTTGATGAACGCGCCCCGCAGGCGGGCGCGTGTGGTCTGGGGCGGGACCGTCACGGCGGTGTCGATGTCGCTGTCGCGCACGGTCCGTTGGAGGTGTCCGCGCCGTTCGAGCAGGTAGTACAGCGACCGCGCCCGGGTGACGTCGTGGTACGAGAGGTCGAGCAGCGCGACGCGGGGGTGCGTCAGCGGAAGGTCGTGCCGCTTCCGGTACGCCTCGATGAGGTGGTACTTGATGACCCAGTCGACCTCGGTGTCGAGTGACAGCGGGTCCTTCTCGAGGCCGGTCATCGCGTGCTCCCACATGCGCAGCGCCTGTTCCTCCAGCGGCGCGAGGCCCCGCCGCTTGGCGAACCGGAGGGCGCGGTTCAGGTACTCGCTCTGGATCTCGATCGCCGAGAGCTCGCGCCCGTTGGCGAGCCGTACGCGCCGGCGGCAGGTGAGGTCGTGGCTGATCTCACGAATGGCGCGGATCGGGTTCTCCAGCGTCAGATCGCGCCAGGGGCTGGCGTCCTCTTCGAGCATGCGCAACACGATCGACGTGGCACCGATCTTGAGGAAGGTCGTGTACTCGCTCATGTTCGAGTCGCCGACGATCACATGCAGGCGCCGGAAGCGTTCGGCGTCGGCGTGGGGCTCGTCCCGCGTGTTGATGATCGGCCGTGACCGCGTGGTCGCGCTCGACACGCCCTCCCAGATGTGCTCCGCCCGCTGGCTCACGCAATACATCGCGCCGCGCGCGGTCTGGAGGACCTTGCCGGCGCCGGCGTAGACCTGCCTCGTCACGAGGAACGGGATCAGGACGTCGGTGAACTTGGCGAAGTCGCCGTCGCGCTCGACGAGGTAGTTCTCGTGGCATCCGTAGGAGTTGCCGGCGGAGTCGGTGTTGTTCTTGAACAGGAACACCTCACCCCGGATGCCCTCCTCCCGGAGGCGCTGCTCGGCGCTGCGCACGAGGCCCTCGAGAATGCGCTCACCGGCCTTGTCGTGAACGACGAGATCGTCGATCGAGTCGCACTCGGGCGTGGCGTACTCGGGATGACTGCCGACATCGAGGTACAGCCGGGCGCCGTTCTCGAGGAACACGTTGCTGGAGCGGCCCCACGACACGACCCGGCGGAACAGGTAGCGCGCGACTTCATCCGGGCTCAGCCGCCGTTGCCCGCGCAGCGTGCACGTGACCCCGTACTCGTTCTCGAGACCGAAGATTCGGCGCTCCACACGCGGAGCGTACTGGCACCTCGGCTGACTTCTCGGACCGGTTCGGCCGACCGCCGTAGGATCGCGGCAACGGCGGCTTGGCCGACCGTTGCCGCAGAGCCGGAGCTTGCGACGGCGCCAAAGGAGGACGTGGTGGTGCCGATGGAGCGGTTGACCTGGGTCAGCGGGTCGTTCTCGGCGCACGTGCTCAATGCGCGTTTGCGCTCGGAGGGCATCGACGCCGAGCTGCGCGGCCCCGTCGACGGGCCGTACGCGCTCACGGTGGGCGACATGGCCCGTGTCGACGTATACGTCCCTGCCGATCAGATGGACGACGCCCAGCTCGTGGTGCTCGCGGCCGAGGTCGACGCCACCCTGGCGGCACCGAGCGAGTGGAGCGGCAAGAAGAAGACCCGCAGTCCCTGGGCACGGGTTGCGGCCGCCGCCGCGCTCCTCGCGGCCGCGATTGCGCCGATCGCGCTGTACGCCCGACTCCGCTGACGTTCTGCTGGTCAGCCGGCCAGCACGCGGCCCAGCTCGTCGCCCTTGACGCGTCGGAAGGCGCGCCCCGTGGCTCCCCGCTGGAGCACGGCCACCTCGAGCTGATCAGGCGCCAGCGGCGGGCCGTCGTTCTCGCCGAGCACCGACGCCCCGAGTCGTAACGCGTCGTCGACGCTGAGGCCCGACTGGTACCGGGTGTCGAGCGTCTGCGCGATGGCTTCGGCCTGGCCGCCGAGCACCGTGTGACCTTCCTCGTCCTGGACGGTGCCGTCGTACAGGATGTGGAACAGCTCGTCACCTTGGGGCGTGTCACCGACTTGGGCGACGAGGATCTCGACCTCGTACGGCTTCATCTCGTGGGTGAAGACCTGGCCGAGCGTCTGCGCATAGGCGTTCGCCAGCGACCGGGCGGTCACGTCCTCTCGCGAGTACGCGTATCCCTTCAGGTCGGCGTGGCGTACGCCCGCGATCTTCAGCATCTCGAACTCGTTGTACTTGCCGACGCCCGCGAACGCGATGTGGTCGTAGATCTCACTGATCTTGAACAGCGTGCGCGACGGGTTCTCCGCCACGATCACGATGCCGTCCGAGGCCTCGAGCGCGATGAGGCTCCGGCCCCGCGCGATGCCCTTCCGCGCGTAGTCGGCGCGGTCCTTCATGACCTGTTCCGGCGACACGTAGAAGGGCATCGTCATTCGCCGGCACCCTCCTCCGGGCCGCCGAGCAGCGCCGTGGCGCGTCGTGCGACGTCGTCGTCGGGCAGGGAGCGGTACCCGTCGGCATCGATGACCGCCACCGTGGGGAAGATGCGGCGCACGAGGTCGGGGCCGCCGGTGGCGGTGTCCTCGTCGGCCGCCGCGAACAGCGACCGAACGGCCAAATCGATCGTTTCGTCCGCGGACAAGCCCTCGCGCCACCCCGCCTTGATCCAGTTCTTGGCGTGCACGCCGCCGGAGCCGTTGACCTGGAAGTCGGCTTCCTCGTACTTGCCGCCGGCGGCGTCGAAGCTGAACACGCGGCCGCGCCCGCGGCGCTCGTCGAAACCGGCGAAGAGTGGCACGACGATCAGACCTTGCATGGCGGCGGGCAGGTTCGCGCGGACCATCTGCGCGAGCTGGTTGGCCTTGCCCTCGAGTGACAGCGGCTCGCCCTCGATCTTCTCGTAATGCTCGAGCTGGGTCTGAAACAGGCGGACCATGTCGGTGCCGGGACCGGCGACGCCCGCGATGGCGACGCCCGAGAGGTCGTCGGCGGGAAACACCTTCTCGATACGCCGGTTGGCGATTGCGTAACCGCTGGTTGCACGCCGGTCGCCCGCGAGCACGACGCCGTCCACGAAGCGGATGGCAACGACCGTGGTGCCGTGCGGGATGTCGACCGGAGCGGGCGGTGCACCTGCAGCGTGCGCCGGCCCCGCGTCGGGCGGAGCGGTCCGCCGCAGGAGCTCGGCGAACGACGGTCCGGGGTCGACGCCGGACCCGAAAAGGGGAAGCGGCGGCTCGTTCATCGAAGAGCGAGCCTACTCGGGCGAAATCTCAGCGAACGCGGCCGAGCAGTCGCCAAATCCGCAACTTGCGACGCAACCTGCGCACCGCGCGCTCGTCGTCGACGCCCTTGAGCACGTCGGCCGACGGCAAGATGCAGCGCTTCCACGGCAGTTATGGGATACGCGCCGCCGCTGCCCTGCGCTCGCGCCGAAGATCTGCCCCGCCATGCCGAAAGCCTACGCCGCACTCCCCCGCAACGCCTCGACCCGGCGTCGGGCGAGATCCGACGACCAGCTCGTGCTCTGCCGGAGCCATGCTCCGACCAATCAACGTAGAACCGGGCGGCGCGCTGAGCCGTTCGGCATCGTCGCCGAACTGCCCGAGTCCGCCGTTGCAGTTGAAGCAGAGGATGCCGCGCACCCGACCCGTGGGTGATCGTGGTCGACGTGCTCTGGATCGGCCTTGTTGCAGATCGGGCAGACGCCACCCTGGCCGCGAGACTAGATCGTCGAACTCTCGCTCAGCTCCTATGCCGTAGACGGCGGCGCAGGTGGTAGTGCCGATCACGCCGCCGTAGCAGCCGTGACCCGTTCGATTCTTGCTGCCCTGCGTGCGTTATGACAAGAGCTTGCAGTCACGGCGTCGCGTAGCCGCTCTTGCGTTCGGCTGGTTCCGAGGAAATTCTGAAGCAGCGGCTTGTAACTGCAGACAGTCCGGACAGCGCTTCACGCACGGATCGTACGAACAGGGTGTGACAGCTACGATCGAGGTCGCTGTAGAGCTGATCTACTCGCCGCCCTTTTGGACGTAGCTCTTTACGAAATCCTCGGCGTTCTCTTCCAGCACGGAGTCGATCTCGTCCAGAAGATCGTCGAGCTCTTCCTTCAGCTCCTCGCCCTGCTTCGTCGGCGCGAGGTCTTCGACTTCCTCGTCGACGCGTTCCTTCGGCGCCGGGCGTTGCTTGCGCTCTCGCTCGGGCATTGGAGACCTCCTACGACGCCAGCCGAGCCACGAGCTCGGCGGGGGTCGTGCACTCCTCGAACAACGATTCGACGTGAGCGCGCGTTCCGCGCAGCGGCTCCATCATCGGGATACGGCGAAGCGGGTCGCTGCCCACGTCGAGGATGAGGCTGTCCCAGTTGGCAGCGACGACGGCGTCCGCCCACTTCGCGAGACATTCGCCCCGGAAGTAGGCACGGGTGCTCGGCGGTGGTTCGGTCATGGCGGTCGTCACATCGGGCTCCTCGACCAACCGCTCGACCTTACCCGCCCGCACCATGCGCTCGAACAACGACTTCTCCGGGCGCACGTCGTGGTACTGGAGGTCGAGCAGAGCCATCTTGGGATCGTCCCACCCGAGCGAGTCCCGATCGCGGTACGCCTCGAGGAGCTTGAGCTTCGTGACCCAGTCGAGCTGCCCGTCGAGCGTCATCGGGTCGCGCTCGAGCGAGGCGAGCGCCGCCTCCCACCGTTCCAGCACCTGCTGGCCGACCTCTTCGCCTCCGAGGGCTTCGAGACCGACGTCGTCGGCATACTTCTGCGCCAGCCGGAGGAACTCCCATTGGAGATCGACGGCGGTGACGGTGCCGCCGTCGACGAGCTCGACCGTGGCGCGACACGTGGGATCGTGCGACACCGTCCGCATCGACGGCACCGGCGAGACGATCGAGTAGTCCTTGTCGATGAAGTCGTCCTCGACCATCGCCAGGACGAGGGCGGTCGTCCCGACCTTCAGAAACGTCGCCACCTCGCACAAGTTGGCGTCGCCGACGATGACGTGCAGCCGCCGGTACTTCTGCGGGTCGGCGTGCGGCTCGTCGCGCGTGTTGACGATCGGCCGCTTCAACGTGGTCTCGAGGCCGACCTCCTCCTCGAAGAAGTCGGCCCGCTGACTGAGCTGGTAGCCGGTGTGCCCCGTCCCGTTCTCACCGCCGACCTTGCCGGCGCCCGTGAACACCTGGCGGGTCACGAACCACGGCAACAGGTAGCGCACCAGCGTGGCGAACGGGACGCTCCGGTCGACCAGATAGTTCTCGTGCGTGCCGTACGAGTTGCCCTTGCCGTCCGTGTTGTTCTTGTAGACGACGATCTCCTGGCCCGCGCCCAACAAGCGGCGCGACGGCTTGCATCGAGCGGGCGAGGATCCGCTCCCCCGCTTTGTCGGCGCACACCAGCTCGAGCACGTCGGCGCACTCGGGAGTCGAGTACTCAGGGTGCGCGTGGTCGACGTAGTACCGCGAGCCGTTGGTGAGCACGGTGTTCACGAGGTGGGTCTCGATCTCGGGCGGCGCGGCGCCTTCGCGTGCGAACCCGCGGGCGTCGCGGCCGGGCGACTCGTCCTCGAAGTCCCATCCGACCTTGCGGTGCTCGACGTAGGCGTTGATGAGCATCGACGACGCGAGCACCGGGTTGGCGTCCGAAGCTCCGCGGAGCACGACGCCGTACTCGGTTTCGATACCGCAGACTTTGGGGACGGCCACGGAATCAGCCTACCTGGCAGCCCTTCGCGCCCTTGTCGCCGGGAAGGGCGACCGGACGGCGCAGGTCAGAGGTACTGCCCGGTGGTGACGCGCTCGATCTGCCGGCCGCCGCCGGAGCCGTCGTCGTCGGCGAGCAGCGTGCGCACGAACACGATGCGCTCGCCCTTCTTGCCGGAGATCTTCGCCCAGTCGTCGGGGTTCGTCGTGTTCGGCAGGTCCTCGTGCTCGCGGTACTCCTGTCGGATCGAGTCGACGAGGTCGGTGGTGGCGATCCCTCTCGCGCCGCCGGCGATCTGCCGCTTGATCGACATCTTCTTCGAGCGCCGGACAACGTTCTCGATCATGGCACCGGAGGCGAAGTCCTTGAAGAACAGCACCTCTTTGTCGCCGTTCTGGTACGTGACCTCCAGGAAGCGGTTCTCGTCGTCACCGGAGTACATGCGGTCCACCGCGGCGCCGATCATCGTGTCGATCGCCTGCGATCTTCCGCCTGCCTTCGCGGTCTCGTCCTCCGCGATCGGGAGGTCCTCGCTGAGGTAGCGGCCGAAGATCTGGCGCGCCGCCTCCTGGTCGGGGCGCTCGATCTTGATCTTCACGTCGAGCCGGCCGGGCCGCAGGATCGCGGGGTCGATGAGGTCCTCGCGGTTCGAGGCGCCGATCACGATGACGTTCTTGAGGCTCTCGACGCCGTCGATCTCGGCGAGCAGCTGCGGCACGATCGTGCTCTCGATGTCGGAGGAGATCCCGGACCCGCGGGTGCGGAACAAGGAGTCCATCTCGTCGAAGAACACGATGACGGGGACGCCTTCCTCGGACTTCTCGCGCGCCCGCTGGAAGATGAGGCGGATCTGGCGTTCGGTCTCGCCCACGTACTTGTTGAGGAGCTCCGGGCCCTTGATGTTGAGGAAGTACGAGCGCGTCGCGCTGTCGCCCGTCTTCTCGGAGACTCGCTTCGCGAGCGAGTTGGCGACGGCCTTGGCGATGAGCGTCTTGCCGCAGCCGGGCGGCCCGTAGAGCAGGATCCCCTTCGGCGGCTGGAGCTGGTGCTCGTGGAACAGCTCGGCGTAGAGATACGGCAGCTCGACGGCATCCTGGATCTGGTCGATCTGCTCGTCGAGGCCGCCGACGTCGGCGTACGTGATGTCGGGCACCTCTTCGAGGATGAGCTCCTCGACTTCCGGGCGCGGCAGACGTTCGACGAGGACGCCCGAGCGGGTCTCCATCAGAAGGTGGTCGCCGGCGCGGAGCCGCTCTCCCAGCAGACCGCTGGCGAGCTCGCAGACGCGCTCTTCGTCGGCACGGCCGACCACGAGCGCGCGCCGTCCGCTGTCGAGCAGCTCCTTGAGCGTGACGACCTCACCCGCGATGTCGTGGCCCCGTGCGAGCACCACGTTGAGCGACTCGTTCAGCACGACCTCCTGGCCGCGCTGGAGCTCTTCGACGTCGAGCTCCGGATGCATCGCGACGCGCATCTTGCGACCGGCCGTGAACACGTCGACGGTGCCGTCGTCGTTCACCTCGAGGAACGTGCCGTACGCCGACGGCGGCATCGTGAGCTTCTCGACCTCTTCGCGCAACGCGCCGATGTGCTCACGCGCCTCGCGCAGGGTTGCGGAGAGCTTCTCGTTCTGCGAGACGGCCTGGGCGAGCTGGCCCTTGGTCTCGAGCAGACGCTCCTCGAGCGTTCGCACCCGCTTGGGGGCATCCTGGAGGCGGCGGCGCAGGACGACGACTTCTTCCTCCAGCGCCTTCGCCTGCTGCTGAAGCTCGCCGACCTGGCGTTCGTATTCTCCGAGGCGTCGCTCGTGCTCGGAGGCCACGTGACCACCTCCCACTGCGGACGGGCGCTCGACGCGCACCCTACACCCGGGTTCTCTGCGTCCCGGGGCACTTTGCAGGCCAAAAATTTACCCTACGGCGGCTTGACAAATTGACGGAATACGTTTGGGGCCATAGCCTGGTCGGTGAACCTGAGGTCGGTAACCCCCGACGCACCGACACCTGACCGAGCACCGAGGACCAAGGAGAGGACGCCACGATGAAGGTCTGGATCGACCAAGACCTCTGCACCGGCGACGGCCTCTGCGAAGAGATCGCCCCGGACGTGTTCACACTGCTCGACGACGGCCTTGCCTACGTCAAGGAAGGCGACAAGGTCTACGAGAACCCGGGCGGTGCCGAAGGGCTCGCCAACGTGCCCGGCGGCATGGAGGAAGCGGTGATCGAGTCGGCCGAGGAGTGCCCCGGCGAGTGCATCTTCATCGAGGTCGACTGACTCGCCGACACACGCGCGTCACCCGATCGTCACGGAGCCCGGGTTCAGAACCCGGGCTTCATCGCGTGTGCGCCGATACCCGAGTGCTCAGCTCTCCCCGGGCGGCGTCTCGGGCCCCCACCCGACGCGTGTTGTCGGGACCGAGCGGGCGTACGCGGCCGAAGTGGCCGTGTACGTGTCGTCGTCATCGTCACGGCCGCTGAACCATCCGAACGTCAGCCCGAGCGAGCCGACCGTGATCAGGATGCCGCCGGCGAAGCTCAGCGCGAAGCCCAGGAACGGCAGCGGCGAGTCGGTCACGTACGCGCCGCGGGAAGTGACGTGGGTGTCCGGGTCGGTGAACTCGGCGTTGGGGTCGTACTGGCCCGTCTGCGTCACGGTGTAGATGATCCAGCCGACGCCGGCCGGGATCATCAAGACGCCGATGACGATCGTCGCGATCCAGAGCCTGATCCTGGTCTTCCGTGTCATGCCTGCATCCCACCCGATGAGGGCGCCGGAGTCCTGAGTAGCGGGTACTCAGATCCGGTGGGGCCGGCGTTTCACCCCGGTCAGCCGACGAGGCACGGACCGGTGTCGGCCGATGTCTGGCCGCCTCCGCCGAGCACGGGGCCGAGAACGCTGTCGACCTCGCGTCTCGTCAATGCGTACGCCGTGGACTCCTGACCCGGGTCGACGGCGAATGCGACCCCCACCATCCGGCCCTGCTGATCCACGAGCGGACCGCCCGAGTCGCCCGGGGCGAGATTGGCGGCGAGCACGTGCACGCGGCGGCTCGTGTGACCGGTCCGGTAGATGTCGGTGCCGCTCGCGTTGACCGTCTCGGCGATGCGGGCGGGCGCGATCCGCAGCGGTCCGCCGCCGGGATGGCCGAACACCGCGCCGGTCGTGCCGTCGCCGCCGTCCGCGAACGGCAGCGCGAACAGCCGGAGATTGCGCACCCGCAACACCGCGAGGTCACGCTCCGGGTCGAACGCCACCACGGTGGCGGAGAGGCGCCGGCCGTCGTTCGTGTCGACTTCGGTGCGCGGCTCCCCCGCCACGACGTGCGCATTGGTGACGACGAGGTTGGCGCCGGCAACGAAGCCACTCCCCGCCTGGATCTGGTCGCACGCCTCGCCCTCGATCCGGAGCACCGACGCCGAAACACGGGTGGCGACGTCCGGCGGGAGGGCACGGGTGGGCGGTGCGCCGACGCCGCCGGGCCCGTTGAGTCGCGAGAACACCTCTGGGAACGGGCCTTCGGCCACCGCCCGGCCGAGCCGCTGGGCCTGCGGCGGCGGGTCCGGCGCGTACCTGTTGATCGCCCGCACGACCTGGGAGTCCCGCGCCGCGCGCGCCGGCCAGCCTTGCGCGCTCGCCAACGCCGGGATGAGCAGCCACACGGCGACGAGCACGCCGAGCACGCCGACGACAGCGCCGCCGACACGATCGCTGCGGTACACGCCTTCGCGCGACGGAAGACGACGGCGAAGCGCGACCCCCGCCGCGTAGCCCAGCGCCTGCCCGCCGCTGGCGAGGAGCAGGAAGAACAGGAGCGCCACGAACAACCTCGTCTGCGACGCCTGCGCGCTCAGCAGGCTCGTCACGTCGTCGACGAACGCGACCGCGAGCACGATGCCGAGCGCGAGTCCGGCCCACGACACGACGCGGGCCACGAAGCCCAGGCGGTAACCGAAATAGCCGGCGGCGATCATCGCCGCGATGACGACGAGGTCGAGGACGTTCACTCGCCGGGAACGAGCAGGCGCGCGTGCGTGAGGAACCCGGTGTGGGCAACCATCCGATGGTCAGGTCGCACCGACTGACCGTCGACATGCCAATGCCGCTGGAGGACTTCGAGGGTCTCGGTCATCCCGAACGCCGACGACGCCAGCTCCTCGCGCAAGCGGGCGACCTGCCCGATCGTCGGCAGGTAAGCGAGCAGGATTCCGCCCGGACGCAGCGCGGCCTCGGCGTGCTTGACGGCGCGCCAGGGTTCCGGGAGATCGAGCAACACCCGGTCGAGGTCGCGGACGTCGATGCCGTCGTAGGCGTCGCGTACCTCGATCTCGAGAGGAAGATCCGAGCCGAGGAAACCCTCGATGTTCCTGCGGGCGCGGTCGGCGAAATCGGCTCGGATCTCGTAGCCGGTCACGTGGCCGGTCGGTCCGATGGCGCGCAACACCGTCATCGTGAGCGCGCCCGAGCCGATACCGGTCTCGAGCACGCGAGCGCCGGGGAACAGATCGGCCAGGACGAGGATCGGTCCGAGGTCCTTCGGATAGATGACCTGCGCGCCCCGAGGCATCTTGAGCACGTACTCCGCGAGCGTCGGCCGCACGGCGATGAGCTTGGTGCCGAGCGTGGTGCGGACCGTCAGGCCTTCGTCACGCCCGATCAGCTCGTCGTGCGCGACGACGCCGGCATGGGTGTGGAACGTCCCACCCTCGGCCAACGTCACGAGGTGGCGGCGTCGTTTGGCGTCGACCAGCAGCACGCGGTCGCCGGCGGCGAAGGGGCGGCCCACGGCGACTACCCGGATTGGTCGGCGCGGGAACCGACGCGCTCCTGCAACCGGCAGAACGCACAGACGTCGTTCGTGGTCGGCGATCCGCAGACCACACACGCCTGGAGGCCTTCACGCTCGGCGCCGGCATCGTCGGTGAAGTGGTCGTGCGCGCGGTCCACGAACCCGAACACGAACGCCGCCTTGGCGCCGGGTGAGCGGTCCTCGAGCGTGTTGAGCACTTCCTTGTACCCGAGGTGCCGATTCCCTTCCGCCATCGGGCATTCCTCGACCTGATAGTCGATGTCCCGAAGCAGGCAGTACGCAGCCGTCTCGCGCTCCCCGAGTCGGTAGAGCGGCTTGACCTTCCTCGCGAAACCGGAGCTCGCAGGCAGCACGGGATGTTGACGGCCCAGGTAGCCGGTCTCCCAGCGCAGCACGTTGCCGAGGAGGACCGCCGCTTCGTCGTCGAGGTTGTGGCCGGTGGCGACGACGTCGTAGCCGTGCTCGACGGCGACCGCGTTGAACAGATGCCGTTTCGAGAGCCCGCACGCCCCGCACGGAGCTCGGTGCGTCGCAGCGGCGGCGCCCGGGATGTCGTAGCCGAAGTCGGCGGCGAGATCGACCTCATGGAGCTTGAGGCCTCGTTCATGCGCGAAGTCGCGCGCGGCATGCCCGGAGGCGTCGGAGTACTCGCCGATCCCGAGCCCGAGGTAGAGCCCGTCGGGCGCATAGCCGAGCCCGATGAGGAGGTCCCACAGCGCGAGCGAGTCCTTCCCGCCCGACACGGCCACGACGACCCGGTCGCCGGCGCCGATCATGTCGTGGTCCTTGATCGCCCGCCGCACCTGCTCGTCGCAGTGCTTCAAGAAATGGTCGCGGCAGAAGGCGGCATTGTGCCGGCGGATGTCGAGTACCGCCGGCCCCCGGCAGACGCGGCACTTCACGCTGCGCCTCCCGAGGTCACCGGACGGATCTCGACGACGTCGGTGTCGGACAGTCGTGCGTCCCGGGTCACGAGCGTGTCACCCTGGATGACGAGCACCGACTCGGGGTTGACGTCGAGTCGTTCGAGCAGCACGGAGACCGTGAGCGGGCCCGGCATCTCGACTTCGCGTCGCGGGTTGCGGAGCACCACCTTCACGACCTCCCAGGGTACCGGGCGGTCTTCGACGAGACGCTTACGAGTCCGGGGGAACGGTTCGGATCTCGAGTTGCTCGCCGGGCTTGAGCTCGGCGCTGTACACGGTCTTCGGTGGCTCGGTGAGCATGCGCTGCACCAACGCGAGAAGACCGGCGGTGATCCCCGTGATGAGCCACCGGCGTGATCCGTAACGGATGCCGCGTCGGAGTCCCGTGCGCGCGAGGCGGATCAGGATGTCCATCAAACGCGTCGCACCTCCACGATCGTGCGGCGCTTGCGACCGCGGAGACGTCCGAAGAGATACGCGCCCACGACGAAAGCGACACCCGCGACGATCAGCGCGGTGAGCCCGATGTTGCGTTGCGTGTCGGTTGCCGTCGTGGAGCCGCGCAGCTGGCTGAACTTCGCTTCGAGATCGGCGCGCGTGATCGGCCGGTCGGTCCCCGGCGGCGTCTCGGTGCTGCCATCGCCGATCATGAAGAAGCCTTTCGCCTGCGCCCGGCGCCGCGCGCCTTCCAGGTGATCGCCCCGCCGACGAGCAACGCAGCGAACATGATCATGTACGGGATCCACGACAGGTTCCCCGTGAACGTCGTTCCCGTCTCCTCTTGTAGCGCCCGCAGGCCCGCCATGGCGAGGAGGAGCACGCCTACGCCGAGCAGCAGCGCGCCGAGGATGCCGAAGGCGATCCATCGGCCCAGCTGCTGCAGCGGGACGACCGTCTCCTGCTTGAAATAGGCGACGATGAGCTGCCACAGCTCGGTCACGAGCTGCGGCAGCGGCGGGTTTCGGCTGTCCGAGGGGTTCGGCGCCGGGTCGCTCACGGATCCTCCTTCGGGGCCGAGCCGGGATTGTCGTCGCCGTCGCCCCGGCCTGCAACCAGCATGCCCCTCGGCCCGCCTACGGACTCGCCACTGGCGCGGGCGGGTTCGGCGCCGGGACGAGCTGATCGGCCGCGGGCGCATCGGGGAACTGTCCGATGATCTCGGCAACTCGCCCGCGCATGCCGACCCCGGTTGCCAGGCTGAAGTCGCCGCTGGCGAGGTACGAGAACACGACGGCGCGGCCGGTGTCCACGAACCCCGCCAGCCCCGTCACGCCCTGGAGGGATCCGGTCTTCGCGTGCAGCTTGCCGTTGAGCGCCGAACCGCGGAACGCGTCGGCGAGCGTGCCCGTTTGCCCCGCGACCGCGAGACCGTTCCACAGCGCGTTGAACTCGGGACGCGCACCGAAGCCGAGAACGCTCATCAGCGTCTGGCACGACACGCGATTGCCGCGGTCGAGGCCGGACCCGTCGACGAGCGCGACGCCGTCCACCGGCACCCCGAGCTCGTGCACCTTGTCGACGACGCCTTTGGCACCGGCGGCGGTCGTGCCCTGCTTCGCGACCTTGACGCCAACCTCCCGGACGAACATCTCCATCGCGAGGTTGTCACTGGACTCGAGCGCGGCGGCCACGAGGTCGTGCAGCGGCGCCGACTGGACCGACGCGATCGGCTTGGCGCCGTCCGGGGCGGTCGACCGCCCGGGCGTGCCGACCGACACGCCGCGGGCGCGAAGCAGGTCACTGAGTTGCGTCGCCGCGAACACCGCCGGATCGTCCACGGCCGTGAGGTTCGGCTGGATCGCGCCCATCCCGTGGTTCACGGTCAGCGCGCCGACCGGGCCGATCTCGGGGTCGGTGCGGTACGTGGCCGGCCAGGACGGCACGTAGCGCACCGCCTCGTAGCGCGAGTCGTCACCCTGGATGCCTCCCGGGATGTTGCGCACCCCGGCGGCGGCGATGGCATCCGCCAGCGTGGCGAGCGACGTGGCGGACTTGCTCGGGCCGGTCGCCTGCTCCTCGGTGTTCCGCCGCGGGTTCGACTCGACCATGCCCGGGTAGTCCGGCGTGCTGAGCGAGGGATCGCCGGCGCCGACGAGCCACAACCGATCGACGGTCCCGTTCGCCGGGTCGGAGGGTGCCACGACCTTCGTGTCGTACTTGAAATCCGATCCCAGCGCGCTCATCGCGGCCAAGCCGGTGAGGAGCTTCTCTGTCGACGCCGGGGCGAGGGCGAGGTTCGGAGTGTGCGACGCGACATCCCCGGAGCCGGCGTGCACCACCACGCAGCTCTGACCGCCCCCGAGCGCGGCGTCGAGCTGCGACTGCAGGCGCTGCGCCCCGACCGCGTCGACGATCGGTTGCGGGACCCGCCGCGGCGACCAGAGCGGGGTAGCGAGGCGCTTCGCGTGTCGTTGCTGCCGGAGCCTCGTCGTCGCGCAGCGCGAGATACCCGCATCCCGCGGCCGCGATGATGAGGATGACGGCGACAATCCGGCGGAGCGCGGTGTTGCCGCGACTCACAATCCTCTCCGCTGCCGAAATCGCGCGTACCGGTAGAGGTGGGCCAGCGCGGTCACGGCGCGGTTGGAGGACGCGTAGCAGACGCGCCCGGTCGCCCGGACGGCACGGGGTCCGGGGTTGTCGGGATCGGCGACCGCAAGCTCGGTCGCGGTGAGGATCGGCTTCCCGGTGGCTCGAGAGATGTCAGCCGCTGCGCGCGCGAACCGTTCGTCCTGGCGCTCGTGGTACGCGACGATCCGCTCGAGCCCGTGGTCGGGGAAGAACGGGCCGGTGCGCATCATGCGCGCCTGGTTCGACTGGATGCCGATCCCGAGATACACGACCGCGTCGACGGCGTCGTGGGAGGCGATGAGGTCCATGACCTCGGGAATCGTGTCACGCGTCTCGGCGCCGGCGAGGTCGACCGGGTTGTTTCTGCTCCACCGTGGCGGAAGCTTGGCGTCGATGGCCGCCCGCAGGTCGTCGGGGAGGCGGAGCAACTCGAGACCGGCACGCGTCACGGCGTCAGCCGTCACGACTCCCCACCCGCCCGCGGTCGTGAGCACGGCGACGCGCGGGCCCCGCGGGAGTGGCTGGGTCGCGAACGTCGCTGCCGCCTCGAACGCCTCCTCGAGCGTGGTCGGACGGGTCGCACCGGCTTGATGGCACATGCCGTCGAAGATCCGCTCGTCGGACGCCAGCGCGCCCGTGTGCGAGGCCGCGGCCCGCTGACCTCCGGCGGTCACGCCGCCCTTGAGGAGGACGAGCGGTTTGCGGCGGGCGACGCCGCGGATCCGCTCGAAGAAACCTCGCCCGTCGGTGACTCCTTCGACGTACGCGAGCGCAACGGTCGTCGCGTCGTCAGCCGCGAAGTACTCCAGGAAGTCGGGCACCGTGACCGCGGCTGCGTTCCCGGCCGAGACCGCGCGACTCACCCCGATGCTCGTCTGCACTGCGTAGTTCTGGAACGACGACACGAAGTTGCCGGACTGACTCACGATGGCGATGCCGCCCGGCGGCGGGTACGGCGCCACGATCTGCGCGCACAGCGACGCGGGCGTGGAGACGACGCCCTGACCGTTCGGACCGACGAGCAGCATGCCGAGGTCGCGCGCCAGCGCGACGAGCTCGCTGCTCGGCGGCTCGCCCGTCCTCCCCCGCTTCGCCGTATCCCGCCGACGTCACGAACGCGGCCTTGACGCCCTTCGCCGCGCACGCCTTCAGCAGGTCGAGGTTGGCGGCGGCGGGCGTGCACACGAAGACGAGGTCGGCGGCACCTTCGGGCAGGTCGTCGATCGAGGTGAGGACACGACGTCCGAGGATCTCGCCGCCTTCGCGATTGGTGGCGAACACCTCGCCCGGATAGTCGTGCCGGAGGATGTTGTGGAGCGCGACGAACCCGAATTTCCCGGGATGACTCGACGCCCCTGCGACGACGATGCCGCGCGGCTCGAACAATGCGCGCCACTGCTCGGACGAGGGCGAGGTCACGCGCGCACCTCGACCAGCGCGTCCACAGCCACCGGGCGGCCGTCCACGACGACGAGCGGGTTGACGTCGACCGAGACGATGTCGGGACGGTCCTCCGTCAGCCGGGACAGCGCAAGGATCAGGTCGGCGACCGCGCCCCGATCGACGGGCGGCTCCCCGCGCACCGGGCCGAGCAGCGGCTGCGCGGCGAGGTCGTCGAGCATCTCCTCGGCGTCGACCCGTTCGACCGGCACGAGCCGGAACGCGACATCGGCCAGCGCCTCGGCGAGCACGCCACCCACACCCAGCATCACGGACGGTCCGAACTGCTCGTCGCGGTTTACGCCGGCGATCAGCTCACGGCTCCCGCGCACCATCGGCGCGATGAGGACTCCGACGGCGCCGTCCTCGGGGGTCGCCGCGTCGAAGAGCGCCGCAGACGCCGCGCTCACGTCGTCGTCGCCGTGCAGCCCGAGCCGCACGAGGCCCCGTTCCGTCTTGTGGGTGACGCCGTCGCCGCAGAGCTTCGCGACGACGGCCGCGCCGGGCGCGATCTCGCGTGCGGCGTCGACGGCGGCGCCCGGCGTCTCGACGAGACGTTCTTCGACCACGGGCACGCCGGCCGCAGCGAGGACACGCTTGGACTCGTGCTCGGAGAGGGTGCGCCTGACGGTCGGGGTCACACTGCGGTGGCGCGGTCCTGCCAGAACTCGTCGCGCAGGACGCGTTTCAGGAGCTTGCCGGCGTCGGTCCTCGGCAGCTCGTCGCGGAGCTCGTACCGGCGCGGACGCTTGTAGCCCGCGACGCGCTCCTCGACGAACGCGCGCAGCTCCGTGAGGTCGATCGCCTCTTCCGGCTTCGCCTGGACGACCGCGTACACGCTCTCGCCCCATTCGTCGTCGGGGATGCCGAACACGGCCACGTCGAGCACCTGCGGGTGCTCGTGGAGCACGGCCTCGATCTCGGCCGGATAGATGTTCACACCGCCCGAGATGATCATGTCCTTCTTGCGGTCGTTGATGAAGAGGAACCCTTCGTCGTCGCGGTACGCGACATCGCCGACCGACTTCCACCCGCTGTCGCTCAGCTCGGCGAGCTGCTCGTCGGTCCGGTGGTACCCGTCCATGGCCAGGCCGGTACGGATGAACAGCTCCCCCGGCTCGCCGACGTCCGCCTCCGTGCCGTCCTCCCTGACGAGCTTCACCTCGATCCCGCCGTAGACCTTCCCGCACGAACCCGGCTTGCGGAGCTGGTCGGCCGGCTTGAGCACGGTCACGATGCCGAGCTCCGTCGAGCCGTACACCTCGTACAGGAAGCCGTCGCCGAGCTTCGCGACCACCTCCTGCTTCAGCGCGTACGGCACCGGCGCGGCGTTGGCGATCAGGCAGCGCATCGACGACAGGTCGGCGCGTTCGAGCTCCCCCGGTGGCAGGGTGACCAGTCGCTTGAGCTGCGTCGGCGCCGAGAACGTGTTGGTGACGGCGTGCTCCTTCACGAGGCGCAGCCACGAGACCGGATCGAACTTCCGCAGGATCACGACCGGGCAGCCGAGTGTGTGGCTGATCACCGCGAACGCGAGCGGCCCCGAGTGGTAGAGCGGCCCGGTCGTGATGTGCACCTCGCCGCCGGGAACGAGGCCCAGCTCGCCGAGCAGCGCGCCGACGATGACCGGGTCGCTCGTCGTGCGCACTGCGCCCTTCGGCTTGCCCGTGGTGCCCGACGTGTAGAGCATCTGCGCACCGATGGCGTCGGCGGCCGCTTTGTCCACCGTCGGGTCGCTGTCGGGCTGCGACGCGAGGACGTCGTCCCACGCCTCGAATCCGGCCGGCGTGTCACCGCCGAAGACGATCACGGCCCGCACCTTCGGGATGCGGTCGCGGATCTCGGCGACGAGCGGCGCCTGCTCGGCGTCGACGACCACCAGCGTGGCGTCGGAGTTGTCGATCACGTACTGCATCTCGTCGGCGTTGAAGCGGTACGAGAGCGGCACCGCGATCTGCCCGGCCTTGCGCGCGGCGTGGATCGTCGTGACCACCTCGAGCGAGTTGGGGCCACACCAGACGAGGCGCTCCCCCGGCTGCATCCCGAGGCTCCGCAGCGCGTGCGCGAGCCGGTTCACGCTGCTGTTGAGCTCCTCGAACGTCACTGCGGTGGGACGACCGCCGCCGGCCTCGTCCACGATCACCGCGGCGCGGTCGCCCGACGCATCCGCGTGCAACCGCAACAGGTCCGGCATCGGGCACATCGGCAATCCCCCCGAAGGTCGTCGGTAGCCTACCGAAGTGCCTCGGCCGGTCCCGTTGCGGGGAGTCATCGAAGGCTTCTACGGCCCGCCGTGGTCACACCCGGACCGCCTCGCGGTGACCGAGTTCCTCGCGGAGCGCGGCATGAACGCGTACGTGTACGCGCCGAAGGGCGACCCGAAGCATCGCGATCGTTGGCGCGACGCGTACGACGCCGCGGAGATCGCAGCGTTTCGCACGCTCGCAGAGCACACAGCGCGACAAGGCACCAGGTTCGGCTTCGCGCTGTCGCCCGGTCTCGACATCGACTACCGAAGCGACCGTGACCGGGACGCATTGCTCGCGAAGCTCGCTCCCCTACTCGACGCCGGGGTGCAGTGGGTCGTCCTCGCGCTCGACGACATCCCGAACCGTCCCGGCCTTGCGGTCGAGCAGGCCGAGCTCACCGACTGGCTGCTCGACGCCCTCCGCTCTCGGCGACCTGACCCGCACCTGACGCTCGTCCCCACCGAGTACATCGGGACGCGACCGACGTCGTACCTCGAGGATCTCGCGGCCGGGCTTCCATCGGACGTCGACGTGATGTGGACGGGGCCGACCGTGTGCTCACCCGTCATCCGGGCCGCCGACGCGCGCGCGTGGGCGGGCGCGCTCGACGGTCGACGTCCCCTGCTCTGGGACAACTACCCGGTCAACGACGGCACGATGGAGCACTCCCTCCACCTCGGGCCGTACCGGGGCCGCGAGCCCGAGCTCACCGACGAGCTGGACGGCGTGCTGTGCAACCCCATGCTCCAACCGCACGCATCCGAGGTTGCGCTCGCGACCGCGGCCGATTTCCTGTGCGGACCGGAGGAGTACGACCCGGCCGCCTCGTGGTCGCGCGCCATCGCCGCCGTCGGCAAGTCGCGTGCACCGGCGCTCCGGGCGCTGGCGGCGGCCTGCGCCGACGGGCCGTTGCTGCCACCCGAGCACCTCGAGGCGAATGTGCTCGTCACGGCGCTGGTCGACGCGGCCGGTGATCCCGCGTGGCCCGGGACCGTGCGCGCGATCCGCGACCACTTCGCGGCGGCACAGGACGCCCGGCGCGCCTGGGCCGACGCCGGCGACGAGCCGCTGGCGGCAGAGCTCGAACCGTGGCTCGGCACCGCGGCCGTCGAGGCGGAGGCCGGCCTCGCCGCGCTCAGGCTGATCCAGCACACGTATCCGGTCGCGCGGATCGTTCGCCGACGGCACCGGAAAGGCCGTCGGCCCCGACGCCGAGCTGGCCATGGTCCACGCGTTCGCGGCGGTGTTCTCGTGGAGCGCGGCGCGCCGTCGCAAGCAGGTCGTGTTCGGCCCGCGTTTCGCGTTCTACCCGGCCGTCATCCAGCTCGACGACGGCCGACCGGGACTCGACGTCGATCTCGCGGTCGTCGAAGACCAGTCCGCGATCGACCGACTCTGCCGCTTCGCGCTCGCGCGCTACCAGGCGTGGGCGCAGCGGTCACCCGAGCCGCTCCGGATCACGGTTGACGGTGCGCCCGCGGAGGTAGACCTTGACGGCTCGTTCTCCGCACCGGACGCGGAGGTCGTGGTCGTCGCAGCCGGACCGGACGCCACCGAGATACCGAGCGCGGATAGCACTTTGCCGTTTCCCGATGCCCGCCTTGCCTGAGGACACCCGCGTGCTCTCCATTGTCATGCCGGCGCACAACGAAGCCGGCTACCTCGAGGCTGCGGTCCGCGAGGTCGACCAGGGAGTGCGCGCTCGTGGCGCACGAGCTCGAGATCCTGGTCGTGGAGAACGGATCCACCGACGACACGCTGGCCATCGGCCGACGCTTGGCCGACGCGCTCCCTTCCGTTCGGGTCTCCACACGCCCGGTTGCCGACTACGGCGCCGCATTGCGCGACGGCATCCTGGCGGCACGCGGGGAGCTCATCGTCACGTTCGACGTCGACTACTACGACCTCGGTTTCGTCGACGACGCGTTGGCGTTGCTGACCGGTGGTGCACCGCCCGGCCATCGTCGTGGGCTCGAAGAGAGCGCCGGGCGCACGCGACCAGCGGCCATGGCCCCGGCAGCTCGTCACGACGGTGTTCAGCGTGCTCCTGCGCGCGGTGTTCTCGTTGTCGGTCTCCGATACGCACGGCATGAAGGCGATGCGGCGCGTCGACGTGGAGCCGATTCTCGAGCGCTGCCGCTTCCGGACCGACCTGTTCGACACCGAGTTGGTGATCCGGAGCCAGCGTGCGGGCCTTCCGATCGCGGAGTTGCCCGTCACCGCGCAGGAGCGGCGGCCGTCGCGCACGCCGATCTGGCAGCGCGTGCCCCGGACGCTGGTGGGGATGATCGAGCTGCGGCTCACCCTCTGGCGCGAGCGGCGGAGCTCGGCGTGACGCACGTGCTCGCGGCCGGGCGCGTGTGCCCGCCGGGTCCCCCGGCGCCGGGATGGATTGCGATCGACGACGGGCTGATCGTCGAGGTCGGCTCCGGACCCGCGCCCGCCGGCGCCGTCGACGCCGGCTCTGCCCTCCTCGCGCCCGGCTTCATCGATCTCCAGGTCAACGGCGTGGGCGACGTCGACTTCGCCTCCGCCGACGCCGACGGCTGGCGCCGAGCCGGCCGCGCTCAGCTCGAGGAAGGTGTGACCGCGTTCTGCCCGACGCTGGTGACCGCTCCGCTCGACGAGTACGCGCCGGCACTCGAGCGCGTCCGGGCGGCACGCGCCGACGCCGAGGACGAGGCGATCCCGGCCATCCTCGGTGTCCATCTCGAGGGGCCGTTCCTGGGCGGCGCGCCCGGTGCGCATCCAGTCGGCCTCGTGCGTCCCGCCGACTGCGAATGGTTGCGCGCCCTGCTCGGCGCGTTCCCCGCCCTCGTGACGATCGTGACGCTGGCGCCCGAAGCCGATCCAGGCTTCGCGGCGACGCGCCTCCTGGACGAGCAGGGCGTCACGGTCGCGCTCGGTCACTCGACCGCGACGTACGAGACGGCACGCGCCGCTGCCGATGCGGGCGCACGGCTCGTCACGCATCTCTTCAACGGCATGGGCCCGCTGCACCATCGGGAGCCGGGTCTCGCCGGCGCCGCGCTCGACGACGAGCGCCTGACCCCCACCCTGATCCCCGACCTCGTGCACGTACACCCGGCCGCGTTGCGACTCGCGATCCGTAACAAGCACATGGTTGCGCTCGTCACGGACCGCGTCGCGACCACGGGCCTGCGCGTCACCGAGGACGGGGCCGCGCGCCTCGCCGACGGGACCCTCGCCGGATCGACACTCTCGATGGCGCGCGCGGTGCAGAACACGGTCGGGCTGGGCATCCCCGTCGAGCGCGCCGTCGAGATGGCGGCGACGATGCCGGCCGATGCACTCGGGCTGCCGCGACCGCGGGCGCATCGCGCCGGGCATGTGCGCCGATCTCGTCGCGCTCGATCCCAGTTCGCTGGCGGTGCGCGCCGTGTGGCTCGGTGGCGAGCTGGTGATCGGCTCGGTCGAACCCGGCTAGCCGGGCAGCTCCACCTCGGCCCGCACCAGCGCGTCCGGCAGCACGCGGAACGGGTACGGCAGCAACCGGTGATGCTCCCGGTCGTAGAACTTGTGCGGGTGCGATTCGGGAAGCCGGCAGAGCACGTGCACCGAGACGCCGTTCACCGTGCCCGGGTTGCGCACCCGGTGGTGCATCTCGTCCGGCGGCAACAGGCGCGAGACCGTGCCGGGATCGTGCACGACCCGCTCGACCTCCTCGAGCACGCAACCCTCGTCGCCGGTCCCTCCGTCGACGCGCCGGTAGCGGGTCTCCTCGTCGAGCCCGGCGACGTAGCCGATGATCCCCCAGCAGCCGTGCTCGTGGGTACCGCTGCTCGTACCCGGAGGGAAGACGACCGAGAGGATGTGGAACCGCTCGTCCGGGTCGGCGTGCAGCAGGTGTCCGATGGCGCCGCCGTCGGCATCCGGTTGCGACGCGTCGGCGGGGAGCTCGTCGGCCCGAGCCAGGAAGCGGTCCATCGCCGGGCGCATCGCCGCGATCGAGTCCTCCTCGGACCGCTCTTGATCGAGGACGGCTGCCACCGAGTCCGCCAGCTCCGCAACGGCGTCCGTCACGACGAGCAGCCTACGCAGGCGGGCACCTCGCTAGCCTCAGAGGCGTGGACATTGTCGCGGCGCTGTTCGTCGAGAACCTCGAGTTCCGTCAGGTTGCGGGCGGTTCGACCCGCATCGACATCACCGGTGCGTTCTTCTCCGAGCCTGTAGCCGAGTTCCCGACCCAGATCACGCCCCACCTCGTCGTGCTCGTGCGCGCGCCGGCCGACGACAGCGGCATGGGAAGCCTCGAGGCGGTGTTCACGCGCGACGGCGAGGAGGTCGCGCGCAACGCGCAGCAGTTCTCCGTCGAGCCGGGCAAGTTCGGCTACCGGCTGGTGCGACCCGAGCTCGAGTTCCCCGCTCCGGGGACGATCGAAGCGCGCTGCACGATCACGGAGTCGGGTTCGACCGTGGTCGTCCCCCTGACCGCCATCCAGGCACCATGAGCGCGTTCGCGTCCGCGCTGTCGCAGCACCCGATCGCGACGCAGGCGGTCGGCGAGGCCGCGGGTGAGATCCTCGAGCGCCTCGACGGCGAAGGATGCGACCTCGCCGTCTGTTTCGCGTCCACGCATCACGTCGGCGCGTTCGAGGACATCGGACCGGCGTTGCGCAACATCCTCGAGCCCCGCGTGCTCATCGGCGGCACCGCCGTGGCGGTCGCCGGCGGGGCTCACGAGATCGAGGAGAATCCCGCGCTCACCGTGTTCGCAGCCCGTCTCGACGGCGCGACGCTCATGCCGGTGACGCTGCGGGTGCAGGAGACGCCCGACGGCGCCGCGCTGACGGGCTGGCCGTCGCTCGACCGCCCGCCCGGCAGCCTCCTGCTGTTCGCGGACCCGTTCACGTTCCCGGTCGACGCGTTCCTGCAGCGCGTCAACCGGGACCTCCCGGGCCTCCAGATCATCGGCGGGCTGGCGTCGGCTGCGGGGAGCCCGGGCGGGAACCGCCTCGTGCTCGACGACAGCGTCGTCGACGAGGGCGCAGTCGGCGTGTTCGTCGACGGCGGCAGCATCGAGGTTCGCACGCTCGTGTCGCAGGGCTGCCGGCCCATCGGTCGGCCGTACGTCGTCACCAGGGCCGAGCAGAACCTCATCGAGGAGCTGGGCGGGAAACCGGCGATCGAGCGGCTCCAGGAGCTCGCCGGCGCTGCATCAGAAGAGGAGCGCGAGCTCTTGCGCCGCGGCCTGCACGTCGGCCTCGTCGTCGACGAGCACAAGGCCGAGTTCAGCCGGGGCGACTTCCTCGTCCGCAACCTGCTCGGCGCCGACGAGAGCTCGGGCGCGCTGGCGGTCGGCGAGCAGGTCGTCGGTCGGTCAGACCGTGCAGTTCCACGTCCGGGACGCGGGCGCCGCCGACGAGGATCTCCGGGAGATGCTCACCGGGGTCGACGCCGACGCTGCCCTGCTGTTCACCTGCAACGGACGTGGCCGCCACCTCTTCACCGTCCCCGACCACGACGCCGGCATGGTGGAGAACCTGCTCGGCCCGATCCCACTCGCGGGAGCGTTCTGCGCCGGCGAGATCGGACCGGTCGGGGGCCGCAACTTCCTGCACGGCTTCACCGCCAGCCTCGCGTTGTTCGCGTGACGTCCACCCGGGGTACGCCAACGCGCGGGGCTGTCGTCATACGCTGACATTGGAGGAGGGGGCATGACGGCCGAACCGGTTGCTCACACGCCGGCGGTATCCGAGGAGCTCGAGCGGCGCGCCATCGACGTCATCCGCGGACTGTCGATGGACGCCGTGCAGAAGGCCAACTCCGGCCACCCCGGCACGCCGATGGCGCTGGCGCCGCTCGCGCACGTGCTCTTCAGCCGCATCCTGCGCTACGACGCGGCCGACGCCGACTGGCCCGACCGCGACCGCTTCGTCCTGTCGGCGGGGCACGCGTCGATGCTTCTCTACTCGATGCTGTACCTCACCGGGTACGGACTCGAGCTCGACGACCTCAAGGAGTTCCGCCAGTGGGGGTCGCGCACGGCCGGTCACCCCGAACGCGGCCACGCCCCCGGCATCGAGGTCACGACCGGCCCGCTCGGGCAGGGCTTCGGCAACGGCGTCGGCATCGGCATCGTCGAGCGACACCTCCGCGAGCGCTTCGGCGAGGACGTGTGTCAACCACCACGTGTTCGCGATCTGCTCCGACGGCGACCTCGAGGAGGGCGTGAGTCACGAGACCGCGTCGCTCGCGGGCCACCTCGGCCTCGGACGGCTCGTCTACGTCTACGACGACAACCACATCTCGATCGACGGCCCCACCGAGCTCTCGTACTCCGACGACGTGCGCTCGCGCTTCGAGGGATACCACTGGCACGTCGTGCAGCTGGGCGAGGTCGCCGAGGACCTCGACGCGCTCGAGCGCGGCCTGCGCGAGGGCATGGCGGTCGAGGACCGCCCCGACGCTGCTCATCCTGCGGAGCCACATCGGCTACCCGTCGCCGAAGTACACCGACACCGCGCACGCGCACGGCAGCCCGCTCGGCGCCGACGAGGTCGCCAAGGTCAAGGAGATCCTCGGCATGCCCCAGGAGGACTTCTGGGTCCCCGACGACGTGCTCGAGTTCTACCGCCAAGCCGGCGCGCGCGGCGCGCCAGCAGCGCGACGCATGGGCGCGAGCGCGTGACTGCCTTGAAGACGCGCGACGCAAGCAAGGCCGAGGAGTTCGACCTGCATGATCAGCGCTCGCGGCCGCGACGGATGGGAGGCGAAGCTCCCGACCTGGGACGCCGGTGAGAGCCTCGCCACCCGCAAGGCGTGTTCCGCGACGCTCGACGCGATTCTCGACGTTGTGCCCGGCTTGATCGGCGGCGGCGCCGACCTCACCGGCAACACCGGAACCGAGCTGAAAGGCCAGGCCCAGATCACCGCGCGACGACTTCACCGGCCGCCAGCTGCACTTCGGCGTGCGCGAGCACGGCATGGGCTCGATCATGAACGGCATGGCGGTGTCAGCGGGGCTCTGCCGTTCGGGCGGACGTTCTTCATCTTCAGCGACTACGAGCGGCCCGCCGTGCGCCTCGCCGCACTCCAGCGCGCCAAGGTCGCGTTCGTCTGGTCGCACGACTCCGTCGGCCTCGGAGAGGACGGCCCGACGCACCAGCCGATCGAGCACCTCATGGCGATGCGGGCGATGCCGGGGCTGTGCCTGATCCGTCCTGCCGACGCCAACGAGGTCCCCCACGCGTGGCGCGTCCACATCAACGGCGACGGACCCACGGCGATCATCCTCACCCGCCAGAACCTGCCCGTGCTCGACGCTACGGCCGCCCGAGCGCCCGAGGGGCTGCCCCGAGGGGCGTACACCCTCGTCGACGAGAGCGGCGACCTCGACCTCGTGCTGATCGGCACCGGTTCCGAGGTCCACCTCTGCGTCGACGCCCGCGAGCAACTGGAGGCGGACGGCCTCGCGGTTCGTGTCGTCTCGATGCCGTCATGGGAGCTCTTCGCCGAGCAGCCCGACGAGTACCGCGACCAGGTGTTGCCGCCGGGTGTCCCGACGTTGGCGGTCGAGGCCGGTGCGAGCCTCGGCTGGGATCGCTACGCCGACGACGTCATCGCCATCGACCGTTTCGGCGCGTCGGCGCCGGGCAGCGTCGTCCTCGCCGAGCTCGGCTACACGCCGGAGAACGTCGTGGCCCGCGCCCGCGCCCTGCTCGCCCTCGATCCCTCCGGAAAGAAGGCCCGATGAGCGTTACCAGCTCCCCCATCGCCCGTCTCGTCGAGTACGGGCAGAGCCCGTGGTACGACAACCTCACTCGTCAGCTGATCACGGGCGGCGGACTGACTCGTCTCATCGAAGACGACGGCATCCGCGGGGTCACGTCCAACCCGACGATCTTCGAGAAGGCGATGGCGTCGGGCGAGGGCTACGACGAGCAGCTCACCGAGCTCGCCAAGAGCGGCGCCCCCATCGACTCGACCTATTGGGCCCTCGTCCTCGACGACATCCGCCACGCCGCCGACGTCCTCCGACCCACCTACGACACATTGGACGGTCACGACGGCTTCGTGTCCGTCGAGGTGGCGCCCGACCGCGCCCACGAGACTGCCGCCACGATCGAGCAGGTCCACTGGCTGCACGACCAAGCCGCCCGCCCGAACGTCTTCGTGAAGATCCCGGCCACGCTGGCCGGCGTCCCCGCCATCGAGGAGTGTCTCGCCGAGGGCATCTCGATCAACATCACGCTGATCTTCTCGCTCGCCCGCTACGCGGAGGTGATCGAGGCCTATCTCCGCGGTCTCGAGCGCTACGCCGAGCAGCGGCGGCGACCTGTCGCAAGGTCGCGTCGGTGGCGTCCTTCTTCGTCAGCCGGGTCGACACCGAGGCCGACCGACGCCTGCCAGACGACCATCCCCTCCGGGGCAAGGTCGCGGTCGCCAACGCCAAGCTCGCGTACGGGCTCTTCCGAGAGACGTTCGCCGGCGACCGCTGGGATGCGCTCGCGGCCACGCGGCGCGCGGCTGCAGCGTCCGCTGTGGGCGTCGACGTCGACCAAGAACCCCGCGTACTCCGACACGCTGTACGTCGATGAGCTGGTCGGCCCCGACACCGTCAATACGCTCGCGCAGCCGTCGATCGACGCCCTGCGCGACCACGGCGATCCCCAGCCCGACACCATCACGCGCGACGTCGACGGCGCTCGGCGCGTGATCGAGGACCTGGCCGGCGCGGGCATCGACTACGGCGACCTCACCGACACGATCGAGCGCGAAGGCGTGGACAGCTTCGAACGCTCCTACCGGGACTGTCTCGCCAGCCTCGAGAAGCGCGCCGGCGAGCTCACCAGCTGAGCGCCACCGCCGCCCGCAGGTGGTCGGCGAGGTCATCGAGGCGAGCATGGGCGTTGGCGCCGCTGGTCGACGGCATCACGTACGCGGGAACGCCACCGAAGCCGGCCGCCTGTTCGCCGGCTGCCGCGCGCCGGTCCACGGCGGCCCGCCAGCCCGCCAGGCCGACGAAGCACACCGCGCCGGGCCGCAGCCAGCGGACGAGGCGCTCGACGCGCGCCGACCCGGCCCGGTACTCGGCCGCCGTCAGGACACTCGCGCCCGTGGTGGCGCGCTTGACGA
This sequence comes from uncultured Actinomycetes bacterium, assembly GCA_963768605.1. GTDB lineage: Bacteria > Actinomycetota > Acidimicrobiia > IMCC26256 > JACDBD01 > JALZAA01. Next base: position 77,722 of record CAVYIP010000001.1, on the reverse strand, counting down.
GATCGGTCATTCCCATCCCGTGGTGCACGAGCGCGTCGACAGGGTCTCGGTCGCGTTCGACGATCCCCGCCGCGCGCGCTGCAGGCCAGAAGCGGTTGCCCGGGCGCGCGTACCCGACGCCGGCGTCGGCCGCGTACACGCTCGGGTTCAAGCCGCACACCAACAAACGCATGCCGCGCCCGACCGTGTCGGGAAGCGTGCGCTCGCGACGCGCCCGCATCCTGATCGACCGTCCTTCGACCACGACGTCGTCGACCGCGAACCCGGCGCCGACGACGAGATCACGCAGCCGGTCGACATGCTTCCCCTCCGGTTCGTCGCGACCCACCTCGACCGTGAGCGAGCTGCCTACCGGCATGTCCCAGTGCAGGCGCGCGAGCGCCATGGGCAGCTGCTCGTCCACGGAAACGGTGTGCGCTTCCACGCCCGTATCATCGCTCCACGTGACCATCTGATCCGTCACGCGCACCGAATCCCCGTGAAACGGCAACGGAGCAGCAGCGCATGACAACTGCCAGCAGCCAGTCGGTGGCGGTCTCGGCGGCGCTGGTCGTCTTCGGCGCGACCGGGGACCTCGCCCACCGCAAGCTCTATCCCGCGCTCGCGTCACTGGCGGCTCGCGGACAGTTGCCGCGCCGCCTGGCCATCGTCGGTGTCTCCCGAACCCGGATGAGCGACGAGGACTTCGCGACCGAGGTGCGGAACGCGATCGCCAAGGCGAGCGACGGCGAGGCCGAAGGGCGACAGAACGCTCTCGACGAGCGGGGCGTGCAATACCGCTACATCGCCGGCCCCTTCGACGACGACGACACGTTCCGGCGGCTCGGTGAAGTGCTCAATGAACGCGACGCGGAGCATGGGACCGCCGGCAACGTCCTCTACTACTTGGCGACGATTCCTCAGATGTTCGCGAACGTCGCCGCCGGGCGTTGGACGCGCCGGGCTGGCGGAAGAGTCGGAAGGGCAGTTCCGCCGGATCGTCGTCGAGAAGCCCTTCGGCCGCGACCTGCAGAGCTCGCGCGAGCTCGACGCCGAGCTCCACCTCCACTTCCGCGAGCACCAGATCTACCGCATCGACCACTACCTGGCGAAGGAGACGGTCCAGAACATCCTCGCCCTTCGGTTCACCAACACGATCTTCGAGCCGATCTGGAATCGCCGGTACGTCGACCACGTGCAGATCACCGTGGCGGAGGACCTCGGCGTCGAGCACCGCGGGACGTTCTACGAGCAGTCGGGAGCGTTGCGCGACATCCTCCAGAACCACCTCCTGCAGGTGCTCGCGCTGACGGCGATGGAACCACCCGGCGTCGTTCGATGCCAACGCAATCCGCGACGAGAAGGTGAAGGCGCTGCGGTCGGTCCGTCCGCTCCAGCCTTCCGAGCTCGCCCGCCACGTCGTCCGGGGTCAGTACACGCGGGGCGAGATCGGCGGCGTGGAGGTACCCGGTTACCGGGAAGAAGAGGGCGTCTCGCCCGAGAGCAACGTCGAGACGTATCTCGCCATCGAGTTCGACGTCGACAACTGGCGGTGGGCCGGCGTGCCGTTCTACGTCCGCACCGGGAAGCGACTCCCGCATCGCGTCACCGAGGTCGCGCTGCGGTACAAGCCGGTGCCGTTCCTCCCGCTTCCGCCAACCGCGGTCCATTCCGTCGAACCGAACACGATGGTGCTTCACATCCAACCGGACGAAGGGATCACGCTCGAGTTCGCGGCCAAGGTCCCGGGCACCACGTTCCGTGTGCGAGGCGTGGAGCTCGACTTTCGATACCGTCGACGCGTTCGCGGAGAAGGCCCCCGAGGCGTACGAGCGCGTCCTCGGCGACGCCTTTCTCGGCGACGCCACCCTCTTCATCCGCGCCGACGAGGTCGACCAGGCGTGGCAGATCGTGCAGCCGCTCATCGAGGCCTTCGAAGCCGGCTCGGAGCCGCTGGCCTTCTACCCCGCCGGCAGCTGGGGGCCGCAAGAGGCCGACGACCTCCTCGCCCAGAGCTACGGCGACACGTGGAGGACGCCGTGAGCATCCATGGCGAGCTGCGGGTGGTTCCGAAACGTGCCCGAGGCGTTCGCAGAGCTGGTTGTCGAGGCAGGCGCCGGGGTCGTTGGCGCTGTCGGGCGGGTCGACTCGCGCGCCGGTGCTACGAGCTGCTCGCCGTCGCCGACGTCGACTGGAGCGCGGTCGACGTGTTCTTCGGCGACGAGCGGTGGGTGCCGGTCGACGATCCCGAGTCGAACGAGGGCATGGCGCGGCACGCGTTCCTCGACCAGGTCCATCCGCGCGCGGTCCACTCGATGCGGCAGGCGGGCGACACGATCGAGAAAGCCGCCGACGCGTACGACGCGGCTCCTCCGCGAACACGGCCCGCTCGACCTTGTGCACCTCGGCCTCGGCCCCGACGGGCACACGGCGTCGCTGTTCCCCGGGTCGCCCGCGCTCGAGGAACGCGAGCGGCTCGTCGTCGCGACCGGCGACGATCTTCATCCGCATCCGCGTCTCACGTTGACCTTCCCCGCGATCGCCCAGTCCCGCCTGGCGGTGTTCACCGTCGCCGGCGAAGGCAAACGCGAGGCGCTCCAACGGGTCAAGGCCGGCGACGACCTCCCTGCCGCGCGCGTGTCGGCCGAGCGTGTGATCTGGCTCGTCGACGAGGCCGCGAACGGCTAGACGGTCGGCGGCCGTCTGAGCGCCTAGGCGTGCGACGCGGCGAAGGCGTCAGGAGGCCACATGCTCAGCGCGGCGGAGGCCCGGGCACTCGTCGACGTGCCCGTCGCCGAGCTCGTCGCCGAAGCGGGACGGCTCCGCGATCAGGGGCACGGCAACCGTGTCACCTTCTCGCCCAAGGTGTTCATCCCACTCACGATGCTGTGTCGCGACCGCTGCGGGTACTGCACCTTCGCCAAGCCGCCGGCCCGGCTCGACGCGCCGTACCTCTCGCTCGACGACGTGCTCGACATCGCCCGCCGGGGCGCGGCCGTGGGATGTCACGAGGCGCTGTTCACGCTGGGTGAAGCGCCCGAGGAGCGCTATCCCGACGCCCGGGCCTGGCTCGAGGATCACGGGTACGACTCGACCGTCGACTACCTGGTGGACGCGTGCGGGACTGTCCGGGACGAGACCGGCCTGCTCCCGCACGCCAACGCCGGAGCGCTCTCACAAGCCGAGCTCGAGCGCCTGCGGGCGGTGAGCCCGTCGCAGGGGATGATGATCGAGACGCTGGCCGAACGCCTGGGCGAACCGGGCGGACCGCATCACGGCGCGCCCGACAAGACGCCGGCCCGCCGCCTCGCGACGCTCGAAGCGGCCGGTCTGGCACGCGTGCCCTTCACGACCGGGATCCTCGTCGGGATCGGCGAGACGCGCGCCGAGCGCATCGACGCCTTGCTCGCGATTCGCGAGAGCCACGCCCGCCACGGGCACGTGCAGGAGGTGATCGTCCAGAACTTCCTGCCCAAGGCCGGCACCGCCATGCACCAGTACCCGCCGTGCGATCGCGACGAGTTCGTGTGGACCGTCGCGGCGGCGCGCGTCGTGCTCGGGCCCGACATGCACGTCCAGGCGCCGCCCAACCTGAGCGACGACCTCGGCGCGCTCCTCGATGCGGGCATCGACGACTGGGGCGGGGTCTCGCCCGTCACCATCGACCACGTGAATCCCGAGCGACCGTGGCCGGCGCTCGATCGTCTGCGCGCCGCCACCGAAGCGTCAGGGAAGACGCTCGCCCCCCGCCTCACCGTCTACCCGGAGTACGTCGACGACCCCGAAGTCTGGCTCCACCCCGACATGCGTTTTCCCGTGCTCCTGCGCTCGGACGCCGAGGGACTGGGGCGGGAACACGCGTGGTCCGCCGGTGGAAACGAGCACCCGCCCGATCTTCTCCCCGATGCCGCGCCGTCCCGCGGCGTCGGCCCGGTCGGCGAGGTGCTGGCGGGGGTCGCGGCCGGCGACGAGGTCGGCCTCGACGAGCTCGTGACACTCCTCTCCGCCCGGGGGCCGGACCTCGCTCGCGTGTGCGAGGTCGCCGACGACCTCCGGCGTGACGCGGTCGGAGACGTGGTCACGTTCGTCCGCAACCGCAACATCAACTACACGAATGTCTGCACGTTCAAGTGTCGCTTCTGCGCGTTCTCCAAGGGGCCACTCTCGCTGAACCTCCGCGGGTCGCCGTACCTGCTCGACCACGCCGAGATCCAACGGCGCGTCGTCGAGGCGGTCGAGTGCGGCGCGACGGAGGTCTGCCTCCAAGGCGGCATCCATCCCGACTTCGACGGCGACTACTACGTGTCCGTCGCCCGGGCGGTGAAGGAGGTCGCGCCCCAGATCCACGTGCACGGTTTCACCGCGCTCGAGGTGACGGAGGGCGCGCGCCGGCTCGGCATGCCGTTGCGTGACTATCTGCTCAAAGCGAAGGACGCCGGCCTCTCCACGCTGCCCGGCACCGCGGCCGAGATCCTCGACGACGAGGTGCGCGCCGTCATCTGCCCCGACAAGGTGACGACGGACGAGTGGCTCGAGGCCCACCGGATCGCGCATTCGGTCGGGCTCCGGTCGAACATCACGATCATGTTCGGGCACGTCGAGCGCCCGGTCCACATCGCCCGCCACCTCGTGCGGACGCGCGCCCTGCAGAAGGAGACGGGCGGGTTCACCGAGTTCGTGCCGCTCCCGTTCGTGCACATGGCGAGCCCGATCTTCCTCCAGCGTCGGGCCCGGCCGGGCCCGACGTTCCGGGAGGCGCTGCTCATCCACGCCGTCGCCCGCATCGCGTACCGCGGATGGATCGACAACATCCAGGTCTCGTGGGTGAAGATGGGCGTCGACGGCGCCCGCCAAGCCCTCCGATCGGGCGCCAACGACCTCGGCGGCACCCTCATGGACGAGAACATCTCGCGCGCCGCCGGCGCCAGCCACGGCCAGGAGCTGGACGAGGCCGAGTTCCGCCAGATCGTCGAGCCCCTGGGCCGGACCCTCGAGCAACGCACGACGCTCTACGGACGGACCAGCACGATCGGCCGGCGGCTGCGACCTCCGGAAGAGCCGCACGGGAACGGCAACGGCGCCGACGCACCCGTCGCGTTCGTCCCGTCCGCGCCCGCGGGGCGGACATGAGCGACCCGGACTTCGACGTCCTCGGGATCGGGAACGCGCTCGTCGACGTCATCACCTCCGTCGACGACGGCTTCATCGCCGCCCACGACTTCCCGCGCGGGGCGACGACGATGGTCGACCTCGACCGGGCCGAAGCGGTCTACGCCGACCTCCCGCCCGCCCAGGAGACCTCGGGCGGCTCGTGCGCCAACACGATCGCCGGGCTCGCATCGTTCGGCGGGACGGTCGCGTTCATCGGCCGCGTCCGTGACGACCAGCTCGGCAAGGTCTACACGCACGACCTCCGCTCGCTCGGCGTCCATTTCGACGTCGCGCCCGCCTCATCCGGGCCGGCGTCGGGCCGTTGCCTCGTGATGGTGACGCCCGACGCGCAGCGCACGCAGTGCACGTACCTCGGCGCGTCGACGTTCATCGGGCCCGAGGATGTCGACCCGGAGGTCGTTGCACGCGCGCGAGTGACGTACCTCGAGGGCTACCTGTGGGACCAACCGTCGGCGAAGGAAGCCATCCGGAAGGCCGCCGCCGCCGCTCGGGGTGCGGGCCGGCAGGTCGCGTTCACCCTGTCGGACCCGTTCTGCGTCGATCGTCACCGGGAGGAGTTCCGGGAGCTCGTCGCTCACGAGATCGACATCCTGTTCGGCAACGAGGCGGAGATCTGCTCGTTGTACGAGGTCGACGACTTCGATGCCGCGCTCGAGCAGGTGCGTCGCCATTGCCGGGTCGCGCGCGCTCACTCGCGGCAAGCACGGGTCCGTTGTCATGGGCGCCGAAGAGATGCACGTCATCGAAGCCGAGCCGGTCGACCGGCTCGTCGACACGACGGGTGCCGGCGACCAGTACGCGGCCGGTTTCCTGTACGGACTGACCCACGGGCACGACCTCGCTACGTGCGGCCGCCTCGGCTCGATGGCGGCCGCCGAGGTGATCTCGCACTACGGGGCTCGCCCCGCGGTCTCGCTGGCGAAGCTGGCCGAAGGCGGTCGTCCGCTAGCGACCACGGGCGCCATACGCTCGCGAAGGTGGCCCGCCGATCGAACGACCGACCCCGCTACCGGACCGGCGACCGCGAGCTCGACGCCGCGATCGCGGAGCTCGTCGAGCAAGGCCGGCGCCGAGAACACCGACCTCATCTTCGAGCTGATCGTGTCCGCGGTGCGCCTGGCGCGCGACCGCGCCGATCGAGGCGACCTGAAGATCGCCAACGCGGCGCTCAAGGAGATGCGCCACGCCTTCCACGTGTTCGCCCCGTACCGGAGCGAGCGGAAGCTCGCGATCTTCGGGTCGGCCCGGACCGAGCCCGACTCTCCGCTCTACGACCAGGCCCGGCGCCTCGCGACCGCGATGACGGCCCACGACTGGATGATCATCACCGGCGCCGGCCCCGGGATCATGGAGGCCGGCCTGGAAGGGGCCGGCCCCGACAACGCGTTCGGCGTGAGCATCCGGCTCCCGTTCGAGGCGGCGACGAGCCAGTTCATCGCCGAGGGCGACCCCAAGCTCGTCAACTTCCGGTACTTCTTCACGCGCAAGCTCGAGTTCATCAAGGAGGCGCACGGGTTCGCCATGCTGCCCGGGGGCTTCGGCACGATGGACGAGACGTACGAGCTGCTCACCCTCGTGCAAACCGGCAAGTCGCAACCGGCGCCGATCGTGCTGCTCGACGTGCCGGGCGGGACCTTCTGGAGCGCGTGGCGTGGTTTCGTCGAACGGGAGCTCGTCAACGGTGGGTACATCGACAAGCGCGACCTCGACCTGGTGTTGATCACCGACGACGTCGAGCGTGCCGTCGACGAGGTCACCGGCTTCTACGCCAACTATCACTCCCAGCGATTCGTCGAGGGGCGTCTGGTGCTCCGCCTGCAGCATGCACCGGACGACGCCACCCTCGACGCGCTGAGCGAAGAGTTCGCCGACATCATCGTCCGCGGGCGCATCGAACGCATCGCGGTGACGCCGGCGGAGCAGGCCGACGACGACAACGTCGACCTGGAGCGGATCGCGTTCCGGTTCGACCGCCACGGCTTCGCGCGCCTCCGCGCGCTGATCGACCGGCTGAACGGGCGCGAGCCGGCTCGATGAGCGACGAGCGGCCGGACGCGCGCGAGCGCGACTTCTCCCTAGCTCTCGCCGCCCAGCGCGTTGATGGCCCGCTCCACGGCCCGGCGGGCCTGGAGCAGCCGCTTCTCGTCGGCGGCGGCGCCGTCGTCGCCGTCGGCCGCCGCTCGGAGCCGGTCGTACGCGAGGTCGCGGAGTGCCTCCTCCACGTTCCGCAGCTGGCCGACGAGCTCGTCGACGCGTTCGGAGCTCTCAGGCATCGAGCGCCTCCGCCAGCAGGTCGGCGGGATGCCGGACGTCGAGCCCGGCCGCGGCCAGGTGCATGGCGCAGCCGGGGTTCGCCGACACGACGAGCGGGTCGGCACGGCCGCCCGCGGCACGCACGGATCGCGGCGACCTTGCGGTCCCGGATGTCGGCGGCGAGCTCCGGCTGGAGCGCGTTGTAGGCGCCGCCGGCGCCGCAGCAGAGGCCGTCGTCATCCGTGTCGACCGTGACGTACGCCGGCGCCAACACCGCTCGGACCGCGCCGGCCGCCTTCTGCACGTGTCGGAGGTGGCACGGGTCCTGCACGACGACCGCACGGCCGGTGGACCGGACCGGCAGTGGACCCCGCGACTCGAGCCACTCGGAGAAATCCCGGACGCGGCCCGCGAACGCCGCCGCCTCCGGAGTTCCGAGAAGATGGCCGTAGTCCTTCATGGCCGCGCCGCATCCCGCACTGTCGACCACGACCGGCGCGTCGCCGGGCATCGATCTGATGACGCGGCTCGCGAGCTTCCGTGCTTCGTCGACGCGTCCCGCATGCGTGTGCAGCGCGCCGCAGCAGTCGGCTCCTGGGCCGGGGAGAGCGGGGTGCGCGCCCGCCGCCTCCATGACGCGAAGCGCGGCCCGGTGCGTCTCGCGCTGCCACGCGTCCATCACGCACCCCGGGAACAGGAACGCGTCGGCGGTCTCGGCGGGCGTGCGTGCTCGCAGCGGTCGGGCGAGGGAGCGCAGCGAGATCCGCGGCACAGGTAGGCGCGCCGGAACGAGGCGAACGCGCTGCGCGAGTGCGAGCAGCCACGACAGCGCGAGCGAGAAGCCAGTGGCGCGGGAGGACGAGGCGGTAGCCGAGCCACTCGGCGGCGCGCCGGGGCCACGGGCGCGTCGGGCGGCGGTGGTCGTCGAGCGCCGCCCGCGCGCCCTCCATCAAGTGGCCGAAGGGCACGGACGACGGGCACGCCGCTTCGCAGCCGCGGCACTGCACGCACTCCTCCATGTAGCGCTCGAACGTGGCGTCGAGCGGCGCGCCGTGGAGATCCACGGCTTGCATGGCGGCGATCCGGCCCCGGGGGGACGCGGTCTCGAGGCCCGTGACGCGGTACGTCGGGCAGTGCGGCAGGCACAGGCCGCACGCCACGCAGGCGACGAGCTCGTCCTCGTCGAGATCGAGCACACCGGGCCCCACCGGGCTCATCACGCGGGCGACGCGCCTCGGCGCGGCCGCGCCCGGGAGCCGGCCGGGCGAGAGCTTGCCGGTGGGATCGAACGCGGCCCGGATCCGCTCGAGGATGGCGAGGTTCGGCAATTGCCGGCCGTACCCGCTCACGCCCGGCGCGCCCGCCTCGCGCAGCAACCACCCGTCGTGCGCGGCCGCGACCTCGCGGGCGGCGACGAGCCCTTCCGGCTCGGCGGCTGCGACGTGCACGGTGCCGACCCCCACCTCGGCGACCCAACGGACGCCATCGATCTCCCCGAGCGCGGGCCCGAGCTCGCGCAACCGGGACGGCCGCACCGAGATGCGGCCGCGATGCGCGCCGTCCGGCCACGCCGGCGCGCTGCCGTCGGTCTCGAGCCCGGCGGCTTTGGCCTCGGCGGCGACGTCGTCGGGATGCCCTTCGAGCAGCACATGCGCCGTCGCGCCGTCCCATGCGATGCACGACGGGCGGAACATCCGGCGGCGGGCTTCGAACGGGTCGGCACCGGTCGTGATCCAACGCGCGACGCGGGCGCGCGGCTGGCAGCGCAGCGTCACCTGCACGAGCACGCCGATCGTCCCGATCGAGCCGACGAGCAGGCGCGGGACGTCGTAGCCAGTGACGTTCTTCACGGTCGGTCCGCCACCCTTCACGAGCCGGCCGTCGGCGGTCACGAACCGGACCTCGAGCAACCGGTCTCGCAGCGGCCCGTAGCGCAGCCGCCGCGGTCCCGAGAGCCCGGTCGCGAGGACACCGCCGACGGTCGCCTCCGGTGCGCGTGGGTCCAGCGGGCACTCCTGCCCGGCTTCGCCGAGCACTGCGGCCAGCTCGCCCACCGTGGTGCCGGCGCCGACCGTCACGGTCAGCTCGGCCGGGTCGTAGGCGACGATCCCGCCCGGAGCCCGCACCTCGACGCCGCCCGTGGTCGGATCGCCGACCTCCCAGTGCGTGCGGGCGCCGACCGGCACGACGGCGTCGGCAGCGGCGATCGTCGCCTGCAGCTCGTCCACCCGGTCGAGCACCGGCGACACGGTCACACCCACGCTCCCTCCGGCACGCGCTGCATCTCTCCGCATCGGCTCCCTCGCGGCAGGATCTTCTGCGGGTTGGCGCGACCCGACGGGTCGAACGCGTCGCGCAGCCGCGCCTGGGCGTCGAGGTCGTCGGCGCTGAACACGAGCGGCATCGCCTCTCGCTTCTCGAGACCGATGCCGTGCTCCCCCGACAGCACCCCGCCGGCGTCGACGCACGTCCGAAGGATCGCGTCGCCGGCGGCGTGCACCCGCTCCCAGATCCCCGGCTCGCGCTGGTCGAACACGATGAGCGGATGCAGGTTCCCGTCGCCGGCGTGGAACACGTTCATCATGGTGAGGTCGTACTCGGTCGGCGATGTCGTACACGTTCCGCAGCACGTCGACGAGGCTGCGTGCGGGGGACGACCGCGTCGTGGAGGTAGTAGTCGGGTGCGATGCGGGCGATCGCGCCGAACGCCGACTTCCGCCCCTTCCAGAGCAGCGCGCGCTCGGCGTCGTCGGCCGCGACGCGCACGGTGCGGGCGCCGTGCTCGCGTCCCGACGGCCCGGACCGCCTCGACCTGGGCGGCGACTCCCGCCGGCGAGCCCGTCGAGCTCGACGAGGAGCACCGCGGCGGCGTCACGCGGGTATCCGGCGCCGACGAAGTCCTCGACCGCGCGCGTGATCTGGGCGTCCATCATCTCGAGCGCGGCGGGAACGATCCCCTCGGCGATGATGCCGCTGACGGTGGCGGCGGCCGCCTCGATCGACGTGAAGTCGAGGAGCAGCGTCCGGACCGCGGGCGGATCGGGCAGTGAGACGCACGGCGATGCGGGTGGCGATGCCCATCGTGCCCTCGCTGCCGACGAAGCAGCCGCGCAGGTCGTAGCCCGGCCTGGTCGGGCTCGAGCCCGCCGAGCATCGTGACGGACCCGTCGCCCAGCACGACCTCGACCGCGAGCACGTGCGTCGCCGTGACCCCCGAGGCCAGGCAGTGGGGGCCGCCGGCGTTGGTGGCGACGTTGCCGCCGATCGTGCACGCCTGCTGCGACGACGGGTCGGGTGCGTAGTGCAGACCGAGATGCGCGACGGCGCGGCTGAGATCGAGGTTGAGGACGCCGGGCTCGACCCACGCGTACTGCTCCTCGGCGTTCGACCTCGAGGATTCGGTTCAGCTGGGTCGTGACGATGACCAGCGGATCGCCGACCGGCGTCGCCCCGCCCGACAGGCCGGTGCCGCTGCCGCGGGCGACGAACGGCCGGTCGTGGCGGGCGGCCACGCGAACCGCGGCAGCGACGTCGGCTCCGCGCGTCGGGAAGCACACGGCGGCGGCTGCGCCCCGGTCGACGCCGGCATCGCGCTGGTAGAGCGCGAGCTCGAGCGGCTCGGCACGCGCCTGCCCCGGTCCCAGCGCAGCCTCGAGGTCGGCCACGAGCGCGTGAACACCATCAGTGCCTTCGATATGCGAAGCCTACCGACGCGAGGTGGCTACTCTCGGCCGCATGAGCGCGCGGCAAACCCGATCGGGCCCGACCCGGGAGTGGGTGACCTTCGAGGACCCCAAGGACGACGGCCGGCGCTGGCAGATCGACGTGACGTTCCTCACGTCGCATTGGGAGTGCATCTTCGGCCGCGGATGCCAAGGCGTGCTCACCGAGCCCGCGCCCGAGATGGTGCAGGGTTGCTGCTCCTACGGCGCGCACTTCTCGCATCGGAAGGACCGCGACCGCGTCGTGCGCGCCGCCAAGGAGCTCTCCGACGACGAGTGGCAATACGCCAAGGCGGGCAGGTCGAAGGGCATCTACGCGAAGTGCGGGAAAGACGAGGAAGGGCGCATCGAGTGGCGCACCCGTCTCGTCGACGATGCCTGCGTCTTCCTGAACCGACCCGGCTTCCCGGCCGGCGCCGGTTGTGCATTGCACCTGCACGCGATGCGCGCCGGGCAGCATCACAGCGAGGTCAAGCCCGACGTGTGCTGGCAGCTGCCGTTGCGTTGCGTCGACGAGGAGCAGGAAGACGGCACGGTCGTCTCGACCTTGTCGGAGTTCGGACGCGACGGATGGGGTGAGGGCGGCGCGGAGTTCGCGTGGTGGTGCACGGAAGCGCCGGAGGCGTTCACCGGTCGAGACCCCGTGTACCGGTCGATGGGCGAGGAGCTCCGCAAGATGCTCGGCAGCGACGCGCTGTACCGGCAGGTCGTCGCGTACCTCGAGCAGCGGGCGCGCTCGAAGCCGCCGCCGGCGCCGCATCCGGCGGAGACCCCGGTGCGTTTCTCCCGCCGCCGGCCGGCCACGGCGAACGGCAACCGCCGGCGAAGCTGAATGTCGGCCGAGACGACCGACATCGGGTCGCTCCTCGACGCGCTCGCGCGCGAGCAGGCGGACTTGCAGATGGAGCTCGGCAACCTCGCGACCGATGACTGGTTCCGGCCCACTCCGGCCAGAGGTTGGGACGTGCGGGACACCGTCGCGCACCTGGCCGACATCGACGAGATCGCCATCGACACGTGCACGGCCGGACCCCGGCCGCTGAACGACTTCGCGGCGCGGTTCGCGTCGCCCGAGGACACGACGCTGTGGGGTGTGCTGCGCGGGCGGCGGCGCTCCGGCCGCGAGGTGCTCGCGTGGTGGGAGGACACCTCGGCGCGCGAGCGCGACGTGCTCGCGAGCCTCGACGCCGCCATGCGCATCCCCTGGGGAATCGGCATGCGACCGCCCTCGCTCGTCACCGCTCGCCTCATGGAGACGTGGGCGCACGGCCTCGACGTCCGCCAGGCGCTCGGCCTTCCCGTCGTCGATTCGGACCGCCTGCGGCACGTGGCGTGGCTGGGTTACCGCGCCCTTCCGTACGCGTTCTCGTTCGCGGGCCGCGAGCGCCCGCCCGGCGAGCTGCGGGTCGAGGTCACGTCACCCTCGGGCGACGAGATCTGGGAGTACGGACCGGCCGACGCCCCGAACCGGATCACGGGGCCGGCGGGTGAGCTGTGCCGGCTGTTCGCGCACCGGATCTCGCGTGACGAGGCCCGGGAGTTGGTCGCCGAGGGCGACGGCGCGGTTGCCGCGCTCGAGGTGGCGCGGCGCGTTCCTGTAGCTCGAGGACCGCTCAGGGCCCGCCGACGAGCGCCCCGCCGTCGACGACGAGCACGTCGCCCGTCATCCATGACGACGCGTCGGAGGCGAGGAAGAGCGCCGCGCCGGCGAGGTCGTCGGGCACCCCGAGCCGCTTCATCGGGAACCGCGCGGCCGTCCCCTCCTCGTCGTGCTCGAACAAGGCGCGCGCGAAATGCGTCTTCACCAGCCCGGGCGCGAGCGCGTTCACCCGGACGCCGGGTGCGAGCTCGACTGCGAGCTGGCGGGTCATGTGTATGAGGGCCGCCTTCGACGTGTTGTACATGCCGATCCCGAGCGAAGGTCGGATCCCTCCCAGCGACGCGACGTTGATGACAACGCCCCCCTGGTCGCGCATCCACGATCGCCACGCCGCCTGCGCCAGCAGCAGCGGCCCTTCGAGGTTCACCTCGAGCACCTTGCGGACCGCCCGCGGCTCCGTTTCGATCATCGGCCCGAACGTCGGATTCGTTCCCGCGTTGTTCACGAGGATGTCGATGCTCCCGAGCTCGGCGACGCAGTGGGCGATGCATCCCTCGATCGCCTCCGGGTCGCCCGCTGACCCGGCGTAGACGGTCGCGCCCGGGCCGGCCGCGTCGAGGGCGCGTTGTGTCTCCTCGAGCTCGTCGGCCTTCCGCGCGAGCACGCAAACCCGCGCGCCGGCGACGGCGAAGCCCTCGGCGATCGCGCGCCCGATGCCACGCGTCCCGCCGGTCACGAGCGCGGCTTTCCCGTCGAGGCGGAAGGCCTTCGCCGGATCGATCACGGCGCGGTCACAGGTACAGGCCGGTCTGGCCCTCGGTCCGGCTCGAAGCCACGGCGTGCACGTCGCGCTCGCGCAGGATCAGGTAGTCCTCGCCCCGGATGTCGACCTCGAAGCCGGCGTCGGGCGCGAACAGCACGAGGTCACCCTCCTCGACGTTCCGGACCGTCGGTCCGACCGCCACGACCTTGGCCCAGTCGAGCCGCCGGTTCTGCGCCGCGGTCGCCGGAATGACGATCCCGGCCCGGCTCTTGCGCTCGCCCATCTCCTTCGTCGGCAAGGCGAGGATGCGATCGGCGGTCATGCGGATCGACTGCTTGACGTCGTCGTGAGACTCACCGTCGGGGGGCATCAACGGCGAGGCTATCGGCCGTCGGCATGGTTCCTGAGCTGCGGAAGGTGGCGGCTAGATTCACGCCGAGGACGGTCCCTAGCTGGAGACTCGTGGCCGACACCATCGTGCTTGCCCACCGCGTCAGCTCGAGAATCCGGGCTTACGTGCTGCTCACGAAGCCGCGGGTCATCGAGCTGCTGCTCGTCACGACCGTGCCGGCGATGATCCTGGCCGACGGCGGGTTCCCGTCGCTCACGCTGATCGGCGCGGTGCTCCTGGGCGGGGCGCTGGCCGCCGGGGGCGCGAACACGATCAACTGCTGGATCGAGCGCGACCGCGACCGCGTCATGCATCGCACGCGGCGACGCCCGCTCCCGGCCGGGCAGATCGAACCCGGCCACGCGCTCGTGTTCGGCATCGCCCTCGAAGTGCTCGCGTTCCTGTGGCTCTGGGGCACGGTGAACCTGCTCGCAGCCTCGCTGGCGGTGAGCGCGATGCTCTTCTACGTCTTCGTGTACACGATCTGGCTCAAGCCGCGGAGCCCGCAGAACATCGTGATCGGCGGCGCGGCCGGCGCAGTGCCGGTGCTCGTCGGCTGGGCGGCGGTCACCGGCACCCTCGACGCGCCCGCGTGGGTGCTGTTCGCGATCGTGTTCTGCTGGACGCCACCGCACTTCTGGGCCCTGTCGCTCCGGTACCGCGACGACTACGAGGCGGCCGGGATCCCGATGCTCCCCGTCGTGCGCGGGCATCGCCAGCCGCGGCGCGGCAGATCCTCGTGTACTCGCTGATCGTCGTGGCCGTCACGCTGCTGCTGTTCCGTTTCGAGTCGATGGGCGTGGTGTACCTCGTCGCCGCCGTCGGGCTCGGCGCCGCGTTCATCTGGCAGGCGTTCGGCCTCCAGCGCGACGCCACTTCCAAACGCGCCATGCGACTGTTCACGTTCTCGAACACCTACCTCGCGCTGCTCTTCGCGGCCATTGCCGTCGACACGCTCGTCCGAGCCTTCTGACCGGCCGCGGCCGCGGCGGCGGCGCGGCTGGCTCCTCATCCTTGCCGGCGTCCTGACCGTCGGGCTCGTGGCCGGCGTCCTCGTCGCCGTGCTCGGCGACGGCTCGGAGAGCGGCGGCACGATGCGTCCCGGCTCCGTCAGTGGCGCCGGCGCCGAGATCGGCTCCCCCGCGCCGGACTTCCAGCTCCCCGCGCTCGATGGACGCGGCGACGTGCGGCTGGCGGACTATCGCGGCCGGCCCGTGATCGTGAACTTCTGGGCGTCGTGGTGCAACCCCTGCCGGCAGGAGTTCCCTCTCCTCAAGCAGGCGCTGCGCGACCACCGCGCTCAACGTCTGGCGGTCATCGGCGTGACGTACCAGGACATCCCGTCCGACTCGCGGGCGTTCGTGAAGCAGCGAAGTGCAGGCTGGCCGCAGGGCGTCGACGACGGCGGCGCGGTGGCGGGCGCGTTCGGCGTGCGCGCCATCCCGCAGAGCTTCTTCGTCGTCCCGACGGCACGATCGCAGCCCGTGTCTTCGGCTTCACGAGTGAGTCCGCGCTCGCCGGTCCTCTCGCCGAGCTGCTCGGCGGGTCGTCGGGCTGACGCCGAGCTACTCCTCCCAGCGGAACAGCAACGCGGCCGCGACCGGCGCCGCGATCGCCCAGGTGAGCAGCACGAGCACGTGCCCGAGCGGAAACGCGTGTGCCGGCGAGAGCACGTCGCGCACGGCTTCGGCCAGCGCGGCGGCGGGGAGCGCCTCGGCGAAGTCCTGGAGCGCGGTGGGCAGCCGGGTCAGCGGATACGCCATCCCACCGAGGAACAGCAGCAGCAGAAACAGGGCGTTGGCGAGCGCCAGGTTCGCCTCGGCGCGCAACGTGCCCGCCATGAGCAGCCCGATGCCGGCGAAGGCGACGGTGCCGACGAGCAGCAACAGGACGGCGGGGAGGATCCGCTCGCTCGTGCTCCATCCGAGCGCGATCCCGACCACGACGATCACGGCCGCCTGCACGAGCTCGATGAGCAGGACGTTGGCCGTCTTGGCGGTGAGCAGGCCGCCGCGCGACAACGGCGTGGAGCCGAGGCGCTTCAGGACGCCGTAGCGACGTTCGTAGCCGGTGGCGATGCCGAGGCTGACCATCGCCGTCGACATCACCGCCAGCGCGAGCACGCCCGGAACGAGGAAGTCGACCGGATCCGCCAGGTCGGTGACGGCGTCGACCTTCGAGAAGAACACGAGGATCCCGAGCGGGATCGCCAGCGTGACGAGCAGGCTCTCGGATCGCCGCAGCGTCAGCAGCAGCTCGATCCGGGTCTGCGCGGCCAGCGCCCGCGGCTTCACGGTCGATCCTCGCTCGTCAAGCGGAGGAACACCTCTTCCAGGGAGCCGCGCCCGGCGTGCAGCTCGCCCAAGGTCACGTCGCGGTCGCGCAGCCAGGCGGCGAGGGTTGCGATCAGCGCCGGGGTCGCGGGCACGTCGACGACGTAGTCGCCCGGGCGGGGCTCCCGCACGCGCGCCGGCGTCCAGGCCGAGCGCGGCGGCGAGCCCGGCGCGGTCGAGCTCGGGCAGCGCCGAGAAGCGCGTCTCGTCGGCCGCCGCGGTGGCGGTGAGCTCGGCGGGCGTGCCGTACCCGACCATGCGGCCGTGGTCGATGATGGCGAGCCGGTTGCACAGCTGCTCGGCCTCGTCCATGGCGTGGGTGGTGAGCACGACGGTCGCGCCGTGATCGCGCAGCTCACGCACCAGGTCCCACGTCGTCGCGCGTGCCCGCGGGTCGAGCCCGGCGGTCGGCTCGTCCAGGAACACCAATGACGGCCGCCCGATCAGCGCCAGCGCCAGCGACAGCCGCTGGTACTGCCCGCCGGACATGCGCCGCACGAGCGTGTGCTCGGCTTCGCGCAGGCCGACGACGTCGAGCAGCCGCTCGGGGTCGTCGGGGTCGTCGTAGTACGACGCGAACAGCGCGAGCGCCTCGAGGGGACGGATCCCGGGGTACAGACCGCCGTCTTGGAGCATCACGCCGATCCTCGGCCGCAGCCGCGCGCCGTCGCGCCACGGATCGAGATCGAGCACCCGCACTTCACCGGCGTCCAGCCGCCGGTAGCCCTCGAGGATCTCGACCGTCGTCGTCTTGCCGGCGCCATTCGGGCCGAGCAGGCCGAACACCTCGCCGGCCTCGACCGTCAGCGACACGCCGTCGAGCGCGCGCACGGCGCCGTAGTGCTTGGTGAGCCCGGCAACTTCGATGGCTGCGCTCGCCGACGGCACGAGTCGTGAGCCTACAAAGACCCCCTCGTCCAGCCGGGGTCGGCGCATCGAACAGCAGACAGAATGGCGACGGTGGATCGGTACCAGTACCTGTTGCTGATGGCGGGATGCCTGATCGTCACGCTGCCGCTCGAGTTCGTGTTCGGCGCCCGCGTCTGGCGCCGGCCCCGGCGGCTGCTGTTCGCGCTCGTCCCCACGGTGGTCGTGTTCGCCGTGTGGGACATCGCCGCCATCGCCCGCGGGCACTGGTCGTTCAACGAGCGGTACGTAACGGGAATCCGGCTGCCGGGCGATCTCCCGGTCGAGGAGCTCACCTTCTTCTTCGTGATCCCGATCTGCGGTCTGCTCACGCTCGAAGCGGTACGGCGCATCCTGGAGCGTGCCCGCTGATGTGGCAGTACACCGCGGCCGCAGTCGTGGGCGTGGTCGGTGTCGTCCTGCTCGAAGTGCGCGTGCTGCACACCGGGTTGCTCCGGACGCGCGCCTACTGGATCGCGCTGGGCATCTGCTACGCGTTCATGATCGCGGTGAATGGCTGGCTCACGAAGCTCACCGCGCCGATCGTGCTCTACGACGCCGACGCGACAACGGGATGGCGCTTTCCCTGGGACATCCCGGTCGAGGACTACCTCTACGGCTTCGCGCTCCTGACGCTGACGATGCTGTTATGGGACGCAGCGGCACCAAGGTCGCGCGACGCTCCACCAAATGGATACGGCCGAGGTCCCGGTACCCTCACAAGCGAGGGGGACGCGATCGTGACCTACGTGCTGGTCGCCGTGGCGGCGCTCGTGCTGATGGAGCCGGTCACCGCCCTGATCCACCGGCTCGTGATGCACGGGTTCGGGATGGGATGGCACCGGAGTCACCACGAGCCGCCCCGGCATGCCCTCGAGGCGAACGACCTGTTTCCGGTCGTGTTCGCCTCGGTGACGATCGTGCTCCTGGCGATCGGCGTCTACGTACCCGGTGCGCCATCACTCCTGGTGCCGATCGGGATCGGCGTCACCGCCTATGGGGCCGCCTATCTGCTGGTGCACGACGTGGTGATCCACCGGCGGCTCGCGTTCCTGCCCCTCCCCGACGCGCTGCTGCACCGTTGGCGCGAAGCGCACAACGTGCACCACCTCTTCGCCCGCGCGCCCTATGGCTTCCTCGCGCCGGTCGTGCCTGCCGAGCTCCGCCGCCGCGCCGCCGAGCGCGACGTGGATCGCACTCGGCGCACCATCAGCGACGTCCCGGCCTGATCGACCGGGAGACGACGAGCGCCTTCCGCCAGGACGGCACGCGGGCGCGCCGGGTGAACACGTCGTAGTCCGAGGCCTCGATCTGGTCGAGGATCGCCGAGTACAGCCGGCGCGCGGCCCGGATGCAGCGCGCCGACGCCGCCGGCAGCGTACGGGATCCCGAGGTCGGCGGACGCGTAGACTCGCGGGTCCGGGCGATCTCGAAGCGCATGAGCTCGCGCCACGACGCGCTGACGCGCCGCTGCCCCGGGCTGGCGCCGAAGCGCCGCAGGTCCTCCTGCGGGAGGTACACGCGCCCGCGGTCGAGGTCCTCGCCCACGTCGCGGAGGAAGTTGGTGAGCTGGAACGCGATGCCGAGGTCCCGGGCGTGCGGGGCGGCGGCGGGCGACGACGGCTCGAGGATCGGCAGCATCATCTCGCCGATCACCGCCGCCGACCCGTCCATGTACCCGAGCAGGTCGTCGAACGTCTCGTACGTCGCCACCGTCAGGTCCATCGTCATCGAGCGCAGGAACCGGCGGAAGCAACCGGGATCGATGCCGAACGCCTGCACGGTGTGCACGACCGCCTTGAGCACCGGGTCGTCGGAGTCGCCGTCCTCGAGGTCGGCGAAGAACCGGTCGCCGAAGTCGGTCAGCGCCTTCTCGCGCACGTCGACCGGGGCAGGGCCGAGATCGTCGACGATGTCGTCGGCGTAGCGGCAGAACCCGTACAGGGCGTGCACGTGGTGGCGCTTGACGCGCGGGAGCACGAACGTCGCCCAGTAGTAGGTGGTGCCGTACGCCTTGTTGAGCTCCCGGCATCGGGCGTACGACGCGTCGAGCGTGATCACGGTCGCCTCCGTCGACTTCCGGCCCACTCGTCGACCCGTCGGCGGCAAGGCGCCCCGAGATCAGCACCATCGGGATGCCGACGCCGGGCACCGTCCCCGATCCCGGCGAACACGAGGCCGGGGATGCGGCGGTCGACGTTGCCGGGCCGGAACGGACCGGTCTGGAAGAAGCGGTGCGCCAGGGCGAACGGCGTGCCCCGCTCCATTCCCTGCGCCTCCCAGTCGAGCGGATCGGTGAGCCGCTCGACCACGACGTCGTCGACCGGGTAGCCGAGGTCGCCGACCCGGCTCGCCAGCTCGTCGCGCAGGCGCGGCCGCTCGGCTGCCCAGTCGACGCTCCCGTCGAGGTTGGGCGCGGGCTCGAGCACGTACAGCGTGGCCGACCCGTCGGGTGCCAGCGACGGGTCGGACGCCGTCGCGCACGTCACCAGGATCGACGGGTCGGGCATCCGGCGGCCGTCCCCGAGCAGTGCCGTGAACGCCTCGCGCCAGGTCGCCCGAAGTGGATGTTGTGGTGGGCGGCGCCTGCCGGGAGCGCGCCTCGCACGCCGGCGAGCCACACGATGCACGACGGGGAGTAGCGGCCCCGCCCGGCGACGCGCGGCGGTGTGAGCCCCAGCAGCGACCGGTACGCGACCGGCACGTCGGCGTTGCACACGACCGCGTCGGCGGCGAGGGTCTCGCCGGTCTCGAGCCGCACGCCCTGCACCGATCCATCGGCACGCCGGGTGATGCGTTCGACGGGAGTGCCGTATCGGAACGTCGCGCCCGCCTTCTCGGCCGCGTGCGCAAGGCCGCGCGGCACGTCGTGCATGCCGCCCTCGGGGAAGTACACGCCCTTCACCATGTCCATGTACGTGATGACCGCGTAGATCGCCAGCGCCTCGTACGGCGCCAGGCCGGCGTACATCGACTGGAACGAGAAGATCCGCTGCAGGCGCTCGTCGTCGAAGAAGCCGGCGACGGTCGGCGCGAGCTTGCGGAGGCCGCCGAGGCGGACGAGGCGCACCAGCGCCATCGGGTCGCGGGCGAGGTCGAGCGCCGAGTCGTAGTTGCGGTCGATGAAGTGCGGCAGCTCCAGCTCGTAGACGCGGCCGAGCCACGCGCAGAACCGCTCGAACGCGGCGGCCTCGCCGGCGCCCGCGAACGCGCGGATCTCGTCGGCCATCGCCTCGCGGTCGGGCCGCACGCGCAGCTCGCTGCCGTCGGGAAAGCACGCCCGGTACGTCGGGTCGAGCGGGCGCAGCGTCAGGTGGTCGTCGATGGCGGCGCCGGCGGCGGCGAAGGTCTGCTCCAGCAGCCCGGCCATGGTGAGGACGGTCGGCCCGGTGTCGATCCGGAAGCCCGCTTCCTCGACGGTGCCGGCGCGCCCGCCCGGGACCGCTCCCGGTCGAGCACCACGACCTCGTGACCGCGACCGGCGAGGTGGCACGCCGCCGACAGGCCGCCGAGACCGGCCCCCACCACGACCGTGCGCACGAGCGGCTCCGGCTAGCGGTCGCGCCAGGCGACGAAGGTGCCGAGCTCCTCGAGCGCGACACGCGCCTCGGGAGCGATCGGCGCCACGGCGAGGGCGTCGAGGGCCTGTTCGACGAGCCGCTCGATGCTGCGCTCGACCTCGTCGACCGCGCCCGTGTCGACCAGGACCGCCTGCAGGCCGGCGATCTCGGCGTCGTCGAGGTCGGCCCGGCCGAGGTTCTGGAGCCGGCGCGCCGCCGACCCGGTCGCGCGCGCTGCCGCCGCCGCGACGAGCGGCGTGAGCTTGCCCTCGCGCAGGTCGTCGCCGACCGGCTTGCCGGTGACGGCGACGTCCCCGAAGACGCCGAGGATGTCGTCCCGCAGCTGGAAGGCCTCGCCGAGCGGCAACCCGAACGCGCTGAGCGGGTCGGCGAGCTCTTCGAGCCGGCCGGCGAGCGCGGCGCCGAGATGCAGCGGCCGCTCGACGGTGTACTTCCCGGACTTGTACCGCTCGATCCGAGCCGCCTGCACCGGGTCGATGCTGCCGCTGGCCGTGCCCTCGAGGTCGAGGTACTGGCCGACGCACAGCTCGATCCGCAGCTCGTCGAAGACGGGGCGGGCGATCTCGGGCGCCGAGCGGAGCAGGATGTCCGAGTACACGAAGGCGAAGTCGCCGACGAGGATCGCCGCCCCCTCGCCGTACCGGCGGGCCTCGCCGCGCCACCGCTGGACGTCGTGGCGGGTCATGAAGCGGCGATGGATCGCCGGGAGACCTCGACGCAGGTTCGACCCGTCCATGACGTCGTCGTGGACGAGCGCGAACGTGTGCAGCAGCTCGAGCGCCGCGCCGGCGTCGACGACGACGGCGTCGTCGTGCGCGCCGCCGGCGCCCACGAAGGCCCAATGACAGAACGCGGGCCGCAACCGCTTCCCACCCGCCCGCACGAGGTCGCGCAAGGCGACGAGCGGCTCCGCGAGGTCGGGATCGACTGTCCGCCACCGCGCGATCTCGTCGTCGAGCAGCGTCGTGATGCGCGCCTCGACGCGACTCCCGACCTCGGCCAGGCTCGGCGGGATGAAGACTGCGCCCTCGGCCGGCGCCCGCGCTTGGGCCTTCGATGGCATCAAGAAATCGTACGCTGCCGACCTGGCCGGCGGATGACTCACACGGACAGCCCGTAGCATCCGCCGGTGGCGGATTTCCTTTCCGCGGAATGGATCGAGGCGCTCGACGCGGCAGCGCGTGCTGCGACGTTGCCCGATGCGGCCTCCGCGGCGTCGATCACCATCGAGCAGGTGGTGCGCGACGCGCCCGGCGGTGAATCTCGGTACCACCTGCGCATCGAGGACGGCCACGCGCGCGTGCAGCTGGGGCCGGCGACGGCCCCCGATCTCCGGCTGTTCGCCGACTACGACATTGCGGCGCGCATCCAGCGCGGCGAGGTCAACGCGCAGGAGGCGCTGGCAGCGGGGAGGCTGAAGATGCAGGGACGATTCGCCCACCTCTTGCGTGTCGATGACGCCCTCCGGGCGCTGGAGGACGTCTTCGCTCCCGTCCGCGCCGACACGACGTACCGGCAACCCGGACCGTCGCGGTGACGATCCCGCCCGCCTACGATGCTCCCTTGACTGATCGGTCAAGTCCGCCCGGTACGGGCGCAGGAGGGCACCGATGAGCAGCATCGCACTCGAGGACTTCGTGGCGGAGGCCAAGGTCTTTCTCGACGCCAACGCCGAGCCGCGGTCCGAGCAGAAGTTCGTCTGGGGCGAGGGGCCCGACCGGGTCGGCATCCTCGACGAGAAGACGCGGGAGGAGGAAGCCGAAGAGCTGCGCGCGGCCAAGGACTGGAAGGCCAAGGAGTTCGACGCCGGCTTCGGCTGGATCACGGGCCCGGAGGAATACGGCGGCCGCGCGCTCGACGTCGGCGTACCAGCGAGCGTACGCGGAGGCGCAGTCCGAACTACGCGATCCCGAGCGTCGCGCCGTTCTCCGTCGGTCTCGGGATGGTCGCGCCCACGATTCTCGCCCACGCCATCCCCGAGGTGAAGGAGCGCTACCTGCGTTCCCTCTACCGCGGCGACCTCGTCGCGTGCCAGCTGTTCTCGGAGCCGGCCGCGGGATCGGACCTCGCCGGCATCCAGACCCGCGCCAACCGGGACGGTGACGAGTGGGTGATCAGCGGCCAGAAGGTGTGGACCTCGGGCGCGCAGCAGAGCGACCTGGGCGAGATCATCACCCGGACGTCGGTCGACAAGCCCAAGCACAAGGGGCTCACGATGCTCCTCGTCGACATGAAGGCGCCCGGCGTGACCGTGCGGCGCCTACGCCAGATGACCGGCGGCGCGTCGTTCAACGAAGTGTTCTTCGACGAGGTCCGCGTGCACGACTCCCACCGCCTGGGCGATGTCGACGAGGGCTGGACCGTCGCGCTGACGACGCTCATGAACGAGCGCGCCGCCATCGGCGGTGGCATCGGCAACCGAGCCACGAGCCTCACACGCTTCGTCGAGCTCGCGCGCTACCTGGGCCAGGCCGAGGACCCGCTCGTCCGCCAACAGCTCGCCGACACGTACGTGAAGCTGCAGGTGGCGCGGTACACGAACCAGCGGGCCATGGCGAAGATCCGCGCCGGGCAGCTGCCCGGCCCGGAGATGTCGATCGCGAAGCTGTCGATGACCCAGAACTTCCAGCGCCTCGCCGACATGCTGTCGGCCATGCTCGGACCGCGCATCACGGCCGACACCGGCGAGTGGGGCACGTACGCGTTTGGAGAGCTCGTGCTCGGCGTCCCCGGAATGCGGGTCGCCGGCGGCACCGACGAGGTCATGCGCAACATCGTCGGCGAGCGCGTCCTCGGTCTCCCCAAGGAGCCGCGCGCCAACGCGTAGCCGTCTGGGCCCGTTTTGGGGCGGGGGTACTGTCGAGCTCGTGCAACCGTTCGAGCGCCTTCGGTACCTCGCCCGCTGGTCGGACGAGTACGACAGTGCGCTCGTCTCGGAAGCAGCCGACTGCCTCGCAGGATTCGCCGACGATCCGGCCGGGCTCGTCGTTGCGTGCCGGCGGCTCGTCTCCCATCATCCCGTGTCGGGCGCGCTCTGGTGGTTGTGCGCACGCGTCCTCACCGCTTCCGACCCGGCGGAAGCCGCCTGGGAGGCGTGGCAGCTCGTCAACGAGGACGGCACCACCGACCGCCTCTCCCGGTTGCTGCCGTTCCCGCACGACGAGCCGATCGCCGTCCTCGGCTGGCCCGACCTGGCGGGCGCGGCGCTGGCCGAACGGCCCGACCTCGACGTCATAGCGATCCGCCGGCGTTCGGGTGACGACCACCGGCGAGCCCGGCTCGCCCGCCGCGACGCCGCCATCCGCATCGTGAGCGAGGTCGACGCCGCCGCCCTCGAGCCCTCGCACCTTCTCGTCGAGGCGCTGGCCGCCAGCCCGACCTCCGCCGTCGTCCCCGACGGCGCCGCCGACCTGCTCGACACGCTCGCGGCCACGGGCACCGTCGGCTGGCTGGTCGCCGGGGTGGGCCGCGTCCTGCCCGAGCGGCTGTTCGCGGCCATGCGGGCCGAGCTCGAGCGCGAGCAAGCCGAGCACACGCCGGTCGAGCTCATGGACGTCACCCGCTTCGAGCGCATCGCCGGACCCACAGGGCTCGCCAACCCCGACGCGCTCCGACGCCGGGTCGACTGCCCCGTCGCGCCCGAGCTGCTCCGGCTCTCTTAGGACGCCGCCCCGCTACCGATCAGGGGGCGAGGCGGGCGGCAGCGGAGTAGGCGGCGGCCGTGGCGGGCCCTCCGGCGGCACGTACTGACGAGTCCGTGGGTCGGCACGCGTCCACTGCTTGGAACGCACCATCTCGACTTCGCGCAGCACCCGCCGACTCACGAAGCGGCGCACGACGGCACGGATTGGCGGCACCAGGAGCAGCAGCCCGAGCGCGTCGGTGACGAACCCCGGGATCACCAGCAGGACCCCCGCCACGAGGATCAGCGCCCCGTCGAAGGCCTCGGTGGCGGGCAGCCGTCCCGGCCGATCGTTGCTCGCGGATCCGGGCCATCACGCCCAGCCCCTGCCGCTTCACGAGCCAGGCCCCCAGGAGCGAGACCAGAAGCAGGAGACCGACCGTGTTCAGGAAGCCGATCCACTGGCCGACCTGGATGATGACCGAGATCTCGATCACGCCGACGACGATGGCCAGCGCGACAAAAAACGCGATCACGACCTGATGGTACCGCCGCCCCTGCTTTCCTACGCCTCGAGGGCGAGCGATCCCCCGAACCCGTCGTCGTCCTCGTCGTCTCGTCGTCGACGTCGACGAGTGAGCGAGCGGCTGTCATTCCGGAGGGCGTTGATCTCGCCGATGCGCTTCTCGAGCATGCGCTTGCGCGTCCCGACGAGCGCCTCGTACTCCCGGCTCGTGCTGTCGATCCGCTTGCCGAGCGTGTCCATCTGGCCGACGAACTTCTCCCACTGCTCGAAGAAGTGCCCGAGCAGGCCGAGGATCTCGTCGGACCGGCGCGCGAGCTGGAAGTTCTCACACGTCTGGCGGATCAACGCCAGCACCGCGAGCAGCGTCAGCGGAGAGCAGAGCACGACGCGCTGCCGCGAGGCGTCCTGCACGATGGCCTCGTCCGTCTCGTGGATGAACGTGTACAGCTGCTCGTTGGGGATGAACAGCAGCACGAAGTCGACCGTTCCGCCGGCAGGGTCGACGTACTCGCGCGTGCTGAGCTCCTTCACGCGACCGCGGACGTCGCGCAGGAAATCGTCGCGGTAGCGCTTGCGGTCGAGATCCGAGTCGGACTCGACGTAGCGGACGTAGTTGTCGAGCGGGAACTTCACGTCCATGTGCACGACGAGGTCGTTCGGGAGGAAGAACGTGAAGTCGGGGATGCCATGGCCGCCCACAGCGGCGCGCTGCTTCCGGTAGTTCACGTTCTCGATGAAGTCGGCGAGCCGCAGGACGTCCTCGGCCATGCGCTCGCCCCACCGGCCGCGGGTCTTCGGGCTCGCGAGCACCTCGCGGAGGCTCTGGGTCGTGTGCAACAGGTCCGAGAGGCCCTCGCTCTGCTGCGTCAGCTGCTGGCTGAGCTGGCCGAACTTCCGGTCGCGGTCGGCCTCGAACACGCGCACGAGGTCGCCGACCTCGTCGAGCCGGCCGGCCATCGCCGCGAGCTGCTGGTCGATCAGTGACTTCTTGCCGTCGAGCTCGGCCGTGGTGCGGTCCCGCTCGGCGCCGAAGACGGCCTGGTTGGTGGTGAGCAGCTGCTCCAGCAGCTCGCCCGAGGTCTCCCGCTGCTGACGGACGAGGACAGCGGCAAGCCCGCCACCGGCCCCGAGGCCGACGATGACGGCAACAATCACGATGAGGATGCTCATGCAGCCATTGTGCGGACGGGGTGTGACAGCTACGGGGATGGTGCCCGCACAGGCCTTTGACCAGGGAAGACGCCGCTACCCGTCGGCGATGCCGTAGACGAACCCGCCGCGGGTGCCGATGTAGACGCGGCCGTTCCAGACCGCCGGGGTCGACTCGATGCAGTTCCCCAGCGGCACCTGCCACAGCTCGGGCGGGTCGACGGTCGGGTTGCGCACGTCGTAGGCGTGGAGGACGCCGTCGCAGTCGCCCTGGAGCCAGATCCCGTCGACGATCGACGGTGATCCCATGAGCGGCGCCGGTAGCCGCTTCTCCCAGCGGACCGCGCCGGTCGTGCGGTCGAGACCGACGGCGCGCCCGGAGTAGGTGGTGAAGATCACCAGGTCGCCGAAGACGCCCGGCGTGCCCCACACGCCGGCCTTCTCGGCGCCTTCGTCCTTCTGCGACCAGACGAGCGGGTTGTCGGGGCGATGCGGATCGAGCTTCATCATCTGGCCGACGTCGGCGGCGCGCGGCCGGTGCTTCTCCCACTCCGAGCCCACGTACAACATGCCCTGCTCGTCGACCACGACGGACGCGTCGGTGTCCTCACCGGTCCAGAACCGGAACACGCGTTGCGGCGGTCCCGTCCCGGTGCGCAACCCGGAGATGTCCCAGCCCTGAACGAGCCCGCCGGAGTTCGCGAAGTAGAGCGTGTCGCCCGAGATCGCGACCGAGTTCTCGATCGAGACCTCGTTGTCGGCCTCGGCGAGAAGCTGGTCGTCCCAGCCGGGCGCGTTCCACACGAGGGACGGCGCGACCGTGACCGTGCCGTCGGGCGCCCGGCCGCGATTGAGCTTCACGACGTGCATCTGGCTGTTCTCGCCCCCCTCGAACAGGTAGTCGCCGAGGACGAGGCCGCTGCCGTCCCAGTCGTCGTTCCATTTCGTCGGCGACACGTCGTTCGCCGAGAGCCGCCAGAGCTCTGTCGCCTGCGGCCGGTCGAACGCGAGCACCCGGAAGAGGCCGTCACGGGAACCGACGTACACGAGCGGGAACCCGTTCGGATCGATCGTGACCGACCCCTTGATGAGATCGCCGGTCGGGAACGGCGGCAGGATGTCCTCGCCCGTCGCCGCGTCGACGAAGTGGACGGCGCGGTCGTAGGCGCCGAACACGAGCCACGTCCGGCCGTCGCGCTCGAACACCGCCGGCTCGCCGGTCCAGCCCGTCCCGCACCAGTTCGACACCTCGCCCCGGTCCTCGGAGACCGAGCACATCGCCGCCCCCGGGTACCGCCAGAGCGGGCGCGGCGCGCCGGGCATCGGTCCCTGCCCGTAGTACGTGCGCGTCGGGTTGCCGCGGAACGTGAGGAGGCCCGGGATCGTCGCGCCGTAGTACGGCCGGCCGACCGACGCCGGATCGACCCATCCTTCGAACGGCGCGGCCGCTTCCGCGGTCGGGGTCGGAGGCGTCGCCGGGGGCCCCGCACGCCCTCGCCCTCCACCGCCCTCGCGGTCCCGCAGCGCGACCACGGCGGTGCCGCCGGCGGACGCGGCGATCACGACGACGACGGCCGCGATCACGGCGACCCCATTCCCGCGCCGGCGTCGGGGACGCGCTTCGGGCACGTCGGTCCCGTCGGCGCGAGGTACGACCGGTGGCGCACCCACATCGGGGGCAGGTGACGCGCGCGGCACTGGCGCCGACGCGAGCGGCACCGGCGCTGATGGTTGCGGCCCTGGTTGCGCACGATGACGGGCGGCCCGCAGACGGCGGACGACGACGACCGCACCGGCGCCGGCCACCGCGGCGGCGACCGCGCAGCCGGCGACGACGGCAACGCGCGTGCCGCGCCTCACGGCGGGGTCGACGCGCCGCCGAGGTGCTCGAGCAGGAGCGTGTTCAACGCGTCCGGCGCCTCTTCCGCGATCCAGTGGCTCACGCCCTCGAGGACCTCGAACCGGTACGGACCTTCGACCTCCGCCGCCGTCGCCTCCGCCGCCTCCCTCCCCAACGCAGGGTCGTAGGTGCTCCAGACGTACATCGTCGGGGTCGTGATCGGACCGAGCCCCTCGACGAGGCCGAGATCGGCGGCTCGGTACCAGTTGAGCGCGCCGGTCATCGCGCCCGGTTGTGTCAGCACGCGCACGTATTCCTCGACCGCGTCGTCGGCCAATCCGCTCGCCGTGTAGAGCGCCCGCAAGCCGGCGGCGTCGTTGTCCAGGAAGAACGGCTCGGCCTCGGGGCTACGGAAGAAGAGGATGTAGCTCGACTTGTCGCGCTGCTCCCCGTCCTGGATCGACCGCCGGAACGCGCCCGGGTGCGGCGTCGACACCGACGTCACCGTGCGGAGCCGCTCGGGATGCCGGCCCGCCACCTGCCACGCCACGGCGCCGCCCCAGTCGTGCCCGACGAGGTGGAACCGCTCGACGCCGAGGGCGTCGGCGAAGCCGAGGACGTCGCCGACCAGCCGCTCGACGCGGTACTCCCCTACGTCGGCGGGTCGGGCGCCCGGCGAGTAGCCCCGCTGGTCGGGGGCGACGGCGCGGTACCCGGCGGCGGCCAGGGCGTCGAGCTGGTGTCGCCACGAGAGTGACGTCTGCGGGAAACCGTGCAGCAGGAGCACGAGCTCGCCGTCGGCCGGCCCGTCCGCCCGCGCCTCGAACACGAGATCCCCGACCGCCAACTCCACCCGTTCCACGGCGGCGAACGCTACCCAGGAACGCTGTTGCACGCGGCGTGAAAGAAACGTCTCGCCGAGCGTATGGTTGCCGCCGTCGATCAGAAGGGGGGCCCGATGGGCGACGACGGTCACGACTCCGATCTCGAGCTACCCATCAAGCTCGAGCCGTGCTCGAACGGCGAGTTCGTCCCGCCGCCGATGACACGCGGTCGAGGCCGAGACGATCCGCCGCACCCACGAGGCGGCCGACACGCAGTCCCGGCGCCTGGGCATGAGCCGGCGCACGTTCCTGCGCTCGGTCAGCGGCGCCGCGCTCGATGCTCCTGACCCTCGACGCGACTGCGCGCGCGGCGCGCGCCGGCGCCGCCGGTGGTCGCTACCTGCTGCATCCCGACGCGATCGGCGACCTCGATGCGGCGCGTGCCGCGATCGCCGGCAACGAGCTCATCTTCGACGTGCAGGTCCACTACCTCAACTACGACCTCGCCCAGCCGGGCGGGCTCGGGCTCGGCGGGCTCTTCCCGCAGCAGCGCTGCGGCGAGTCGGACCCGCGGGCGTGCTTCTCGGTCGACCACGTCATCGAGGAGATGTTCCTCAAGAGCGACACGTCGAAGGTCGTGATGTCGGCGATCCCGATCCCGGGCGACGGCAACCCGCTGTCGATCGACGACATGGAGCTCGTGAAGCGGATCATGACCGAGCTGTGCGGCAGCGGGCGGGTGCTCGTGCAGGGCCAGACGTTCCCGAGCATCGGCGACGCCGAGCGCGCAGCGGGACGAGATGGCGAAGCTCCGCAGTGAGCACAAGATCGGCGCGTGGAAGGTGTACACGCACGCCGGCGGGCCGCCGTGGTGGCTCGACGACCACGACGCCGACGCATCACGCAGGGCGGGAAGGCGTTCATCGAGAACGTGCGCGCCGTCGGGCCGAAGATCATCGCCGTGCACAAGGGCTTCGGTCTGGTCGGCGGCGACAACCGGCCGTACGCGTCGCCCGTCGACGTCGGACCGGCGGCCAAGGCGAACCCCGACGTCAAGTTCGTGATCTACCACTCCGGCTACGAGCCCGAGGACCAGGAAGGGCCCTACACCGACGCCACCGCCGACGTCGGCGTCAACCGCTTGATCAAGACGGCGATGGAGAACGGCATCGGCAAGGACGGCAACGTCTACGCCGAGCTCGGCTCGACGTGGCGATCGGTCATGAGCGACCCGACGCAGGCCGCGCACGTGCTCGGCAAGCTGCTGAAGCAGTTCGGGCCCGACAACGTCGTCTGGGGCACGGACTCGATCTGGTACGGCTCACCCCAGGACCAGATCCAGGCGTTCCGGGCGTTCGAGATCACGCCCGAGTTCCAGGAGCAGTTCGGCTACCCGGCGCTGACCCCGGCGGTGAAGGAGAAGATCCTCGGCAAGACCTCGGCGAAGATCTACAAGATCAAGTCGACCGCGCCGAAGAAGTGCGACTTCACCCGCGAGGAGCTCGAGCAGGTCCGACAGGAGCTCCCGACCGGCGCCCGCACCTACGGCCCCAAGACGCGGTCAGGAGGTCGCCGCGCTCATCCGCGCCCACGGCTGGGCGTGAACGAAGCTCCTTCGGGTGTGGCTACGGCGACGGGAAGGAGTGATGCTCGTGCGAGACGATCCAACGGCCGTTCTCCTTCCGGAGCCCGAGCGAGAGGCGCAGACGGTTGTCCGGGTCGCGCTCGTGTTCTTCGGCGGTCCCGCAGCGCAGTAGGGCGTACGCGAACGCGACGTCGTCGCCGGCGGTCACGTCGAGCGAGACGATCTCGAACGTCGCTCCTCGTCGTTGCCATTCGAAGAACGGCGGCCAGGTTTCGCGGTAGGCATCGATGCCTCGCACGCCGTCGTTGGGCGGCGGCACGTCGAACATCACGATGTCGGCGGAGTGATCGGCGAGCACGCCGTCCAGATCCCCGGTGTGCACTGCTTCGGCCCACCGCTCGATGAGGGCACGGATCTGCGTCTCGTCGTCGGTCATCACCGGCTCGCGGGTACGTAGGAGAGGTTCAGGACGCCGGTCTTGAAGGTCTCTTGGGACACGAGCTCCAGGGGGTACGTGGGCGTGTCCTCGAAGAGCCGCTTGCCGTGGCCGACCGCGATCGGGTGGAGCATCAGGCGGAGCTCGTCGAGCAGCCCGTTCGCCAGCAGCCAGCGCACCAGCGTGGCGCTGCCGGACATGCCGATGTCGCCGTCGGACGCGTCCTTGATCTTCCGGAGCTGCGTCGCGACGTCGCCGGACACGAGCGTCGTGTTGTTCCACGTCGCCTCGTCGAGCGAGTTCGAAACCACATACTTCGCGATGTTGTTGATGAACGGTGCGAACGGCTACGTCGTCGCCCTGGTTGGGCCAGTACGACGCCCATTCCTCGTACAGAGACGCGCCCGATCAGGAACCCGGTGTACCTCTGCCGTGCCCTGTCCGATCGCTGCGCCCATCTCGTCGTTGAAGTAGTCGAAGTGCCACTGGTCGGGAGACTCGACGACCCCGTCGAGCGAGATGAAGAAGTTCGCCTCGATCTTGCCCATGGTCTCCTCCTCTTGTGACCTTTGTACGACCTGCCGGGTACGACGAGCGGTGAGCTCCGAACTCATCGGTGAGTCCCGGCGGCGCGTGAGGTCGTATCCCTATCACTCGGTGACGAAGCGAAAGGAGAGCCACCATGGCCGGCAACGAACCCGTGACCGAGCTGGATCCCCGGTACGGCGACGCAGGCGCCACCGCGTCCCCGTGGCCGGAGGCGCGGAAGCGGCTCGAGGGCGCGGAGCTGTTCTGGGTGACGACGGTGCGGCCCGACGGACGGCCGCACGTCACCCCGCTATTGGCCCTCTGGCTGGACGACGCCTTGTACTTCTGCACGGGTCCCGAGGAGCAGAAGGCGAAGAACATCGCCGGCAACCCGCACTGCATCCTCATGACGGGGCGCAACGCGCTGCACGAAGGCATGGACCTCGTGGTCGAAGGCGACGCGGTGAAGGTGAGCGACGACGCCGAGCTGCAGCGCATCGCCGATGCGTACGTGTCGAAGTACGGCAGCGAGTGGCGGTTCGAGGTGCGCGACGGCGCGTTTCATCACGGCCCGGGCGAAGCATGGGTGTTCGAGGTCTCCCCCGTGACGGCCTACGCCTTCGCCAAGGGCGAGTACAGCCACACGCGTTTTCGGTTCTGACCGAGCGCGATCACTCGGTCGGGAAGAAGCGGTGCGAACCGACGATCGTCGCGCCGCTCGGGGCGGGCTGCACCGCGCAGCGGTCGGCGATCTCGCGCTGGAATTCGCGGAACGCGGCGATGTCGGTGAGCGGGATCGGGTTCGAGCCGTCGTCGGTCTCGACCACGATGTGGACGAAGCTCACCCCGTCCTCCAGCCGGAACGCTGGCGTACCGGAAGTTGTCCGGCTGTCGCTCGGCCAGCTCGGCGAACACCTTCTCGACCAGCCGCTGGTTCTCGTCGGCTCGGTCGGGCTTGGTCTCGTAGCGCACGACGACGGTTCGCATGAGGTCCTCTCCGGTTCCTCGGGTTCCCCCTGGGACTCCGCGCCCGCCCGGAACTCATCGCGCCGTGGGTCGGTAGTGGAGCAGGACGTTGCCCGAGCTGAAGACGGTCGTCCTCTCGAGCTCGACCGGGACTCGGTGGTGCAGCGCCCCGAACAGCGACTTGCCCGCGCCCAACAAGATCGGCTGCACCATCACCCGCAGCTCGTCGACGAGCCCTTGCTCGATGAGGCTCGCGGTCAGGGTGGGGCTCCCGAACATCGCCAGGTCCTTGCCCGGCTGCTGCTTGAGCTCCGCGATCGCCTCGGCGGCGTTCCCCGTCACGAGCGTCGAGTTCTCCCAGTCGGCGGAGTCCAGCGTGCTCGAGAACACGACCTTGGGAATGCCGTTCATCCTGTCGGTGATGGCCGGGTCGTCTTCGAGCGCGGCCGGCGTCGGCCAGTAGCTCGCCATGCCCTCGTACGTCGCCCGACCGAACACCAGCGTGCCGATGTCGTTCATCTGGCTGATGGCGAACTCGTTGAACTCGTCGTCGACGTTCGGCCAGTCGAACTCTCCGTCGGGACCCTCGTAGTAGCCGTCGAGGGTCACCACCATGAACGAGAGCAGCTTCCTCATCTGATCCGTCCTCCTGATCCCGTGTTCGTACCGTCACGAGAGATGTCGGACAGCATTCCGGATCTCGACATCCCGGGAGCCCCGCTTGACGCTAGTTGCCTTCGTGGGCAACTATTGCCCCCATGGCAAGGAAGCGTGGGATAGAGCTGACCCCGCTGCTGCAAGCGCTGGCGGATCCGACCCGCCTGGGCGTCGTCCAGCTTCTGAGCACCGGGCCCCGGCGCGCCGGCGAGCTCGCCGATGCGTCTGGTCTCAGCGCAGCCGCCATGAGCAAGCACCTGCGCGTCCTCCTACGTGCGCGGATCGTCGCCGACGAGCGCGCCCCCGAGGACGCCCGGGCGCGGGTGTTCCGGCTCCGGCCCGAGTCGGTGATCGCCCTGCGGGCGTGGCTCGATCAGCTCCAAGCGCAATGGGACGAGCAACTCGGCTCGTTCAAACGACACGTGGAGAAGAAGCGATGACCGAAGCGCAGAGCACCTCGTCCGGGGTGGATGTCGTCGTCGACCCGGCCACGGCGTTCCGAGCCTTCACGGAGGAGATGGACCTCTGGTGGGTGCGCGGGCCGATCAATTTCTGGAGCGAAGCCGCGCCGCGTTGTCGAGGTCCGGTGCGAGCCCGGCGTCGGCGGGCGGATCATGGAGGTGCTGGACGATCCTGCGGGCGATGCAGTTCTCGAGCGGGCGCGCATCACCTCGTGGGAGCCGGGACAGCGTCTGGCGTGGACGAGCTCGCTCGACGACGTCCTGACGGAAGTGACGTTCGTTCCGGTCCCAGGCGGTACGCGGGTGACGGTCGAGCACGTCGTGCCGGCCGGCGGACAGGACAAGGGCGGGACGGCCTGGAGTCGTGTCGTGCCGAAGTGGTTCGGGGCGTGGTGCGCCAAGCGCGACGACGTGCCGCACGAGCAGATCGACATCGCCCGTCTGTCCCTCGGCATCTACTACGCACGGCCCGCCGCCGCTGCGCGCTGGCTCGCGAGCGTCTTCGGGTTCGAAGCAGCCAGTGACCTCCCCGAGGGGCCCGACCCGCTTCCCGAGACCGAGTACGGCCATCCCTGGATCGAGTTTCGGATCGGGAACGCCATCCTCAACGTCTTCAAGCTCGACGGGGAACGGATCGGCGACGTGCGCACTCACGTGCCCTGGGTCTACGTCGACGACCTCGAGGAGCACTTCGCCGCGCGCCAAGGGCAACAGTGCCACGATCGTCGAGAAGATCCACCCCTACCCGGGCTCGACCGTCTACGTCGCCGACGACCTGGAAGGCAACCGCTGGACGTTCTCGCAGGCGCGCCCGACGATGCGGTGACCCAACCGGGCGTGGCGGTCAGAAGGTGCCGCCGTCGATCGTGAGCTTCTGGTCGGTGAGGTACCCGGCGGCGTCCGAGACCAGGAAGCGGACGACGTCGGCCACCTCCTCGGGTGTGCACACATGACCGAACGCCGCGCCCGGCGTTCAGGGTGCCGATGTCGTCGACGCCCATGGCGCCCTTCACCAGCCGCCGCCCCATCTCGGTCTCCACCAGGCCCGGTGCGACCACGTTGACGTGGACGTTGTTGCGACGCTCCTCCTTCGCCAGCGTCCGGGCCAGCGCCTCGAGCCCCGCCTTCGCCACGTTGTACGGCGACGACCATCCCGCCATCTGCACGGTCGCGTTGCTCGACACCATGACGATGTCGCCGCGGGGTCGTTCCCGCATGCTCGGGAGCACGAGCTTGGACAGCGCGAACGAACCGAACGTGTGGATGCGCCATACGCGCTCGAACTCCGCCGGGTCGGTGTTGACGACCGAGTGGCCGCGGCTGGCGATGCCGGCGTTGTTCACGAGGATGTCGACGCCGCCGAAGTCGGAGAGGGCGGCGGCGACCATCGCCTCGTCCTCCTCCCACGAATCGACCGACGCGTGGTACTTCTCCGCCCGGCGTCCGAGCTTCTCGACCTCGGCGACGGTGTCGGCGGCGGCTTGCTCGTCGCGGCGGTAGTTGATCGCGACGTCGGCGCCGTCCTCGGCCAGCGCCAGCGAGACGGCCCGGCCGATCCCCCGGCCTCCTCCGGTGACGAGCGCCACCCTGCCTTCGAGTCCCATCGAATCCCCCGTTTGTGTGCTGCTACCGGCCCGAGAAGTTCGGCGGCCGCTTCTCGAGGAACGCGGCGAGCGCCTCGCGCATGTCGCCGGTGTGACTCGAGAGCAGCTGGGTGCGGTTCTCGAGGTCGATGGCGCCCTGGAGGCTCCCCGCTTCGAGGTTGCTCCACATCACTTCCTTCGTCATCCAGACGCCGAACGGGCTGTTGGCCCGGATGAGCTCGGCGGTCTCGAGCGCGGTGTCGACCACCTGTCCGTCCGGCACCACCCTCGATACGAGCCCGATGCGGTCGGCCTCGGACGCGTCGACCATGCGGCCGGTGAGCATCAGCTCGAACGCCCGCGACGCCCCGACCAGGCGCGGCAGCAGGTAACTGGTGCCGATGTCGCACCCGGACAGGCCCACGCGGATGAACGCGACGTTGAAACGAGCGCTGTCGGCCGCGACGCGCACGTCGCATGCGAGCGCGAGCGCCAAGCCGCCGCCGGTGGCGGGCCCGTTCACCGCCGCGATCACCGGCTTGGACAGACCTCGCAGCTGTGTC
Source organism: uncultured Actinomycetes bacterium (assembly GCA_963768605.1). Lineage (GTDB taxonomy): Bacteria > Actinomycetota > Acidimicrobiia > IMCC26256 > JACDBD01 > JALZAA01. The sequence continues at coordinate 42,282 of CAVYIP010000001.1, read as the reverse complement.
ACGAGCGACGCGATGCGCTGCTGGGCGCGCATCGCCGCCGGCGGCCCTCCCCCGACCTCGGCGACGATGTCGCCGGTCTCCTTGAGGTCGAGGCCGGCGCAGAAGCCCCGCCCCGCGCCGGTGAGGATCACGACCCTGCAGTCGCGGTCGTCGTCGACCGCGTCGAGGGCGTCGTGCAGATCGTCGACGAGCTCGTCGGCTCATCGCGTTCAGCCGCTCGGGTCGATCGAGGGTCAGGAGCGTGATGCCTTCCTGGATGGGCTCGCGCCGGACGGTGCTCACGGCTCTCTCCCCTCGGCGGCCTTCCGCGCCCGGGTAAGCAGCTCGGGCGCGTCGAATCGGTCGGTGAACTGCTCGAGCTCCGGACGCGGCCCGCGCCAACGCCAGTCGTCGACGGCTCCCACCGGCGCGTCGGCGCGCAGGGTGGCGAGGTCGCGGAACAACATGACCTCCTTCTGCCCGCCGCCCGAGCGTGGCCGCGAGCTTCGTCGCGCCGCGCACGGGGACGTCCCACGTGCTCGCGTCGACGGGGATCTCCTCGAGGTGCCCGTAGCGCGCCAGCACCGAGGCCGCCGACTTCGCCCCCCATCCGGGGAGCCCGGGGAAGCCGTCGGCGTTGTCGCCCACCAGCGCCAGCCAGTCCGGGATCGACTCCGGCGACACGCCGAACTTCTCGCGCACCGCCGCCTCGTCGAACAGGCGCCGCTGCCGCCGGTCGAGTTGCACGACCCGCGGGTCGGTGACGCATTGGGCGAGGTCCTTGTCCGGCGTGCAGATCACCACCTGCTCGACGCGCCCGTCCTCCGCTCCGGTCCGGGCGGCGGCCGCGAGGGCGTCGTCCGCTTCGAGATCGACCATCGCCCACACCGTCACCCCGAGGGCGCGGAGCGCGTCCTCGAGCAGCGGGAACTGGGCCAGCAGCTCGGGCTCGATCCCCGCGCTCGTCTTGTAGCCCGGCCACATGTCGTTGCGGAACGACTCGATGACGTGGTCCGTCGCCACGCCGACGTGGGTGGCGCCCTCCTCGAGCAGCGCCGAGCGTCGAGCCGAGCACGCCCCGCACGGCGTCGACCTCGACGCCGTCGTCGTCGAGATGACCCGGCAGCGCGAAGTAGTACCGGAACAGCTCGTACGTGCCGTCGACGAGGTGCACCCGCACGCGCAGGACGCTAGTGCGTTGCTAGGGTCATCCCGCGGTGACGGCGGCTTTGCCGACCGTCGACGCAAAGCCGGAGCTTGCGACGGCGACTGGAGTGATTGTGGGCAGTAAGGGTGAGAAGCACAGTCGGAAGGGCGGGCAGCGCCAGCACCTGCCGAAGGTCGGGACGCGCGACGAGGCTCGCGCCGAGCAGCACCGGGAGCGCGAGGCGGTCGCCGACACGATGGGCTTCGGCCGCGCGCCGGCATGGGTGCGATGGGCGGCGCTCTTCGTCGTCGCCATCATCGTGATCGGCGGCGTGGTGACGCTGGCGCTCGATTGAGCGCTCCCTACTCGGCGTACGTCCAGTCGGGCCGCTTGCGCGCCTGGCGCTCGTCGTAGATCGCCACGCCGTCGCGGATGTCGACGAGCTTCGCGATCGGGACCTCCGGCGCCGGCGGCGCACCCTCGAGGTGGGCGGCGAACTCTTCGGGGAACTCGCGCAGGAAGCTGCCGATGAGCGCCTGCTCCTGGGCGCCGAGGAAGCACCGGTTGGCATCGGTGACCGTGTCGAGGCGGGCGCCGATCACCTCGACGTCGCGGTCGGTCCCGTTACCGGTCGCGATGTTGTCGAGGTACGCGGTGACCTCGCCCGTACCGAACTTGCACGCCGGGCATTGGCCGCACGACTCCACGTACAGGAACCGCGAGACGGTGCGCGCCACCGCGACCATGTCGGCGGTGTCGTCGTACACGATGAAGCCCAACGACCCGAGGCCGCTGTCGATCTTGGCCAGGCCTTCGTAGCTCACCGGCGCGTCGAGGTCGCGCGCGGGTGATCACGCCGCTGGCGACGCCCGACAGCACGGCCTTGATCGTCCGTCCGGGCCGCGGGCCGCCCGCCACGCGCTCGATGACCTCTCCCAACGGCGCGCCGAGCTCGATCTCTGCCACGCCCGCGTGCTGCACGTCGCCGACGACGGTCGCGATCGCGACGCCCGGTGACTCGGCGGTGCCCATGCTCCGGTACCAGTCGGCGCCTCGGCCCAGGATCGGCACGACGTTGGCGAGCGTCTCGACGTTGTTCACGAGCGTCGGGTTCGAGCTGGGGACGGCGACGCCGTCCGACGACAGATCGATGCCCGCCGACCAACCCATCTGCGGCATGGCCGTGAACAAGCCGTAGATGTACGGCGGGAACAGGCGCGGGAGCGGGTCCTCCCCCTCGATCACCTCGAGCAGCGCCTTCTCCTCGCCGAAGAGGTACTCCTCGGGCCCGGTGACGAGGCTGATCGGCACGTCGCCCACCAATCCCGCCTCGCTCATCTCGCGCAGGGCGCGGGACAGCGCTTCGATCTCGGGCTCGAACGACGCCTTCACGGCGAGGTACACGCCCACCGCGTCGACGGTCGCCGCCGAGATCGCGAGCCCTTCGACGACCTGGTACGGGTTCCGGCGCATGAGCATCCGGTCCTTGAACGTCCCGGGCTCGCCCTCGGCGCCGTTGCCGACCGCGTAGCGGTCGCCGACCTCCGGACCACCGGCAAGGATCGACGCCCACTTGCGCCCGGTCGGGAACCCGGCGCCGCCCCGACCGCGCAGGCCCGAGCGCTCGATCGTGTCGAGGGTGCCCTCCGGTCCGAGCTCGCGGCACCGCACGAGGCCCTGGCCGCCCTCGAAGCCGTCGATGTACTCGTCGAGCGAGGTCAGGGGCTGGTCCGGCAGGAGGACGGGCACGGCGGCTCCCCGGGAGTGTCGTGGTCGGCATCATTGTCGTCGATGGACACGTCCGACCTTCGAGTCGGCCTGCGGGCCGGCGCGGTCGCAGCCGTGCTGAGCGGCGCTCCGTCGACCGTGCACGCATTGGCGACCGGCCGCTCGCCTGTCGACGCAGTCCAGGCCGCCGGCACGCTGCTCCTCCCCGACGACGCCGCGCCGGCCGGTCTGGCGGCGGCCGGCGTGGTCGCCCACGGCGCGATCTCCCTCGGCTGGGGCGTCGTGCTGGCGGCCGCCCTCCCCCGCCGGCGGACCGTCGTCTGGGGCGCGCTCGCCGGCCTCGCCATCGCGGGCTCGACCTCGGCGTGCTCGGCTCGCCGGTGGCCCCGCATCCGCGCCCTGCCGACGGCCCCGCAGGTCGCCGATCACGTCGCGTTCGGCGCGCTCGTCGGCGCGGTGGTCAGCCGGGCGGGGCGGCGTCGCTGAGCGCGACCCGTTCGAACTGGCGCACGCCGCTGCTGATGATCCGATCGTGTGCCCACGTGAGGACCGGACGCGTGAAGCGAGCGAGTCGCGCCAGCCACGGCTCGCGCAGCTCCAGCGACCAGACGAGTCGTGCCGCGCAGCCGGACGGGGTCGGCGTGATCTCCAGCCGGGCCGGGCCCTCGAGGTCACCGGACACGTGCGTCTCCACCCGCTCGGGCGGCGACCGCGCGCTCGACGTCCACCGTGACGCGCAGCGCGTACGGCAACGGCGCACGGATCACGCATTCGGTGTGCGCCCCGTCGTGCAAGCCGTCGCTCTCGAACTCGCGCAGCCACGTCCACCACGTCGGGTAGCTCTCGGTCCGCGAGATCGTCGTCCAGAACGTCTCGGGCGAGACCGCGAACTCGAACCGGCGGTCGTAGTCGAACGCCTGGGGCACGACGCCGGAAGCGGTCCTCAGCCGCGCTTCAAGCGACCCCGCAGCGCGGTGAACGCGAGCGTCATGCTCACCGTGCCGACGATCGCGATCGCCAGGAGCCCGACTCCGATGTCGTAGAAGTCCCAACCGCCGTACAACAACGAGCGCATGCTCGCCAGCAGGTACGTCACCGGGTTCCACTTGGCGATCGTCTGGAGCCACCCGCTGAGGGAGTCGAGTGGCAGGAACGACGTGGTGAGGAACGCGAACGGGAAGAACAGGATGAAGCTCGTGTTGACGGCCGCCGGGTTCCCGGTCTTGAGCGCGATCGCGTACGGGAAGCCCGTGAACGCCAGCCCCCACAGCCCCGCCATCAAGATGAAGATGAGGACCCCGAGGAGCCCGGTCTCGAACCGGACGCCGACGATGTATCCCATGAGGACCACCGGGATCGACAACGTGATGATCAGGATGAGATCGGCCATCATCAGCCCGAGGAGCAACGACAACCGGCGGATCGGCGTCATGAGCAGGCGGTCGAAGTAGCCGTTCTGGATGTCGGTCACGAGCGCGCTCGCGCGCGAGAGACCCGTGACCGCGAAGATGATCGCCACCGGCAACTGGAAGGCCTTGAAGTCGAGGCCCGTGTTCGCCTCCGCGAGCGGCCCCAACGCGCCGATGTTGATCGTGTAGAAGAACACGGGCACGACCAGGGCCGGCACCACGAACTCGATCTCCCTCGGCACCGCCCGGATCGAGCGATTGGCGATCCCGAGGCAGTCGGCGAGGAAGCCGGCGGGACGGGCCCGAACCGGCGCTTGGTCAATGGTCGCCGTCGTCACTCGTCCCCTCCTGCTGGATGTGCCCGCCGGTGAGCTCGAGGAACACGTCGTCGAGCGTCGGCTCGCGCAGCGTGAGATCGCGCACCCGGACACCGCACCCGTCGAGCGCGACCGCCACCGGGCTGAGCACCGCCGACCCGTCGAGGGCTCGGACCGTGAGCTCCTCGCCGTGGACGTCGACCTGGTCGACCCCGGGGACCTCGCGCACCGCGTTGCACGCCCGCTCGGCGCCGGTATCGACGCGGGCGATGATCACGTCCGACCCGAGCGAGCGTTTCAGGTCCGTCGGCGTGCCTTCGGTGATCAGGTGACCGTTGTTGATGATGCCGACGCGGTGCGCGAGCGCGTCGGCCTCCTCGAGGTACTGGGTGGTGAGGAAGATCGTGATCCCTTCGGCGTTGAGCCGGCGGACCTCGTCCCAGACCCGCACCCGGCTGGCGGGGTCGAGGCCGGTCGTCGGCTCGTCGAGGAACAGGACCTGCGGGTTGTGGACGAGCGCGGCGGCGAGATCGAGGCGTCGCCGCATCCCGCCCGAGTAGGTCTTGATGCGGTGACCGAGCGCGGGCCCGATGTCGACGAGTTGTGTGAGCTCGCGGAGCCGTTGCTCGGTCTCCGCCTTGCGTGAGGCCGTAGAGGCGGCCCTGGAGGCGGAGCAGCTCGATGCCGGTCTGGGCGGGGTCGAGCGACGCTTCCTGGAGCGCGACGCCGATGCGCAGCCGCACGTCGATGGGCTGGCGGGCGACGTCGAACCCGGCGACCTCGGCCCGGCCCGAGGTCGGGAGCAGCAAGGTGCACAGCACGTGCACGAGGGTCGACTTCCCTGCGCCGTTGGGGCCGAGGAAGCCGTAGATCTCGCCTGTCTTCACGTCGAGGTCGACGCCGTCGACGGCGCGGGTCTCGTCGAAGAACCGTCGCAGATCCTCCGTTCGCACCGCCGTGTCCGCCACGGCGCCCAAACCTATCGACATCACGACACCTCCATTGCCGACCTCGGTTGGACGCTCCAGCTGTCCACATCTCATCGCGCAGGATCATGCAAAGGCGGGCCGACAACGCCCTGTCGGGGTTTTCGCGGTCGCTATCGAAGCTGGTCGCCGGCGCCGGCAAGTGCCGGCTCCGGCGTGATGCCCGTCACCGCGTCGGTCGGCAGAGGGCGCTCGGTGACGCCGAGCGCGAACCAGACCGTCGCCGCCCACAGCGCGGTGGCGCCGGCGACGTGGATGCCGACGAGCAGGGCGGGGATCCCGGTGAAGTACTGCGTGTACCCCACGCCGGCTTGCGCGACGAGCACGACGAGCAACACTTCCAGCCGTCGTACGACCGCGTGCGGAGCGCTCGTGCGGTGGACGAGCAGCAGCGTCAGGAGCACGAGCGCGAGGAGGACCATGGCGCTGGTCCCGTGGACGCGGGCGACGTCGGGGATGAACAGGTCGAGGCGCGTGGCCCGCTGCGCCGTGCCCGGCACGTCACCGGAGTGCGGTCCGGAACCGGTGACGACCGTTCCCGTGACCACGACGACCGACGCGGCGACGACGAGCACGCGGCTCATCCAGAGGACCGACGGCGCGACGATCGGCACGGGCCGGCGCGCGAAGCCGGCGTCGGGCTGCGCGGCGCGCCGGCACAGCACGAGGGCGTTGGCGAGCAGCACCATCGACACCAGGAAGTGGCTCATCACCCACGGCGGGGAGAGCAGCTTCTCCACGACGAGCTTCCCGAGCACGATCTGCACGACCACACCGACGACGAGCCCGAGCGAGAGCAGCACCAGATCTGTGCGCCGTGGCGCGCGCACGAGCGACCCGAGCACGGCCACGATGACGGCCAGCGAGACGAGCCCTGTCACCGTGCGGTTCACGAACTCGACCATGGCGTGGAAGTCGTTCGCGGCGTACGGGGTGAGGCGTCCCGGCTCGCAGTTGGGCCAGTCCGGGCAGCCCAGCCCGGAGCCCGTCAGTCGCACGGCGCTGCCCGTCACGATGATCGCGGCCAGGAGCGCGGCGGCGACGACGGTCACGCGCCGGTACTGCGCCGGGCTCAGACGGGGCACGCGCATCGCCGCGCATGGTAGGCGGGGCACCTTCGTGCGGCCCGATCGCCGCGGCGGTATAGGTTCCAACCGTGGCCACGATCGAGTACGACGAGTTCGGGCTCTTCCAGGAGAACGCCGAGGAGTACGACATCCCCTGGCGAGGCCCGCCTGCAGTCCGGCGTGAGTTCGTCGAGGTCGGCGACGGCCGCCGGGTCAGCGCGCTGGTGTGGGGCGACGCCGATCCCGAGCTCGTCCTCGTGCACGGCGGCGCCCAGAACGCCCACACGTGGGACACGGTCGCCCTCGCGCTCGACCGACCACTCGTCGCCGTCGACCTTCCCGGCCACGGACACTCCGACTGGCGTGAGGACCGCCGCTACTGGCCGGTCGACAACGCCGACGACGTCGCGGCGGCGATTCGCGCGCTCGCGCCATCCTCGCGCCTCGTCGTCGGCATGTCGCTCGGTGGGCTCACGTCGATCGCGCTCGCGGCGCGCCATCCCGAGCTGGTGCCGCGGCTCGTGCTCGTCGACGTGACGCCCGGCGTCGACCGCGACAAGGCGGCGCCGATCGCGGCGTTCGTCGCCGGGCCGGAGCGGTTCGAGTCGTTCGACGAGATCCTCGAGCGCACCGTCGCCTTCAACCCCACACGCACCGAGTCGTCGCTGCGGCGCGGCATCCTGCACAACGCCCGCGAGCAGGACGACGGAAGCTGGTCGTGGCGGTACGACCGCTGGCGGCTCGGCGAGGGCGAGGACATCCCCGACTTCCAGCCGCTCTGGGACGACGTGTCGAAGCTCACGATGCCGCTGATGCTCGTGCGGGGAGCGGACTCCGGCGTCGTGGGCGACGAGGACGTCGCCGAGCTGCGCCGGCGGCAACCCGGCGTCCGGGTCGAGCTGGTCGAGGGCTCCGGGCACAGCGTGCAGGGCGACCGTCCCGTCGAGCTCGCCCGGCTGATCGAGAGCTTCCTCGACGGCTGAACCCGCCGGTCAGGCGCGGCGGCCCCTGACCACGTACAGCGGGTCGTCCGGGGTCGCGACGCGCTCGTCGACCACGTCGAGAAATCCGGCGCGTTCGAGGTACATGCGTACGAGCCTCCGGTGGTCGTCGTCGCCCGCCGAGAGCCAGATCGCGACCGCCTTCGTCGGGAAGCACCGGTTCGAGAACGACACGACGACCGGGCCGCCGGGAACGAGCACGCGACGCACGTCGGCGAACACCTCGTCCGGGCGCACCAGGTATTGCACGCTCACCGCGCACGCAACGGCGCCGAACGACGCATCGGGGAACGGCAGCCGCGGCTCCCGGTTCAGATCGTGGATGACCCAGTCGTCGAGCTGGGGATTCGCCGCCATCTCGTCGGCGTTCATGCCCAGCCCGACGACGCGCCCGAGCCCGTCCGGCAGATGTGACCGCCACGACGACATGAGGTCGAGCACCGTGCTGCCGGGCGCGAAGTGCTCCGCGTACACGGCTCGGAGCGCTTCGATCGCTCCGGGTTCGATGTGCACGACCTTGCGAGCGACTGGAGTAGAAGCGGGCGTCGTCGTCATCGTCTGCCCGGGCGAAGGGCTCCCGCACGCGGTCGACCGTACCTGGGTGCCACCATCTTCGGCGTGCACGAGGACGAGATCGGCCGCGCGCGATGGCGCATCCGGCTGGTCGCCGCCGCCGGTGTCGCGTTGCTCGCGGTGACCATCGCCGTGCTCGTGTTCCCGATCGCCGTCGTCGTCTTCGCCGGGTTCGCGCTGCTCGGCGGGTCGTTCGGCCTCGGCGTCAGCCTGCTGGTGTGGTCGGCGGTGGTCAGCGCCGGCATCGGCGTCGTGTCGAGCGCCGGCGTCTTCGCGTGGTCGCTGTCCCGGGCCGAGCAGCGCGCGCTCGAATTCGTGCGGGCCTGGCCGTACCCCGGCTCCCCGCCCGCGCCGCCGCCGCGCATGCCGCCGGGCGCCTACGAGCGAGCAGACCACCTCGTCCAAGGGCTCGCGATCGCCGCCGGTGTCCTCCCGCCGTCGTGCGCGGTCGTGATCGACGACGCGCCGAATTGCCTGACTGTCGGGCGCAATCCCAAGACGGCATGGATCGTCGTCACGACGGGTCTGCTCGACCTGCCCCGAACGGAGCTCGAAGCCGTGCTCGCGTTCGAGATCGGGCGCGTCGCCGAGCTCGAGGTGTCGTTCGACACCGTCGTGTACGCCTGCAGTGCTCGCGGCTTCGAGCTGTGGGCGGCGGCGTTCGGCGAGTTCGACGAGACGTCACTGCTGCTGGCGCCGTTCGCCGTGTTCCTCACACCGGTCGTCGGAGGCGGCATGTTGCTGCGCGCCGCTGCGCTCCGGACGCGGGCGCGTCTCGCGGACGGTCTGGCCGTCAGGTACTGCCGCAACCCGGTCGCGCTCGCGCATGGACTCCGCCGCATCCTCGAGAACCCGGCCGAGGTGCGACGCGGCGACCCCGGCAACGCGCACCTGTGGCTCGAGTACCCGCACACGCGCGCGTCGCGGTGGCTCTTGGGGACGCACCGCATCCTGCCCCGCCGGGTCAAGCGCCTCGAGCGCGTCGCTCGAATCGGCTGAGCAGGGTCAGGATGCGCGCTTCGGATCCTCGTCGTCCGGGTCGCCTTCGGCGAGCCCTCTCCGGAACTCCTTGGACGCGCGACCGAGGGACCGAGCGAGCTTGGGGAGCTGCGAGCTCCCGAACAGGAGGCACAGGACAGCGAGCACGATGAGCAGGTCGGGACCGATGATCTCGCCGAGGATCGGGGCTGCGCCCATCGCGCCTCCGTTCGCCCACGGCGAGCGTACCGATCGCTCAACTCGTCGCGGTCGCGGTCCGTCCTTCAGCTCGTGGCGGTGGTCGGGAGGGCGGCCAGCACCTGATCGAGCGGGGCATGGTCGGCGCTGTGGTCGTCGACGTGCTCGTAGAGGAGCTGCTCGCCGGGTCCGATGACGAACGTCGCGCCGAGTTGCGTCACGCGTCGTCCCGCCTTGTGGATCCGGTGACCGGCGGCGCGCGCCCGCTTGGCTCCCTCCCGGCTACGCCGGTCCGTCAGCAGCCGGAAGAACCCGACCCGTCGAACCGACGCCGCCCGGGCGGCACGGGCGTCGTCGTCGACCAGCACGGGGAACGGCACGCTCTCGTCGGCGACGAACGCAGCCGCGTGACGCACGCTGCCGGTGCCGACGGCCACGACCTCCGCGCCCCGGCTCCGGATCTCGTCGTAGCTGCCCCGCAACTGCGAGGCGTGCTCGCGGCAGAGCAGTCAGCCGAAATGCCGCAGGAAGACCAGGATCACCGGCCGATCGGCCCAGAAATCGCCGAGTCGCCGAGGCTGTCCCGTCGAGTCGGGAAGCTCCAGGTCAGCCAGTTGGCGGAGATCCATCGCCGCACCCTATGGGACAATGGCTGTATGACGCAGACACAGTCACAAGCAGAGACCCAGAGCTTCCGCCGCATGGACGAGTCGACCGCCGAGCAGTGGGCGGTCATCGGCACCGAGTCGTTCAAGAACCAGGGGCGGGTCGCCGATCGGGTGCTCGGCATGCTCGAGTCGCTGGCCGACATCACCGACGGCTTCGCCGTCGACCAGCTCACGCACTGCCTCCAGACGGCGACGCGCGCCGAGCGCGCCGGCGCCGACGACGAGGTTGTGATCGCCAGCCTCTGCCACGACATCGGCAAGGCCGTCAGCGTGCCGAACCATCCCCGGATCGCGGCCGAGATCCTCAAGCCCTACGTCCGGGACGACGTGTACTGGATGATCCTCGTCCACCAGGACTTCCAGGGCCGGCACTACTACCACCACTTCGGCGGCGACCCGAACGCGCGCGACCAGTACCAGGGGCAACCTGCGTACGAGCTCGCCGAGCAGTTCGCCGACGAGTGGGACCAGGCCGCGTTCGACCCCGACTACGACACGCTGCCGCTCGAGCACTTCGAGCCCCGTCTGCGCGAGCTCTTCGCCAACCCGAAGTCGCTGTAGTCGCGCAGAACCGAGCTACTCGATCACTCCCAGGCGTCGGGCGCTGGCGATCGCGCCTGCACGCACCTCGGCTTCGTCGCCGATCTCACCGCCGCGCATGAGCACCTGCCCGGCGACGACGGTCGTGTCGACCACCGAGCCCGCGGCCGCGTAGACGAGGTTCGCGGTGAGGTCGCCCGGCGTGAGCTCGGGTGCGTCGCTGCGCACCAGCAGGAAGTCGGCAGGCTCCCCCGCCGCGAGTTGGCCCGGCTGTCCCAGGACCGGAGCGCGCTGACCGGTCGCGACCGCCCACGCTTCGGTCGCGGGCATCGCGGCCGGGTCCTGCTCGACCTGCTTCTGCACCAGTGCGAGGTGCTTCACGTCCTGGAACAGATCGAGCGAGTTGTTCGACGACGCGCCGTCGGTCCCGAGGCCCACGGGGATCCCGTGGCGGCGCGCCTTCGCGTACGGGAACACACGCCCGACCGCCAGCTTCAGGTTCGACACGGGATTGGTGACGATCGTCGCGCCGCGCTCCCCGACGAGCGCGAGCTCGTCGTCGTCGAGCCACACCCCGTGGGCGAGGATCGTCCGCTCTGTGAGCAGGCCGATGCGGTCGAGGTACGGCGCGGGCCGGACACCGTGCGCGGCCACGCAGTCGTGCACCTCGCCTTCCGTCTCCGAGAGGTGGATGTGCACACGGAGGCCGCGCTCCGAGGACAGCTCGGCGATCCAGTGCAGCGACTTCTCACTGACCAGGTAGATGGAGTGCGGCCCGAGCGTGCGGGTGACGCGAGGGCCGACATCGGCCAGGGCGTCGAGGGATCGCTCGGCGTCGACGCGCAGGGCGTCCGACTTGCCGGCGTCGAGGCCGTCGACGAGCGGGAGCGCGACCGACGCGCGGATGCCGGCGTCCTCGACGGCACGGGCGACGGCTTCCGGTTGCCAGTACATGTCCCAGAACCGCACGGTCCCCGAGCGGATCATCTCGACGCATGCGAGGCGCGTTCCCCAGTACACGTCGTCGGCGGTGAGCTTGGCTTCAACCGGAAAGATCTTGTCCTGCAGCCACTTCATGAGCGGGAGGTCGCCGCCGTAGCCGCGCATGAGCGTCATGGCGGCGTGGGTGTGGCCGTTGACCAGCCCGGGAACGAGCGCCATCCCGGCGGCGTCCAGCACGTCGTCGCCCGCCCCGGGCTCGACGTCGGCGCCGATCGCGACGATGCGGTCCCCCTCGACACGCACTGCGACGACCGCGCCGTCGAGCCGGGCGTCTCGGACGGTCAGGCTCACGAGCTCCCCGCCTCCTTGCTCAACGCGGGGAGCACCGCGTCGAGCGCGTCGACCAGTCGAGCCCGGTTCGCGGCTGCGCCGGCCCGGAACTCCTCCATGGTGAGCGGGACCTCGCCGATGCCGTTGGCGAGGTTGTCGACGACGCAGATGCTCGCGTAGGCGAGGCCGATCTCGCCGGCGAGGACGCACTCGCCGGCGATGGTCATGCCCACGAGATCGGCGTGGCCGGCGATCAGGCGGATCTCGGCCTGGGTCTCGAACCGCGGCCCGATCGCCTGCCAGTAGACGCCGCCGTCGTGCAGCGGGACGTCCGTGTGCTCGGCCCACTTGTCGGCGACGGTGCGGCGCCACACCGGGTCGAAGCCGGGCGCCTGGTGCCCTTCGTCGCCGGCGGAGAACGAGATGCCGAGGTGCAGCGCGATGAAGTCGTCGGGCGCGACGAAGGTGCCGACGGGAAGGTCGCGTCGCAGGCTGCCCACGGACGCCACGCCCAGGATGCGGTCACACCCGGCGTCGGCGAGGGCGCGCACGTGCGCGCGGTGGTTGATGAACGGCGCCGACGACGAACTCGTCGAGCCCGTGGCGCTGGATCACGACGTGACTGCCGGCGTCGAGCAGTGCTGCGGGACCGTAGATGGTGTCGATGTCGAGCCGCGACGCCTCCGCCGCGAACTCGGTCCCGAGGATGCCGTGCCCACCGGTCACGGCGAGTCGCCCCACGCCGAACCTCAGATCGCCGTCGCGAGCGATGCCAGCGCCGCGACGAGCGCGTCACGATCGGCAGGGGCGCCTTCGCCGTTCGCGCAGGGTCGGCGGCAGCTCGAGCTGGATGCCGCCACCTCGCGTCCGGTTCACCGGATTGTCGACATGGACACCCCGGAGCGTGCGCGGAATCGCGTGCATGTCGTCGACGAATCGATGCGACGGCACCGCGGTACGCAACACGGCTGCCGCGCGCGCCGCGAGCTGCCGGTTTCGTCCTCCGATGAGGACGACGTTCGCATGGTCCTTGCGTCCGTACCCGTGGACAGAGACGACCAGCTCGACGTACTCGAGGAACGCGTTCAGCGCCGGCGCCCGGCTCGGGTCGACGAGCGCCGACGGGATGTGCCAGTGCAGATCCTCGGGTTGGCGCACCGCGTAGAGCGACGCGCCGGCGCGCTCGGCGGCTTCGGCCGCCACCTCGGCCGTCCCCCGCTCGAGGCTGCCGCCGTGAATGGCGAGAAACCCGAACGGCGAACGCAGCTCGCACTCCTCGACCACGCCCGGATGCCGGAGCAGCTCGTCGAACACTGTCCGGTGAGCCTACGGCGGGCCGATTGGTCCACGCCCGGAGGGGCTCGTGGTGCTAATGATGCCCCTGGTGTTAATGTTCTTTCCTCGCCGTGGCCCTCGGGGGCAGCGGATGGCCCGCACTGAAGCGCACTTCATACGCACGAACTCGCATTCCCGCCGTCGACCGGCCCGGGCGCTCCTGGCGCTGGCGGCGGTCGCAGCAGTTTCGACCGCGTTCGTGACGCTCGCGCCGGCGGCGTCCGCCCAAGAGGACCCCGCAATCGGGCGAGCACGTGAGCGCTTGCAACAGGCCCAAACTGAAGCCAACGCCGCCCATGAGCGTTACCAGAAGGCGGTCGACGAACGCGACCAGGCGCAATCCGAGATCGCCCGAACTCGAGCAGGCGATCCCCGCGCTTCGTGCCCAGCAAGACCTGCTGCGCGCCCGAGAGGCCGAGCTGCGCGCCCAGCTCGCCACCCGCGCCGCCGCCCTCTACAAGAACACGGACCCGGCCGCGGGCCTCGAGTTGCTTACGGCGAAGGACCACATGCAGGCCGGGCGCAGGACGAAGCTCACCGAGGCCGCGGACAAGTTCGACGACGAGAGGTCGCGGAATCTGCGCGACACCGCCGACCGCCTCCAGCAGGTGCAGGTCGAGCTCGAGGGGCGACAAATCGAGCTGGAGGCCAAACGGGCCGAGCTGGACGGGCTCATCGAGCGGCTTGATCAGGAGAAGGCGGTCTTCGAACAGAAGGTCGCCGAAGCGAACCGTGCCCTCGAGGTGGCCGAGGAGATCGGCGCGCTGCGGGCGATGGGCGAGCCGGTCATGGGGCCGACCGTGCTGTCGCCTCAGGAGATCGTGGCGTGGTACCGGTCGAGCGGCTCGTCACCGCGCTTGTCGGGAGGCATGTCGATCGATGAGCTCGTGCAGATCTTCGTCGAGGAGGGGACAAGCGAGAACGTGCGCGCCGACTTCGCGTTCGCACAGTCCTACATCGAGACGGGCGGCTTCCGGGCCGGCGGGAGCGACAACAACTTCTCGGGCCTCGGCGCGTGCGACGGCTGTTCGGGCGAGAAGCAGTTCCCGACCGCTCGCGACGGGATCCGGGCCCAGATCCAGCATCTCCGCAACTACGCCGACCGTCGTTCCACGACGTCCGACCTGAACCACCCGCCGTCGCCGTACTGGTACGGGTCCGATCCGGGTGTTGCGGCGAGAAACTTCGACACGTTCTTCGCCAAGGGCTGGGCACCCACGTGGCAGATGATGGGGCGCGGCAACTGGGCGACGGACCCGAACTACTCCGCGAAGGTCATCGGCATCTACAACCGCATGATCGCCACGAAGGGCACCTAGCGCAGCAGGCCCCGCCCGGTGATGAGCGGCAGGTCGAGCACCGACAGCAACCCGGGATCCGCCTCGCACACGGTCGGAATCGCGTTCAGACACCGCATGGCGGTGGCCATGAGACCGCCCGTGTTGTGGTCGCCGTCCTCACCTTCGAAGTGGAACTGACAGTGGAGGGAAGGATTGCCTTCGATGTCGACGCGGTAGCCGCCTTGACCCGGGAGCCGCGGCCAGTCGGGTGCGACCTCCTCGTTGATGCGCGTGACGTGCTCGAGCACCACGCGGGGCTCGCCGTCGATCATGCCCTGCACCTCGAAGCGCATGCCGGCGGTCGTGCCGGCGGCGATCGTCCCCAGCGGCGTCTGGTAGTCACGCGCGGCCGGAACCCGCTCGTGCACCTCGCGGATGTCGTCGAGCTCGGCACCGAGGCCCGCCGCGAGCACGGACACCGTGCAGCCCCATGCGAGACCGATGACGCCCGGCTGGAGGATCAGCGGGAGCTCGTCGAGTGATTTCCCGAAGCCCATGATGTCGAAGAGCACGTCGGCCTGGAGATACGTCGAGTAGTCGAGGATCTCCATCACCCGCACCGAGTCGACGCGCCCGCATGCCCCGAGGAACGCGAACGGGATCAGATCGTTGGCGAAGCCGGGGTCGATGCCGGACGTGAAGCACGAGACGCCACCGGCCTTGCACGCCGTCTCCAGCGGGTCGGTGTACCGCCGCGGCGCGGAGGGCGGGTACACGAGCGGGACCACAGACGTCGAGACGACGTTGGTGCCCGCCTCGAGGATGCGCGCCATGTCAGCCACCGCGTCGTCAGGACGCAGATCGCCGGTCGCCGTGTACGACACACAGTCCGCACCGAGTGCGATGAGCTCGTCGGCGTCGGTGGTCGCGGACACACCCACGGGTTCGAGCCCCGCGAGCTCACCTGCGTCCCGGCCCGCCTTGTCCGGGCTGTGGACGAGTACGCCGACCAGCTCGAGGTCGGGATGCTGCACGATGCCTCTGAGCGCGAGCCGACCGACGTTGCCTGTGCTCCACTGTGCGACTCGGTACGTCATGGCCGCATCTCACTCGCTGGCCGGGTCACGCCGCAAGACGTGCCGCTCCGCCCTACGGGGTCGGGCGTGCCGGGGAGAACTCGTACTGAACCACGTCGAGGCCCAGCTGGCGGCGCACCGCATTGATCTCACCGATCTCGCTGCGCTGACTGGCAGCCATCCCGCGTGCGAAGTTCCGGATGTTGCCGGACTCCGCGTCGGTCGCCACGAAATCGGCCATGTGAATGCCGCCGTCGTGGTGCCGGATCATCAGCTGCGTGAACAGGTCGTCGGCTTCCACACCTTGGGCATTGCGAAGCCGGTCGAGATCCGCGGCAGTGGCCATGCCGGGCATCTGTTGCGCGGGATGAGGCTCGTGCATCCACGCCATCGCGGTCCCTTCGGGATCGGGCGTCGACTGCAATCCCCAGTCCGACAGGACCGAGCGCATCTGTCCGACCTCGATGCCCTGCTCGCTGATGATGTCGTGCGCGATGTGACGCAACGTCGGATCCGACCCGTGCTCCAGGTACGCGTACCCGATCTCGAGTGCCTGCAGGTGATGCGTCTGCATGTCCTCGAGGAAGCCGGCGTCGACGCTGCCGCGGCCCGGATGGTCGTCCTGGGCGAGGCGCCAGCCCAGGACGCCGGCGACGAGGCACAAGGCCGCGATGAGGATGACGGCCTGCGGGAGCGACGGCGGCCATGACGGCAGCCAGCGGCGACGTGTGTCGTCGCCGCTGGCTCCATCGTGAGGTTCTGCCGGACCCACGCGCGTATCCGTTTCCATGGTCACGCCGGCCATGTTGGCGCGGCCCGGCCGCTCAGGAACGTCGCCCGAGCTAGTGCGACGAACCCCCGCTCGCCTTGCCGAGCTTCAGGACCGGCGCCGGGTGCTCGGGCTCGGCGCCGCCCTTCACGGTCGGCTCGATCCACTGGACGACCTCACCGTCGCTGTAGGTCTGCGAGGCCTTGAACTCCAGCTGGTTGACGTTCTTCGGGAGCGGGCCGGCCCGCACGGTGAACAGGTCGTACCCGTCCGGTGGGATCTGCCCTCCGGTCCACGTGATCTTCGACACGGCCTCCGTCACCTCGCCGAACTCGGTCTTGATCGGCTTCGGCAGCGGTGTCTTCTCGACCGTGAAGGTCCATCCCTGCTTCACGAGCACGCTGACGGACGGGATGGGGTGATCGGCCGGGAAGGTGACCTCGAGACCGACGGTCGACGCGTTGTCCTTCTCGGTCGGGACCCGGAAGCTGAAGTTTGTCGTCGATCCCTTCGCTGCGCTCTCGGGTTCGATCTCGACGTGGGCGGCCGCGGGAATGGCCACGAACACGACGAGAGCGAGCCCGAGCACCGCGGCGAGAACCAAACGGCGGACCGAACGCCTGCTGCTCATCACTTGAGAACCCCCTCGGGTGAGCTGGACGGTTATTAGTCGTCCCGCACCCCGAGAAAGTTCCGGCCCGCGCCGGCTACGAATCGCCGGTCCAGCAGCCCAGCACGGTGGAGGCGAGATCGATGGCGATGCCCGACCTGTCCGTCCCCGTCGGAGGTAACGCGGTGACGTCGACGGTGAGGATCATCGCGTCCTTCATGGCGACGACCGAGCCATCGGCCTTGGTGAAGCCACCTTCCGCCAGGCCCGACAGGGCATCGCCCACGCCCTCACGTCCGCGGACATCACGGAAGTACCGGCGAGCCTGCGAGATCGTGTGGAGGTCGCGCACCGACATGTCGAGCGTGCCGCCGGCGAACTTGTACAAGCACGAGAACGTGTCACCGCGCACGGTGGAGGTCGGCTCGCCGGCCAGGGCCAACCCCACGGTCGCCGGCACCGAGTCGCGCACCATCGGCTCGCACACTTCGCCCGCGGCCCGCCCCGGGCCGTTGCGAGCCGAGCCGTGCGCGATCCCGTCACTACCTGCGCTCGAGCCACCGCCGCACGCGGCGAGCGTCACGACGACACCGACGGTCGTGATGACGAGCATCGACGCTCGCAGTCGAGCCATACGTCGTACTTCTTCCACAGCGGCGCTAGGCGACGGGAGTTGGCTCCCTGATCTTCGCGCTCGGTCGATCGCCTGAAGACGCGGGCGGACGCAGCCGCAGCGCGGCGGAAGCTGCGAGCCCGGCCCCCAGCCCGAGGGCGAGCGCGACCTCCAATCGAGCGACTGTCGCCGGAACGTCGGTCGGGAGCTGCGAGCGCGTCAACGTCGTGAGGTCGGCCAGCCCGCCCGCGAACACCACGATGAGCCCGGCGAAGAGCACGGCCGGAATGGCGTTGTACGGGGGGCGGACGATCAACCACACGAGCGCGACGACCGCCAGGACGATGCCGCCGATCGAATAGACGCTCGCGCCGATCCTGGTCGCGAAGGACGCCGACGTGGCGCTCCAGGCGCCGACGACGTGCGCCGTCTCCGACACGATGACCACTCCGAGCGCTCCGGCGAGCACCCACCGCCACACGCGCGTCCGACTCGAGCGCGACGACCGCCAGGCCGAGCGCCAGCGCGCCGAGCACCCACCCCCACGGGCTCGGCCCGGGCACCCAGAGCAAGTCCCCGCTCACGGTGATGTCTTGTGTCCCGCGCTGAAGCTGCAAGCTCCACTGGTCGACGACGTGGCGTTGATCCGGCGCGCGAGCGACCTCGGGCGGGTCTTCGGTGCCCATCCAGTGGGCCCGATGATCGTGCCAGCGCGCCACGGTTCCCGACGCGAGCCGGTTCCACTCCGGCGCCGCGGTCGGATCGGCGATGCCAGGCACGTGTGTCTTGCCGTCGCGGGTTCGGTTCAGGTACGTCGCCGGTGATCGACGATTCTCGAACACGCCGCGTGGACCGACGCGCAGGTACGGCTCACCCTGGTAGCCGAGCACGACGACATCGACGCCGGTGTCGTTGCGCAGCTCGAGCTCGTTCCCGAGGTCGATCGGCCGCACGGCCAGTCCGGGAACTCGTGGGGTGGTGCTGTCGACGGTCGTCTCGAAGTTCGAGGGCTTGATCCCGGGTACGTCGTGCGCGGCCGCCGGCTGCGCCGCGACCACGACGACGGCGATCGCTCCGGTGGCGGCGATGACGAGGCCGCGAACGAACCGCATTTCGAGAATCATCGCGCCCGTCGCCGGCGCGATGACGTACGCGCCGCCTCAGACCGCCTGCGCGGCTCGAACCAGGTCGACGAGCTCGACGCGAGCGCGTGCCACTCGGGAGCGGATCGTCCCGATCTCCACGCCGCACAACTCGGCCGCCTCGGCGTAGGAGCAACCGGAGATCTGGGTGAGCACGAACGCCTCCCGCTGGGCGGGCGGGAGACGGGTGAGGAGGTCACCCAGGCCGTGCAGCTCGTCCACGTTGCCCTCCGGCGCGGTCATCGCCGACTCGGAGTGGAGCCGCGCCGTCAGCCTGCGCCATCGCGATCTGGCGCCGGACGGCGTCGGCACAGGCCCGGCGGGCGATGGAGAGGAGCCAGGTCCGGCCGCTCGACTCGGCGCGGAAGCTCGGGAGCGCCCTCCAGGCCCGGAGGAAGACGTCCTGGGTGACGTCGTCGGCCTCGCTCTGGCCGACCAGGTGGGCCGCCACTCGCCACACCTCCGCCTGGCTCAGCCGGATCGCGGCCGCGAGTGCGAGCCGATCCCCGTCTCGAGCCTGGACCAGGAGCCCCGTCAGACGGTCCACGAACGGGGAACATAGTTGGGAACCTCTGGCCGCCGGAGGTCGACTACCAAGCATGCATTGCGACACAGCGCGAAACGCCATCTCCGCCCGTCTCGACGGCGAGGAGCTCGGCGTCGACTCGGCCGAGCTCGCCGGTCATCTCGAACGCTGCCCGGCGTGCCGGGCGTTCGCGCGCGATGCTGAATCCATGCATCGCGACGTCAGGCTCGCGCGCGCTCCCGAGGTGCCCGACTTGACGGCGCCGATCCTGGCGTCGATCGGGGCCGACAGCCGCCCGCATGGCGCCCACGAACGGGCGCTGCGCGTCACGCTCGCGATCGTCGCGGCGGTGATGATCGTCGCCGCGGTGCCGGCGCTCGTGCTCGGAGACGACGCCGGCCTGCCCGTCCATGCCGCCCGTCACATCGGCTCCTTCGACCTCGCCCTCGCGGTCGGGTTCCTGTTCGCGGCCTGGCGCCCGTCGCGGCTTCCCGGCCTGCTCCCGGTCGTCACGGCGCTGGTGGCGTGCCTCGTCGGCACCTCGGTCCTCGACGTGCTCGACGGACGCACGGGTGCGCTGACCGAAGTGCAGCACGCGGTCGAGGTCGTCGGTCTCGCCGCTGCCTGGCTTCTCGCCCATCCGCTCCGTCCCGGGCGCCGAGCGAGTCTGTCGACCTCGTGAACCATCGTCGGCGCTTCTTCTGGCGCTTCGCCGCAGTACCGGTCGTGGCGGCCGTGCTCGTCGGTGTGTCGGCGAGCCCCGCGTTCGCGCACGCCACGCTCGAGCAGACGAGCCCCGCGGCCGGACAGGTACTCGACCAGCCGCCGAAGAAGCTGACGCTCGGGTTCAACGAGTCCGTCGAGGTCGCGCTGGGCGCGATCCGGGTCTACAACTCGAAGGGAGACCGGCTCGAGATCGGCGACGCGTCCCATCCCAGCGGCCAGCAGAGTCAGGTGCAGGTCGACGTTCCGAAGATGGACGACGACTCGTACGTCGTCACGTGGCGCGTGATCTCGGCCGATTCCCATCCCGTGAGCGGGGCGTTCACGTTCCAAGTCGGGAAGGGCGCGGCCGCCGGCAACCTCCAGAGCCTCACCCAACGACTCCTCGCCAATCAGGGTGGCGACAACACCGTGGGGTTCCTCTACGCCGTGGCGCGCTTCGGCGTGTTCGCGTCGCTCGCGCTCCTGATCGGCGCAGCCGCGTTCCTCGTCCTCGTCTGGCCCGCGGGACGTGAGTCCAAGGGTGCCGCCCGCCTTGTCTGGGCCGGTTGGATCGGCGCCGTGGTCACGACCGTGGTTGGAATCGCGCTGGACGGCGCGTATGCGGCCGCGCTCCCGCTCGGAGACGCGCTCAAACCGAGCGTCATCTCGGACGTGCTCGACACGCGCTTCGGGCGTGTGTGGCTGCTGCGCCTCGTTCTGCTCGCGATCGCGATCCCGTTCCTCAGGCTGCTCGTGAACCGGCGCCCCGTCGTCGAGTACCCGTTACCACGGTGGTGGCGGCCCGCGGCTGCGGCCGTCGCGATCGGGCTCCTGCTGACCCCCGGGCTCAGTGGCCACGCGGGCACGGGTGATCTCGTCCCGCTCGCGCTCATCGCCGACGTCGCGCACGTGGGCGGGGTGTCGCTCTGGCTCGGCGGGTTGGTCGTGTTGCTCGCGGTCGTGCTGCGCCGGAAGCATCTCGAGGAGTTGCGCACGGTGGTGCCCGCCTACTCGCGGCTCGCGCTGGCCGCGATCTCGGTCATCGTCGTGAGCGGGGCCTTCCAGGCTTGGCGGCAGCTCGGGTCGCTCAGCAACCTGCGCGACACCGACTACGGCAAGCTCCTCGCCGCCAAGCTGCTCGCGTTCGGTGTGCTGATCATCACCGCCGCGTTCAGCCGCGAGATCGTCAACCGCAGGTTCCGCTCACCGCGCCCGGCTCCGACGCCGGCTCCCCCGCCACGCGTCCCGGTCACCGCCGGTGGACCTCCGCTGCCCCCGGAAGACGGTGGGGACGAAGGTGGCGGTGACGGCTCCGACGACGATGACGAAGCCGCAGAAGACGCTTGGGAGATGCGGAACCTTCGCCGCCACGTCGGGCTCGAAGCGGTGATCGCGGTGGTCATCCTGTCGATCGCCGCCCTGCTCGTGAACGCGGCACCGGCCGTGTCGGTCAACAACTCCGGCGCGACCGGCGTCACGCTGCAATCCAGTCGAGCCCGGGTCGACGTCTCCGCCATACCGGGCAGCCCCGGTCGCAACGAGCTGCACCTCACGGCCTTCTCGCCCGAGGGAGCCCCGCTCGCGATCCCGCCGTCGGGCGGGCTGAACGAAGTCGGTGAGTTCAAGGTGTCGGCCAGCCTGCCCAGCCGCGATATCGCGCCGATCGAGATCCCGGTTCGTCGTTTGGGGCCCGGGCACTACATCTCCTCGGGAATCAACCTCCCCATCCGCGGCGACTGGAACCTGACCATCAGGATCCTCTTCAGCGAGACCGATCAGGCCGCGCTGACGGGGAAGTTGCCGATCGGCTGACGGCGTAGCGCCTCACCCAACGGGCGCAGCCGATGGCGGAGCCGCGCCATCAGCAGGTCGATCGCTTCCCGCATCGTCGCCGCCGTCACCCCGGCGCAGACGATCAGATCACCGTCGAGGAGCAGCCTCCCTTCCGCCGCAGCCCGCCAGTCCGGGGTGGGTTGTGCCGGAGACGTGAGCCGGGTGCGGGCTCGGCGGACCGCACGTGGCGTTGCGCGGCACAGGTCGCGGATCTGGTCGAACGCGTACACGCGGTCGATCGACGCGACGGGTCCGTCGATGATCTCGGTCAGCGTGACGCCGTCGGCGGGCATGTGCACCTTCCTTGATCGGCGATGGCGCGCGCAGTCTGAAGACCACGGCTGTGACAGCGCTGAGAGATGCCTGAGCCGCCTCGTAGACGTCTCAGCCCCTCGGCGAGCCTGCCGGCGGCGGCTCCCCGCTAACCGCTGGAGAACGCGTCGATGGCGTCGAGGTGCTGTTGCTGTTCCGCCGTGGGGAGGAACGACGCGACGAAGGAGTTGCGCGCCACCTGGATCATCTGCTCCGCGGTCAGGCCGAGCGCGTCCGCGGTGCCGATGTAGTTGTCGGCGACGTATCCGCCGAAGTACGCGGGATCGTCGGAGTTGATCGTCACCAGCAGGCCGCGGTCGAGCAGCTCGCGGAAGTTGTGCTGCCGCAGGTCGGGGAAGACGCGGAGCTTCACGTTGGAGAACGGGCAGACCGTCAGCGGCACCTGCTCCGCGACGAGGCGCTCGACGAGCCGATCGTCTTCGGTGCACCGCACGCCGTGATCGACGCGGCGTACGCCGAGCAGGTCGAGTGCCTGCCAGATGTACTCGGGCGGCCCCTCCTCGCCCGCATGCGCGACGGTGAGGAAGCCTTCGGCTCGGGCGCGGTCGAAGACGGCGCGGAACTTCTCGGGCGGGTTACCGGCTTCCCCGGAGTCCAGCCCGACTGCGACGATCGCGTCGCGGTGCGGCAACGCGGCCTCGAGCGTCGCCATGGCCGATTCGGCGCTGAGGTGGCGCAGGAAGCACATGATCAGGCGTGACGTCACATGGAGGTTGCGTTCACCGTCCTCCAGCGCACGGGTGATCCCGTCGACGACCGTCCCGAACGCGATGCCACGATCGGTGTGCGTCTGCGGGTCGAAGAAGATCTCGGCGTGCCGCACTCCCTGCCCCGCGGCGCGCAGCAGATACGCCCACGTCAGGTCGTAGAAGTCGCGTTCGGTGACGAGCACGCTGCACGCGGCGTAGTAGATGTCGAGGAACGACTGGAGATCCTCGAACACGTACGCCCGACGCAGGGCGTCCTCGTCCTCGTGGGGCAGCTCGACCTGGTTGCGCCTCGCCATCGAGAACGCCAGGTCAGGCTCGAGCGTCCCCTCGATATGCAGGTGCAGCTCGGCTTTCGGGAGATCGACGAGCAGCTCCCGCATCAAGGGCTTACCCGCCCTCGGCCATGGCCGCCGCGCGCTTCGCCATCTCGTCGGGCGGGACGTCCTCGACGTGGGTCGCGACGCTCCACCGGTGCCCCCACGGGTCCTCGAACTGAGCCGACCGGTCGCCGTAGAACTGGTTCTCGAGCGGCCTGATCTCCTTGGCACCCGCCTTGATCGCGGCATCGAAGGTCTTGTCGACGTCGTCGACGTAGACCGCGATCGTCACGGGTGAGCCACCGATCGCCTTCGGCCCGACGTAACCCATGTCGGGATACTCGTCTGCGACCATCACCACGGAATCGCCGAACTGGAGCTCGGCGTGGCCGACCTTGCCGTCGGGGCCACCCATGCGCATCCGCTCGGTAGCGCCGAGCACCTGCGTGTAGAAGTCGATGGCATTTGCCGCGCCGTCGATGACGAGGGACGGGCTCACGTGGGGATAGCCGTCAGGGATCGGCTTCACGGAAGGGCTCATGTCTGCACTCCTTCGCTCGGGGGAACGTATGTTCGCAGAGTAACGGCGGGTCGGCGTGCCCGCAAGTGGCGTCGAGCCCTGTTCACTTCCTGATCACCCAGGGCACATGTCGTCATGCCAGGTGCGTCGCGAACCAGCTCAGGACCGCCTGGTACGCCTCGGTCGCGGCGGCGGCGTTGTAGCGCGGGCCGGTGTCGTTGAAGAACGTGTGGTCGGCGCCCGGGAAGGTCCGGACCTCGTGCTTCAGACCGGCTGCTTCGAGCGCCGCGACCGCGCCGTCGCGGGTCGCGTTCACGCGGCTGTCGAGCTCGCCGTAGACGGCCAGCACCGCCGCCTTCGACCCCGAGAAGTCGGGGTTGGCGGGCGCCGGTCCGTAGAACGGCGCCGCCGCTGCCAGGCGGGGTTCGCCCGCTGCCAGCAGCTGCCACGTCAGGCCGCCGCCGAAGCAGAACCCGATGACGGCACGGTTGGCGTTCCGCTCGCGGCGCTCGAGCTCGTCGATGCCGGCGCGGAGATCTGCGATCAGGCGCTCCGGTGGCGCCTGCCCGAGCGCGGCGGTCGCTTCCGCCTCGCCGCCGACGGCGGCGGTGCCGCCCTCCTCCGAGAGCAAGTCGATGGCGAGCGCCGAGTAGCCGTCGCTCGCGAACCGCGGCGGAATCGAGCGGATGTGATCGGTGAGCCCCCGGTTCTCGTGGATGACGAGCACGGCACCCTTGGGCTTGGACGCCTTCGCCCACGCGCCCTGCAGCTCACCTTGCGGGCCGCGGAACGTCACCGGCTCGGCCGTGGCGGGCGCGCCGCTCGTGGTCGATGCCGCTCCCCTTCGCGTCTGCTTGCTGCCACCTCCGTCTCCGCCGCACGCGGCGAGGAGCGCGACGGCGCCGGAAGCGGTCAACCCGAGAAGGCCGAGGCGGCGAAGTGCCTCCCGTGGGTGAAGATCGCGTCGGAGTAGTCGAGAGCGATCTCTTCGGCGAGGTAGTCACGCATCGCCACGTCCGAGAACCTAGCCAGTCATGCGAGGTCGCCGCGGCGCGGCGCTCGACTTCGTCGGCGAGGGGACGGCCGATCGGATGCTCCGCCTCTTCCGCCAGGTGGGCGACGAGCCCGGCCGTCCGGGCGATCAGCGCGAAGC
The DNA here is from genome assembly GCA_963768605.1 of uncultured Actinomycetes bacterium. GTDB lineage: Bacteria > Actinomycetota > Acidimicrobiia > IMCC26256 > JACDBD01 > JALZAA01. The sequence goes on along the minus strand of CAVYIP010000001.1, from coordinate 17,497 downwards.
CGCGCACGCTCCCCGGCGGGATGCCGACGTCGACGAGGGCGGCCCCGCCGGCGCCGGCGCCGTTGATCGGCAGGTGACGGCCGGTCATCTGCTCGTGCGCGGCGGCGACGTGCTCGAGCAGCCGGAGGTGCGGGCCGAGCACGCCCTCCTCGGCCGCGAGCTCGTACAGGCGCGGCACGCGCGGATCCTCGGCGCGGTGCACGGGGTGGCCGAGCCCGGGCACGCGCTGCCCCGCGCGGCGGCGCTCCTCGACCGCGGTCTCGGCGACGCGCCGCAGCGACGCGTCGTCCGTCCCTTCGTTCTCCCGCGGCCGCCAGCGCGTCGGCGAGGAAGAACGCCGTGTCGCCGGCCGGACCGAGGAACACGCTGCCCGCGCCCAGCAACCCGGCGGCGACCGCGCCCTGGATGGCTTCGGGCGCGCCGGTATAGGTGAGCCGCGCCGCCAGCGCGCTGGGCGTGAGGCCGTGGTCGGCCAGGGACACGAGGACCGCGTCGACGATGCGACGCTCGCCGGCGGTCGGTTCCCGCCGGGTGACCAGGAGGTACGCGAGCTCGGTCAGGGTGAGACGACCCATCACCTCGCTCGGAAGATCCCGGCCGCCGACCGTGATCCGATCGGGCGTCGCCGACCCGATCCACGTGCGAAACGCCTCGGAGTCGGCGGCCTGGGGCGGATCGGCGTCAGCCAAGGTCGACCTCCTCGGGCGTCCGCTCGACGCTGCAGCCGGTGCTTCGCGAGCCGGCCGGTCGGCGTGTGCGGCAACTCGTCCACGATCTCGAAGTAGCGCGGGACCTTGAACCGGGCCAGATGCCGGCCGGCGAACGCGTGCACGTCGGTCACGTCGACCGTGCGCCCGGGCGCGCCGATGACGAACGCCTTGACGTCCTGCTCCGACAGCTCGGACGGCACGCCGATCACGGCGGCTTCGGCCACGTCGGGATGGCGCTCGAGCGCGGCCTCGACCTCCGCCGGCGACAGGTTCTCGCCGCGACGGCGGATGACCTCCTTCTTGCGGCCGATGAACGTGAACGTCTCGTCGCCGTTGTCGCGGACGAGATCGCCGGTGCGCAGCCAACCGTCGACGAGCACCTCGGCCGTCTCGTCCGGCATCTCGTAGTACCCGCGCATGATCGCGGGGTTGCGCAGCTCGAGCTCGCCGACCTCGCCCGCAGCGACGGGCGCCGTCGTCCTCGACGACCCGGGCGTCGTTGACGTGGCCCGAGGTCGGGGTGCTGCCGCGCCGAGCCGAGCGAGCCGTACGGACGCGTTCCGTGGCGCCAGACGAGCCCGTACGGCGTCTCCGACAGCGCGTACCCGCACACGATCTCGAAGCCGAAGCGTTCCTCGATCTCCAACTGCCGCTCGCGATCGGGCGACGGGCCCGTGTAACCGAGCCGGATCGGGTTGTCGGCGTCGTCGGGCGCGCGGAGGCTGGCGCATCAGGATCTCGAGCATCGCGCCGATGGCGTTGAACTCGGTCGCCTCGTACCGCCGGGCGGCGGCGATGAAGTCGCCGGCCGAGAACGCGGGCAGGAGAACGAGGCTCCCCCGGGCGGCGACCGAACCCAGCGTCGAATACGCGGGCGCATTGATGTGGAACAGCGGCAACGAGGTCATGAGGCGGTCGTCGCTCGTGAGCTGCAACCAGTACGGAAAGCCCTCGCCCGCCATGACGTATGCGAGGTGCGTCTGCATGACCAGCTTCGACCGGCCGGTCGTGCCCGAGGTCGGGATCATGACCGCGACGTCGCGTTCGTCGACATTCGCAGGACCACGACCGTCGGGCGCGGCGTCGAAGATCTCACCGACGTCGACGAGCGACGCATCGCCGACGAGTGGCGCAAGGTCGTCATCGGTGACGACCAACCTGGGGGCGGCCTGCTGCACGAAACCGGCGAGCTCGGCGCGAGTGCTCTTCGGGTTCACGGGGACCTGCACCGCTCCCACCTCCATGAGCGCGAGCCAGGTGAGCAGGTATTCGGCCGTGTTGCGTGCCGTCACGAGCACCCGGTCTCCCTGATCGACGCCCGTCGTGCGGAGCGCGCTCGCCGCCCGCTCGATCTGGTCCAGCGCCTGCGCGTAGCTGTACGCGCCTTCTCCGGAGAGCAGCCAGGTGCTGTCCGACGCGTCGTCGACAGCCCGCCGGAACAGCGTGGGAATGGTGCGCTTCAACGGATCAGATCGCGAAGAACAGGTCGCGGAACTTGCCCGCCAGCTCCTCGTCCCCGCGGGCGGTCCCGCCGTTCATGCGCGCATACCCCGTGAGGACGAGCGTGGCCGGATCGAACTCGAGAATCGCCGGGCAATCGTCGATGTCGCCGGGCGCGAATTGCACACCTTCCGACGACACGTCGGCGCGCACGTCCCCGCCGTTGTGGCCCGTGGTCCGCACGCCGACGGAGTACGGGCGATCGACCCCGCTGACGTCGGCCGTCGCCGACCACAACACGAAGATGACCGGAACCAGGAGGTCGGCGGCATCGCCCGACATCGCGTGCGGCTCAGGCATGCCCTCGCGGATGTCCCAGCCATGCACCGCGTAGTCCACGATCTGGAACATCGGATAGAACATCACCGGCAACGGCCCCATGTACTTGTGCGGGACCATGAAGGCGGCCCAGTCTTCGGCTGAGAGCGCCGCGAACTCGCCCATCATGCGTTCGCTGTCGTCGCGGAGCCTGCCGATCAGCTCCTCCCGGGGCACCGACCGCAGTGCCTTGGCTCCCTTGTCGACGTGGAGAGCCATGTCCCGGAGCCCCAAGGGCTCCTCGGCGGAGGCCCCGGTGCGGGCACCGACGAATGCCGGCAAGTAGCCCTCGGTGGTGTCGACGAGATGGCCGACGACGTCCCGGGCCTCCCAGCTCTCACACGCGGTGGGTGCCTCCCATCGAGCGGGGTCGGCGACCAAGCCGAACATCGCGTCCATCTCACCCTGGAGGACGCTCAGCACTCGTTCCTTGCTCGCCGGGTCCTGGAAGTTCCAGCTCGGGTCGCTCGGCGCCATAACTCCCCCTCTCGCCTGCCCGCGCAACCGTTGCGAGCGTGATCGTACGGCAGCGCTCAAGTTCTCTGGGCGGTGTGCCGATACAACCCCCGGCGGCGGGATTCTCCGCGCGCTTTGCACTCCGCTCACGACCGGGCTTAGGGGGACGTGATGGGCAGGATCCGTGCAATTGGTCATCGGCGCGCGCTTATCGGGACAATCGTCGTCGCCGCACTGGCGCTGGCGGGGTGCATGCGGACCAATCCGCCTCGGCCACCGGTCCCCACCGCTACGTTCAGCGTCTCCACCGCGCCACTGGTCGCGTCGTTCACGGACCAGTCGACGGGCGCGGTCGACACGCGATCCTGGGACTTCGGGTACGGTGCGACCTCGACCGAGCAGAACCCGACGCACCCGTACGTCACGCACGGCGATTACGTCGTGACCCTGACCGTCTCCGGGCCGGGTGGCACCGACACCGAGTCCCAGACCGTCACCATCAAGCCACCCGCGCCGGTCGCCTCGTTCACTGCCGAACCGCCATCGGGAACGGTGCCACTGACCGTGCTCCTCACGAGCACGTCCACCGGGATCGTCGACTCGATCGCGTGGGACCTGAACGGAGACGGTCTCTTCGACGACGCGACCGGTCCGACTGCAACCCAGACGTTTACGACCGCCGGCAACCACACGGTCGGGCTGTCGGTTACGGGACCGGGTGGCACCTCGACGGTCAGCAAGGTGATCTCCGCGACGTTGCCGCCGCCGCCGGTGGCATCGTTCACTGCGTTCCCGACATCGGGAGTCGCGCCACTCACCGTGACGTTCACCGACACGTCGAGCGGCGACATCGCCGCGTGGTCGTGGGATTTCAACGGCGACGGCCTGGCGGACGCCAGCGGCGCGACCGCTACCCACGTCTTCGACACTCCCGGCACCTATCCGGTCGCCCAACCGTCACCGGGCCCGGGGGTGGCATGTCGACAGCGACTCAGACCATCGTCGCCAACGCCAACACGCCGCCGGCGATCATCATCACGACGCCGGAGAGCGGCGCGGCGTTCAGCGCCGGCAGCCCGGTGACGTTCAGCGGGACGGCGAACGACGCCGAGGACGGCAACATCTCGTCGAGCATTCAGTGGAACTCGAGCATTAATGGGTCGCTCGGCACCGGTGCGTCGATCCAGGTGAGCACGCTCGCGGTTGGCGCACATGTCATCACCGCGTCGGCCACCGACAGCGGCGGAGCACCGGCCACATCGTCGATCAACATCACGGTGACGCAGGCGCAGCCAGCTGCGCCGGTGGCCGGGTTCACCCGGGTCCCATCGGGCGGCGGGTTTGCGCCGCTGAATGTCAACTTCACCGACGCGTCGGCCGGCACCATCACTTCGCGGGCGTGGACATTCGGTGACGGCGGCACGTCGACCGCGGAGAACCCGAGTCACACGTACGGTGCAGGACTCTTCACGATCACGCTGACCGTTACCGGACCCGGCGGTAGCGACTCGTTCAGCCAGCCGATCCTGGTGGCCGACCCCGACCCCGGCGGCGGCCCCGGTGACTGCGGTGGACGCCGGTGCGAACCGCCGCCCGGGGACGATGGCCCACCAGATCGCCTGTAGGTGAGTGATCGGCCAATAATCACGCGGTGACTGACGCGCTCGAAGCTAACGAGGCCCTCGTCCGGCGGCGCTACGACGAGGGCTTCAACCAGGGGAACCTCGACGTCGTCGCCGAGCTCGTCGCGCCCGACGCCGTCACGCACGACCCGATCATCTCGACGTGCCGACCGGTCCCGACTCGATCCGCGGCGGCATCGAGATGATCCGCAAGGCGTTCCCCGACTTCCATGTCGAGGTGCTGGACCTCATCGCCGAGGGTGACCGGGTGGGGTCCTTCCTCGAGATGAGCGGCACCAACACCGGCGACTACCGCCGCGGCGGTGCGACACACAAGAAGGGGACGATGCGTGCGTTCTTCCTCTGGCGGGTCGCCGAAGGGCGCCTCGCCGAGAGCTGGGGCATGGCGGACCGCTTCCAGTTCCTGCAGCAGCTCGGCGTCGTCCCCTCCGACGACGAGCTCGCCGCGAGGACACGCAAGGAAGGTTGACCGACAGACCGGCTACTCGCTCTTCCAGGCGGGAACGTGTTCCGGCCCCTCGACGAGTGGCGGGACCTCGTGTGGAACTCGCGCCGGGTGATCGCGGTACTGCAGCGGGTGCTGCATGACCGGCGCGCCGTCCGGTCCGTCGGCGACGGTGCCGCGCGCACGGAAGACCTCGGCGCGCACCATCTCGGGTTGCGACAGGATCGGCGACGCGGGCACACCCGCGGCCGCGAGCTCGCGCACGACGTCGTCCCGGTCTCGCTCGGCGAGGGCCTTGGCGATGCGTTCGGTGAGCGACTTTCCGAGCGCGAGACGCTCCGGGAAGGTCAATGCCGCCGCGTCGTCGAGCCCGAGCGTGTGGGTGAGGCCGGTCCAGAAATGGTCCTCGCTGATCACACCGAGCGCGATCCAGCCGCCGTCGGCCGTCTGAAACGTTCCGTAGCCCGCGACCTGCCCACCGACCGCCTGCCCGTCGGGCAGCGTGAGGGGCGGGACGGCACCCGTCCAGCTGGCGAGCACGTCGGTCATCGACACGTCGATCGACTCGCCCTCGCCGGTGCGCGACCGCTGCACCAGCGCCGCGCACACAGCGAAGGCTGCGTACGCGCCACCGGCGAGATCCGCGATCGGCGGTCGGGGCACCACCGGTTCCTCGTCGGGGGTACGCGGCTCGAGCGTCGCCGCCCACGACTGGTAGTTGATGTCGTGGCCGGGGTGCTCGGCGAGCGGCCCGTGCTGTCCGTACCCGGAGATCGAGCAGTACACGACGTTCAGGTTCACCCGCCGCACGCCCTCGTCGTCCACACCGAGACCGCGCACCACCCCGGGCCGGAAGCCCTCGACCACGACGTCCGCCTCTGCCGCCGCGGCGAGCACCGCCGTCTTCCCCGGCGTGTCCTTCAAGTCCACGGCCGCGCTGCGCTTCCCCGCGTTGAGCACCGCGAACAGTGTCGGGAAGACGCGCATCGGATCGCCACCGGGGGGCTCGATCTTCACGACGTCGGCGCCCAGCTCGACGAGCAGCTGGGTCGCGTACGGGCCCGGTCGCCAGATGCTGAGGTCGAGCACGCGAACGCCGGTCAGCAAGCCTTCGTCACCCACGGCGACACGATAAGCGCGACGCAACGGCGTTAGCGTGAGCCGGTGCCAGCACGGGTCGCGGTCGTCGGGCACGTCGAGTGGATCGAGTTCGCCCGCGTCGAGCGCGTGCCGGCCTCCGGCGAGATCGTCCACGCCCTCGACGCCTGGGAGGAACCGGGGGGCGGCGGCGCCGTGGCAGCCGTCCAGCTGGCCCGGCTCGCGGGCGACTGCCTGTTCCTCACTGCGCTGGCCGACGACGAGCTCGGGCATCGCGCCGAGCGCGAGCTCATGGCACTCGGTGTGCGCGTCGAGGTGGCGTGGCGCCGTGGCGCGCAGCGGCGGGCGTTCGTCTTCACGGACGCGAATGCGGAACGCACGATCACGGTCTTGGGTGAACGGCTCGGACCTCGCCGCGATGACCCGTTGCCGTGGTCGGAGCTCGACGGCATCGACGGGGTCTACTTCACGGCGGGGGACGCAGGCGCGGTGCAAGGGGCGAGGGCGGCTCGCACGCTGGCGTCAACGGCGCGCACGATCGAACCGTTGGCGGAGGCGGGCGTTCCGCTCGACATGCTCGTCTCGAGCAGCCGCGACGCGGGCGAGCGCTATACGCCCGGTTCGATCGATCCTCCGCCGCGCCTCGTCGCGTGGACGGCGGGCGCCGCCGGCGGCTGGGTCGAGGCGCTCGACGGACAGACGACGGCGTGGACGGCCGCTCCCCTCCCGGGCCCGCCCGTCGACACGTACGGCGCCGGCGACTGCTTTGCTGCCGGGCTGACCTACGGGCTCGCCGACCGCCGGTCGCTGCAGGATGCGCTCGCGCTCGGCGTGCGCTGCGGTGCCGCGTGCGTGAGCGGCCGGGGGCCGTACCGCGGTCAGCTCGCCGGCGAAGGCTGAGCCCGGCGGGTTTCGGCCACGATCCCGGAGACGACGACGAGGGTCAGCGTCGCGATCTGCAGCTCGGCTGAGATCTCGAGCCCGATCACGACCGTCGCCACGGCGACGGCGGCGACGGCGAGGCGCGGCGCGGTGGCCCGGTGCGGAGCACCGCGCGGAACGCGACCAGCCCGAGGATGTACGTGGCCACGCCGGCGGCGAGGAACCACGCGGTGGCCGCGCTCGCGGGCTCGTCGTACCGGACGACGGCCTCTTTCATCCCGGCGGCGAACACGATGATCCCGCCGAGCACCGGAAGGAACGCGTAGCCGAACGCGAACAGTGCTAGCCACGGGTTCCGCGAGTCGGGCGCAAGGTCGAGCGCACGCTCGGCCCGTTCGTCTTCGCCGTCGAAATACAGCCACCACAGTGCCGCTGCCAGCGCGAGTCCCAACACGGCAGTCACGGCGAGGCCTGTCGTCAGGTCGTGACCTTGCACGCCGATCCCGACCGCGACGACGGATTCCCCGAGCGCGATGAGCACGATGAGCCCGTGTCGCTCGACGAAGTGCTTGGCGCGGATGCGGAAGCCTCCGACTGCGGTCAGGCGCGGGCGAGCCCCAGTGCAAAACGAACGCCGACGCCCAGAGCGTCCACTGCAGGCCACCGCTCGTGAACCCGGCCACGAGGAGGAGCGCGGCGGTGATCGTGTTGAACGGGCCCAACCGGAACATCGCCCGGACTGCGCTCTCCTCACTCGCGCGCAGGAACAGCCCCGTGTGCACGAAGGTCACGACCAGGTAACCGATTCCGAACGCCACGCCCGAGTCCCCGAACGCGTCGGGAATCGCCAGTGCGACGATGAGGAACCCGGCCATGCCGACGAGCATGAGCAGGCGAACGATCGGCTCGCGCGGCGGCACCGCGTTCGTCAGCCAGGCGTATCCGCCGTACATCCACCAGACGTTGCCGAAGATCAGCGCCACCCGGACGACGCCGACGACCATTGGGCTCCGCGACGAGCAGGCTCGTCAGCTGCGTGATCGTGAAGACGAAGACGAGATCGAAGAAGAGCTCGATCGTCGAGACGCGTACGTCGTCGTCCTGCGCTCACTCGAACGACGGCACAGCCCGGCGGTGGATCAGTCGCGCGACCCGCTCAAGCCGGGAACGGCTCGAGACCCAGCCGTTGACGCACCTCGGGACGGCGCAACGGCGGAAGCGTCTTCGGCGGTTGACGCCGCGCCGGCACCTCGGCGAGTAACTGCTCGGTGATCGATGCCACCTCGAGCGCCGCCTCCTCCATACGGTCGGCGAAGGCCGCGCTCGGCTTGGCGATGCCGCTGACCTTGCGGATGTACTGCCGGGCGGCGGCTTCGATCTCTTCACGTGTCGCGGGAGGCTCGAGCCCGCGCAGCTCGGTGATGTTTCGGCACATGCCCTCAGCCTACGTCCGCTCCACGGCCCGGCCTGACCGACCAGGGAGCGAGCGACCGAGAGCGCCCCGGAACGCATCCGGCGAATGCTCGACAACGCGTCCCACCGGTGCCCACACTGGATCGCAGGCGATCGAGGAGCGACATGAATCGAGAGGACTTTCCCGCGCCCGATCACGGGCTCGTGCTCACGCACTTCCTCGTGGTCTCGGACATGGACCGGTCGCGCGAGTTCTACCGGTCCATGCTGGGCGGCACCGTGGTCAACGAACGGAGCCCGGTGATCATGCGGGTCGCCAACTCGTGGTTGATCTTGAACGAAGGGGGCGGGCCGACCGACGACAAGCCCGACGTCATCCTGGAGACGCCGTCCGATCCGAGCCGCACCAGCGCCTTCCTCAACATCCGCGTCGCCGACATCGCCGCCGTCTACGACGACTGGCGCCGCAAGGGCGTCGAGTTCCTCACCGAGCCCAAGGATCACGGGCGTGAGATCCGCGCGTATGTCCGCGACCCCGACGGGCACCTCATCGAGGTCGGTCAGTCCACCGGCATCCTCGACCAGTCGTGATCAGGCGTCGACAGCCCTCGCGATGCCGTCTAGGTACCGGCGCAGAACCCGGCCTTGTTCGTTTTAAAGGTCCCGTCGGCACAACGCACGTCGGGGTTGTCGTGCGAGAACACGCCCAGCGGGCTCTCCCAGGACGGCACGACCCAGGCGTGCACCATGTATCCCGTCGTCTTCAACATGCTCCCCTGTACGGCGGCACACTCGTTGGCCGTCACGTCCTGGTCGGCGGGGAACGGCACATCGATGCCGTTCGGCCCGGGCTTGATGCACACGTTGCTGTGCCGGTGCCAGTGGTCGTTCGGCCCCGCGAATCCCTCGGGCGCACCCTGACCCATGCCGTAGTACATGAGGCCGACGATCTGCGAGGTCGGGCTCGTGCCGTCGTAGATGAGGGAGTTCACCTTCATCGGGTCGAACGACCCCGACCCGACGATGCCTCCGTACGAGATGTAGTGCGCTCCGCTCCCCGGCGCGAAACCGCCGGCGAGCCGGTATCCGGCTGCGCTCGCGTCGGCCACCGTCGGGTAGCGAAGGGCGAAGTCGCGGGCTTCCGAGAGCTGCGTCTTGAGGGTGGCGCGCGTGGTGGCGTCGAGCGGCTCGTTCGGCTGCGACTCGGCCGCGACGTCCTGGGCCTTGACACCCTTCACCTTCTCGCCGTTGAGCGTCGTCGGGCCGTGCTGGTGACCCGCGACGGCCGAGCCGTGTTCGTGACCGGACGGGGCGGCGCTGTGCGTGTGGCTCCCGTCGGCTTCGCCGTGATGGTGCGACGACGCCAGCGCGGGGGTGAATGCCAGCGACGAGATGACCGCGACGCCGAGCCCCGCAATCCCGACGACCGGGACCGCCACCGATGGCCGCAGCCTGCGCTGCGCCACCTCGGGTCGAACGATCACGCCGAGCGCCAACGCGACGATGCCCAGCTCGCACACGGAGGAGAGCGCGTCGGACCAACCGACGGCTTCGGGCGTCAAGGCGTCGGGGCCGATCGGCACCCCCCACACCCGTGACACCGCCCAAACCCCGATGATCCCGGCGTTCAGGATTGCGCCGGCAGCCAGCAGCCACCGCGTCGGCCTGACCACCACCCCGACCGCCCACGACAGCTGGAGCCACGCGACCACGGCGAAGAACGTGCCGTGGGCCCACGACACTTCGTAGTGCTCACCGCTCACCGCGAAGTGGATCACTCCCGCACCGAGCGACAAGGCTGCCAGGAGCCAACGCAGGTAGCGACCGACCGTGCGCTCGTTCGTCGTCATGGTTCCCCCCGCGACGTCAATCGTGCACCGTGCTCTCCGGTCTGCGGGGATCGTTGCCGTTCGCCCCCCGCGCGTCAACCAGTCGTTCAGGCATTCACGGGATTCGTCTCGAGGTCGCTACGGTGCCGCCATGCGCGCAGTCCTCTGCCGGGAGTACGGACCGCCCGAGTCGCTGACGGTCGAGGACGTCGACGATCCAACCGCGGGCGACGGTCAGGTGGTCGTGGACGTCAAAGCGTGCGCAGTGAACTTCCCCGACGTCCTCATCATCCAGAACCTGTACCAGTTCAAGCCACCGCTCCCCTTCTCCCCCGGCGCCGAGATCGCCGGCGTGGTGAGCTCGGTCGGCCCGGGTGTCGACGGCGTGACGGTCGGCGATCGGGTCTTCGCCTCAACCGGCTGGGGTGGACTCGCCGAGAAGATCGCGGTTGCCGCCGCCATCCTGATCCCGGTCCCCGACGGCATCGACTTCGGCCCCGCGTCGGCGTTCCTCTATGCCTATGGCACGTCCCACTACGCGCTGAAGGACCGGGGCCGTCTACAACCGGGCGAGAGCCTGGTCGTGTTGGGCGCCGCCGGCGGCGTCGGCCTCGCCGCCGTCGAGCTGGGCGCACTCATGGGCGCGACGGTCATTGCGGCTGCCTCCAGCGACGACAAGCTCGAGCTCTGCCGCGAGTACGGCGCGGCGATGACCATCAACTACGCGTCCGAGGACCTGAAGGCACGGATCCGCGAGCTCACCGGGGGCCGAGGGGCCGACGTCGTGTACGACCCGGTCGGTGGCCAGTACAGCGAGCCGGCGTTGCGCGCCACGGCGTGGGAAGGTCGCTTCCTGGTCATCGGCTTCGCCGCCGGCGAGATTCCTGCCATCCCGCTGAACCTCACCCTGCTCAAGGGCTGCGACATCGTCGGCGTCTTCTGGGGCGCGTTCGTCGGGCGGGAGCCCGAGCGCCATCTCCGGAACGTCGAGGAGCTGATCGGGTGGTGGCGCGCCGGCAAGCTGCGCCCTCACGTGTCGTCGACGTATCCGCTCGATCGGGCCGCCGAAGCGATCCGGGAGCTCGCCGACCGAAAGGCGAAGGGCAAGGTCGTCGTCACCGTCGGCGACGACTGAGCACGCGGCTACGCGACGCGTCGCCCCCAGGTCTGGACGATGCGCGGGAGGCTCTGCACGGTTCCCTCGGTGTTGGCGAACGTGTAGAGCTCGTCGATGGTCTGGTCGACCTCCTCGGAGGTGGCGACATCGGCGGCCACCATCGCGTCGGCGACCATCTCCATCGTGATCGGGGCGATGACCTTGACCTCGCCCGAGAAACCCGCCGGCTGCACGACGTTCATCGCGATGTCGCCGAGCCCTGCATCGCGCAACAGCCCCGGCAGTCGCGGGCCGATGTCGGGATCGCAACCGCGAGCGCGAGCGGTCTTGCTGTACCACTCGACATAACGTGCGAACGCGGGCGAGGGCGGGTAGCAGAAGTGCCCGGAGCAGTCGATGTCTTCGACGACGAGCACGCCACCGGGGTCGACACGCGCCGTGATGCTCTCGAGCGCCTTCGCCGGATCGGCAAGGTGGGTGAACAGGAAACGTGCGTACACGACATCGAATCGTTGCCCGTCCGCCGGCGGCTGCAGGGCGTCGTCGACACGGAATTCCACGTTGTCGATCCCGGCCTCCGCAGTCTCGGCCCGGGCGAGCTCGATCGTCGTCGCGTCGAGGTCCGCACCGACGATGAACTCCGTCCGACGCGATCTGAGCGAGCTCACGCGTCACGTCTCCACCGCCGCAACCAAGGTCGAGACAGCGGGCGGTCGGCGCGATTCCGACTCGGGCGAACAAGGCGCTGGTGGTCGGCCACATCACACGGGCGAGCACCCGGAGCCGCTCTCGGCCCTCCAAGCCCCCGCGGATCACGTACGTCGACGAGCTCACGCTCTCACCCCGCGGTCGAGACCGGTCGACCGTAGCATTCGCCCTCCGCGACCTCGACGCGAATGCTCACCGACCGGGCGACTGACAGCTCTGCGTCGGGACGTATTCGACACGGACTCATCGCGGCCGCCATCGGATCAAACGCTTACGTATGCTGCGGCCATGCCGATGTACATGGACCGACATGACGCCCCCGGAATCAGTCCGGAGGAGCTCGCCGAACTTCACACGCGGGACATCGCCGTCCAAGAGCGACACCGGGTTCGTTATCACACCTATTGGTTCGATCCGGCCAACGGTTCGGTGTTCTGCCTCGCGGAAGGGCCGACGCAGCAGGCCGTGGAAGCCGTGCATCAGGAAGCACACGGCCAGCTCGCCTCGACGATCCTCGAGCTCGATCCGAACGTCCCGCTGAACACGATTCTCGGCGCGCGGCCCGACTACCCGCCGGGGACGCCCTACGAAGCCCCGGCCATGCGCGCAATCGTGTTCACAGACCTCGTCGGATCGGTCGAGCAGACGTCCCGGCTCGGCGATGAAGCGCATGTGGCGCTGCTGCGTGTTCACAACACGATCGTTCGCGAGGCGCTCGATTCCCATGGCGGGCGCGAGGTCAAGCACACGGGTGACGGAATCATGGCGGCGTTCAACTCCGTCGCCTCGGCGGTGGCCTTCGCGATCGCGGCGCAGCGGGCATTCCGTGACCACAACGACGGCGGTGCGACTCCGCTCGACGTGAAGATCGGAATCAGCGCCGGAGAGCCGGTCACGGACGACACTGACGACCTGTTCGGCGCGGCGGTACAACTCGCAGCTCGTCTCTGTGATTCGGCGTCGGCCGGCGAGATCGCCGTGTCTCTCGCCGTCCGAGAGCTCTGTGTCGGCAAGCAGTTTCTCTTCGAGACTCGTGGGCCGGTTCTGCTCAAAGGCCTTCCCGAGCCCATCACCGCGTACGGCGTGTCGTGGCTCGACGCGAACTAGCACGTCGGACTCCTTCGAGGACCGCACGACGTGAATTTGGGACGCGTCAGCAGCGCGGCGCTCATGGCCTCGGGCCTCGCCGGCGCCGTGATGCCCGAGCGGGTCGCCGCCGCCCTCGAGCTGCCCGCCGTGACGAAACGCGGCGTCGCGGAGACGCGAGCCGGGCTCGGCGGAACGTACGCCGCGCTCGGTAGCTGGGCGCTCGTCAGTCGTGACCCCACCGCCCAGGCCGCGGTCGGTCTTGTATGGCTTGGAGCAGCCGGAGCCCGGGTCGCCTCGTTGCTTGTCGATCAGCCGGAGACCGACGGCGCGTTCTGGGCGTATCTGGCCGCGGAGATCGGACTCGGCGCGGCCGCCCTGATCGGCGCGCGGCGCGCACGCCGCAAGGTGGTGTGAGGGCCGGCAACAAGGGGGCGACCGTGGACACCGTCGAGCGGCTCGAAGCGATCGAGGAGATCAAGCAGCTCAAGGCGCGCTATTTCCGTTGCATGGATACGAAGGATTGGGACGGCTTCACGACGGTCTTCGCGCCCGATGCTCGCATGGACGTGTCGGGAGAGGTGTCGGACGGCAGCGGGGTCACGACCGGGAGCCGTGAGATCACCGCGTTCGTGCGGGGATCGATCGACGACGTGACGACGGTGCACCACGGTCACACTCCGGAGATCGATGTCACGTCGCCGACCAACGCAACCGGCGTCTGGGCGATGGAGGACCATCTCTGGTGGCCCGAGGGATCGCCCATCGCGACGATGCACGGGTACGGCCACTACCACGAGACCTACGAGAAGGTCGACGGTCAGTGGCGCATCAAGTCGACGACACTCACTCGCCTGCGCACCGACGTGCAGATGGCGTGAGTGTTCAGACGCGGTCGAAGGACTTCTGTCACCCTTCGGCGGCGGCGAGGATACGTCCCACGTTTTCTTCGGCAAAGAACTCCGCTGGTGACGTCACTCCGGCGTTCACGCGAGCGAAGCCGTCCATAGCTTCCTGGTTGCCGTTTGCAGCCCCCAAGAGCTGTTGCATCTCTGGCGGTGGCGGCTGGAGGGTGGCCAGCTGACAGGTGAAATCGAACATGGGCAGCACTTCGTCATCGCGGGTCGACTGGTATTCCCCCATCGCAGCGTCGAAGGCGCGAGCACCTGACAACGACTCGTCCAACGCGGTCGCGCACAGTTCGGCGTCCCGGAACGCGTCCATGATCCCCTGAGCCGTGATGAAGTCCTTGTTGTATCCCGCATCGCCAACGAGTGCCCATCCGGCACCAAAGGGCCGGCGGAAGAAGTTCGGCACGGCCGTGCCGGCGAAGCGCGCCTCGCGCTTCGCCGCGCCGATCCGCTCGGCGAAGTGGGGCGCCATGTCGAACATCCTCAGGTAGTTCCCTTCGACGTCGCTCTTGTTTGCACCCGACTCAGCGAACGGCCAACCCGCCACCACGAGTGTCAGGTCATCGTGCGTCGGGGCCGCTGCCCAACCGCGGTCGGGGCGGATGTAGACCTCGAAGCGGCCGTGCATGGGCAAGCCACTCCAATAGGTGTAGTAACCGCAGAGGAGCTCCGGTTTCTCGTTGTATTGCTCGGGACCGACCGCACGTGCGACGAACGAGTTCCGTCCGTCCGCTCCAATGACCACTTGGGCGCGCTCGGTGACCGTATCGCCGCCCTTGCTGTGGCCGCGAACCCCGACGACACGGTCGTTCTCGATGATGACGTCTTCAACTGTGAACCGCTCGCGAACCTCAGCCCCTGCCTCGGACGCCGCGTCTACGAGGATTTTGTCGAGGACGGTCCGCCGCGGACAGTACGCAATCGGGCTCTCGGCTGTGCCGGGCGCGCCCGACAGAGTGAAGGGACCGAAGTCGAACGCGTACGTGTCGATTGGCGGACAACCCGTCGACACCAGCCGATCGAGCAGACCCCACCTCTCAAGTGCCGCCACGCCGGGTGGGTGCAGGATGTGCGTTGACAGCGTGTCGCTCGGGAATGTCGCCCGGTCGACGACAAGAACTCTGTAGCCCTTCCGGGCGAGCAGCATCGCCGTCGGCGAGCCCGCGCAGCGCGCACCCACGACGATGGCGTCGTATCCGTCCTGGCCCATGATCTCCTCCACTCCGTGCTGTTGCGAGTGGGCGCCGGCGGGGTTTGCCGAAGGTCAGGCGCCAACGCTTGCGGTCGGTTCGAACATCCGCGCTCGTTCTTCCGGTGTGGCCTGAGCCGCGAACACCTGCAGCTTCTCGAGGGCGGGGAACAGCGAGTCGAAGAAGCGGCCCTGCAGGTCCCGGACCGTGCCGGGGTCGTCGTGCTCGCCCAGCCCGCTCAGGAGATTGAGTCGCGAGCGATCGACCCACTGCTGCAGTTCCGGTGCCTCTTGCCAACCCAGTTCGGTACTGATGCCGGCCATGATGACGCGGAGGTAGTCGAACGGCGTATGCGGCATGACGGTGGGCGGGCAGAGCCTGTTCTTCTCCTCCGTCGTCCGTCCCGTCGATTCCAGGAATCCCTGCAACCCACCGGACAACGTGAGGCCCACCCGGGTCACGAGCTGGAGGGTGATCGTGTCGTCGGTGAAGATCGGCCGCGGTGGGTTGTCGCTCAGCCCGGAAGCGGCGCAATGCACGTGGAGATGATCGGGAGTGGTCGGGATCGAGCCGTGCTCGAGCACGATCCGGTCGGGCTCGATGCGTTCGACGTGCCCGAAGCGGACGACGTTTTCGACCCGACGGAGTTGCTCGACCTCCCAGACGCTCGCCGTCCCGCCCTTCATCATCGTCGGCACGACGTCCCGGTCCGTGCGGAGCATCTCCCCCGCCGCTTCGAGACGCTCGAACACCTCCTCTACCGACTGCAACTCGACCATCGCCTCGAGTTGCAGGACGACACCCTCGAATGTGCGCGCATGCCCGGGCTGGAAGAACGCTCGGTTCAGGATCCAGTTGTCACGCGGACGGATCCACGTGATGTCGTCGGGATCGGTACCTCGATCGAGCAACCAGCAGATGGCATCCGACGCGGTCTTTCCGCCGCCGACGATGACGTACCCGGCCGCCGGGTCCGCCAGCTTCGCTAGCTCGCCGACCGGGACGCAACGGGCCCCGTCGGCCACGTCGAACGGGGCGGGTTCGGTGGCGGGTACACGCGACGCCATGTAGGTCGCGTCGACGACGTGCCTTCGCACGGTCACGTCCGTCACCTGATCGGTCACGCGTGAGCGAAAGCGCCGGTCGCCCAGGTAGTCGGACATCGGGAAGAAGCGCACACGCCCGGATGCCAGGAACCGGTGGCGCATGATCTCGTCGTAGTAACCACAGATCTCCGCACCGCTGGCGCGCTCGGAGAAGCCGGTATCCGGGCCGTCGGGCTCGATCCGGTCCTGTCCCGAGCGGGGTCGAGTTGACGCCGTAGAACTTCGACGGCTGGTGGAGCTGCACGAACGGGTACGCGTCCAGCCAGTGACCGCCGGGTCGATGGCGGCGCTCGACCATGACGACGTCGGCGTCGCTGTGCTCGATCAACGAGTCGACGAACGCCATCCCGAGCGCGCCGGCACCGACGACGAGATAGTCCGTCTCGAGCGTCGACTCACCTGCCACGGACGCAAACGTAGACGCGGAGCGGGTGCCGCTGAGCGTGTCTTACGTCACGCCGCCCTTGCCGTTTGACGCTCAGGCCGCGCTCGGCAGCGCCTCAGGCTCGGGCTCGAGCGCGACCGTGAGCACGTCCCGCACGTCGTCGGCCAGGTGGAACGACATGGCGTCGCGTGTCGCTTCCGGCACGTCGTCGAGGTCGGGGCCGTTGCGGGCGGGCAGGATCACCTCGGTCAGCCCGGCCCGTTGGGCCGCGAGCACCTTCTGCTTCACGCCCCCGATGGGCAGGACCCGACCCTGGAGCGTGACCTCGCCCGTCATCCCGACGTTGCTCCGCACCGCCCGGCCACTCAGCAGGCTCGCCAGCGCGGTCGTCATCGTGACGCCGGCCGACGGACCGTCCTTGGGCACGGCGCCCGCGGGAACGTGCAGGTGGAAGCGGCGCTTGAGCGCTTCGGGCGCGATGCCGAGCTCGTCGGCGTGCGCCTGCACGTACGACAACGCGATCTGCGCCGACTCCTTCATGACGTCGCCGAGCTGCCCGGTCAGGGTGAGCCCGGGCTCGCCGTCCATGACGGAAGCCTCGATGAACAGCACGTCGCCACCGCTGCCGGTGACGGCGAGCCCCGTCGCCACGCCCGGACCGTTGATCCGGTCCGCGACCTCGTTGAAGAACTTCGACCGA